>NZ_RBKS01000001.1:0-1345574 GCF_003634555.1 Frondihabitans australicus
CGGCCAGATCCTCACCCTCTCGGCCCGTGGCTCCGACCTCCTGGCGAAGTCGCTCGAGGCGAACCACCGCGAGCTGCGCCGTCGCTTCGAGAGCTGGACGGACGAGGAGATCGACGCGCTCGCCACGGGCCTGGAGAGGTTCAACGAGGTCGGCGACGTCTGACCGTGCGCCCGTGTCGGCGGCACCCCGTACTCTGTGAGTCCCGAGCGGAACGGAGAGCGCGTGACCCTTCAGGCCGCACGTGCGCGCCCGGCGCCGCGCGTCGCCGCGCTGCTCGGCCCCGCCATCGTCGCGGGGGTCGCCTACCTCGACCCGGGCAACGTCGCCAGCAACATGACGGCGGGGGCGCTCTTCGGCTACCTGCTCGTCTGGGTCGTGCTCGCCGGAAACGCGACCGCGTGGCTCATCCAGTACCTCTCCGCGAAGCTCGGCATCGCCACCGGCGCCAGCCTGCCCGAGCTGCTCGGGCGGCGCATCGGCCGGCGGGGCGCGCGGATCGCGTTCTGGCTGCAGGCCGAGGTCGTCGCGATGGCCACCGACATCGCCGAGGTGATCGGCGGCGCCATCGCGCTGAACCTGCTGTTCGGGGTGCCGCTGCTCGTCGGCGGCATGGTGACTGGCGTCATCTCGCTCGCGCTGCTGCTCCTGCAGACCCGGGGTCGCGCTCAGTCGTTCGAACGGGTGGTGACCGGCATGGTCATCGTGATCGCTGTCGGCTTCTGCGCCGGGCTGGTCGTGGCTGGGCCCGACTGGGGGCAGGCGGCCGGCGGGCTCGTGCCGCGGTTCGAGGGGTCGCGCTCGCTGCTGCTGGCCGTGTCGATCCTCGGCGCGACGATCATGCCGCACGCCATCTACGCGCACTCGGCGCTGGCGCGCGACCGGTTCGACGGGTCTCCCGCCCCGAAGCGGCTGCTGCTGCGGGCGACCCGCATCGACGTCACGGTCGCGCTCGCCGTCGCCGGAACGGTCAACGTGGCGATCCTGCTCGTCGCCGCGGGCACGCTTCGCGGGGTGGCGGGCACCGGCACTCTGGAGGGGGCGTATGCCGCGCTCCTGAGTCATCTCGGCATCGTCGTCGCCACCCTCTTCGCCGTCGGGCTCCTGGCGTCGGGCCTCGCGTCGACATCGGTGGGGGCGTACGCCGGGTCGGAGATCATGCACGGTCTGCTGCACGTGCGCGTGCCGATCCTCTATCGCCGTCTGGTCACGCTGGTGCCCGCCCTCGTGCTGCTCGGGGTGGGCGTCGACCCCACCGCCGCGCTCGTGATCAGCCAGGTCGTCCTGTCGTTCGGCATCCCGTTCGCCCTGGTGCCGCTCGTGCTGTTCACGGCGTCGCGCCGGGTGATGGGGGAGCTGCGGAACCGCTGGTGGACCAGCGTCGTCGCCGGCGTCGCGGCGGCCGCGCTCATCGCGCTGAACGTGATCCTGCTCGTGCTCGTCGCATGATCGATTTTTGAGGTTCGCTCAGAGCGTCGGCCGCCCGAGGGGGAGCGCGGCATAATACCCCCCATTTATCGGGTAGAATGGCAAGACTGCCGAGATGATGCCCGGCATTGGTCGAAGCACTCAGGCACGAGATCACCTCGTGCCGGGCGCGAACTCTCACAACAGATCAAGAGGCACTACTAGATGATTTTCGAAGTAGGGGAGACCGTCGTGTACCCCCACCACGGCGCAGCCACCATCACCGCGGTGAAGACCCGCACCATCAAGGGCGCCGAGAAGAAATACATCACTCTGAGCGTGCACGCCAGCGACCTCGTCATCGAGCTGCCGGTCGACAACGTCGACCTGGTCGGCGTCCGTGACGTCATCGACGCCAAGGGCGTCGAGGCCGTCTTCGACGTGCTCCGCAGCGACCACGTCGAAGAGCCCGGCAACTGGTCGCGTCGCTTCAAGGCGAACACCGAGAAGATGGGCTCCGGCAGCGTCTACAGCGTCTCCGAGGTCGTGCGCGACCTCTGGCGTCGCGACCAAGACAGCGGTGTCTCCGCAGGTGAAAAGCGCATGCTGCTCAAGGCGCGCCAGGTGCTCATCTCCGAGCTCGCGCTCGCGCAGAAGTCCACCGACGAGGAGGCCTCGGCACTCCTCGACGAGGTGCTCGGCACCGTCGCGGTCTGACCCCGGTCGCACGAAGGCCCCCTCGCCCGTCTCGGGCAGGGGGCCTTCGTCGTGCGGGGCGTCGCCTCGCCCCTTGACGCGCGTGTACATCGTTGTAGAGAATCGAGCATTACAACGATGTACACGAGCCCTAAAGGAGCCCCATGACCCACGCCCGCCTCAGCCTCGACCCGTCGTTCGTGGTCGCCCCCGTCTCGCGCAAGACCTTCGGCACGTTCGTCGAGCACCTCGGTCGCTGCGTCTACGGCGGCATCCACGACCCCGGCCACCCCACCGCCGACGAGGACGGTTTCCGCGGCGATGTGATCGACTTCGTCCGCGAGCTCGGCATCTCGACGGTCCGCTACCCCGGCGGCAACTTCGTCTCCGGCTACCGGTGGGAGGACGGCATCGGCCCGGTCGCCGACCGCCCCGCGCGCAAAGACCTGGCGTGGCACTCCACCGAGCCCAACACCGTCGGCGTCGACGAGTTCATGCGCTGGGCGGCGAAGGCGGGCGTCGAGCCGATGATGGCGGTCAACCTGGGCACGAGGGGCGTGCAGGATGCCGTCGACCTCCTCGACTATACGAACGGCCGGGGCGGCTCGTTCCACTCCGACCTCCGGAAGAAGAACGGCTCCGCCGACCCCTACGGCGTGAAGATGTGGTGCCTCGGCAACGAGATGGACGGCCCGTGGCAGATCGGCCACAAGACGGCGTACGAGTACGGCCGGCTCGCCGCCGAGACCGCCCGCGCGATGCGCCTCGTCGACCCCGACCTGACCCTCGTGGCCTGCGGCTCCTCCGGCTCGAGCATGCCCACCTTCGGCACCTGGGAGCGCCAGGTGCTCGAGGAGGCCTACGACGACGTCGACCTCGTGTCGATGCACGCGTACTACTGGGAGGAGGACGGCGACCTCGCCAGCTTCCTCGCCTCGGGCGTCACGATGGACAACTTCATCGAGGACGTCGTCGCCAGCGTCGACCACGTGCGTGCCGCGAAGAAGGCGAAGAAGCGGATCAACGTCTCGTTCGACGAGTGGAACGTCTGGTACCTCACCGGCGAGGCGTCGCAGAACCCGACCGGCGACGACTGGCCGATCGCACCCGTGCTGCTCGAGGACCACTACTCCGTGGCCGACGCGGTCGTGGTCGGAGGCCTCCTCATCTCGCTCCTGCGCCACAGCGACCGCGTCGTGAGCGCCAGCCTCGCCCAGCTCGTCAACGTCATCGCGCCGATCATGACCGAGACCGGCGGCCGCTCGTGGAAGCAGACGACGTTCCACCCCTTCGCCCAGGCGTCGCGGTTCGCGACCGGCGACGTGCTGAGGGTCGAGGCCCAGTCGCCGACCCACGAGACGAAGAAGCAGGGCGACGTCGCCACCGTCGACTCCGTGGCGACGCACGATCCCGAGACCGGAGAACTCACCGTCTTCGCCATCAACCGCTCGCTCACCGACTCGGTCACGCTCGACGTCGACACGCGGGCGTTCGGCGCGATGCGCCTCGTCGAGGCGACGCAGCTGTCGAACCCCGACCCGTACCTGAAGGTCACCGTCGACACGGCCGACTCGGTGGCGCCGGTCGCGAACCCCGACACCGCCTGGAACGGCGCGGTGCTCGAGGTGACGATGCCGCCCCTGTCGTGGAACGTGGTGCGCCTGGCCCGTGCCTGAACCGGACAGCGCTGACGAGACCGGAGGCGCAGGAGCCCGCGGAATCGACCCCGTGCCTCCTGCGCCCCGCCCCGACCCCACCATGCGCGACGTCGCCGCCCGCGCCGGCGTCTCGGTGAAGACCGTCTCGAACTTCTTCAACGACTACCCGCACATGCGCCCGGAGACCCGGGCACGGATCGCCGCGGCCGTCGAGGAGCTCGACTACCGGGTGAACGCCAGCGCGCGGAGCCTCCGCGCCGGCCGCTCGGGGATGATCGCGCTGATCGTCCCCGAGCTGCAGGCGTACTTCGCCGAGCTGGCGCAGGACGTCATCGAGGCGGCCGCGCCGCACGGTCTCACGGTGCTCGTCGAGACGACGTCGGGCGACCGCGAGCGCGAGATCGAGGCCCTCGCGGGGGCCAGGCGGCAGCGGATCGACGGCGCGATCTTCGACCCCCTCGCACTCGGGCCCGACGACGTCGAGCACGTGCGCACCGGCCTGCCGCTCGTGATCATCGGCGAGCGGCAGTTCGACGGTCTCGCCGACCACGTGCTCATCGCCGACGTCGAGGTGGCTCGCACCGCCATGACCCATCTGCTCGAGACGGGCAGGCGCAGGATCCTGGTGGTCGGCTCCGCCCGCACGACCCCGTCGCACACCGCGGCCCTCCGCACCCGCGGGTGCGACCTCGCCCTCCGAGACGCCGGCCTCGAGCTCGATCCCGGGCTGATCGCCGCCGCGGTGCCCTGGACCCGCGCGGGCGGAGCCGACGCCGTGACCGAGGCGCTGGGCTCCGGGACCAGGTTCGACGCGGTGCTCGCCTTCAACGACATCCTCGCGCTGGGTGCCCAGTTCGCACTCTTCGAGGCGGGTCTGCGCGTCCCCGAGGACGTCGCCGTGGTCGGGATCGACGACACCGAGGACGCCCGCTACGCCACCCCGCAGCTCACGTCGATCTCGCCCGGCCGGGCCGAGATCGCGCGTCGGGCGGTCGACCTGCTCGTCGACCGGATAGCGTCGCCGGGGGAGCCGTTCGTCCAGGTCACGGTCGACTACGAGCTGAAAGTCCGCCGCTCCAGCAGCAGCGCCTCCTCCTGACACCACCCCGAAAGGCCCGCCATGACCACGCCTCTCTCCGGCACCCCGATCACCCTCCGCCGCGGCCGCTACGAGGCGCACGTCGCCAGCGTCGGCGCCAGCCTCCGCAGCCTCACCGTCGACGGCCGCGACCTCGTCGTGCCGTTCGAGGCCGACGAGATCCGGCCCGTGTTCCGCGGCGCGATCCTGGCCCCCTGGCCGAATCGCATCGTCGACGGCACGTACTCGTTCGACGGCGCCGAGTACCAGCTCGCCCTCACCGAGCCGTCCCGCGGCCACGCCCTCCACGGACTCCTCGCCTGGGCCGACTGGGCGGTCGTCTCCGCGACCGACGCCGAGGCCGTCCTGCGGGCCCACGTCGTGCCGAGCGACGGCTACCCGTGGCCGATCGCTGTCACGGTCACCTACGTGCTCGGCGACGACGGCCTCACGACGACCGTCGAGGCCGTCAACGAGGGGCGCGACGCAGCCCCGTGGGGCACCGCACCGCACCCGTACCTCAGCGCAGGCATCGGTCGCGTCGACGACTGGACGCTCACCCTCCCGGCGGGGAGCTATCTCGAGGTGACCGACGACCGCCTCATCGGCGTGGGCGTGAAGCCGGTCACGGAGCGGGCCGGATTCGACTTCCGTGAGGGCCACGCCATCGGCGACCTCTTCGTCGACCACTGCTTCACCGACCTGGCGCGCGACGAGACGGGCGCCGCGACGGTGACCGTGGCGTCGCCCGACGGCGCCGGAGGGCGCATGACGTTCGGCACCGAGCTGCCGTGGGTGCAGATCCACACGGCCGACCGCCCCGAGGCCGACCTGAACCGTCTGGGGCTCGCCGTCGAGCCGATGACCTGCCCGCCCGAGGCGTTCACCACCGGCGAGGACCTCGTGGTCCTCGCCCCGGGTGCGTCGCATCGCGCGAGCTGGACGATCGCCGACCTCTGAGCGAGGCGCCGCCTGGCGCCGCGTCAGCGCCCGGCGTTGTAGTGGTTCTGGATCTGCGTCGTCGTGAGCACCGTGGAGTACACCGACGCCCAGCGCAGGCTGCCGGTGTAGAAGAGGTTCGACGGCGCGTTCGGCCAGCCGGAGAGCGAGTCGTAGCCGATCCGCCAGTAGCCGGTGAAGTTCTGCGCCACCGTGTAGGTGCTGTTCGACGCGACGAGGGCGCCGTCGAGGTACAGGTTCATGCCGGTGGAGGCCGAGAAGGTCGCCACGGCCTGATGCCAGGCGCCGTCGGTCACCGCCGACGGCGACGTGATCGTCTTCGTCGCGGAGTTGTACGTGCCGAACACGAGCTTGCCGGTGGAGTCGATGTACAGGTGCCGGTCGTAGCTCCCCGAGGCGCCCGTCTGGGACGATCCGAAGCCGATCAGCTTGCCTCCTGCGACCGTGGTCTTGAACCAGATCTCGAGGCTGAACGTCTGCGGGTTGGCGAACGATGTCGCGGTCGACACGTAGCTCGTCGAGCCGTTGAGCACGTAGGCGCCGCCTGTGTCGCGGGAGCACGCGATCGGGGTCGCGGTCGACGTCGTCATCGCGCCGCGGTAGGTGCCGGGGTAGGCGCCGGAGTCGGTGTCGACCGCTGTCGTCGAGTTCGACGGCTCGTTCAGCGGCAGGGTGAAGAGGGAGGAGGCGCGATCGGCGGCGAGGGCTCCGGCGCAGGTGAAGTACGGAGCCGTCCCCGACACGTTGGACGTGTTGGTCACGCTGGCGACGTAGCCCGAGAACGAGCCCGGTGCGGCGAACAGGCCCGCAGCCAGCGCGAGCGACGCCGCCCCGGCGATCAGGAGCCCCGAGCGCCGGAACAGCCCCGCGCGCCAGAACAGCCCCGAGCGCCGCAGGAGTCCGGAGCGCCGCAGGAGGCGAGCGCTCACGCGGCGGACTCCTCGTCCGGCGTCGACGGGAGCCCGACGATGAGCGTCCAGAGCAGAGGGATCGCGCAGATGGCGCCGAACAGGATCCACTCGAGCAGGGTCAGGTGGAGCGCCGACGAGAGCGCGTAGTGGCCGGAGCCGACGGAGGCCGGCACCGTGACCGTGCCGACCTGCCCGGCGGAGAGGTTCACGCTCGAGCCGCCCTGGGCGGTCGCCGTGATCGGCAGGATCCCGGTGGAGACGATCGTCGCGCTGACCCCGGCCTTCGTGGCCTGGGTGGTGAGCACCACGAGGCCGACGAACGGTCGCAGCACGTAGACGGTGACGGACAGCAGCATCGAGAAGCCGAGGATCCGGAACGACTGCCGACGCGCCCGGTTGGCGATGAGCCGAGTGGCGAACATCACGAACGCGAACCCGACGCCGAGGATCGGCAGCCCGCGCACGAGCCAGCCGACGGCCGGGAGGATCGTCGTGGTCTCGCCGATGAGGTCCTTCTGGTGCAGCTTCCAGCCGTCGTCGGCGCCGTTGATGTCGCCGCGGGTGGAGATGCCCGAGGCGTCGATCGCCGCGATGCGGTGGGTGTACACCGAGGAGGGCTCGGTGGGCGGGTGGAACGTGATGATGTCGCCGACTCGCAGATCCTGCGCCTTCACCGGCGTCGAGAGGACGAGCGTTCCGACCGGGGCGGTGGTGCCCATGGAGGGCGTCTCGACGATGAACCAGCGGCCGCCCTGGGCGTGGAACACGAGGGCGAGGACGACGAGGGCGGTGACGAGCGAAGCCCCCGCCCAGATCAGAAGGGTCTGAACTCGGTGGCCTCGGGGGGGATCGGCCACGGGTGTCGGACCCGAATGTCCGTCGCCCGTCGAGGCGGGGGGAACCTCGAGGGTGGTGACGTCCGACATGAGTTCTGTTCTCTTCTGCCCGGGTGGGGGCTTCGGGTGGTTCGCCGGGCGGGTCCGCGGGCTGTGCGGACCCGACCGGCGAGTCTTGCGGGCCTACTGCTAGCTGTTGTAGGTCCAGGTCATCGGCTGCGAGGCCGAGAGACCCTGGTAGGTGTTGCCGGCGCTCGAGGGGAGCGTGACGGCGATCGAGAAGGTGGTCGAGGCGCCCGCGGCCTGCACCGGGAGGCTGATCGCGCCCTTGGCGGCGAACGCGGCGAGGGTGCCGGTGAAGACGCTCGACGAGGTGGTCGTGTTGGTGATCGCGACCGTCATCTGCGAGCAGAGGTCGGTGGCGGTACCGTTCAGCGCGCCGTTGGTGCCCTGCGTGCAGGCGCCGCCGGTGAGGGTGAAGGTGTTCGCCGTGACGGTGCCGGTGTTGTTGATCTTGATCGAGGTGGTGACCGTCTGGCCGGGGATCATCGTCGTCGACCCGCCGTACTTGTTGATGGTCGCGCAGGAGTACGAGTTGGTCGAGATGCCGCCGGTGCCGTCGGTCGAGTTGCACGAGACGGTGCCGGCCGCGTTCTGCTCCTGCATCACCAGGGCGCCGGAAGCGGCGGTGTTGCTGGAGTTCGTGATGCTGGCGACGAAGCCCGACAGGGTGCCGGACATCGAGACCGAGAGGAGGACCGCGCCGAGCACGCCGGTGGCGATGGCGAGGGGGGCGAAACGGAGGCGCTTGGCCTTCGCGACGTTCTGGGTGCTGGACATGCCTGATTCCTTGATGGTTGAGGTTGTGGTCTCGAGTGAGAGTCTCGATGAGTGGTTTGTGGGAGCCGGTTGATTGCTCACTTGTGAAGCTACTCAATGATGGGGATACACGGTCGTCGGCCAAAACCCCCACTAGTGGGGCAAATCCGACCCCCCTCTCTCCTGCGAATATGTACGTGGGCCACAAAGCCCGTCCGTGTTCCCCCGCACGCGTATCCCTCCCGACTTCTCTGCACCAGGAGTGCCCCGTGACCATCCCCGTTCCCGTCCCCGAACCAGCGGACGAGACGCCGACCCCTCGCGACGAGCAGCTCACCCGCGAGAGCCCCGTCGTGCAGGCCGTCGCCGCCGCCACCGCGGCCGCCGACGCCGCACACCGCCGGCTCCGCACCGTCTTCGCCGCGAGCGTCGGCCTCAGCCCGCTCGAGTTCAACGCGCTCATGCACGTCGGCGCGGTCGCCGATCTGACCCCGAAGGCGCTCGCCGCCCACCTCGACATCACCACGGGCGCCGTGACCGCCATGACCGATCGGCTGGTCGGCGCGGGCCTCGTCGAGCGCGAGCCGAACCCGAACGACCGCCGCAGCCTCCTGCTGGCCCTCACGGCCACGGGCGCGCGTGCGCGTCAGAGCATGATCGACCAGTACCACGACGCCATCGCCCGCGCGCTCGAGTCGAGCCCCGACGTGCGCATCGAGCGCCTCGTCGCGGTCCTCGACAACACCGCCTCGGCGATCGGCGAGACCTCCGACGCCATCGAGGGCACGCCCACGATCCACCCGCGCTGAGCGCATCCCGCCGCACGACGAGAGCCCCGCCGACCGAGAAGGTCGAGCGGGGCTCTGTCGTGGGCGCAGGATCGGGGAGGCCGCCCGTCAGGGCTAGAACGCCCCGATGTGCTTGAGCCCCGCGGACTGCCCGATGAGCGTCGCGATGTCGGAGGGCAGGGGCGTCGCGGTCGAGGGCGCCGCGGCGGACAGTGCCGACGTCATCTGCGAGAGCGTGAGCGCCTCGTCGGTCTGCTGGTTGACCCACGAGACCCCGGCGACCTGGTTCAGCTGCTCGGGCGATTGCACGTGGACGTAGTCGCCCGTCGTCGCCGAGGTTCCCCAGGCGACGAGCGTGGGGTTGCTCGTCGTCACGCGGCGGTTGAACATGTTGCCCGTGATGGTCACCTGCTTGTCGACCATGTCGAGACCGTAGATCTGGTAGCCGTTGCCGCTCGTCCCGAAGGCGTTGTTCTCGATCTGCACGCCCTTCGTGAGCCACGGAACCGTCGGGTCGGGGTTCGGCTGCCTGGGGTCGTGGCCGGGCACGCTGGTCTGCGCCGCGGTCCGGGAGTCCTGGGCGAGCCGGATCGCGAAGGTGGTCGCGCTGCCGAGGGAGTTGTTGATGATCCTGACGTCGCCGGTGTCGATGATGTTGATGTCGGCGCCGGAGCCGGTGACCGTGTTGTCGGCGATGAGCACCTTCTGCGAGAGCTCGATCGAGAACCCGTCGTCGGTGTTGTCGGTGGCGGTGTTGCCGGTCACGGTGACGTCGTAGCAGGACTCGTCGCACCAGAACCCGGTGGAGTCGTTCCCGTCGAAGACGTTGTCGCTGACCGTCACGCCGCGCGACCTGGTCACCTTGACCCCGCCCGAGACGGGCGCGGCCTTGAAGTGCGAGAAGTTGTTGTCGTCGATCTCCGAGTTGGTCAGTGAGAAGCCGTAGGAGGCGTTGACGCCGACGCCGAGCATGCCGGCGCGCTTCACGGTGACGTGGTCGAGAGCGCCACCGTTGTTCGACACGTTGATGCCGATGTAGGAGGTGTCGTCGATCTCGACGTTCTGCACCTTCGCTCCGGTGTTCTCGAAGCGCACCGCCCCGATGGTCGCGGCGGTGCTGGCGTAGCGCCGCACGCCGATGCCGAGGAGCGTGTCGTTGGTCGACTTGAAGTAGAGCGCCTGGCTCTGGTTCGAGATGCGGAGGTCGTGGCCCGTGGGGTCGGTGCCGATCGTGATCGTCCGGCCCGAGGGGTCGGCGTAGAAGTCGCCGGCCTTCACGTCGGTGGCCGTCGCCACCTGCGTCATCTGCGAGCCGTCGAGGAACGCCATGTCCATGCGCGCCGCGAGCGGGTCGGTCGGCGACACGTAGCGGGGGTTGTCGGCGATGCCGTCGATGGCGTTGCTCGGGAAGAAGCTCCACGGGGTGGTCCAGCCGTGTGCCGTCCTGGTCCAGCTCGTCACGGCCTGCGAGCCGTCCATCCAGACCGCCTCGTGCGGGTACGCCTGGATCGTGAGCGACTTCGACGTCGGGACGGTCACCGACTCGTTGTAGACGCCGGCCCGCATCACGATCGTCTGCCCCGAGGCCGCCGCGTCGACGGCGTGCGCCAGCGTGCGGAACGGTGAGGTGAGGCCGCCCGAGGCGGAATCGTCACCCGCAGGGGAGACGTAGAGGGCGCCGGCGGGCGGGGCGTAGTCGGTGGTGCCGATGGTCGCTGCTCCTGCGCTGGGATCGGCGTCGGTCGGCGGCGTCGAGACGACCGGCGGGCTGGTCGTCGTCGGCCCGGTCGCCGACTCGGGGTCGGCGGTGGCGGTGAAGTCGTCGACGGCGTTCTGGATCACGGGGCGGTTCGACGCGCTGGCGTACTCCCAGAAGCCGAGGTGGCCGCGCGCGGCGATCCGCGAGGATGACGAGTCGACCGTCTGGATCTGCCACCACGGGGCGGTGCCGGTGGTCCAGGCACGGCCGCGGACCGTCACCGGCGACGTGCCGGTCACCTCGTACTCGACGTGGACGCTGGCCCACGGCGCGACCGTGAACGGCAGCTTCACCGTCGCCAGGTTGCGCTCGGCCTTCTTGTTGACGCGCGAGATCGAGAGGACGGCCGTGCCGGTGCTGCCGAAGGTGAGGCGGCCGCGGTAGCGCGAGCCGTCGCTCTGGGTGCGCAGCTCGAGCGCCGTGTAGAGGCCGGCCCGCTGGTTCGGCGCGGTCACGACCGCGGACAGGTCGAGGTCGCCCGCCGTCGCGCGGCCGAGGGTCGCCGTCGCCGAGTTGCCGTGCTTGAGGTTCGAGATGATCCCGCGCCCGCCGGAGACCGAGAACCTGGCCGACCCGGCCTTCGACGTCGACCATCCGCCACCCGTGGGGGCAGTGCCCCAGCCCGACGACACCGAGCGGGCGAAGAGGTCGCTCGCGACCGTCGTGGGCGTCGCGCTCGCGAGCTGGGACGGCACGATGGCGGCCACGAGCACGCCCACCGCGAGACCGAGAGCCGGCGCGATCGTCTTGCGGAAGCGCGCGGGCCTTTGGCGGTGGGCTGGAGACTTCACACGGGGCTCGTTTCGTTGACGGCGACGACTGGTGAGGAATGCGGAGCCATGACCCCCGGAAGGGGGACACCGAAAGATTCGACAACTATAGCCCCGATATGCATTCAGCCTTCCGGATCAGCAAAAATGCAGACAGCCCCCGTCGGGGTGGGGCCCGAACGGGGTACAGCGCCAGGGCACACGGGGGCTTCGACGAATCCTCGCCTGCGCTTATGCTCGTCGGATGACCGACATCGACGAGGCTCCCCGAAGAGTCCGCGCCGGGTCCCCGACCCGCTCGCTCGTCACGGCCCGGATCCTCCGCGGCCGCGACCGGGTGATCACCGACCAGGTGGTCCGCGCGCTCGCGGCCGCCAGCGTCGTGGTGCTCGCCATGCGCATCACCCTTCCCCAGAGCGTCCTGGTCGGCTACCTCGTGGCCGCCGCGTTCTTCCCGCTCTGGCTCGGCACCGTGCGCCGGTACCGCTTCGCCCCGCTGATCCTGGCCACGGGCGCCCTGGCCGTCGTCTCGAGCCTCTGGCTGCAGATCGCAGGATCGGGCACCCGCACGGTCGACACCAGCATCGCCACGTCGACGACCGTCCTCCTCATCGGGTCGCTGCTCGGCGTCGGGCTGCTGCTCTGGGCGCGCTCCGTCCTCTCGCCGTCCTGGGTCGCGTTCTGGTTCGGGATCGGCCTGTTCCTCTCCATCGCGCCGTCGTCGAGCCTGTTCCACTCGAACCCGTGGAAGTTCGGGTTCTACTTCCCGGTCGCGATCACGTTCCTCGCGCTGGCGAGGATGACCCGGCGCTGGTGGGCCGAGGTGCTGGTGCTTCTGGCGCTGACCGGGATCTCGGCGGTGACGGATGCCCGGTCGGCGTTCGGCCTGCTCCTGCTCGCCGCCGTGCTCGTCGTGGCGCAGCTACCGTTCTTCCGCGCCGGGCACAAGGGCTCGGCGATCCTGGTCTTCGCCGGTCTCGTCGTCGTGTCGATCGTCGTGTGGGTCGTCGGCCAGGCTGCCATCCTCGGCGGCTACCTCGGGTCGGCGACGCAGGCGCGGTCGCTGGCGCAGGTGCAGGCGTCGGGCTCGCTGATCCTCGGCGGACGCCCGGAGCTCGCCGCGACGCTCGGCCTGATGCGCTCGAACCCCGGCGGGTACGGCGCGGGCGTCGCCCCCAGCTGGGCGGACATCGGCGTCGCGAAGTCGGCCCTGGCGGCGATCGGCTACGACCCCGACAACAACTACGTCGACTCGTACATGTTCGGCGGGCACTTCGAACTGCACTCCGTCTTCGGCGACCTCTGGGCCGAGGCCGGCATCGTGGGGCTGCTCTTCGTGGCGGTGACCCTGATCGCCCTGCTGTGGAGCCTCAGCCGGCGCATCGCTGACGGCACGGCCAGCGGCATATCGGTCTTCATGACGGCGACGGCCATCTGGTTCACGCTCTTCGGCCCGTGGCAGACCGACGCGCCGTACATCGTCCTCGCGATCGCGCTGGCGGCGGTGCCGCGGAGGCCTCGTCAGCGGACGAACTCGACCACGCTGTCGGAAGGCCCGCGCCAGGTCGTCGAGGCCCGGAAGCCCGCTTTCTCCAGCAGCGCGTCGTCGGCGTCCGCGCCCGACGCCGGGTAGTCGCTCGGCCGGATCACCCACACGGCCGAGAGGCCGTCGAGCCGTGACGTCGAGGACGCGAGCGGGTACGACGTGCCGCGGAGCGTCGCATCCTGCGCACCCGTCGTGCGCAGCGTGACGTCGACGAGGCCGTCGAACGCGCTCGGGTAGGCCGTGTCGATGTACCGCGTGGTGCGGCCGATCGCGGTGTCGGCCGTCGGCTCCAGCGGCGAGAAGTAGACCCCCTCGCCCGCCTTCGCGCGCGCGCCGACGAAGCCGGCCACCTGAGACCAGTCGGCGTCGCTCTTGCCGGTGGTCTGGCGCTGCGACACGTAGATGGGCACGCTGAGGCCGGCGATCGCCACCAGCGCCGTGATCCGCCCGATCTCCCAGGGGATCGCCCGCAGGCCCAGGGCGATCGCCAGGGCCACCGCCGGTGCGGCGAAGGTGAAGTACCGCGAGTTGTAGAGGGGGCTCACCGCCGCCGAGTAGCCGATGGCGATCAGGGTGGGCAGCAGGATCCAGGGCAGCGTCGCCGCGACCCCCGGCCGAGCCCCCGGCTCGCGGAGAGCCCGCAGCACCCCGGCGACCACCAGCACCCACCCGATGACGGCCATGACCACGGCCGCGACGGCCCACGCCGACGTGCCCTGGTCGCTCTGCGTGACGGGGGTCGGCGTCGCGCCGAGGAACCACTGGTTGATCAGCGCCTGCCTCGCCATGGTGGCCAGCGAGAGCGCGTTGTCGCCGAGCTGTCCCTTCTGCGAGGCGGCCTCGAGGACGACCGGCGACGCGGCGAGCGTGCCGGCGGCGGCCGCGGCCAGCCAGAGGAGGCGGACTCGCCAGCGGGTGCGCGTGAGGAGCACGGTGGCCAGGTGCGCGACGACCAGGAGGGCGACGTAGATGTTGATCGCGATGCCGAGAGCGACGAGGACGCCGTAGACCGGCCAGCGCCAGCGACCGCTGCGGAGGGCGGTCACGAGGAGGACGGTCGCCCACACCGCGATCGTCGCGCTGAGTCCGAAGGAGCGCGCCTCGATGCCCATCCAGGTGATGCGGGGGAGCACGATCGCGATGATCGCCGCCTCGACGGCGACGTCGGCGCGGCCGACGGCCACCGCCAGGACGTACACGCCCACGACGGCGCCGCCGGTGGCGAGAGCGCTCGGGATCCGCAGCGCCACCTCGGAGTAGCCGAAGACTCCCGACCAGACGTGGATGAAGAGGTAGTAGAGCGCGTGGACGGCGTCGTGGTGGCTCACCAGGGCGAACAGCTCGGGCAGCGTGCGCCGGGCCGCCGAGATGGTCGCGGCCTCGTCGGTCCAGAGCGAGACGTTCCAGGAGCCGAGGAACGCCACCACCGCACCGACCGCACCGAGGGCCGCCGCGAGTGCCCCGGACACGGGTATCGGACGTCGGCGGCGGGCGTGCGATGATGAGGAGGCCACGGTCCGGTCATGCTAACAGCAGGTGTCGCTCGGCCCGTCGCGACACCGTCAGCCAGCGCCCGAATCGCTGCGTCTCGCCAAGGAGCCGGCATGTCCGACAACTCTTCCCCCCAGCCCGCCGCCCGACGGATCACGAGGCGCGGCGTCATCGTCGTCTCGGCCATCGTGGTCGTCGTCGCCCTCGTCGTCGTCTTCCTGATCCGGTCGCTCGACCCGTCGCACGACCCTGCGCCATCGATCTCGCAGTCGGTCCTGCCGACGCCGACGCCGTCGTCCGTCTACACGCCGGCCCCGACCACGAAGGCTCCGGCGGCGACCGGGAAGGTCGTCACGCCGACGGGCACGGCCAAGCCGGGCACCCAGGCGAAGGCCGTCCCCCTCACCGCCACGGCGACCCCGGTCTCCGGCGTCCACGTCACCCTCGCGCACCTCCAGGCCGTCCAGGGCAAGGGCGACGGGGTGGGGGAGATCTCCGGACCCGCGATCCGGTTCGACGTCGTGTTCCAGAACGACACCTCGGCCGCCATCCCGCTGTCGAGCGTCGTCGTCAACGTCACCTACGGCTCGTCGAAGACGCCGGCCGACGAGCTGACCAGCAACGAGAAGCCGCTTCCCGCCTCCATCGACAAGGGCCAGTCCGGCACGGGCACCTACACGTTCACGCTGCCGGAGGCCGACCGCTCCGACGTCCAGATCACGGTCGACTACCACGTCGGGATCCCGATCACGGTCTTCTCGGGCAGCGCCCCCAGGTAGGGGGTCACGGCGTGTCCCCCTTTAGGGGGGGATGGCACCTGAGTGGGGGTCATCTATAGTCGGGGTATTGCCATGGGACCCGAAACTCATGGCGACTGTGAGCCCGACACTCACCTCGCACCCACGTGATCCCGAAAATCACGGCTTACCCGAATCTGTGAGGCACCCCCATGGGGAAAACCCTGCCGTCCCGCATCGCCGCTGGAGTCGCAGCAGCCGCTCTCGCCTTCTCCGCCCTCGTGGCGTTCTCGACGCCGGCCAACGCGGAGGGGAACCCCGCTGATCCGACGAACCCGGCGACCCCCGCCACGGTCACGGACGACGCCCTCTCGGCGCCGCAGATCGACGGCGTCGTGTGGTCGCAGAAGATCGTCGGCAACACGGTCTTCGCGGGCGGCAACTTCGCGACGGCGCGACCCGCAGGCTCCGCCTCCGGCGTCAACACCGTGCCGCGGACCGACATCCTGTCGTACAACCTCACGACGGGTGTCCTCAACACCGGCTTCGCTCCGACGCTGAACGGCCAGGTCAAGACGGTCGCCGCCTCGGCCGACGGCAGCATCATCTACATCGGCGGCACCTTCACCACGGTGAACGGCGTCGCGCGCAGCCGCCTCGCCGCGCTCAACGCCACCACCGGCGCCCTGATCACGACGTTCAATCCGTCGCCGAACTACACGGTGGCGGCCATCGCGGTCAGCGGCAGCACGGTCTACTTCGGCGGCGGCTTCACCAGCGTGGGCAAGTCGACCCGCAACCGCCTCGCGTCCGTCAACGGCACGACCGGCGCGCTGACGACCTGGGCCCCGGACGCCGAGGGCGGCGCGCCGACGGCTCTCGCGATCTCGCCGGACGGCACCAAGGTCGTCGTCGGCGGCGCCTTCACGACCCTCAACGGCTCGAGCAACCCGGGCTACGGCCTGGGCGAGGTGGACGCGACGTCGGGCGCGCTGCTTCCGTTCGCCGTCAACGGTCTGGTGCGTGACGCCGGAACCCAGTCGTCGATCCTGAGCCTCGCCTCCGACGCCGACGGCGTCTACGGCTCGGGCTACGTCTACGGCGCCGGCGGCAACCTCGAGGGCTCGTTCCGCGCCACGTGGGACGGCGGCAACATCACCTGGATCGAGGACTGCCACGGCGACACCTACTCGGTCGCGACCACGGCCGACGCCGAGTACGTCGCGGGCCACCCGCACTACTGCGGCAACATCGGCGGCTTCCCGCAGACCAGCCCGACCTGGACCTTCCACCGCGGCCTCGCGTTCTCGAAGGCCGCCACGCAGACCATCACGAACGACCCGTACGGCTACTACAACTTCGCCGGCAACCCCGCCCCGTCGCTCCAGAACTGGTTCCCCGACTTCAACGTCGGCACCTTCACCGGCCAGAGCCAGGGCCCGTGGAGCGTCGCGACCAGTGCCGACAGCAACTACGTCGTCTACGGCGGCGAGTTCACGACGATCAACGGGATCCAGCAGCAGGGCCTCGTCCGCTTCGCGGTGAAGTCGATCGCGCCGAACAAGATGGGCCCGAAGAACTCGGGCGCCAACTTCGTGCCGAGCCTCGTCTCGACCCAGGCCGGGAGCGTCCGCGTCTCCTGGACCGCGAACTGGGACCCGGACTCGACCAACCTCACCTACAACGTCTACCGCAACGGCGACCTGACGAAGCCGGTGTACACGACGACCCAGGCCTCCAACGTCTACACGACGCCGCAGATGGGCTTCGTCGACACCGGGCTGACACCGGGTGCCACGGTGAGCTACCGGATCCGGGCGACCGACTCCGACGGCAACACCGTGATCGGTGACGGCGTCAACATCACCGTCTCCAACGCGAACCCGTCGGCCTACTCGCAGACCGTCGCCGCCCAGGGCGCGACCGACTACTGGCCGCTCAACGAGGCCAGCGGCACCACCGTCTACGACAACGCGGGCTTCAACGACCAGGTCGCAGGATCCGGGGTCACCCGCGGTGCCGCCGGCTCCTCGTCCGACGGGACCACCGCGTCGACCTTCGACGGCTCCACCTCCGGCTACTCCGCCGAGCAGGGCTCGCCGACGACCGGCCCGCAGACCTTCACCGAGGAGGCGTGGTTCAAGACCACGACAACCGCAGGAGGCGTGATCCTCACCTTCGGCGACCAGAACACGCAGCTGTCGAGCAACTACGACCGCCGCATCTACATGACCACCGACGGCAAGATCAACTTCGGCGTCTACGACGGCAACGCCGAGGTGCTGCAGTCGGCCGGCGCGCTGAACGACGGCAAGTGGCACCAGGTGGTGGGCTCGCTGAGCTCGGCCGGCATGGCGCTGTACGTCGACGGCAAGAAGGTCACGACGAACGCCAACGTCACGACGGCCCAGAACTACAAGGGCTACTGGCGCATCGGAGGCGACTCCGCCTGGAGCGGCGCGAACTTCTTCGCCGGCTCGATCGACAACGTGTCGATCTACCCGACCCCGCTCACCGCGGCGCAGGTCAACAGCCAGTACGTGGCCGCCGGCTACCCGTCGCAGCTGAACTCGTCGCCGAGCGACGCCTACGGCTCGCAGGTGTTCACCGACAGCCCCGTGGTCTACTACCGCCTCGGCGATGCGGCCGGTTCGACCTCCGCGGCCGACTCCAGCCTCACCAACACCCCCGGTGTGGTGTCGGGCGGCGTCACGTTCGGTCAGCCGGGCGCGATCTCGGGCACCTCGAACACGGCGGCGGCGTTCGACGGATCGAGCGGCCAGGTGGCTTCGGCGCAGTCGTTCAACGACCCCGAGGTCTACACCGAGGAGGCGTGGTTCAAGACGACCACGACCACCGGCGGCAAGATCATCGGCTTCGGCAACGCCCAGACCGGACAGTCGTCGAACTACGACCGCCACATCTACATGCAGGACAATGGCCAGCTGGTGTTCGGCGTGTGGACGGGCTCGGCCCAGACGATCACGACCCCGGGCGCGTACAACGACGGCAACTGGCACTACGTCGCCGCGTCGCAGTCCTCGGCCGGCCTCGCGCTCTACGTCGACGGCAACCTCGTCGGCACGAACCCGACCACCCAGGCGCAGGCGTACTCCGGCTACTGGAAGATCGGCGGAGACACGACGTGGGGCTCCACGAGCGCCTACTTCAAGGGCACCATCGACGAGGCCGCGGTCTACGACCACGCTCTGTCGGCCTCGGCGATCGCCGCTCACTACGCGCTCGGCACGGGCTCGTCGACGAACAAGGCCCCGACGGCCTCGTTCACGAGCACCGCGGCGAACCTCAAGGAGTCGTTCGACGCCTCGGCCTCGACCGACCCCGACGGCACGATCGCCTCGTACGCCTGGAACTTCGGTGACGGATCCACCGGCACCGGCGTGAGCCCGACGCACACGTATGCCTCTGCAGGCACGTACACGGTGACGCTCACGGTGACCGACAACTCCGGCGCGACCGGGACGGCGACCAACCAGGTCACCGTGGCGGCTCCGGTGAACCAGGCGCCCACCGCCTCGTTCACGTCGAGCATGAACAACCTCCAGGTCGCCTTCGACGGCACCGGCTCGTCCGACCCCGACGGCACCGTGGCCTCCTACGCGTGGAACTTCGGCGACGGCTCGACCGGCACCGGCTCGACGGTCAACCACACGTATGCCTCTGCGGGCACGTACAGCGTCAAGCTGACCGTGACCGACAACCAGGGCGCGACCGGCACGGCCACCTCGAGCGTGACGGTCGTGGCACCGCACGTGAACCAGCCGCCGAGCGCCGTGATCACGGCCTCGACGACGGGCCTCAAGGTGTCGGTCGACGGAACCGGCTCGTCGGATCCTGACGGCACCGTGGCCTCGTACGCCTGGAACTTCGGCGACGGCTCGACGGCCACCGGCTCGACGAGCTCGCACACCTACCTGGCGGGCGGCACCTACACGGTGACGCTCACGGTGACCGACAACTCGGGTGCGACCGGCACGGCCACGCAGTCCGTGACCGTCGCGGCCCCGAACCAGGCTCCGGTGGCGAGCATGACGCTCGGTGCGAACGCGCTCACGCTGACCGCCGACGGCTCGGCGTCGCAGGATCCGGACGGCACGATCGCGGCCTACAGCTGGAACTTCGGCGACAACACGGCAGCCGCGACCACGAAGACGGCGACGCACACCTACGCCGCCGCAGGCACGTACACGGTGACGCTGACGGTCACCGACAACCAGGGCGCGACGGGCACCTCGTCGCAGACCGTGACGGTCTCGAAGGCGCCGAACGTGCTGCCGACGGCCTCGTTCACGCAGTCGGCGTCGAACCTGAAGGTCTCGGTCGACGGCACCTCGTCGACCGACCCCGACGGCACCGTGCAGTCGTACAGCTGGAACTTCGGCGACGGAACCGCCGCGGTGACCGGCGCCACGGCGACGCACACCTACGCGTCGGCGGGCACCTACAAGATCACCCTCACGGTGACCGACAACGACGGCGGCCAGGGCTCCTCGTCGCAGAACGCGACCGTGACGGCTCCGGCGAACCAGCCGCCCGTGGCCTCGTTCACGACGACGGCGTCCGGTCTCGCGCTGAGCGCCGACGGCTCGGGTTCGACCGACCCCGACGGCACGGTGGCCTCGTACTCCTGGAACTTCGGTGACGGGACGGCGGCGGTGACCGGCAAGACGGCCAACCACACCTACGCGGCGGGCGGCACCTACACGGTGTCCCTCACAGTGACGGACAACGGCGGAGCCACCAACACGGCGACCCAGTCGGTCACGGTGACTGCGCCGGCGGCCCAGGCCTTCGACCTCGACTCGTTCTCCAGGACGGTGTCGAACGGCTGGGGCACGGCCGACGTGGGCGGCGCCTGGACGCCGACCGGATCCGCGAGCGTCCTCTCGGTCGCGAACGGCGCCGGCGTGATCGCCACCACCAAGGCGGGTGCGACCAACGGCGTGCAGCTGATGGGCACGACGTCGACGAGCACCGACCTGCGGGCGCAGTTCACGCTCGACAAGGCGGCCTCCGGCGGCGGCACGTATGTGTACATCTCCGGTCGACGCGTCGACTCGAACAACGAGTACCGTGCCACGCTCCGCTTCTCGAACAGCGGCCAGGGCGTCCTCTCGCTCACGGCCATCTCGGGCGGCACCGCGACGAACCTCGGCAGCCAGGTCGTCATGCCGGGCACCATCACGGCAGGATCGAGCGTCAGCTTCCGGATGCAGGTCTCGGGCACCGGCACGACGTCGATCAAGCTCAAGGCGTGGCTCACCGGCACGACCGAGCCGAGCGGCTGGAACATCAGCCTCACGGACTCGACGCCGTCGCTGCAGAAGGCCGGCGGCATCGCGATCCAGAGCTACGTCTCGGCCAGCGCCACCACGGTGCCGCAGAACCTCTCGGTCCAGCAGCTGAGCGCACTCCCGGTCCAGTGACCGACACGGGGTCCCCGGGTCGGGGCGGCGGGAGGAGGCTGGTCGTCCAGCAGTCCTTCCCGCGGCCCCGGCCCACCACGAACCCCTACCTCCGGCTCCTCGGCGACGCGATCGCCCGGCAGCCGGGGGTGGGGGTCCTCCCGTTCTCCTGGCGGTCGGCGCTCCTGGGGCGCTACGACGTCTTCCACGTGCACTGGCCCGAGATCCTGGTGCAGGGGGCGAGCCCCGTGAAGACGGCCGTGCGCCAGCTGCTCACCCTGGCGCTCGTGGTGCGGCTCGCCGCCACCCGGACGCCCGTGGTGCGGACGCTGCACAACGTGGAGGCGCACGAGGGGCTGAGCCGGCCCCGTCGGCTCCTGCTCGGTCTGCTGGATCGCCGCACGACTCTCGTGATCCGCCTGACCGACAGCACGCCGGTGCCTCCCGGGGTGCTCAGCGAGACGATCCCGCACGGCCACTACCGCGACTGGTATCCGCGCCCGGACGGCTCGGAGCGCCAGGCGGGTCACGTCGCCTACTTCGGCCTGATCCGGCCGTACAAGGGCGTCGAGGATCTCGTCTCGGTGTTCCGCGAGCTGCCCGGCGACGTCAGCCTCACGGCGGCCGGCAAGCCGTCGAGCGACGAGCTCCGCGACGAGCTGCGCCGGCTCGCCGACGGCGACGACCGCATCGACCTGGACCTGCGCTACCTCGACGACGACGCCCTCGCGAGGACGGTCGGACGCGCCGAGCTCGTCGTGCTGCCCCACCGCAGCATGCACAACTCGGGCAGCGTGCTGGCCGCGCTCTCGCTGGATCGGCCGGTGCTCGTCCCCGCGACCGAGATCAACACCCGGCTAGCCGAGGAGGTCGGGCCGGAGTGGGTCTACGAGTACGATGACACCCTGCGCGCCAGCGACATCGAGCGCGCGCTCGAGGGGGCCTCCCGCCTCACCGGCGACGACCGACCCGACCTCTCCGGTCGCGAGTGGGACGACGCAGGCAGGCGGCACGTCGAGGCGTACCGGCGGGCGATCAGCGCGATGACGACGAGGCGGGGAGGGCGGTCAGCGTGAGCCAGACCACCGAGCACGCCCCGGCGACCGGCTCCGTCGCCGTCGCAGGGGAGCACCGGCGTCACCGAGGCGGCCGCCCGGCCGGCGGCGCGATGAGGGCCGTCGGCTCGACCGCGGTGACGAAGGTCTTCGTCATGGCGATCTCCGGCATCCTCGGCATCATCACGAGCCGCCTGATCATCGCCCACTTCGGCACGGCCGCCTACGCGCAGTACGGCCTCCTCTCGACGTTCCCGACCCTCCTGCCGTTCGCCGACCTCGGCATCGCCGCCGTGGTGATCAACGCGGTCGCCGCCTCCGACGAGCCGCGCCGCGACGAGATGGTCAAGCGGACCATCGTGACGGCGTTCCGGATCCTCCTCGCCTCCGGCGGCATCATGGTGATCGTCGCCCTGGTGCTCACCGCGTTCGACCTCTGGCCGCTCCTGCTGGGCGAGGGCCTCCTGCCGGGCGGCAACCTCGCGGCCGGCCTCTGCCTCGCGGTCTTCGGCGTCGTGGTGCCGCTGACCGTCGGCCAGCGCGTTCTCGTGGGCCTCAAGAAGACCACGACGCAGGTCGCGAGCCAGGCGGTCGTCGCGCCGTTCATGCTCCTGTGCATCGGCGTCTTCGTCATGTTCATGATCCCGGCGGGCACCTACCTCGCCGTGGCGTCGTACGTCGCGAACAGCCTGGTCTCGGTGATCTGCATGATCGTCGCTGCCCGCACCCTGCGCCCCCAGATCGGCCAGGCCGTCCGGATGATCCGGCACGTCCGCTCGTACGAGAGCGTCCCCGCGATCGGCCTCGCCTGGCCGATGCTCGTGCAGATGGTCGCCCTGCCGGTCGCGATGCAGACCGACCGGCTGCTGCTCAGCCACGTGTCGGGCGACGTGCAGCTGGCCCAGTACAACCTCGCCTCACAGCTCTTCGGCATCGTCCTGCAGACCATCGCCGCCGCCGGGGTCGCCCTGTGGCCGGTCTATGCGAAGGCCCGGGCGCAGGGCCGGGTCGAGTCGCCCACGAAGCCGACGCTGTGGTTCCTGCTCGGAGGCCTGGTCGTCGGCGGGTGCCTCGCGCTCGTCTCGCCGTGGCTGGTCGAGTTCGTCTCGAGCGGCAAGATCCACCTGCCCGTGCTGCTCGTCGTCTCGTTCGTCGTGTTCGTGGCGCTGCAGGCCTGCAAGTACCCGATCGGCATGTACATGACCGACAAGGGCGGTCTCGTCTTCCAGGTCGTGCCGATCCTGCTCATGGTGCCGCTGAACCTCGGCGTCTCGTGGCTGCTCATCGCTCCGTTCGGCGCCGCCGGCCCGGTCATCGGCTCGGCCCTGTCGGTCGCCGCCTGCCAGGTCGGGCCGAACTTCTGGTACGTCTCGCGCGACCTGAAGCGCCGCCGGGCCGCTCAGGCCGCAGGAGCCGCCGCACCGCCGTCCGCTGACGAGGCCCGCGAGGCCGAGTCCGACTTCCTCGCCGACCAGACGGAGACGTGACCGTGCTCGAAGTGCTCTTCCCCGAGGGACGCGACGTCGCCGGCTGGGCCGAGCGCCATGGCCGTGGCGAGACCCCGGGCCTGTGGCCCTACGGTCTCGACGGACTCCGCGCCCTCGACCCCGACGCCCGGATCGCCGAGCTCGCGAAGCCGACCCGCTTCGAGGCGGCGCGCGCCCGCCTCCTGCCCGGCCGCAGGCCGAAACTCGGGTCGGCGGCCACGGCGGAGGTCGGCATCACCTGGGACGAGAACACCGGCCGTCTCATGGCGCTGACGCGCCCGCACGAGCGCATGTACACCGGAGTGATCTGGGTGACCGATCTGGTCGCGCGCGGGCGTGACACGGGCAGGATGCGCGAGATCCTGCGCGAGATGGACGGCCTGTGGGTGATCTCCCGCGGCCAGCTGGAGCCGCTGCGCGACTTCGTCGGCGACGACGGGCCGCCGATCGCGTACTTCCGGTTCGGCGTGGACGCCGACTTCTTCCCGTACCGCCCGTACCCGACCCAGCCCCTGGTCGTGAGCGTCGGCGGCGACCGCGACCGCGACGCCGCGACGCTGTTCGCGGCGCTCGAGCAGGTGCACGAGAGCGTGCCCGAGGCCCGGATCGTCGTGCAGACCACGTCGACGCTCACGGCTCCTCGCGGCGTCGAGACGGTCGCGCACCTGAGCCATCGGGAGCTCGCCGACCTCTACGCCGAGGCGTCCGTCGTCGCGATCGCGACCGGGCAGAACCTCCACGCGTCGGGCATGACGGTGAGCCTGGAGGCGATGGCCACGGGGCGCCCCGTGGTCATGACGCGCACGCCCGGCATCGAGGACTACGTCGACCACGGCAGCACCGGTCTTCTCGTGCCGGTCGGTGACGCGGAGGCGCTCAGCGAGGGCGTCGTGCGCCTCCTCGGCGACCCGCGGCTGGCCGAGGCCTACGGTCGCGCCGGCCGTGCCGAGGTCGAGGAGTGGGGCACGACGCGGGCGATGGTCGAGCGGATGGGGGCGTTCCTCGGGCTCACCGAGGACGCGCGGTAGCCTGCTCGCCGCGGCTGCGGGACGCGGCGCGGCGGCGGCTAGGGACGAGCGCGGCGGCGCAGCTCCTGCGCCGCGATGCCTCGGCCCTCGAGGACGGCCCGGAGACCCACCAGCAGTGTGCCGGGCGACGTGACGAACTGCCGGCGACCGCCCTGCAGCAGCACCTCCCACGCCACGCGCGGGGTGAGGCGCCGCCAGGCGACGAGAGTCGGCGTGTCGAGGTGCCGCGCGGCGAAGAGCAGCCGGTTGCGGATGTTGTAGCGGTAGTACGTCGCGGACTTCGCCTCGCCCGCCCCGTGCGCCCCGGCGGATCCCTGCGTGCCGCCCTGCGCGTGCACGGCGGTGGCCTCCTCGACGACCCGCAGCGCGCCTCCTGCGGCCCTGACGCGGTGGCTGAGGTCGACGTCCTCCCAGTAGAGGAAGTACCCCTCGTCGAACCCGCCTGTCACCTCCCAGAGCTCGCGCGAGAGCATGAGGCAGGCGCCGCTGAGCCACTCCTCGACCTCGGCGCCGTCGAGGCGCCGCCGCCGCGAGCGGATCCGGCCGTCGGCGAGGTACAGGTCGCTGCCCGCGAACCACACGGAGCCGTCAGGCCGCAGGATCCGAGGCGCCGCCAGAGTGAGCGCCTCCTCGTCCACCACCGCCGCCAGGCCCTCGACCGAGGCTTGGTCGACAGTGGCGTCGGGGTTCAGCAGCAGCAGGCGGTCGGCCCCGTCGTCGAGCGCTCGTGCGACGCCGAGGTTCATGCCGCCGCCGAAGCCGGTGTTCGAGTCGGGCAGCACGGTGGCCCAGCCCTCGCCGGCGGCCAGCGCGACGAGCAGGGCGCGCTCGGCGTCGTCCGTGCGGTTGTCGACGACGACGACGGAGAGGTGGGGTGCGCTGCGGGTGAGCGGCGCGAGATTCTCCCGCAGCAGAGCGGCGGAGCCGTAGCTCACGACGACGACGGTGACCGGTCTCATCCGCGAAGCCCTCCCGAGAGACGCTCAGGTACGGAAGAATCGTGAGCATGACCCGCGCCACGCTCACCATCGCCGTGCTGACCTACCGTCGACCCGACGACCTCGGCGCGGTGCTGCCGCTGCTGGCCTCGCAGGCCGTGGCGGCGGCTGCGGCGGACTACGACACCCGTGTGCTCGTCGTCGACAACGATCCCGGCGCCTCGGCGCGCGACCAGGTGGCGGCGTTCGCGGCCACCGCCGAGGCGGCCACCGCCGGGTCGACCCCGGCCGGCGCGACCGTGGCGTACGCCCACGAGCCCGAGCCCGGCATCGCCGCCGCCCGCAACCGCGCGCTCGAGGCCAGCGCCGAGAGCGACCTGCTCGTCTTCATCGACGACGACGAGCGGCCGAGCGACAAGTGGCTGGTCACCCTCCTCGACGCGTTCGAGATCGAGGGGCCGGCCGCCGTCGTGGGCCCGGTCGTCTCCGACTACTCGGTCGAGCCCGACCCGTGGATCGTGGCCGGCCGCTTCTTCGACCGCCGCCGACTGCCCACCGGCACCGAGGTCGACGTCGCCGCGACGAACAACCTGCTGCTCGACCTGCGCCTGATGCGGAGCTGGGGGCTGGAGTTCGAGCGGTCCCTCGGCACGATCGGCCGCAGCGACACCGTGTTCACCCGCTCGATCGTCCGCCACGGAGGCCGCATGATCTGGTGCGACGAGGCCGTCGTCACCGACGTCGTGCCACCGCACCGCCTGACCCGACAGTGGGTCGTGCAGCGCGCCTTCTCGAGCGGCAACGGCTGGAGCCTCACGTCGCTGCTCCTCGCGCCCGGCCGGGGCCTCCGCCTGCCGCTGCGACTCCGCCTCACCGGCAAGGGTCTCGTGCGTCTCGCCGGCGGCGGCGCGCGGGTCGTGGTCGGGTCCGTCGCCCGCTCGATGGGCCAGCGCGCCCGGGGCGTCCGCACCATCGCCCGCGGCGCCGGCATGGTCTCGGGCGCGTGGGGGCACCGCTACCAGGAGTACCGCCGCAGCGCCTGAGCCTGCAGCGCGTGTACGCGTCACGACGCCACCGGCTCTCGCACCCGCTCGAACAGGAAGTCGTCGGCGAGCAGCCGGGCGTCGACCGGGGGCAGCGTCGCGAGCACCTCGGCCCGCGACGGTCCGCCCTCCAGGGAGGCGACGATCGCGGCGGCCAGGGCCTCGGGCGAGGTGGCGGGCTCGCTGATCCTGTGCCCCGACTCTCTCAGCCACGACGCCAGGCCGGTCTCGTCGGTCGCCACCACGCGGCAGCCGTGCGAGAGCGCCTCGACGATCGGCAGCCCGATCTGCTCGCGCCACGTGGGCGACGGCTGCGACGGCAGGGCGAGCACGGCCGTGCGGGCGAGCTGCTCGTGGATCACCCGGCGCGCAGGATCGACGAGAACCTCGATCGATCCGTCGCCCGCCGCGACCTCGCGCATCTCGCCCTCGAGCGGCCCCTTGCCGAGCACCAGCAGCGTCGCGCCGGGCACCCGCTCGCGGACGAGCGGCCAGGCCGCGAGGAGCACACGCACGCCCTTCCGCTCCATGAGTGCGCCGAGGAAGGTGACGCCCAGCGGCCTCTGCTCCGCCTCGGGTGCCGTCACCGGATGGGGCGTCGAGAGCGCCAGGATCGTCGACACCTCGGCGCGCGGGGGTCGCCCGAGCACCTCGCCGTACACGTCGCGCGCGGCCGGGGTGCCGAACACCACCCGATCGACCCGGGCCCAGACGCGCCGTGCGACGACACGGTCGAGTGCTCGCCGGAGCCTCGTGCGCAGACCCCGGAGGCCTCCGCGCCGCGGGCCCTGCCGGAACGGGTCGGTGTTGCCGATGCAGTACGTCACCACCTGCGCGCGCCCGCGCCGGAGCACCCCGCGCAGCGAGAGCGCCGCGAGGGCCCACGCCGTCGAAGGCAGGCTCGAGAGCATGAGGGGCTCGTTGATCTCGATCCTGCGGACGGGGGAGCGCAGGAGCAGCAGGGCGCTCTTCAGGCCGCTCGCCTGCACCAGGTCGAGTCCGCGGGCGGCGTCCTCGTCGAAGTCGTAGCGCCGCACACCGTAGAGGATCGTCGCCGGGCTCAGCTCGTGCGCGCGCTCGAGGTGAGCGGTGCGGAGGGTCTGGTACAGGCGGACGTCGGGCAGCGTGCGCCCGACGCGGGCGGGCGCCGGGGGCGCTCCGCTCGACGTCGGCATGCGGCTACTTCGCGTCGGTGCCCGTGACGGGGACCGGTCCGGTCGCCGGTGCGGCCGAGGTCGACGGCGCGGTCGCCGGGTGAGCGGTCGCGGCGTGCTCCTCGCGCGAGGGCGCCTTGACGTCGACCAGGACGACCCCGAGCACCGACGCCTGGACGGCGTGGATGGTCTCGATCGCGCGGACGAGCTGCGCCCGGCGCGTGCGGCGTGCCGAGGCGGCGATGAGCGCGCCCTCGGTCTGGTGGACGAGCGTGACCGAGTCGGCCGCCGAGAGGATGGCGGGCGAGACCACGACGACGAGGTCGTAGCCGTTCTTCGCGGCGTCGAGAGCCTTGCCCAGGCCGCTGGAGCCGAGGATGAACGCGGGGTTCGACTGCGCCTGGCCGGCGACCAGCACGTCGACGCCGCCGGTCCACTCCTGGATCGCGTCTTCCAGCTTCGCGCCGCCGATGACGTCGCTGAGGCCGCGGGGGCTGGTGACGCCGGTGGCGGCGCCGACCTGGGGCGACCGGAGGTCGGCGTCGATCACGAGGACCGCCTTGCCGCGCTCGGCCGTGGCCAGGGCGAGGTTGAGGGCGAGGTCGGCCGCGTCGTGCCCGCCGAGCGGCGAGGCGACGAGGACCGACTCGAGGCTGCCGGCGACGCCCGTGTACTGCAGGGTGGCGCCGACGAGGCGGAAGTCCTCGGCACGGGCGCTCGCCGGCGACTTGACCAGCGACAGTCCGGCGGCCTCGGAGGGTGCGCGGCGGATCGTGCCGACGACGGGCGCCTCGAGCACGCGGTCGAGGTCGTGGCGGCTGCGGATCCGGGTGTCGACGAGCGCGCGGATGATGGCGACGATGACGCCGACGGCGAGACCGATGATCAGCGCCGTGATGTCGATGAGGTGGCGGTTGGGCGAGCGCGGGCCGGCCGGGGTCTGCGCGGGCTGCACGACCGAGAGGGCCACGGGCTCGGTGCCGGCCTTCGTCGACGGGCTGAGCTTGGGGGCGACGACGCTCAGCGAGTGGGCCACGGCGTTCGCGATCGACGCGGAGCCGCGGGCGGTGGAGTCGGAGACGGTGATCTCGACGAAGACGGTGTTCGTCGGGCTCGTCGACGAGATGCTGCGCGCGAGCTTCGTCGGAGTCGTCGAGAGACCGAGCTCGTCGATCACCGGGTCGAGGACCCGGGCCGTCGTGGCCAGCTCGGCGTACGAGGAGACGAGCGCGTGCGTGTACGTCGACCCCTGGGCGAGCTGGTCGATCGTCGAGCCCTCGGCCACCGAGACGAAGACCTTGCTGGTCGACTGGTAGACGTCGGGCTTCCCGTGGCCGTAGCCGTAGCCGGCGGCCAGGCCGACGAGGCCGAGCACCACGACGACGATCCAGCTCTTGCGGATCGCGGTCCAGTAATCGCGAGGGTCCATGAAATCGCTCCCCAATCCATGTCGATGGGGCCTCGTGCTGGCGATCGGGATTTCGGGCTCCCGGGCCATCTCACGCAGAGGTCTCCCGAGAGCCTGACTAGCGAATCCCGCTCATCTTACGGCAGTGGCGGGAGTGCTCACGAGGCTCTTTCTGCTCTCACCGCGTCGGCAGGTGCCCCCAAAAGAGGGGACACATCGGGGGACGTCTCGTCGCGGCGGCGAAAGCGCTCCGCGAGCGATCGCATCGACACGCCCGCGAGCACCACGAAGAAGGGCACGTAGAGGTACACGTAGCGCGAGCGACCCTCGAACAGCATGAGGAAGACGATGAGGCCCAGGATCGCGACACGCATCGCGACCGACGCGTCCCCGAACAGTCTCCGATCGCGGCGGAGCACGAGGGGCGCGGCGCCCAGAAGCAGCACCAGGGTCCACATCGCCTGCCACAGGTCGACGAGCGCCGGGTGGAGAGCGCCCGAGGGGCCGTAGACCGCCTGGGCGTCCTTCCCGAGCGAGTCGGTCACGATGAACGGCAGGTTGAGCTCGCCTCCTTCCTGCCACTGGTAGAAGGTGCCGTCGCCGAGGAACCTGGCGGTCTTCTCGGCCAGGAACCCGGCGTACCTGACGGGGCCCTGCGCGGCCACGTTCGAGGCGTAGCCCTGAAGGCCCTCGGCGAACTTGCCGGCCTCGGTCGGGATCGCGCGGGTGACGGCGACGTCATGGGCGTCGTAGCCGCCGGTGCCGTGCGATCCCATCTTGAGGAAGTGCGTGAGCGGGAACTGCGTCGTGTCGTGCGCCAGCGAGAACGGGACCGTGCCGGAGCGATCGAGCACCGCGCCGATGCCGACGTGCGCCACTCCCAGCACGACGAGCGCCGCGACGATCGACGCGACCGGAGGCAGCAGCGCCCGAGCGCCCGCGCGCCGCAGCGGCACCCGGATCAGCACGACGAGAGCGACGGCGACGACCGCGAAGACGGTCGTCGGCTTGATCTCGTACCCGACGGCCGTCACGAGTCCGATCCCGCCCCACCAGAGCAGCCGGGCGCGCGTCGTCCCGGCGGAGTCGGCCCTGAGGAACAGGTAGATCACGAGGATCGGGAAGACCAGCCCCAGCGTGTCGGAGTACACCGTTCCGATCCACGGCGACAGGACCACGAGCACGGCGGTCGGCAGCAGGGTGAAGATCGCCACCTGGCGTCCTGCGACCCGACGCGCCACGGTGAAGGTGAGGAGCACGCCGCACGCGAGCACGGCGGCGTTCGCCGCGACGGCGAGGGCGTAGAAGAGCGCCGGCGGCCCCGAGATGTGAGCGATCGCCTTGACGAGGGCGAACGACTTCCAGAGCGAGAAGGTGAGGAAGACGTTGTTCGGGTACATCGAGAAGTAGCGCACCTCCTCGCCGTTCAGGCCGTGGCCCGCGGTGAGGTTGATGGCGGCGCCGAACACGACCCCGGCGTCGAATCCCGGGCTCCTGAGCGTGAGCATGCCGATGACCAGCAGGATCGCGAAGGCCGCGACCACGACACCCGCCACGGCCAGCCCGTTCGCCCGGCGAGACCGGCGCGCGAACCGGCGGTCGACGACACCCGCCCAGAGGTAGGCGAACGGCAGCGCGGCCGCCAGCACCACCGCCGTGATCGTCACGGCGATCATCGAGTAGCGGCGCGGGCCGAACCAGGGGTCGAGGACGAGGTTCGCCACCACGGCGGCGAGCACGACGGCCAGGACGAGCGACACGACGACGAAGGCGCCGCGGGGGCGCCGCTGTGACCCGTCGACGGTGGCGGAAGGCGTGGGGTCGGGATCCTGCGTCCCGGAGCCATCGACGGTGACGGCGGTGTCGGCGGTCACTGCGTGGCTGCGGTTCGGTCGTCGGCGGAGGCCGGCGTGCCCACGGGGGCGACGCTGGTCGCCTGCGGGGCCGACGCTGCGGCGGCGATCGGCGTCACGAGCGCGACGGGAGAGGGGCGCTCGTCGCGGAGGGCGTAGAGGGGGCGCTGCTGCACCTGCCGGTAGATCCGGCCGACGTAGCCGCCGAGGATCCCCAGCATGATCAGCTGCAGGCCGCCCATGAGCAGGATCGACAGGACGATGAACGCCCAGCCCGCGACGACCACCTGTGGCACGAACAGCTTCATGACCAGCACGTAGACGATGCCGACGACGCTGAACGCGGCGGCGACGAAGCCGATGCGCGAGATGATCTTGAGCGGAAACGTCGAGAAGCCCATGATCCCGTCGGTGGCGAAGGTGATCATCTTGCCGAGCGGGTACCCGGACTCGCCCGAGTGGCGCTCGTCGCGGTCGAACTGCACGGCGGTCTGGTCGAAGCCGATGAAGCTCACCATGCCGCGGAGGAAGCGGTCGCGCTCCTTGTACTTGGACAGTTCGTCGACCACGCGCCGGTCGAGGAGGCGGAAGTCACCCGTGTTCGCCGGGATGTCGACCTCCGACATGTAGCGGAGGCCCTTGTAGAAGGCCGCGGCGGTCGCCTTCTTGAACGGGGTGTCCTTCCGCGACCGACGCTGCGCGTAGACGACGTCCCAGCCCTCCTCCCACTTGGCGAGGAGGTCGATCGAGACCCGCGGGGGATCCTGCAGGTCGGAGTCCATGATGATCACGGCGTCGCCGGTCGACGCGTCGAGCCCCGCCGTCACCGCGATCTGGTGGCCGTAGTTCCGGGCGAAGTCGAGGACTTTCACCCGCGGGTCGTCGGCGGCCAGCGCGCGGAGCTTCGCCAGCGAGTCGTCGCGCGAGCCGTCGTTGACGAAGATCAGCTCGATCTCGTAGGGGAGGCCGCGCACGACCTCGTCGACCGTGCGGTAGAGCAGGTCGATGTTGCCGGTCTCGTTGTAGATCGGGAAGACGTAGGAGACTCGTGATCCGCGCATCGCTGCATGTCCTGGGGTAAGCGAAGGGACCGCGTGCCGTACGCGGTACCGTCGGCGATCGCTCGGGTCCACCGCGGTTTCGGGTCGGGGCAGACTCGTCGGGCACGATCGACGATGGCTCATTTACGCAGTCTCGGGGCCCGCTGTCAAGGGCTTGTGTGCACGCTGCGCAGCCGTCTCGTCACGCCGGCGCCCCGGTCATCGCCGGCGGAGCGCCCCGGTCACGACGGTCGCGTCGAGATCGTCGTCGCGCACGACCCTCGCCGCGAACCCGTTCGCCTCCAGATGCGCGACGGTCGTCGCCGACTGGCGCTCGCTCGTCTCGATGGCGAGCACGCCCTCCGATCGCAGCCATTCCGGCGCCGTCTCGGCGATCCGGCGCTGCAGCTCGGTGCCCGTGGGGCCGCCGTCGAGGGCGTGGTTCGGTTCGTGCTCGCGGGCCTCGGCGGGCATGAAGGCGATCTCGCCGGTGGGCACGTAGGGTGCGTTCGCCACGACGACGTCGAGCCGGCCGCGCCACTCGGGCGGCAGCGCGTCGAACAGGTCGCCGGTGAAGACGTGGCCTGCGTCGCGGACGTTCGTGCGGGCGTCGGCGGTGGCGCGCTCGTCGAGGTCGGCGGCGAGCACCCGCGCTCTCGGACGTGCGGCCTCGATCGCCGCGGCGACGGCGCCGGCCCCGCAGCAGAGGTCGAGCACGGCGGCGTCGGTCGCACGGTCGGCGAGTGCCGTTGCCGCCAGGGCGACCTCGACCAAGAGGCCCGTGCGCTGCCGCGGCACGAACACCCCCGGCGCCACGTTCACCCGCAGCCCCCGGAACTCGGCCCAGCCCACGATCACCTCGAGCGGCTCACCGGCCTCGCGACGGCGCAGGCGCGCCTCCAGGGCGGCCTCGTCGGGGTCGTCGGCGAGCAGGATCCGCGCCTCGTCTTCTGCGAACACGCAGCCGGCCGCCCGGAGGCGTGCGACGACCTCGTCGACGGGAGCGTTCAGGATCCTGCGCCCGATGCCGCGACAGCGGCCTCCACGGCCGACTCGAGGTCGGCGATGACGATCTTCGTCATGCCCATCATCGCCTGCATCGCGGCCTGGGCGACGACCGGATCGGAGTCGCCCATCAGCTCGGGCAGGCGCGTCGGCACGATCTGCCACGCCATGCCGAACCGGTCGAACAGCCAGCCGCACTGGCTCTCGCGGCCGTCGCCGGCGGTGAGGGAGTCCCAGTAGTGGTCGACCTCGGCCTGGTCGGCGCACGAGACCATGAACGACACCGACTCGTGGAACGGCACCTCGTAGCCGTTGATCAGAGTCCAGGTCTGGCCGCCCATCTCGAGCGTCGCCGCCAGGAGCTTCCCGTCGGGGTAGCGGCTGCGATCGGTCACGATCGCATCCGGGAAGATGCCGCAGTAGTAGTCGAGCGCCTCTTCGGCACGGTCGCCGTAGAGGAGGGCTGGGGAGATCTTCGACATGGTCACCTCGCTGGTCGCGGTCGTCGCCCGCCGCGTCGAGCGAGCCCGGGGACATCCTCGTCCGCCGTGAAGGCAACGATGCCACGATGGGAGCATGACCGGCGACCCCGTCCTCACCGATCGCGCCACCGCCTGCCTCACCGGGCTGGCGATCGGTGACGCCCTCGGCATGCCGACCCAGTCGATGTCGCGCGGCATGATCCTCCGCGACCACGGCCGCATCACCGATTTCGTCGACGCCGGCCCGCACCAGCGGATCGCCGCCGGCATGACCGCGGGCAGCGTCACCGACGACACCGAGCAGGCCCTCCTGCTCGCCCGGCTGATCGTGGACGGCCACGGTGTCGTCGACCCGCTGGAGTTCGCCGACCGCCTCGTCGAGTGGGAGCGCGGCATGCAGGCCCGCGGCTCCCTCGACCTGCTCGGCCCGTCGACGAAGGCCGCCGTGCAGAAGATCCTCGACGGCGTGCCCGCCTCCGAGGCCGGGAAGACCGGCACGACCAATGGCGCCGCCATGCGCATCGCACCCGTCGGCATCGCCACGCCCGTCCACGACCTCGAGGCCCTCGTCGACGCGGTGGAGGAGGCCAGCGCGGTCACCCACAACACGGGCCTCGGCATCGCGGGAGCATCGGCCGTCGCCGCCGCGATCAGCGCGGGGCTCGACGGCGCGGGGGTCGAGGAGGCTCTCGACGCGGCCACCGACGCCGCCGCGATCGGGGCGACCCGCGGCTCCTGGGTCGTCGGTGGGAACGTCGCCGCCCGGATCGCCTGGGCTCGGGCGTTTCTCGCCGGAATCCCTGCCGACGAGCGCCTCGGCGCCGTCTACGACGTGATCGGCACGTCGGTCGCCTCGCAGGAGTCGGTGGTCGCCGCGCTCGCCCTCGTCTCGATCGAGCAGGAGCCGTGGGTCACCCTGGGCGACGCCGCCTCCGTCGGCGGCGACACCGACACGATCGGGGCGATGGCCGGCGCCGTGCTGGGGGCGATCCACGGGTCGTCCGTCTGGCCGGGTGCCGCCGTCGACACCGTGACCCGGGTGAACGCCCTCGACCTCGCGCCGCTCGTCGACGGTCTGCTCGTGATCCGCGGGAGGCGGGCCGGGCGGGGGCTGTCGTGAGTCGGCTCATCCACGTCGGCAACGCGATCGTCGACGTCGCCCTGACCGTGTCGGGACTGCCCGAGCGCGGAGGGGACGTGATCGCCTCGGCGACCTCGCTCACCGCGGGCGGGGCGGTCAACACCCTCGTCGCCGCCGCCCGCGACGGGCTGCCCGCAGTTCACGCCGGGGTCCGCGGCACCGGGCCCTTCGCCGACGTCGTCGCGGCGGCCCTCGAGACGGCCGGCGTCGAGGCGATCGGGCCCGTCGCTCGCGATGTCGACACGGGCTTCTCGATCGTTCTCGTCGAGCCGTCGGCCGAACGGACCTTCGTCACGAGCGTCGGCGCGGAGGCTCGGCTCAGCCAGCCCGACCTCGCGCAGGTCGAGGTCGAGGCGGGCGACGTGATCGTCGTCACGGGCTACGCCCTGCAGCACTCGGGCGTCGCGATCGCGTCGTGGCTGTCGACCGTCCCCGTCGAGGCGACCGTCGTCGTCGACCCGTCGCCGATCGTCGCCACCCTCGACCCCGGCACGCTCGCGGCCGTGCTCGCGCGCGCCGACGTGCTCACGGCCAACGCGCGCGAGGCACGGCTGATGGTCGGCGGGGGAGCGGGCGCCGGTGCCGCGGGCGACGCCGTCGCCCTCGCCGCTCTGTTGCGTCCTTGCGCCGCCGCGCTCGTCCGCGACGGCGTCGACGGGTGCTGGGTCGCCGTGGCGCCCGGCGTGCCCGATGCCACCGACGTGCCTCGCGCGGCCGAGCGCGCCGCGCACCACGTGCCCGGCTTCGCCGTGACCGCCGTCGACACCACGGGCGCCGGCGACGCCCACTGCGGCGTGCTCTGCGCAGCCCTCTCGCGCGCCGAGCCGCTCGTCGACGCCGTCCGCCGCGCGAACGCGGCCGCCGCGCTCGCCGTGACCCGTCGCGGCCCCGCCACGTCGCCCGCCTCCGCCGAGATCGACGCGCTCCTCGCCGCCTAGGGGCCCTCTAGAGTGAACGCGTGGCGAACATCTTCGACGTGGCCCAGGAGGCGGGGGTCTCCCACCAGACGGTCTCCCGTGTCGTCAACGGCGATCCCAACGTCCGCCCCGCCACCAGGCAGCGCGTCGACGACGCCATCGCCAAGCTCAACTACCGCCCCAGCGCCGCCGCCCGGGCCCTCGCCAGCCGCAAGACGCGGGCCCTCGGCCTCATCTCCACCGGCGGGCCCCTGTTCGGCCCCTCGAGCATCATGCAGGGCTTCGACGGCGCCGCCCGCGAGGCCGGCTACCAGGTCTCGATCGCCTCGATCAACCGGCCCGAGACCGTCGCGCTGCGCGAGAGCATGCGCTCCGCCGTCGACGCGCTGCTCGGCCAGAACGTCGAGGCGATCGTGCTCATCGCCCCCGACTCGCGCGCCATCGACGCCATCGGCGAGCTCGCCGTGCCGGTGCCGCTCGTCACCGCCGACGCCGGCGACCACGCCGGCCTCGTGTCGGTCTCGCTCGATCAGTTCTCCGGGGCCGTGCTGGCCGCCGAGCACCTCGCATCGCTCGGCCATCGGGCGATCCTGCATGTCGCCGGCCCCTCCGACTGGAACGACGCGGTCGAGCGCGAACGCGGATTCCAGGCCGCGGCCCAGCGCCTCGGGCTCGCGCCGCTGCCGAGCGTCCGCGGCGACTGGAGCCCCGAGTCCGGCTACCGGCTCGGAGCGGACCTCGCCGACCGGGTCGAGGCCGGCGAGCTGACGGCGATCTTCTCGTCGAACGACCAGATGGCCCTCGGACTCCTTCACGCGTTCGCCGAGCGCGGCGTGCGCGTGCCCGAGCAGGTGAGCATCGTCGGCTTCGACGACGTTCCCGAGGCGGCGCACTTCTACCCGCCGCTCACGACGGTGCGCCAGGACTTCGGCGCACTCGGCCGGCAGATCATGCGCACGGTCGAGGCGCAGCTCGCGGGCCCGTCCGCCGAGCCCGCGGCGTCGGCTCCGCCGGAATCGGATCCGACCGCGCCGCAGCTGGTCGTGCGCGCGTCGACCGCCTCCGCGCCGCGCTGACCCGATTCCGGACTTCTCGACGCCACCTCCCCGGCAGCGCGGCCCTCGCGCCCGTGGTCCTTCCTGTGCAAGAATGTGAGCGCTCACAAAGATTGGATCCGCTCAATGACGAACACCGATCCGGCCTCCACAGCCTCACCCGGCGGCTCCACCGCGCGCCTCATCGCCGACGGGCGCGCGACCCTCGGCATCGAGCTCGGCTCGACCCGCATCAAGGCCTGCCTCATCGACGACTCGTTCGAGACCGTCGCGTCGGGTTCCTTCGAGTGGGAGAACGAGAACGTCGACGGCGTGTGGACCTACGGTCTCGACACCGCGATCGAGGGCCTCCAAGCCGCCTACGCCGACCTCGTCGCCGACGTGCAGAAGCGCTACGACACCACACCGACGAGCTTCGCCGCCATCGGCATCTCGGCCATGATGCACGGCTACCTCGCCACCGACGCAGCGGGCGAGCTCCTGGTGCCCTTCCGCACCTGGCGCAACTCGTCGACCGGTGTCGCGGCCGCCGAGCTCACCGAGGCCCTCGACTTCAACATCCCGCTCCGCTGGTCGATCGCCCACCTCGTCCAGGCCGCGATCGACCGGGAGGAGCACGTGCCGCGCGTCGCATCGGTCACCACTCTCGGCGGCTGGGTCCATCGCGCTCTCACCGGGCGGGATGTGCTCGGCGTCGGCGATGCGTCGGGCGTGTTCCCGATCGATCCTGCGACCCGCGACTACGACGAGCGCATGCTCGACATCGCGCAGCAGCACCTGGCCGAGCACGCCCCCGCGCCGACCCTGCGCGAGGTGCTGCCCGAGGTGCTCGAGGCCGGTGCGGACGCAGGATCGCTGACGCCCGACGGCGCGAAGCTGCTCGACCCCTCCGGCCGCCTCAAGCCCGGCATCCCGTTCTGCCCTCCCGAGGGCGACGCGGGCACCGGCATGGTCGCGACGAACTCCGTCGCGCAGCGCACCGGCAACGTGTCGGTCGGCACCAGCATCTTCGCCATGATCGTGCTCGCCGAACCGCTGAAGACCGTGCACCAGGAGCTCGACGTCGTCACCACCCCCACCGGCGACGCCGTCGCGATGGTCCACTGCAACAACGGGGCGAGCGAGATCGGCGCCTGGGCGCGGGTCTTCTCGCAGTTCGCCGCCGCCCTCCCCGGGGCCGGCGAGGTCGACCAGGACGCCGTCTTCCAGACACTCCTCGACGAGGCGCTCACCGCCGACGCCGACGCGGGAGGGTTGCTGTCGTTCAACTACCTGGCCGGCGAGCCCGTGACGGGGGTCGAGGAGGGGCGTCCTCTGCTCCTGCGCACCCCGACCAGCAGGTTCACGCTCGGCAATCTCGTGCGCTCGGAGGTCGACGCCGCCTTCGCCACGCTCGCGATCGGCATGGAGGCGCTCGCCGACGAGGAGGTCGAGGTCGACCGGCTGCTCGCGCACGGTGGGCTGTTCCGCACGCCGGGCGCGGCCCAGCAGCTGCTGGCCGCCGCCCTGAAGACGCCGATCTCGGTGCAGGCCACCGCCAGTGAGGGCGGGGCCTGGGGCGTCGCCGTGCTCGCCGCCTACCTGGCCGCGGCTTCCGAGAAGAGCCTGGCCGAGTTCCTCGACGACAACGTGTTCGCAGGAGCCGAGGCGGTCACCGAGACCCCCGACCCCACCGCCGTCGCCGGCTTCGAGTCGTACCTCGCGCGGTTCCGCGCGGCCCTGCCCCTGCAGGGTGCGGCCGCGGCCGCCACCCCCGCCTGACGAACGGGCCGCCGCCCGGCGCGCCCCCACCTTCGAGAGAGAAGCACCACGATGACGACAGGATCCTGGACCCCCGAGGTCGAGGCCGCGATCGCCTCCACCCGCGAGCAGGTCGCCTCGCTGCACGCAGAGCTGACCCGCTACGGCCTGGTCGTCTGGACCGGCGGCAACGTGTCCGGCCGCGTGCCCGGCGCCGACCTGTTCGTGATCAAGCCCTCCGGCGTCTCGTACGACGAGCTGACGCCGTCGAACCAGATCCTCTGCGACCTCGACGGCAACGTCATCGCCGGGACGCCCGGCAGCGAGCGCTCGCCGTCGTCCGACACGGCGGCGCACGCCTACGTGTATCGCAACATGCCCCAGGTCGGCGGCGTCGTGCACACGCACTCGACGTACGCGACCGCGTGGGCCGCCCGCGGCGAGGCGATCCCGTGCGTGATCACCGCGATGGCGGACGAGTTCGGCGGCGAGATCCCTGTCGGGCCGTTCGCGATCATCGGCGACGACTCGATCGGGCGCGGCGTCGTCGCGACCCTCGACGGGCACCGCTCCCGGGCCGTGCTCATGCAGAACCACGGCGTCTTCACGATCGGTCGTGATGCGCGTGACGCGGTGAAGGCCGCCGTCATGGCCGAGGACGTCGCCCGGACGGTCCACATCTCGCGCCAGCTGGGGGCGCCTCTCCCCATCGCCGAGGAGAGCATCGACGCCCTCTTCGATCGCTACCAGAACGTCTATGGGCAGAGCGAAGCTCTGCCCCGAAGCAGCAGCGCACACGGCGCCGCCGCGCCGGCCCGAAAGGAAGTCCAATGACACTGAAGACGACGCTTGATCACTACGAAATCTGGTTCCTCACCGGATCGCAGGGCCTCTACGGCCCCGAGACCCTGGAGCAGGTCGCAGCCCAGTCGAAGGTCATCGCCGACGCCCTCGAGGAGGACGACGACATCCCGGTGAAGCTCGTCTGGAAGCCGGTGCTCACCGATTCCGACTCGATCCGGGCGACGATGCTCGAGGCGAACTCGCGCGACGACGTCATCGGCGTCACCGCGTGGATGCACACCTTCAGCCCCGCCAAGATGTGGATCAAGGGCCTCGACGCGCTGCAGAAGCCGCTGCTGCACTTCCACACCCAGGCGAACGTCGAGCTGCCCTGGGGCGAGATCGACTTCGACTTCATGAACCTCAACCAGGCCGCGCACGGCGACCGCGAGTTCGGCTACATCCAGTCGCGCCTCGGCGTCGCCCGCAAGACCGTCGTCGGCCACTTCTCCGACCCGCGCGTCGTCGCGCAGATCGCCACGTGGATGAGGGCGGCAGCAGGATGGGCGGCCACCCGCTCGCTGAAACTCGCCCGTTTCGGCGACAACATGCGCAACGTCGCCGTCACCGAGGGCGACAAGACCGAGGCCGAGCACGTGTTCGGCGTCTCGGTGAACACGTGGGGCGTGAACGAGCTGGCCGCCGCGGTCGAATCCGCGAGCGACGCCGACATCGACGCCCTCGTGCAGGTGTACCTCGACTCCTACGACGTCGTCCCCTCACTCCGACCGGGAGGGGACCGTCATCAGTCGCTCCGCGACGGCGCCGCGATCGAGCTGGGCCTGCGCTCGTTCCTCGAGGCCGGCGACTTCGGCGCGTTCACGACCAACTTCGAAGACCTCGGCGCGCTCAAGCAGCTTCCCGGCCTCGCCGTGCAGCGGCTCATGGCCGAGGGCTACGGCTTCGGCGCGGAGGGCGACTGGAAGACGGCGATCCTGGTGCGGGCCGCCAACGTCATGGGTGCGGGCCTGCCCGGCGGCGCGTCGCTCATGGAGGACTACACCTACGACCTCACGCCAGGCGCCGAGAAGATCCTCGGGGCCCACATGCTCGAGGTGTCGCCGACGCTGACCTCGGCCCGGCCGACACTCGAGATCCACGAGCTCGGGATCGGCGGAAAAGACGATCCCGTGAGGCTCGTGTTCACCGCGGATCCTGGGCCCGCCGTGGTCGTCGCCCTGAGCGACATGCGCGACCGGTTCCGGCTCACCGTGAACGTCGTCGACGTCGTGCCGCCGACGGCCGACCTGCCGAAGCTGCCCGTCGGCCGCGCCGTGTGGGAGCCCCGCCCGTCGTTCGCCGTCTCGGCCGAGGCCTGGCTGACCGCAGGAGCCGCGCACCACACGGTCATGTCGACCGCCGTCGGCCTCGAGGCGTTCGAGGACTTCGCGCTGATGGCCGGCACCGAGCTGCTGATCATCGACGAGAACACCGGCCTCCGCGAGTTCCGGCGCGAGGTGCAGTGGAACGCCGCCTACTACCGGCTGGCCCGGGGCCTCTAGCCCCCTGCGACAAAACGCGACACCTGCGACGCCTCAGCGCGTCGCGGGTGTCGCGTTTTGTCGCGACGACGGGGAGTGAGCCCTCCACATCCACTCGCCTCGCCACGTTGTCCACAGTGTGCACGTCGGCCACTGCGGCCGCGAGCCGCCGCGCTGTCACGCTCGGCGCATGACTGGACGAGAACTGCCGACCCTGATCCGTGCCGCCTCCTACCCCGCCGGAAGCACCGAGAGACGTCGTCTCGAGCGCCGTGCACGCGACGGAGGTCTCGTGCCCGTGCGTCACGGCGTCTTCGTCGCGACCGACGCCTGGGGACGTCTCGACGCCGACCAGCAATACCTGCTCCGCGTTCGCGCCGCCGCGCTCAAGGTCGAACCCCGTCACGTCGCTTCACATGCCTCTGCCCTCGCCGTTCACGGCCTGACGTCGCTTCACGCTTGGCCGCGTGCGGTGCACCTGACCGATCCCGACGGCGGTCGTGGTCAGAGCCGCACGGGTCTGGTGAAACACGCGGGTCCGCTGGACGAGACCGAGATCGAGAGCATCGACGGCATCCGGGTGACGTCGCCGATGCGGACGTGCCTGGACCTCGCTGTGACGGCTCCGTTCGAGATCACTGTCGCCTCGGTCGATCAGTACCTCCGGTCCGAACGGATTTCGCACGGCCAGCTCATGGCCGCATTCGAGCGCAGTCCGATCGATCGAGGCCGCGCCCTTGCAGAGCGCGCACTCCGCTTTGCCAACGACCTCTCCGACTCAGCGGGCGAATCGTGGTGCCGTTGCATCTTGCACGACCTCGGCGCACCCACGCCGATCCAGCAGAAGGAGTTCCGCGACGCCCGAGGGCGCATCGCGTTCGTCGACCTCTGGTTCGAGTCGTGCGGGGTGATCGTCGAGTTCGACGGCGACCAGAAGTACTTCCAGCCTCGCTTCGCCAAGGGCCGGACGGTGAGCGAGATCATCGTCGACGAGCGCAAACGGGAGCGACGGCTCCTGGCCCTGCCGGAGGTGCGCGATGTCGTCCGCGTCGAGTGGAAGAACTTGCTTCAGCCGTGGCAGTTGCGTGTCATGGCAACCGACGCGGGCATACCTCTCGGCTAGCGCGACAAAACGCGACACCTGCGACGAGGTGGAACGTCGCAGGTGTCGCGTTTTGTCGCGGAGGGGGAAGACCGACCTACTGGTGGAACTGCGGGATCAGCAGGTACAGCGCGTAGAGCACCGCGAGCCCGGCCACTCCGATGCACGCCCAGCCGCCGAACGTGCGGCCCGCGGGCCGCCCCGCTGCCGACGTCGCGTGCCCCTTGCCCGCCGCGGCGCCCGCGCCGAGCGTGGCCACGGTCTCCTCCGTCTCGCCGTTCGACAGCAGGCGCAGGCCCACCGAGTACAGCACCACCACGGCGGCGGTCGCAGCCAATGCCACGAGGAACACCACCACGAACACGCCCCAGTCCACTCCGAGGAACATCAGGCCACCGTCCCTTCAACTGAGGTCGAGCCCGAGCTACCGGGGCCGGCGCCGACGCCGGCCAGGGCGGGCTCAGGAGCCGCGACATCCGCCGACGTGATGGGCTTCCTCCGCGCGAGAGCGTAGAACGTGACGCCGCCCGCGGCGAGCAGCACGGCGACGATGATGAGGCCGACCGTCGAGGTCGACGCGATGAACGCGGCGACGCCTCCGACGAGGGCGGCGGCGGGCAGCGTGACCACCCAGCCGGTGGCGATCCTGCCGACCACGTTCCAGTGGACGACGGCGAGGCGCTTGCCCAGGCCCGCGCCGATGACGGAGCCGCTGGTCACCTGCGTGGTCGAGAGCGCGAAGCCGAGGTGCGACGAGATGAGGATGGTGGCCGCCGACGACGTCTCGGCCGCGAATCCCTGGGGCGACTGCACATCGGTGATGTTCTTGCCGACGGTCTTCATGATGCGCCAGCCGCCGACGTAGGTGCCGGCGCCGATCGCGAGCCCGCAGGCGAGGATCACCCAGAGCTGCACGCCCGATCCTGATGCCTGGTACTTGGCGGCGATCAGGGTGAGGGTGATGACGCCCATCGTCTTCTGCGCGTCGTTGGTGCCGTGCGCGAGCGAGACGAGCGACGCCGAGATGGTCTGGCCGTGTCGGAATCCGGCCTCCGACCCCTTGGCGCGGGCGTTCTTCGTGATGCGATAGGCGGCGTAGGTGGCCAGCAGCGCGACGGCACCGGCGACGAACGGCGACACGACGGCGGGCACCACGATCTTCGACAGCACGACGCCGAAGTCGACCGAGTTGAAGCCTGCGCCGATGATCGCCGCGCCGATCAGGCCGCCGAACAGGGCGTGCGTCGACGACGACGGCAGGCCGAGGTACCAGGTGGCGAGGTTCCAGAGGACGGCGCCGCAGAGGCCCGCGAAGATCATGGTCGGCGTGATCTCGATGCCACCCGGACCCTCCCGGATGATGCCGTTCGAGATCGTCGAGGCGACGGCGGTCGAGATGAACGCGCCGACGAGGTTCAGCACGGCCGAGATGAGCACCGCCTGACGCGGCTTCAGCGCCCCGGTCGCGACCGAGGTCGCCATCGCGTTCGCGGTGTCGTGGAACCCGTTCGTGAAGTCGAAGACCAGGGCGACGACGATCACGAGGGTGACGGTGATGAGCACGGCCATGGGCGAACCCCTTCCGGTGTGAGCCCGGCAGACGCCCGGCCTGGCCGCGACGCTAACCGTGTCCCGTGAACGGGGGGTGAATCATCCTCGGGTCGGTCAGGGCCAGGGCGCAGGATCCGACGTGGTCGGCGTCGAGCGACCTCATTCGATGCATCCGGTCAGATTGTCTATGCTCGTTCCGTGCTCGTCCGTTCCTCCCGTCGCTCCGACCGGTCGACGCGCGGCCGAGAGTCGGGCGCCGTGTCGACCTACGTCCGCGAGCGCCCCGACCGGACGACCGTGGCGCTCTGGGGGATCATGATCCTCACACACGTCGTCATCTTCGTCGCCGTTCTGCCCGCCATGCTGGCCGGCCAGTACGTCGGCGACATCAACGTCTACAGCAACTGGGCGACCGATGCGCTCTCCGGGCACGGGTGGCCCGTGTTCGCGCACGACTGGGTGTATCCGGCGGGCGCACTGCTGCCGGTGATGCTGCCGAAGGTGTTCGGGGCGTGGGCCTACGAGATCGTCTGGTTCGTCATGATCCTGGCGGCCAACTCGTTCGCGCTCTGGGGCCTGATCCGCTGGGGCCGGAAGCTCCGCGATCAGACGGCCGCCATCTTCTGGGTGGCCACGGTCGCGATCCTGTCGCCGGTCGCTCTGCTGCGCCTCGAGGGGTTCACCGCGCCGGCCGTCATCTTCGGTCTCCTCTTCCTCGCCACACGCCCCAAGCTCGCGGGCGCTCTCCTGGCCGCCGCCACCTGGATCAAGGTCTGGCCGGCGGCCGTTCTCGTCTCTGTCGTGGTGGTGTCGACGAAGCGCTGGGTCGTGGTCGTGATGGGCTTCGCGGTCACGGCCGTCGTGACGCTCGTCGTGTGGCTCGGGGGCGGGATCCACCACCTCACGAGCTTCGTCAACGCGCAGAACGGCCGCGCGCTCCAGATCGAGGCGACGCTGTCGACGCCGTGGCTGTGGATGGCCGTGTTCCACGTGCCGGGCGCGCACCACATCCACGATACGGCCCTCGTCACCGAGGAGATCACGGGGCCGGGCGACCAGTGGATGATCCAGAACGCCACGTGGCTCCTGCTCGTGGTGATGGCGGCGATCATCGTGCTGCTCGTCACGGCCACGCTGAGACTGTCGCGCCTCACTCACCCGATGGGCAAGGAGGTCGACCTCGTGCTCGTCGGCGCTCTCAGCCTCGCCAGCGCCTTCATCGTCTTCAACAAGGTCGGCTCGCCGCAGTACATGCTGTGGCTCACGCCGATCGTCGCCGTCGGGCTCGTCGTCCGGCCGCCGGACTGGAAGGTCCCGGCGATCCTCATGGTCGCCATCGGGGTGCTCACGACACTCGTGTTCCCGTGCTTCTACAACTCGCTGCTCGACCTCAACCCGCTGCTGGCGCTCGTGCTCGGCGCGCGCAACCTGCTGCTCATCGTCGTGCTCGGGTGGTCGATCTCGAAGCTCGGGCAGGCGGCGTTCGTGCGGCACGCGATCCCGCTGGGCACGCGGCCGCTCGGTGCGGCGATCCGCAGCACGAGCTACTGAGGCCGGGTCCGCCGCGCTACAAAGCTGCGTCCCGACGTCCCCGCGTCCGCGACAAAAAGCGACACCTGCGACGTGTCAGGGCGTCGCAAGTGTCGCGTTTTGTCGCAGGGACCCGGACGTGAACACACGCAAGCCGCGCTACACCGCCGCGACGGGCCGCGCGAAGCCGGCGGCCTCCACGGCCGCGAACGCCTGCTCGAGGTCGCGCCGCAGGTCACGCACGCTCTCGAGGCCGACGGAGAGCCGCACGGTGCCCTGCGTGATGCCGCGCGACAAGCGCTCGGCGTCGGTGAGGTGACCGTGGATCGTCGAGGCCGTGTGGATGGCGAGCGTGCGGACGTCGCCGAGGTGGGTCATGCGGCTGATGAGCCGGAGCGAGTCGATGAACACCTCGGCGGCCGGGCGACCGCCTGCGAACTCGAAGGTGACCACGGCGCCCTGGCCGCGGGGGAGGTACTTCTGCGCGCGGGCGTAGTAGGGGCTGGCGACGAGGCCGGGGTAGTCGACGGTGGCGACCTGCTCCTGGTGCTCGAGCCACTGCGCGATCTCGAGCGCGTTCGAGACGTGGCGGTCCATGCGCAGAGAGAGCGTCTCGATGCCCTGCAGGAGCAGGAACGCGCTCGTCGCGGGCAGCGTGGGGCCGTAGTCGAGGGCCATCACCGTGCGGAGATACGTGAGGAACGCGAACTGCCCGTAGCGCTCGACGAACGACGGGACGCCGTGGTCGTTCGGAAGCGCGATCTGCGGGAAGCGCGACGCGGAGCCCTGCCAGTCGAAGGTGCCGCTGTCGATGACGACGCCGCCTAGGACGGCGCCGTGGCCGGAGAGCCACTTCGAGGTCGAGTGGATGACGATGTCGGCGCCGTGCTCGATCGGGCGGCAGAGGTACGGGGTGGCGACGGTGTTGTCGACGACGAGCGGCACGCCGTGCTCGTGCGCGAACGCGGCGACGCGGGCGAGGTCGACGACGTCGTTCTTCGGGTTCGGGATCGTCTCGGTGAATACCGCGCGGGTCGTCGGCCGGAAGGCGCGGCGCCAGACGTCGTCGGGGGAGTCGGCGGGGATGAGCTCGACCTCGATGCCCTGGCGCGACAGGCTCCTGGCGAAGAGCGTCTTGGTGCCCTCGTAGAGGCTGGCGGTGGCGAGAACGTGGTCGCCGGTGGAGGCCAGGGCCGACAGAGTCAGCGCGATCGCGGCCGTGCCGCTCGCCGTGAGGAGCGCACCGGCGCCCCCGTCGAGGTCGGCCAGCCTTCGCGCCACGGAGGCGTTGGTGGGATTGTCGGTGCGGGCGTAGGCACCGCGGTCGCTCTCGCCGCTGAAGCGCGCCTCGCCGTCCGCGAACGAGTCGAAGACGAACCCCGCCGACTGGTACACCGGCGTCATTCGCGCCCCGAAATCGCTGTCGAGTCGGGCGCCGGCGTGGATCTGACGGGTCTCGAAGTCGAGCTCGGGGGTGGACATGGGGCGGTTCTCGCGATTCTGGAGGAGCACGGGGTGCTGGCGGTGGTGCGTGGCGCATTCCGGCTGTCGGCCGGGTTCAGACGAGGCTAACCGAGTCGGGCACGGTCGTCATGCACCCCGTCACACGCGTTCACGCGACGGCGCGCAGCCGATCGTGGAAGAGTTCGAGCGGCCCGTCGTAGAACGCGGCCAGCCGGGTGGCCGCGGCGTCGGCGTCGCACCGCAGCACGGCCTCGACGACGTCGAGCATGCCGGCGTCCATCTCGCGCGCGGGCATGAGGTGGGCGAACTGCCCGAGCACGCGCTGCAGAGTGGGCCGCAGCCGCTGAAGGGTCTTGTCAAGGGGTGCGTTCTTCGTCGAGTCGACGAAGACCTGGAAGAAGCCGATCTCGGCCCGCCCGGTGAAGACCGGCTCGGGGTCGATCGTGTCGCGATCGCCGAGGTGCTCCGACCAGTCGCGCATGCGCTCGAGGAGGTCCTCGGTGATGAGCGGCGTGCCGTAGCGGGCGGCGAAGACGTAGAGGGCTCTCGCGGTGTCCTGCGCCTCCAGGTAGCGACGCAGGTCGATCTCGGTGACGCGCGTGTACAGGTTCGGCACCGCTTCGACGAGGCCGACGTGGGCCAGGCGCAGGATCGCGGTCCGCACGGTCGCGCGCGAGAGTCCGAGCGACTGTGCCAGCTCCAGGTCGTGGATCCGCTGCCCGCCGGCGAGGTAGCCGCGCACGATGTCGTCTCGGAGACGGTCGAACACGTCGTCCGTCAGGAGCCGGCGCTGCGGCAGCTCGACCTTCTCACCGTCCGGGATCGGCATCGGGCACCTTCCCCTCGGAGTAGATGCGGTCGGCGTAGCCGTCGGTCATCCGTGCGATGAACGCCGTCATCGGTCCGCCGAGGAACCCGCGGATCTCCGCCTCGAACCCGTCGGCGTCGTTCCGGGCGCAGCGGTCGATGATCACGGTGAAGAAGTCGGCGATCGGCGCGGCCTCCATCCACCCCTTGTACGTGTTGACGCCGAGCTGCAGGAGCGGAGCGTGGATCGCGATGCTCTCGAGCAGCACCTGGTTGGGGCAGTGACGCAGGATTGCGGCCATGAAGTGGTCGACGGGCGTCGGGCCCGGTGGGAAGTCGCGCGGATCCATGACCCGCATGTCGTCGCGGATGCTCTCGAGCAGGGGCAGCTCGTCGGCGGGGAAGGAGCGCACGCCCCAGTTCAGCCCGCGACTGACCAGCGCCGCCCACACCGCGGTGCTCTCGGCGTACAGCCGCGGCGAGATCGTCGCGACGCGGGTGTAGCGGTTCGGCGCCATCTCGACCAGCCCGATGTCGGCGAGTGTGCCGAGGGCCTCGCGGATGGGGGCGCGGCTCGTGCCGAGCCAGGCGATCAGCTCGTCGTCGCGGAGGCGGGTGCCCGGCTTCAAGGTGCCGTCGAGGATCGCCTGGGTGATCTCGTTCAGGACCCGCTCGCGAAGCAGGGTGCGCTCAGAGGTGCCCGTGGCCACTCAGCCAGCACTCCCCGTCGTATACCGCTCTTCGCACATCTTCCGAACGTACACGTATACGACGCCGACTGGCCGGAAAACGAACCCCGTAAAAAGAGGAAAGGCGGGAGTCTCTTACCCGAATAAAAGAGCTCCCGCCACCGCCGGATCAGTGGCGTAGTCAAAATAGTAATCAGATCACCACGCCGGAGCAAGTCGCCGAGAAACATTCTTGCCGGTACGTTATCGACGGGTGTCGTTCGGCTGCTCCTGCGATCTAGGCGACGCTCGCAAGCAGCAGGATCGGCCGGTGGTCGGACTTCCCCTGCGGCAGTGACAGCACGCTGCCGATCGACATGCCCATGGTCGTGGCGAAGTCGAAGTGGCCGCTGAAGCCGGTGCGCGAGTACGTGGGCTCCTCCGTGATCGAGAGCTCGTAGCCGCTCTTGAGCAGGTGGCGCCGAAGCCCCTGCCGGAACCACGGGTAGTTGAAGTCGCCCACCATGACGGTCGGCACGCCGTTCGCGAGCTCGCTCAGCTTCTGGTGCGCCAGCCCGATCTGCTTGCGCCGGAGCGAGTTCGTGGCCGTCAGCGGCGCGGCGTGGAAGTCGGCGACGATCAGCTCGTGGCCCGTGGCGAGGTCGCGCAGGCGGGCGGCGAGCAGGCGCTCGTGGGCGGGCTGCATGACGCGGTCGTGCATCGACTTCATCAGGGCGTAGAGGCTGGTGCCGAGCAGTTCGAAGCGGTCGGTGCGGTAGTAGAGGGCCAGGCCCAGCCGGTTCGTCTTCGTCGACGCGGCGAGCCTCAGGCCCAGGATCTCGTCGGGGATGTCGGTGCTGTCGCACTCCTGCAGGCAGAGGACGTCCATCGCGTGGGTGTCGACGAGGTCCGACAGCTCTCCGATGGCGAGGTGCTCGCGGAGGTTGTAGCTGACGATTCGAAGATCCGAGTCCATCCCTTCATTCTGGCCCGGGGGCTCTTGAGGGCTTCCAGCGAATATCCGAATTCACGAGAACGTCACACGCGGCGTGCCGACGGCCCTGCCACGTCGAGCACTTCGCGGCACTTCTCGCCGAAGGCGGCCAGCATCAGCTCGTCGGCGTCGGCCGACTTCCCGAACGTGCGAGGCAGCTCGATGCCGAGCAGCACGCTCAGCAGCATCCCGTAGCCGAGGAACTCGCTCACCTGCGCCGGCTCGAAGTGCGCCTCGTCGCGCAGAAAGCGGTAGATCGACACGAAACCCTCGCGGGCGGCGTCGCCGATGACGGGGTCGTTTCCCGAGACGAACGCCTGGAGGAGTGTGCGGTGCACGCCGGCCCGATCGACGAGGTCGATGTAGGCGGCGCCGAGGCGCTTCTCGAGGATCGTGCCGTCGCCCGGGTCGGGCAGAGCGGCGCGGAATCGCTCGAGCAGCGCCCCGAGCGCGCCGTTCATCACCTCGAGGAAGAGCTTCTGCTTGGTGCCGAACATGCGCACGACGTACGGCTGGCTGATGCCCGCGGCCTGTGCCACCTGGTCGGTCGTGGCGCCCGCGTAGCCGTTCTCGCCGAAGACCACCGTCGCGGCGGCGAGGATCTGCTCACGCCGATCCGCAGCGCTGAGTCGTCCCGTCGTGCCGCTCGGAAGATCCGTCGAAGTCATGCTTGACAGGTTATCAGCCGATTACTTAGTGTCTAGTAATCATCCGATTACAACCGATTTCAGGAGCCGCGAAAATGTCCGCCACGACAACGTCACGCCGCATCCCGACCTGGCTCGCGATCCTCGCCGCCAGCCTCCCCATGTTCATGGCGACCCTCGACAACCTCGTCGTCACGAGCGCCCTCCCGGTCATCCACGAGAAGCTCGGCTCGTCCGTCGAGAGCCTGCAGTGGATCACCAACGCCTACACGCTCGCCTTCGCGTCGCTCATGCTCCTCGCGGTCAGCCTCGGCGACCGCCTCGGGCGTCGCCACCTGTTCCTCGCCGGCCTCGTCATCTTCACCGGCGCCTCCGCCTTCGCGGCGCTGAGCACCACGACGACGGCCCTCATCGTCGCCCGCGCGCTCGAGGGTGTCGGCGCCGCGGCGATCATGCCGCTCTCGCTCACCCTCCTCGTCGGCTCGGTCAGCGCCAAGGCCCGCCCGATGGCGATCGGCATCTGGGGCGGCGTCTCCGGTCTCGGTGTCGCGCTCGGCCCCCTCATCGGCGGCGCGGTCGTCGAGGGCTGGAGCTGGGAGTCGATCTTCTGGCTGAACGTGCCCGTCGGCATCATCGCCATCCCGCTGGCCCTGCGGGCGCTCCCGAACAGCCTCGGCGACCGGGTGCGGGCGGACTTCCTCGGCGTCGTCCTCGTCGGCCTCGGCGTCGTGGGCGTCGTCTTCGGCATCGTCCGCGGCAACGACAAGGGCTGGTCGAGCGCTCAGGTGCTCGCGTCGCTCATCGCGGGCGGCGTGCTGCTGATCCTGTTCATCTGGCGCGAGTCGCGCGTCAGCGCCCCGCTGCTGCCGCTCCGGTTCTTCCGCGACCGCAGCTTCACGGTGGCGAACGCCGTGGCGATGACCTTCACGTTCGGGTCGTTCGGGTCGGTGTTCATCCTGATCCAGTTCCTGCAGGTGGTGCAGGGCAAGTCGCCGCTGGCCGCCGGCGTCGAGACGATGCCGTGGACCCTCGCGCCCATGGTCATCGCGCCGCTCACCGGCTTCATCGTGCCGCGCATCGGCACCAGGGTCGTGATCGTCGCCGGCATGGTGTTCCTCTCGGCCGGCCTGTTCGAGCTCGCCCTGACCATGACGGCGACCGTGTCGTTCGCCGTGATGCTGCCCGGTTTCATCCTGGCCGGCATCGGCATGGGCATGGCGTTCGCGCCGCTCTCGACGGCCGTGCTGGTGAACATGCGCGAGCAGGATCACGCGAAGGCCTCGGGCACCAACTCGACCCTCCGCGAGATCGGCGTCGCCCTCGGAATCGCCGTGCTGACCGCGGTCTTCACCGGCGCCGGCGGGCAGCTGACGCCGACCGGCTACGTGCACGCGGCGATCCCCGCCGTGATCGTCGGCGCGAGCGTCGTGGCGGGCTCCGCGCTGCTGGCGCTGATCCTGCCCTCGGGTCGGGTGCTCCGGTCGGCGGCTCCGGATTCCGCGACCCTCGTCGCCGGCGAGTCGCCCCTGGAGCCCGTCGCCGCGCACTAGCGGAGCTCGAGCGGCTCGCCCTCGTCCGAGGGGGCGAGCCGCTTCTGCATCCACGCCTTGCGAATATGCATATCGGCCCTACGCTCGCGAGGTGGGCTGCTGTGAGAACAGCTTTGCCCGCCACAAGCAAAGGAGCCAGCGTGAACACACCATTCCGTGGAGCAGCCCTCGCGGCCTTGGCGACAGCCGCGATCATCGCGGCGACACTGACAGTCGCCACGCCTCAGGCGCAGGCGTCCGAAGCCCCTCAGTCGGACACGACCGTGAGCCCGTCGATCACGCAGAGCCAATTCGACCAGGCGCTCGTCGAAGCGCGTGAACAGGGATTGATCGAGCGTCAAGGTATCAACGGCGATGGAGATCTCTCGACCACCGTCGATGCGGGTCAGGGAATCAAGCTCGATTTCGTCGAACCCCGGGGCTCTCGACTTGCTGCGGGCAGCGACGGTTACGGGGCCTGCGTGGCCCTGAACAACTTCGACCAGGACGCCGTGATCTCGGGCGGACTCTTCGGCGTCTCTGCGGGGCTGTGCGTGGTCAGCGCTGGTGTGTTCTGCGTGGTGGCGGGCGCCATCCTCACTGCTGCCGGTCTTGCACTGTCTGCGAACAACAATCAGAAGTGCTCGGGTGGGCGCTCTCTACGGGTCTATCCGTTCAGCGGGCACAAGCCGCGATGCGCGTGAGAGCGGGTGGAACCATGCGTGTCGTACGAAGTCCTTGGTTCGCCGCGGTGGTCGCCCTTGTAGCCATCACGACGGGCGTGGCTGTCGCGAATGCGTCGAGCGCCGAGTCCGTGCGGGTGGCCGGGCGAATCATGATCGGCGTCGCATCGTTCTTGGGTGCGGTTTTCGTGGGCATCCCCGTGAGGCGCCGCCGTTCTTCTCGGTAGGAGCCAGCGGGCGCGGCCGCACGCCGATCAGCGGAGCTCGAGCGGCTCGCCCTCGTCAGCGGGGGCGAGCCGCTTCTGCATCCACGCCGTGGTGTGCCAGGCTCCGAGCTTCCAGCCGACGTCGGGGTAGGTCGCAACGGTCTCGAACCCGAAGGAGCGATGCAGCCCCACGCTCGCGTCGTTCGGCAGCGTCATGCAGGCCATGGCGATGCGGAACCCACGGCGCAGGAGCAGCGGGAAGAGCGCCTCGTAAAGAGCCCGGCCGCCGCCGCGCCCGCCCGCGGCGGGATGCAGGTACACGCTCACCTCGGTCGCCCACCGGTACGCCGCCCGCTTGGCGAACGGCCCCGCGTAGGCGTAGCCGATGACGCCCCGGTCGGGATCGTCGAGCACGAGCCAGGCGTGGGCGGCCTGGGCGTCGATGATCCTGGTCGCCATCTCGGCGGCCGTCGGTGCGACCTCCTCGAAGGTGATCGCGGTGCCGGTGACGTACGGCTCGTAGATGGCGGCGCAGGCCGCCGCGTCGTCAGGTGTCGCGTCGCGGACGGTGAAGTCGGCCATGCCAGCAGTCTGGCATGGCCGACGGGTGTGGGCGAGGCCCCTCAGGCGGTGCCTTCTAGCTCGCCGCGCCCGGGCCGTGGGGGAGTGCGTACGCCGTGGCGACGCCGACGACGCCGTCCTTCTCGGCGGTGACGGTGACGGTGCCCGCGGCGCCGATCTTCATGCCGCCGAGTTCGACGCTCCAGGACCCGCCGAGGGCGTCCGTGCTCGCCGAGGCGACCGTCGAGCCGATGATCCCGCCGTCGGCGTCGAGGACGGTGATGATCGTGCCGGGCGCGGCCGAGCCGACGAGGTTCGCCGTGCGCTTCACGAAATCCGGGTTGACCCCGACGATGCGGAAGGCCGGCGCGTCGGCGGAGGGCGCGACGACGGCCTGGCTCGCCGCGGCGGTGGCCGCCGGGGCCAGCGCGACGCCCGCTCCGACAGCGGAGGCGGCGATGAGGAGGGTCGCGCCGAGGCGCGAGGGGAAGGTTACAGAACGCATGATTCTCCATTCGTGCGAGAGGCTTTCTCTCCCCTCGAACTTAGCGAGAATACGAATGCAAAATATTACAATTCGTGGCCAAGGCTCAGAGCGCGGGCAGCGGCCTCCGCGTCAGCCAGTCGTCGAACAGGGCGGGGAGCTCGCGGATTCCGGAGACCTCGACGCACAGTCCGACGAAGTCCTCCGTCGTCACCACGCCGTGGCGATGCCTGGCCGTCCACTCGCGGAGAACGCGGAAGAAGGCGTCGTCGCCGATCCGCGCTCGCAGAGCCGCGAGCGTCAACGCCCCGCGCTTGTAGACGCGGTCGTCGAACATCGCGCGCGCCCCGGGGTCGCCGACGATGATGTCCTGCGGCAGACCCTTGAGGCGCGCGTGCGTCTCGGCGGCGAGACGTGCGGCCGAGGTGCGGCCGGAGGCCTCCGACCAGACCCACTCGGAGTAGCAGGCGAAGCCCTCGTTGAGCCAGATCTCGCTCCAGGAGGCGACGCCGACGCTGTTGCCGAACCACTGGTGCGCCAGCTCGTGGGCGACGAGCCGCTCGGCGGCGTCGTGGCCGTCGGCGTGGTTCGCGCCGAAGATCGCCATGCCCTGGGCCTCGAGCGGGATCTCGAGGTCGTCCTCGGTCACGACCACCGAGTACGACGGGAACGGGTAGGGCCCGTAGGCGTCCTCGAAGCAGGCCATCATCTCGCCGACGCGGCCGAAGTCGTGGGCGATGCGCGACCGCAGGGCGGGCGGCCCGGCGAGCACGCCGGGGACCTCGGCGAAGGTCGCGGGGACGAGCTCGTAGCGGCCGATCTGGACGGTCGCGAGGTAGGTCGACGTCGGCTCCTGCTGCTCGTAGACCCACGTGGTGCGGCCGGAGCGCGTGCGCCTCGAGGCGAGCGTGCCGTTGCAGACCACGGCGTACGACTGCTCGGTCGAGATCGCGATGCGGTACGACGCCTTGTCGGCGGGGTCGTCGTTGCAGGGGAACCAGGTGGGGGCGCCGGACGGCTGCGAGGCGACGATGACGCCGTCGGTGAGCTCTTCCCAACCGAGAGCACCCCAGGTCGACGAGCGCGGGGCGGGGGAGCCGCCGTACTCGATCGTGGCGACGAACTCCTCGCCGGCCTCGATCGCGCTCGCCGGCGTCACGACGAGCTTCGCCGCGGACTGCGTGAACCGTGCGGCCTTCGTGCCGTCGACGCGCACCTTCGAGGCGCGCAGGCGGACCAGGTCGAGGCTGAATCGCTGCAGGTCGGCGAGTGCGCGCAGGCGGATCGTGGCGGTGCCGTCGAGCCGGTTCGTCGCCACGCGGTACGTGAGGTCGAGGTCGTACGCGAGCGCCGTGTAGCCGTCGTTGCCGGAGTCGGGGAGGTAGGCGACCGCCATCAGGAGCTGGCCACCGAGTGGTAGTCAGCGAACCGCACCTCGCGCCACGGCCCGATCGGGTTGCCCGACCAGCGGCTGCCCACGGGGACGCCCTCACCGCGCATGACGAGCGAGGCGGGGCCGACGGTGGCGTGGGCGCCGATCTCGGCGGCGGGCAGCACGACGCTGTGGGGACCGAGGGTGGCGCCCGCGTCGAGGGTGACGGTGTCCATGCTCATGATTCGATCATGAAACAGGTGCGTCTGCACGACGCAGCCCCGGTTGACGGCCGAACCATCCCCGAGACGCACCAGGTCGGCCTCGGGCAGCCAGTAGCTGTCGGTCCAGACGCCCTTGCCGATCGAGGCGCCGAGCGAGCGGAGCCACCACACGAGCGCGGGGGTGCCGGCCGCGGGCTGCGCGAACCACGGGGCGGCGCACAGCTCGACGAAGACGTCGGCGACCTCGCTGCGCCAGACGAAGCTCGACCACAGCGGCTTCTCGGAGACCTTGATCCGGCCGATGAGGGCCCACTTCGCCGCGGTCGCGACGAGAGCGGCCACGGCGCCGACGGCGAGCATGACGGCTCCGGAGACGAGGATCGTCCAGCCTGCGCCGATCTGGCCGACGAGCCAGAACAGGGCGAAGAAGAGCGTGAGCCCGATCAGGCAGGTGACGAACACCGGCACGATGCGGCCGAGCTCCCAGAGGATCCTGGCGAGACGGATCGCCGTGGGCGGGTGGAACGTGCGCGCGTCGTCGGTGACGGCGACGGTGCGCCGCAGCCGCACGGCGGGCGAGCCGAGCCACGACGACCCCGCCTTCGACTTCTTCGGCGCGGCGCTCAGCACGGCGACGAGGCCGTCGCGCGGAACCTTGTGCCCCGGCCCGGTCATGCCCGAGTTGCCGAGGAACGCGCGCTCGCCGATCTCCGCCTCGGCCACGCGCAGCCAGCCGCCGCCGAGCTCGTACGAGGCGACCATGGTGTCGTCCGCCAGGAACGCCCCGTCGCGGATCGTCGTCATGGCAGGCAGCAGGAGCACGGTCGACGCCTCGACGTCACGCCCCACCCGAGCTCCCAGCATGCGCAGCCACACGGCCGTGAACAGTCCCGAGTACAGCGGGAACAGGAAGGTCCGCGCGAGGTCGAGAAGCCGCTCGGTGCTCCACACCTGCCAGCCCACCCGGGATCGCACGGCGAACGTCCCCTCGCGCACGCCGATGCCGAGCAGGCGCACGAAGAGCACGACGAGCACCGCAGCGGTGAAGCCGGCGAGCAGCGTCGCGGGCACGAGCCACGCGAGCGCCCGCAGGTACGCCTCGCCGAGCGTCGCCGAGCCCTGCACGCCGAGGGCGATGACGGCGGCGCCGCCGGCCAGCGACGCCACGGGCAGCAGGGAGAGCAGGATCGACGACACCCCGTACAGCGCCAGCCACCCGCGATGCGATCCTGGCCGGTCGGACGGCCACCACGCGCGGTTCTTGCCGACCCGGGCGGCGGGCGAGCCTGCCCACTCCTGGCCGGAGGGGACGCGGCCGAAGACGGCCGAGCCGGGTGCGACCGAGGCGTTCTTCCCGATCCTGGTGCCGGGCAGGAGCGTGGAGCGCATGCCGACTGTCGAGCCCGCGCCGATCCGGACGGCGCCGATTCGCACGGTGTCGCCGTCGATCCAGTAGCCCGACAGGTCGACTTCGGGCTCGATCGAGGCGCCGCGCCCGATGCGCAGCATGCCTGTGACCGGCGGGATCGCGTGCAGGTCGACGTCGGCCGCGATGCGGGCTCCGAGGGCGCGGGCGTAGTAGCTGATCCACGGCGCTCCCGCGAGGCCGACGGCGCCGATCTGGTGGGCGACCTGCTCGGCGAGCCACAGGCGCAGGTGCACGCCGCCGCCGCGCGGGTAGTCGCCGGCCTTCACGCCGCCGACGAGCGCGCGGGCGAAGAGCACCGAGATGGCCATGCGCCCGAACGGGGTGACGAAGACGATCAGCAGGATCGCGAGGAGCCACGGGTTCGCCGCCGGGAGAGCATCGAACGCGCGGCTGTGCGATCCTGCGCTCCAGTGCAGCACCGACGAGGCCGTGAGCGCGTAGGTGACCCAGCGCACCCCGCTCAGGATGTGGAGGGGCAGGCCGAGGAGGGTCTGCAGCCACTGCATCCGCACCGGCGTCGGCGTCGAGCGGTGGTAGTCGTCGTTCGGCACGGCCTGCGTACCGACACGGGCGGCGAGGGCGTCCGACATGGCGCCGAGCCGCGGGTGGGAGTAGATCTCGGCGACGGTGAACTCGGGGTCGCGCGCGCGGATCCGGGCGACGAGCTGGGCGGCCGCGAGCGAGCCCCCGCCGAGGTCGAAGAAGTTCGCGTCGGCGTCGTCGACGGGCAGGCCCAGCACGGCCTGCCAGTCGGCGGCGAGGATCAGCTCGTCCGGGCTCATGCCGGTGTCGTCGGGCCCGACGGAGGTGGGCGGCAGCGGCCACGGCAGCGCGTCGCGGTCGATCTTGCCGCTCGTCTTCGTCGGCAGGTCGCCCTCGACGAGGGCGAGCAGGGGCACGAGGGCCGCGGGGAGCTCCTCGCGGAGGCGGGTGAGAGCGGCGTTGCGGTCGAAGGCACTCGGATCCTGCACCGCGAGGTAGCCCACGATGACCTGGTTGCCGGCGTCGGTCTTCCGCACGGCGGCCGCGGCCCCGCCGACCCCGTCGAGGGCGAGCAGCGCCGCCTCGATCTCGCCGAGCTCGATGCGCCGGCCGCCGACCTTCACCTGGTCGTCGGCGCGGCCCTGGAAGACGAGGCCGTCGCGCTCGAAACGCACCAGGTCGCCGGATCGGTAGGCGCGCTGCCACCCCAGCTGCTCGTGCGGCGCGTACTTCTCGGCGTCCTTCGCCGGGTCGAGGTAGCGCGCGAGACCCACGCCGCCGATGATGAGCTCGCCGACCTCGCCCTCCCCGACGGGCTCGCCGGTGGTGACGTCGACGACGGCGGCGTCCCAGCCGTCGAGCGGGAGCCCGATGCGGACCAGCTCGCCGGCCTGCACGAGCGAACCGGTGGTGACGACGGTCGCCTCGGTGGGGCCGTACGTGTTCCAGACCTCGCGGCCCTCGCCGGTGACCCGGTCGACCGTCTCGGGAGGCAGCGCCTCGCCGCCGAAGATGAGCAGGCGGACGCTCTCGAGCGCCTCGATCGGCCAGAGCCCCACGAGGGTCGGCACGGTCGAGACGACGGTGATGTCGTGCAGGACGAGCCAGGGGCCGAGGTCGGCTCCGGTGCGGACGAGGCTTCGGGGCGCAGGCACGAGGCAGGCTCCTGAGCGCCAGGCCAGCCACATCTCCTCGCAGGAGGCGTCGAAGGCCACGCTGAGCCCCGCGAGCACGCGATCGCCCGGGCCGAGCGGATCGATGCCGGGGGAGCGGAGGAAGAGGCGCGACTCGGCGTCGGCGAACGCGGCGGCCGAGCGGTGGCTCGCGGCGACGCCCTTCGGGGTGCCGGTCGAGCCCGAGGTGAAGATGATCCAGGCGTCGTCGTCCGGGAGGGGCGCAGTGGGCGTCGCCGCCGCGGCTCCGGTGGCCCGGCTCGGGTGGGGTGCGACGGGCTGGAAGATGCCGGTCTCGGCTCCTGCCGCATCGCGGTAGAGCCCCCTGGCGCCGATGATGCCGACGACGTTCGCCTCGCCGAAGACGAGGTCGGCGCGCTCCTGCGGGTCGTCCGCGTCGACCGGGACGTACGCGGCTCCCGCGGTCAGCACGGCCAGGATCGCGATGTACAGCCACCGGTCGCCCGACGGCATCCGCACGCCGACCTTGTCGCCCCGTCGCACGCCGGCCGCCGTGAGCGAGGCCGCCGCCGCACGCACGCGCACGGCGAGCTCGCGGTAGCTGAGGGCGCCGTCCTCGTCCTCGAGCGCCGACGCCTCCGGGTATGCCTCCACGGTCGAGCGCAGCACGTCGACGAGGGTGCGCGTCTCGGGAGCACGCTCGGAGCCGAGCAGAAGGCCGGGGGTGTGCACGTCGGTCATGAAGCGCCTTCCGGTCGGGATGAGAGCGCCCGTACCTTACCGGTCGCCGGTGGCGCGCCGGTGAACCACGATGCCGGGGCCGTCACGGCGACCGCCCCCACGAGGCGACCTGCCAGGGCGACGGGCAGGTCGAGGTCGCGCAGGATCCCGGCCCGCACGGCCTCGGCGACACTCACCTCCGCCATCGGCCGGGTCAGACCCTCGCCGGTGGCCTTGAGCAGGGCCTCTTTGCGCACCCACGTGGCGAGGAGGTCGTCTCCGCTCTCGCCGGGCGCCAGGACCCCGTCGCGGAGCGGGGCGAGTGCCGCCGGCTCCTGCGCCCCGCGCTCTTCGATGTCGACGCCGCACGGCACAGGGCCCAGCGCGATGGCCGCGAAGGCTCCGCTGCGACTGAGGCTGAACTCGACGCCGTCGGCCTGCGGCTTGCCGTGGGGGCCGCCGCAGGCGAGGCAGGCAGCGCGCAGGATCCGCACGTCGCCCGGCGCCACGCCCACGGCGTCGCCCAGCAGCCGCCGCAGCACGCGGTGCGCCTCGATGTAGCGGCGGCGGTCGACGGGGCTGCGCAGACGGCCTGCGCGCTCGCGTTCGGCGGCGTCGAGAGTGCTCGCCGCGGCGCTCGCGGCGGCGTAAGTGTCGGTTCCTACGGAATCGGGTGCGAGCGCGTCGAGGTCGACGACGTGCACCGTGATGTCCGCGAGCCCCATGCGCTCGACGCTATCGCCGATTCCGGATCTGCCGACGCAACCCCACCGCGGGATGACGCGGTCCACTCTCGAGGACGACGCGTCCGGGCCCCAGCTCACCGTAGAGTGGCCTGCGTGAACAGAAGTGAGATATTCCAGGGGAACGACTCTCGTGCGGGCGCGATCGGCCGCGGCGCCGTCGCAGTCCTCATGGCGGTCGGCGGCGGCCTCGTGATCGGCGGCCTGTCGAGCCCGGGCCAGCAGTACCTTCCCGAGTCGGTCGGCTCGATCGCCAACTCGGTGGGCGGCTGGAGCATGTTCACGTTCCTGCTGGTCTGGCTGTCGCGGGCCCGCCCCGTCCTGGGTGCGATCCTCGGCGTGGCCGCCTTCGAGGCGATGCTCGAGGGCTACGCGATCGTCAGCGAGTGGCGCGGGTTCTACTACTCGGCGCCGTTCTCGAGCATGTGGGTGATCCCGGGAATCCTGGCGGGACTCGTCCTCGGCTTCGGGGCGGCGACCGTCCGCCACACCCGGCGACCGCTGGGCCGCTGGCTCTCGGTCGTGCCGCTCAGCCTCGTGCTCGTCGTCGAGGGCGCCTACGGCCTGCTCGTCATCTCCGACACCACCAGCCCGGTCTACTGGACGATCGAGGTCGTCGCCGGCGCTGTGTTCCTGGCGCTCGCCGTGTGGCGACGACGGCGCGCCTGACCACTTCCGTTCACCTCCGGGCGGCACGATGTGCCGCATGCCTCTCATCGACAACGGCGTGTATGTCGCCGGCCGGCGAATCGAGGACCCCCGCAGCCTCGACGCCACCTACGCGCTCATGCGGGAGCACGACGGCATGGGCTGGATCGGCCTCTATCGCCCGAGCCCCGACGAGGTGCGCAGCGTCGCGCGCGAGTTCGATCTGCACCCCCTCGCCGTCGAGGACGCCCTGCTCGGCCATCAGCGCTCGAAGCTCGAGCGCTACGACGAGATCCTCTTCGCCGTCCTGCGACCCGCCCGGTACGTCGACAGCGAGGAGACCGTGGAGTTCGGCGAGCTCCACATCTTCCTCGGGCCGGAGTTCGTGGTGACGATCCGCCATGCGGAGTCGCCCGACCTCATGCAGGTGCGCAAGCGCATGGAGGCGAACCCGACGCTCCTGGCGCAGGGGCCCGAGGCGGTGCTGTACGCGATCCTCGACCAGGTCGTCGACGAGTACGAGCCCGTCATCGCCGGCCTCGAGAACGACATCGACGAGATCGAGAACGACCTCTTCACGGTCGAGTCGATCGGGCTCTCGGAGCGCATCTACAACCTCTCGCGCGAGGTCATCAACTTCCAGCGCGCGGTCGTGCCGCTCGTGAAGATGCTCGACAACCTCCAGCGCGGAAGCGACAAGTACGGCGTCGACGTCGAGCTGCAGCGCGGTCTCCGCGACGTCCAGGACCACACCCTGCTCATCGCCGAGCGGGTCGCGTCGTTCCGGCAGATCCTCGACAACGCACTCACCGTGCACGCGACGATCGTCACGCGCCGGCAGACCGACCAGAGCATCCAGCAGAACGAGGAGGTGAAGAAGATCTCGTCCTGGGCCGCGATCCTCTTCACCCCGACGCTCATCGCCTCGATCTACGGCATGAACTTCGTGCACATGCCCGAACTGGAGTGGGCGTTCGGGTACCCGTTCGCGCTCGGGCTCATGCTCGCCCTAGGGATCGTGCTGTACGCGGTCTTCAAGAAGCGGAAGTGGCTGTGATCGCACGGCGACAGTGGTGCCCCCGACCGGCCGGGACGGCCGGGAGCACCACGCTTCGAGCGGGAGCCGCTAGGCGGTCGGGCTCGACGGCGACCCGGACGTGTTGATCGTGCCGTTCACGCCGTTCGGGTAGAAGCCGCCCTTCGTGGCCGCGTTCGGCGTGAGGTAGACGATGTTCAGCACGCGCGGCGCCGTCCGGCCGAAGGCGACGCTGTTCGCGTCGGTCGGCACGAGGTTCGTCGTCGGCCCGTCGGCGACGCCCTGGTCGTCGTCGGTCGGCCCGTCCAGGCTGTCGCGGGCGCTCGAAATCGCGTCGGCCTGGTGATACAGGTCCTCCGCAACGATCCGGTCGCGGATGATGCCCGCGTGGTACGCCTCCACCGCCAGGATTCCGGCGGCCGCCCCGAGGTACGTCTTGTTCGTGATGAGCGGCGCGGCGCCCTTGTAGGCGGTCACCCCGACGTCCTCGAACAGGAACGCCCCCAGCAGGAAGTTGTCGTCGCTCGCGAACGGGTCGAATGTCTGCCCAGCCTTGATGAGCCCGGCGGCGGTGGCGGCCGCGTTGAAGCTCGACTGCAGGTCGATCGACGGCCGCGCCACCTTCGCCGAGCCCAGCGCGGAGCGCAGGAACGCCACGTGAGCCTTCTCGTCATTGGCGATCTCGGTCGCGATCCGCTGGATCGTGAGCGACTTGAACGGCACGGCGTGACCGCCGACCACACCGCCGAGCTTTCCCGAGCCGTCCGTCATGTTCGACGCGAGGCCGGTGCCCGTGACGGCGTGCAGGTAGAACTCCGCCTCCAGGTATTCGAGGTTGAGCGCGAAGTTGAGGATCGCGCCGTCGGTGATCGCCCCCGTCGAGCTGTCGGCGTGGGCGGGAGCCGCGGCGGCGAGGGTGGCGACGCCGACCCCTGCTCCGGCGATGCCCGCGGCGGTGAGGAACCGCCTCCGGTCGAGCGGGTTCTCGGCGCTCCTGCCGATGGCATTGCTGATGAAACGCTTGTCGAACATCGTTGTCCCTTTCTGGGCGCAGTGCGGAGCATGCCACGGTGGGTGTGACCGGTCGCCCCCAGATAGCGATCGTCCGTGCGACGGGGTGCATGGACCCCGTCTGGGGGACAAGCTAGACCCCTTTTCGACCCACCGATACCCCCTGTCCGGCGAACGTCCGGGGTCGGCCGTGGCGCGGCGGGCACCGCGCGGTGCTGAGACGAGAGCATGATGTTCCTGTGCTTCACGACTTGATGACCCCAGAGAAGAACGTCCAGCGGATCATGTGGACCGGCACCGCCTGGTTCATCGGCGCGGCGGCGACGACTGCCGTCTTCCTCGCGGTGATGCTGTCGTCGGGCTGGCGTCCCGGAATCCTGCCGCCCTTCCTCGGCTTCGTGTGGTGGTTCGGCTCGGTGCTGACGGCGCTCGCCATCGGGCTCATCGGCTGGTCGGGCTGCCCGATCCTCGAGGTGAACGTGCCCATCGCCGACCGCAACAAGACCCGCACCATGCAGGTCGGCACGCTCTTCTACATCGTCGGCGGCGTCCTCTGCGTCTTCGCCGTCATGCAGGGCCCGGTCGCGCACTAGACGCCGCAGCGCAAGGCACAGGCCAAGGCCCAGGGCGCAGGAGCAGCGTTACGCGCCCTCGGGCCGCACGCCCGCCGCGCTCGCCCAGTACGCCGCCCCCGCCGCCGGCCCGCCCGCGTCGTGGAGTCGGCGGGCCTGGGACGCCGGCTTCCGCCGGGCCTGCGCCGCGATGAGCCCGGTGAAGCGGTCGCCGAAGTCGAGCCGCGGCGCTCGCCGGAGGACGTCGGCGACCAGCGTGGGGGCCCAGCCGTCGGCTCCTGCGCCCCGCACGTCGAACGACGTCGCGACCTCGAGCAGGTGACCTTCGGGGTCGTCGGCCGGGTCGACGGACGGCAGCATGTGCCGCTGGATCACCTCGCGCACGCGCTCGCGCCGGTCGGCGGGCCAGCCGGCCCCGGCGGCGAAGACCCAGCCGACGGCGCCGCCGGCGTCCTCGAACGGCTGGTCGTGCGAGTCGAAGAGCGGCACGACGCCGAGGTCGTGCAGCATCGAGCTCACGAACAGGAGCTCGGCGTCGTAGTCCAGCCCGAGGGCGTCGGCCCGCGCGACGCCCCAGGCGTACGACCGCAGGCAGTGGTTCACGAGGCCCGGGTCGGCCATCGCCCGCACGGTCTCGAGCGCGAGGGCGGCGGTGGGGGTGGGCGGGGCCAGGAGGGCGTCGGCGGTGCTCATGCGCCCACGGTACGGACGAGGCCGGGTGCGGGGCGAGTGGCTGTCTGCCGTGGTGCGTCGAGATCCTGCCAGTGTCGCCTCGGCGTCAGCGACGCCGGGGCACGCCTCGCGTGACTCGCACGAGTGCCGCGTGGTCGACCTCGCTCGACCCCGAGAGGAGGTCGCCGACGCCTGCCTCGTACGCCGCCTCGAGTGTCGCGCCGACGCGTCGGCCTTCGTCGGTGAGGGCGACGGTCGTGCTGCGGGCGTCGTGGAGCGAGGGGGCGCGCCGCACGAGGCCGCGCTTCTCGGCGCGGTCGACGAGGCCGGTGACGCTCGATCGGTCGAGGCCGAGCCGGTCGGCGAGGTCGGCCATGGTCGGCTCGCGGTCGCGCAGGATCCCCAGCACGCGCAGCTGCGTCACGGAGAGGTTCTCGGTCGCCGAGACGCGAGTCAGCACCTCGAGCACGGCGAACGAGAGCTGCGCGGCCGCGTCGACCACGCTGAGCTCCTGCGGCTCGTCGGGTCGCGTGCGCCCGGGTTCGACCTGTGTCATTCCTCCACCCTACTTGACATGGTTGGTGTCGCCAACTATATAGTTGGTGACACAAACTACTTGTCGAAGGGAACACCATGAAGGCAGCACTCGTCACCTCGTTCGCCGAGCCGCCCCGCTATGCCGACGTGCCCGAGCCGGTTCCGGTCGCAGGAGCCGGCGACGTGCTCGTCGAGGTCCTCGCCTCGGGCCTCCACCCGCGCATCCGCTCCCAGGCCGACGGCTCGCACTACACCTCCGGCGACGCTCTGCCGCTCGTCCCCGGACTCGACGGCGTCGGGCGCACGCCCGACGGCCGCCTCGCGTACTTCGTGCTGGGCGACACCCCGCTCGGGGCGATGGCCGAGAAGACTCTGGTCGACCCGCGGCGCATGATCCCGCTGCCCGACGACGCCGACCCGGTGCTCATCGCCGCCGCCATGAACCCGGCCATGTCGTCGTGGGTGGCTTTCCGCCGCAGAGTGACGTTCGAGCCGGGCATGTCGGTGCTGATCCTGGGCGCGACCGGATCGGCCGGGCAGCTCGCCGTGCAGATCGCCCGGCACCTCGGCGCCCGCGACATCGTGGCCGCCGGCCGCGGGCAGGAGAGGCTCGACGCCCTCCGGCCACTCGGCGCGACCGCCACGATCGACCTCGCCGCCGCCCCCGACGCCGTCGCCGCCGAGATCTCGGCGAAGGCCGCCGAGGTCGACGTGGTGATCGACTACCTCTGGGGCGAGCCGGCGCAGAACGCGATCATGCCGCTGCTGCTCGGGCGGGCCGACCGGAGCCGGCTGGTCGAGTGGGTGCAGATCGGATCGGTCGCAGGAGCCGACATCGCGCTTGGGTCGGCAGCCCTCCGCCAGGCGAACATCCGGTTCCTCGGCTCGGGGCAGGGCTCCAACTCGGCCGCCGGCATCGTGGCGGAGCTGCCCTCCCTCGTCGCCGAGCTCGTCGCCGGCACGTTCACCATCGACGCGGACGGCGTGCCTCTCGCCGAGGTCACGCGGGTGTGGCAGGAGCCGGCGACGCGGCGCGTGGTGCTCCTCCCGTAGCGCCTAGGCTGTCGGGGTGCTGACACGCCGAGACGCCGCCCTCCGGCTCGACATCCCTCTCGAGATGGCCGCCCGCCACGGGATCCCCGGCCGGCTCACCGAGGCCGAGCTCGAGGCGATCGAGCAGGATCCGCCCGCGTGGCTGGTGCAATCACGGGCGAACCGCACCTCGTCGAAGAAGGTCTGGGTGTCCCTGTCGTGCGTGGTCTGCGGCTTCAGCGAGACCGCGAGGCCGAAGAAGTGGTGGCCCGAGTGGACCTGGCTGGTCTGCGACTACCACGACCCCGCGCAGGCACCGGATCCCGAGGACGGGTTCGCGCGGCGCGAGGTCGAGGGGATCGGCAGCCGGCTCGTCGCGCTGGTCGACGAGCGGCCGTAGCCGACCGGAAGCCGGGGCGTCAGCCCTTCTTGTCGGCCTTCTCCGCCTTCTCGGCGGCCTTGCGGGCCTGGATGGCGTCGCGCTCGTGGGCGAGCGACTCCATCGTGGCCGGGTCGAGGAAGTCGATGAACGGGTTCGTCTGACCCGTGCGAGCCTCGACGATGTTCGCGTAGGCGGCGGCGGCCTGGCGGAGATCCGCTGCGGCGCGCCCGGCCTTCTTGAGCGGCACGGGCTTCAGCCCGACGATCTGAGCGTGCTTCTCGAGCGCCTTCGTCAGATCGTGCAGGGCGGTATCGATTTTCTTCGTCACAGGGGTCATTGTGCCGTAGCAAGGTAAACACGCAAGCCGGGCGCCCTGCGCCCGGCGCTCCCTTGGGCTCGGCGGCGCCGCCCCGCCAGCGGAGATGCGGCTTCGCCGTATCTCATCCGCTTGGGGCGACACCGCCGGGCCGGCTCGCTTCGCTCGCGATGACCGTCAGAAGGGAGCGACGCCGTTCCGGTCGACGAACTTTCCTGATTCGCCGTCAACACCCGCAGTCGCCAACCCCACGATCGCATCCGTCCCCTCGGTCACGGTCTGGTGCCCCGAGTTGCCGTTGAGGTCGGTCGCCGTGTATCCCGGGTCGGCGGCGTTGATGCGCAGCCACGGGAGCGCCTTGGCGTACTGCACCGTCATCATGGTGAGCGCCGACTTCGACGAGCAGTAGGTCGGTGCGATCACCGTCGACTCCACGCGGGAGGTGTCGTGCACCTCGGCGAACGATCCGAGGCCGCTGGTGACGTTCACCACGGTCGGGGCCGCCGACTCCTGCAGCGTGGGCAGGAAGGCGCGGATCATGCGCGCGGCGCCGAACACGTTCACCGCGTACACCTCCTCGAAGTCCGCCGCCTCGAGGTCGGCGGCGTCGCGGTGCGGTCCGGTGATGCCGGCGTTGTTCACGAGCACGTCGAGGCCGCCCGCGGCGGTGACGGTCGTGACGGCCGCGTCCACCGACTCCTGCGACGTGACGTCGAGCTGCACGAACGAGGCGCCGAGCTCGTCGGCGGCCTTCTGGCCGCGCTCGGCGTCGCGGGCGCCGATCCACACGGTGTGCCCGGCCTCGATCAGGCGGCGGGCGGTTTCGTAGCCGAGGCCCTTGTTGGCCCCGGTGATGAGTGTCGTTGTCATGGGTCAAGACTGCGCGCTCGGCATAGGATGCGCGTGGCTCGGCTCAGCGTACGGACCGGCAGTACCACCCCCGATCCTGCGCCCGGGGTCAGACTGGATGGATGCAGACGGAGCGCGCGGGGCTCGGCCCCCTTCTGAAGGCCTGGCGCGAGAGACTGTCGCCGGCCGACGTCGGACTGCCCTCGGGCGGCAACCGCCGGGCCGTGGGCCTCCGCCGCGAGGAGCTCGCGGCGCTCGCGGGCCTCAGCGTGGACTACGTCGTGCGGCTCGAGCAGGGCCGTGCGACGAACCCGTCGGAGCAGGTCGTGGCGTCGCTCGCCCGGGCCCTCCAGCTCGGCGACCTCGAGCGGGAGCATCTGTACGTGCTGGCGCACCTGCTGCCGCCGTCGCCGGGGCGGGTGTCGAGGCACATCCCGGCGGGGGTGCAGCGGCTCGTCGCCCGGCTCGGCGAGACGCCGATCGCCGTCTTCACGGCCTCCTGGGACCTCGTCACCTGGAGCCCGCTCTGGGCAGCGCTGCTGGGCGACCCGTCGGGCCTCGCCGAGCGAGACCGGAACCTGCTGCGGATGCGCTTCTCGGGGCGCATGATGGGCAACCCCGTGCGCTCCGGCCGCGACCCGAAGCTCTTCGAGAGCGCGCTCGTCTCCGACCTGCGTTGCATCGCCGCCCGCTACCCCGATGACCCGGGTGTGCGGTCGCTGATCGCCGACCTCCTGGAGACGAGCGAGGGCTTCGCCGCCCTCTGGCGGGGCGGCGCCGTCGGAGAGCACGTTTCCGAGCGCAAGACGGTCGAGAACCCGCTCGTCGGCGAGGTCGAGCTCGACTGCGACGTGTTCACGGTGCCGGGAGCGGACCTCAGGATCGTGGCGTACACCGTCGCGGCGGGCACGCCCGAGGCCGAGAAGCTCGACTTCCTGAGGGTCAGCGCGCTCGCCGCCCTCCGGAGCTAGGCGGCCGCGGGGAGGTTCTGCTCGACCAGGGCCACGAACTCGGGCGTCGCGGGCGACTCCTGCGGGCGGACGCGAGCGATGATCTGGCCACCGGGCGCGACGAGGTACTTCTCGAAGTTCCACGCCACGTCGCCCGAGTCGCCCTGCGAGTCGACGGTCTCGGTGAGCACGTCGTAGACCGGGTGGCGGTTCTCGCCGTTGACCTCGATCTTCGCGAAGACGGGGAAGTCGACGCCGTAGGTCGCGACGCAGAACTCCTGGATCTCCTCGTTGGAGCCGGGCTCCTGGCCGTTGAACTGGTTGCAGGGGAACCCGACCACCTGGAGGCCCTGGTCGCGGTAGGTCTCCTGCAGCTTCTGCAGGTCGCCGTACTGGGGTGTGAGGCCACAGCGGCTGGCGACGTTCACCACGAGCAGGAGCTTGTCGTCGTAGGCGCCGAGGGTCGTGGTGTCGCCGGTTGCGGTCTCGACCGGGATGTCGTAGAGGCTCATATCCAAATCGTACGTCCGACAGGTGTCGTGTGCTGGGCTGGGGGCGAACGCACAGGCGGGGCCGGGCGAACGCCCGACCCCGCCTGTCGCGTGATGTCCGTCCTACACGTCGCGGCGCTTGACGAGAATCAGCGCGATGATGCCCGTGAGCACGACCCAGCCGATCACGACGAGGAAGCCCTGCGTCTGGTCGAGCGTGATGAGGCCGTCCTTGACGCTGGCCGTGCCCGAGCCGTAGCCGAACATCTTCGACCCGGCCTCGGAGGGCAGGAACGCCTGCACGTTGCTCGCCCACTTCGCCTGCGTGATCGAGACGATGATGTTCATCACGATGTCGGCGACGAAGAGCAGGCCGATGCCGGCGGCGATTCCGCCCGCGCTCGAGCGGACGATCAGGCCGAGGAAGAACGAGATGAGGCCGGCGAGGGCGAGGAACCCGGCTCCGGCCACCAGAGACAGCCAGAAGGTGCCGTCTGACCAGTCGATCGAGATGTTCGACGAGTTCGACAGCAGAGGCGTCGCGACGACGGTCGCGAGGATCAGCGAGACGAACCCGACGACGAAGGTCACCACACCGAAGACGATCGCCTTCGAGAAGACGGCGCCGAGGCGGCGGGGGTCGCCGGTGAAGGTCGACTTGACCATGCCCGTGGCGTACTCGCCCGTGATCACCAGGGCGCCGAGCACGGCGGCGATGAGCACAGTGAAGTTGATGCCCAGCGTCACGACTGTGGTCGCGCCGGCCATGCCGGCGCTCGCTGCGGCTGCCCCGCCGGGTCCCCGTGCGTCGCGGCCACCGAGCCCGACGTTCGCGATGAGCGCGGCGAACCCGACGTTCAGCAGCAGGATCAGCGCGTAGCACCAGAACGTCGACCGGAGCGAGCGCAGCTTGATCCATTCGGAGCGCAGGAGCCCGCCGAACGTCAGCCGCGAGAGGTTGGCGTGGCCGCGAGCGGCTTGGGGAGCGAGAGTGGCGGTGCTCATCGGGCGACCTCCTCGGTCTGACGGGCGGACTCGGGTGCGACGGGCGCGGTGGCGCCGCCGGCGAACGCGGCGGCCGCGCTCGTGTCGCGGTACTCCACTTCGTCCTGGGTGAGGGACATGTAGGCGTCCTCGAGCGAGCCGGCCAGCGGTGTAAGCTCGTGCAGCACGACACCGGCGCCCGCGGCGAGCTCGCCGATGCGCGACGACGGCATGCCGTGCACCTCGAGAAGGTCGGCGGCGGTGCCGGTGACGGTCACACCGGCCGACGTGAGCAGCCCGGTGAGCTGCCCGGCCTGCGGGGTGCGCACGCGCACGCCGTCACCCTGGGCGCGAGCCAGGATCGTCTCGACGGACTCGTCGGCGATCACGCGGCCGCGACCGAGCACGATGATGTGGTCGGCGGTCTGCGCCATCTCGCTCATGAGGTGCGACGAGAGGAAGACCGTGCGACCCTCCTTCGCCAGGTGGCGCGCGAGGTTTCGTACCCAGACGACGCCCTCGGGGTCGAGGCCGTTGACGGGCTCGTCGAGGATCAGCGTCGCCGGGTCGCCGAGCAGAGCGGCGGCGATGCCGAGGCGCTGCCCCATGCCGAGTGAGAAGCCGCCGACGCGCTTCTTCGCGACGGTCTCGAGTCCGGTGAGGGCGATGACCTCCTGCACCCGCTTCTTGCCGATGCCGTGGGTCGCGCCCATGGCGAGCAGGTGGTCGTAGGCGCTGCGGCCGCGGTGCACGGCCTTGGCGTCGAGCAGCACGCCGACCTCGCGCAGGGGTGCGCGGTGCTCGGAGTAGTGCTTGCCGTTGACGGTGACGTCGCCCGAGGTGGCGCGGTCGAGTCCGACGATGAGGCGCATCGTCGTCGACTTTCCGGCGCCGTTCGGGCCGAGGAAGCCGGTGACGAGACCGGGCTTGACGTCGAACGAGACGTGGTCGAGGGCGGTGCGTTCGCCGTAGCGCTTGGTGAGGTTGTCCGCGTGGATCATGTTGTGGGCTCCATGCAGACGACGCTACGAGCGTGCCCCGGCTCCTGCGTCATGCCTGGGTACCACGGGCGTCGTCTCGCGGGAGTCAGTTCTGGCTTGCGGTCACTCTCTCCAGATGGTTGGCTGTCCGGTGTGTGGAATGAGACACATGGATTCGCAAGGGAGATTTCATGATGAAGTGGAAGATCGCTGTCACGGCCATCGTGCTCGTGTCGATGTCAGGGAGTGGCACGGCCGCCGCTGCAGCGCCGGCAGCATCGGCGGTGACGACTCGGGCGGTATCCGCTCTGTCCCAGGCGGGCGTGAACCTGGGCAGCGTCGCCGGGGTCACAACTCGCGACGGACGTTCTGAAACAACGGGCGCTCAGATCACCAGTGGCGGAGCCCTCGCCGCGCCGCCCGCGTCGGGCGGCTCGCGTGAAGCTTCGTTAGGAGTGCAGCCCGAGGCCGTGAGGAACGAGAGCCGAATCGTCTCCGGGTCGCTCGCGATATTCGACCGTCACGATTCGGCCGTCGCCATGAGCGCCGAAAATCGAGCCGGCTATTCGATCCTCTACGACAGCGGTGCGCCGACCGACTACCGCTACGACGTCACGCTCGACGGGAGGCCGGCCCACCTGACCCTCGCGGCCGGCGGCGCCGTCGCGATCTCGAATTCTGACGGAATCGTCGTCGACGTGTTCCAGCCGCCGTGGGCGCGGGATGCCCATGGCGTCGAAGTTGCGACCCGGTACCGGATCGATGGCGGGACGCTCGTGCAGGAGGTTGATCACGCGGGCGCCACGTACCCCGTCGTCGCGGACCCGCGGCTGGCATGCGACCTCGTCTTCTGCACCCTCGAGCTGACCCGAGCCGAAACAAAGAAACTCGCGAACAACGCGCTCGGTGTCAACGGTGTGTGCGCGATCATGGGACCCGTGGCTCCGGTCTGCGCCGTAGTCGTCACGGGCATGTGGGTCCAGGCCAAGATCGCCGTCGGGCGTGGTCAGTGCGTCGGCGTTCGAGGTGTGCGCGCCCCCGTCATCACGGGCATCCATGCCGTCTACACGACGTGCTACGCATGACGCGCACACCCGATCGAACCGCTCGGCGCGTACTCACCGGCGCGAGTGTCGCGACCGCAGTGGGCGGAGTCGCCGCCTTTCTCTGGGGCTCGCCCGTCACGGGTTACGTCGTCTTCGGCGCAGCCATCTCTCTCATCGCCGTCCGCATCGTGATCGACAGGCGATCACGCCGACGCCGGCGACGGGAATGAGGTCCGCGAGGGGCGGGCATACCCGGAGGCGGCCGACCGAACCGCGAGACGACCGCGCTGGCCGCGCTGGCCGCAGGAGCTACCGGGCCGGCCTCACGAAGCGGCCGTCGGCGTGGTCGCGGGCCGACTGGCCCTGCATCACGAAGTGCTGCTTCTTGCCCGTCGCGGTGTAGGGCAGCTCCTTCACGAACGCGTAGAGCCGCGGGCGCTTGAAGTCGGCGAGGTCGATCGACGCCCGGCAGAACGCCTCGAGCTCGTCGGCCGCGGCCTGCTCGTCGCCGAGGGCGCCGTCCTTCCGGACCACGTACGCCACGACGAGCTGACCCCACTCCTGGTCGGGGAGCCCGCAGACGATCGAGTCGGCGACGCCCTCGTGCGCCGCGAGGGTCTCCTCGACCTGCACCGGGTGGACGTTCTCGCCGCCGGAGATGATCATGTCGTCCTTCCGGCCGACGACGGTGATCACCTCGTCTTCGTTCCAGGTCGCGAGGTCGCCGGCGTAGAACCAGCCGTCGCGGAACTTCTTCGCGTCTTCCGCCGGGTTGTTCCGGTAGGTGTAGCCCGACTTGATCGAGCGGACGGCGACCTCGCCGATCTCCTTGCCGTCCTTCGCCACCTGGTCGGACGGGTCGCCGAGACCCGTGCCTCGCACGGCGACGATGACGACGTCGTCGTCGATCGAGGCTCGGCCCGCGGCGCCGGCGTAGGTCGTGAGCTCGTCGCCGGGCAGGAACGTGTTCCAGAACGCCTCGGTCGTGCCGTAGCCGTTCGAGATGTTCGGCGTGAGCACCTTCTGGTACCGCAGCGCGGCGTTCCGCTCGAACGGGGCGCCCATCGTCACGATGCCCTTGAGCGTCGACAGGTCGCGGTGGTGGGCCTCCTGCTCGTCGGCGAGGCGCTCGAGGTTGGTGGGAGCGCCGATCACGTACGTCACGCCCTCGTTCTGCACGAGGTCGAGCACGAGGCCCGCGTCGAACCGGGGCAGTGTGACCGCCTCCGCACCCATGTAGAACACCGTGTTCGGCCCGGCGCAGTACGTGCCGCCGCGGTGGAACCACGGCGACATGTTCATCGTCTTGTCCTTCGGCGTGAGCGACATGTTGATGATCACGTCGTGCGCCGTGAGCACCTCGTTGAGGCTGGTCAGCGGCACGGCCTTCGGGCGGCCGGTGGTTCCAGACGTGTACAGGCGCGTCGTCTCGTCCCAGGTCGAGCCGTCCTTCGGCGCGGTGAACGAGGGGCCCTCAGGATCGAGGAGCTCGGCGAATCCGATCGCCCCCTCGACGGCCGAATGGTCTTCGGGCCCCACGGCCACGAGCACCGGCGGGCGGTGCTCGGCCAGCTCGAGCGCGTTCGCGATGATCGAGGCGTCGGCGGCCTCGAAGAGGAAGACGACGGGCTTCGAGTCGTCGAGGATGAAGGCGGTCTCGCCGGCCGCGAGGCGGAAGTTCATCGGCGAGCCGACGGCCCTGATGCCCTGCGTGGCGACGTAGAGGAAGGCGAACTCGGGCCGGTTCATCAGCTGGTAGCAGACCACGTCGCCCGTGCCCACCCCGCGCTTCGCGAGACCCGAGGCGAGCTGGCCGGTGACCTCGCCGAGCTCGCGGTAGGTCCAGCTCCGGCCCGTCTCGGAGTCGGTGAGGGCCGTGCGGGTCGCGTAGCGGTGGATGTTCCGCTCGACGCCGGTGGCGTACGTGTAGTGGTTCTCGAAGACGCCCCGGAAGACGGTGGCGTCGTAGTCGCTGTTGGCACTTCCGGTCACTGGTGGTACCCCTCTGTCTTTTCAGCCGCGCCCTCGCTTGCCGCGCGCCTGTCGCACTGTGCCCGCCACCCAGCGTGGCGGTCCCCCCGCGCCCGTAGACGGGCACGTCTTCCGGAGACTACTGGAATCGGCCATGAATCCGCATCAGCCGTCGTCGGGCTGTGGAGAGCGTCAGACGGCGCGGTCGTCCGAGGAGCGCGACTCGTCGTCGTCGCTCTCGAGGAAGTCGGCGTAGGACGGCCCTGGATCCTGCGCCCTGACCGTCGGCCGTCGCACGACGGGCTCTGCCGCGACCCGAAGGCCGTCGCGCCCGCGCGCGGGGGGAGTGCGCCGCGGGCCCAGGCGCTCGACGCGCGCCGGAGGCACGCCGGGGTCGCTCTCGTATCGGCTGCTCACGGGCGTCGGCCTGTCGGTCGGCGGTGCATGCGACGACTATCTCAGAGCCCGCCCCCGAGCGCCAGGGTCTTCGAGCCCTGGCTCGTGGTGTCTGTCGGGTCGCAGGAGCCCGGCCTCAGGCCGGCGCGAAGAAGGCCGCGGCGGCCAGCGACAGCGCCTCGGGGTCGCGAGAGCCGATCAGCTCGCGCGCCGAGTGCATCGAGAGCAGCCCGGGGCCGACGTCGATGGTCCGGATGCCGAGGCGTGTGGCCGACAGCGGCCCGATCGTCGACCCGCACGGCATCGCGTTGTTCGAGACGAAGGTCTGGAACCCGACGCCCGCCTGCTCGCACGCGCGGGCGAACTCGGCGGTGCCGACGCCGTCGGTCGCGTACCGCTGCTTGGCGTTGATCTTGAGCAGCGGCCCCCGGTTGGCGACGGGCTGGTTGGCGGGGTCGTGCCGCTCGGGGTAGTTCGGGTGCACGAGGTGCCCGGCGTCGCTCGACAGCAGCCAGGAGCCGGCGAACGCCCTCGCCCGATCGCTCGCGTCGCCGCCGAGCCCCGCCGTGATCCGCGTGAGCACGTCGTCGAGGAACGGTCCGCTGGCGCCCGAGGTGCTGGCCGAGCCGACCTCCTCGTGGTCGAACGCCGCGAGCACGGCGATGCTGCTCGCGGAGTCGAGGGCCTCGGCCGTGGCGATGAGCGCCGCGAGGCCGGCGTGGACGCTGGTGAGGTTGTCCATGCGGCCGCTGGCGAAGAACTCCTCCTCGAAGCCGAGGAGCGCGGGTGCCGCCGTGTCGGCGACGAGCACGTCGTGCCCGGCCACCTCGTCGGCGTCGACGCCCGCCACACCGGCCAGCGCGGCCAGAATGTCGTCCCCGCGGCGGGGTGCACCGGCGGGGTCGGTGAGCCCGACGATCGGGTGGAGGTGCCGCTGCGGGTCGAGGGCGAGGCCGTCGTTGACGCCTCGGTCGAGGTGGATCGCGAGCTGCGGGATCCTGAGCACTGGCCCCGTCCGCACGAGATGGACGGCGCCGTCGCGGGTGACGAGGCGGCCGGCGAACTCGAGGTCTCGGTCGAGCCACGAGTTGTAGAGGGGGCCGCCGTAGACCTCGACGCCGGCCTGCTGCCAGCCGAGGCTGCCGGTGTCGGGGTTCGGCTTGAGCTTGAATGACGGGGAGTCGGTGTGAGCGCCGACGATGCGGAACGGCGTCGTGGCCGTGGCGCTCTCGGGCTGCACCCACGCGATGATCGCCCCGTCGCGCACCACGAAGCGTCGCCCCGGCGTCTCGGGCCAGGCGTCGTGCTCGCGGAGACGGGTGAAGCCCGCCGCCTCGAGCCGCCGGGCCGCCTCGGCCGAGGCATGGTACGACGAGGGCGAGGCCTGCACGAAGGCGGCGAAGTCGGAGAGGTGGGCGTGGTCTGCGAGGCTCATCCCCTCCATCGTGCCACCCCGGTGATGCGAGGGCGCGCGAGCGGGTCAGCCGACGATGCGGAGTGCGGGGCGCGCCTGCCCGGCGATGCCGACGAACTCGGTGCGGACGGCGTTGAGGCTGGCGCAGTAGGCACGCGGCCTCGAGTCGTCGGCGAAGGCGACCTCGTAGATGCCCGCGATGCGCGAGAGCCGACCCAGGAACGCGTCGGGGGACGCAGGATCCAGCCGCCGGTCGTAGATCGACCACCGGTCGCGCCCGGTGCAGAAGAAGTGGACCTCGCTCTCGGACGTGATCGGGCCGAGGACGCCCTCGGGGCGCTCGACGATCGTGAGTCGCGTGGTCATGCGCGAACGCTACGCCGCGACTCTTAACGGTTCCGAAACGACACCTGAAGGCCAGCCCAGCCCTCTCTGCGACACAACGCGACACCTGCGACGTGCTGAGACGTCGCGGGTGTCGCGTTTTGTCGCGAGGGGGCAGCCTCAGGCGACGAGCGACTCCTGGAAGGTCCGGATGAGGTCGGTGACGTCGTCGACCGGCAGCAGCGACGACGCGTGATCCTGCCCGATCAGCTCGAAGAAGCTGCCGCGCGCCATGCGCCGTGCGGCCTCCTGCGACTGCCGGTAGCGGTCGGGGTCGTCGGTGCCGGCCAGCAGGAGCGTGGGGACCGTGATCGCGGCGGCCCCGTCGATGCCCAGCGGGGCCGCCGACTCGATCCCCTCGAAGTAGGCCTCGAGCGCGACCGGGTCGTTCTGCCGGAACGCCAGCGCCGTCGCCGGGTCGATCTCACGGCCGCGGTGGTCGCCCCAACGGCGGATGAACTCCTCCATGCCGCCCGTCTCGAGAGCCTCGCGCCAGGTGGGGAAGAACGTGGTGGCGATCCTGTCGGTCATCGCCTCGAACGAGCCGCCGATGGTCGTGAGGGTCAGGAGGCGAGAGGGTATGCCGGCCGCGATCCGCAGACCGATGCGGGCCCCGATCGAGTAGCCGACGTAGTGCGCAGCGGTGGCCCCGACCTCGTCGAGGACCCCGAGGACGTCGCCGATGAAGAGCGGCGGCTGGTAGGCCTCGGGGGCGTGCGGCTTGCCGCTGCGGCCGTGCCCACGCAGGTCGAGCGCGATCACGGTGAAGTCGCGCTCGAGGTCGCGGATGTACCCGAGGCCGCGCCAGGTGCCCTTCGACAGACCGGAGCCGTGCACCAGGATCAGAGGGTCGCCCGACCCGGAGACCTCGTACGCGATCTCCGTGCCGTCCAGGCCGTTCTGCACCGTGCCTCTCATGTGCCCAGTCTCTTCATAGGCCCAGTCTGGCAGTCGGCTGGGCGCCGTCGCCAACGGCGCCGTCGAGCGCGGCAGCACGAGCGGGGCCACACTGACGTCATGAAGGGCTACACCTCCGACCAGATCCGCGCCGCCGAGAAACCGCTGCTCGACGCGGGCGAGCCGCTCATGCTCCGTGCCGCCGCCGCGCTCGCCGACGAGGTCGAGCGGGTCCTCGCCGATCGCGGCCCGATGCTCGGTCGCGAGCGCCAGGTCGTGCTCGTGCTGGCGGGGTCGGGCGACAACGGCGGCGACGCGCTGTACGCGGCCGCGACGCTGGCCGAGGCCGGGCACGACGTCCGGGTGCTCACGACGGGGTCGCGCGTGCACGAGGCGGCGCTCGCGGCGGCCGAAGCGGCGGGCGCCGACGCGTCGAACCGCGAGGCGGAGCCGGGAACCGCGGCGTTCGACGAAGTCGTGGAGGGGATCGACGTGATCGTCGACGGGATCCTCGGGATCGGGCGGGTCTCGGATCCTGCGCTCCGCGGTCGAGGCCGGGCCGTGGCCGCGGCGCTCAGGCCCAGGGTGCTCATGCGGATGATGGGTGCGCCGAGCGTGGTGGCGGTCGACGTGCCGTCGGGCATCGGCGTCGACGACGGCTCGGTTCCCGCGGGCCCCGACGGCGATGCCGTGGTGCTGCCGGCGCTCGTCACGGTGACGTTCGGGGCCGCGAAGGCCGGGCTGCTGATCGCGCCTGCGGCGGGCCTGGCGGGCAGGATCCGAGTCGTCGACCTCGGCCTCGACCTCGAAGGCGCCGAGCCCGCCGTCACCACCCCCGACGCCCAGGCGTGACGGCGGCCTCGACTACCTCTTGACGAGGGAGAGCGGTTCGGTGATCGCCTCGAGGCTCTTGCGCTCGGCGTCGACGCCGAGGACGAACGCGATGACGCCGCCGAGGATCATGACGCCTGCACCGAGGAAGTAGCCGATGGTGAGCGGTCCGCGCGACGAGCCGTCGCCGACCAGGGCGCCGAACAGCGACGGAGCGATGGCGCCGACGATCTGGCCGATGGCGAAGAAGTACGAGATGACCTGGCTGCGCATCTCGAGCGGAAAGATCTCCGACACCGTGAGGTAGGCGCTCGAGGCGCCGGCCGAGGCGAAGAAGAACGCCACGCACCAGAAGATCGTCTGCGTCGTCGCGTTGAGCACGCCGGCCTGGAACAGGACCGCCGAGACGGCCAGCACGATGCCCGCGAGGAGGTAGGTCGCGAAGATCATCTTGCGGCGGCCGATCGTGTCGAACAGCCGACCGAGCACGAGCGGGCCGATCAGGTTGCCGATCGCGAAGGGGAAGAAGTAGTACTGCGTCGACGACGAGCTCGTGTGGTAGAAGTTCTCGAGCACCAGGGCGTACGAGAAGAAGATCGCGTTGTAGAGGAAAGACTGCGTGATCATCATCGCCAGGCCGGTGACGGTGCGCTTGGGATACTTCAGCCACAGCACGCGCCAGATCTGCCGGAACGGGATGCTGTCGGTGCGCTTCACCTCGATCGCCTGCGAGTCGTCGACGGGTTCGAGCGTTCCGCCCTCGGACTGCACCCGCGCCTCGATCTCGGCGACGGTGTCTTCGGCGCGCTGCTCGTAGCCGTGCGTCATGTACCAGCGAGGGCTCTCCGGGATGTTCCGGCGCAGCCAGATGATGCCGATACCGATGACCGGGCCGATGAAGAACGCGAGGCGCCATCCGACGTTCACCGCGAAGAGCGAGTGGTTCAGGAAGAAGATGTTCGCCACGGCGCCGAGTGCCGCGCCGCCCCAGTACGTGCCGTTCACGGCGATGTCGACGTGGCCGCGGTACTTCGAGGGGATCAGCTCGTCGATGGCCGAGTTGATCGCGGCGTACTCGCCGCCGATGCCCATGCCGGCGATGAAGCGGAAGACGAACAGGAACCACACCGCGGGCGAGAGACCGGCGACGCCCGAGCCGACGAGGTAGATGACCAGGGTCAGGATGAAGAGGCGCTTTCGTCCGAGCCGGTCGGAGAGCCGACCGAAGATGATCGCGCCGAAGACCTGCCCGATGAGGTAGGTCGTGCCGAGGTTGCCGATGAGCCCCGACGACATGTGGAACTCCTGCGCGAACCCGTTCGACGCCACGATCTCGATCTCGAGACCGTCCAGCACCCACGAGATCCCGAGGCCCAGAATGACCGTCCAGTGGAACCTCGTCCACGGCAGCCGGTCCATCCTCGCCGGCACGAGGCTCCTGATCGGCCCGTCGGTGACTCCCGACGTCGTCGTCGCAGTCGACATGTCCTACCCTCCCTGAAAACCCGCCCGGCCCGAAAGGCCGAACTGAACGGTCTGCACGGCCGCACAGAGGGGGACGGTAGTCCTCCGCTACAGGTGACGCTCGGCGATCTTCTCGCGCGCGGTGAGGGCGATGCGCGAGGTGAGGATCTCGGCCCCTGCCGTCCCCTCGTAGTCGAGGATCGTGTACTGGCCGCAGGTGACGGTCTGCACGGGCTTGCCGAAGACCTGCGACGGGGCGACGGGGAAGTGGCTGTGCGAGTCGACCACGAGGTACGACACCTCCTGGCCGGTGAAGTCGGACGCGTTGTCGAGCCAGAGCGTCGCGTTGTAGTCGCCCGTGATCTGGACGATCTTCACCGTCGGGTCGCCGTAGGTCTTCAGCGCCCGCATGGTCCAGTAGCGGCCTGCGCCGGTGAGGTCGCGACCGGCGATCCAGTTCGACAGGCAGGTGGCGGGGGCGTACGCCTGCGTCGACGGGGCGGTGGCGATGACCCGCACGGCGGTGACGCTCAGCCCGCTCGCGATCAGGGTCAGCGAGACCGCCGAGGCGAGCAGGATCCGACGGCTCGGCCACCGCAGGCGCACCCCGGTCAGCTGCGGCACCCGTTCGAGCGCGTACGAGGCGAGCACGACGAACGCCGCCGCCGGCGCGAAGAAGAGCGGCATGAGGTAGCGCGTCGCGGTCGTGCCGAGCACGACCGCGGCGATCGCGGTCACGACGATCGAGCAGGCCGAGATCACGAGCGCGAGAGTGACCCGGGTCGGCCAGCGCCGGGCGACCGCGAGGATCGCGACGACGAGCGTGCCCGTGACGGCCACCACGAGCACCGACATCTCGATCGCGCCCTGCCACGTGCTCGCGGTCTGGAAGTAGTCCTTCACGTAGTACCGAACCGACACCGCCATGCGGTCGATGCGGAGGTAGTGCGTGATCTCGATCGAGATGTACTTCGCCATCGGGATGCGCGCGAGGTACCCGATCACGGCCGCGCCGAGGGCGGCGGCGCCGAGCTCGACGGCCCGTCGAGGGCGCAGCAGACTGCGCCGGAGCAGGATGACTGCCGCCAGCGCGATCGGCGCCGACGCCCACATCGCGAACAGCGGGTTCGAGAAGGTGGCGAGCGCCGAGAGCGCGACCAGCCCGGCTCCTGCGACCCGACGCCGTCGCCGGGTCGTGCCGGTCGCGGCGACGACGGCCAGGGGGATCGCGGCGATCAGCGAGAGGGTCGTGCCGTAGTAGTACGTCGTCGTCAGAAACAGCGTGACGAGCTCGAGGGTCGCCCGCTGGTCGGTGTGCTCGAGCAGGCTGCACACGACGAGCGCCGCGATCGGCGCGAGCGCGATGGCGATCTTCGTGCGGCGGGCGAACGCGGGTGCCACGACCCCGGTGAGCGCGCGCAGGAGCAGGTACAGCAGCACCAGGGTCACGACCGCGTTGGCCATGAGGTCGGCGTGCACCCCCGGCACGACCGCCGCGATGCCGAGGTAGATCGGGATCTCGGGGAACACGAAGAGCACCGACGACATCGCCCACCGCATCGCCTGGCCCTCCTGGATCGAGCGCTCGACGAGGGGCATGAGCACCGAGTCGCCGTTGTAGAAGAACACCGTCGAGCGGGCCGAGAGGACGAGGTGCGCGAGGGCGCCGAGGCCCAGGGCGGCGGCGAGCAGGATGCCGGAGAGCTCGAGGAGGACGGCCCTGCGGCGGCTCCTGCGACCCGGCCGGTGCGTCTCGCCGACCGCGGGGCGGTCGGCGGCGGTGGTCAGGGAGGATGTCGGCAGCTGGTCGAGCACGTCTCCGACACTGCCCGGTCGCTCCTCAGACAGTCTTAAGAACCGGTGTCGCCCAGATAACGGCTGTCGAAGAAGTCGCTGTACGCGCGGTGTCGGCCGACCGGAACGCAGAAGGCCCCGCCCGACCGGACTCGAGCGGGGCCGTGGTGCGGTGAAGCTAGTCGGCGAGGATCGTGTACAGCGCGCGCCGCAGCTCGTCGATCTTCGCCGTGGCCTCGGAGCGCTGCTCGGCGGTCGCGTCGAAGTGGAACTGCTTGAGGACGCCGGCGAGCTTCATCGCGGAGACGATGAACTCGTCGTGGCGGCCGGGCTCGACGGTGGCGTCGCCCCAGGCCGTCGCGATCTCGTCGGAGTGTTCGGCGACGTAGGCGCGACCGGCCTCGGTCAGGTCGAAGGTCGACTGGCGGCCTTCGCCCGACTCGACGATGAGGTCTTCGTCGACGAGCTGCGCGAGCGTCGGGTAGACCGAGCCGGGGCTCGGCTTCCACGAGCCGTCGGTGCGCTCGGCGATGGCCTTCATGAGGCCGTAGCCGTTCGCCGGGGCCTCGTTCAGCAGCGACAGGATCGCGAGACGCACGTCGCCCTTACGGGCACGCCCGCGGCCGCCCCGCGGCCCGAAACCGGGGCCGAAGCCGCCGAAGCCGGGACCGCCGAAGCCGCCGAAACCGGCGGCGCCGGGGCCGAAGCCGCCGCCGAAGCCGGGCCCGCGACCGCGGCCCATGGCGCGGCCGAAGCGCTCGGCACCGCGGCCGAACCGCTCGGCACCGGCGGCGAAGCGCTCGGCGCCCGAGAAGTCGGGGCGGTGGTCGTGGTGTGCGCGCTCGCCGGGGTGGCCGCCGAAGCGCGGGTTGTCAGGGAAGGAGAAGTTCTGTCGGGTACCCATGAGGTACTCCTTTCGGTTGTCGTTCGAGTTGTGGGGGCGGCGGGCTCGGAGCCGAGTGCTGGGTCGGGCTGTCAGGCCGGGCCGCTCGCGCCGGTGTTCGATCCGGCGATAGGTCAAAGATATATCGTGATAGTTCGTTAAGTCAACACTCGACCCGAAAAATCTTTTCGCCGGGCGTGAGCGGGCAGACTGGAGCGATGGCAGGCGATCCCGCGACCGACGTCGACGTGTCTCGAGTCGAGAGCGAGGACTCCCGCGTCTACGTCCGCGTCTCGACCATCGGCAAGTCGGGCACCCGCCCGTTCGTGCTCGTGCCCGGCATCGGCGTGGCCAGCAACTACTTCGAGCGCCTCGCGCCCAATCTCAACGAGTTCGGGCCGGTGCACGCACTCGACCTGCCCGGCTTCGCCGGCGTGCCGCACCCCGACCAGGCGATGAGCATCCGCGAGTACGCCGATCTCGTGGGCCGCGCGATCGACGAGCTCGGCCTCGACGACCCGGTCGTCGTCGGCCACTCGATGGGAACGCAGGTCGTCGTCGACCTGGTCGCCCGTCGACCCGAGCTGACGACCTGTGTGCTCATCGGGCCGGTGATCAACCCCGCGGAGCGCAGCGTCGGGCTGCAGGGCATTCGCTTCCTGCAGGCGGCGATGCACGAGCCCGGCCGCGTGAAGCTGCTGGCCATGAGCGCCTACCTGTTCTGCGGCCCGAAGTGGTTCTCGCGGATCCTGCCGAAGATGATGCGGTTCCCGATCGAACGCGCGCTGCCCCACGTGAAGGCCGACACGCTCGTGATCCGGGGCGAGTTCGACGCGGTGGCGCCCCGCGACTGGGTGCGGAGATGCGGCGAGCTGCTGCCGTCGTCGCGCCTCTGGGAGATCCCCGGGGCCGCGCACTCGGTCATGCACGCCCACGCCGAAGAGGTGGCGAAGCTCTGCGTCGAGCACGCGCGGCAGCCGCTGGAGTACGACGAGGAGGGCACGCTGCGCGAGTTCGTGCACGACGACGGCGGCGACCGCCACGCGAGCACTCCCGCCTCGCTGTTCGGGTCGATCCGCGGCCGGCTCGTCGAGGCGCTCGGCATGATGCGCGAAGACGACCGGCTCATCGAGCAGGGAAAGACCGAGCACGCCGAGGCGTCGCAGGAGGCGCACGGCGGCGATTGACTCGCTGCGCCCCTACTGCTCGAGGCCGAGCAGCAGCGGGATCAGGAGCCCCGCGATCCACACCGCGATGAAGATGGCGGCGCCGAAGAAGATCAGCATGCCGCGGCGCCGCGACGGCGTGCCTGGCCCGGCACCCCAGAGCGAGGCGCGCTGCACGATCGTGTGCGCCTCGAAGACGATCTTGGCGACGTCGCGGTCGGACCGGTCGAGCTTGCCGTCGAGGTCGAGGGCGACGATCTTCTCGGCCTCGGGCAGGGTCATCCGCGTGTGATTCCTGCGGGGACGACCGGTGCGGGGCATGCCTCCAGCGTGGCACGGATCGGCTGTGCGATCGATGCTTCTGCTCGTCGTCGAGGGGCGGTGGCGGCCGGCCCGCCGACGAGCCGGAAAACGAAACTCTGGCAAAGCCCTTTACACGGGCCATGAATCGTCGCAAGATCGTGGCAACCACAAAAGACAACGTTGTCTGCCCGCATTCGGGGGGTTTGACAACGCTGTCACCATCGAAAGGCTGATCAATGGCAGTTCGACCCAGACGGATCGCGCTCGGCGCCTCCGTCGCCGTCATCGCGGCGGGTGTCTTCGTTCCGGGGGTGGCCGCGCAGGCGGCGACGCCCTACGTGGCCTCTCCCGCCTCTCTCGTCGACCCGATCATCGGCACCTCCGGTGCGGTCGACGACTTCCCCGGGGCAGACGTGCCCTTCGGCATGGTGCAGTGGAGCCCCGACACCCCGTCGCGGCCCTCCGGCGGCGGCTACGAGTACAACGACAAGACCGTCACGGGGTTCAGCCTGACGCACATCTCGGGGCCGGGGTGCGCCGCGTCGGGTGACGTGCCGATCCTGCCGACCTCGGGGGCTCTCGGCTCGAACCCGGGCGCCGCGACCCTGCCCCTCGACCACTCGGCCGAGACCGCGCAGGCCGGCTACTACAAGCTCGCCGCGTCGGGGATCACGACCGAGCTGACGACGTCGCTGCACACCGGATCGGCGCGCTTCACCTTCCCGAAGAACGACCAGTCGAACCTCACCTTCAAGCTCTCCGACTCGGCCGCGGGATCGTCGAGCACCCGCTTCCAGGTGATCAGTCCCACCGAGGTGCAGGGCTCGGTCACGAGCGGCAACTTCTGCGGCGCGACCGACAAGTACACCGTGAACTTCGACATGGTGTTCGACCAGCCGATCACCGGCTACGGCACGTACCAGAACTCGACGGTGCAGCAGGGCGCGAAGTCGCTCGACATCACCAAGAACCTCGCCCCGCGGGTGAAGCAGCAGGCCACCCTGCAGCCGAAGTCGTCGAACGGGGTCGCGCAGTCGCGCCCCGACGTGTCGGGCAAGGCGACTCCGAGCGCAGGAGCCGCGACACCGAAGCAGAACGCGGTCGTCTCTCCGCCCGTCTCCGGCGCCGACGGAGCGTACGTCTCGTTCGACACCTCCTCGAACCAGCAGGTCCAGGCGAACGTCGGAATCTCGTACGTGTCGACGGCCAACGCGAAGAAGAACCGTGTGGCGGAGGACCCGTCGTTCGCCTTCGACGCCCAGCACACCGCCGCCACGAAGTCGTGGAACGACATGCTGTCGAAGATCCAGATCGGCGGGGGTGACACCACCGCGCAGAAGACCTTCTACACGGCGATGTATCACGCGCTCCTGCACCCCAACGTGTTCAGCGACGTCAACGGCCAGTACGAGGGCTTCGACAACGTGGTGCACACGGCCGCCAAGGGTCACGCCGAGTACGCGAACTACTCGGGCTGGGACATCTACCGCAGCCAGGTGCAGCTCGCTGCGATGGTGGCGCCGCAGCAGACCAGTGACTCGATCAGGTCGATGCTGAACCAGTACGACCAGACCGGTCAGCTGCCGAAGTGGGCGCTGAACAACGGCGAGTCGTACGTCATGGTCGGCGACCCGTCGGATGCGATCATCGCCGACGCGTATGCCTTCGGTGCGACGGACTTCAACACCGCCGCCGCCCTGAAGGACATGGAGACCGAGGCCACCACGCCGAACAACGTGCGACCCGGCCTCACCGACTACCTCGACACCGGGTACCTGCCCCTCGACGGCACGTACAGCTGCTGCAACTACTACGGCGCCGTGTCGACGCAGCAGGAGTACAACACCGCCGACCACGCCATCTCGACCTTCGCGGCCGCGCTCGGCAAGAAGTCGGTCGCGCAGACATACGCCGCCCGATCGAACAACTGGGAGAACGTCTTCAACCCCGCGTCGAACTACCTCGAGCCGAAGCTCGAGTCCGGCGCCTACGCGGCCGGATTCACGCCGACCTCGTCGAACGGGTTCGTCGAGGGCTCGAGCGCGCAGTACACGCCGATGGAGCCGTTCGACATCAAGGGTCTCTCCGAGGCCGCCGGCGGGAACGCCGCGTGGATCGCGAAGCTCGACTCTCTGACGTCGACCATCAAGAACCCGACCGCCGCCAACGCCGACTTCGGCAACGAGCCGTCGATCGAGATCCCCTGGGAGTACGACTACGTCGGCGCTCCGTACCGCACGCAGGAGGTGGTGCGTCAGATCCAGCAGCAGATCTTCACGAACCAGCCCGCCGGCATCGCGGGCAACGACGACCTCGGCACGATGAGCGCCTGGTACGTGTGGAGCGCCCTCGGGTTCTACCCGGAGACGCCCGGCACGACCGACCTGGCGCTCGGCAGCCCGGTCTTCGCGAAGGCCGCGATCCACCTGCCCAGCGGCAAGACGCTCACGATCACCGGCAACGGCGCCTCGGTGTCGAACCCGTACGTGCAGTCGATGACGTCGGCGGCGACGGGGGCCAAGGCCGCGTCGTGGTCGCACGCCTACCTGCAGCCGGGCCTCATCACGTCGGGTGGCACGGTGAACTTCACGCTCGGCTCCACGCCGAACACGTCGTTCGCCTCGGCCGCGGCCGATGCTCCGCCGTCCGACACGACCGGGCTCTCGACGGCCCTCGGCTTCGCGAAGCAGAGCGTCGTCGTGACCCAGCCGGGAACCCCGGCGACCGTGACGATCGGCGCGCGCAACCTCACCGCGAAGGCGCAGACCGTCTCGTGGACGGGCGCTGGCGGCACAGGAGTCACGGTCGGCCCGACCTCGGGCTCGCTCGTGCTGAAGAAGAGCGCCGACGGCACCGCACAGGTGTCGGTGAACGCGCCGACGACCGAGGGCCGCTACGACGCGACCTTCTCGTTCCGCGACGCCACCGGCAACCCGCTGCCGAAGGTCGTCGTCGAGATCGACGTCGCCAAGCCCGGCTCGCTCTGGCCGTATTACAACGACCAGGGCGTTGCGTCCGACGGAGCCTCGACCTCGGGCAGCTTCGACGGCGAAGGCTGGTCGTACTCTCAGCAGGCGCTCGCAGCGGCGGGCGTCACGGCCGGGGGCACGGTCACGTCGAACGGGCTGAGCTACACCTTCCCGACCCCGACGACCGACGGCTTGGACAACATCCAGGCCGGCGGGCAGACGGTGCCGCTCGCAGGAGCAGCGGGAGCCACGCGCTTCGGGATCCTCGGCGCCGCCGCCAACGGCAACCCGGGGTCGGAGGGCACCTTCGTGATCACGTACACCGACGGGTCGACGCAGAGCATCACGATGGGACTCACCGACTGGACGCTCAACGGAGGCGGTGCCACGACACCGGCCGACGGCAACACGATCGCGGCGACCACGCCGTACCGTGACACCTCGTCGGGCGGCCGCGACACGGTCAACGCCTACCTGTTCACCGCCGACGCGGCGCTGCAGGCGGGCAAGACGGTGCAGAGCGTCACGCTGCCGTCGACCGTGACCAACGGATCGCTGCACGTGTTCGCGTTCGCGGTCGGCACACCGGCCGCTGCGGCGAACTAGCCTCCCCGCGACAAAACGCGACAGCTGCGACGTCCTCAGGCGTCGCAGCTGTCGCTTTTTGTCGCGCGGGGCGAGCGGCCGGGTCGGACTGGCGGCCGGGCCGGGCTAGCTGGGCTGGATGCCGAACGCGGTGGCGAGGCGCTCGATCTTCTGCGCGCGGCCGAGGCGGGGCAGGTCGGAGCCGTCGCGGATCACGCGGCCGCGCGCCTCGAAGTCCGCGAGGAAGTCGCGGGCCCAGGCGGTGTCCGACGGCGTGGGCGAGATGACCTCGTTGATGACGGGCAGCTGGTCGGTGTCGAGGCAGAGCTTGCCGGTGAGGCCCAGATTCACGGCGATCGTCGACTGCTCGCGGAGCACCCCGTGGCTGGTGCCCACGGTCGGGCCGTCGATCGGGCCGGGGAGGTTCCCGATCCTGGACGCGATGACGAGGCGTGAGCGCGGGTAGGCCATCGCCATGTCGTCGGCGCTGGTGCCGGTGTCGCGCCGGTAGTCGCCGGAGCCGAAGGCGAGGCGGAATGCACCGCGGGCGCTGGCGATCGAGGGGGAGATCTCGATGCCGAGGGCGGACTCGACGAGGGGGAGCACCCGCTGCACGCCGTGGAGGCGGTCGAAGGTCTCCGAGACGTGCTCTGCTGCCTCGGTCTTGGCCAGCATGACGCCGAGCAGGCCGGGGAGGCCGACGAGGGCGTCGACGTCGTCCGACCAGAAGTCGCTGGAGCGGTCGTTGATGCGCACCCACGCTTGACCGCCCGACTCGAGCCACTTCACGACACCCTCGCGGGCCGCGGGCTTTGCCTTGGGGTCGACGGCGTCCTCGATGTCCAGCACGATCTGGTCGGCGCGCGAGCGGCTGGCGGTGTCGAACGTGTCGGGCCGGTTGCCGTTGACCAGGAGCCACGAGCGAGCGATCTCGGCGTCGGGGCGCGGTCGCTGCGTCGCCGCTGGGCTGTCGGTGGTGGTCATGTGCCCTCGTGCTCGTTCGTCGTCGATCGGTCGGCCTCAAGGGTAGCGGGCTGCCTCGACGGGCGTCGCGAGGTCACTCGACGGCGAGTGGTCGCGGCTCCTGCGCGGAGGTCGGGGAGGGGCGACGTTCGTGCATTCGCGCCGGATTGCGGCGGGGGAGCCCGGATCTGCCCTCGTCCGGGGGTACTCTCTCGCGCGAGACCGACCAGGAGGAGCCACCATGACGGACCCGAACACCGCTCACGGCGCGGTCAACCCCGCGTCGCCCACCCAGGTCGTCGACGACGACGCGCCGACCTCGGCCCCGACGCCCGCGCCCGACGACGCGGCACCCGTCCGCGCCTGGAGCGTCACGCGCGACGGCGATGCGGCGCCCGCTGCCGAGCCCATCGACGCTGAGCCCGCCGAGCCCGACGCACCCGCGGCCGAGGATGCGCCCGCGGCCGAAGCGCCCGCCGCCGAGGCGACCGCGCCCGAAGCACCTGCCGCCGAGGCTCCTGCGCCCGCGGCAGCGACCACCGCCGCGCCCGCAGCCGCCGAGCGCCCCGTGCCCCCGCTCTCGCCGCCGGCGTCGAGCCCGGTCGCGCCCGGAGCCCCCCGCGACGACAGCGTCCTCCGCGAGGCCGAGGCGGCCCGTGCCGGCGAGGCCGCCCCCGCGACGGCAGCCTCCCCGGCGGCACCAGTCGCCGCCGGCTCCGCGCCCACCTCGGCGACCACTCTCGGCGCCGACGAGGACGACCTCGACGACACCCGCCTGTCGGCCCCCAACGGCGCACGCTCGTCGACGGCCGCCTGGACCCCTCCGCCCGCTCCGGCGTCGCCCGCCGAGTTCCCCGCACCGACCGTGTCGACCCCCACGCCCTACGCGCCGTCCTCCGGCGAGACCGGCCAGACGGAGGCGATCCGCCCGCCGATGACGAGCACGACGCCGATCCAGAGCCTCGGCACGAGCCCGGCCGAGCGCCTCGGCTTCGAAGGCATCGCGGGCTCCGACGAGGGCTTCACCCCCGAGGAGCTCGCCCAGCGACGCGCCTTCCGCGACGAGCTCACGATCCGCCAGAAGCAGGAGTTCGCCGGCATCAACTTCGGCGCCGGCTTCTTCGGCTGGCTCGCCGCGACCGGTCTCGCCGGCATCCTCTACGTGATCGCGGGAGCCATCGCCTACGCCTCGGGCCTGGCCCAGGCCACGGTGATCACCGGAAAGACCGACACGGTCAAGTCGCTCGGCTCGGCCTTCGACACGCACACCCTGCAGATCACCGGTCTGGTCGTCGTGCTGGTGGTCCTCTTCCTCTCCTACTTCGTCGGCGGCTTCGTCGCCAGTCGTATGGCCCGGTTCTCCGGCCTCAAGCAGGGCCTCGCCGTGTGGCTGTGGGGAATCCTCGTCTCGATCATCGTCGGCGTGGTCGGCGTCGTCCTGGCCAGCCAGTCGACGACCGTCACCGCGTTCCAGTCGAAGAACGGCACGTTCGACTTCACCGGCCTGCTCGAGCCGACGTTCCTCATCGGCGCGGGCCTCGTGATCGTCCTGTCGATCGGCGGGGCGCTCCTCGGCGGTCTGGCCGGTCAGAGCTTCCACCGCAAGGTCGACCGCTTCGGCGTCGAGGACATCTAGGCCGTCCTCAGGCCAGGCATCGCGGCGCAGGAGCCGGCGGCACGCCTACACGAGGTAGGTGACGCTCGCCGGCGCCTCCAGCCCCGCCAGGAGGTGCACGAACGTCTGCCAGACGTCGTCGAAGAGCACCTCGCGCACGATGTGCTGCTCGTAGGCGGACGAGAGCAGCGCCTCGTCGACGGCGGGGAGCTCGGGGTGCAGGTCGACCGAGACGATCTCGTCGCCGGCCCTCTCGGTGATCCTGCGGCCCAGGAGCCTGCCCGTCGAGCGCTCCGTGACCAGCATCTCGTCGGTCGAGGGGCGGCTCGGCAGGATCCGGGGCTCGGACACGTCGACCACGCCGAACGGCGTGCTCGCGCTCGGCCCGGCGACCCGGGTGCCGATGACGGCCGAGACGACGTGGCTGTGCTCGGGCACCTCGTCGGGGAGGCTCGTGTCGAGGCCGGCGGACGCATCGCGGACGGCCCGCTCGGCAGAGGCTCGGATGCGGTCGCGGTGCTGGTGGAGGAGGACGGCGACGTCGCGCATCCAGGTCTCGAGGCGGTGGAGCTCGTCGTCGTCGAACGGGGCCGCTGCTCCTGCGCCCGGAGGGAACGTGCGGGCGGTGAACGTGCCGATCTCGGGCAGGTTCTCCCACTCGAGGAGGAGTCGCGAGAACGCGCCGAGCCTCGGCATGAGCAGGAGGCGGCTGGACCGCGCCGTCGCCTGGAAGTGCAGGTCGGGCTCGACGAGGAGACCGTCGATGTCGACGGCGGCGCCGAACGCGCGGTCGGGCAGGACGAGGCCGACGGTCAGTCCGCGGAAGAGGGGGACGGGCGCGCGCCGACCGGACACGGTGGTCACTTCCGCACCAGTGTCGGGAACACGAAGACGGCGAAGACGAGGAACGCGGCCATGACGCAGAACACGATCCACGTGCTTCGCGGCAGGGTCGTCTGCCCTTCGGCCTCGCGCCTCGAGAGTCGCCGGTGGCGCGTCACCGCCTGCAGTGCCACCACGGCGATGATGGCGACCGCGAGCAGGGCGATGATCAGGATTTCCACGGCGTCCAGTGTGACACCTCGGCGGGCGGGCTCGTGACCGTCGTCGCTCGCCCGCGGCCTCGCCCGCCCCGTCGCCCTCGGGTGAGCGGCGGCTTGCGGCTATTCATCCGTTCCCACGGCGCAACTTCGCTACTGTGAGAGGGCGTCCGGCTGGTTACCGGGCGCCCAGCGTCGATGACGACGGGCAGACCGTCGTTCTCCTGATCCGAGCGTCGAGACGCCCGCCAGCTCTCGCCGCCGACATGCCCTCGGCTCCGGCCGGGGGCATGTCCTCGTTCTCCGGGCGCCATCGTCATCACGGCGCCGTTGCACGCCCGTGACCTTTTTCCGAGCGGACTCTTGGCTTCGGGTGGTTCCGCTGAGCACGCGCTAGGAGTAAACCGAAAGAGTCTCGCGTAACGGGATCAGGTACACGAGCCTGGCGGGGCGGGCCGGCCGGCGGGTCGCCCGCCCCGCTTTCGTGCTCCTGGGTCACGCTCGAGCGTCCGGGTATTCTGTCGGTGGCTCGGAGTCTGTCGGTGGCGCGGAGTAGAGAAGAGCCATGACAGATTCGACGGGCCCCCTCGACCACCTCGAACTCGTTCCCCTGGCGGGAAGCGAGAAGCCGGCCGCACCGGGCGTGCAGCCGGCCGCGACCTCCCTCGGCGACGACGCCACGGTGCCCGCGACCCTCGTGCTGCGGCGGGCGAACCCCGTCGACACGGCGACCGCGTTGCAGGCCCCGGTCGACCGCGACGCCTACGTTCGCGACCACGGCGCGACCCAGGCCGACGTCGACCTCGTCACCTCCACCCTCGAGAGCCTCGGTCTCACCGTCGTCGACTCCGACGCACCGTCGAGGCGCGTCCGCGTCGAAGGGCCGGCGTCGGTCATCTCGCGTGTGTTCGGCACGTCGCTCGAAGCGGTCACCTCGCTGGCGCCGACGCGGGGCGGCGAGACGGCCCCCGGCGCCGACGCGCCCCGCGTCGAGCACCGTCAGCGGTCCGGCGGCCTCAGCGTACCCAAGCAGCTCGACGGCGTCGTCACGGCCGTGCTCGGCCTCGACGACCGGCCCCAGGCGCGGGCGCAGTTCCGCGTCGCGCGAGCCGAGGCTCAGAGCGTGAGCTACACCCCGGTCGAGCTCGGCGAGGCCTATCGATTCCCGGCCGGCACCGACGGCACGGGGCAGACGATCGCCATCGTCGAGCTCGGCGGCGGCTACGAGCAGTCCGACCTCGACACCTACTTCACGCAGCTCGGCGTCGGCAGCCCGGCCGTGTCGGCCGTCGGGGTCGACGGGGCGAAGAACGTCCCTGGGCAGGATCCCAGTGGCGCCGACGGCGAAGTGCTCCTCGACATCGAGGTCGTCGGGGCACTCGCCCCGAAAGCGTCGATCGTGGTCTACTTCGCGCCGAACACCGACGCCGGCTTCGTCGACGCCATCTCGCAGGCAGCGCACGCGACTCCCGCGCCGACGACCATGAGCATCAGCTGGGGTCAGAGCGAGGACGCCTGGACGGCGCAGGCGCGCACGGCGCTCGACGACGCCCTGGTGGACGCCGCGGCGCTCGGGGTCACGGTCACGGCGGCGGCCGGCGACAACGGCTCGAGCGACGGTGCGACGGATGGCAAGAACCACGTCGACTTCCCCGCCTCGAGCCCGCACCTCCTGGCGTGCGGCGGCACGAGCCTGCAGGCGTCGGGCGACACGATCTCGAGCGAGACGGTCTGGAACGACGGTGCCGGTCGCGGCGCGACCGGTGGCGGGGTGAGCGACGCGTATCCGCTGCCGAGCTGGCAGCAGAGCGCCGGTGTCCCGGTGGCCCCGGCGAGCGGTGGGGGCCGTGGAGTGCCCGATGTGGCAGGCAATGCCGATCCTGCGACCGGCTACCGCGTGCTCGTCGACGGCACCGCGACCGTGATCGGCGGCACGAGCGCAGTTGCGCCGCTCTGGGCGGCCCTCGTCGCCCGTCTCGCCCAGTCGGTCGGGTCACCGCTGGGGCTGATCCAGCCGAAGATCTATGCGGCGGGCGCGTCGGGTGCGTTCCGCGACATCACGTCGGGCGACAACGGCGCGTTCAAGGCCGGCACGGGGTGGGACGCCTGCACGGGGCTCGGGTCGCCCGACGGCGAGGCCCTGCTTCAGGCGCTGAAGGCCTGACTTCCCGCGGCGTGCCTGAGTGCGCCGCTACTCTTCGCCGATGTCTTCGTTCCAGAGGGCGTGGTTCTCGGCGATGAAGGTGCCCATGACCTCGATGAGGGCCGGGTCGGCGAGTGTCGTCACGGCGACGCCATTCTCTTCCAGCCAGTCCTGACCGCCCCGGAAGTTCTCGGCCTCGCCGACGACGACACGGCCGATGCCGAACTGGCGGACGAGCCCCGAGCAGTACCAGCACGGCGACAGCGTGGTGACCATCGTCGTGCGCCGGTAGCTCGTCTGGCGGCCCGCGGCGAGGAACGCGCTGGTTTCGCCGTGCAGCGCCGGGTTGTCGCCCTGCACGCGCATGTTGTGGCCGGAGCCGAGGAGGCGACCGTCGTCGTCGAACAGGGCCGCGCCGATCGGGATGCCGCCCTCGGCCAGCGACTTCAGGGCCTCGGCGCGGGCGACCTCGAGCTTGTCGGCGTCGGTGGCGTACACGAGCCCGTCGCCGGGTGTCCCGCCGTCGTCGAAGGCGGTCATGCGACGTCGTCCGCCGCGTCGATGCCGACCGGCACCCCGCCGTCGGTGCCGTGCGTGCCGCCGCTGAGGGGAGCGCCGAGGGCGGGCCGGAAGGCCTTGAAGAGCACGAAGTAGAGGATCGCGGCGAGCACGAAGCCGACGAGCGCCGTGATGTCGCCGACGCCGGTGTGCTTCGAGATCGGGCCGGTGTAGAAGGTCTCGTCGCAGAACAGCCAGATCGAGACGAACGCGGCGACGACGAACGCGATGATGCCCGCCGGGTTCAGGTAGCGGCGGTGGTCGGGCAGGAGCTCGGCGATCGACGTGCCGCGGCGGAGGTACCGATCGGTGAGCACGACGCCGAGCCACGGCGCGATCCAGTAGGCGATCACCAGGAGGAAGTTGTTGTACTTCGTACCGGCGTCGGCGAGTGCGCTCCACGCGATGAAGAAGCCGATGACGCCGAACCCGAGGGCGACGATCGCTCGTCGCAGGCTGAACGGGATCCTGATGCCCGCGGCGAGGAACGACATCGCGCCCGAGTAGATGTTCAGCGCGTTGGCGGCGATGGCGCCGATGGCGATGGCGATCAGCGTGAGGTCTTTGACGGCGGTGGGCATCGTCGACACGAAGGCACCCGTGGGGTCGCTGTCGCTCATCGCGATCGTCGCCGACGCGGCGCCCGCGAACATGAGCACCGTGCAGGAGACGAAGTTGCCGAGCCCCGCGGCCCAGGCGATCGAGGCGCGACGGGTGGAGGCCGGAAGGTAGCGCGAGTAGTCGGAGGCGTACGGGTTCCAGCCGCAGGCGTAGCCGAACGCCGCCGCGGCCGTCGCCGTGAAGCCGCCGAAGCTGAAGCCGCCTCCCTTGGGGGTGAAGCCGAGGTGCGCGTGCGAGACGATCACGACCGTCGCGATGAGGAAGATGATGCCGAGGGCGATCGCGGCGTAGCGCTCGAACGTCTGCACCAGGTCGTGGCCGATGAACGCCACGCCCACCTCGATCACGACGACGATGAGAAGCGACAGGACCGTCGGCATCCCGGTCAGCGTGGTGAGCGCGAATGCGCCCGACACCGAGTTCACGGCGAACCAGCCGAGACCCGCCATGACGGTGTTGATGCCGGCCGGCAGGATGTTGCCGAAGAAGCCGAAGGCCGTGCGGCTGATCACGAACTGGGCGAGGCCCTCACGCGGACCCCAGGTCGACAGGACTCCCTGCGTGATGGCGCCGAGCGCGTTGCCGAGGGCGAGGGCGGCGACGGCCTGCCAGAAGCTCAGCCCGAAGATGATGCCGAGCACGCCGACGAACACCGTCGCGAACTCGAGGTTGGGCGACGACCACGTCGCGAACAGCTGCCACGGCGACCCGTGGCGGCGTTCGGCGGGGATCGCTTCGATTCCGCCCGATTCGATGGCGGCGGGGCGGTAACGGGGAGCATCGACGATGGCCATGGCCACCAGGCTAGTGCCGTCTGCGCACTCTGCAAGAAACGGCCTGACGGCCGCTGGGCGCGAGCAGGATCCGGAGGACTAGCGTCCAGATCATGGCCACCTCGAAGACGTCGTCCCTGCTGATCCTCGGAGCCTCGGGCGACCTCGCCGCCCGCCTCCTCATGCCCGGCCTCGCCGGTCTCCTCGCCCACGAACCCGACCGCCGCGTCCAGCTGATCGGCGCCGGCGTCGAAGACCTGACGGACGCGCAGTGGAAGGCCCGGGTGAAGGAGTCGTTCGCGAGCGTCAAAGCGAAGGGGCCGGCCGTGCAGGCCACGCTGCGCTCGACGAAGTACATCAAGGCCGACGTGACGGCGAAGGACGACCTGCAGAAGCTCGTGGACGCGTGCACCTCGGATCCTGCGATCTATTTCGCCCTGCCTCCCGCGATCACCGAGCTCGCCTGCGGTCAGCTGCAGAAGATGGAGCTGCCGCCTGCGACGAGCCTCGCTCTCGAGAAGCCGTTCGGCACCGACGAGCGCAGCGCCAAGAAGCTCAACACGCTGCTGCTGAAGATCGTGCCGGAGAACCGGATCCACCGGGTCGACCACTTCCTCGGCCGCTCCACCGTGCTCAACCTGCTCGGCCTCCGCTTCGCCAACCGCCTGATCGAGCCGATGCTGTCGAACCGCGACGTCGAGAACATCGAGATCGTCTACGACGAGCAGCTCGGCCTGGAGAATCGCGCGCGGTACTACGACCACGCCGGTGCGCTCGTCGACATGATCCAGAGCCACCTGCTGCAGGTGCTCGCGGTACTCGTGATGGAGGCGCCGGCGACGCTCAGCGCGCAGGACGTCCGGGACCAGAAGCAGCTGGCGTTGAGGGCCATGCGCATCTGGGACGACGACCCCGCGAGCAGTCGCCGCGCCCGCTACACCGGCGGCACGATCAACGGTCGCAAGCTGCCCGCCTACGTGAAGGAGGACGGCGTCGACCCGTCGCTCGGCACCGAGACGCTGGCCGAGGTCGTCGTCGAGGTGCGCAACATGCGGTGGGCCGGCGTGCCGATCATGCTGCGCTCCGGCAAGGCGCTCGGCGACTACCGCCGCGAGATCGTCGTGACGTTCAAGGCCCCGACGCACGTGCCGCCGGAGTTCCACACGCTCAAGGAGCCCGACCGCCTCAGGATCCTGATCGACCCCGACGAGATGTTCCTCGAACTCAACGTCAACGGCCCCGGCGACCCCCTCGTCATCGACCGGGCGGCGCTCGAGGCGGTCTTCAACCCCGGCGACCTCCCGGCCTACGGCGAGGTGCTGCAGGGCATCCTCGACGGCGACGCCGCGCTCTCGGTGCGCGGCGACGCCGCGGTCGAGGGCTGGCGCATCGTCGCCCCGGTGCTCGCCGCGTGGCGCAAGAACGAGGTGCCGCTGGACGACTATCGCGCAGGATCAGCGGGCCCGGCCTCGTGGCCGAAGGGTCTGGCCGAGGCCGCCCCCGCCCAGAAGCGGTGACGGCGCAGAAGCGGTGACGGCGCAGAAGCGGTAGGTGCCCGCTATCCGAACCGCTCCACGGTCTCGCGGAAGTACGCGTCCGCCAGCGCCCGCTTCTCGCCGGGGTCGCGCGGCTCGGCGTGCTCGTACAGCTGAGTAGCCCGAGCGAACTGCTCCTCGATGAAGCGCAGGATCGCGGGCGGCGGAGTCCCGGTGCCCATCTCACGCGTGACGCGCTTCACGGCGAGGAGCTCTTCGGTCTCGCGAACGACGTCGGTGGGCGGGTCGCACTCGGCGAGCAGGGTCGCCAGCTCCATCGGCGCGACCGCCGACGACGCGTTGACGTCGAGCCAGCGGAGCGCCGCGGCGGCCCGGAGCGCGTAGAAGGTCCGCTTGAGCTTCACCGGGCCGTCGGCATCCGGCCACTGGTTCCGGCCCGAGTGGAGGTAGTGGCGGCCCGTCAGGGCTCGGTCGGCCACCGCCTCGGCGAGCTCCAGGAGCCCGTCGCGGAACCCCGCGTCGCCCCGGTACACGATCGGCGACCGCAGCCACTCGACGACGACGGCGTTCCCTCGCGTGAGCAGCTCCACCGCCTTGGCGAGGTCCCAGCCGTTCACGTCGAACACCTCGTCCAGCGGCGTCTCGATGACGTCGCGGGGCCGCCAGAGCGAGAGGTAGTCGTCGCGGGGCCGGACATAGAGGAATCGGCAGTCGTAGTCGCTGTCGGGCGACGGGAACCCCCACGCCCGGCTGCCGCTCTCGATGGCCCAGACGACCGACACGCCGTGGTCGCGGCCGACGCCGTCGAGACGGGCGTCGATCTCGGCGACGACGAGGGGATCGAGTTCGGCCGGGACATTCCGCATCCTGCGACCGTACCCGACGTTCGGCCGATTCCGAACGAAAGGGTCTGGCATCGACGGCGGCGCAGGTCGATCATGGGGGCAGGCCGCGACGACGCGGCCCCGACCAACGGAGGTCTCCATGGCAACGACGCCCGCCGCGCACGCGGCCCCGCCCTTCGACTCGGAGCTCGAGCCGATCCTCCAGCAGCTGAAGGACACCCTGCCGTCGAGCATCACCCCCGAGATGATCCCGCTGATCCGGCAGGCGCCCGAGCCGACGGTCGCGGAGCTCATCGGCGATCGTGCCCTCACTCATCGCGAGGTGGTGGTCCCCGGGCCCGACGGCGCGCCCGACATCACCCTCTCGGCCTTCGCCCGCGACGACCATCGAGCGGGCGGCCCGGGAATCTTCCACATCCACGGCGGCGGCATGATCATCGGAAGCCGCTTCTCGGGCGTGAGCGCGATGTTCGACTGGGTGGAGTCGCTCGACGCGGTGTGCGTGTCGGTCGAGTATCGCCTGGCCCCGGAACACCCCGATCCTGCGCCCGTCGACGACTGCTACGCGGGGCTGTGCTGGGCGTCCGAGCACGCCGACGAGCTGGGATTCGACGCGGGCAGGATGCTCGTGGCCGGGGCCAGCGCCGGGGGAGGCCTCGCCGCGGGAGTCACCCTGCGCGCCCGAGACGAGGGCGGGCCGCGCCTCGCCGGCTCCCTCCTGATCTACCCCATGCTCGACGACCGCAACGAGACCGTGTCGAGCCAGCAGATCGCAGGGATCGGCGTCTGGGACCGCGCCAGCAACGACACCGGCTGGGACGCCCTGCTCGGCGACCGGCGACGCACCGACGCCGTCTCGATCTACGCCGCACCCGCTCGGGCGACCGACCTGTCGGGGCTGCCGCCGACGTTCATCGACGTGGGGACGGCCGAGGTGTTCCGCGACGAGGACGTCGCGTACGCGTCGCAGATCTGGGCCGACGGCGGCGACTGCGAGCTGCACGTGTGGCCGGGCGGGTTCCACGGGTTCGACCTCATGGCGCCCGAGTCCGACCTCGCGAGGCGGATGGTCGCGGTGCGGTCGGCCTGGGTGACGCGTGTGCTGACCCGCTGACCGAGAGGGCGGTGGCGGGCGTTCGGTCACCAGAATGGAGGCATGACCTCTGATGCCCCCGCCACCCGCCCGACCGCCCTCGTGACCGGAGCCACCCGTGGCATCGGCCGCGCCATCGCCCTCGACCTGGGCCGCACTCACCACGTCATCCTCGGCGGCCGCGACCAGACCGTGCTCGATTCGCTCGCCGCCGAGCTGCCGTCGGCGTCGACGTGGGCGGCCGACATCGCGACCGGGCCCTACGACGGCTTCCTGTCGTCGCTCCCTGTCGGGGACAACGGCGAGCGTCGCCTCGACGTCGTCGTGCACTCGGCGGGTGTGGTCGCGGGCCTGCCGCTGGGAGAGACCCCGATCGACGAGTGGCGACGCGTCTTCGAGGTCAACGTCTTCGCGGTGGCCGAGGTCACGCGCCTCGCGCTGCCGGCCCTGCGCCGAGCCGCGGGCACCGTCGTGCTGATCAACAGCGGCGCGGGGTTCTCGTCGAGCGCGTCGGGCACCGTCTACGCGGGCAGCAAGTTCGCCCTCCGCGCCCTCGCCGACGGACTGCGAGAGGAGGAGCGCGGCAACGGCGTGCGGGTCAGCTCGGTGCACCCGGGCCGCGTCGACACCGACATGCAGCACGAGAACGTCGCCTTCGAGGGCGGCACCTACGACGCCGACCTGTACCTCGCCCCACAGGACATCGCCGACGCCGTCCGGCTCGTCGTCGACCTGCCCCACAACGCGGTCGCTGAGACGGTGAGCGTGCGCCCCCTGCGTCGCTCCTGAGATTTTCGATATTGAGTCTTGCGCGATATTTCACATACATGCATACTTGAGATGTGAAATACGCAGGTTCACATCAGTGAGGCCCTGCTCCCGACCAGAAGGACCCCATCTCATGAAGCTCATCTCCAAGATCGCCATCTCGGCCGGCATCGCCGGTATCGCCGCGCTCGCCGTCGTCGCTCCCGCGAACGCCGCAACGAGCCAGCCCATCGAGGACACCATCGGCACGATCGCTCCCGGCACGTCCGGCGACATCGGCTTCTACTATTCGAACGGCGACGCGACCGCCAACACCGGCAACGTCACGATCGTGCTCACGGCGCCCACCAACGCCACGTTCAACCAGAACGAGGTCTGGGGTATGGACTTCCCCGGCGGCGAGAGCTCGGGTAGCTCGCGCCCCGTCCTGACCGGCTGCACGCTGAACGGGACCTCCACCCAGATGACCTGCACCGGCAACCTGACCGTCATGGCGCCGGTGGGCGGCAAGCAGAGCACCCTCCAGCTGACCGCGAACGTCGCCGTCGCGGCTGACACCGCTGCCGAGACCACGTTCAACAACGGTTCCGCCGTTATCACCGGTGGTGGCGGCATCACGGGCGGCACCGTCTCGCTGGGCTACAAGACGCCGGCCGAGGCCGAGACCCCCGTCATCGCTCCGGTGATCGGCGCGGGCGCGCTCGCCGCTGCGGGCATCGCCGGTGGCGTCGCCCTGCTGCGCCGCAAGCGCGCCTAAGCAGCACTGAATCCGCCGCCGGCGGGTCGACTTCGGTCGACTCGCCGGCGGCTTTCGCGTACCCCGTTATCCGGTATGCGAACACCGTAGGAGCACGCCGATCCGCGCCATGACAGCGCTGTCAGGGCGCAAAGGTACAGCACTCCGATTCGATGTGCCTAATCGCCATCAGACGTGTAACGTCCCCCGACGGCCCGGAAGCCACAGCTCCCGGCCTCCCGACGACGACGTTCAGGAGACGTATGCATCCCCCCGCCTCGAGCCTCGCGCTCGCCACCGATGTCAGCATCAGGCTCAGCCTGAGCTGGGTCGACTACCTCATGCTCATCGTGTACTTCGCGATGGTCATCTCGATCGGCTTCATCGCGCGGCGCCGCGTCCGCACGAGCATGGACTTCTTCCTGTCGGGCCGTTCGATGCCGGCGTGGATCACGGGCCTGGCGTTCGTCTCGGCGAACCTCGGTGCGACCGAGATCCTCGGCATGGCGGCCAACGGTGCCCAGATCGGCATCTCGACGCTGCACTACTACCTCGTCGGCGCCGTGCCCGCGATGGTGTTCCTCGGCCTCGTGATGATGCCCTTCTACTACGGCTCGAAGGTGCGGAGCGTCCCGGAGTTCATGCTTCGGCGCTTCGGCAAGGCGCCGCACGCCGTCAACGCCGTCGCGTTCGCCGTGTCGAACGTGCTGATCGCGGGCATCAACCTCTACGCGATGGCGATCGTGATCGAGGCGATGCTCGGCTGGCCCGAGTGGGTCGCGATCATCGTCTCCGCCGCGTTCGTGCTCATCTACATCACGCTCGGCGGCCTCTCGAGCGCCATCTACAACGAGGTCGCGCAGTTCTTCGTCATCATCGCCGGCCTCGTGCCGCTGACGATCGTCGGCCTCCACCGCGTCGGCGGCTGGAGCGGCCTCAAGAGCGCCTTCGCGAAGACCGACTCGGTGCAGCACCTGTCGGCCTGGGCGGGCACGGCGATCGGCCACGTCTCGAACCCGATCGGCGCCAACTGGCTCGCCATCGTGCTCGGCCTCGGCTTCGTGCTCGGCTTCGGCTACTGGACCACCAATTTCACCGAGGTGCAGCGCGCCTTCAGCGCGAAGAACATGTCGGCCGCACGGCGCACGCCTCTCGTCGCTGCGTTCCCGAAGCTCTTCATCCCGTTCATCGTCGTCGTGCCGGGCCTCATCGGCGCCGCCGTGCTCGGCAACCAGCTCGCCGCGACCAGCGACGCCACGCACCTGTCGTACAACGACGTGATCCCGAAGCTGATCCAGATGTACCTGCCGGAGGGTGTCCTGGGAGTGGCGGTCACCGGGCTCCTGGCGTCGTTCATGGCCGGTATGGCGGCCAACGTGTCGAGCTTCAACACGGTCTTCACCTACGACATCTGGCAGCGCTACATCAAGCCGAAGATGAGCGACGAGCACTACCTGCGCGTCGGCCGCTGGGTCACCGTGATCGGCGTGCTGATCGGCATCGCGACCGCGTTCATCGCGGCCGGCGCCGGCAACATCATGACCTACATGCAGACGCTGTTCTCGTTCTTCAACGCACCGCTGTTCGCCGTGTTCATCCTCGGCCTGCTCTGGAAGCGGATGACGCCGGTCGCCGCCCTCTGGTCGTACCTCGCGGGCATCGCCGCGCCGACGATCGTGTGGATCTCGTACCTCAACGACCCGTCGCTCTTCGCCACCGGCACCGCCGAGACGCTCTACGGCGCGATCATCTCGTTCGTCACGGTGATCGTCGTCGGCGTGATCCTCTCGGCGTTCACGAAGCCGAAGGACGTCAAGGACCTGAAGGGCCTCGTCTACGGCGTCGGCAAGATCGACATGTCGATGGACTCGGTCGTCGGCGACACCGCCTGGTATCGCTCGCCCGTCCTGCTCGGCACGGTCGCCCTGATCCTGTGCGTCGTCCTCTACCTGCCGTTCCTCTAGAAAGGGCCGCCATGACTGACAACTCGAAGAACGACGCAGGAGCCGCGACGAGCGCCGACGAGCGCGCCGCGATGGTCCGCTCGACCCGTCGCTGGGACCTCCGGCGCCTCCTCGGCGGCCTGTTCGCCTTCTACGGCATCATCTGCGTGATCCTCGGGATCGTGCACAGCTCGTCCGACCTGCACAAGACCGGTGGCATCGCCATCAACCTGTGGGCGGGCATCGGCATGATCGTCGCGGCGATCGCCTTCCTCGTCTGGGATCGGCTCGCGCCGGTGCCCGAGGAGGACATCGTCGGCAGCCTCGAGGCGCAGGATCACGAGAAGGCCGTCGGCGAGGGCCGCGCCGCCGGCTAGCCCCGCACCCCGCGGGCCGGGTCGGCCGGCCCGAGCCCGCGGGCTAGGCCCAGACCCCCGACGACCCTCGTCGGTGGCTGTCGACGAGGTGGGTGTCGACGATGCCGATCGCCTCCATCAGGGCGAACATCGTCGTCGGCCCGACGAAGCGGAAGCCCTTGGCCTTCAGGGCCTTCGAGAGGGCCTTCGACTCGTCGCTCTGCGTCGGGATGTCGGCGAACGTTCGCGGCTCGTACGTCGCCTCGGGCCGGAACGACCACACGAAGTCGCCCAGCCCGCCCTCCGGCCGCAGGTCGAGGGTGGCCTGGGCGTTCGTGATGGCGGCGTCGATCTTCAGCCGATTGCGCACGATGCCGGCGTCGGCCATGAGGCGCGCGCGGTCGTCGTCGCCGTAGCGGGCGACTTTCTCGGGGTCGAAGTCGTCGAACGCGGCCCGGAACGCCGGCCTCTTACGGAGGATCGTCGCCCACGACAGCCCCGACTGGAACGCCTCGAGCGTGAGCCGCTCGTACACGCCGCGCTCGTCTCGAACCGGCATGCCCCACTCGGTGTCGTAGTAACTCTGCATCAGCGGGTCGGTGGCCGCCCAGACCGGGCGCGCCAGCCCGTCGGCACCCAGGACGACGGCCGACGACCGTACTTCTTGATCGCTCACGGGTGAAGCCTAGTTTTCACCTCCGACAAAGGATTTGACCAGGATGCCGCGCGACCGCTTCACTGGTGACATGATCGCGCCGCAGCTTCGCGGGGCCGACGTGCGGACGACGATGTCCAGCGCGGCCGCCACCCGCATCGACCTGCACCAGCACCTCCTGCCGCCCGTGTTCCTCGACGTCCTCAGGTCGCGCCAGGTGCTGCCCTACGTCCGCGACGAGTGGACCCTCTACACCGAGGGCGAGTCGCCCTACTCGCTCAATCCGACGGCCCACGACGTCGAGCGCCGGCGGCAGCAGGAGCAGGCGGAGGGCAAGGGCGAGGTGCTCCTGTCGCTGCCCGGCAACCTCCGCATCGAAGACCTCCCGTTCGACGAGGCGTCCGTGCTCGTCGACGCCTGGCACCGGTCGGCGCTCGATCTCGGGGATCCGTTCCGAGTGTGGGCGGCGACCCCGATCACGCGCTTCGACCTCGACGGCCTCGCCGACGTCCTGAGCGACGACCGCGTCGTCGGTCTGCAGCTGCCGGCGTCGTCGCTCGCGACCACCGACGACGTCGCGCGCCTCGAGCCGGTGCTCGGGCTGGTCGAGGTCTTCGGCAAGCCCGTCCTCGTCCACCCCCGGCACGTCGTCGCGGCTCCTCGCAGCGGAGTGGCCACGGCCGACTCGATCCCGCGGGCCGAGCAGCTCAAGGCGGCCTGGCTCAGCTGGCAGGAGCTCGGCCGAGCCCAGCACCCGAGCCTGCGCATCGCCTTCATCGCCCTCGCGGGGCTGGCTCCGCTCGCCCAGGCGGCCTCCCAGCCGCGCGGCCAGAAGCCCAAGGCCGACCCCAACGTCTTCTACGAGACGAGCGCCTACGACGAGCGCGCGATCGACGCCATGGCGAGGCTCGTGGGCGGCGCATCGCTCGTCCACGGCTCGGACCGCCCCTTCCGGCAACCGCGCGACTACGCGCTCGGCGCCGCGCTCAACCACGCGGTCTTCTCCTCGAACCCGCGAACCCTCCTCACCGGCCAGACCTCCTAGCGGCGTCCCGGGCGCCGTTCGGCGTAGCGTGAGCGCCATGAAGCACACCACTCTCGGAGGCGTCGACGGCGGCCTCGACGTCGGCCGCATCGGCCTCGGCTGCATGGGCATGTCGGCGTTCTACACCGGCCACACCACCGACGACGCCGAGTCGATCCGCGTCATCCACCGCGCCATCGACCTCGGCGTCACGCTGTTCGACACGGCGGACATGTACGGGCCCTTCACGAACGAGCAGCTGCTGGGGCGGGCGCTCCAGGGGAAGCGCGATCAGGTGGTGGTGGCGACGAAGTTCGGCAATGTCACCGATCCTGCGCGAAGGTCCACCCGACCCATCGACGGCCGGCCCGAGTACGTCGCCACGAGCGTCGACGGCTCGCTGCAGCGCCTCGGCATCGACTACATCGACCTCTACTACCAGCACCGCGTCGACACCCGCGTGCCGATCGAGGACACCGTCGGGGCGATGGCCGAGCTCGTGGCCGCCGGCAAGGTCCGGCACCTCGGCCTGTCCGAGGCTGCGCCTGAGACGATCCGCCGGGCTCACGCCGTGCACCCGATCACGGCGCTGCAGACGGAGTACTCGCTGTGGAGTCGCGATCCTGAGGCCGAGATCCTCCCGACCGTGCGTGAGCTCGGCATTGGATTCGTGCCCTACTCGCCGCTCGGCCGCGGGTTCCTCACCGGTCGGATCCGGTCGGTCGACGACCTCGCCGACGACGACTTCCGGCGCTTCAACCCGCGGTTCCAGGGCGACAACCTCGAGGCGAACATCGCGATCGTCGAGGCCGTCGACCAGGTCGCCGCCGAGGTGTCGGCCACTGCGGGGCAGGTCGCGCTCGCCTGGCTGCTCGCCCAGGGCGAGGGCATCGTGCCGATCCCAGGCACGAAGCGGATGCCGTACCTCGAAGAGAACGTCGCCTCGGACGCGGTCGCGCTCAACGACGAGCAGGTCGCCCGGCTCGACGCCATCGCGGCCCCGCAGGGCGACCGCTACCCCGACATGTCGACGGTGAACAAGTAGGGTGCCGGTCGTCGAGCGGCGCCGCTTCGTCGTCAGCGGCGTCGTCCAGGGCGTCGGGTTTCGCTGGGCGACGCGCGTCGAGGCCGCGCGCCTGGGTCTCGTCGGCTATGCGCGCAATCTCGTCGACGGCACGGTCGAGATCGAGGCGGAGGGCGGGGCGCAGGAGCTGGCGGAACTCGCCTCGTGGCTCGACGCCGGCGGCCCTCCCTCCGCCCGCGTCACGAGTGTCGACGCCGCCGTGGTGCCGCCACGCGGCGGCTCGGCGTTCGACGCCCGCTAGACCCGTTCCACCGCCCGCCTCGCCCCGCCGCCGCCTCGCCCCGCCCTGCGCCGCCCCACACCAAATTTCGGACACAACTCCATGCCCTTCGTTGGAGCTGTGTCCGGATTTTGGGTGGCGGGCGGCCGGACACCCGAAATCCGGACAGAACTCCAACGATTCCGTTGGTGTTGTGTCCGAAATTCGGGTTTGAGGGACGGCGCGCGATGCCTGACGCCGGCACCCTAAAGTGGGCGCATGCTGATGCGGGTGTGGGCGTGGATCTCGGCGGGGCTCGGGCTGGCGATCATGGTGATGACGTACATCGACGGCGCGATCGTGGGCGTCTGGGCCGATGAGCATCAGACCGCGGCCGAGACTTATCCCGACGACGTCCTGCCCTTCTTCGTCGCGGGCATCGGCTTCGTCCTGCTCGTCGGCGGGCACGCCGTCGCACTCGCCGGTGGCCGCCGCGCGACCCCGGCGCCTGGCTACGAGCGTCACCCCGGCCGATCCGCGACGCGAGACCCGCGGGGCGCCGGTCGTCAGTAGGCGCGCCCGGCCAGGTACGCCGCGAGCACCACGCCGCAGACCGCGATCGCCGGCCGCAGCACCCGCGACGGCACTCGCCGCGCCACCGACGGACCGATCAACCCGCCGACGAGCGCGCCGACGCCGAGCGGCCACACGGCCCGCCAGACGACCGACCCGAGCAGCGTGAACAGCACGGCGGGCCCGATGTCGGCGGCCAGGAGGATCACGTTCTTGAGCGAGTTCGCCCGGAACAGGCGCGGCTCGGTGGTGAGGAGGAGCAGGGCGATCATGAGGATCCCCGATCCTGCGCCGAAGTAGCCGTTGTACGCGGCCACCCCCGCGCCCGCGACCCTGACCGCCGTCGGGCTGAGGCGGCTGTCGCGGCGGGCCTGCCACCGGGTGATCGCTGGCTGCAGCAGCAGGATCACCGACCCCGCCAGCACGAGGAAGGGCACGACGCGGTCGAACACCCCGCCCGGCGTCACCACGAGCAGCACGGCGCCGCCGAACGAGAACAGCACGATCGGGGGCATCCAGCGGCGGAGGGTGGGGGAGTGGCCGTCGAGGTCGGGCTTCGCGCGGAGCGCCGAGCCCGCGCCGGAGCCGAGGAGGGCGAGCGTCGAGGTGATGTTCGCGGTGAGCGGCGGGATTCCGACGGCGAGCAGGGCGGGGTAGGCGACGAGCGAGGTGATGCCGCCGGCCGTGCCGATGACGCCCGCGACGATGCCGGCGCCGAGGAGGAAGAGCTCGAAGGTCCAGCCGTGCACGCCCCCAGCCTTCCACATGCTCGGCGCGGGCTCGGCGCCCCTCTGACGGGAGGGCGCGCGAGGCGTGTGTGGCGGTTACCCTGGTCGCTCAGAGCAATCGCACTCGAGGGGGAATTCATGCTGGTAGACCTCGGCGGATGGTCGCACTTCGTCATCCTGGGAGTGGTGCTGGCGGTCTTCGTCGTCTCGCTCGTGATGGTCTGGCAGTCCGCCGGCCGGGGCACCGTCGAGCGGGTCGTGTGGACCGCGCTCATCGTCTTCATCCCTGTCGTCGGGATCCTCGCCTGGCAGGGCAACTTCTGGATCGGCCTCGCCATGAAGCGTCTGAACCGCCCGCGAGGCAACGCGAGCTGATGCCGTCGTGACCGGCGGGCACGTGGGCATCCGAGACGTCGCACGCCGACGACTGGTCGCGCAAGGCATCGCACGCGACCCGAGCGACGCGGACGACCCCGCGCCGACGCTCGCCGAGGTCGCGGCGTCGCAGCTCGCCACGCAGGCGCAGGACCTCCCCGGCGCGAAGTGGGCTCTCGGCCTCCGTGCCCGCGCCACCGAGGTCGAGGTCGACGCGGCGCTCGCCGACGGCACTGTCGTCCGCACCTGGCCCGCCCGCGGCACCCTCATGATCACGGCCCGCGCCGACGTCCGCTGGCTCACCGAGCTCCTCGCCCCGCGAGCGTTCGGAGCGGCCGCGAGCGTGTGGCGCCGCGACGGCCTGACGCCCGACGACTTCGTGCGGGCGTCCGACATCGCACGTGCCGAGCTCCGGGGCCGGTCGCTGGCGCGCGACGCCCTGCTCGAGGTCTGGCGCGCGAACGGCATCGAGACGACGAAGAACCGCGGCTCCCACCTGCTCCGCCAGCTCGCCGGCGAGGCGCTCATCGTCTTCGGCCCGCCGACGACGAACCCGAAGACCGGTGCCGCCGTCCAGACCTTCGCCCTGCTGGCCGACCACGCCCCCGAGGCCGAGCCGCGCGACCGCGACGACGCCCTGCGCGAGCTCGCCGTCCGCTACTTCACCGGCCACGGGCCGGCCACCGTCCGCGACCTCGCCTGGTGGAGCGGCCTCACCATCGCCGACTGCCGCCGTGCGGTCGATCTCGCGGGCGACGCGCTTGCCCGGTGCGACGTCACGGGCCAGGAACCAGGGCCGCAGGATCGGGAGGCCCTCCTCACGAGCGCCGCTCACCCGCCGAGCATCGCCGAGCCCGGCGACGTCCGGATCCTGCCACCCTTCGACGAGCTTCTCGTGGGCTACGCGGATCGCGCCGCGCACCTCGACGAGGGCGACTTCGCCAAGGTGGTGCCGGCGTCGAACGGGCTGTTCCGGCCGGTCGTCACCGTCGATGGTCGGGTGGTCGGCACGTGGCGCCGAACCCTCGTGAAGAACGACGCGGTCGATGTCGCGGTGGAGACGTTCCGGCCCCTCGATGCGGCGGTCGAGGCGGCGATCGACGCCCGTGTCGACGAGTACGCGCGCTTCGCGGCGAGGTCGCGTTATGAGGCGGCTTCCGGTTGACCGGTCGCGTTACCCACCGGGGTAACGGCCTCTGACCTGGGCTTTTCTATTGTGAACGGAAGGTTACAGGTCGCGCAATTGAAGAGTTACCTGCGCTGACGATTTCGGAAATACGCACAGGTCAGGCTTTCGGCATGACCCTGAGAGAGCCCGACACGATCGACGAGACCCGCGCCGAGGCCGAGCGTCTCGCCGCTCTCGACACGGCGATCACGCCGCGTCGACGCTCCATCTCGGCGAACCTCTGGTTCGTCCGCCCCATCGTGCTCACGATCATCAACCTGTTCGTGTTCGTGCTGATCGCGTTCTTCCTCGTGAAGCTGATCCCCGGCAACCCGCTCGTCTCGGCGTCGGGCGGCCGGCTCTCGGGCAAGGCGCTCGAGAAGGCGATGGCCACCTACGGCCTGAACGACCCGTGGTACGTGCAGCTCGGCACCTACCTGAAGCAGCTCGCTCACTTCGACCTCGGCACGTCGATCGCGTCGGGCCGCCCCGTGGCTCAGGACTTCGCCACCCGGATCCCGTCCACCCTCGAGTTCGTGCTCTTCGGCCTGCTGTTCGCCTGCCTGTTCTCGCTCGCGGTGTCGTACTTCATCGTCACTCACCGCCAGAACCGCGTCTCGAAGATCCTCGCCTCCTACGCCCGCTCGGCCGGCGCCCTGCCCGAGTACGTCATCGGCATCGCGTTCCTCTTCATCTTCTACGCCGAGCTGCACTGGGCTCCCGCCCCGTCGGGCCGTCTCGACCCGATCCTGATCCAGCCGAAGCAGGTCACCGGCTTCCCGATGCTCGACTCGATCATCGCGGGCAACACGGCCGACCTGCAGTCGTACGCGGCGCACCTCGTGCTGCCGGTCATCGTCATGGTGCTCGCCGACTCGCCGATCCTGATCAAGATGCTCATCCTCAGCCTCGACGACGCCATCGACGACCCCGCCACCAAGTTCCGTGTGGCCTCAGGAGCCAGCCGACGCACCGTCCTCCTGAGCGTCTACCGGCGTGCGGCCCCGAGCGCGGTGGCCACCCTCGGCATGCTCTTCGGAATCCTGATCGGCGGCGCGGTCGTGCTGGAGTCGCTGTTCAGCCTCGGCGGCCTCGGGCAGTACGCCGTCGACGCGGTGAACTCGTCGGACGTCTTCGCGCTCCGGTCGTTCCTGGTGGTCGTCGCCGCGATGTGTCTCGCCATCTACCTGATCACGGACATCGTCACGATGCTCCTCGACTCCAGGCGCCGCACCGGCGTCGCCGGGAAGGACGCCTGATGTCGCTCGACACCCCCGTCGCCGTCACCACCGACGAGCCGCTGCTCCAGGCGCCCACCGCCACGCGACCGAGGAAGGAGAGCCGGGCGGGCTTCTACTGGCGCCTCGTGCCGTTCGCCATCGTGATCCTGCTGGCCATCATCGGCCCGCTCCTCGCCAACCACCCGGCGACGAGCGTCGTCGGCGACCAGTCGGTCGCCCCGAGCGGCAAGTTCTGGTTCGGCACCGACGCCAACGGCCTCGACGTCTACTCGCGCGTCATGACGGCGTTCCGCCTCGACGTGATCATCGCCCTCAGCGTCACGGTGATCGCGACCGTCGGCGCCATGGCGATCGGCCTCGTCTCGGGCATGTACCAGTCGAACCGCTCGGCGCTCGGCCTCCTCGCCCGGCTGCTCGGCCGTGCCGTCGACCTGGTGCAGTCGATCCCGGTCATGATCGCCGGCCTCGTGCTCGTGTCGTTCTTCGGCCGCAACGCCGTGGTCATCACGCTCACGCTCGGAATCGTGCTCATCCCGTTCCAGGCGCGCCTCATGCGCACCGAGGTGCTGCGGACGCGCACCGACGGGTACGTCGACGCGGCGCGCATGTCGGGGGAGTCGGAGTTCCGCCTGCTCCTGCGCCATGTGCTGCCCAACTCGTTCCGGCCGACCCTCGAGAACACGTCGTCGATCTTCGCGATGGGCATCATCTTCTGCGCCGCCCTCGGGTTCCTCGGCGTCGGCATCCCGACGCCCGCCGCCGAGTGGGGCACCATGCTCGCGGCCGGCGCTCCGGACGCCGCGGTCGGCCGCTGGTGGTCGGTCGCCTTCCCCGCCGCCGCGCTCGCCTTCTCGGTCTGGGCCTCGTCGGTCGTCGTCGCCGCGTTCGTCGGCCGCGGTCGCCGCCGGAGCCGCTGACGCCGGCGCCGACGCCGACGCGCCAGTCCCACTGATCCTGCTCCACTCCCTCCTCCCTCCCCGCACCCACAGGAGTACTACCCACATGACAAAACGCACCAGGCTCCTCGCCATCGTGGCCGTCGCCGCGGCCGGCGCTCTCGGCCTCGCCGGCTGCAGCTCCGGCTCGAGCTCGTCGTCGTCGAGCAGCACCTTCGTCGAGGTCACCGCGGCCCAGCCGCAGAGCTTCTCGTACGAGACCAGCGCCACCGGCTACGAGGCGGCCGAGTTCTTCATGAACACCGGCGCCACCCTGATCCGCAACAAGTACGTGGCGGGCACCGGCGGCCAGTCGGCTCACGAGGACTACAACGACTTCACCGGCGTGCTCGCGAAGAGCTACGACGTCTCGTCGGACGGCCTCACCTACACGTTCCACCTCGACACGAAGGCGCGCAGCAACTACGGCGACAAGCTGACCGCCGACGACGTCATCTGGACCATGCAGCGCAAGTTCGCCGTCTCGACCTCGATCGTGCCCTTCATCAGCGCCCCGTTCATCACCTCGGCGACGCAGTTCAAGAAGGTCGACGACTCGACCGTCACCCTGACGGTGGCGAAGGCCAGCTACGGCTACACGGCGCTGTCGCTGCTCGCGAACGTCGGCTACAACATCTACGACGCCGACGTGCTCAAGAAGCACACCACCTCGTCGGACCCCTGGGCCGTCAAGTGGTCGGGCACCCACGCCAACTTCGGCTTCGGCGCGTACAAGCTCACCAGCTACACGCCCGGTGAGCAGATGGTCTACGACGCGAACCCGTACTACCCGCTCGGCGAGCCCAAGGTGAAGCGCATCGTGCAGCGCGAGGTGGCCGACGCCGGTCAGCGCTCGAACCTCGTCAAGTCGGGCGACGCGCAGATCGCCACGCAGCTCCGCCCGGCCGACCAGATCTCGCTGCAGAAGTCGAAGTCCGCGCAGATCTTCACCGTGCCGACCAACGCCTACGTCTACATGCCGCTGCTCACCTCGAAGGGCACCTTCAAGGACGTCAACGTGCGCAAGGCCCTGGCCTACGCGATCCCCTACGACAAGATCAACAGCAACGTCTACCACGGCCGCGCCACGTCGATCTCGACGATCCTGTCGGACAAGGACCCCGGCTTCGACGGCGACGGCCTCACCGCCAACTCGACCGACATCGCGAAGGCGAAGTCGATCCTGTCGGCCGCCGGCTACACCTCTCCGGTCAAGTTCACGCTGACGGTCAACAACTCGGTGCCCGACCTCATGGAGGCGGCCGTCCAGATCCAGACCGCCGTCAAGGCCGCAGGATTCGACGTCACCATCAACGCCGTGAACTCCGCCGCGTTCCAGACCGGTCTCGCCGACAAGTCCTTCGAGGCGTCGATCCAGCGCGACTACGCGGTCGTCCAGTCGCCGCCCTACGTGCTGTCGCTCTTCTACACGCCGAAGTCGGTCATCAACTGGCCCGACTTCACCAGCTCCGAGCTGATGAGCGACATCGCCGCGGGCAACGCAGCCGGTGACCCCACGGGTGCCGCCGCCGGCAAGGAGTGGAACGCCGCGCAGAAGGTGCTCCAGAGCCAGATGCCGACGATCTACATCAACTACGTCCAGCCGCTGAACGCCTTCGCCACCAACGTGAAGGGCTACGTGTTCCGGTCGGACAACGTCATCGACTACTCGCAGCTCAGCCTGAAGTAGTCCGCACCACCCCGGGCCGGCGGTGCTGATCCGCCGCCGGCCCGGCCCCTTCCACTTCTGTCACAGCCGTCTCAGCCGGAGGACCCCATGCCAGACACCACCGACACCGCCCCCGTCCTGCGGGTCCGCGACCTGTCCGTCACCTACGGCACCAACGTCGCCGTCAAGCACGCGAACCTCGAGGTGCGCCCCGGTGAGCGCGTGGCGATCGTGGGAGAGTCAGGATCCGGCAAGACCAGCCTCGGCAACGCCATCGCGGGCTTCCTCGACCTCGACGCCGGCCGCGTCGACGTCGACACCCTCGAGCTGCAGGGCACCGCGCTCGACCGCTCGGGGAGGGGCGCACCGCGCATCCCGCGACGCACTCCCGGCCTGTCGATGATCTTCCAGGACGCCATGTCGTCGCTCGACCCGGTCTGGACGATCGGCAGCCAGCTCACGGCCGTGCTCCGCGAGACCGAGAACGTGTCGCGGGCGCAGGCCAAGAAGGACGCCCTCGAGTGGCTGCGCCGGGTCGGAATCACCGACCCCGAGCGGGTCATGCACGCCAAGCCGGGCGAGCTGTCGGGCGGCATGCGCCAGCGCGTCATGATGGCCATCGCGCTGTCGTCGAAGCCGGCGCTCCTCATCGCCGACGAGCCGACGAGCGCCCTGGACGCCTCTCTCGCCGTCGGCGCGATGAAGCTGATGGTCGAACTCGCCGAGCGCGAGGGCACGGCCGTGCTGATGATCACCCACGACATCGAGCTGTGCCGCAAGTTCACCGACTTCGTGATCGTGATGTACCACGGCGAGATCGTCGAGCAGATCTCCTCCAGTGAATTGAGTAACGCCAAAGACCCGTACACGCGCGGGCTCCTCGAGTGCGTGCCGACGCTCGCCTCCGCCCGGCTCGACGAGCTGCCCACGCTCGAGTCCGTCCGCGCCCGCCTCGAAGGGACCGCAGCATGAGCGCCTCCACCCCCACCACCGCGACCGGCTCGACCGCCGTGGCCCGCGGCGTCCGCATCGAGGCGCACGAGGTCCGCAAGAGCTACGGCCGCAAGACCGCCGTCGAGGGCGTCTCGTTCGTCCTCGCGCCGGGTGAGCGCGTCGGCATCGTCGGCGAGTCGGGATCCGGCAAGTCGACGATGGCGAAGATCATCACCGGCCTCGAGAAGTCGTCCGCCGGCAGCATCACCGTCGACGGCCGCGAGCTGAACGACCTCATGTCGTCGCGTCAGGGTCAGCTCGAGTACCGCCGCCGAGTGCAGCTGGTGGCCCAGGACACCACCTCGACCTTCGACCCCCGGCACAGGATCCGAGAGTCCCTCCGAATCCCGGCACAGATCCTCGGCGGCCACGACGTCGCCGGGGCCGACGCCGCCATCGCCGAGATCACCGCCGAGCTCGGCATCGAGCCCGCCTGGGTCGACCGCTACCCCGGTGAGCTCTCCGGCGGCCAGCGTCAGCGCATGTCGATCGCCCGGGCCCTCATCGTCCGGCCCGACCTCGTCGTCTGCGACGAGGCGGTCTCCGCCCTCGACGTGTCGGTCCAGGGCGTCGTGCTCAACCTGTTGAAGCGCTATTCCGTCGAGCACGGCGCAGGCCTCATGTTCGTCTCGCACGGCCTGCCCGCCACGGCGTTCATCACACGGGAGCTCGTCGTTATGAACGCCGGCCGGGTCGTCGAGACGGGCCGCACTCTCGAGCTCCTGGAACGCCCCTCCCACCCCTACACGCAGAAGCTCGTCGGCGCCTACGAGGACGCCGACGAGACCGCCGCCTGAGTCCTCCCCACCACCGCACCCTCCCCACCGGCGCCCGCACGGCGACGTCGGCACGGCACCCCCATGCCTCGGCCGACACGCGCGCGGCGCACCAGCACCACCAGAGAAAGGCTCCACATGTTCCACCTCGGATGGTTCCTCGGCTCCGGATTCGGAATCCAGCCCTGGAGCGCCACGAACGGCGACGGCCCCTGGGCCGGCAGCAACGTCCACGACTGGATGAAGCCCGACATCTACATCGACCTCGCCAAGAACCTCGAGCGCGCAGGATTCGACTACATCCTCATCGAGGACACCGCGATGGTCGAGGACTCGTACCAGCAGTCGGCCGAGACGTCGCTGCGCCGCGGGTTCATGGCGCCCAAGAACGACCCGATGCCGCTCGTGCCGCTGATGACCCGCGCGACGAATCACATCGGCGTGATCCCCACCGTCTCGACCATCCAGTACCCGCCGTACCTCGCGGCCCGCCTGTACACGACGCTCGACCACCTGACCAAGGGGCGCGTCGGCATGAACGTCGTCACCAGTGTCACCGACCGCGTAGCGCAGAACTTCGGCTACGACCGCCACCTCGACCACGACGAGCGCTACACGATGGCGATGGAGTGGATCGACGTCGTCAAGCAGCTGCAGGGGTCGTGGGAGGAGGGCGCCGTCGTCGCCGATCCCGAGGCCGGAATCTACGCCGACCACACGAAGGTGCACCCCATCGACTTCGAGGGCGAGTACTTCAAGTCGCGCGGGCCGCTCAACACGATCCCCGGCCCGCAGCGCCTCGTGCCCGTCTGCTCGGCCGGCTCGTCGATGCCCGGTCGCCGCCTCGCGGCCCGGTACGACGACACGATGATCGCCCAGCTGCCCGACGGCCCCTCGGCGCGGAAGTACCGCGACGACATGCGCGCCCTCGTCGCCGAGGAGGGCCGCAACCCCGACGACGTGAAGTTCATGTTCATCGCGACGCCGACGATCGCCGCCACCGACGCGGAGGCCGTCGAGAAGGCGGCCGCGGCCAAGGAGTGGAAGAAGTCCGACAAGGCGGTCGAGTACAACCTCTGGAACATGTCGTACACCTCCGGCGGTCGCATCGACTTCGGCGGCATCGACCCCGACACCAAGGTCAAGGACATCGACCTGTCGAAGCAGAACGGCGAGCACACCTCGATCGCCAACCTCTTCGGCGGCCGGGAGGAGCAGACGCTCCGCGAGGTCGTGTCGACGTCGTTCCAGATCGGCGACATGGGCCTCGTCGGCTCGCCCGACACCGTGGCCGCCAAGATGGGCGACCTGATGGACGAGATCGGCGGCGACGGGTTCCTCTTCTACCTGCCGACCACCCGCTACAACATGGCGATGGTCGCCGACGGCCTCGCCCCCGCCCTGAAGCGCCGCGGCCTCACCCGCGAGAGCTACACCGGCGGCACCCTCCGCGACAACCTTCTGCAGTTCTGACCGCCCTCGATCACAGGAGTACCACCATGTTCCATCTCGCCTGGTTCCTCGGCGACGGCTACGGCATCCACCCGTGGAGCACCACCAACGGCGACGGCCCCTGGGTCGGCTCGAACGCCTTCGACTGGACCGACCCCGACATCTACATCGACATGGCGACGAGCCTCGAGCGCGCAGGATTCGACTACATCCTGATCGAGGACACCGCGATGGTCGAGGACAGCTACAACGGCTCGGCCGACACGTCGCTGCGCCGAGGCTTCATGGCCCCGAAGAGCGACCCCATGCCGCTCGTGCCGATCATGACGCAGGCCACGAAGCACATCGGCGTGATCCCGACGGTGTCGACGATCCAGTACCCGCCGTACCTCGCGGCTCGCCTCTACACGACGCTCGACCACCTCACCGGAGGCCGCGTCGGCATGAACGTCGTCACGAGCGTCACCGACCGCGTCGCGCAGAACTACGGCTACGACAAGCACCTCGACCACGACGAGCGCTACGCCATGGCGATGGAGTGGACCGACGTCGTGCTCCAGCTGCAGGACTCGTGGAAGGACGGCGCCGTCATCGCCGACCCCGAGTCGGGCGTCTACGCCGACCACACGAAGGTGCAGCCGATCGACTTCGAGGGCAAGTACTTCAAGTCGCGCGGCCCGCTCAACACGATCCCCGGCCCCCAGCGCCAGCCTCCGATCTGCTCCGCAGGCTCGTCGGAGCCCGGCCGCGACCTGGCCGCGAGGTACGACGACACCATGATCTCGATGGTGCGCACAGGAGCCGAGGGACGCGCCTACCGAGACGACATGCGGGCTCGGGTCGCCGCCTACGGGCGCAACCCCGACGACGTGAAGTTCATGTTCCTCGCCACGCCCACCATCGCCGCCACCGATGACGAGGCCTGGGCGATGGTCGAGGCCGCCCGCGCCTACCGGGCCAGCGACAAGGGCATCGAGTACAACCTCTGGAACATGTCGTACACCTCGGGCGGCCGGATCGACTTCGGCGGCATCGACCCCGACACGCTGATCCGCGACATCGACCTGACGAAGCAGAACGGCGAGAACACGTCGATCAAGAACCTGTTCGAAGGGCACGAGGACAAGACGCTGCGCGAGGTCGTCGCGACGTCGCACCAGGTCTCGGACATGGGCCTGTGGGGCTCGCCCGACACGGTCGCCGGCAAGATGGAGGACCTCATGGCCGAGATCGGCGGCGACGGCTTCCTGATCTACATGCCGACGACGCGCATGAACTTCGCGCTCGTGGCCGACGGCCTGGCCCCGGCGCTGCGTCGTCGCGGGCTGATCCGCGAGGAGTACACCGGCGGCACGCTGCGCGACAACCTGCGGGCGTTCTAGCCGCCGTCGCCCCCCGACCCCCTGGGCAACAGGGGTGCGCCCCGACCCGTTCCCCCGCGGGCCGGGGCGCTGTCGTTCAGGTGGCGTCGGAGCGTCGCCGGAGGTGGCGCGAGATGCGGCCCAGCGCCTGGTTGATGAAGAAGCCGACCGCGCCCACCAGTGGCAGGAGGAGGACGATCGCCGACCAGATGACCTTGATCAGGGTGGGGCGCTCGCGACCTGCCCACACCACGATCAGGGCCGTGAGCTCGAGCACGGCGATGACCACGGCCGTGACAATCCGCTCGCTGCCGTAAGCGCTCTCGAACATGGTCGTCTCCGTTCTCAGCCGTACAGGCTGACGCTCGTGCCGCTGACGCGGATGCCGAAGGCGCCCGAGACGCCGCTGCCGATGTGGACCACGTCGGCCTTGTACGTCAGCTCCGCCCAGGCCGGGCCCGCGGAACTCTGAGTCGCGCGCTTCACCGAGGCGGACACGGAACAGCCACCGATGGTGTTGGCGCATCGGGCACTGCGCACGTCTCGGACTTTCGCCTTGCCTGATGAGCTCGTTTGGTAGTCGACGACGAACGACGCGTTGCTGAAGATGTCGCTGATGCTGATCTTGCAGTTCGTGTTCCAGCCGCCCGAACCCAAGCAGCCCGACTTCGAACTCTCGATTGAGGGCGCACCATCGTCCGCGCCCTCCGTGGACATCGTTCGCCGCGAGCCGTCTGCGAAGACGTCGACGACACTGGCGCCGTCATCGGCCGACGAGGACGAGACGGGGACAGCGTCAGGTCGCGCGGAATCAGGGATGGATCCGGCCTCGATCTTCGCGACGAGTGCGACCTGCGTCTGGGCGGGAACACCGAGCGCATCCATTCTCGCGTGGAGACCGGCTACCTGCTGCTGCGTGATCGCGACGGGTTCAGCGCTCGCCGGAGTCGCCCCGATGAGGCTGCAGGCGCCGACGGCGAGCAGGGACGCCGCTGCGACGAGCGATCGACAGGCGGGCTGGGAACGGGGCGGCATGGAAGGCTCCTTTGGCTTGCGCGACGCGAGGCCGAGCGGCCTCGTAAGGAGAATGTCAAATCAGAGCCTGGTATGTCAATAATGATCCAGCGTCAGCACTCGATCACGTTGACGGCGAGCCCGGCCTCCGAGGTCTCCTTGTACGACGACGCCATGTCGCGCCCGGTCTGCCGCATCGTCTCGACCACGGTGTCGAGGCTGACGAAGTGCGAGCCGTCGCCGAGCAGCGCCAGCCGCGTGGCGGCGACCGCCGTGCCGGCCGCGATCGCGTTCCGCTCGATGCACGGCACCTGGACGAAGCCGCCGACCGGGTCGCAGGTGAGTCCGAGGTGGTGCTCCATCGCGATCTCGGCCGCGTTCTCGACCTGGCGAGGGGTTCCGCCCAGGATCGCGGTGAGTCCCGCCGCGGCCATCGACGATGCCGAGCCGACCTCGCCCTGGCACCCCGCCTCGGCTCCTGAGATCGACGCGTTGCGCTTGTAGAGCGAGCCGACGACGGCGCTCGTGAGCAGGTAGTCGCGGACGACCCTCGCACGCGGCACCCCGGCGAACTCGATCGCGTAGCGGCCGACGGCGGGGATGATGCCGGCCGCGCCGTTCGTCGGGGCCGTGACGACGCGACCGCCGCCCGCGTTCTCCTCGTTCACCGCGAGGGCGAACGCCTGGAGCCACTGGGCCGGGGCATCGGGCAGCGCGGGTTCGGCCCGCAGAGCTGCCGCGACCGAGGCGGCGCGGCGCGGCACCTTCATCCAGCCGGGCAGCACGCCGGTGGCTGACAGCCCGGCGTCGATGCACCCCTCCATCGCGCGCCAGCGCTGCTCGAGCCCGGCGGCGACGGCGTCCGACCCGTGCAGCGCGCACTCGTTCGCCCAGGCGATCTCGGCGATCGACTCGCCGCGCGCCGCGCAGAGCGCGAGCAGCTCGGCGGCGGTCGCGAAGCCGAGCGGCGCCTCCTGGGCGGGCAGCGCTCGGTCGTCGTCGCCCTCGCGCACCACGAAGCCGCCGCCGACCGAGAAGTACGTCTCGCGGGCGAGCACCCGGCCCGACTCGTCGACGGCCGACAGCTGCAGCGCGTTCGGGTGCTGCGGAAGGCGCGTCAGCGGGGCGAGGGTGAGGTCGTCGTCGCCCCAGGCGAGAGGGTGCGCGCCGAGGAGGCTCACCGATCCTGCACCCTGGGCTCTGGCGAGAGCACCGCGGACCTCGTCGGGGTCGCACGTCTCGGGCGCGAGGCCCTGCAGCCCCGCGATCACGGCGTCGGGCGTGCCGTGCCCGAGGCCGGTCGCCGCGAGCGATCCGAACAGCGTGACCGTCACTCGACCCACTGCCTCCAGGCCGCAGGATCGGCCCACGCCCTCGGCGAAGAGCCTCGCCGCGCGCATCGGCCCGACCGTGTGAGACGACGACGGCCCCACCCCCACCGAGAACAGGTCGAGGGCGGAGACGTAGTCGGTGGTGCGGGTGGCGACGCTGCCGGTGGTGCTCATGCTCTCGACGGTACGCCTGTCCGGCCGGGGCACAGCACACACCCGGCCGGACAGGATTCTTGTGCGCCCCTAGAAGGCCAGGAGGTTCTCGCGGAAGGTGTCGTGCTCGTAGCCGTCGCGGATGAGCCCGCGGCGACGGAGCACCGGCGCGAGGCCGTCGCACACCTCGGTGAGGTTCTTGCGGGTGACGGGCAGGCCGATGAGGAACCCGTCGCCGCCGGCCTCCTGCACGGCCTCGTCCATCTGCGCCGCGACGGTCTCGGGCGACCCGACGAGGCGCACCGAACCGGTCGTGTCGCGCTGTGCGGGAAGGGCCTCGCGCAGGGTCTTGCCGTCGGCCTTGGCGAGGAAGGCCTCGATCACCGACTGGTGGCCGTTGCTCTTGCCCTTCAGCTCCTGCGGCAGCGGCTCGTCGAGGTCGAACTTCGCGAAGTCGAAGCCGGAGGTGTACGAGAGGTTCGCCAGCTGGGCGTCGATCGAGTCCTTGGTGGCGGCCAGCATGCGCTCGTTCTTCTCCTCGGCCTCGCGGTCGGTGTCGCCGAGCACCGGCTGCACGAGGAAGAGCACCTTGAGGTCGTCGGGGTTGCGGCCGAAGCCCGCGGCCCGGCGGCGGATGTCGTCGCGGTACTCCTTCATGGCGGCGACGCCGGGCGCCGACGCGATGAGCGTGTCGGCGTTCTTCGCGCCGAGGTCGCGGCCCTTCGGCGACCCGCCGGCCTGGCAGAGCACTGGGTGGTGCTGCGGCGACGGCACCGTGTTGAGCGGTCCGCGCGTCCTGTAGAACTGTCCCTCGAAGTCGACGTGGCGTACCTTCTCGTGGTCGGCGAAGACGCCGGTGGCCTCGTCGAGCACGAGCGCGTCGGCGTCCCACGACGACCAGAGCGCCTTGACCGCCTGCACCCACTCGTCCGCCATCTCGTAGCGGAGGTCGTGCTCGAAGTGCTGCTCGTAGCCGTAGTTCTGGGCGGCGGCGTGAGGCGACGCGGTCACGAGGTTCATGCCGACGCGGCCGTGCGAGAGGTGGTCGAGGGTGTTCATGAGTCGCGCCGCGAGGAACGGCGGGTAGAACGGCGTGGCGGCGGTGGCGATGATGCCGAGGTGCTTCGTGGCCGCGGCCAGCAGGGGCACGAGGGGCATCGGATCCTGCCGGATGATGGCCGTGCGCAGCGAGTACTCGAACGACGAGCCGAAGACGTCAGGAAGCACCGAGGAGTCCTCGAGCATCATGTAGTCGAACCCGGCGCGCTCGAGGCTCGTCGCGGCGTCGATGAACAGCTGCGGGTTGGCGACGTCGCGACCGACGTTGCCCGACCACTGCTCATTCCAGCCGTAGGCGCCGAAACCGTAGCCGAGGAACCAGCCCAAGTGGAACATGCATCATCCAATCTCTGTGATGCCTCCACTGTGGAGGGCGCTCGTTACAGCCGGAGCGCGGTCAGGTAACCGCTGATTGCGCGACCGAAGCCGCTGTTCGCGCGCCCGATGTTGCAGGCTTGTAAAAGGATTCCGCGACCCCTCAGAATCCGCTGGGAGCGCTGTTACCATCGGCTCACCACTCGAAGCCGCCTGGTCTGAGGGGGGCAGGCGCGGAAGGATCCGGAGCCTGCCATGACGATCGCACCGCAAGACCACCCTCGCTTCGCCTCGCACCGCGGGGTCGACGAGCAGCCCGTGACGACGGAGCACCCGCGCGCGAAAGGCGGCACCGCCCGTGGCCGCCAGATCTCCGCTCGCCGGGTGCGCGACCTCATCACGGCCTCGATCCGGGCCGGCCTCATCGACGCGGACGACCCCCTGGCCGAGGAAGACCTCATGGTCGTCTTCGACACCAGCCGCGGCTCGGTGCGCGCCGCCCTCACGCAGCTGAGCGAGATCGGCTTCGTCGAGCGGAAGCGCCGGGTCGGCACGACGGTCAACCGCATCGGCATCAGCATGCCCCTCACCGACATCCAGGCCGTCCACGACGAGGTCTTCATCGACATCATCGAAGACCGGGTGGTGACGAGCTTCCCGCTGGTGCGCGAGCGGCTCCAGATCGACGAGCCCGAGGTGCGCATGGTCGAGAACACCTTCACCGCCGACGACGAGGTGATCGGCCTCCGCTCGGCCTACTACTCGCGGCGGTTCTCGCAGGATCCCCGGGTCGTCCCCACGACCAGCCCCATGTCCGAGACGATCCGCGTGTTCTTCGGCGCCGACCCGGGCCAGGTCACCGTGTCGATGGGCAGCGACGCGGCCGACGCGCACACCGCCCGCGTGCTCGGCGTCGCCGAGGGTCACCCGCTCATCGTGCGCGAGATGACCTACTACTCCTCCGACGGCCAGCCGCTGCAGACGGTGTTCGACCGGTTCCGCGGCGACCGCGTGAGGCTCGAAGCGGTCACGAGCGTCGTCTGAAGGTCAGCGGGCGAGGAGCGCGGCGAGCTCCACGGGGGTGATCGCCGGATCCTGCGCCATGGGCACGCCGTCGAGCTCGGTGACGGCCGCGATCTGCCGGCCGCTCGACGACAGCCAGACGGCCGAGGCGCCCTGCAGTTCGGCCAGAGTCATCGAGCGGTACTCGACCTTCGCGCCGCGCGCCTCGACGTCGGCGAAGAACGCGCCCTGCGTCGTGCCCTTGAGCACGCCCAGCTCGACCGGGGTCGTGACGTAGACGCCGTCGATCAGGGCGATGACGTTCGAGTTCGGCCCTTCGAGCACGATGCCGTCGGTCGAGACGAACACGACGTCGTCCGCGCCCCGCCGCGCCGCCTCGCGGAGGGCCGCCATGTTGATCGCGTACGAGAGCGTCTTGGCGCCCTGGAGAAGCCACGGCGACGTGTCGGCCACGTCGCTGCGGTAGCCGCGGTCGAGCGTGACGACCCGGATGCCGCCCTCGCGAGCGGCCCGGTACGACGGCGACGCGAACACGTGCACCCAGCCCGTCGGCACTCCGGTGCCCTCGACCCCGCGCGTGAAGATCACCTTGGCGAGCAGCTCGGTCTCCGGCTCGTCGGCCAGGTCGGCAGCGCGCAGGATCGCCGATCGCCACACGTCGAGATCGGGCGCCGGCAGGTCGAGCATGCGCGCCGATCGGGCGAAGCGCTCCAGGTGGGGTTCGAGCGCCTGCGCTCGCCCGCCCACGATCCCGACGCTCTCGAAGATCCCGTCGCCGCGGGTGGCGGACAGGTCGGCGACCGAGACGTGGGGCTTCGCGGGATCGACCTGGTCGACCGAGACGACGGCGCCCGTGGCGTCGTGGGTGAGCAGGAGGAGCACCGGTGCAGTCATGTGTCCGACCGTACCGCTACGGTGGTCGGCATGGCTGGCAGAGCATCGCGCGGAACGGGTGTCCAGGCACCGAGACTCGACGACGTCGATCCGCAGGGCCTCCGCGCGGTCGACGCCGCAGGGCTGGGCGAACGCGAGACGCACGACGGCGAGCTGTTCGACGGCGGCGACGTCTCGGGCGCCGACCTCCAGGGCTCGACGTTCACGGAGTGCCGGTTCGACGGCGTCACCCTCGGCGGCGCGCTGCTGCGCGGCAGCCGCTTCGTCGACACGGTGCTCGCCGACCCGTTCGCGCCCGAGCTCAGCGCGGCGCGCACCACCTGGAAGCGCGTGCGCGTCGACCGCCCGCGCTGGGGGAGCGCCGAGCTCTTCGACGCCGAGTTCGAGGGCGCGCTGATCCAGGGCGGCAAGATCGACTACCTCAACCTGCGCCAGTCGCAGCTGACCGACGTCGTCATCGAGGGCTGCTCCATCGGCGAGCTCGACCTCGGCGGCGTCACGGCCACGCGGGTCGCCCTCCGCGACTGCCGCCTCGGCACCCTCGACCTCACCCGCGCGACGCTGTCGTCGTTCGACCTGCGCGGCGCCACGTTCGACCGTCTCGACGGCGTCGACGGGCTCCGCGGCGCGGTCGTCGACGAGTACCAGCTGGCGCTCCTGGCACCGCTGCTGGCGGCGCAATCGGGGCTCGTGGTGGCCTAGAGCCCGCGTCGAGGCCGAGCGATCCCCGATCCTGCGCCCCTGTCACGCTTCGGCCGGCGGCGCAATGTCATGTGCCGAAACGCGTAAGCAATCCGAAACAAAGCGGTGATAGCGTCGCCTGCAAGCAACGCGCTCCGGGGTCAGTGAAAATCTGTACCGGCGGTATAGTCCGCGACCCGCTCGCTTCCTGCAGAGGCCGATCTCTGAAAGGGGCGGGCGGCTGAACTGGTGCAATTCCAGTGCCGACGGTGAAAGTCCGGATACGAGGCAGCGCGCGTGCTCGCGAGCCGGTGCGCCCGAAAGCAGGGGCCGGCTCCCGAGCGGCGACGACGAGTCGACCTTCCCCGGAGCACACCACAGACCGGAGAAGAGATGTTCACGGGAATCATCGAAGAGCGCGGCGTCGTCACGCGAGTCGACGACGTCGGGGACTCGGTGCGACTCACCGTCCGCGGCCCGAAGGTCGTCGACGACGTCCACCACGGCGACTCGATCGCCGTGAGCGGAGTCTGCCTCACCGTCGTCGAGTCCACGGCCGACTCGTTCACGGCCGACGTGATGAAGCAGACCCTCGTGATGTCGACCCACGGCGACCTCGCCGAGGGCTCCCCGGTCAACCTCGAGCGTGCCGCCCGCGTCGGCGACCGGCTCGGCGGCCACATCGTGCAGGGCCACGTCGACGGCACGGCGACCCTCGTCGAGGTGCACCCCGGAGAGGCCTGGCGCCGCCTCCGCTTCTCCCTCAGCGACGAGCTCGCGCCCCTCCTCGTCGACAAGGGGTCGATCACCCTCGAGGGCGTCAGCCTGACCGTGAGCGACATCTCCGAGGCAGGAGCAGCGGACGGCTGGTTCGAGGTGAACCTCATCCCCGAGACCCTCGCCGCCACCACCCTCGGCGAGAAGCAGGTCGGCGACCGCGTGAACGTCGAGACCGACGTGCTGGCCCGACACGTGCGCCGCATGCTCCGGATCGACGAGGTCGCCACGGCCGCGCTCGACGCCAGCCCCGTCGCGACGGTGGGTCTCTGATGCCGACGACCGCGCAGGGCCCTGCCGCGCACAACACGATCGAGTCGGCCCTCGAGCACCTTCGTCTCGGTCGCCCCGTGATCGTCGCCGACGACGAGAACCGCGAGAACGAGGGCGACATCGTCCTCTCCGCCGAGCTCGCCACGCAGGAGTGGATGGCGTGGCTCGTGCGCTGGTCGTCCGGCTTCGTCTGCGCGCCGATGACCGCCGAGATCGCCGACCGGCTGGACCTCCCGCCGATGGTCGCGCGCAACGAGGACGCCCGGGGAACGGCCTACACGATCAGCGTCGACGCGGCCCGCGGGGTGACCACGGGCATCAGCGCGCACGATCGCGCGCACACGCTGAACGTCCTCGCCTCGGCGGACAGCGTGCGCGGCGACCTGCACCGGCCCGGCCACATCCTGCCGCTTCGCGCGCTGCCCGGCGGCGTGCGCGTCCGCTCCGGCCACACCGAAGCGTCGGTCGACCTGATGATCGCCGCGGGCCTCCGCCCTGTCGCGGCGATCAGCGAGATCGTCGCCGACGACGCGGCCGGCGACATGATGCGCCTGCCCGAGCTGATCGAGTTCGGCGCGCGCGAGGGCGTTCCGGTCATCACGATCGCCCGGCTGATCGCATGGCTCGATCAGCAGGATCTCCACGCAGTCACCACCACAGAAGGAGTCACCGCATGAGCGGCGAGGGAGCACCCCAGGCCCAGGACATCGACGGCACCGGAGTCCGCGTGACGATCGTCGCCGGAACCTGGCACGACGTCATCACCGACGGCCTCATCGCAGGAGCCCAGCGCGCCCTCGACACGATGAACGCCACGACGACACTGGTGCGCGTGCCCGGCAGCTTCGAACTGCCGCTGGTCGCGAAGGCCGCGCTCGAGAACGGCGCCGACGCGGTGGTCGCCCTCGGCGTCATCATCCGCGGCGGCACGCCGCACTTCGAGTACGTGAGCGACGCGGCGACCTCGGGGCTCACCCGGGTCGCGCTCGACACCGGCAAGCCGGTCGGCTTCGGCCTGCTCACCCTGGACGACGAGCAGCAGGGCCTCGACCGCGCGGGCCTGCCCGACTCCAAGGAGGACAAGGGCGCCGAGGCGGCGGCGGCGGCCGTCGAGACGGTCCTCACGCTCCGGAAGCTGACCTCTCCAGCTCTCGCGAACTAGTCGCGGCGGCGCTGTCGGCGCGTCGAGGCGCTGCCCTCAGTCTTTTCCGACGATGCGGGCGGTCGCCTCGCGGACGACCTCGGCTCGCCGAGCGGTGTCCTCGTCGCTGTGCGCGCTCTGCCACTGCGGCGTGACGAACCACGACAGCACGAGGCCGAACACGATCGTGCCGAGCTCGTCGGGGCGCCAGTCGAGCGAGATGTCGCCGGCCTCCTGCGCCGCGAGCATGGCCGAGCGACGGCCCTCGAGCTCCTCGTGGTTCACGATGCCGGGCGCGACATACGTCACACCCTCGATCTGACCCCAGAGCAGCATCCGGGCGTCGTCGATGTGCTCGGCGAAGTGCACGTACAGCCTCGATGCCCAGCCGGGCATGTCGTGCGCGTCGAACGGCACGGCCGAGACCCAGCGGTCGACGCTGGCGCCGAGCGCGGTGTCGAAGAGTTCGCGCTTCGTGCGGAAGTGCGCGTAGAGGCGTTCCTTGCTCGCCTCCGCCTCCCGGGCGATGGTGTCGATGCGTGCGCCGGCGAGGCCTCTCTCGGCGAATTCGACCTGTGCTGCGGCGAGGATGCGGTCTCGAGGGGGTGTGTCCCGGCGTGCCATGAGATGAGTGTATGGGCTACGGGGCATCTCCGAAACAGGCGGTTCGGTGGGTGAACGCGAGGTGACTCGGCTCCTGCGCCCTCAGCCCGCAGCGCGGGTCATCGGGACGTGCCAGATGTCGTCCTCGAGGAACCTCTCGCCCGACGTCACGAAGCCGAAGCGGCCGTACCAGGCCTCCAGGCGCTCCTGCGCGTCGAGGCGGGTGAGACGCCCCTCGCACAGCTCGACGGCGCGGGTCATGAGGGCGCCGGCGTGGCCTGCGCCGCGGGCTTCGAGGGCGGTGGCGACGCGCCCGATCCTGCGATCGTCGCCGTCGTGGAGCACCCTCACGGTGGCCAGCACGCGGCCGTCGTCGCCCTCCGTCCACAGCAGGACGGTGCCCGGCTCGGTGTCGCGGCCGTCGAGCTCGGGGTAGGGGCAGTCCTGCTCGACGACGAAGACGTCGACCCTCAGGCGCAGGATCGCGTACAGCGTCACGGGGTCGATCGTGGCCAGCGGGGATTCGTGGTGCGTGGCGGGCATGCTCCGACAGTAGCGGGCGGCCGATGGTCGCGGGTCCGGACAAAACCGCATCGATGTGGTTCTTTGGAGGCGGGATCAGGCCCACCACCGACCGCTTCTCACCCGTGAGGGGGAACGGCCGGCCATCGAGCCCGGCCTTCGCACCATGACCAGCACCGCTCCCCGTGCCGTGGGCCTGCAGCGACCCCGGCTCCGTTCCGGCCTCGATCCTCTCGACCCGCTGGATCCGCTGGTGACGAGCGCGATCACCTCGCCGGTCGAGCCCCGCACCGACGGCCGGGTCGTGGTGGTGGGCGACGTGCTCGACGACATCATCGTGGCCCTCGACCGGCGCCCGGCAGTGGGCACCGACACCGACGCCACCATTCGGCACCGCGCGGGCGGCTCGGCCGCGAACACGGCCGCGTGGCTCGCTTCGCAGGGGGTCGGCGTCGACTTCGTCGGGCGCGTCGGGTCGAGCGACCTCCACCGCCACTCGCTGCTGCTGCAGAACGCCGGAGTCACGCCCCGCCTCCTCCACGACCCTCTCGAGCCGACCGGCACCGTCGTCATCACCGTGGCCGGCACCACGCGCACGATGCTCACCGACCGCGGTGCCAGCGCCGGCCTCGAGCTCGCATCGCTCGACGGGGCGCTGTTCGACGGCGCCGCGATCGTGCATCTCACCGGCTACAGCATCGTGCAGGATCCGACACCCGACGCCTTCCAGCACCTCGTCGCGCGGGTCCGCGCCGCGGGGGCGCTCCTCAGCGTCGACCCGGCGTCGTCGGGCTTCGTCTCGTCGTTCGGGCCCGCGGCCTTCCTCGACCTCGTCGACGGCGCCGACCTGTTCTTCCCGAGCCTCGACGAAGGAGCGCTGCTCACCGGTCGTGACGACCCCGACGCGATCGTGCAGGAGCTCCTGCCCCGGTTCGGCGCCGTGGCGCTCACGCTGCCGGACGGCGGAGCGGTCGCCGGCCGACGCGGCGGGAAGCTCGTGCACGCGGCGCCGTCGACGGTCCGCCTCGTCGACCCGGTGGGCACGGGCGACGCGTTCAGCGCCGGGTTCCTGGCGGCCTGGCTGAAGTCGCCGAGCCTCGCGCTGTCGGTGCGGCGCGGCACGAAGCTCGCCGCTCGCGCCCGGGCCGTCGTCGGCGGTCGTCCCGCCCGCTGATTCGTGCCGCGACGCTCAGCGCCGGCGACCCGCTCGGGCCGAGAACGCGTCGAGGGCTTTTATGAGAAAAGCCTCTATCTCATAAAATGCGTCCTCATTCTTATGAGCTAGGCGTCTCGCCGCCGCCGGCGTCGCTCGCGCGATGACGGTAGACGCCGGCCGTGAGCGCCGCGTACGAGGCGGCCACGATCTCCCGCAGCACCCCGAGGTCGACGCCGTCGAGCCTCTTCAGATAGAGGCAGCCGGTCGTCGTCCGGTGCGGGCCGAGGCGCGCCAGCTGCTTCTCGTACGTGGCGCAGCCGTCCATGAGGTACACGACCAGGCCCGTCGTCCGCACTCCGAACGCGGCGGCCGCCGAAGAGCCCGAATGGCCTGAGGCGTACTCGTAGTCGTAGTGGCCGAAGCCGATGATGCCCGCGTAGGGGAGCCACGGCTCCTGCCCCGTGATGTCGGCGAACAGATCGAGGAGAGCTGCAGCATCCGCACGGCGGGCCGGCGGCGCCCCCTCGAGTACCGCGCCCACCTCGGCCGGGATCTCGGTCATGGCTGGCGGGGCGGCTCGGCGCGCACGACGAGGGTCTGCACGCGGGGCGGCGACTCGGGGGTGAGGCGGATCTCGATCCGGAGCGAGCCGCGCTCGCCGGGGAGGCGCCAGACGAGGTGGGAGGGCGCCGACGACTCCTCGCCGGCGGCACTCGCCACCACGAGGGAGGTGTCGTCGTGGGCGGGCGGCTTCACGAGCGGGCCGATCGAGCCGATGGCCTCGGCCCATGCGGCACGTCGGCTGGGGAACGGGATGTCGAGGTCGACGTTCTCGCTGAGGAGCGACGGGGGGATCTCGGCTCCTGCGGTCACCGCCTGCTCGACCACGGTGCGCGCGGCGGCGGTCTCGGGCCAGATCGTCGTTGCCGGGGCAGCCCCGACCTCGCGGAGGAGGCCGTGCAGAGCGGTCGTGACGGGCACCGAGACCTGCGCGTAGGTGGCGTTCTCGAACCCGACCACGCCGACCCCCGACGCCGGATGCCACCGCATGTGCGCCGAGAAGCCGGGATAGCCGCCCGAGTGCGACACGATCGGCCCCAGCTCGGGGTCGTGCTCGACCATGACGCCGAAGCCGTAGCCGATCGGGTTCGCCCGGCCGGGGATGTCGCGGTACGCCTGCTGCATCTCTCGCCTCGAGGCCCGCGAGAGGATTCCGGGGTGGTCTCCGGGAGCGTCGCCGTCGCCCTGGTCGAACGCCGACGCCAGCCACCGCGCCCACCGCGACAGGTCGTCGACGGTCGAGAACAGCCCCCCGATCGACGAGAATAAGCCCGGCCCCGAGAAGGCCAGCGGCTCCCACACGCCGCCCCGTCTCCGGTGCCCGATCGCCGTGTGCGCGAGACCACCCGGCACGGTGAACGTCGTCGATGCAAGGCCCAGGGGGCGCAGGATCCGGTCGGTCACCACGTCACGGAACGGCCGCCCCGCCGCCTCGGCGACCACCCTGCCGAGCAGCGCGTAGCCGAGGTTGGAGTAGGCGAACCGCGTCCCCGGCACGCTGTCGAAGCTGAGGCCGCGGCGCAGGAGCGCGTCGAGCTCGCCGTCGGTGATGGACTCCTGCCGGTCGCCCCAGGGGTCGTCGGTGGGGAAGCCGCCCGACATCGTCAACAGCATGCGCACCGTCGGCACGGGGGAGTCGAGCGTGGGCAGGCGAACCTCGGCGAACGCCGGCACGAAGTCGGTGATCGGCTGGTCGAGGTTCAGGGCGCCCTCGTCGCGCAGCGCGAGGAGCGCCGTCGCCGTGAAGCTCTTCGTGCACGAGGCGATGCGGTAGACGGTCGCCGACGTCGGCGGGACGCCCTGCGTGTCGCCTTCCTCGACGATGACTCCGGTGGACCCCGTGCGGACGAGGCCGGTGCGCGTGAAGACACCCCACGAGGAGCTGGGTGCGTGCTCCGGCGACGCCCTGTCGGCGAAGAGCCGCTCGACGGCGTCGAGCGCCGGACCCGGGATCGTGATGCTGCTCGTCGTCACGCGAGGCCCGCCTTCCGTCGCATGTCCGCGTACGCGTCGAGGGCGTGCGCGCGGCTCTCTTTGAGGTCGACGATCGGCTCGGGGTAGTCGTCGGTGTCGACCTCGGGCACCCAGCGCGTCACGTACTCGCGGTGCCCGTCGAACTTGTCGGCCTGCAGCACCGGGTTGAAGACGCGGAAGTACGGGGCCGCGTCGGCCCCGGAGCCGGCGACCCACTGCCAGTTGCCCGGGTTGTTCGCCTCGTCGGCGTCGACCAGGGTGTCCCAGAACCACTGCTCGCCGACGCGCCAGTCGACCAGGAGGTTCTTGATGAGGAACGAGCCCACGACCATCCGGACCCGGTTGTGCATGACGCCGGTCTGCCACAGCTCGCGCATGCCGGCGTCGACGAGCGGGATGCCCGTGCGGCCGTGCCGCCACGCCTCGAGATCGGCCGCGTGCGGCTTCGCCCACGGGAACCCGTCGAACTCGTCGCGGTAGTTCGCCGTCGCCAGATCGGGGTTCGCGAAGAGCACCGTGTAGTTGAACTCGCGCCACACGATCTGGCGCAAGAAAGCCGCCGCCTGCTTCTTCGCGCCGTCGCTCAGTCGGCCCTCGCGCACCCGGTGCCACACCTGGAACGGGCTGATCTCGCCGAAGCGGAGGTAGGGCGAGAGGTGGCTCGTCGTGTCGTCGGCGGGGAAGTCGCGGTCGCCGTAGTCGGCGAGGTCGTCTTTGAGGAAGACCTCCAGCACGCGGTGGGCTGCCGCCTCGCCGACGTCCCAGCGCTCGCGGAAACCGCCCGCCCAGTCGGGCTTCGTCGGGAGCAGGGCCCAGGAGCCGAGGTCGTCGCTCTCGGGCGCCGGCTTCACGCCCGCGATGTGCGAGGGCGCCGGGTAAGGGTGGCGCGGCTCCTGCGACTCGAGGCACGCCCGGTAGAACGGCGTGAACACCTTGAAGGGGGTTCCCGAGCCGGTCTGGATGGTCCACGGCTCGAACAGGAGGCTGCCCTGGAACGAGTGCGCGTCGACACCGGCTTCGCGCAGGCTGGTCTTGAGGGCGGCGTCGGCATCGCGGGCTGCCTGGCCGTATCGGCGGTTCCAGAAGACCGCGCCGGCACCGGTCTGCTGCGCGAGCTTCTCGACCTCGTCGGCGCCCCGGCCGCGGCGGAGGGTGAGGTGCGCGCCGCGCTCGCGGAGGTCGTCGGAGAGGGCGGTGAGGCTGTGGTGCAGCCACCACCGGCTCGCGGCGCCGAGGGGGCGGATGCCGGGAGTCTCGTCGTCGAGGACGTAGACGACGATCACGCTCTCGCCCCGCTCGGTCGCCGCGTGCAGGGCCGGATTGTCGCCGACGCGGAGGTCGTCGCGGAGCCAGACGATCGAAGGGGAGGTCACGCCTGACTAGTCTGCCCGGGCGGACTCGACGGCGCCCTCAGAATCGGCGGTGATTTCGGCGTCGCCGTCGGGGCCGATCGCGGGGCCGAGCCGGAGCTTCGTGCACAGCTCCATCAGCTGCTGCAGCTCGTCGTGGTCGAGGGTGCCGCCCACGCGACGCGAGATGGCGTCGGCATGGCGGACGGCCGTGCGCCGGTACAGGTCGGAGCCGAGCGGAGTCATCGCGACGACGATGCCGCGGCCGTCGCCCGGGTCGGTGAGCTTCTCGACGATGCCTTTCGAGGCGAGGCGGTCGACCAGACGGCTGATGCTCGGCTGCGTGAGCAGGAGGTGCTGGGTCAGCTCTTTGATGCGGGCTCGCTTGTCGGGCTGGTTCGACAGGTTGAACAGCACGTCGTACTCGTTGAACGAGATCTCGCCCGAGGGGAAGCAGGCTGTGAGCTGGCGCATGATCGTGACCTGGGCGCGGAACAGCGACTCCCACGCGCTCACCGCGAGAGCCTTGTCGGTCGTCGGCGGCGCCTTGTCTGCCGTGGTCGTCATGTCTCCTCCGTCCCCCTGCGAAGCCACCATTGTACGGAGTACGACGACCCGTGCGGTGCTAGACCTGAGGCACTCGGGCGGAGGGTCCGCCCGGTCTATCAGGGAGGTCGGCCATGACCGACGCAGTGCCGCCCGCAGTGCCACCGCGCACCTACCCGCAGGGCGTGCCGAGCTGGATCGAGGGTCGGCATCGTGACGTCGACGCCGCCGCCGAGTTCTACGGGTCGCTGTTCGGCTGGACGCTCACCGAGCGGCTCCCGCCCGGAGCGCCCGGCTCGTATCGCATCGCGACCCGCGACGGGCTCGACGTCGGCGCTCTCGCGTCGCTGCCCGAGGGCGGGTCAGCCGAGTGGCGCACCTACTTCGCCGTCGACGACGCCGATCGCGTCGCCGCGGCGGTGCGCGACGCCGGAGGCAGGGCTGACGACCCCGAAGACGCAGGCCCTGGCGGCTCCGCCGGGCGAAGCGTCGACTGCCGCGACGACCGGGGTACGCCCTTCGGCCTCTGGCAGGCTCGCGAACGGCTCGGGGCGCAGTTCATCAACCGCCCGGGAGGGTGGGTCTTCAGCGACCTGCGGACCGAGGATCCGGCTGCCCACCTCGCCTTCTACCGAGACCTCTTCGGCTGGGCCGTGACCGACATGGGGCCCGACTCGTCGCGCATGCTCGGGGTCCCCGGCTACGGAGACCACCTGGCGGCGACCAGCGACCCGCACATCCGGGAGCGCCAGGCCGGAGCGCCCGCGGGCTTCGCCGACGTGTTCGGTGCCGCCCGGCGATCGTCGGGCACGGCGACGTGGCAGGTCGGGTTCAGCGTCGCCGATCGCGATGCGGCCGCAGGCACCATCGAGCGGCTGGGCGGCCGCGTGCTGACGACGGCGGACGAGAAGTGGACGAAGCTGGCGGACGCCCTGGACCCGGAGGGTGCCGCGTTCACGATCAACCAGTTCGTGCCGCAGGGTTGACGGGCAGGTTCTCGCGAGGTCGCCGGTGGCCGTTAACGGACTGAGGGTCGGTCCCAGAGGCTGGGGACCGACCCTCTCCCTTGCACCAAGAGTGTCCTGCAATCACATTCAACTGACGCTGCCACAGCAAACAACTTCAGTGACATCAATCTATAACGGTGAGGTAACGGCGGTCTAGTTACCGAATCGTTATTTTCCTGAAAAGTCACCCAGAGGACACGTTCCGCGGCCTATGTCGGGGTACGCCGCGTCCGCCGCCCGGGGGACTTCGTGACCTCCCAAAAACGACTGCCCCGACGCGAAATCACGTCGGGGCAGTCGTTTTTGGGAGGTCTGGGGCTAGAAGACGTCGGGGCTGGGGGTCGAAGCCTGACGGATCGACACGTCGGCGTGACGGTCGAACCGGTAGCCGACGCCACGGACGGTGCGCACGATGTCCTCGAACGCGCCGAGCTTCGAGCGGAGGCGGCGCACGTGCACGTCGATGGTGCGCTCGTTCGGCACCTCGTCGTCGCCGGCCGACCAGAGCGACGAGATCAGCTCGGCGCGATCGATAGTGCGGCCCTCGCGCAGGACCAGGTACTGCAGCAGCTCGAACTCCTTGTAGGTGAGCGGCGCGATGTCGCCGTCGAGCAGGAGGCGCTTGCGCGAGATGTCGACGACCACGCCGCCCCGGGCGCCGGGTTCTTCGTCGACCTCGGTCTGGCGGCGCTTCGCGAGGGCCGCGGGATCCTGCAGCGCCAGGCGCACGACGTCGACGTCGCGGCCGCCCGCACCCTCCGGCGCGAGGGCGACGGCGGCGTGGGTCTCGGCCGCGGGAGCGAGCTGCTGCGTGAGGGCGCGCAGCTGCGAGACGATCTCGCCGAGGCTGGTGCCGGCCTCGGCGGCCTTGAGCTCGTCGATGCCGACGTAGAGCACGAAGCCGCGGGCCTCGGTGCCGTCGGGGACCGCGCGGAGCCGCGGGGCAGGAGCCGGAGCCGGCTCGACGGCGGTCAGGTGACGCGGGGTCTGGGTGGACGTAGGGGCAGAGGTGTCGAGTGCGAGAGACATGGGGGTTGTGTCCTTGGGACGAGGGGACGACCCGTTCGTCCGCTGACTCAGGCAGGTGTGTCGTCGCCGAGTGCGGAGAAGGAACGCGATCGTCCTGTGTGTGCCGCGAGGCTCTACACGCCGAGCGAAATGGGGCTCAAGGCTGTGGAGCGGGGAGGGATGCCTCGCCGGTGGGCGAGCCGTGCATCCGGAGTCACCTCGCGAGCGGGTGTGCTCGCACTGAGGTCGTCGGTCGCAGACAGCGGTATCAGGCCTGCAGGCCGGCGGAGACTCGGCGGGGGTCGACGTCTTTACAGACGATGCCGATCAGGCATGCATTCGACAACACATGACCGCGGCGGCGTCTGCCGACATCATGCCGGCGCTCACCACATGACCTCGGGAGACGAACGTCTCTCGGATCGGGGCATACGCGTGTGCAGTCATAGAGAGAATTGTTTCGTAATGCGACTCGCGGTGTCAACCCGAGGGGCGCAGGATCAGCGACACCCGTCCGTCAGATCGGTGCTCGCTCCGTCACGCCAGCCCGTACAGGCGATCACCTGCATCGCCCAAGCCGGGGACGATATAGCCCTTCTCGTCCAGCTTCTCGTCGACCGCACCCAGCACGATCGACACGTCGCGGCCGTGCATCGCCTTCTCGACCGCGGCGAGGCCCTCCGGCGAGGCCAGGATGCACACGGCGGTGACGTCGACCGCGCCGCGCTTCAGCAGGAAGTCGATGGCGGCGATGAGCGACCCGCCGGTGGCGAGCATGGGGTCGAGCACGAAGCACTGCCGGTTCGACAGGTCGTCGGGCAGGCGCTCGGCGTAGGTCGTGGGCTCGAGCGTCTCTTCATCGCGCATCATGCCGAGGAACCCGACCTCGGCCGACGGGATCAGCTTCACCATGCCCTCGAGCATGCCGAGGCCGGCGCGCAGGATCGGCACCACCAGCGGCTTCGGCTTCGCGATCGACAGCCCCTTCGCGGGCGCGACCGGGGTGACGATGTCGACCTCGGAGGTGCGGACGTTGCGGGTCGCCTCGTAGGCGAGCAGCGTCACGAGCTCTTCGGTGAGGGCCCGGAACGTCGCGGACTTCGTGGTCCGGTCGCGGAGCACCGTCAGCTTGTGGGTGATGAGGGGGTGGTCGGCCACGTGCACTCGCATAGGCTCGAGGCTAGCGGAGCCCCGACCGCCCCGCTCCCGCACGAGACCTATCCACCACGAGCCAGGAGGGCGCATGCCGACGACGGCCCCGACGCCGCCCGAGTTCGATGCGTGGATCGGCGAGTGCCTCGGCGAGGCGGCCGGCTGCGCGGTCTCGGGCGACGTGCCCGTCGGCGCGATCGTGGTCGACCCCGAGGGGCGCGTGATCGGTCGCGGTCGAAACGAGCGCGAGCTCCTGCAGGACCCCACCGCCCACGCCGAGGTGCTCGCGCTTCGCCGGGCGGCCGAGGCGATCGGCGACTGGCACCTCGTGGGGTGCACGCTGATCGTGACCCTCGAGCCCTGCCCGATGTGCGCGGGGGCGATCCTGGCGGCGAGGATCCCGAGGGTCGTCTTCGGGGCGTGGGACGACAAGGCAGGAGCAGCCGGCAGTCTCTACGACATCCTGCGCGACCGGCGCCTGCCCCACCGGGCGGAGGTCTACGCCGGCGTCCGCGCCGAGGAGTGCGCGGCGCAGCTGAACGCCTTCTTCGAGACCAAGCGCTGAGTCGTCGTCGGCGGCGCTAGTCGCTCGACTTCAACACGATCGTCTCGGTCGGAGGCTCGGCCGCCGTGGGGGAGACCCAGACGTCGGGCTCGACGTAGATGACGCGAGCCACGGGGACGGCTCCGCGGATCCTGGCTTCGATCTGGTTGATCGCCGAGGCCACGTCGGCGAGCAGCTGCTTACCGGGCATCGCGACCTTCACCGCCACGAGCAGCTCGTCGGGGCCGAGGTAGAGCGTCTTCATGTGGATGATGCGCTCGACCTCGGGGCCCGAGGTGATCGCCGAGCGGATGGCGGCCACGTCGTCGGCGGACGCGCCCTCGCCGACGAGGAGGCTCTTCGTCTCGACGCCGAGGATGATGGCGACCAGGATCAGCAGCACGCCGATCAGCACCGTGCCGATGCCGTCGAACACGCCGTCGCCCGTGACGACGGTGAGCAGCACCCCGAGGAAGGCGAGCACGAGGCCGGTGAGCGCCGCCGTGTCTTCCAGCAGCAGCACCGGCAGCTCGGGCGCCTTCGCCCGCCGGATGAACTGGAACCAGCCGAGCGAGCCCTTGTGCGGCCGCGCCTCACCCAGCGCCGTCCGCAGCGAGAAGCCCTCCAGGAACATCGCGATCACGAGGATCCCGAGGGGCAGCCACCACACCTCGAGCGGGTGCGGGTGCCGCAGCTTGTCGACGCCCTCGTAGAGCGAGAAGACGCCGCCGACGGAGAACAGGATGATCGAGACGACGAACGCGTAGACGTAGCGCTCGCGCCCGTAGCCGAACGGGTGCTCCTCGTCGGCCACGCGCCGCGCGCGTCGGCCGCCCACGAGCAGCAGGAGCTGGTTGGCCGAGTCCGCGATCGAGTGGATGCCTTCGGCGAGCATGGACGCCGACCCGGAGAAGAACCAGGCGATCAGCTTGACGAGCGCGATGCCGAGGTTGGCGCTGAGCGCCGCCAGGATCGCCTTCGTGCCGTGGCCGTGGCCGCCGGATGACGCCTCGTCGGTCGCCTCTGCCGTCTCGCTCATGGGTGCTCGCCTCGCTCGTCTCGCGCGGACCCGCGGACCCCGCCGGTCGCCCGTCAATCCTAGGATGGACGAATGAGCACGAGCCTGCCCGCCACCGCGATTCTCGGAGCCGGATCGATGGGAGGCGCCATCCTCTCCGGCCTCGTCCACCCCGACGTCACCGTCGAGGGCGGCATCCGGGTGACGAACCGCACCGAGCAGAAGGCCGTCGCGCTGCGCCACGGCGGCGTCACCTCCCTCGCGACCGAGACCGACCCGGCCGCGAACGCGTCCGCCGTCACCGGCGCGAAGATCGTCCTGATCGGCGTGAAGCCGTACATGGTCATCGACCTGCTCCGCGAGATCGCTCCCGTGCTCGAGGCGGGCACGATCGTCGTGAGTCTCGCGGCCGGTATCACGACGGCGGCGATGGAGGAGGTGCTGCCCGAGACGGTGCCGGTGCTCCGCTCGATGCCGAACACCCCGGCGGTCGTGGGCCTCGCGGTGACGGGCCTCGCGGCCGGCTCGCGCGCCTCCGATGACGACGTCGCGCTGGCCCGCCGCCTCTTCGCCTGCGTCGGCGAGGTCGTGACGATCCCGGAGGACAAGATCGACGCGCTCTCGACGATCTCCGGCTCGGGGCCCGCCTACGTCTTCTACCTGATCGAGCAGCTCACCCGCACGGCGGTCGACCTCGGGTTCACCGAGCGGCAGGCGGCGACGATGGTGCAGGGCACGTTCCGCGGCGCCTCCGAGCTCCTCGCGCACGAGGGCCTCGACCCCGCGGAGCTGCGCCGTCGCGTGACCAGCCCGAACGGCACCACCGAGCGGGCGGTGGCCGTGCTCGAGGAGGGCGGGCTCGCAGGGCTCTTCGACCGGGCGACGGCTGCGGCGCTCGCGCGCGCACGGGAGATCGCGGCCGGGCAGTAGCCGGGACCCCGGCGCCAATCTACCCCTGGCACTTATTGAGCCCGACTTTCTTCGTCAATGATTGCGGTCGCCACCTGGATGAGTGTCCTCACAACGGCCGTGAGCTCGAACAGTGCGTAAAAGGCGAAGGTAAATGCGGCTACGAATAGGACTACGTGGGTTGCTGAAGCTCCAGCTGGCATCAGGTTCCTACCGGTTCCGAGAAGGTAGGCGAGGAAGCACACCAAAACAAGAGCAACTTGGCTCATCGCGGCCCACGCGAATACGAACACGAGATTGCTCAACGCAGAAAATGGCATCTTCTGCGCCTGGATCTTCGACCACCTTCGAAGACGGTCAGGCCCCGGGACACCAAGCGCTAGAACACAACCAGACACGCAGGCTCCGAAGCTGAGCGAGGAAAACGTCAAGCCCACGCCAGCTAGTTCAGTGATCCGGAGGTCGCGTGCCGGAGTGAATCGAATCGTCGCAGTCAAAGTCACTGCGACAGCAATCGCCGCAAACAACGACACGTCTAAGAGAATGCTTCGGCGGCGTTTCCAGACTTGACTCCGCCAGAAGGCGCTCTCAGGAATCGCGGCCAAGCTTCGCTCCCTCGAACTCAGTAGGGCCCCAAACCAAATATCGGCCTCCCACCCATTTCGTCATACGACGAATCCCACCCTGCCGTCTTTCGTCGCGGCCTGCCTACTTGTCCACAGGCGCGTTGGTCGTGCCGACATTCACTGTGTCGAGAGCGGTTGCGTCGATCAGTTCGTGCGCGGCGCCACTTAGGGCCTCGAGGTCCGAGGCGGCGTCTCCCTTGGCGGGAAGGAGCACGTTCGCCTTCCGTTGAAATCTTCCCAAGCTGATTCGCTTCGTGCCTGCGTCTGCAGGTGACTTGCCTGTAACGGCCACATCCTTAAGCGACGTAATCGGTTTTCTCGCGAGCTCAATGATGTCGTGGATGATGCCGCTAGCTTTGGAGAGTTCACCGCCACGTGGCGCCGTCATTTCTATTTTCGCTTTCGACGCGCCCGACTTATCAGCGTACGCATGGACGTCAGCTTCGGTATCTCCCCAATCGAGGTTAGGGCGCGAAAGCACGATTTCGGCGGATTTGATTTCGGTAAGCCGTTCGACCTCAGCGGCAAACTCTGAACTTGGACTGGGATTGAGATCGATTCGCAAATTTGGGTAGCCCAAATCGCGTCCACGCAGCTCAAAATAACGTGCGATCAAGCCAATGCCGACGCCCGGTCGCTTACGCTCTGTGACGAGAATGCGACTTTCGGGATCCACAAAAATCCAGACTGCATTCACGATTAGGCCGTTCGACAACTCGATGACTTCGTCGCGACCTGTCGAATTGTCGTAGAAAAGGGGAAGCTCGGTGGCGCTTCCGGAAACAAAGCGGAGGGCCCCTGCGCCCGGTTTGACCTCATCGTCTTTCTCGTCACGAACGCGTTGCGTGACCGAGACCATCTGATCACCCACCTCGTATCGGATCCCGACCACGCTTTCGGCAAAAAACCTCTCGAAGAAGTCGGGGTAGTCAATGACACCCTCGTTGGTCCTTCCATGGATCGAGTAAGCCAACAAAGTGCGTCGTAGCGACGGCATCAGTTCCCCCATCTTGCTTTGCTGTCTCAGCCAGATTATCTGTTAGGTGCGGCCGCACTGGCTCCAGCCACGCCCTAGTCGCCGAGGCTCGAGAAGCGCTCCAGCTGCGCCTCGGTGCCCGCCACGATGAGGATGTCGCCCGCCGAGACGACGGTGTCGGGCGCTGCCTCCTGGAAGGCGCCGCCCGGGCTCTTCACGCCGGCGATCCGCACGCCGTTCTTGGCCGCCCCGGCGAGGTCTCCGATCCTGCGACCGATGGCCGGCCCGGGAGGGTGCATCTTGACGATGGCGAAGTCGTCGTCGAACTCGATGTAGTCGAGCATGCGGCCGGAGACGAGGTGCGCGGTGCGCTCGCCGGCCTCGGCCTCGGGGTAGACGACGCGGGTGGCGCCGATGCGGGTGAGGATCCGGCCGTGGGTGTCGGAGATCGCCTTGGCCCAGATCTGCGGGATCCCGAGGTCGACGAGGTTCGACGTGATGAGCACGCTGCCCTCGATCGACTGGCCGACGCCGACGACCGCGACCTGGAAGTCGGCGGCGCCGATCTGGCGGAGAGCGTCGATGTCGCGCGCGTCAGCCTGCACGGCGTGGGTCACGCGGTCGGCCCAGCGCTGCACCGTCGCTGTGTCGTCGTCGACGATGAGGACGTCGCGGCCCTGCCGCACCAGCTGGGCGGCGGTCGCCGAGCCGAAGCGGCCGAGGCCGATCACGAGCACTGGGGCGTCGGGGGCGATGCGGTCAGCCAACGATCGGCCTCTCTTCGGGGCGGGTGAACAGCTGCCGCCGCTGGCTCTGCGCCAATGCGACGGCAAGGGTCACGGTACCAACGCGGCCCATCCACATGGTCACGGCGAGCACGTACTTCGCCGCGTCGGGCAGGTGCCCGGTGAGTCCCGTCGAGAGTCCGCACGTGGCGAAGGCGGAGATCACCTCGAAGAGCACGTGCGACAGGCTCTCGCGGGTGATCTGCTGCACGACGATCGTGCCCACGGCCACGATCGTGGCTCCCCACAGTGCGACGCTGACAGCGAGGCGGAGGACGTCGGAGGGGATCCGGCGACCGAACGCCTCCATGCTGCGTCGGCCGCGCGCCTCGGCCACGGCCGCCAGGAAGAGCACGGCCAGGGTGGTCACCTTGATGCCGCCGGCCGTCGACGCCGAGCCGCCGCCGATGAACATCAGCATGTCGGTGACCAGCAGGCTCGAGTCGTGCAGGTGCGCGATGTCGATCGTCGAGAAGCCTCCCGAGCGCGACATCGCGCTGAGGAAGAACGACTGGAACACCGTCGCTCCTGCGTCGTCGTGGCCGAAGGTGCGCGGGTTGTCGTACTCGAGCGCGAGGTACACCACGGCGCCCAGGACCAGCAGGATCGCGCTCGTCGTCAGCGTCAGCTTCGTGTGCAGCGACCAGCGCCGCGGATGCCGCAGGTTGCGCGTGACGACGTAGATCACCGGGAACCCGACGCTGCCGAGGATCACGGCGATCATGATCAGCGTGAGCGCCGCGTAGTCGTGTGCGAACGCGTCCAGGCCCTGCGCGTTCGGCGTGAAGCCGGTGTTCGTGAACGCCATCGCCGAGTAGTAGAAGGCGTCGAAGAACGCGTCGCGCACCGGGATCCCGTCGGCGACGAGGCGAGGGAAGAGCAGGAGCCCGATCGCGCCCTCGATCGCCAGCGCGCTGAGGGCCACGGTCCGCAGCAGCCCGCGCACGTCGCTCAGCCGGACCGCCTGCACCTCCGGCACCGGCCCGGCGTGGGCACGCAGCGGATTCGTGTCGCTCGCCGCCATCAGCCGCGACCGCAGCCCGAGCCGCCGCGTCACGACCATGCCGAGGATCGACGCCAGAGTCAGGACGCCGATGCCGCCCACCTGGACCCCGACGTAGACGACCGTGTCGCCGAACGTCGACCAGTGCGTGGCCATGTCGACGGTCGTGAGGCCGGTCACGCAGATGACCGAGACCGCCGTGAACAGGGCGTCCGGCAGGTCAGTCGCCGTGCCGTCCGCCGACGAGACCGGCAGGATCAGCAGCACCGTCACCACGAGGATCAGCGCCGTGAAGACCAGGATCGCGAACCGAGCCGGAGACCGCCTCGCCACCTGGTCGAGCGACCGCCTGATGCGCGACGGCACCGCCAGCGCGCCTCCCGGCGACCGCTCGGTCGTGCTCACCGGCCCTCCCGAATTCACCCGAAGCCGCCATGGTACTCGGGCGGCACCATCAGTACTCTTCACAGCATGGCCGACATCTACGCCGTGATCGCCGACCCCACGAGGCGCGACCTGCTCCGCCTCCTGCTCGACCGGCGCGGGGAGGGCGCCGGTGCATCACCGTCTGCGGCTGCGCCCGCGACGCAGTCGTCCCCGTCCGCGCCGTCTCCGTCGAGCGGCGACATCAGCGTCGGCGACATCGTGACCGCGCTCGGTTTCAGCCAGCCCACCGTGTCCAAGCACCTCCGCGTGCTCCGCGAGGCCGGACTCGTGCACGTGCGCGAGGTGGGCCAGCACCGCTACTACTCAGTCGACGAGGCGCCCCTGACGGAGGTCCTGGCGTGGCTCGAGCCGTTCTTCCCCGATCCTTCGCCCGCGGTCGCTCCGGGCGCAGGAGCCGCGCGCACGTCGCCCGTGCCGGTGCCCGCCCCGCTCCGCAGAGCCGCCGGGAACCTGCCCGACCCGTCCGACGTCGGAGCGTCGCTCGGCCGCACCGTCGCCGGTGCCCGCAGCCGGATCCTCGACCCCGTGAAGAAGCGTCTGGGCCACCGCGAACAGGGGTAGCGAACCGGCTTTACATCGCGTCACATGCGCCCCTAAAGTAGCCACAAGGCACACGAGTAACACTCAGGCGCCCCTTAGCCCGCTCGTCGCGCCGCCCGGCCGACGAGCCGGAGAACCCCGCTCGCCGCACCCCTCGTCGACGAGCCAGATCACAAGGCAGGACATGTCCGACGACCTGACAGGCGTGCGCTTCCTCACGGTGGCCGAAGTCGCCGACATGATGCGCGTCTCCAAGATGACCGTGTACCGCATGGTCCACTCGGGCGAGCTTCCGGCGATCCGCTTCGGCCGCTCCTTCCGTGTGCCCGACTCGGCCGTCACGGCCGTGCTGCGCACCGGCATCGCCGACGTCGGCTGAGCGCCGACCTCGCCGGTTCGTCTTTCCCGGCCAGGCCTAGTAGACTCTCCCAAGGTATTTTTCCGCGGTTCTCGTTTTCAGGGCCCGGTGGTCCGAGTCCGATAACACGACAACTGTGAGGTGCCCTATGGGTTCTGTCATCAAGAAGCGTCGCAAGCGCATGGCGAAGAAGAAGCACCGCAAGCTGCTTCGCAAGACGCGCCACCAGCGTCGCAACAAGAAGTAGCGATACTCGCAAGCGGGCCTCATCCTTCGGGTGGGGCCCGCTTTCGTGTGTCGCGACTTCCGTGCTGGTTTGGCTCGCTCCGCTCGCGTGCGGGCTGCGCCCGCGGGCGGTGCTGGTTTGGCGGCCTCCGGCCGCGCGCGGCTGCGCCGCTGTGGCGCGTATCGTGGAGGAGTGCCCGTTCCCCACGTGACGCTGCTGACGAAGCCCGGCTGCCACCTCTGCGACGACGCCCGCCTCGCCCTCGAGGCGGTGCTCGACGAGGTCGAGTTCCGCGGCGCCCGCGACTACGACGAGCTCAACATCCTGGAAGACCCCGCGCTCCTCGACGAGTACGCCGAGGAGATCCCCGTCGTGCTCATCGACGGCCGCATCCACACCATCTGGCGCGTGGACCCCGACCGGCTGCGCACCGCCCTCCGCGCAGCGACCCCGAAGGCGGCCCGCCCGTGACCGTCAAGCACATCGTGGTGTGGACCGTCGATGCGGCGAGCGAGACCGAGAAAGCCGAGGCTCTCGCGCGCATCGAAGGCCTTCTCACAGGGCTCGTCGGTCGCGTCCCGTCGATCCTGAGCCTGACCGTCGGCCTCAACGGCGCCTACCCCGACCGCAACGCCGACATCGCGCTCGTCGCCGACTTCGCCGACTACGAGGGTCTGGAGGCGTACCAGCAGCACCCCGACCACCGCGAGGTCTCCGCGACGATCGCGACGCTCGTGTCGTCTCGCGCCGCGATCGACTTCGAGTACTGAGCCCAGCGGCTCCTACGGCCTTACGGCTCGAGGCGCGTCGGCCCGCGGAACAGGTACGTCGTCTCGCGGAGGTTCGGCAGCTTCAGCATGAGCATGAGCACGCGGGCCAGACCCATGCCGAACCCGCCGTGCGGCGGAACGCCGTAGCGGAAGAAGTCGAGGTAGCCCGCCAGCTCTTCCGGCTCGAGGCCCTTGTCGCGGGCCTGCGCCTCGAGGATCTCGACGCGGTGCTCGCGCTGGGCGCCGGTCGAGATCTCGGTGCCGTTGAAGATGAGGTCGTAGCTGTTCGTGAGCTGTGGGTTGCCCTCGTGGCGCATGTGGTAGAACGGCCGGATCGACGAGGCGTAGTCGGTGAGGAACACGAACTGGTGCCCGAACTCCTCCGCGACGTAGGCCGAGATCTGACGCTCGCCCTCAGGGTCCATGTCGTCGTCGGCCCGAGGCACCTCGTAGCCGCGCTTCGCCACGATCTCCTTCGCCTCGGCGAGGGGGATGCGCGGGAACGGCACCGTCGGCACCGCGATCTCGACGTCGAAGAGCTCTTTGATGGCGTCGCCGTGCTTCTCCTTCACCGCGGTAAAGCCGGCCACCAGGAGCTCCTCGTGCAGCTTCATGACGTCCTCGTGCGACTCGATCCACGAGAACTCGGTGTCGACCGAGGTGAACTCGGTCGCGTGGCGCGAGGTGAACGACGGGTCGGCGCGGAACGCGGGCCCGACCTCGAAGATCTTGCCGAATCCCGCCGACTGGGCCATCTGCTTGAAGAACTGCGGGCTCTGGGCGAGGAACGCGTTGCCCTCGAAGTAGTCGACGCGGAACAGCTCGGCCTTCGACTCGGAGGCCGACGCCATGAGCTTCGGCGTCATGATCTCGACGAAGTCGTGCTCGACCCAGTAGGTGCGCAGGGCGTGCAGGAACGTCGTCTGGATCTTGAAGATCAGGGCGTGCGCGGGCACGCGGAGGTCGAGGAACCGCCAGTCCATGCGCTTGTCGATGCCCGAGTCGTCGGCGATCGGCGTCTCGGGGATCGCGAGAGCGGCCACGTCGAGCGACGCGACCTTGACCTCGACGCCGCCGAGCTTCACGCGCTCGTCGTGCTTGAGGGCGCCCTCGACCGAGACGAACGAGCCCTGCGAGAGCGACGAGATCGTCGTCGACACCTCGGAGGCGACCTCCGCGCCGTCCTCACCGAACGTGCGCGGGTTGACCAGCTGCAGCGCGCCCGACTCGTCGCGGAGCACGACGAACTGCACCTTCTTCTGATCGCGCACCGTCTCGACCCACCCGGACACCCTGACGGGGCCGTCGGTCATGGTCTGGAGGTCTGCGATGAGGGTGCGTGTGGTCACGGTCCTCGACTTTACCGTCTGGGCCGAGGTCTCTCGATTCCGAGCGAGTGTCTGATCCTGCGCCCTGAGAAAAAGCCCGGTGGGAGGTGTGAACGCGCGCGCAATCTACACTGGATGCCGTGCCCGCGAACCAGATCCATCTCGTCCGTCACGGCGAGGTGTACAACCCCGAGGGCGTCCTGTACGGGCGCATAGAGGGGTTCGGGCTGTCGGTGCTGGGGCAGCGCATGGCCGAGGCGGCCGCCCTCTTCCTGCAGAACCAGCAGGCGCCGGTGAAGGGCCTGTTCGCCAGCCCGCTGCAGCGGACGCAGGAGTCAGCGGCACCGTGGGCACGGCGATTCGACCTCGCTGTCCAGACCGACGACCGCCTCATCGAGCCGACGAACAAGTTCGAGGGCCGGCGCACCTCGGTCAAGCAGACCCTGAGCCACCCCGTCGAGTGGCCCTGGATCGCCAACCCGCTGAAGCCCAGCTGGGGCGAGGCGTACGTCTCCATCGCGGCGCGAATGCTCAAGGCCGTCGACGCCGCCTGGCAGAGCGTCGACGACGGCGACGTCGTCCTCGTGAGCCACCAGCTCCCGATCTGGATGGTGCACCGCAGCATCACCGGCGCCCGACTCTTCCACGACCCGAGGCGGAGGCGCTGCTCGCTGTCGAGCATCACCACCCTCGAGCGCCGCCGCGGCGCGTTCGTCGAGGTGAACTACCGAGAGCCCGCCGCCACTCTGCTGGCGACCGCCGTCGATTCTGGAGCCGCGTGAACCCTGTGCCAACGTCCCCCCTGTCGAGACGGGCGCTGCTGCGCCTGGGTGCGCTCGGCGCGCTGAGCGCCGGCACCGCCGCGACTCTCGCCGCCTGCACCTCGAACAACAGCCTCGTGCAGCAGTACAACAACGGCTCCGACAAGAACTACATCTCCGGCGACGGCTCCGTCGAGGAGTTCAAGCCGTCGGCCCGCAAAGACCCGATCGAGTTCTCGTCCACGACCGAGCACGGCAAGACGATCACGCGCAAGCAGTTCGAGGGCAAGGTCGTGGTGCTGAACTTCTGGTACGCGTCGTGCCCGCCCTGCCGCGCCGAGGCTCCTGCGCTCGAGTCGCTCGCGAAGAAGTACGCCGGCAAGGCGCAGTTCATCGGCGTAAACGTGCGCGACGAGGCCGACACGGCCATCGCGTTCGAGCGCAGCTTCAAGGTGACCTACCCCTCGGTCATCGACGCGACCGACGCGAAGGTCCAGCTCGCCCTCGCCGGCCAGCGCGGCCCGAACGCCACGCCGACCACGATCGTGCTCGACCAGAAGGGGCGCGTCGCCGCGCGCGTGCTCGGCGAGATCAACAAGAGCATCCTCGACACCCTGATCTCCGACACGGTCTCCGAGGCCCAGTAGGTGTTCCAGGGCAACCCGTTCTACGACGCGGTGACCAGCGGGCAGATGGCTCTGGCGCTGCCCGTCGCGATCCTGGCCGGCATCATCTCGTTCATCAGCCCCTGCGTGCTCCCGCTGGTGCCCGGCTACCTCGGGTACGTCGGGGGCCTCACCGGCGGGTCGCAGGATGCACGGGGCAAGCGGGTCGACCGGGCCCGTCTCGTACTCGGGGTGCTCCTCTTCATCCTCGGATTCACCGTCGTGTTCGTCGCCCTCAACACCGGCGCCAGCCTCGTGGGCTTCTGGTTCCTGCAGTGGCGCACCCTCATCACGCGCCTCATGGGCATCGTGGTCATCGCGATGGGCCTCGTCTTCGTCGGGAACTTCCCGCTCTTCCAGCGCACGGTGAAGCTCTCGATCAGCCCCCGCACGGGCCTGGTCGGCGCCCCGCTGCTCGGCCTCGTCTTCGGCCTCGGCTGGAGCCCGTGCCTGGGCCCCACGCTCGCCGCGATCGTCTCGCTGTCGTACAGCTCGGGGTCCGCCTGGCAGGGCTTTCTTCTCGGGCTGTTCTACTGTGTCGGCCTGGGCGTGCCGTTCCTGTTCGTCGCCCTCGGGCTCGGCTGGATGTCCCGCTCGATCGCGTTCGTCAAGAGGCACATCCGTGCCGTCAACCTCATCGGAGGCAGCCTTCTCGTGGCAATCGGAGTTCTCATGGTCGCCGGGGTCTGGACGGACCTCATGTCCCGTTTCGGGGCGGTGATCGCGAACTATGGCACGGTCGTCTGACGACACCACCGACGAGCGCAACGACCCGCTGCGGCCGTCCGACCACTTCGACTCGAAGGCGCCCGACCCGTCGGTGACGCAGCCGAAGCTCGGGCCGATCGGCTACGCCCGGTTCTTCTGGCGGCAGCTGACCAGCATGCGCACGGCGCTGTTCCTCCTGATGCTGCTCGCGGTTGCGGCGATCCCGGGCTCGCTCGTGCCCCAGACGTCGTCCGACCCCAACGGCGTCGTCCAGTACAAGGCCGACCACCCGGCGCTCTACCCGTGGGTCAAGGGCCTCGGGCTCTTCCACACCTACACGACGCCGTGGTTCTCGGCCGTGTATCTGCTGCTGTTCATCTCGCTGATCGGCTGCATCATCCCCCGCGTGAAGCACCACCTCGAGGCGCTGCGAGCGGCGCCGCCGAAGACTCCGGTGCGCCTGTCGCGTCTCGCCGGGTTCCAGTCGCACCCGCTGATCCAGAGCGTCCCCGAGGGCAAGGCTCCGGTGTCGGCCGAGATCGCGATCGCCGGAGCCCGCACCCAACTCCGCCGCCTCGGCTACCGCACCAAGGTCTACGGCGACTCGGTGAGCGCCGAGCGCGGCTACATGCGAGAGACCGGTAACCTCGTCTTCCACATCGCCCTGCTCGGCGTGCTGGTGACGGTCGCCATCGGCGGCGGCTTCGGCTACACCGGCCAGCGCGTCGTCGTCGCCGGGCAGTCGTTCTCGAACGTGCTGGGCTCGTACGACTCGTTCAACCCGGGTCGCTGGTTCAACGACACGTTCCTCGAGCCGTACAACATCAAGATCGACGACTTCACGGTGAAGTACTCCGACCAGACCGGCAGCGCCTTCGGCACGCCGATCGACTACAACGCGAAGGTCACCACGACCGAGCCGGGGCAGAAGTCGAAGACGTCGAACCTCCGCGTCAACGACCCGCTCGAGATCGGCGGCGACCAGGTCTACCTGCTCGGCAACGGCTACGCGGTGAACGTCACCGTGCGCGACGGCCAGGGCAACATCGCCCTGAAGGACAGCATCCCGTTCCTGCCTCAGGACGCCAACCTCACGTCGCTCGGCGTCATCAAGGTGCCGGACGCCAAGCCGACCCAGCTCGGCATGATCGGCTTCTTCTACCCGACGGCCACGACCGGCCAGGGCGGCGCGCTGTCGTCGAACTACCCCGACCTGGTCAACCCGGTTCTCACGCTCGACGTCTACTCGGGCAATCTGCACCTGAACAACGGCGTGCCGAAGTCGGTGTACGCGCTCAACACCGACGACCTCAAGCCGATCGCCGTCACCAACGCCAGCGGCAAGGCCGGCGTCGAGAAGGCGCTGACGCTGACGCCGGGGAAGACCGTCAAGCTCCCCGACGGGCTCGGCTCGATCCAGTTCACCGGCGTGACCCGCTACGTGTCGCTCGACGTCCACCACGACCCGTCGCAGGTCTGGGTGCTCGTCTTCGCCGTGCTCATCGTCCTGGGGCTGCTCACCGGCCTGTTCGTGCCCCGGAGGCGCGTGTGGGTGAAGGCGGTTCAGGGCGAGAACGGCATCACCCTCGAATACGCGGGTCTGGCCCGCGGCGAAGACCCGACGCTCGAGAGAGCCGTCGACGATCTCGCGAAGAGACATCTGGCCTCGCTGGGCTCGGCACAGGCCGCCGATCGACGTAAGGTGAACTCGTGACCGAAGCACAACTCTCGACCCTCTGCCTGTACTGCGCGTACTCGGCGATGGCGATCTACGTGATCTCGTTCATCGCGTTCGGGCTCGACCTCGCGAAGCGGTCGGGCGAGGCGCAGATGGCGGCGACGGCGGCCCTCAAGGCGCAGGCGCAGCGCGCGCGGGCGGCGGTCTCGGGCGGCCAGCTGGCCATGGCGGGCGGCGGTTCCGCTGCTCCTGCGACCACGGTCCTCGAGCGCACCGACGTGCCGGACCCCGACCGTGCACCGCGCCGCTCGTCGAAGTTCGAGCGCGTCGGCCTGTCGATGATGGGCCTCGGCCTCGTCGTGCACATCGCAGCCGTGGTCTTCCGCGGTCTCGCCGCCGGGCGCGTGCCGTGGGCCAACATGTTCGAGTTCGGCCTCACCGGCACGGCCCTCATCGTGCTCGCGTTCCTCGCGGTGAACCTCATGGTCAACGTGCGGTACCTCGGCACCTACGTCATGGGCCTCAACATCGTGCTGCTCGGCGTCGCCGTAGTGAACTTCTACGTGCCGGTCAGCCCGCTGGTGCCGGCGCTCCAGTCGTACTGGCTGGTCATCCACGTGTTCGTCGCCTGCCTCGGCACGGCGTTCTTCGCGATCGCCGCGGGCCTCTCGGCGGCGCAGATCATCCAGTCGCGCCGCGAGGCCGTCCGCAACCCCAAGGTCAAGCTCTTCGACACGCTTCCCGGCGCCGACCGCCTCGAAGACCTCGCGTACCGCATCGCGCTGGTCGGCTTCGTGCTCTGGACCTTCACGCTCATCGCCGGCGCGATCTGGGCCGAGAAGGCGTGGGGCCGCTACTGGGGCTGGGACACCAAAGAGGTCTGGACGTTCATCATCTGGGTCATCTACGCCGGCTACATCCACGCCCGCGCGACGCGCGGCTGGCGCGGCGCCCGGTCGTCGTACCTGTCGATCGTCGGCTTCGCGGCCGTCATGTTCAACTTCTCGGTCGTCAACCTGTTCTTCAAGGGCCTGCACGCCTACAGCGGCCTGTAGACCCCGGCCGGCGGGCTGCCCGGCCTCCGGCCAGCCCGGCCCTCAGGCCGTCCGGTACGGCCGGAAGAACTCCCGGATCTCGCGGGCGTAGAGCTCGGGGTCTTCGATCGGCGCGAAGTGCCCGCCGTGGTCGGGCCGGCTGACCCATGCCAGGTCGGTCGTGGTGCGCCGCAGCCAGGCGTCGGGCGCCGGAGCCTCGACGTCGGCGGGGAAGAGCGTGTAGCCGGTCGGCACCTCGATGGTGCGGGCGAACTCCGCCTCGGGCATGTTCTCGACGGCGCGGTACATCCGCATCGACGAGCCGATCGTGTTCGTCAGCCAGATCAGCGTGACGTCGGTCAGCATCGTGTCGCGGTCGAGCACGCTCGAGCCGTCGGCACGGTGATCGCTCCACGACCGGAGCTTCTCGACCACCCAGGCGGCCAGGCCCGCGGGGGAGTCGGCCAGCCCGACGGCGGGAGTCTGCGGCTTGGTCGACTGGATCGCCCCGTAGGCCGCCTCGTCGCGCTCCCACGGCTCGCGCCCGCGCAGCCAGTCGCGCTCCTCGGCGGTCAGCGTCGCGGGGTCGTAGTCGGGTGTGGCCACGGCGTCGGTGCGGTGGACGGCGATCACGCGCGACGGGTGGTCGAGGGCGACCCAGCGGACGAGGTTGCTGCCCATGTCGCCGCCGGCGGCAGCGAAGCGCGGGTAGCCGAGGCGGTCCATGAGCCGCGCCCACAGGTCGGCGACGCCGGGGAAGGCGAGATCGTGCGGGGCCGCGTCGGAGTAGCCGAAGCCCGGCATGTCGGGCACGACGACGTCGAAGGCGTCAGCCGGGTCGGCGCCGTGGGCCCCGGGATCGGTCAGCAGCGGCACGACCTCCGAGTAGCGCCAGAACGAGTCGGGCCACCCGTGGGCGAGCAGCAGCGGCATGGCGGGCGCGTCGCCTTTCGCGCGCGCGTGGACGAGGTGGATTCCCAGCCCGTCGATCTCGGTGCGGAACCGCGGCAGCGCGTTCAGCCGAGCCTCGGCCGCCCGCCAGTCGAACCCGTCGGCCCAGTAGGCGACGAGGTCGCGCAGCTCGGCCACGTCGGCACCCGCCGACCACCCGAGGCCCTCAGGGGCGTCCGGCCAGCGGGTGGCGAGCAGCCGCCGCCTCAGGTCGTCGAGATCGGCCTGCGAGGCGCGAGGCGCGAACGGCACGAGGGCATCCGAAGAGGGCATGTCAGCACCCTAGGGCGCACCCCCGACACCGAGACGAGGGCTCAGGAGCCCGCGGCGAGCAGCTCGTACGAGGCCCGAACCCGCTCGAACCACCACCGGCGCCGAGCGTTTTCCGCGGCGTGCTCGCGCAGCAGGTCGACGTCGACGTCGATGCGCCGCACGTCGACTCCGCCGTCGCGCGGCAGCAGCGGCTCGCGCGCCACGTCGGCGGTGAGCATCGCGGCCGTGCCGAGTCCGCAGTCGTGCTCGAGCACGGGCACCGACGCGGCCAGGAAAGCGCCCATCGCCAGCCCGACCGACGTGTCGATCGCGCTCGACACCACCACGGGCAGCCCCGCCTCGGCGACGATGCCGAGCGCCGCCGTCACGCCGCCGAGGGGCTGCGCCTTCACCACGAGCAGGTCTGCGGCCCCCGCCCGCGCCACGGCGAGCGGGTCGGCGGCCTTGCGGACGCTCTCGTCGGCGGCGACTCGCACCCCGAGCGAGGTGTCCGCGATCCTGCGCCTCACCTCGGCCAGCTCGGCCACGGTCGGCACCGGCTGCTCGACGTACTCGAGCCCGAACGGCGCGAGCTCGGTCAGCGCGGCGAGCGTCTCGTCGACCGACCAGTTCGTGTTCGCGTCGATGCGCACGCGGCCCTCGTCGCCGATGAACTCGCGCGCCGCACGCACCCTCGCGACGTCGTCCGCCAGCGACTGACCGCGCTCGGCGACCTTCACCTTCACCGTGCGGCAGCCGGGATAGCGGCGCAGGATCCGCGGCACGTCACCCGCGTCGACCGCCGGAAGCGTCGCGTTCACGGCGACCCGGTCGCGCAGCGCCCTGGGCTCGGGCCCCCACCCGAAGTCGATCGTCGCGCGCAGCCAGGCCGACGCCTCGGCGTCGTCGTACTCGAGGAACGGGCTGAACTCGGTCCAGCCCCGCGGGCCCTCGACGAGCAGCGCCTCGCGGTGATCGACCCCGCGGAACCGATCCCGGAGCGGAAGCGAGACGACGTGGGCGTCGCGGAGCAGGTCGTCGAGCGCGGGGAACGGCATGGGTCCAGTCTGCCCCTCGGCGGGCCCGCGCTCGGTGGGCGCCCGGCCGGCGCTCGGTAGTCTTGCAGGCATGAGTACCGCGGTGTCCGAGCTGTTCGATCCGACCGAGTGGGTGGAGGCGACCGGGGCGGGCGAGCTGACCGACCTCACGTACCACCACGACGTGAACGGCCAGTTGGCACGCATCGCCTTCAACCGTCCCGAGGTGCGCAACGCCTTCCGCCCGCAGACCGTCGACGAGCTCGCGCGCACCCTCGACGACGCGCGCATGAACCCCCGCATCGGCGTCGTGCTGCTCACCGGCAACGGGCCGAGCCCGAAGGACGGCGGCTGGGCGTTCTGCTCGGGCGGCGACCAGCGCATCCGCGGCCGCGACGGCTACAAGTACGAAGGCTCGCAGGAGCACACGCCGGATCCCGCACGCAACGGGCGCCTCCACATCCTCGAGGTGCAGCGCCTCATCCGCACCATGCCGAAGGTCGTCATCGCCGTCGTCCCCGGCTGGGCGGCCGGCGGCGGCCACTCGCTGCACGCGGTCTGCGACCTCACTCTCGCCAGCCGCGAGCACGGCCGGTTCAAGCAGACCGACGCCGACGTCGGCTCGTTCGACGGCGGTTACGGCAGCGCCTACTACGCCCGGCAGATCGGCCAGAAGTTCGCCCGCGAGGTGTTCTTCCTGGCGCAGGAGTACTCGGCGCAGCGCGCCTACGAGATGGGCGCGGTCAACGCGGTCGTCGACCACGATCAGCTCGAGGTCGAGGCGCTGCGCTGGGCCCGGATCATCATGACTAAGTCGCCCACGAGCATTCGGATGCTGAAGTTCTCGTTCAACGCCGTCGACGACGGCCTCGTGGGCCAGCAGGTGCTCGCCGGCGAGGCCACGCGTCTCGCCTACGGCACCGACGAGGCCGTCGAGGGTCGCGACTCGTTCCTCGAGAAGCGCGAGCCCGACTGGTCGCCCTACCCCTGGCAGTTCTAGGGCTCTCGACGTGAAGCCGCTCCTCGCCCTCGACGCGCGCGACCCCGCGCGCATCGTCGAGGCGCTCCGCGACGCGCTCTCCGGGGGCCCCGCGATCAATCCGCGGGTCGACGACTCGGTGCCGTCCGACCTGCCGGCCGAGGTCGAGACGAAGATCGCGCTGGTCATCGAGACCAGCGGGTCGACCGGCACGGCCAAGCGCGTCGCGCTCTCGTCGGGCGCCCTGCTCGCCGGTGCGGCGGCGGCCGACGCGGCCCTCGCGGGCCCCGGGCAGTGGGTGCTCGCGCTGCCCGCGCACTACGTGGCGGGGACGAACGTGATCGTCCGATCGATCGCGGCCCAGACGGAGCCCCGGATCCTGCGCCCCGGCCACTTCGACCCCGCCGACTTCGTCGCGGCCGCCGAGGCTCTCTACGGGCCCGCTCGCCGGGACGCCCCCGCTCGGTACGCGTCGCTCGTGCCCGCGCAGCTGTCGACGTTGCTCGACGCCGGTGCGGGGGAGGCCCTGCGGCTCTTCGACGCGATCCTCGTCGGCGGGCAGGCGACGCCGGCCGTGCTGCGGCGGCGCGCTCTCGACGAGGGCGTCACGGTCGTCCGCACCTACGGGTCTAGCGAGACGAGTGGCGGCTGCGTCTACGACGGCGTGCCGATCGGCGCGACCCGGGCGGCGGTCGTCGACGGGCAGCTCGAGCTGTCGGGGCCGACGCTCGCCGAGTACTACCTCGGCGACCCGGCACGCACCGCGGCGACGTTCGTCGAGCGCGACGGAGTGCGCTGGTATCGCACGGGCGACGCCGGCTCGGTCGCGGCCGACGGCTCGGTGACCGTGACCGGGCGCCTCGACGACGTCATCATCTCGGGCGGCGAGAAGGTGTCGCTCGGCACCGTTGAGCGGGCCGTGCGCGAGGTGCCCGGCTTCGAGCAGGCCGTCGTCGTGCGGTGCGCGTCCGAGCGCTGGGGCGAGGTGCCCGTGGTCGTCGTGGCGGGGCGTCGGGGGCAGGAGCAGGCGGACCTCCAGATCCTGCGCCCCGCGGTCCTCCAGGCGGCCGGCCGCGCGGCTCGGCCCGACGCCGTCGTGTCGATCGACGACCTGCCCCTCCTCGCGAGCGGGAAGCCCGACCGGGTGGCTCTGACCGCGCTGGTGGCGTCGTCGCGGGCGGTGCGGCCCTCATAGCCTTCGCCGGTACCATCTTCAGGTGGCTTCGACGAAAACCAAGAGCAAGGGCAGGGCGGCCGGTCGTCCGGGAGGGCGCCCGGGCAGGCCCGTGGCGCGCAAGGCCACCGCGGCCGACTGGATCAGCGGTGCCCGCCCGCGCACGTTGACCCTGGCCGTCGCCCCCGTGGTGCTGGGCAGCGCCGCCGCCTCGACCGTGAACCGGTTCGACTGGCACCTCGCGCTCCTCTGCCTGCTGGTCAGCCTCTTCCTGCAGATCGGCGTGAACTACTCCAACGACTACTCCGACGGCATCCGCGGCACCGACGCGTACCGTCTGGGCCCACCCCGTCTCACCGGCGGCGGGGTCGCCAACCCGAAGCGCGTGCGCAACGTCGCCTTCGTCTTCTTCGCCGCGGCCGCGGCCGCCGGCATCGCGGTCGTGATCATCACGCAGTTCTGGTGGCTGCTGGCCGTCGGCGCGGCGTGCGTCGTCGCCGCGTGGTTCTACACCGGCGGCAAGCGGCCGTACGGCTACAACGCCATGGGCGAGATCTTCGTCTTCGTGTTCTTCGGCCTGGTCGCGACCGCCGGCACCACGTTCGTGCAGATGCACCGAGTGCCCGAGGTCGCGTGGGTCATGGCGGTCATGATCGGCCTGTTCTCGTGCGCCGTGCTCATGATCAACAACATCCGCGACATCCCGCAGGACCGTTTGGCCGGCAAGAAGACGCTCGCCGTCGTCCTCGGCGGCCGCTGGGCCCGCATCGTGTACGCGCTGTTCCTCGTGCTGCCGTACGTGCTGCTGATCTACTTCGCGTTCCTGTACTTCGGCGGCGGGTACGTCTACTTCACCGGGTTCCTCACCGCGCCTGCGCTGATCATCGGGGTGACGGCGAAGACCCCGGGCGAGATGATCCTGGCGCTCAAGCTCTCGTCGTTCTCGGCGCTCGCGTTCTCGCTCGCGCTGAGCGCGGTCGTGTTCTTCCTGCTGTAGCGGCCGAGTTCGGCGTCGGGAGGAACTTCTTCCGCCCAGCGCGTCGCCGTGGCCCAAGCCGCGCCGCCCGGGAGGAAGTCAGCGCGCTTCGGGAGGAGCTCGGCGCCGTCTCGCCTGCGGCGGGAGGAAATCGCGCCCCGACGAACGGCACGGGAGGATCGCACACGGAGACTTCCTCCCGAAGCGCGGGCGGCGCGGGTCTGGGAGCGCTCGCCGCACGTCCGGGAGGAAATCGCCGCCGTCTCGACGGCTCCGGGAGGAAGTCGCTCCCCGACGAACAGCCCGGGAGCGCTCGCCGCACGCTCGGGAGGAAGTTCCTCCTCCTGAGTCCCGAGGCGGGGGAGCGTGGGAGCTAGTCGTCCTCGGCGGGCGGGCCCGAGCGACGGGCGGGCGCCGGGCGGACGGTCGCGGCCGAGCCGTCGGCGCCGTCGAGCACGGCGTCCTCGATGTCCGAGTCCTCGTCGTGCTCCGGCACCGCGCGCCGGCGCTCGATCGACGTGGCGACGCCCGTGCGGAGGCGCCCGAGCAGGATGTACGACAGCAGGAAGCCCACGGCCGCCGCGATCACAGCAGCCCAGAGGTACGACAGCCCGATGCCGTAGAGCACCACGAACGGCACCACGAACACGGCGATGCGGGCAAGGGTGTACAGGATCGCGGACTTCACGCCGTGCAGTCTAAACGAGCGAGCCCCCGAGCCCCCTGGCAGAGGAAGTGGCGCCCTGCTGGCAGGCCGCCCCGCCCGGCGAGGGCAGAATGAAGACGTGCCCGACTCCGCCCCAGACCACCTCCCGGCCCCGACCGGAAGCCCCGCGACCGACTTCGCCGTGATCCTGCTCGCCGAGCTCGAACGGGCGGGAGTCCGCGACATCGTGCTGAGCCCCGGCTCTCGCTCGCAGGCCCTCGCGCTGGCCGCCGCCGAGTTCGAGCGCGCCGGCCGGCTGCGTCTGCACGTGCGGCTCGACGAGCGGTCGAGCGGGTTCCTGGCGCTCGGGCTCGGCGTCGAGCAGGGAGTGCCGGCCGCGGTGGTGACGACGTCGGGCACGGCGGTCGCGAACCTTCACCCGGCGGTGCTGGAGGCTCACCACTCGGGGGTTCCGCTGCTCCTGCTCACCGCCGATCGCCCGCTCGAGCTGCGTGGCATCGGCTCGAACCAGACCACGCACCAGCCCCGCCTCTTCGGCGAGAGCCTGCGGATGCTCCGCGACATCGACGCCCCCACCGACTCCGGCGTCGACCTGCCGGTGGTGCGCGAGCTGGTCCGCGAGGCGATGTCGGCGGCGCTCGGCCGCTCGTCGAGCCCCGACCGCCCGGCCAGCCCCGGCCCCGTCCAGCTGAACGTCGCCTTCCGCGAGCCGCTCTCGGCGCCCGTGACGAGCCTGCCGCCGATCGAGCCCGAGGCCGCAGGATCCGGCAGCCGCCCGGCCACCCCCTCCTCGCCCCTCACCCTCGCGGTCGACGACACCCCGGCGACGGTGGTCGTCGCCGGACACGCCGCCGGCCCCGACGCCGAAGAGACGGCGCACCGCCTGGGCGCACCGCTGCTCGCCGAGGTCTCGAGCGGCGCCCGCTTCGGCCCGAACCTCGCCCCCGCCTACCGGCAGCTCCTCGACGACCCCGAGTTCGGCGGCCGGGTGCGTCGCGCCATCGTCTTCGGGCACCCCACGCTCACCCGGCAGGTGCCGGCGATGCTGAAGCGGCCGGGCGTCGAGGTGATCGTGGTGCGGGGCCCGGTCCCGGAGGCGTACGACCCGTCACGGCTGGCGACCGTCGTCGACGCGGCCGAGGTGGCCCAGGATCCGCGGTCGCGCGACGAGGCGCACCGGCGGTGGGTGGGCACGTGGGTTCAGCGCGGCCGGGAGCTTCTGGGGGATGAGTCTCCCGCTGCTCCTGCGCCCGAGGCCGCCACCGCGACCGACCCTCGTGAGCGCAACGCGTTCCTCCGCGGCGAGGTCGACGCCCTGCGCCGGCCGATCACGCGGCGCGGGCTCGTCGAGGCGCTCTGGAACGCGACCTGGCCGCACGACCGGCTCGTGCTCGGGGCGTCCCGTCTGATCCGCGAGGCCGACATCGCCGTGCCCGGCAAGAAGATCGCCGTGCACGCGAACCGGGGCCTCGCCGGCATCGACGGGACGATCGCCACGGCGACCGGCATCGGGCTGGCGAGCCAGGCCGGCGGCACACACGGCGGCCGGCTCGGCTGGGCGGAGGGAGCGCGGGGGATCACCCGTGTGCTCGTGGGCGACCTCACCCTGCTGCACGACGCCGGGTCGCTGCTGTTCGGCGAGGGGGAGGCCAGGCCGCGGATCCAGGTGATCGTCGGCAACGACTCCGGCGGCACGATCTTCGACGGCCTGGAGGTCGCGGCGGTCGCGCCCGCCGAGGCGATGCGCCGCGTGCAGACGACGCCGCAGCAGGCGTCGTTCGAGCGGCTCGCCGAGGCGTACGGGTGGGACTACGTGCGTGTCACGACCTGGGCCGAGCTGGAGCAGACGCTCGTGGGGCACTCGGGCCCGGTGGTCATCGAGGTGCCGCTGGGCTGACGCGCCCGGCACTCAGGGTCCGCGCCGCGGGCATGCTGGGCTGACGCGCCCCGCGCCCCCGGGCATAGAGTCAGGCATGACCAAGGCGTGGAAAGTCGAACCGACCGAGTCCCTGCGGGTGTCGAAGGGCTTCACGCTCGCCGACGTCGACACGGGCGCGACCCCCGGCTTCACGGGCGGCAAGAAGTACGGCGAGCAGGTGCTCGAGACCGGCGCCGAGCAGCTGTCCGAGCTGCAGGAGCGACTGTTCGCCGACTCGCGCGCGGGCGGCACGAAGAGCGTGCTGCTCGTGCTCCAGGCGATGGACACCGCCGGCAAGGGCGGCATCGTGCGCCACGTCGTCGGCGCCGTCGACCCGCAGGGAATCCACCACCACGCGTTCAAGCGCCCCACCGAGGAGGAGCTCGCGCACGACTTCCTCTGGCGGATCCGCAAGGAGGCTCCCGGTCCCGGCATGATCGGCGTCTTCGACCGGTCGCACTACGAGGACGTCCTCGTCGGCCGCGTCCGCTCGCTCGCGCCACTCGAGGAGATCGAGGAGCGCTACGGCCAGATCGTCGCGTTCGAGGAGGAGCTCGCCGCTACCGGCACGACGCTGGTGAAGGTCATGCTGCACACCTCCGCCGCCGAGCAGAAGGCGCGCCTCGCCGAGCGGCTCGACCGTCCCGACAAGTACTGGAAGTACAACCCCGGCGACATCGACGAGCGCGGCCTCTGGGCCGACTACCAGGACGCCTACCAGATCGCCCTCACCCGCACCTCGACCGAGACGGCGCCGTGGTTCGTCGTGCCCGCCGACCGCAAGTGGTACGCGCGGGCGGCGGTGCAGCGGCTCCTGCTGAACGCCCTGAAGGGCCTGCGGCTCGACTGGCCGGCCGCGGAGTTCGACGTCAAGGCCGAGAAGGCACGCCTCGCCGCCAGCTGACCCCGAGCAGGGCGCAGGATGTGGCGCGCCGCCGCCCTAGAGCCCCGCGGCCGGCGACGCCCACGCGGGCCTCGCCGGCAGAGGCCGCCCGGGCTCTTCGGGCACCGCCCGCGACAGCGCGTCGACCACGGGCTTGAGCTTCATCGTCGTCTCGGCGACCTCGCGCGCCGGGTCGGACTCGGCGACGATGCCGGCCCCCGCGAACGCCCGGATGGAGACGGGGTCGCCCGAGGCCGAGTACGTCACCTGCGCGCACCGGAGCGCGATCGCCCACTCGCCGTCGCCGTCGGCTCCGACCCAGCCCACGGGGCCGGCGTAGCGCCCGCGGTCGAACGGCTCGAGGCGGCGGATCGCCTCCAGGGCGGCCGGCGTGGGCGTGCCCGCGACCGCGGCGGTCGGGTGCAGCGCCCCGATGAGGTCGAGCGACGAGGCGCCGCCGGTGAGCCGCCCGCGCACGTCGCTGGCCAGGTGCCAGACGTTCGGCAGACGCAGGGTGAACGGGGTCTCGGCGGTGACGATGTCGGTGGCGTGCGGCGCCAGCGACTGCAGCAGGCTCTGCAGGGCGAACGCGTGCTCGTCGAGGTCCTTCGGCGAGGTCGCGAGGTCGGTGGCGGCCTGCGCGTCGCTGCGGGCGTCGGTGCCGCGTGCGGCGCTTCCGGCGAGCACGCGTGCCGTGACCTCGCCGCCCTCGCTGCACACGAGCGTCTCCGGGCTCGACCCGATGAGTCCGTCGATGGCGAACGTGTACGTGTCGGGGTAGGCGGTGGCGAGGTCCGCGGCCAGGACGCGCACGTCGGCTCCTGCGGGCAGAGCGCCCTCCAGGTAGCGGGCGAGCACGACCTTGCTCACCTCGCCCCGCCCGATCGACTCGGTGGCGGCCGTCACGGCCGCGGCGTACTCCGTCGGGCCGAACGACTCGGGGGCGCGCAGGGCGACGGAGAACTCGGCCCCGAGGGTCGCCGGGTCGGCGTTCTCGCTCGCCACGTCGGAGGCCGAGCCGATCCGGGTGATCCAGTGCACGCCGTCGCGATGCCCGAGCACGATGCGGGGCACCAGGAGCACGCTCACGTCGCCCGAGAAGTCGTCGAACGCGAACGACCCGAACGCCACGAGACCCGAGCCGCCGAGCCCCACCTCGTCGTCGATCTCGGCCGCGGCGGCGATCTCACGCCAGGCCTGGGCCGCCTCCTGCATCCGACGCGGCCCGGAGAACTCGAGCCGGAGCGCGGTGCCGACCCCGGCGATGCCGTCGTTCCGCCGCACGAACGCGAGCGGGCGACGGGGGTCGACGAGCGTGAGCAGCGGCGTGATGTCGTCGATGCGGGTGGTCTTGACAGTCAGCGGAGCGGGGTGTGCGTCGGACTTCTGGTCGGTCACCTCCACATCGTAACGACGCAGGATCCGAGACCCGCTCGGGGTTGCGTCCACTCTGCCTGGGTGTTCGTCGTGCATCCCCCGCACGGCAGCCGTACACGGGTGGGGCGCAGACCGAGCCGGTAGGATCACGGGGTGACCAAGGCCGATATGAGCAAGCAGCCGAGCGAGGTCGCCTCCATGTTCGACGGGGTGGCCGCGCACTACGACGTGACCAACGACATCCTGTCGGCCGGCAACGCCGTCCTCTGGCGCATCGCCACGGTCAAGGCGCTGAGCGCGAAGCGGGGCGAGAAGATCCTCGACATCGCCGCCGGCACCGGCACCTCGTCTGCCGCCATCGCCAAGACGGGCGCCGAGGTCACCGCACTCGACTTCTCGGCCGGCATGGTCGAGGTCGGCCGCAAGCGCCAGCCGCACATCGAGTTCGTCGTCGGCGACGCTGAAGACCTCCCGTTCGGCGACGACACGTTCGACGCCGTCACCATCTCCTTCGGCCTGCGCAACGTCAACCGGCCGCGCACGGCGCTCGCCGAGATGTACCGCGTTCTCAAGCCCGGCGGCCGCCTGGTCATCTGCGAGTTCTCGACGCCGACCCTCGCCGGCGTGAAGCTCGGGTACCAGGCGTACCTCCGCCACATCCTGCCCGGCATCGCCAAGGTCACGTCGTCGAACGGCCCCGCCTACTCGTACCTGGCCGAGTCGATCGAGAAGTGGCCCGACCAGCAGGTGCTCAGCACGTGGATCCGGGGTGCGGGCTTCACGCGCGTCGCCCACCGCAACCTGACCGGCGGCATCGTGGCCCTGCACCGAGGCCACAAGCCCGCGACGACCAGCCGCCGCCCCGGTTCGGCCCCCGCCTGACCGGCCCGACAAGTCCTGAGGTGATCCTGTGACCCCGAGCGCCCCCACCGCACGACGCGCGTCGACTCTGACCGCGTCGCTGGGGCTCGCCGAGAAGCTCTTCTCGTCGACGGCCGAGCGCCGCCTGCTCAAAGACATCGACGCCGGCCTCGAGCGCGTCGAAGAGGGCCTCATGGTCGAGATGGCGTTCGGCGACGACCTCGCCGACGTCACCAGTCGCTACCTCCTCGCCGCCGGCGGCAAGCGCACCCGGCCGACGCTCGCTCTCCTCGTCGCGCAGCTCGGCGAGGGCGCGACCGACGCCGTCGTCTCGGCCGCGCAGGCCGTCGAGATCACCCACCTGGCCTCGCTCTACCACGACGACGTCATGGACGACGCGGTCGTGCGCCGCGGGGTCCCGAGCGCCCAGACGAAGTGGGGCAACAACGTCGCCATCCTCACCGGCGACCTCCTCTTCGCCCGCGCTTCGACGATCGTGGCCGACCTGGGGGTCGAGGCGATCAAGCTCCAGGCGCAGACCTTCGAGCGCCTCTGCCTCGGCCAACTGCACGAGACCATCGGCCCGCGCGAGGGCGACGACCCGATCGAGCACTACCTCGACGTGCTCAGCGACAAGACCGGCTCGCTCATCTCGATGGCGGCCAAGGTCGGCGTGATGTTCTCCGGCGCCCCGCGCGAGTACCTCGGCCCGGTCGCGGCGTTCGGCGAGAAGATCGGCGTCGCCTTCCAGCTCGTCGACGACGTCATCGACCTCTCGCCCCAGCCCGAGGAGACCGGCAAGCGCGCCGGCACCGACCTCCTCGCCGGCGTCGAGACCCTGCCCGTGATGTACCTCCGTCGCGAGGCGCAGACCGACGTCGACTCGGCGGCTCTGCTCAGCGAGATCGAGGCCAACGTCAAGGCTGCGACCGCCGGCGGGCACGTCTCCGAGGCCGATCTCCAAGACACGGTGACTCAGCTGCGCGAGCACGACGTCACCCGCCGCACCCGCGACGAGGCGCGCCGCTGGGCCGCCGCCGCCGTCGACGCGCTCGGGCCGCTGCCCGAGGGCACGGTCAGGAAGGCGCTCACGCGCTTCGCCGATCGCGTCGTCGAGCGCACCGCCTGAGCCGTCGGCTCCGAACCACCACGACCTCAACCCCGGTCGCCTCCGCGCGGCCACGAGCAAAATCCCGCAGGAGAGTGAACCCACCCGTGACCACGTTGCGCCTGGCCATCGTCGGAGCCGGCCCCGCCGGCATCTACGCCGCCGACATCATCCTGAAGGCCGAACGCCAGTTCGACGTCCAGATCGACCTGTTCGAGCAGCTCCCGGCGCCCTACGGCCTCGTCCGCTACGGCGTCGCCCCCGACCACCCGCGCATTAAGGGCATCATCACCGCGCTCCGCGACGTCCTCGACCGGGGTGACATCCGCATCTTCGGCAACGTCCGCTACGGCGTCGACATCACCCTCGACGACCTCAAGAAGCACTACAACGCGGTCATCTTCTCGACCGGAGCCATCAAGGACGCCGACCTCGACATCCCCGGCATCGACGCCGCGGGCTCGTACGGCGCCGCCGACTTCGTCTCCTGGTTCGACGGCCACCCGGACGTGCCGCGCACCTGGCCGCTCGAGGCGGCTTCGGTCGGCGTCGTCGGTGTGGGCAACGTGGCGCTCGACGTCTCCCGGATCCTGGCCAAGCACGCCGACGACCTCCTCCCCACCGAGATCCCGGCCAACGTCTACGAGGGTCTGAAGGCCTCGCCGGTCACCGACGTGCACGTCTTCGGCCGCCGTGGCCCCGCCCAGGTGAAGTTCACTCCGCTGGAGCTCCGCGAGCTCGGCGAGATGCGCGACGTCGACATGATCGTGTACGACGAGGACTTCGACCACGACGAGGCGTCGCTGACCGCGATCAAGACCAACAAGCAGGTCTTCGTCATCGACAAGGTGCTGAACCAGTGGCGCGAGCGTTCGGTCGGCGAGGCGAGCCGACGTCTGCACCTGCACTTCTTCGCCAAGCCCGTCGAGGTCGTCACCGACGACGCCGGCCGCGTCGCGGCGCTGCGGTACGAGCGCACCCGCCCCGACGGCGCGGGCGGCGTCGAGGGCACCGGCGAGTTCCGCGAGGTGCCGATGCAGGCGCTCTACCGCGCCGTCGGCTACTTCGGGTCGCCCCTCGACGGCATCCCGTTCGACGAGAAGCGCGGCGTGATCCCGAACCACGAGGGCCAGGTGCTCGACGACACCGACCACGTCGTGCCCGGCGTCTATGCCACCGGCTGGATCAAGCGGGGGCCCGTCGGCCTGATCGGCCACACCAAGTCCGACGCGATGGAGACCGTCGCCCACGTCATCAACGACCAGGCGAACTGGTGGTCGCCGGCCGACCCGTCGCCGGCCGCGATCGTGTCGCTGCTCGAGGAGCGCGGCGTCGAGTACACCGACCTCGAGGGCTGGCACCGCCTCGACGAGCACGAGATCGCGCTCGGAGCGCCCGAAGAGCGCGCGCGCATCAAGGTCGTGCCACGCGACGAGATGGTCGCCATCTCGCGCGCGGGTGCGCCGGTGGGCGCCACGGAGTAGAGCGGGCCAGGAGCGGGCGGTGGTGCGAGCCTCGCCTGCTCCTGCGCCCCTCGCCGTTCGCTAGCGGAAGTTGACGAACTGCAGCGACACGTCGAGGTCGGCGTTCTTCAGCAGCGCCATCGTGGCCTGGAGGTCGTCGCGGCTCTTCGACTGCACACGCAGTTCGTCGCCCTGGATCTGGCTCTTGACGCTCTTCGGGCCCTCGTCGCGGATCAGCTTGTTGATCTTCTTCGCTGCGTCTTGGTCGATGCCGTCTTTCATCGAGATCTCGATGCGGTACTCCTTGCCGGAGGCGTAGGGGTCGCCCGCGTCGATCGACTTCAGCGAGATGCCGCGCTTGATGAGCTTCGACTCGTACACGTCGAGGACGGCTTTCGCGCGCTCTTCCGTGTTCGCCTTGATGAGGACCTTCTCGCCGCTGGTCTCGATGGAGGCGCCGACGTTCTTGAAGTCGTAGCGCTGCTCGACCTCTTTGCGCGCCTGGTTGAGCGCGTTGTCGGCCTCCATCTTGTCGACCTTGCTGACCACGTCGAAAGAGCTGTCTGCCATGCGTCCAGCCTACCCGCCCCCGTCTGCCGAGCTTCCGACCCCGTGCGGCGAATGGCGGCAGGGGAGGCGACAGGGGCGGCGAGCGGAGGCGTGGTCGAGAGGGGGCCCGGAAGGCTGTATTGTTGATGCGCACCTTGGTGCATGGCAAGTTACCCAAGCGGCCAAAGGGATCTGACTGTAAATCAGCCGGCGTAGCCTTCGGGGGTTCGAATCCCTCACTTGCCACTCGATGCGAGCCCCGCGTGAGCGGGGCTTTCTTCGTCTCTGAGGAGAAGACCATGACGAACCCGACACCGGCAGAGCTGCGCACGATCGCATCCGAGATCGCACGAGAGGCCGGCGCGCTCGCAGCCCGCCGCCGCGCCGAGGGCGTCGAGATCGCGGCCAGCAAGTCGAGCCCCGTCGATATCGTCACCCACACCGACCGCGAGGTCGAGGCGCTCATCCGCCGGCGCCTCGAAGAGCTCCGCCCGGGCGACGGATTCCTCGGCGAAGAGTCCAGCGCCGGCGGCCCGAGCCCCAGTGCCACAGGGCTCACCTGGGTCGTCGACCCGATCGACGGCACGGTCAACTTCGTCTACGGCCACCCCACCTACACGGTCAGCATCGCCGTGGTCGAAGGCGACCCCGACCCGCTCACCTGGCGTGCGCTCGCCTCCTGCGTCTACAACCCGTCCACTGGCGAAGAGTTCGCCGCCGCCCGAGGCGAGGGCGCCACCCTGACCCTCCATCACGCGGCACCGGGCGCAGGAGCAGGGCCACACCCCCTCCACCCCTCGTCGCCCCCCGACCTCTCGCAGTCCCTCCTCGCGACCGGATTCTCGTACGACCAGGCCCGCCGCGCTGAACAGGGCGCGCTCGTGGGCCCCCTCGTCTCGCGCGTGCGCGACATCCGGCGCATCGGCACGGCCTCGCTCGACCTCTGCTACGTCGCCGCGGGCCGGCTCGACGCGTACGTCGAGCGCGGGCTTCAGCCGTGGGACCTCGCGGGCGGCGTCCTCGTGGCCGAGGAGGCCGGAGCCGTCGTGCTCACTCCCGAGGGGGCCCAGGCGAGCAGCGCGCTGTCGTTCGTCGCGGCTCCGTCGATCGCGGTCGAGCTGGGGGAGGCTCTGCGCGAGATCGGTTGGTAGGGCAATGAAAGTGCAACGAATCTAGTATTTCATATTCACATGAGGTAAGGTCGAGGTCGACCGCCCGACAGGCCCCGACCTGAGGACTCGCCCATCGTGATCTCTCGCCGCACCCCCGACGCTCCGCGCACGCGCCGCACCACCTGGCAGCCCGTCACCGACCCCGAGGTGCTGCTCGAGCGAGCGCGCCGGGTCGACCGGGCCCGGGCGGAGGGTCGCCGGGGGCGTCGTCGGGGCGAGAGTCGACGGATTCGGGAGCGGCTGCGCCGGCTCCTGCGCCCCTCGGTGCCGCGTACGAGTCCCGGCACGCGGATCGCCGCTGCCGCGGCAATCGCCGTCGTCGGCGCCTCGATCGTGTCGACCTCGGTGCCGGCCAACGCGTACTACGTCGACACCCCGGCGGGCGCCGCGGCGAAGTTCGCCTCCGCCGCGCTCGTCACCGATGCCCAGCCCCGATCGAACGCGGTCATCGCGGCGGAGCAGGCGCAGAGCTTCGTCGCCGAGGGTGCGACTGCGCCCGATGCCTCGCGCGACGGCTACCGCGTGACGGTTCCGGCGCCGAAGCCGGTGTCGTCGACCGGAGCAGGCTCGCCGATCGGCGGGGCCGCGTCGCGCGCCGTGCAGTGGCCGTTCCCCGGCGGTGCACCGATCTCGAGCGGCTTCGGCGCTCGACAGGTGGCGCGGTGCAGCTTCTGCTCGACGAACCATCTCGGGCTCGACTTCACGCCCGGGGCGGGCACGCCGATCCACTCCGTCGCGGCGGGCGTCGTGTCGCGCGTCGACCGGGGCTCGGGTGCTCTCGGAGTGAACGTGTGGGTCGACCACGTGATCGCCGGCCGCGCCGTGACGACCGTCTACGCGCACATGCTCGCCGGGTCGCCGGCCGTGGCGCCGGGGCAGCGTGTCGCCGTCGGCCAGGTGCTCGGCCGCGTCGGCTCGACCGGCAACAGCACGGGCGCGCACCTGCACTTCGAGGTGCACGTCGCGGGCCGAGCAGTCGACCCGCTGCCCTGGCTGCGTGCGCACGCCGGCTGACGCCGCGCTGCGCTGCGCCGCGCCGCCTGCGCGCCCGCGCGCCTTCCGTCGAGTGGCAGAATTCTGCTGATCCCGACGCTCCGGATCAGCAGAAATCTGCCACTCGGCGGAGGGGGAGCGGGCGGGAGCGGGAGCCCGCGCCTAGACCTGCAGCCAGACCGTCGCGTCGGTGGGCAGCGCCGGGCCCTCGAGCGGCACCGACGACAGCAGCACCTCGCCGACGGGCAGCTCGACCGGCACCGACCCCGTGTTCGCGATCACGGTGACGTCGCCGTTGCGGAACGCCACGACCGACGCCCCGTAGCCCGGCAGCCACTCGACGCTGCCGGCGCCGAGCGCGAACTCCTCGCGGGTCTGCAGTGCCAGGCGGTAGAGCTCCAGCGTCGAGCCGGGCACGCCCTCCTGCGCGTCGCGGGCGTAGGGCGCCCAGTCGGCGGGCTGCGGCAGCCAGGCGGCGCCGGTGGTGTTGAAGCCGTACGCGGGGGCAGACGCCTGCCACGGGATCGGCACGCGGCACCCGTCACGGCCGTAGCGTTCGCCCTTGGTGCGGAACCACGTGGGATCCTGCCGCGCCTCGTCGGGTAGGTCGATGGCTTCGGGGAGCCCCAGCTCTTCGCCCTGGTAGATGTAGGCCGAGCCCGGCAGGGCGAGCATGAGGGCCGACGCGGCTCGGGCCCGGCGGAGGCCCACGGCGCGGTCGGGCAGGCCGGGGCTCTTCGGCCCGATGCCCGAGCCCTGCGGGCTGTCGGCCGTGAGCGCGAGGCGCGACGCGTGTCGCACGACGTCGTGGTTCGAGAGCACCCAGGTCGACGGAGCGCCGACCGACGAGAACACCGCGATCGAGGCGTCGATGACCTCACGGATGCGGGTGGCGGTCCAGCCGCTCTCGAGGTAGGTGAAGTTGAAGGCCTGCTGCATCTCGTCGGGCCGCACCCAGTTGGCGAGCTTCGACAGCGGCTCGACCCAGGCCTCGGCCACCAGGATCCGATCGCCCTCGTACGAGGCGACCACGTCGTGCCAGGTCCGGTAGATCTCGTGGACCCCGTCCTGGCCCCACCACGGCGGCATCTCGGCCTCGCCGGTGCCGCCGCCCATGCTGCCGGAGCCCGCGGGCGGCGTGTAGTCGGGAAGCCCCTCCTTCTTGATGAGGCCGTGCGCGACGTCGATGCGGAATCCGTCGACGCCGCGGTCGAGCCAGAAGCGCAGCACGTCGAGGAAGTCGGTTCGGACCTCGGGGTTCGTCCAGTCGAGGTCGGGCTGCGACGTGTCGAAGAGGTGGAGGTACCACTGGCCGGGCGTGCCGTCGGCCTCGGTGACGCGGGTCCAGGCGTCGCCGCCGAAGACGCTCGGCCAGTTGTTCGGCGGCAGCTCGCCGTCGGCGCCGCGGCCCTCGCGGAACATGTAGCGGGCGCGCTCGGGCGACCCGGGGCCCGCGGCGAGGGCCGCCTGGAACCACGGGTGGTCGGAGGAGGTGTGGTTCGGCACCAGGTCGACGATGAGCCGCAGACCCTGGGCGGTCGCCTCGGCGCGGAGGGCGTCGAAGTCGGCGAGCGTGCCGAAGATCGGATCGACGTCGCAGTAGTCCGAGACGTCGTAGCCGGCGTCGCGCTGGGGCGACTTCGAGAACGGCGACAGCCACACCGCGTCGACGCCGAGGTCGGCGAGGTCCCCGAGGTGCGCGGTGATGCCGCGGAGGTCGCCGATGCCGTCGCCCGAGCTGTCGGCGAACGAGCGCGGGTACACCTGGTAGATCACCGCCGTGCGCCACCACTCGTGGTTCTGGGCGGTCAGGGTCGCAGGATCCGCGACACGGTCTTCGGGGAGGCTGTCGAGCGCGTCAGACGGCTCCGCGGTCTCGTCGAGAGGCATGCCTCAACGATAGCGGCGGCGCGAGGTGCGCTTTTCGGCACGGGCCCTCGATGTGGGAATCTGATCGGTTACGTTTACTGGACTCGATCTCGATTGGCGCGACCCTGGCTCTGCAGAACGACCTCTTCCCCGACGTCGAGCGGCCCTACCCGCTCGCGCTCGGCACGAACGTCTTCGGGTGGACGGTCGGCGCCCCGACCGCCCTCGAGGTCCTCGACGTGTTCGTCGACTCCGGCGGCACCGTCATCGACACCGCGGACGTCTACTCGGCCTGGCTGCCGGGCAACTCCGGCGGCGAGTCCGAGACGATCATCGGCCGGTGGCTCTCGCGCCCCGGCAACCGCGACCGCGTGGTGGTGTCGACGAAGGTCGGCCAGCACCCCGACGCCCCCGGGCTCACCGCCGAGAGCGTGCGCCGTGCCGTCGACGCCTCGCTCGCGCGGCTCAAGACCGACCGCATCGATCTGCTATTCGCGCACTACGACGACGACGACACCCCGCTCGACGAGACCGTCGGCGTCTTCAGCGAGCTCGTCGACCAGGGCAAGATCCGCTACCCGGCCGCGTCGAACTACACCGGTTCGCGGATGCGCCAGGCGCTCGCCATCGCCGACCGAGACCGCGCCCACCCGTTCGCCGCCGTCCAGCCCGCGTACAACCTCGTGCGGCGCGCCGACTACGAGGCCGACCTCTGGCCGATCGTCGACCACTTCGACCTCGCCGTCCTGCCGCACTCGACCCTCGCGAGCGGGTTCCTCACCGCGAAGTACCGCGACCTGCAGAGCCTGTCGGAGTCGCCGAGGGGGTCTCGGGCGCTGAGCTACCTCACGCCGAGGAACATCCGGATCCTGGACGTCCAGATGGAGATCGCCGAGGCCCATGGCGTGGCCCCGGGCGCCGTCGCGATCGCGTGGACGGCGTCGCGCCCCCACGTGATCGGGGCGCTCGCCAGCGCGCGATCGGCGATCCAGCTCGAGAACCTTCTCGCGGCGGGGTCGCTCGAGCTCTCGGCCGACGAGCTGGAGAGGCTGACGGCGGTGTCGGATCCTGCGCTCGCCGACGACGCCGACGAGCAGACCTAGGCGCCGGTCTAGCCCGTCTGCACCGCGGGCGTCAGCGGTGTGACCGTTCGCGCCGTGCTGTCCCAGCGGCGAAGCGCTGTGGCGCCGGCGGCGGCGAGGGCCGCGTCGTCATCGCGCAGCACCTCGACCGCCTCCGCGAGCTGCGCCGACGTGAGCCGCGACGCGAGCGTCACGTGCGGCGTCCAGTGCCCGGGCAGAGTGTGCGCGGCGTCCGGCCCGTCGCCGAGCACCTCGTGCACGGCCGCGTGCAGGCGCAGGAGCCGCGGCGTCACCACCGCGAGCCGAGCCAGCACGAGCCCGCGCGGAGGCCTGCCGAAGACGACGAGTGCGCCGAGCCCCACGGGCACCGGCAGGCTCGCGGCCACGGCGCCCAGCCGCACGTCGAACTCCGCCCCGAGCCGCTCCCGCGCGGCCAGAGTGATATGCGGCGCGTTCGTGTCGCCGGTGTGCCGTGCCTGACTGGGGAGGCCGGCGTCGGCGAGGCGCGCCCACTGCCGCCGGATCGCGCGGTCGGACTCGGGGTCGAGGAGGAGCTCGATGCTGTGCACCGTCTGATCCTGCGCCCTGAGGCTCCGCCGTCTCAGGGAATAGTCATCGCCGAACGGAGTTGTCTGGTGGAGACCCCCCGAACGACCCGGATTCCCCGGAACGACAAGGAGACACCTATGGCTGACGCACCCCGCACCACCCTCGGAACCAGCGACGTCGAGATCTTCCCGCTCAACCTCGGCGGCAACGTCTTCGGCTGGACCGCCGACGAGAAGGCCTCGTTCGAGGTGCTCGACGCGTACGTCGAGGCCGGCGGCAACTTCGTCGACACGGCCGACGTCTACTCGGCCTTCGCGCCGGGCAACGTCGGCGGCGAGTCCGAGACGATCATCGGCAAGTGGATGAAGGCGCGCGGCAACCGCGCCGACATGGTCATCGCCACGAAGGTCGGCATGCTCGCCGGCTACGAGGGCACGTCGCGCGAGACCGTCCGGAAGGCCGTCGACGAGTCGCTTCGCCGCCTCGACACCGACTACATCGACCTCTACTACGCGCACCGCGACTTCACCGATCGCCCGGTCGAGGAGGCCGTCGAGGCCCTCAACGAGCAGGTCGAGCTCGGCAAGGTCCGTCTCACCGGCGCCTCGAATTTCTCCGGCCAGCGCCTCGAGCAGGCCCTCCGCTTCGCCGAGAGCGAGAACCTCGCCAAGTACGCGGCGATCCAGAACCACTACAGCCTCGTCGAGCGAGCCGACGTCGAGGCCGGCACGCCGACCGTCGCCTCGGTCGCGCTCTCCGAGGGCGTCTCGGTGCTGCCGTACTTCTCGCTCGCCTCGGGCTTCCTCACGGGCAAGTACCGCGACGGGGTCGAGGTCGACAGCCAGCGCGCAGGATCCGCGTCGAAGTACCTCGACGACCGTGGCCGCGCCGTGCTCGCCGCCCTCGACGAGGTGGCGGCAGCTCACTCGACCTCCGTCACGGCAGTCTCCCTCGCCTGGCTCCTGGCGCAGGAGTCGGTGGCCGCGCCGATCGCCAGCGCGCGCACCACGCAGCAGCTGCCCGACCTCATCGCAGCCGTCGGCCTGGTGCTCACCGGCGACGAGGTGGCCGCCCTGTCGGCTGCGTCCGGGGCCCCTGTAGCTGCGTAGTTCCGGTCTTCCGTTCCGCTGAGATCGCACTCGTCGTCGCGCTTGCCGCGTGCAGCCGACAACGGGTGCGATCTCGTCGTTCGCGCCCCCGAACTGAGGGCGCGTCACGTGGCGAATCGGCCTCCGAACTCCTGCTATCCTCGACTGGTGCCATTCGCCGGGCGGCTCCGCCCGGGCCGTCTCGAGACGGGCATGGCTGGCACGCCCCCTTAGCTCATTGGTAGAGCACTTCCTTGGTAAGGAAGAGGTAGTGGGTCCGATTCCCACAGGGGGCTCAGTGCTCCCGCACGACACGCTGTGTCCCTCAACGACACTGAAGGCGGTTGACGCCAAAGCGGTAATGTGGGCACTAGTCGGCACTGTCTCTCGCAGACGATGTCGGCCGCGGCGGGGTAGCTCAGGTGGTTAGAGCACACGGCTCATAATCGTGGTGTCGCGGGTTCGAGTCCCGCCCTCGCTACAAATGCGTGATGGCTCCGCCCTCCAGGGCGGGGCCATCACGCATTTGTAGCGTCGGCGGATCGAGAAGCCGCTCCTGGGCCCCGGGCGAGCAGTCCGCGGCGCGACGGAGCGGAGCGGAGCCGCGTCGAGGCGGCTCAGCAGGGAGTCGAGTCCCGCCCTCGCTACAGTGCGAACTGTATGACGCAGTGCGTGATGGCTCCGCCCTCCAGGGCGGGGCCATCACGCATTTGTAGCGAGGGCGGGACCGCATCAGCTGAGCCAGCGCCGCATCGCTCGCACCTGGTCGTCGCCGCGCTCGAGCGGAAGCCAGTGCCCCGCCGGCACGTCGACGATCGTCAGGTCGGAGCACGCCTCGCGCATCGGGTCGCCCTGCCGGTTGCCGTCGATGCCGCAGATGAGGTCCCACTCGCCGTTCACGAACAGCACCGGCATGGCGAGGCGACCGCCGTCGATCGCCGTGCGCGCGTAGGCGACGTTGGCGTCGTCGTTGACGTACCAGGCGCAGGAGCTGCGGAAGCCCGTCGTCTCGAACGCGTCCACGAGCTCGCCGAAGTCGTCGAGCGGCCACAGGGCCGCGTCGGGCGCGGTCGCCGGGGCCCGGTGCGCCGAGCCGAAGCGACCGCCCCGGCGCGTCACCGTCGCGGACGGCGCCACCCGGCCGACCGCGGACGGATCGCCGGAGCGGTAGATCGACGCGAGCGACGCCGCGGCGTCGGCATCCAGGTCGGCCACCGCCCTCTCGAAGTCCGTCGAGTACTCGCGGTAGTAGTCCCACTGGCCGTCCGGGTACTCATCGTCGGGGTAGATGTCGCGGTCGACCAGCGGGACCAGCGTCGAGAGCGCGTTTGAGCGGGGGTAGTACGCCCACGAGGTGAGCACGACACCGCGGCAGCGTACGGGCTCGTGTGCCGCAAGGGCGCCGACCACCGCGCTGCCCCAGTCGTGACCCACCCACACCGCCGGCTCGCCGCCGAGATGGTCGTGCAGCTCGCCCATGTCGGCGACTGCGTTCTCGACCGTGTACTCCGCGAGGTCGGTCGGCGCCGACGAGGCGCCGAACCCGCGCAGGTCGGGCGCGACGCAGTGCCAGCCGTCGGCGGCGAACGCCTCGAGCTGCGTGCGCCAGATGAGGCCGATGCTCGGCCAGCCGTGGAGGAAGAGCATCAGGGGGCCGTCGGCGGGACCGCACTCGAGATACGAGGTCGTGTGGCGCGGCGTCGTGTGCGCGCGCCGGGTGAGAGGGTTCGAGGAGGTCATGCCTGCTCCTGCTTCTTCGTGGTGTCGGAGGCGCCGCGCCGACGGATCCGGGCGGAGGCGACGGATGCCCCCGCGACGAGGGCGATGACGAGGCAGCCGTAGCCGAGGGCGGTCGGCTCGAGACCGACGGCCTCGACGGCGAGACCGGCGACGAGCGCCGGGACGCTGAACGCGAGGTAGCTGACGATGTACATCGTCGCGAACACCTCGCCGCGGCTCTCGGGGGGAGCCTTCTCGCCCAGGGCGTTGACGGCGAATCGGAACGAGGCACCGAATCCGGCGCCGGCGAGGACCGAGCCCACGAGGTACACGGGCAGCGAGGAGCTGGCGGTCGCGGCCATCGTGACCGCGACTCCGGCGGCCAGCGCGCCGTAGCCGAACGGCTCTCGAAGCTGCGGCCGCAGCGCAGCCGACAGAGCGGTGCCGGCGATCCCCGAGGCGAAGAACACGCCGAGCACCAGACCGATCACGAAGTGGCTCGTCACGCCGAGGAGGTCGCCGATCACCGACGAGCCGAGCGAGAGGTAGAGCCCGGCGAGTGCCCACGTCGCACTGATCGACGGGGCGAGAGCCGCAAACGTGGGCGCCACCTCGACGGGCAGGGCGGCGCTGGGCACGAGCGACCTCCACACAGACGGTCGTGTGCCCTCATGCCCGTCGACGTTCCGCTCGGCTCCCTCGCGTCCGGGCTCGGGAACGAGCCAGACCAGGCCGGCGAGCACGACGTAGACCGCGCCGAGCACCCAGTAGACGAGTTGGCGGGGCAGAGGAGCGAACTCGACGAGGGCACCGGAGAGCACGGCGCCGATCGCGATGCCGAGGGGAGAGAACGCGCTGCTGACGACCGAGCCGATCACGGGACCCGGCGCCGCGTCGAGGATCATCGCGGTGATGGTGCCGGTGGCTGCCCCGACGGCGAAGCCCTGGACGATCCGTGCGACCAGGAGCGTGCCCGTGCCTTCCGCGCCGGCGAAGAGCATCATGCCGACGGCGAGCAGCACGAGTGCGGCGGACGCGACCGGCCGGCGCCCTACGATGTCCGACACGGACCCCACCGTGAGCAGGGCGACGAGGAGAGCCACGACGTACACCGCGAAGACGACAGTGAGCACGAGCGACGAGAAGCCGAACAACCGCTGGTAGACCGGGTAGAGGGGTGAGGGAGCCGAGGCTGCGCTCAGCGTCGCAGCCCCCACGGTCGCCGCGACGACGAAGGCGGCTGACCGACCGAGCATGACATTCCCCCTTGAAGCCGAATAGTTTGCTTTAAGCGAGTGTAGGCACGTCGTGATCTTAAAGCCAAGAACTTGGGGATAATGGTCACATGACCGATCGCCCCGTCGTGCGTCGCACGGGCGGCCGCAGCAGCCGCGTCCTGGACTCCATCTACACCGCCGTCGGTGAACTCGTCGGCGCTCGGGCGGAGAAGATCACCTTCCCCGTGATCGCCGAGCGGGCCGGGGTCAACCCGACGACGCTCTACCGACGGTGGGTCGATGTCGACGCGCTGCTGGAGGAGGTCACGGTCGCCGCCCTCACCCGCGATGCCGACGCGGCTCCCGACACCGGATCGGTTCGCGGCGACCTCGAGGAGTGGGCCGGACTCGTCGTCCAGGACGTCACGAGGCCCGAGCGCGTCCGCTTCCTCCGCGCCATGGTCGGCGCCCGGACCGACCTGATCACCCGGTGCCTGATCACCGAGAAGCGCCGAGACCAGGCGTCCGACGTCGTGGGCCGAGCCGTGGAACGCGGCGAGGCCGCTCCGTCGGTCGCCCAGATCCTCGACCACGTGATCGCGCCGATCTACTACCGCGTCGTCTTCGCGCTCGAGGTGACCGACGCCGACGCTCGGTGCCTCGTCGACGACGTCCTCGCCATGGCCCGCTGACGGGAGCTCGTCGATTCCTCGAGAGGCATCGCCGCCGGCGTGATCGTCGTGCCCTGGCCGGCTACTCCTTCACGAACCGCACGGCCAGCGGGTAGCGGTAGAAGCGCCCGCGGTTCGCGGCCACCGTGGCGACGCTGCCGAAGATCACCCGGACGATCTGCGTGGCGAAGATGAGCACGTAGCCGAGGAAGAACAGCCCGATGCCCGGTGGCACCCTGTGATCCGACGCGCCCGAGAGACCCGACGCGAAGACGGTCGCCCAGCCGATGACGGCGACGACGCCGAACAGCACCTGCACGATGAGCGCGGTCAGCTGGAAGTTCCACTCCGTGACCACGTGATTCCGCACGAACGGCCCGCGGTCGCGGTAGAGCACGAAGAAGATGACGGCGGGGATGAAGCCGAAGAAGATGCTCAGCAGGTGCGTCAGCAACGAGTACTGACGCTCCTCGCCCGGCTGCAGGGGCGGCTGCGTCGACGGCTGCGCATACGGATTCGGCTGAGGGGTGCTCATGCTCGGCACTCTAATACGCCGGCGAGCTGCACTCGCATGCGCTGCGGCCCGTACCCCGCTGGGCGCCGCCGACCGTGCCGGACGTAGAGTGACGCATGCCCGCGATTCGCGCCATCGAGACGGCCGTCCCCCGGGCGGTCGCCGATCAACGGGCCCTCCGCGATCTGCTCCTGGGCCAGCCCGGCTACGGTCGTCTCGGGCGCCGACTGGTCACCGCGGCGTTCGACAACTCCGGAATCGAGTCGCGTCATGTGGCGATCGAGGAGTTCGCGACAGGAGCCGCGGGCCCGAATCCGGACTTCTTCGCAGCCGGCCGCATTCTCGACCCCGGCACCCGCACCCGCAACGACGCCTATGCCGACGCCGCCCCGGCGCTCCTCGCCGCGGCCGCGTCCCGCGCGATCGACGCCGTCCCCGGTCTCACCCGCCGAGACGTCACCCACGTCGTGACGATCTCCTGCACCGGCTTCTTCTCGCCCGGCCCCGACTTCGCGCTGGTGCGAGACCTCGGCCTCGACCCCGGCACGCAGCGCTACCACCTCGGCTTCATGGGCTGCTGCGCAGCATTCCCAGGGCTCAGGATCGCCGACCAGCTCGTCCGGGCCGACCCCTCGGCCGTCGTGCTCGTCGCCTCGGTCGAGCTCTGCTCGCTTCACGTGCACCTGGACGACGACCCCGACCAGATCGTCGCCTCGTCGGTCTTCGCCGACGGCGCCGCCTCCGCGATCGTGACCGCGACCCCGCCGGATGACCCCGCGGACGCCGGCCGCGCGGGCGCTGCGCCGTTCCTCGACCTGGAGGCGTTCCAGACGTCCATCGTGCCGGGCAGCGAGGCGGAGATGGCCTGGACGATCGGCGACCACGGCTTCGACATGACCCTGTCGAGCTACGTGCCGAAGGTCGTCGGCCAGAGCATCCGCCAGACCCTGGCCCCGCTCCTCGACGGCGCCGAGGCTCCGGAGGCGTGGGCGATCCATCCCGGAGGCCGCAGCATCCTCGACCGCGTGCAGGCGGCGCTCGCGCTCGACGACGAGCAGCTCGCGCTCAGTCGCGACGTCCTGCGCCGTTTCGGCAACATGTCGAGCGCGACGGTCCTGTTCGAGCTGGCAGAGCTTCTGCATCAGGCGGGCGTCGGTGCGATGGGCCGGGCGAGGGAGCGACGATCGGTCGCAGCCGTCGCGTTCGGGCCGGGTCTCACCGTGGAGGCCGCGCGGCTGACGCTGGTCGTCGGCCGTGCGGCTCCTGCGCCCTCGGGGTCGGACTCGGTCGCGCACGACGTGGCGGCCGCCGCGACCCGGCCATGATCGATCTCTCGAGGCGTGAGACGGCGCTGCCTGAGCTCATGGACGACCCCGACTGCGACCTCGACGCCCTGCACCGCACCTACGGCCACTTCGTGCTGGTCAACCGCCTGGTCGCAGGATGGCGGCCCCTCTACCGGCGACGCATCCGGCCGCTGCTGAGCCCTGCCGGGGCGCCGACCACCCTGCTCGACCTCGGTTCGGGCGGCGGCGACGTCGCCCGGGCCCTCGCCGCGTGGGCCCGCCGCGACGGACTGCGGCTCGACGTGACCGGCGCCGACCCGGACGACCGCGCCCACGCGTACGCCACGGCGCAGCCGCAGCCGCCCGGGGTGACGTTCGTGCGCGCGGCGAGTCGTGACCTCGTTGCCGAGGGGCGGCGATTCGACCTCGTAGTGTCGAACCATGTGGTCCACCATCTCGATGCCGCCGAGCTGGCCGGGGTGCTCCGAGACAGCGAAGGCCTAGCGGGGCGGCTCGTGCTGCACAACGACATCGCGCGGGGGCGCCTGGCCTACGGGGCGTACTGGGCGGCGACCGTGGCAGGGTTCCGCGGGTCGTTCATCCACCCCGACGGGCTGCTGTCGATCCGGCGCAGCTATCGGGCCGACGAGCTGCGTCGCGCGATCCCGGCCGGGTGGCGCGTCGAGAGGCCGTGGCCGTTCCGCCTGGTGCTCAGCTTCACGCCCGGGGCGCAGGAGCACGCGAATGCGTGACGTGGTGGTCGTGGGCCTCGACGACCGAGCCCCCGCGGCGGAGGTGCCGAATGCGTGACGTGGTGGTCGTCGGTGGCGGACCCGTCGGAGTCTTCCTCGCCGCCCTCCTCGCCGAGCGCGGCCTCGACGTCTCCGTGTGGGAGAAGCGCCGCACGCCCGACTCTTCTTCTCGCGCCATCGGCATCCACCCGCCGTCGCTCGCGGCCTTCACCCGCATCGACGCCGCCGACGAGATCGTCGAAGCCGCAACTCTCATCCGACGCGGACACGCGCGCAGCCGGGGCCGCACCCTCGGCACCGTCTCGTTCGACCGCGTCCACGACGAGTTCCCGTTCGTCGCCTCCCTGCCGCAGCACGCGACCCAGGCCGTGCTGGAGAGCCGCCTCGCCGAGCTCGCGCCGCAGGCCCTCCGCCGCGGCGTCGAGCTCACCGGTCTCGACGATCACGAGCCCGACCGCGTGCGGCTGCAGGGGAAGTCGGATTCGGGCCCGGTCTTCGACGTCGCGCGGCTCGTCGTCGGCGCCGACGGCGCCCGGAGCGCAGTGCGGCACCTCCTCGGCATCCCGGCCGAGCTCGTCGCCTACCCCGACCCGTACGCGATGGGCGACTTCCGCGACGACACCGGCGACGGCGACGACGCCGTGGTCCACCTCGAGCCCGGAGGCGTCGTCGAGTCCTTTCCGCTGCCCGGAGGCATGCGGCGGTTCGTGGTCCGGACGGGCGCGGGGTCCGGGCGCCCCACGGCCGAGACGGTCGCGGCGCTCGTGCAGGAGCGGACGGGGCATGCGCCGGATCCTGCGACCAGCACGATGGTCAGCGCGTTCGTGGCCCGGCGACGGATCGCCGAGTCGACCGTGCGCGGCCGGGTGGTGCTGATCGGCGACGCCGCCCACGAGATCAGCCCGATCGGCGGGCAGGGCATGAACCTCGGCTGGCTCGACGCCGACGCTCTCGCGCCGCTGCTCGTCGCCGGGGCCACGCGCGACCGCCTCGACGCCCTCGACTTCGGCGAGTTCGAGCGGGCGCGCCGCAGGGCGGCATGGCGCGCTGCCAAGCAGGCGGAGTCGAACATGGCGATGGGGCGGCCCCGGTCGGGTCTTCGGATGGCGGCGCGCGACGTCGGGTTCAGCGTGGCGCTGGCGGGGCCGGCCGCTCATGCGCTCGCACGGGCGTACACGATGGTCGCGCTCTAGCGAGCCTGTGCCGCGAGAGGCGTCGGGTCAGCCCGCCAGCCTCGTGCCGCTGAGGACCAGCTCGACGGCGATCACGAGCGACGCCAGGATCACGAGGCGGAACAGCGTGCGATCCGGTGGGCGGGTCAGCACCAGCCGCACGCCGACCGCCGAGATCGCCAGGGCGACGACGAGGCCGATCACCGCGACGAGGCTGACGCCCGCACCGCCCGCGGTGAGCAGCGGGCCGACGAGCACCAGCACCGAGGCGAGCACGAGCGCCCCGAACGCGACGAGCCCCGACAGCCGCGCGCCGAGGCGGTGGGGGAGTCCGCGCACGCCCGTGGCGTCGTCGTCGGCGAGGTCGGGCAGCACGTTCGTGAAGTGGATCGAGACGCCGAACACTGCGCCGACCGCGGTGGCCCACCAGGCCGCGGGGGTGCCGTCCTGCGCGGCGAGGGTGACGACGTCCGGCTGGAGCCCGAACGCGACGACGAAGGGCACGACCGACGCGGCGGTCCGCTTGAGGCCGAGGTTGTACGCCCACCCCGAGGCGACGAGCACGAAGTGGCAGACCGCGGCGGCGCGGCCGAGTGCGATCGAGACCGCCATGCCGACCACGAACGCCGACACCGCGGCGCGGAACACGACCACCCGCGACACGCGGCCGTCGGCGACCGGCTTGTCGGTGCGCCCGGATGCCGCGTCGCGGCGCGCGTCGACCCAGTCGTTCGACCAGCCGATCGACAGCTGCCCGAGCAGCACGGCGACGGCGATGACGGCGATGCGGGCCGGCGGGTAGCCGAGCGACACGGCCAGGAGCGCGGCGAGGATCGTGACGGCGAGGGTCGGGCCGGGGTGCGACGAGAGCGCGAGATCCCTCGCTCGGGTGAGCATGCGCCTCAGCATACGGAGAACGCCGCTCACGGGCCCCGCCCGCGCGCAGAGCGCAGAGCCTCAGGCAGGCACGGCCCCGCACGAAGAATGGCCCCCGCTCTGCAGGCGGAGGCCATTCTGTGCGACCGGTCGGCACAGCATCCCCGTGGGCCCGATTGGAGGAGGGCCCGTGGCGGATCAGAACCCGGGTGATCTGCCGCGTCGGCAGAACGGTCGCGTACGTCGAGTTACCATCCCAGACGTGACGGTCATGGTACGCCTCTGTTGACACGGTGAACAGGGGGTCGACCCCTGATTTTCACCGGGTTCGCAGGAGCAGACGAGGCCCCGCCGTAGACTCGTGGCCGTGTCAGTGAACCCCGACCTCGCGGGGCGGACCTTCCCGCCCGTCGCCCCCTACCTCGTCGGCCGTGAGAAGATCCGCGAGTTCGCTCGCGCCACCGCGTCGACGAGCCCGCTCTCCCTCGACCCCGAGGCCGCCCGCAAAGCCGGCTACGCCGACGTCGTCGCGCCGCCGACGTTCGCGATCGTGGTGCAGGAGTCGACCCTCCAGCAGCTCCTCGCCGAGCCCGACGCCGGCATCGACTTCTCGCGCGTCGTCCACGGCGACCAGCGCTTCACCTACACGCGCCCGATCGTCGCCGGCGACGAGCTCACCGCGACGCTCACCGTCGCGGGCGTCAAGTCGCTCGGCGGCCACTCGATGGTCACCGCCGAGTCGGTCATGGTCGACGGCGCCGGAGCCCACGTGGTCACCGCCGTCTCGACCCTCGTCGTCCGGGGCGACGAATGAGCGCCGCGCTCGAGGTCGGCGCCGTCGTCGCCGAGAAGACGCTCACGCTCACCCGCGACTCGCTCGTCCGCTACGCCGGCGCCTCGGGCGACTTCAACCCGATCCACTACCGCGACGACGTCGCGACGTCGGTCGGCCTGCCCGGCGTGCTCGCGCACGGCATGCTCACGATGGGCGTGGCCGTGCAGCCCGTCGTCGACTGGCTGGCCTCCGAGTCCGGGCCGGGCGTCGGCGGCTGGGTCGCCGACTACCAGGTCCGCTTCACCCGACCCGTCGTCGTCGACCCCGAGACCGGTGCCGAGCTCACGATCTCGGCGAAGCTCGGGCAGGTCGACGAAGCCGCGAAGACCGCGCGCGTCGACCTCACCGTGACCTTCGACGGCCAGACCGTGCTCGGCAAGGCCCAGGTGCGAGTGGCCTGGGCGTGAGCGACGCCGCCGCCCCGGGGCAGCCCGTCCTCGCCGACCTCACGACGATCGGCGTGGGTGGCCCGGCCGTCCGCCTGGTCGAGCCGACCACCGGCGACGAGCTGCTCGCCGCGGCGCGCGACGCGTTCACCTCCGACGAGCCGTGGTTCGTCCTCGGCGGGGGCTCGAACCTCGTCGTGGCCGACGACGGCTTCGACGGCACGGTGATCCGCGTGGCGACGCGAGGCATCGAGGTCCTTTCCGAGACCGACGACGGCGTCAGGATCCGCGTGGCGGCCGGCCACCCGTGGGACGACCTCGTCGCCGAGACCGTCGCCCGCGGCTGGTCGGGCATCGAGGCGCTCTCCGGCATCCCCGGCTCCGTCGGAGCGTCGCCCGTGCAGAACATCGGCGCCTACGGCCAGGAGGTCTCGGCCACCGTCGTCTCGGCCGACTTCCTCGACGCCGACACCCTGGAGTTCGTCCGAGTTCCGCGCGCGAACATGGGGCTCGCGTACCGCACCAGCGTGTTCAAGGCCGGCCAGTCGCATCCTGCGCGCCCCGGGGTCATCACCGCCGTCGAGTTCGAGCTGCACAACGGAGGCGGAGTCTCCGAGCCTGTCGCCTACGCCCAGCTCGCCTCGGCCCTCGGCGTCGCGCTCGGCGACCGTGTGCCCGTCGCGGATGTCCGTGACCGGGTGCTCGCCCTGCGCGCCTCGAAGGGCATGGTGCTCGACCCGGCCGACGCCGACACGCGCTCCTGCGGCTCGTTCTTCACCAACCCGATCGTGTCGCCCGAGGCGCTCGAAGGGGTGCCCGCCGACGCACCCCGGTGGGAGTCGAGCCCCGAGGCGCAGGATGTAGCGGTTCCCCTCGGCGAGCTCCCCGCCCCGCCACCGCCCCCGGCCCCCGCGGCCGTGAAGCTCTCGGCGGCGTGGCTGATCGAGCACTCGGGAATCCCGCGCGGCTTCTCCCTGCCCGGCTCGCGGGCGGCGATCTCGTCGAAGCACACTCTGGCGATCACGAACCGCGGGGGAGCGACGGCCGCCGAGGTGACGGAGCTCGCGCGCTTCGTGCAGAGCCGTGTGGCGTCGGAGTTCGGCGTGCTGCTGCACCCCGAGCCGATCCTGCTCGGGGCGTTCCTCTAGCGGTTCGTCGGGCGCCGGCCAACACTGGTGAAATGTCAGTGGTCTGTGGTCCACTTGTCGCACTTGCAAGCGCGACGAAGGGCTTCTCCACATGGCTTCACGCACGCACAGGCCGCCCTCCGGCGGCGCCCCGGTCATCGAAGCGCGCGGTCTCGCACGCACGTTCGTCACCCGCAAGGGCCGGGAGAAGAGCGAGGTGAAAGCCGTCGCCGGCGTCGATCTCACGGTCTCCGACGGCGAGATCGTCGGCTTCCTCGGCCCCAACGGCGCCGGCAAGACCACGACGCTCCGCATGCTCACCACCCTGCTGCAGCCGACCGCGGGCACCGCGACGGTCGCCGGGCACGACCTCCTCGACGACCCGGTCGGCGTCCGGCGGTCGATCGGCTACGTGTCGCAGAGCGGCTCGACGTCGCCGGTCGCCCTCGCGGGGGAGGAGATCGTCGACCACGGCATGCTCTACGGCGTCTCGCGAGCTCAGGCCGAGCGCCGCGGCCGCGAGCTCTTCGACCAGCTCGACCTCGACGGCCTCTGGGGCCGCAAGCCGTCGACCATGTCGGGCGGCCAGCGGCGGCGCCTCGACATCGCGATGGGCCTCGTCCACGACCCCACGCTGGTGTTCCTCGACGAGCCGACCACCGGCCTCGACCCGCAGGCCCGCTCGAACCTCTGGACCCACATCTCCGACCTCCGCGAGAAGCGCGGCAGCACGGTGTTCCTCACGACGCACTACCTCGACGAGGCCGACGCGCTCTGCGACCGGATCCTCGTGATCGACCACGGCTCGATCGTCGCCAGCGACACCCCGGAGGCCCTCAAGCGCGGTGTCGCCGGCGACCTCGTCGAGCTGGTGGTCGCCGACGAGGCCTCCGTCCGAGTGGCCGCCGAGCGCCTCGCGGCGGCGGCCGGCGTCTCCGAGCGATCGGGGGACGACACGTCGGTGACGGTCGACGAGCGGCTGGTCTCGGCGCGCGTGCGAGACGCCGGAGCGCGTGTGCCCGAGCTCCTGCGGGCCCTGGATGCCGACGGCATCGCGCTCGAGTCGATCGAGGTGAGGCGGCCCACCCTCGACGATGTGTTCCTCGACCTCACCGGCCGCTCGCTGCGAGAGGGGGAGTGACCATGACCGCCTCGTTCTGGCGCGAGACCGGCATCGTGTTCCGCCGGCAGATGCGCATCGCGCTCCGCAACCCCGCGTGGGTGATCATCGGGCTCGTGCAGCCGATCCTCTACCTCTGCCTGTTCGGGCCGCTGCTCAAGCCGCTGGCCGGCCAGCTCGGCACGACCAACGCCTACACGCTGTTCGTGCCCGGCCTGCTCATCCAGCTCGGCATCTTCGGGGCCCTGTTCGCCGGGTTCAGCCTCATCGCCGAGTGGCGTGCCGGCGTGATCGAGGCCGAGCGCGTGACGCCCGCGAGCCGCACGGCGCTGCTGTTCGGGCGGATCCTGCGCGATGTCCTGCAGCTCTTCGTGCAGGGCGTGGTGCTGATCGGCCTCGGCTTCGCGTTCGGTCTCCGGGGCAACCTCGTCGGCATGTTCTTCGGGCTGATCCTCACCGTCGCCCTCGGCACGGCCTGCGCCGCCGCGTCCAACGCGATCGCGCTGACGACGAAGAGCGAAGACGTCATGGCGCCCCTCATCAACAGCGTGGCGCTGCCCGTCCTGCTGCTCTCGGGAATCCTGCTGCCGATGACCATCGCACCGCAGTGGCTTCAGACCGTGAGCGACATCATCCCGACGAAGCACATCGTCGACGCCGTGCGCGAGCTGTTCTCGGGCGCGTGGACCCTCGAGCTGCTCTGGGGCGTGCTGTGGACCGTCGTACTCGTCACCGCCGCCCTCTGGTGGGGCACCCGCACGTTCAGGAGAGAGAACGCCTAAGCGAAGAGCTTCTGGAGGCGCTGCACGCCCTCGAGCAGGTCGTCGTCGCCGAGCGCGTACGAGAGGCGGAGGAACCCGCTGGGCCCGAACGCCTCGCCGGGCACGGTCGCGACCTCGGCCTGGTCGAGGATCAGGTCGGCGAGCTCGAGCGACGTCGTCGGCGTGACGCCGCCCCACTCGCGGCCGAGCAGCCCGGTCACGTCGGGGTAGACGTAGAAGGCGCCCTCGGGGGTCGGGCAGTTCACGCCGTCGATCCTGTTGAGCTCGCGGACGATCACCTGGCGCCTCGCGTCGAAGGCCTGGCGCATGGTCTCCACCGACTCCTGCGAGCCCGTGAGTGCCGCGATGGCCGCGCGCTGCGAGATGTTCGACACGTTCGACGACAGGTGCGACTGCAGGTTCGAGGCCGCCTTGGTGACGTCTGCGGGCGCGATCATCCAGCCCACGCGCCAGCCGGTCATGGCGTAGGTCTTCGCGACGCCGTTCACCAGGATCGCCGTGTCGGCGAGCTCCGGCACCGCCTGCGTGATCGAGACGGCCTTGACGCCGTCGTAGACGAGGTTCTGATAGATCTCGTCGGTGATCACCCAGATGCCGTGCTCGAGCGCCCACTCGCCGATGGCTCGCGTCTGCTCCTCCGAGTACACGGCGCCGGTCGGGTTCGACGGCGACACGAACAGGAGCACCTTCGTGCGGTCGGTGCGTGCGGCCTCGAGCTGCTCGACGGTCACCAGGTAGCCCTGGTCGGACCCCGCGAACACCTCGACGGGCACACCCCCGGCGAGCTTCACGGCCTCGGGGTAGGTGGTCCAGTACGGGGTGGGCAGGATCACCTCGTCGCCGTCGTCGACGATCGCCGCGAACGACTGGTAGACGGCCTGCTTGCCGCCGTTCGTGACGATCACCTGCGAGGCGGTCACGTGAGTGCCGGAGTCGCGCAGCGTCTTCTCGGCGATGGCCTGGCGCAGGTCGGGGAGCCCGGCGGCGGGCGTGTAGCGGTGGTTCTTCGGGTCGCGGGCCGCGGCGACAGCGGCCTCGACGATGTGGTCGGGCGTCGGGAAGTTCGGCTCGCCGGCCGCGTAGCTGATGACGTGCTTGCCGTCGGCCTGCAGCGCCTTCGCCTTGGCATCGACCTTGAGGGTCGCCGACTCAGCGATCGCGGCGATGCGGGCGCTGAGGCGAGGGTGTGCGGTGGCGGACGAGGGCGTGGTCTGGGCCGAGCTGTTCACGCCGTCGAGCCTAGCCGGGAGGCCGCCGTAACACGACAGGCCGATCCTGGCCAACTGGACTTGCCCAGGAAACTGCACCTACACTGTTCTGCGGTGGTGGAATCCACCAAGCTTTTCCATGCCTGCGATGCATCGGTTCCGGTGCCGCGCAGACGACCGACCCGCAGGGGGTGGGCGAGAAGTTCGACCGGGTTCCGCAGATCCTAGGGCGGTGGCTCAATTGGTAGAGCAGCGGTCTCCAAAACCGCAGGTTGCAGGTTCGAGTCCTGTCCGCCCTGCAGCCCTGTCCGCGCACGACGCGCGGGCTGGACGAACGTCCGCGAGCGTGCAGCGCGACCGGGCAGTGTCCACAGGATTCATTGTCCTGAGGCACGAGTGACCTGGAAGGCAAGTGCGTAGTGGCGAGAAAAGACGTTGACGTTCCCGACGAGGACGTCGTCGCGATCGCGAGGGCCGACGGCGCCGCGCGTCGTGGGCGTTTCGCGCGGATCGCGCTGTTCATCCGCCAGGTCATCAACGAACTGAAGAAGGTCGTCACCCCGACGCGCCGCGAGCTGTTCGGCTTCACCGGTGTCGTGCTCGTGTTCGTCGTCATCATGATGGCGCTCGTCTTCGGTCTCGACACCCTGTTCGGTTTCGTCGTGCAGTACGTCTTCGGAAACGGCGTCAACGCCTCGTAACCCCGAGACCGGTCGGTCGTGACGATCGACCAGGTCGCAGGATCGGGTACACCCGCACGCAGACAGCACTCCGACAGCCCGCCCCAGACAACGGAAGAAGAAGCCTTGCCCAAGAACGAGCGCGACGACATCGATCTCGCCACCGCCGCCGAGCAGTCCTCGGAGGTCGAGGAGGTCCAGGAGGGCTCCTCGCAGACCGCCGACGAGGACAGCGTCGAGGCCGCCGAGCAGCGGGCCCTCGAGATCGACGAGACGAACGCCGAGGGCACCGACGCGATCACGAACCTCGACGACCTGCTCGACTCGCTCGACCAGTCGGAGGACGAGCAGGCCGACGCCGTCGTCGACGACGCTCTCCAGGTGAACACCGCCGACGACGCCGAGGCCGCCATCGAGGCGACCGAGGACGAGGAAGAGGTCGACGAGGAGGACGAGGCCGAGGTCGACCCGTACGAGGCCTTCCGCTACGAGCTCCGCGGCAAGCCGGGCAAGTGGTACGTCATCCACTCCTACGCGGGCTTCGAGCGCCGCGTGAAGCAGAACATCGAGAACCGCATGGTCTCGATGACCATGGAGGACTTCATCTACCAGGTGGAGGTCCCGATGGAAGACGTCGTCGAGATCAAGAACGGCCAGCGCAAGCTCGTCACGCGCGTCCGCATCCCCGGCTACGTGCTCGTCCGCATGGACCTCAACGAGGACTCCTGGTCGGTCGTCCGCCACACCCCGGGCGTCACGGGCTTCGTGGGCAACGCCCACAACCCCACGCCGCTCCGCTTCGAGGAGGCCTTCAACATGCTGAAGAGCCTCGTCCAGGTGCAGGAGGCCGCCCCGGCCGCCAAGGGCTCGTCGAAGGGCGCGAAGGCCGCCCAGCGGGTCATCCCGGCCGAGGTCGACTTCGAGATCGGCGAGACGATCACCATCAAGGAGGGCTCGTTCGCCGGCCTTCCCGGAACGATCAACGAGATCAAGCCCGAATCGGGTAAGCTCACTGTGCTCGTTTCGCTGTTCGAGCGTGAGACGCCTGTCGAGCTGTCGTTCGACCAGGTCACGAAGCTCTGAACCGACACAAGACTTTAGGCCGTCAGGCCTGAATCACCGGATCGAGCCCTTCGGGGCGTCCGGGAGAGCACGGTGCAACCGCACCGGGTTCGAATCCACAAGAGAGAAGAATCACATGGCACCGAAAAAGAAGGTCACTGGTCTGATCAAGCTTCAGATCAACGCCGGCGCCGCGAACCCCGCCCCGCCCATCGGCCCGGCCCTGGGTCAGCACGGCGTGAACATCATGGAGTTCTGCAAGGCGTACAATGCGGCCACCGAGTCGCAGCGCGGCAACGTGATCCCCGTCGAGATCACCGTCTACGAGGACCGCTCGTTCACCTTCATCCTGAAGACCCCGCCGGCCGCCGAGCTCATCAAGAAGGCCGCCGGCCTCGCCAAGGGCTCCGCCACGCCGCACACCGTCAAGGTGGGCAAGCTGACGATGGACCAGGTCCGCGAGATCGCCCAGACCAAGCAGGCCGACCTCAACGCGAACGACATCGACGCCGCGGCGAAGATCATCGCCGGCACCGCCCGCTCCATGGGCATCACGGTCGACGCGTAGTCCGTCCTCCACTCAGACAACCGTGGGAGAGCCGGCCAGGCTCGCAACCACACTCTCGAAATCAGGAGATTTCACATGGCTCAGAAGTCCAAGGCGTACCGCGCCGCTGCCGAGAAGATCGAGGCAGGCAAGCTCTACACCCCGTCCGAGGCCGTCGCGGTCGCCCGTGAGACCGGCTCGAAGAAGTTCGACTCGACCGTCGAGGTCGCGCTGAAGCTCGGCGTCGACCCGCGCAAGGCGGACCAGATGGTGCGCGGCACCGTCATCCTGCCGCACGGCACCGGCAAGACCGCCCGCGTCATCGTCTTCGCGACGGGCGCTGCGGCCGAGGCCGCCATCGCGGCCGGCGCCGACGAGGTCGGCGGCGACGAGCTCATCGAGAAGGTCGCCGGCGGCTACACCGCGTTCGACTCGGCCGTCTCGACCCCCGAGCTCATGGGCAAGGTCGGTCGTCTCGGCAAGGTGCTCGGCCCGCGCGGCCTCATGCCCAACCCGAAGACCGGCACGGTCACCCCGAACGTCGGCCAGGCCGTCAGCGACATCAAGGGCGGAAAGATCGAGTTCCGCGTCGACAAGCACGCCAACGTGCACTTCGTCGTGGGCAAGGCCGGCTTCACCACCGAGCAGCTCAACGAGAACATCGACGCCGCTCTCGAAGAGGTCATCCGCCTCAAGCCGTCCTCGTCGAAGGGCCGCTACATCACCAAGGGCACCGTCTCGACCACCTTCGGTCCTGGCATCCCGCTCGACATCAACGCGCTGTAGGCGACGGTCGACAGAAGGCCCGCACCCCCTCGGGGTGCGGGCCTTCTCGCGTCGTGCGCGTCAGCTACTCGTCGGCGACCCGCAGCACGAGCTTGCCCCGGGTGTGGTGCTGCGCGAGCCGACGGTGGGCGTCCGCGACGTCCTCGAGGTCGTACACGTCGTCGACGTAGACGGTCACGTCGCCCGAGTCGATCAGGCGCGCGATGATCGCGAGGCACGTGGCGTCGGGGGCGGTCTCGTAGCCGGTGAGCCTCGCCCCGGCGCCGTTCGCTCGATCCTGCAGCCCCGGCACCTCGCGCGGAGGAACGTGGATCATGGTGCCCCCGAGCCTCAGCACCTCGATCGATCGCAGCGCGACGTCGTCGTCGTCGACGAGGTCGATCACGACGTCGACGACCGGCACTTCGTCCTCGAACAGACCGGCCGTGTAGTCGACCACCTGGGCCGCGCCGAGCTGACGCAGCCACGAGGCGTTGCGCGTCGAGGCCGTGGCGATCACGTGCGCGCCGAAGTAGGCGGCGAACTGGACCACAAAGTGACCCACGCCACCGGCGGCCGCGTGCACCAGGATCCGCTGGCCCTCGTGCGCCTTGGCCACATCGACGACGATGCCCCACGCGGTGAGCGCGGCCAGCGGCACTGCCGCGGCCTCCACGTGCGAGAGCGACGCCGGCTTCCTCGCAACCGAGAGCAGCGGCACGCTCACGTACTCGGCGTATGTGCCCGCCGCACGGGGCACCGACGCGACGCCGTAGACCTCGACGCCGGGCTTCAGCGTGCAGGCGGCATACGGACTCTCGACGACGACGCCCGAGAAGTCGCAGCCGAGCACCGCGGGCAGCTCCGGGGTGCCGCAGGAGCCGACGCGTCCGGCGCGCGCATCGGCGTCGAGCGGGTTGACCCCGGCCGCGATCACGCGGACGAGCACCTCCGACCCGAGGCGGCTCGGCGTCGCGATGGTCGCCTCGGTGAGCACGTCCGGCTCGCCGTTCTCGGTGATGACCATGGCTCGCATCGTGGCGGTCAGGGTCGGCCTTTCGGTCGTCGTCTTCATCGAGGGCCTTCCGTGGTTCAGGCTGGCCGGGCTCTTCTCGCGGCCCGGCGGCGTCCTCTCAGTCAAGTGGCGGCGTGAGTCCGATGTGTTTCGGGGGTGTCAAGCCTCGGGAAACTATCGATACGCTGAAAGGGTGAGACTCCTCTTCGGTTCCGTGCGCCTCGCCGTCGCGGTCGCGGTCGTCATCGCCGTGGCGTGCCAGTGGGCGCTCAGCCTCAACTCGCCGGTCTACGCGTTCGCCAACTTCTTCGGCTACTTCACGATCCAGAGCAACCTCATCGTGGCCGCGGTCATGGCGATCTCCGGCGCGCTGCTGGTCATGAACCGGGTCCAGCCGCACTGGCTGGTCCTCGCGCGCGCCGCCGCGACGGCCTACATCGCGACGACCGGCGTGGTCTTCAACGTGCTGCTCGTCAACGCGAGCCTCGACCAGTCGTTCAGCCTGCAGTGGGCGAGCGACGTCATGCACCGAGTCGTGCCGCTCGTCGTCGTGCTCGACTGGGTCTTCTTCGGCGACCGCAGCCGGATCCGGTGGTCTCGCCTGTGGTGGTTCCTCGCCTACCCGCTCGTCTGGGTGGTCGTGATCCTGCTGCGCGGCCAGAGCTTCGTGCCCTACCCGTTCCTCAACGTCGTGAAGCTCGGCTGGGGCGTCGTGCTGCTCTACTGCCTCGGCATCGCCATCTTCATCGCGGGGATGTCCGCGATCGTCATCTGGCTGAGCAGGTATCGGATCCTGACGTCGCCGGCGATCGACCTGCAGACCGTCAGCGCACGGTAGCGGCGAGGGCCTCGAGCACCTGGTCGGCGAGGTGGATCAGCTGCTCGATCTCGTCGTCGTCGCGGTCGACCCAGCGGCACTCCGGCTCGGCGGCGATCGGCACGAAGTCGACGTGCTGCTCCCAGACGACGAGCGTGCGCTCGGCGCCGAGGACGTACTGCTGCCACCACACCTGGCGCAGGTACGAGCGGGGGATCGACCGCCACGCCTTGGCCGTGGTCTTGATCTCGGCGAGCTCGAGCGTGCCGTCGGCCCGGACCCCGACGCCGTCGGGCGTGGCCAGGTGCAGTCGCTGGCCGCGGGCGTGGAAGAGCTTCGTGCTCGGGTCGATCCGGTGGTGAACCTTCACCCAGCGGGCGATCTCGGGCTCGCGATTGCGACCGTGGTCGGTGTAGGCGTTGCCCGAGAAGGTCGAGCCGAACAGCTTCTCGTTCACGACGGCCCGCACCGCCGCGGGGCTGGACAGACGGGCGACGTCGGTCGCGGTGATGCCTCGGCTGCGCGCCCGCAGCCAGGCGACGCGGTCGGACGAGTCGGCCAGGATCCGGTCGGTGTGGAGCCTCGCGGGCAGCGGCTCGTCCCAGAGGGAGAGAGTCGGCTGCACGAGGGTCACCCGACCATTGTCGCCCACGCCGGGCGTCAGAGCGCTTCGGCCGCCAGGGTGTCGAGGCTTTCGGGCGCGAGCGCGTGGTGGATGGCGAGCATGCTCGCACCGAGGATCGCCGCGCGGTCGGCGGCGCGCGACTGGACGATCGTGAGGTGCTCGGTCGCGAGCGGCATCGATCGCGAGTAGACGACCTCGCGGACGCCGGCCAGCAGGTGCTCGCCCGCCTCCGACATCGAGCCGCCGATGGCGATGACGGAGGGGTTGATGAGGTTGACGCAGGTGGTGAGCACCTCGCCGATGTCGCGCCCAGCCTGACGCACGGCGCGGACGGCGTCGATGTCGCCTCGGCGCACGAGGTCGACCACGTCGGATCCCCGGCTCACGTCGATCCCCTCGGCGCGCAGCGCGGCGACGATCGCCGGCCCGGACGCCACGGCCTCCAGGCAGCCGGTGTTGCCGCAGCGGCAGGCGATGCCGTGCCCGCGGCTGACCGGGATGTGCCCGATGTCGCCGGCGATGCCCTGGGCGCCGCGCTGCAGCTGTCCGCCCGAGATGATGCCGGAGCCGATGCCGGTCGCGACCTTGAGGAAGAAGAGGTGGTCGACGTCGGGCCACGAGTACGTGCGCTCGCCGAGGGCCATGATGTTGACGTCGTTGTCGACGTACACGGGCACGTCGATGTGTCGTCGCACCCAGCCGGGCACGTCGAAGGCGTCCCAGCCCGGCATGATCGGCGGGTTCACCGGGCGACCGGTGGAGAACTCGACGGGCCCGGGCAGTCCGATGCCGGCGGCGATGAGGTCGCCGCGCGTGCGGCCGAGTCGGCCCAGGAGCCGGTCGACCTGCTCGACGAGGAACGTCAGGACGACCTCGGGGCCGAGGTCGATCGGCAGCCGCTCGCGGTGGCTGATGAGCTCGTCGCCGAGAAGATCGGTGAGCGCGACGTGCGCGTGGCTCGCGCCGAGGTCGGCGGCCAGGACGATGCGCGACGAGGGGAGCAGGGCGATGCGCGACGGCGGCCGACCGCCGGTCGAGACGGCATCGGCGACGGGGCCGATGAGGCCGAGGTCGGTCAGCGTGTCGAGGCGCAGACCGATGGTCGAGCGGGCCAGACCGGTGAGCGCGGCCAGCTCGGCGCGGGTGCGCGGGGCGCCGTCGCGGAGGAGCTGGAACAGGTCGCCTGCTCCGGTGGATCCGAGGGCAGACGAGCGGATCGCGTCTGACATGAAGAGAGTAAAGCACAGGTTCCGACGGCCGTCAGGAAAAGATGTCGATGAACACGCTACTTTTGCTTGACCATCGACAGAAGTGCCCCTAGTGTGAGACCCGATCGACGCGGATGCCCGCGCGCTCACGGTTTCGACGCACTCGACGAGGAGGCACGCGGTGACGACGGTTCCACTCTCCGTTCAGCTCTACACGGTTCGCGAGGCCATCGCCGCCGATCTCCCGGGCACCCTCCGCCGCATCGCCGACCTCGGCTTCACGCAGGTCGAGCCCTGGGGCTTCGTCGAGAGGGTCGACGAATACGCCGAGCTGCTGCCGGCGCTCGGTCTCGCCCCGACGAGCGCGCACGCGCGTCTGGTGGGGCAGGATCTCGGCCCCATCGTCGCCGCGGCGAAGCGCCTGGGCATCGGCACCCTCATCGACCCCCACATCGACGACGCCCGCTGGACCACCCGCGACGGTGTCGAGGGGGTGGCCGCCGACCTGAACGCGATCGCCGCCGAGCTCGCGCCCGAGGGCATCGCGGTCGGCTACCACAACCACGCGTTCGAGCTCGAGAACCTCATCGACGGCGTCCCGGCCCTCGAGGTCCTCGCCGGGCACCTCTCGCCCGAGGTCGTGCTCGAGGTCGACACCTATTGGGTCGAGGTCGGCGGGCAGGATGCCCCCGAGCTCCTCGGCCGACTCGGCGACCGGGTCCGCTTCCTCCACGTGAAGGACGGCCCCATCACGAAGGACGACGCGCAGCAGGTCGCCGTCGGCGCAGGCTCGATGCCCGTCGTCGAGATCCTCCGCGCAGCTCCTCGCGCGCTTCCCGTCATCGAGCTCGACGACCACACCGGCGACGTGTTCACGGCCATCGCCGACAGCGTCGCGTATCTCGAGAGCGTGCTCGGCTGAGCCGCCTCCCTCCGACCCTCATTTCCTCCCTTGTCCCCGACGCAGCAGAGAAAGTTTCTATGAACTGAGAGAGAAGTTTCTGGCTTCCTTGAGTTCGTCACACAGCGATAACAATGCGAAAACTCAACGAAAATGACGTTGACACGGATCGCAAGGTCGGTGAAGATGAAGCCAGAAAGCAGTGTTTCGACCGAAAAGTCCCACAGCATCACGACATTCGGTTCGAAAGTTTCTATTCAATGACGAATACAGCGTCGGGCGAAGTGGCCCGCGCGAAAGGACACTGACAATGGCTAACGAAAACACGGGTTCGGCTTTCAGCCGTCGCGCCTTCCTCGGCGGGGCTGTCGGAGCCGGCGCCGTCGCGTTCCTCGCGGCCTGCTCGTCGAGCGGCGGATCGGGCAGCGGCTCGAAGACGATGAAGTTCTGGAACATGCCCTGGGGCAACACCGACTTCAACACCCTCGACAAGAAGATCACCCTCGCCTACAAGCCCAAGAGCGGCCTGCCGGCGGCGACCTACCAGGTCATCCAGTGGGCGAACTTCACCCAGACCTTCTCCTCGGCCGTCGCGTCGAACACCGGCCCCGCCGTCTCCTCCGGCGGTGGCACGCAGGCGTTCCAGTACGCCGCTCAGGGCAAGATCGCCTACGCCGACGACCTCATCTCGTCGTGGGGTAGCAACGGCCTCAAGGCCGACTTCCTCCCGGGCCTCCTCGACACGATGAAGACCGACAAGGGCTACGCGGCCGTCCCCTACAACCTCGACATGCGTGTCGCGTGGTACTCGAAGTCGCTCCTCGCCAAGGCCGGCACCACGGTGCCCACCGACTGGCAGAGCTACCTCGACACCTGCGCCGCGCTCAAGAAGATCGGCGTCTACGGCTGGGGCCAGGGTTCCGGCTCGGGCAACTTCACCGGCTCGCACATCATGGTCAGCTTCATGATCAACAACGGCGGCGGTCTCTTCGACGAGAACCAGAAGGCCAACTGCGTCACGAACGAGAACATCGAGGCCATGAACTTCATGCTCGAGCTCGTCTCGAAGGGCTACACCGACCCCGCGTGCGCCACGTACACCTCGGCGAACGTGCAGGCTCAGTGGAAGGCGAACAAGTTCGGCTTCGGCTGGGACGGCGCGGCGCTCGACCAGAACGTCGGCGGCACCAAGGCGGCCGACCTCTTCGTCGCCGACCCGCTGACCGGCCCCTCGGGCAAGAAGGGCGCGCTCTTCTTCCCGAACAACATCATGATGTACAAGAACACCCCCTCCCAGAAGGGCTCGGAGGCGTTCCTCACGTACTACTACAAGAACATGCACACGCTGTGGACGTCCAACACCGGCGTCGGCCTGCCCGTGCTCTCCTCGATCGCCGACCTCGCCGGCTTCAAGAAGAACGCCAACGCGGTCAAGGTCATCAACGAGTGGCAGCCCATCTCGAAGACGTGGGCCGCCCCCGGCGGCAGCGCGCTCTTCTCGGGCGTCTCGGCTGTGGACGGCACGCCGGCCATGACCACCTTCACCCAGTCGATCCTGGGCGGCAAGGTCACGGCCAAGGCCGCCCTCACCACCCTGCAGAACGCGATCCTTTCGTCCGCGTCCTGACCCATCGATGCGACGTGGCGGGCCTGACTGCCTCCCCACGGATCCAAGCCATCACGAAGGAGTGAAGTCATGACGGCCAATAGCGTCGCAGACAATCTGAAGCGCGCCCGGCGCGGAGTCGGTATGTCCGGCTCCGGGTCGGGCGCGCCCCGCCCGGTCCGTAAGTCGAAGCGGTTCGGGCCCCGCACGTGGACGCTGCTCGCGTTCGCGTTGCCGTCGCTGGTGCTTCTGCTGCTGATCAACCTGTACCCGGTGATCTACGCGTTCATCCAGTCGCTGCACAACGGCACCCTGCTCGACGCCGGCCCGTTCGTGGGCCTGCACAACTACCTGAACATCCTGACGGAGCCGGCGTTCTGGAAGGCGGCGGAGTTCACGCTGATCTTCACGATCGTGGGTGTGTTCGGGTCGTGGATCGTGGGCCTGCTGCTCTCGCTGCTGCTGCGCACCTACATTCCGGCGAACAACCTGTTCAAGGTGCTGCTGCTGCTGCCCTGGATCGTGCCGGTCGTGGTGTCGGCGACGAGCTGGAACTGGCTGGTAGCGACCCCGCAGTCGCCGCTGCCGATCCTGTTCGCGCACCTCGGCTTCGGCAACGTGCTCTTCCTCGCCGACCCGTTCCTCGCGCAGGTCGTGGTCTGCGTGTTCAAGGTGTGGATCTCGTTCCCGTTCATGATGATGATGATGTCGTCGGCGCTGGCCGCGGTCGACACCAACGTGTACGAGGCCGCGAAGGTCGACGGCTCCTCCGGGTTCAAGACGTTCCGGTACATCACGATGCCGATGATCGCCCGCACCACGTTCGTGTCGTGGATCCTCATGACGATCTTCTGCGTGAACGACTTCCCGACCATCTTCCTGCTGACCGGCGGCGGCCCGGTCAACGCCACCCAGTCGCTGGTGGTCCTGGCGTACCTGACGGTGTTCCAGAACTTCCAGACCGGCCCCGGCATCGCGATCGCGTTCCTGATGACCCTGGTCCTCGTCATCATCTCGGTCGCCCTGTACCGCCAGATCCGAAAGGTGAACATCGAATGAGCACCCTCAGCGTCCGCCGCGCCCGCGTCGGAGACACCGCGAAAGGCAGCGTCACCGCGCGTCGCCGCCGCACCCAGACCGAGCAGCGCAAGCGTGGCGGCTGGTGGAGGTTCACCCTCATCCTCATCGTCACCGCGGTCGTCCTCGTCCCGATCGTCGCGGTCGTGGGCCTGTCGTTCCAGCCCGGTCTCGGGTCGACGGCGAACGGGTTCACGTTCGAGAACTACTCGCTGATCTTCTCCCAGACGGCGGTGCTGACCTGGTTGCAGAACAGCCTCACGGTCACCGTCGTCACGGTCGTGATCGCGGTCGCCGTCGCGGCTCCCGCCGGGTACGTCCTCAGCCGAGCGCGGAACAAGCTCGTGTCGGGGTACTCGCTGGTGCTGTTCGTGGTGCAGTCCCTGCCGGTGGTGTCGGCGGTGATCCCGCTGTTCATCCTGTTCTCGAAGCTGGGCCTGGTCGACAACCTCGTCGGTGTCACGATCATCTACGTCGGATCGACGATGTCGGTCGCGATCTGGATGATGGCGGCGTACTACGACTCGATCCCGATCGCGCTCGAAGAGGCCGCGTGGATGGACGGCGCGTCCCTGTTCGGCTCCTTCACCCGCATCGTGCTCCGGAACTCGCTCCCGGGGATCCTGTCGACCGCGATCTTCTCGTTCCTGCTCGCCTGGAACGACTACCTGATCGCTCTCGTGTTCCTCCGCTCCGACCCGAACTACACCCTCCCCGTGGGTCTCGAGACGTTCTTCCAGCAGAACGCGACGAACTGGGGTCTCGTCATGGCGGTCGCCGTCGTGATGATGCTGCCCCCGATCATCCTGTTCGCGTTCCTGAACAAGTACTTCTCCGTCGGCGGCATCGGAGGCTCCCTCGCCGGCCGGTAGGCCAGGCCCGCGCAACAACCTCGGCCGCCGACCGGACGCTCGGTCGGCGGCCGATGCACGCCCCCCGCGACGCAGTCGCCCTCACAGAAATCGGTTCCCTCTCGCATGTCTGACACCCAGCCACCGCTCCGCCGGAAAGCCCTCGTGGTGCGAGGGGGGTGGGACGGCCACCAGCCGGTCGAGGCGACCGACCTGTTCGTCCCGTTCCTGGAGGCGAACTTCGGCGAGGTCCGCGTCGAGGACTCCACGGCGGTGTACGCCGACACCGACTATCTCCAGGGCGTCGACCTCATCGTGCAGACGGTGACGATGTCGACGATCGAGAAGGAGGAGTTCGAGGGCCTCCAGCAGGCGGTCATCTCAGGCACGGGCTTCGGCGGCTGGCACGGCGGCATCGCGGACTCGTTCCGCAACACCTCGGACTACCTGCACATGGTCGGCGGCCAGTTCGCCACCCACCCGGGCAACGACCCGAAGGATCGTCTCGGCGAGCAGTCCGACAACTACGTGCCGTACACGGTGAACATGACCGCAGCTGCGGCGACGCACCCGATCACCGAGGGCCTGACCGACTTCGACCTCACGACCGAGCAGTACTGGGTGCTGCACGACGACTACAACGATGTGCTCGCCACGACGACGCAGAAGGTGCGCCCGTGGGATCCCTTCCACCGCGAGGTGACGAGCCCCGCGATCTGGACCCGCCTCTGGGGCGAGGGCCGCATCTTCGTGACGACGCTGGGTCACCACGTCGACATCCTCGAGATCCCGACCGTCCGCACCATCATCGAAAGGGGACTGCTGTGGGCAGCCCGCTGAGAGTCGGCGTCATCGGCGTCGGAAAGATCTCCGAGCAGTACTTCGCCAGCCTCCCGAGCCTGCCGAACCTGACCCTCGTCGCGGTCGCGGACATCGACGCGGCACGCACGAAGCAGGTCGCCGACGAGCAGGGCGTGCGCGCCCTCACCGTCGACGAGCTCCTCGCCGACGAGTCGATCGACGCCGTGATCAACCTCACCATCCCGGCCGCGCACGTCGAGGTCGGCATGAAGGCGCTCTCGGCCGGCAAGCACGTCTTCGCCGAGAAGCCCCTGGGGCTCAACCCCGCCGAGGCGCAGCCGATGCTCGACCTCGCAGCCGAGAAGGGCCTCCGGGTCGGCAGCGCGCCCGACACCGTCCTCGGCACGGGCGTGCAGACCGCTCGCCAGGTGCTCGACTCGGGGCTCATCGGCGACGCGGTGGGCGCGCAGGTGCACTGGTCCGCTCCCGGCCACGAGCGCTGGCACCCGTCGCCGCTGTTCTACTACCAGCCCGGCGGCGGCCCACTGCTCGACATGGCGCCGTACTACCTCACGACGCTCATCACCCTGTTCGGCCCGATCGTGCGCGTCACCGGTCTCGCGACGCGTTCCAACCGGGAGCGCCACGTGTGGACGGGTCCGCTCGAGGGCACCCCGATCCCCGTCGACATCGACACGCACGTCACGGCTCTGATCGAGCACGCGAACGGCGTCACCACGACTCTCACCGTGAGCTTCGAGGTGTGGGCCACGAGGTCGCCGCTGTTCGAGGTCTACGGCACGAAGGGCACCCTGGCCGTCCCCGACCCGAACCGGTTCTCCGACCCCGTCGAGGTCGCCACCCAAGACGAGCCCGAGTGGCACGAGGTGCCGGTGTCCGCAGGATACGAGAACGCCGGCCGCGGCTACGGCCTGGCCGACATGGCCCGTGCGATCGAGACCGACCGGCCCCACCGCGCCTCCGGCCAGCTCGCGTTCCACGTCCTCGAGGCGATGGACGCCATCCTCCGCTCGAGCGCCGAGAAGCGCGAGATCGCCCTCACCTCGACCGTCGACCGACCCGAGCCCGTCCCGCACGGGGCCGCGCCCGAGACCTGGTAGCCGCGACCGAGGCCCGGTTGCACGACACCTGACGGGAGCCCAGTACGATGACGACTGTGCCGCACACCCGCGACGAGGCCGAGCGCGAGGCACGCGCCACGCTCTCGGAGGTGGCCGAGCGCGCCGGGGTCTCCATCTCGACCGTCTCCAAGGTGCTCAACGGGCGCAGCGGGGTCTCCCTCGACACGCGCAACCGGGTGACCTCGATCCTGCAGGACCGCCAGTACAACCGGCGAAACACCGCCTCGCCCATCGCGCCGCTGCTCGAGCTGGTGTGCACGGCGCTCGACTCGGCGTGGATGGTCGAGATCCTCGTCGGCGTCGAGCGCATTGCGCGTGAGAGCGGCCTCAGCCTCGTCGTCACCGGCATGAAAGACCGCGGGAAGCCCTCGGGCTCGTGGATCGAGGGCGTCCTGCAGCGGAAGCCGGCAGGCGTGATCCTTGTGATCTCCGATATCTCCGAGGGCAATCAGCACCAGCTCCGCAGCCACGGCATTCCGTTCGTCATGGTCGACCCGGAAGGCGATCCTGCGCCCGACGTCCCCTCGATCGGCTCGGCGAACTGGATGGGCGGGTTCATGGCGACCCGGCATCTCATCGAGCTGGGGCACCGCGACATCGCCTTCCTGGCGGGCCCGCAGTTCTTCCTGGCCGCGACGGCGCGCATGTCGGGGTACCGGGCGGCACTCGCCGGAGCGGGGATCCCTGAGCGGCCCGAGCTCGTCGGGCCATTCGGCGAGTTCAGCGAGCCGGCGGGCCGCCAGGTGGCGCTCCGGATGCTCGAACGCGACGACCGGCCGACGGCGATCTTCGCTGCGAGCGACATGCAGGCCCTCGGCGCGTACGCCGCGGCGCGCGACCTCGGCATCTCGATCCCGGACGAGCTCTCCGTCGTGGGCTACGACGACCTCCAGGTGACGCGCTTCGCCGGTCCGCCCTTGACGACCGTGCACCAGCCGATGACGGAGATGGCGGAGGAGGCCACGCGCCTCGTCCTCCGCCTCCGCGAGGAGCCCGCGCTCAAGTCGACGCGCCTCGAGCTCGCGACCAGCCTCGTGGTGCGGGGGAGCACCGCGGCGCCGGCCCCCGCGGCGGACTCCGCCCCGGGCCCGCAGCGGGCCTCCGTCTCGGTGCACGACTAGCGATGGCGCGCGGGCTCCTGCCGGGGCAGAGGTGCCGGCTCCTGCTCGTCGACGTCGGTTCGGGTGAGACGGCGATCGTCTTCGCGAGCGATCGGATTCTGCTCGAGGCGCCCAACTGGAGCCCCGACGGCCGCTGGCTCGTCGTGAACGGCGACGGACTGCTCTGGCGGCTGCCGGTGGCGGGCGGCGCGCTCGAGCCGATCGCGATGGGCGGCGTGCCCGAGATCAATAACGACCACGTGATCGCCCCCGACGGGCGCAGCGTGCTCGTGAGCGCGCGCGACGGCCATCTGTACGACGTGCCGTTCGAGGGCGGCGAGGGGCGCAGGATCACACGATCGCACCCTGAAGGTCGCGGCTACAAGAACTACCTGCACGGCGTCTCGCCCGACGGCGAGACGCTCTCGGTGATCGTCGGATCCCGGCCCACCGCCACGTCGACGCCCGACGAGTGGCGCACGAACGTCGCGCTCGTGTCGCGCTCGACCGGCGAGACCGCGCTCCTCACCGACGACGACCACCCGGACGACGGCGCCGAGTTCTCGCCCGACGGCGACTGGGTCTGGTTCTCGACCGAGCGCTTCACGACGGCACCCGGGCACGCGCAGCTGGCCCGCATCCGCCCCGACGGAACGGACCTCGTGCGCGAGTCGCACACCGACACCGTCGACTGGTTCCCGCACCCGTCGCCCGACGGCGCCCGCCTGCTCTCGCTGTCGTATCCGGCCGGGACCCTCGGCCACCCGGAGAACCGTGAGGTGGTGCTCAGGATCCGCGAGCTCACCCCGGGTTCCGACGACACGTCGACGACGCGCGACCTCCTCGCGCTCTTCGGCGGCCAGGGAACCAGCAATGTGCCCGGCTGGTCGCCCGACTCCCGTCGTGTCGCGATCGCGGACTACCCGCTCGCCTGACCACTGCCCGGGTCGGCTACGCCTCGGTGACCTTTCCGCCCTTGAGGCGCAGGCGTCGCTCGGCGCGGCGGGCGACGGCCGAGTCGTGCGTCACGAGCACGAAGGTCAGGCCGCGGTCGCGCCACTGCCCCTCGAGGAGGTCCATGATCTCGTCGCGGGTGTTCTCGTCCAGCGCGCCCGTGGGCTCGTCGGCCAGCAGGACCTGGGGCTCCTTCACGAGGGCGCGTGCGATCGCCACGCGCTGCTGCTGGCCGCCCGAGAGCTCCGCCGGGAGGTGATCGCCGCGGTCGCCGAGCCCGACGGACTCGAGTGCGGCGAACGCCTTCTTCTTCTGCTCGTCGCGCGGCAGCGTCCCGTGCGCGAACGCGGTCTCGACGTTCTCGGCGGCGGTGAGGGTCGGGATCAGGTTGAAGCTCTGGAAGACGAAGCCGATCTCGGTGGCCCGGATGTCGGCTAGCTTCGAGTCGGGGAGCTTCGAGACCTGCTTGTCGCCGAGCACGACATCGCCCGAGGTGGGCTTGTCGAGGGCGCCGAGCATCTGCAGGAGCGTCGACTTGCCGCCTCCTGTCGGCCCCTGGATCGCGACCATCTGGCCCGTGGGGATCTCGAGCGAGACCTTGCTGAGCGCGGTGACGGTGCGCTTCTTCTGGACGTACGTCTTGGTGACGTCGGTGAGCGTGTACATGGTGTCCTTGTCTTTCGTCGTGGAGTCGGTCAGGCGACGCTGCGGAGCGCCTCTGCGGGGCGGAGGCGGGAGGCGCGCCAGCCGCCGATGGCGCCGGCGAGGAGGCCGCCGACGATGGCCAGCACGACCGCGATGACGATGATCTCGACCGCGACGGGGGCGTGGAGGGTGACGGAGGTGGTGGCCTTGGCCGCTGCCTGGCCGAAGCGTGCCGCGGCTCCTGCAGCGCCCTCCGTGCCGGTACCCGTTCCGGTGCCGGTCCCGCCCGCTGCGCCGCCCGGCGCGCCGCCTCCGAAGCCGCCGCCACCGAAGGCCGTGGTCGTCGTCGCCCCGCCGGAGAGCGTCGGGCCGATGATGTTGATGACGAGCACGCCGATCAGGCCGACGGCCACGCCGACGACGCCGCCGATGAGGCCCTGGACGAACGACTCGCCCGCCACCTGCCGCACGATGCGGCCGTTCGACCAGCCGATCGCCTTCAGGGTGCCGAACTCACGGGTGCGGCGGGTGACGCCCGACACGGTGAACAGGATCGCGATGAGGAACGCCGCCGCGAGGACGAGCACCGAGAGCCAGGTGCCGAGGGTGGAGACGAGGCTCGACGCCGTCGAGAGCGAGCCGGAGACGCTGGAGGCGAGGTCCGCTTCATCCGAAACGGTCGCCTTGGGCAGCGCCTTCTCGAGGGCCGACTTGAGTGAGGAGACGTTGCCGGCCGAGTCGGCCGTGACGTAGATGTTCGTCACCTTCCCGGTCTCGCTCGAGATCTTCTGGGCGGTGTCGAGCGGGATGTACATGTTCGACGCCGTCGTGGACGACGACGAGGTCGAGGCGACGAGGCCGATCACGGTGAACTTCGTCGAGCCGATGGTGACGGTGTCGCCGACCTTCTTGCTGTTGGTCTTGGCGTACGACTTGTCGAGGATCACGACGTCCTTGCCGGTGTCGGCGGCCTTGAACGTCCGGCCGCTCGACAGCGAGACGCTGGAGATGGGGCCGACCGCGTCGGCGGTGACGTCGACGCCCTCGATGGTCGTCGAGTCGAACGAGAAGTTGCCGCCGCCGAAGCCGCCGCCGGTGACGCCGCCGCCCTCGGTGCCCGTGCCGGTTCCGCGCTGGAACCCGCCGGTCGTGCCGGAGCCGCTGCCGGTGCTGGTCGACGGCTTCTGCGTCACGGTGCCCGAGAAGTCCGTCATCTGCAGAGAGAGCGTCGCCGCTGCGGACTTCACCCCGGCGGTCTTCTTCACCGTGGCCAGCTGCGTGGAGGCGAACGCGGCGGTTCCGCGGGCGACGGTGACGCGGCTCTGGCTCAGGTTGGTCGAGCTGCCGGATCCTGCGTTCCCGGTGGACGAGCCGCCGCCCGAGCCGAAGCTGAACGTGGGGCGGCCGCCGGTCGACGACGGGGTCTCGGCCTGGCTGATGGTGATGTCGGTGCCGACGCCGTAGACGGACTGCAGGACCGTCGCCTGGGCGGCCTTCACACCGCCCGAGAACGAGTTGACGATGATGACGAGCGCGATGGCCAGGGCGAGGCCCGAGGCGATGATGGCCGTCTGCTTGCGTCGATTGCTGAGCTCTCTGAACAGGTAGGTCCAGAACATGGGTCTCCTCGTGAGGTGGGCGTGCGTGTCGCAGGGGATGGAAGGGGAACGGCCACGCGCAGAGGGCGCAGATGTCGGCCGGTGCCAGAAAAATAGGCGGGGGCGCTATGGCGGGACTATCGCCGACTTCGCAATTACCTATGAAGGAAGTCCTGGGCAGGCTCATCAGGGCGTCACAGTGGGCTCATAGGAATCAGCAGATACTTGGAAAGGTGACCACTTCAGCCCCCATCACCTCACCCGCCGCGCCGCGACTGACTCGCGCTGACGGCTCGCCCCTCCGCGTTCTCGTGGTCGACGACGAGAACTCCCTCACCGACCTGCTCTCCATGGCCCTCCGCTACGAGGGCTGGGAGGTCAAGGCGGCGCCGGACGGCCAGACCGCCCTCACGCTCGCCCGCGAGTTCAAGCCCGACGCCATCGTGCTCGACGTCATGCTCCCCGACATCGACGGCCTGCAGGTGCTCGGACGCCTCCGCACCGGGGGCGACGACACCCCGATCCTGTTCCTCACCGCGAAGGACGCCGTGGAGGACCGCGTGACCGGCCTCACCGCCGGCGGCGACGACTACGTCACCAAGCCGTTCAGCCTCGAAGAGGTGGTCGCCCGACTGCGCGGCCTGATCCGCCGCTCGGCCGCGATGGTGTCGGAGGGCGGCGACTCGCGCATCACCGTGGGCGACCTCGTGCTCGACGAGGAGAGCTACGAGGTGTCGCGTGCCGGTCGCGAGATCGAGCTCACCGCGACCGAGTTCGAGCTCCTGCGCTTCCTCATGCGCAACCCCCGCCGCGTGCTGTCGAAGGCGCAGATCCTCGACCGGGTCTGGAGCTACGACTTCGGCGGCAAGTCGAGCGTCGTCGAGATCTACATCTCGTACCTCCGCAAGAAGATCGACGCCGGCGAAGAGCCGATGATCCACACGGTCCGTGGCGTCGGGTACGTCATCAAGCCCGTCTCGTGACCACTGTTCCGACCGCCTCGTCGCCGTCGCGGGCGTCCGTCGTCTCACGTTGGGCTTCGGCCTTCCGCGGGCCGATGACCCTGCGCCGACGCCTCGTGCTGTCGATCGTGGCGCTCGCCGCGGGGCTCGCGATCGTCATCGGCCTGCTGAGCGTGATCGTGCTGCAGGCCGTGCTCGAGAAGCAGCTCGACACGCAGGTGCAGGGCGCGCTCAACCGCGCGACCGAGCAGATCAGCGGCATGCCGTCACCGGGATCTGACTCGTCGACGATCCAGGACGGTCGAGGTCAGTCTCCTGGCACCCTCACGGCCATTGCTCTCGGCAAAGAGAATTACTACTCCAGCCGGGTCACGGAACAGGGCGAGCGTGTCTCCATCGACTCCGCCGTCGCCAAGAAGCTCGAGGCCGTCACGCCTGGCCAAGACCCGAAAACCGTCGACCTCGGCGGCACGGTCGGGCGCCAGCGGGTCGCCGCCGTAGCGCTCAACGGCACGACGCGCTCAGGAGCAGCGATCACGGTCACCGTGGCCGTCGCTCTTCCGCTCGACAGTGTCACCGGCCCCGTGTCCAAGCTGATCGTCGGCATCGCCATCATCGCCGCCGTCGGCATCGCGGTCTCGATCTTCGTCGCCATGTTCACCGTCAAGTACGCCCTCGGCCCGCTGCAGCGCATGGCCGAGACCGCGTCTCGCGTCGCCGAGATGCCGCTCGACCGCGGCGAGGTCGCCCTCGACGCCCGCGTCGACGAGGAGGACACCGACCCGCGCACCGAGGTCGGCCGAGTCGGCGCCGCCATGAACCGCATGCTCGGTCACGTCTCGCATGCGCTCACGGCCCGGCAGGAGTCCGAGAACAAGGTGCGACAGTTCGTCGCCGACGCCTCGCACGAACTGCGCACGCCGCTCGCCAGCGTCCGCGGCTACGCCGAGCTCACCCGCCGCATGGGCAAGGACCTCCCGGAGGACGTGGTCTACGCGATGGGGCGCATCGAGTCCGAGTCCGTGCGCATGACCAGCCTGGTGGAGGAGCTCCTGCTGCTCGCGCGGCTCGACGAGGGAACCGACCTCGTCCTGAAAGACGTCGACCTCACCCGCATCGTGCTCGACGCCGTCCACGACACGCACGTCTCCGACACCGATCACCGTTACGAGGTGACGGTGCCCGAGGAGCCGATCCAGCTGCTCGGCGACCCGATGCGCCTGCACCAGGTCGTGGCGAACCTGCTCGGCAACGCCCGCACCCACACCCCCGAGGGCACCGAGGTCTGGGTGACGCTGGAGCGCTACGAAGGCACGCACGAGGCGGTCGTGACCATCGCCGACAACGGCCCCGGCATCGATCCTGCGGTCATGCCCGTGCTCTTCGAACGGTTCGCCCGCGCGGACTCGTCGCGAAGCCGGAAGGCAGGATCGACGGGACTCGGCCTCGCGATCGTCCAGGCCGTCGTGCACAGCCATGGCGGAACGGTCACCGCCGCTAACGGCACCCCCGGCGCCGTCTTCACCGTGCGGCTGCCCCTCGTGCGCTCGCTTCCCCAGGGCGCCCCCGTCGATCTGCCTGCCCCCGAGCCCGCCCGCTCGTAAGCACGGGTGAGGTGCCACGATCTGCTGATGCACGGAGCCGTTCATCAGCAGATCGTGGCACCTCACGATGCGCGCGCGAGCGGGAGGTGGCGACGAAAGCGTGCCGCCAGGGCAGCCGGGCGCTGCAGGTCGAGTTCGGTGACGTGGAGGGTCCTCCACCCGGCGTCGGCGAAACGTTCGCGTCGCGCGATGTCGCGCCGGAAGGTCGACGTCGAGGTGCGATGATGGTCGCCCTCATACTCCACCCCGATGCCCAAGCTCTCGTAGGCGAGGTCCGGGCGCCCGAGGTAGCCTCCGTCGTCGGCGTACATGCGCCGGTTGAGCTCCGGCGGCTCGACGCACCCGGCCCTCACGATGGCCAGCCGGAGCGCAGTCTCCTTCGGCGACCAGGATCGGGGACGCACCATCGAGAGCGCCTCGGCCAGTTTCGCGGCACCCCGGCGCCCGGCCCACCGCGTCACGAGCTCGTCGAGCTGGCGCATCGAGCGGTAGCGCGCGGGCCCGTGGGGCGACCACTTCGACAGGAGTGCGTCGCCCATCACCACGAGGTCGTCGAGCGAGAAGCGCTCGGCGCACTGCGCCCACGCCCGCAGCGGGGCGACGATCGGCAGACCGCGATGGTCCAGGATCAGCACGTCGCGGCTGCGATGGCCGATGACTCCCGGCCGTCGCGGTGCGCGGCCGTCGCCGGTCGCCATGACGTGGAGAGTCTCGTCGTGCAGCACGTCGAGGGGCACCGGGAGACCCCAGAGCACCGCCGCCGTCGTGTGGCTGAAGCACTGGTCGCCGGCGAGGAGGGGCGCGTATTGGCGACACCGGTCGAGTGCGGTGACCGGTTCCTCGTCGGTGCACCGCAGACCCCAGTGTGGAGCGCGGAGATCGAGGGCCCGGAGCCGATGCGGGCGCACGCCGCGCTCGAGGGCATCGGCGACGCGGAAGCGTTCGCGCGGCAGGTCTTGGGGGAGCGGTTCGCGGAGCATCCGGCATGATCCCCTGGTCGCCCTCCCTCTCGCTGGCGCTGTCCACACGTCCCTGGAGGTTGTCCACAGCACGTGAGGTGCCGCGTTCTGCTGATCGGACGGCGCCGGTATCAGCAGAACGTGGAATCTCACCTGCCGACGGCGGAGTTGCGGAGGAGAAAGGGCTCGCCTATAGTGAACGAAGCCCAAGACCGCTGGATGCAGTCGCGCGCGCAAGTGCGAGACGGCCGAAGGTTCTCTCACGAGAAGTCCCGCGCAGGTGTGTACGGCAAGACCGGTGTCATCGACATCAGTGTCAAGGCTCTGCGCTCCTGCGCAGAGCCTTTTTTCGTGTGAGCGCCCGGGGGCTGCCAGCATTCACACGTTAGGAGCGACATGGCGAACAAGGAAGCTTCGGTCGCCGAGCTCACGGAGTCCTTCCGTAGCTCGACCGCCGTCCTGCTCACCGAGTACCGCGGCCTCTCCGTGGCGCAGCTGAAGAGCCTGCGCAACGGAATCCGTCAGGATGCCACCTACGCCGTCGTGAAGAACACGCTCACCAAGATCGCCGCGAACAACGCGGGCATCAGCGCCTTCGACGCTGAGCTCGTGGGACCCTCGGCGATCGCCTTCGTGCACGGAGACCCGGTCACCGTCGCGAAGAGCCTGCGTGACTTCGCCAAGGCGAACCCCGAGCTGATCGTGAAGGGCGGTTACTTCGACGGTAACCCCCTGACCGCAGCCGAGGTCAACAAGCTCGCCGACCTCGAGTCGCGGGAGGTGCTGCTCGGCAAGCTGGCCGGCGCCTTCAAGGCCTCGCTGTTCGGTGCGGCCTACCTGTTCAACGCACCGCTGTCGCAGGCCGTTCGCACGGTCGACGCGCTGCGCGCGAAGCAGGACACCGCGGCCTGATCCGGCCCGCAGCAGTACTCACACCACCACACTTCAGCACTACCAACTAGGAGAAAATCATGGCAAAGCTCAGCCAGTACGAACTGATCGACGCTTTCAAGGAGCTCACGCTCATCGAGCTCTCGGAGTTCGTCAAGAAGTTCGAAGAGGTCTTCGAGGTCACCGCGGCCGCTCCGGTCGCCGTTGCCGGCCCCGCCGCTGCCGGCGGTGGCGCTGCCGCCGAAGAGGTCGAGGAGAAGGACTCGTTCGACGTCGTCCTCGAGTCGGCCGGCGACAAGAAGATCCAGGTCATCAAGGAGGTGCGCGGCCTCACGAGCCTCGGCCTCGGCGAGGCGAAGGCCGTCGTCGACGGTGCCCCCTCGACCGTTCTCGAGGGTGCCAACAAGGAGACCGCCGAGAAGGCCAAGGCTGCCCTCGAGGCTGCCGGCGCCACCGTCACCCTCAAGTAGTCGCGACGCAGGAGCGACTACAAGACAAGCACAGGGCGACCCCCGTGCAGGTCTAGCTTCAGGCCAACCCCGGTTCGAGAGAGCCGGGGTTGGCCTTTTTCTGCGCTAGACCCCGATATAACTCGCCAGCGCCTGCCCCGTCAGCGTCGACCGGTCCGCCACGAGCGCGGCCGGCGTCCCCTCGAACACCACGCGCCCGCCGTCGTGCCCGGCGCCCGGGCCGAGGTCGATGATCCAGTCCGCGTGGGCCATGACCGCCTGATGGTGCTCGATCACGATCACCGACTTGCCGGCGTCGACGAGGCGGTCGAGCAGGCCGAGCAGCTGTGAGACGTCGGCCAGGTGCAGCCCGGTCGTCGGCTCGTCGAGCACGTACACGCCGCCCTTCTCCGACATGTGCGTCGCGAGCTTGAGCCTCTGCCGCTCGCCGCCGGAGAGCGTCGTGAGCGGCTGGCCGATCGCGAGGTAGCCCAGCCCGACGTCGTCGAGATGGCGCAGGATCGCGGCCGCCGCCGGCGTCTTCGCGTCAGGCCCCGAGAAGAACTCGAGCGCCCGAGACACCGGCAGGGCCAGCACCTCCGAGATGTCGAGCCCGCCCAGCGTGTACTCCAGCACCGACTGGTCGAAGCGCTTGCCCTCGCACTCCTCGCAGGTCGACGAGACGCCGGCCATCAGGCCGAGGTCGGTGTAGATGACACCGGCGCCGTTGCAGTTCGGGCAGGCGCCCTCGGAGTTCGACGAGAAGAGCGCGGGCTTCACGCCGTTCGCCTTGGCGAACGCCTTGCGGATCGGGTCGAGGAGCCCGGTGTACGTCGCCGGGTTGCTGCGCCTCGAGCCCTTGATCGCGGACTGGTCGACCGTGACGATGGCCGACCCGTCGGCTCCTGCGCCCTTCTTCAGCGAGCCGTGGATCAGCGACGACTTGCCGGAGCCCGCCACTCCCGTGACGACCGTGAGCACTCCGAGCGGGACGTCGACGTCGACGTCCTGCAGGTTGTGCGACGTCGCCCCGCGGATCGGGATCGCCGACGTGGACGCCCGCACGGACACTTTGAGCGACGCGCGGTCGTCGAGGTGACGGCCGGTGACCGTGCCCGACGAGCGCAGCCCCGCGAGGTCGCCCTCGTAGCAGACCTCGCCGCCCGCCGGGCCGGCGCCGGGGCCGAGGTCGACGACGTGGTCGGCGATCGCGATCGTCTCGGGCTTGTGCTCGACGACGAGCACGGTGTTGCCCTTGTCGCGGAGGCGCAGCAGCAGCTCGTTCATCCGCTGGATGTCGTGCGGGTGGAGGCCCGTCGTGGGCTCGTCGAAGACGTAGGTGATGTCGGTGAGGGCCGAGCCCAGGTGGCGGATCATCTTGATGCGCTGGGCCTCGCCGCCGGAGAGCGTGCCGGTGGCGCGGTCGAGCGAGAGGTAGCCGAGGCCGATCTCGACGAACGAGTCGACGACGCGCTGGAGGGCGTCGACCAGCGGCGCCACGCCCGGGAGGTCGACCGACCGCAGCCACTCGGCGAGGTCGGTGATCTGCAGCGAGCAGACGTCCGCGATGCTCTTCCCGTCGATCTTCGACGACAGCGCCGCCTGGCTGAGCCGCGTCCCGCCGCACTCGGGGCAGTCGGTGAAGGTGACGGCGCGGTCGACGAACGCGCGCACGTGGGGCTGCAGGGCGTCGCGGTCCTTCGACAGGATCGACTTGGTCACCTTGCCGACGAGGCCCTCGTAGGTCATGTTGATGCCCGCGATCTTCATGCGGGTCGGCTCTTTGTAGAGGAAGTCCTGCAGCTGGGCCTCGGTGAACTCGCCGATCGGGGTGTCGCCGTCGTAGAAGCCCGACTCGGCGTACAGGCGGGTCATCCAGCCGTCGCCGGTGTAGCCCGGCACGCGGATCGCACCCTCGCGGAGGCTCTTCGAGGCGTCGTACAGCTCGTCGAGGTCGATGTCGCTCACGCGCCCCCGGCCCTCGCAGCGCGGGCACATGCCGCCCAGGCGGCTGAACCCGCGCGTCTCGGTCTTGCCGTTGACCGTGATCGAGCCGCCGCCCGAGGCGGAAGCCGTATTGAACGAGAAGGCCTGGGGCGATCCCAGGTGCGGTTCGCCCAGGCGGGAGAACAGGATCCGGAGCATCGCGTTGGCATCGGTGGCCGTGCCGACCGTCGAGCGCGGGTCGGCGCCCATCCGCTGCTGATCGACGATGATGACCGTCGTGAGCCCCTCGAGGACGTCGACGTCGGGGCGGGCGAGCGAGGGCATGAAGCCCTGCACGAACGCCGAGTAGGTCTCGTTGATGAGGCGCTGGGACTCGGCGGCGACCGTCGAGAAGACGAGCGACGACTTGCCGGATCCCGAGACGCCGGTGAACACCGTGAGGCGCCGCTTCGGGATCCGGACGCTGATGTCCTTGAGGTTGTTCTCGCGTGCCCCGCCGACGCGGATCCACTCGTGGGCGTCGCCGGCGCCCGGCCTGGGGTCTGTCATGGTTCCTCCTTCGGTCGGGTCAGGAGAAACCTACCAGCGGGGCCGCCGCCGTCAGTGCGAGTCGGTGAGCCCCAGGGCGATGGCGCGCGCGATGGCCTCGCGCCGGTTCGTCGCGCTCAGCTTGCGGTAGATGCTCCGCACGTGGCTCTTCACGGTGTTGACCGAGATGAACAGCTCGACGCCGATCTGGCTCAGGGTCGCGCCGGTGGCGAGGTGCCGCACGATCACCAGCTCGCGCTCGCTGAGCGGGTCCGCGAGGGCTGCGGTCTCGTCGGTCGCCCCGCCCGAGAGCCGATCGATGAGGGCCGCGGTCGCGGGGGACTGCGGCCGCTCCGTGGCCAGGGCGAGAAGGTGCTCGAGGACTTCGCCGGGCAGCGTGTCGAAGGGCCACGAGATGTCGTGAGTCGCGCCCGCGAGAAGGGCCCGGTCGAACGCGATGCCCGAGGCGATCGTCCGCCCGAGGTCGTAGTGCGCGGCGGCCGACAGCGCGTAGACCTGCGCCATCGCCCGGGTCGAGTGGAGGTCGCCGAGCCTCAGGCAGTCCTCGAGCGTGTCGAGCGCGGCCTGCGGGTCGCCGACGGTGAACTGGCTCAGAGCGATCAGGCGTGCGGGGCAGGTCACGTGGTGCTGCGACGGCTCGAGACCCGCCAGGGTGCTCCTGGCGGCGTCGGTCTCGCCGAGGCTGCGGAGGATCTCCGCTCGCAGGATCCGAGAGCCCGCCTCGAGCACGAGTTCTCCCGTGTACGACGCCGAGAGGCGGGCCACGCGGCCGAGCAGGTCGAGCGCCTCGATCGCCGCTCCGACGGCGTACCGGGAGAGCGCCTCGGCGAAGAGGGCGTCGGGCTCCCAGTCGCTGTTGCGGCTCGCGATGCGGAGGTCGCGCAGGAGCGAGTCGTGGTCGGCGGTCGACGAGTCCTGCTCGACGAGCAGCAGGAACCGGGTCAGCTGGGCGAGCGCTCCGAAGGCGCTGCGGCCGAGCTCGGTGCCCTCGGCGTGCTGGAGGGCGAGGTCGGAGTGCTTCTCGGCCTCGGCGAAGTCGCCGAGCTGGTAGGCGACGTAGGCGAGTCCGGAGTGCACCTCGACGGTCTCGGCGGGGGAGAGGTGCTCGTCGGCGAGACCCTCGGCCAGCGCCAGGGCGAACTGGCTCTCGTCGAAGGCGCCCAGGTGGATCCTGGTGAGGCCGAGCTGGAGCGAGAACGAGGCGCTGAGGTCGATCCGCCGGCTGATCTCCAGCGAGTCGTCCTGCTCGATGAGGGTGCGAGCGCGCTCGAGGTGGGCCAGGGCCGACACGAAGTCGCCCATCGACCGCTCGGTCGTCGCGAGCTGGATCAGATAGCCGGCGCGGACGTCCAGAGGGCTGGCCGGGTCGGCCGTGATGGCCTTGTCGACGGCGCGGAGCCAGGGCAGCGCGGCGCTGCGGCTCGTCGAGCCGATCGACCGGTGGCTCGCCGCCAGGGCCAGCAGGATGCGCGGACGGCCGCTCCACTCGCCCTCGGGCACGCTGCGGACGGCGTCGCGCAACCTCGAGCCCTGGATCGGAGCGATCTGCGGCCACATCGCCTCGATCGTCTCGAGCAGCGTTCGGTGGTCGAGCTGAAGGGCCGACGACGTTCTGGGGTCGACGGTCGTGTCGTTTCGGGAGTTCACGGGATACCTCTGCCACATCGGGTAGCTCCCCGGTCGGGACGGGGAATGCGGCGCGCGCCCGGCATCGGGGTGGTGATCGAACTGTGGGCGGATGCCCTGGCCGATCACTTCGGGTGGATGATCGGCCTGCCTCGATGCCTGACTCGGTTCACATCATAAACTGAGAGTTCGTCCCTCTACAGGCTTTTCGCTCATCTGCCCCAACTGGGGTCAGGCCGGTCTACGCTCAGGTCGTGAGCATGCGCGGCGGTGGCGGCGGTGGCCGCGGTGGCGGAGGCGGTCGGGTCTCGGCGGCCGACGCCCGTGCGCAGAAGGCTCTGAACGCCGAGGCGCCGAAGATCCCCGACCTCGTCAAGCGGATCCGCTCGCTCTTCTCCCCGCACGGCCGGGCGCTCGTCATCACGGTGATCCTGGTGCTCATCGGCGCGGCGATCAGCGTCCTCCCGCCGCTCCTGACGCAGCAGGCGTTCGACCGCGGGCTGTTCCCGAAGGGCGGCCCGAACCTGCCCGAGCTGTTCCGGCTGGTCGGCGAGATGGTGGCGCTCTGGATCCTGTCCGCCGCCATCGGCGTCTGGCAGACGTACCTCACCGCCACGGTGGGCAACAAGGTGATGGGAGCCCTGCGGATCCGGCTGTTCGGCCACCTGCAGCACATGGAGCTCGCTTTCTTCACCCGCACCAAGACCGGCATCATCCAGTCGCGCCTGCAGAACGACGTCGGCGGTGTGGCGAACGTGCTGAGCAACACGATCTCGAGCGTGCTCGGCAACACGGTCACCGTGATCGCGGCGTTCGTGGCGATGCTGCTGCTGTCGTGGCAGATGACGATCGTCGCGGTGGTCCTCCTGCCGGTCCTCGTCATCGCGCAGCGGCGCGTCGGGCAGGTGCGTGCCCGGATCGCGACGGCGACGCAGGAGTCGCTGTCGGACATGACGGCCATCACGCAGGAGACGCTGAGCGTGTCCGGGATCCTGCTGGCCAAGAGCTTCAACCAGCAGCGCACCGAGATCGAGCGGTACTCGGCCGAGAACCGCAATCAGATCCGTCTGCAGGTGAAGCAGCAGATGAGCGGCCAGTGGTTCTTCGCCACGGTGCAGATCTTCCTGTCGATCATCCCCGCCGTGATCTACGTCGTGGCGGCGTACCTGATCCAGGGCGGCGTCGATGTCACGGCGGGGACGATCGTCGCGTTCACGACCGTGCAGGCCCGTCTCACGTTCCCGCTCATGGCCCTCCTGCGCGTCGCCCTCGACATCCAGACGTCGGGCGCCCTGTTCGCCCGCATCTTCGAGTACCTCGACCTCCACCCGGCGATCCGCGACCCGAAGACGCCCAAGCACGTCCACCGCGAGGCCCTCGGCCGGGTCGAGTTCGACGACGTCTCGTTCTCGTACCCCGACGCGGAGCCGGGGGCGAAGACGCTCGACGGCCTCTCGTTCGACATCGAACCGGGGCAGTTCGCCGCCTTCGTCGGCCCCTCGGGTGCCGGCAAGACGACGGTGTCGTACCTGATCCCGCGCTTCTACGAGGTCTCGGGCGGCGGAGTCCGCTTCGCCGGCGTCGACGTGCGCGACCTCGAGCAGGAGGAGCTCGTGTCGCACATCGGCATCGTGAGCCAGGAGACCTACCTGTTCCACGCCACCATCGCCGACAACCTCCGCTACTCGCGGCCCGATGCGACGCAGGAGCAGCTGGAGCAGGCCGCCAGGCAGGCCAACATCCACGAGACGATCGCGTCGTTCCCCGACGGCTACGACACCGTCGTCGGCGAGCGGGGCTACCGGCTGTCGGGCGGCGAGAAGCAGCGGATCGCCATCGCCCGCGTGCTGCTGAAGGACCCAGCGGTCCTGGTGCTCGACGAGGCCACGAGCGCACTCGACTCGGTCTCCGAGCGGGTGGTGCAGGCCGCCCTCGACACCGCCGCCCGGGGCCGGACCACGATCGCCATCGCGCACCGGCTCTCGACCGTGCGGAGCGCCGACGTCATCTTCGTCGTGCAGGCCGGCCGCATCGTTGAGCGGGGCTCGCACGACGAGCTGCTCGAGCTCGGCGGGCTCTACGCGCAGCTCTACGACCAGCAGGTGTCGACCCCGGTCTGACCCTCCGGGATGGTTTGTACCCCGAACCGTCCTGCATTCGACCGTACCGAAGGCGCAGGAGCAGTGGTAATCATTGCTCAGGGGCACTGAGACCCACTCATGGATGTCCCCCGAGGGAGTCGACGTGAGCCAGGATTCCGCAGTCAGCAGCCCCGTTCCGCACCGCCGATTCCGGTGGCGAGCCCTGTTCGGGCGCGGATCGCTCGACATCCAGTCGAAGCTGCTGATCATGCTCCTGGCCGTGAGCGTCCTCGCGACGCTCGTCGTCGGAGCGATCGGCTACGTCTCGGGGCGGAACTCGCTCGAGCGGGCGGCCTTCCAGCAGGTAACGAACCTGCGTGAGTCGAGGTCGTCCGAGCTCAAGCGGACGATCGCCGAGATCCAGCAGGACGTGATCCTCGACAGCCGCAACCAGAGCGCGATCCAGGCGACCACGGCCTTCACGAACGGCTTCGACGCCCTCCAGAGCTCGCACATCAGCGCAGACCAGACGTCGGCGCTCTCGTCGTTCTACGCCGACGACTTCGCGCCGGCGCTGGAGAAGAACAGCGGGCAGACCACCGATCCGAGCCTGTTCGAGCCCACGTCGAACGCCCAGAAGTACCTGCAGTCGTACTACACGGTCCCGTTCAAGCTCGACTACGACAACGCCCTCGCGGTCGACGACGCGGGCGACGGCAGCGCCTGGTCGGCCGCGCACGCGAAGTACCACGACTACTTCCGAGAGCTGGTGAAGCAGGCGGGCTACGAGGACGTCCTGCTGCTCGACACGAAGGGGAACGTGGTCTACAGCGCGTACTCGGGCGTCGACCTCGGCACGAACGTGCTGACCGGGCCGTACTCGAAGTCGAACCTCACGACCGCCTACAACGCGTCGCTCCGCTCCAACTCCGTCGACTCGGCCGTCACCGCCGACTACGCGGACTACCAGCCCTCCCTGGACGCACCGACCGCGTGGGTCGCGTCTCCCGTCGGCTCCGGCGCGAACGTCGAGGGAGTGCTCGCGATCCAGGTTCCGACCGCCACCATCAACGCCGTCATGACCGGCAACGGGCAGTGGAAGAGCGACGGTCTCGGCGACACGGGGGAGGCGTACATCGCCGGGCCCGACAAGCTCATGCGGTCGGACTCGCGCGAGCTCCTGCAGCACCCGAAGGAGTTCGAGAAGGACGCCGTCGCGAACGGCACGCCGGTGGCCACCGCGAAGGAGGAGGTCGCGCGGGGGAGCAGCGTGCTGCTGCAGCCGGTCAACACCACCGCGGTGAACGACGGGTTGAAGGGCAGGAGCGGCACCCTCATCGACAGCGACTACGTCGGCCACCAGGCGCTCGTCGCCTACGCGCCGCTGTCGCTGAACGGGCTCAACTACGTCATCGTCGCGAAGATCAAGGCCTCCGAGGCGTTCGCGCCCGTGACGACGTTCACTCGCAACCTGGCGCTGTCGATGGCGGCGATCATCGTCATCGTCACGCTGCTGTCGCTGCTCCTCGCGCAGGTGTTCATCCGGCCGGTGAGACGCCTGCAGTCGGCGGTGAACCGGGTGAGCGCCGGCGACATCGGCGCCGAGGTGGAGACCAGGGCGGGCGACGAGTTCGGCGACCTCGGCATTTCGTTCAACGACATGAGCCGGAGCCTGAAGCTGAAACAGGATCTTCTGGACGAGCAGAAGGCCGAGAACGACCGGCTCCTGCTCACCCTGATGCCGGCCGACGTCGCCGAACGCTACAAGCAGGGCGAGGAGACCATCGCCGAGGACCACGCGGACGTCTCGGTGGCGTACGCCGACATCGTCGGCTTCGACGAGTTCGCGCGCGGCAAGAAGTCGGGCGAGGCGCTGGTCGCCCTCAACAGCATCTGGAAGCAGTTCGACGAGGCGGCCGACCGGCTGGGCGTCGAGAAGGTGCGGTCGACGCAGCGCGGCTATCTCGCCAACTGCGGCCTGACCGTGCCGAGGGTCGACAACGCCCGCCGCATCGTCGACTTCACGCTCGAGCAGCAGGCGATCGTCGAGCGGTTCAACGTCTCCACCGGGACGAAGCTGTCGCTGCGCGCGGGCCTCGACACCGGAAGCGTCACCAGCGGCCTCATCGGCCGCACGAACCTGGTCTACGACATGTGGGGCGACGCCGTGAGCCTGGCCTTCCGGGTGCAGGGCACCGGGGCGGTGCCGGGCATCTACGCCACCCAGCGCGTCATCGACAAGCTCGGCGACAGCGTCGACTCGACCGAGGAGGGCAGCGTGGAGACCTCGACCGGGCCACAGCGCGTCTACCGCATCGCAGGGGAGTCGAACCGTGCCTGAGCTCTGGCGCCAGTCGTGGTTCTGGCCGGCCGTCTTCGTGGTGGTCGGCCTCCCGATCCTGCTCATCGTCCTCACCGAGCTGGCGTCGAGCCTCGAGCGGCGCGGAAACGGCATCGCGTCGCTGGTGCGCCTCGCCCGCAACTTCGTCGTGCCGACGGCCGCGGTCGCGGTGCTGCTCGCCGAGATCACCAAGGCGGTCGGCTCGACCGACTTCACCTGGTCGAAGCTCGTCACGACGCTGTTCGGGTTCCTCGCCCTGCTGTTCATCCTCAACACGTTCAACCTGGTGCTGTTCAGGAACGCGAAGGAGGGCTCGTGGCGCGAGCGACTGCCCTCGATCTTCCTCGACATCGCGAGGATCATCCTCATCGCGATCGGTCTCGCGATCCTGTTCAAGCTGGTCTGGGGCACCGACGTCGCCGGGCTCTTCACGGCCCTCGGAGTCACGTCGATCGTCCTCGGCCTCGCGCTGCAGGGAGCGATCGGCAGCGTCGTGTCGGGCCTGCTGCTACTGTTCGAGCAGCCGTTCCGGCTCGGCGACTACCTCGACGCCGGAGGCACGCGCGGCCGGGTCGTCGAGGTCAACTGGCGCGCCGTGCACATCGACACCGGCAACGGAATCCAGATCATCCCCAACGCGTCGCTCGCCGGCTCGTCGTTCACCAACCTCAGCCTCGGCGGCCGCGCCTTCACGGTGTCGACGAAGGTCACCTTCACCACCGACGACCCGCCGGCCGAGGTGGTGGCGCTGCTCGTCGGCGTCGCCTCCGGGCTGCCGTCGCTCTACCCGAAGACGACCCCGGTGGCGGTGCCGCTCGGCGGCTCGGACTACGAGCTCTCGTTCGAGGTCCGCGGCCCCGGTGTCGAAGGCGAGGCGTTCGCGATGTTCCGCAGCAGGATCTGGTACGCCGCCCGGCGAGCCGGTCTCGGCCTCGACGGCGACACCACCGACGCCTTCGTGACACCCGAGCGCACCCAGGAGGCCCTCCGCCAGATCTCGCCGCTCTTGCACCTGACCGGAGACGACTCGACTGCGCTCCTGCCCGTCGTGCACCTCGAGCGCTACGCCGCCGGCGAGACCGCGGCGCAGGGCGGCGTGATCCCCACCTCGGTGCAGTTCATCCTGCGAGGCGTCGCCACTCTCGGGGTGCCGCTCGCCGACGGCGGACTCCTGCCCGCGGGCCGCATCGAGGCCGGCGACTACATCGGGCAGACGGCCCTGACCCGGGAGCCCCTGTCGATGTCGGTCGTCGCCGCCACGGAGCTCGCCGTGCTGCGCATGCCGGTCGACGTGCTCGACGCGCTCGTGCGGACGAGGCCCCGCCTCGCGCGCGAGCTCGGCGAGGTGATCGAGCGGCGGCACCGCATCGCCCGGGACGCGCTCGCCGCGGCGACGCCGTCCGAGCTCGGCACCACACGTCTCGCCCCGTCACACTCCAGGGGCGCTCGTTAGACTCGCAGGGTGAAGTTCGCCAAGACCGTCATCGACCTCGTCGGCAACACTCCGCTCGTGCAACTCAACAGTGTCACCGAGGGGATCTCGGCGACCGTCCTGGCGAAGGTCGAGTACCTCAACCCCGGCGGCTCGTCGAAAGACCGCATCGCGACGCGCATCATCGACGCGGCCGAGCGCGACGGTCTCCTGAAGCCCGGCGGCACGATCGTCGAGCCGACGAGCGGCAACACCGGCGTCGGGCTCGCGCTCGTCGCCCAGCAGCGCGGCTACCGGTGCGTGTTCGTCCTGCCCGACAAGGTCGGCGAGGACAAGCGGAACGTCCTGACGGCCTACGGCGCCGAGATCGTCGTCACCCCGACCGCCGTCGCGCCCGACAGCCCCGAGTCGTACTACAGCGTCTCCGACCGACTCGTGGCCGAGATTCCCGGCGCCTTCAAGCCGAACCAGTACGAGAACCCCAACGGTCCGCTCAGTCACTACGAGACCACCGGCCCGGAGATCTGGCGCGACACCGATCAGAAGATCACGCACTTCGTCGCGGGCGTCGGCACCGGGGGCACCATCTCGGGCACCGGCCGCTTCCTCAAGGAGGCGTCGAACGGAGCCGTGACCATCGTCGGCGCCGACCCCGAGGGCAGCGTCTACTCGGGCGGCACCGGTCGCCCCTACCTCGTCGAGGGCGTGGGCGAGGACTTCTGGCCGGGAGCCTACGACGGCTCGGTCGTCGACCGGATCATCGCCGTGTCGGACGCCCGCTCGTTCGACATCACGCGCCGCCTCGCCCGCGAAGAAGGCCTGCTGGTCGGCGGCTCGAGCGGCATGGCCGTCGCCGCCGCGCTCGACGTGGCGCGCGAGCTCGGCCCCGACGACGTCGTCGTCGTGCTCCTGCCCGACTCGGGCCGCGGCTACCTCGGCAAGATCTTCAACGAGAAGTGGATGCGCTCCTACGGGTTCAGCCAGGAGTCCGACGAGCGCACCGTCGGCGACCTCATCGCGTCGAAGTCCGGCGAGCTGCCCGACCTCGTGCACGCGCACCCGTCCGACACCGTCCGCGACGTCGTGCAGATCATGGCGAAGTACGGCGTCTCGCAGATGCCGGTCCTCTCGGCCGAGCCGCCCGTCGTCATCGGCGAGGTCGTCGGCGCGGTGGAGGAGAAGGCGCTGCTCGAGCAGGTCTTCTCGGGAGAGGCGCAGATGACCGATCCGATCGAGCGCTTCACCGGCGCGCCCCTCGCGCTCATCGGCTTGAACGAGCCGATCACCGCCGCCCGCCGCGCCCTCGAGCAGAGCGACGCGCTGCTCGTGACGAGCGACGGCAAGCCCGCCGCCGTCATCACGCGGCACGACCTCCTCGCCTTCTTGTCCGAATAGGACAGCCTGTCCGCCTCACACCCCTCTAGGACTCTTCCGTGACCTCCTCCTTCGAGACCCGCGCCATCCACGACGGTCAGGCGTTCGACCCGACCACGGGCGCCGTCGTCCCGCCGATCTACCAGACCTCGACGTTCGTGCAGGACGGCATCGGCGGCTTCCGCTCCGGGTACGAGTACGGCCGGTCGGCGAACCCGACCCGCGACTCGCTGCAGACGGTGCTCGCCTCCCTCGAGGGCGGATCACACGCGTTCAGCTTCGCGTCGGGGCTGGCTGCCGAGGACTCGCTCCTGCGCGCCGTCCTCTCGCCCGGTTCGCGCGTCGTCATGGGCAACGACGTCTACGGCGGCACCCACCGCCTTGTGAACCGGGTGTGGCGTCCGTGGGGCGTGGACCTCGTCACCGTCGACATGAGCGACCTCGACGCCGTCCGCGCCGTCGTCGCGGCCGCGCCGACCACCGTGCTCTGGGTCGAGACGCCGTCGAACCCGCTCATGAAGATCTCCGACATCGCGGCCCTCGCGTCGATCGGGCACGACGCGGGCGCGCTCGTCGTCGTCGACAACACGTTCGCGTCGCCGTACATCCAGCAGCCGCTCGCGCTCGGCGCCGACGTCGTGGTGCACTCGACCACGAAGTACCTCGGCGGTCACTCCGACACCCTCGGCGGGGCTCTGGTGCTGCAGGATGCCGAGCTGGCCGAGAAGGTCGGCTTCATCCAATTCGGCGTCGGCGCGGTGTCCGCTCCCATGGAGGCCTGGCTCACGGTCCGCGGCATCAAGACCCTCGGCGTGCGCGTCGACCGGCACTCCGAGAACGCGCAGGCGGTCGCCGAGGCCGTCGTCGGCCACCCGGCGGCGGCGCAGGTGTTCTACCCGGGCCTGTCGTCGCACCCAGGCCACGAGCTGGCCGCCCGTCAGATGAAGCGCTTCGGCGGAATGCTCTCGGTGGGGCTCGCCGGGGGAGCGGCGGCGGCGCGGCAGTTCGCCGAGGCGACGGAGATCTTCCAGCTCGCGGAGTCGCTCGGCGGCGTCGAGTCGCTGATCGGCTACCCGACCGCGATGACCCACGCGTCGGTCATCGGCACCGAGCTCGAGGTGCCCGACAACATCGTACGGCTCTCCGTCGGCATCGAGTCGGTCGACGACCTCGTCGCCGACGTCGTGCAGGCCCTCGACCGCGTGCAGTAGGCCGCCGCTGCGCCGCGTCGGCCGCGCCGCGCCGAGCGTCGTTCTATGCGCGCGGCCGCCGCGCGCGCTCGCTCGGCCATGGCCAGTCGTCGTCGGGCCCGTCCTGCAGCACGTACTGGTCGAGGTCGATCTCGGCGCCGATCCGGCCGAGCAGCGCTACCCACTCGGCCGAGACGCCGCCGCCGTGGCTCTGGAACGCTCGCCCGTCGAAGTAGCGCACGATCGATAGCGCCCGGTAGGGCTCGGCGGGCAGTCGCGCGACGTTCTCGAGCGCCGGGGCGTGGCGGGTGTAGAGGTCGTCGAGGTGATCCCACTCGAGGTCCCGGCTCGACAGCGTGGAGAACACCGACCATCGGCTGAACCGCCGCACGCGGTCGGAGGTCGCCCCGAGTTCCGGGGGCGGGTTGTAGTCCGGAGGCCACGGCCAAGGCTCGCCGATGCTCCAGGAGCGATCGGGGTCGGTGCCGAGGATCGACGTGATGTCTGCCGCCGACAGAACTTCGCTCGTGATCTCGAAGCTCACCCTGATGCGGTCGTCGGCCGGCGGATCGGCCTCGTCGTCGTCGCTCATCTCGGCAAGACTATCTCCCGCAGCAAGAGGAATGCATGTAGAATGTTGCATTCATGCAGCCGACGAGAGGGACGCCACGATGCCGCACGCAGACAGCGCTCCGACGCGCGCGACGACGAGGCGCGGGCGCCGGCGACGCCGCGCCGTGCGGCGGGGGCTCATCGCGGCGGCGGTGGTCGTGGCGCTGCTGGCCTCGGCCGTGGGAGCGGGGGCGCTGCTCCTGCGGTCCGAGGTCACGAAGAACGTCACAACCCTCCCCGCAAGCCAGGTCTTCCCCGACGAGGCGCAGCGGCCGGCGCCGTCGAAGGGGGCGAAGAACATCCTGCTGCTCGGCTCGGACTCTCGGCAGGCGAGCGACCAGCACGACCTCGACGGCGCCGGCGGGCAACGCTCCGACGTGATGATGCTTGCGCACATCCCGGCCGACCGCTCGGGCGTGCAGATCATGTCGATCATGCGCGACACCTGGGTCGACGTCCCGGGCCACGGGCAGGCGAAGATCAACGCGGCGCTCGCCTGGGGCGGCGTGCCGCTGACCGTCCGGACCGTCGAGAACCTGCTCGGCGTCCGCATCGACCACGTCGCCATCATCGACTTCGCCGGGGTCGAGGGCATCACGACCGCGCTCGGCGGTGTCTGGGTCGACAACGCGATGCCGTTCACGTCGGGCGGGCACTTCTTCGCTGCGGGCCCGATCGAACTCGAGGGGCCGCTCGCTCTCCGCTACGTGCGAGAGCGCCACGCCTTCGCCACCGCCGACTATCAGCGGGTGCAGAACCAGCAGGCGCTGCTGAAGGGGATCCTCGATCGCGCCGTCAGCCGCGACGTGCTCGGCGACCCGCGTCAGCTCCTCGGCTTCGTCAGCGAGACCTCGAAGTACCTCACCGTCGACAGCGGATTCACCACCGGCGAGGCGGCGTCGCTGGCCTACAGCCTCCGCGGCATCGACGGCAGCGCCATCGCGTTCTTCACGATGCCGACGGCGGGCACCGGCACGTCGGCCGACGGGCAGTCGATCATCAGGCTCGACCCCGGCGCCCTGGCGAAAGTGCGCTCGGCTCTCGCCGGCGATTCACTGCAGGAGCTCGCGAAGAGCCCCTCGGCTGATCGGTGACGGCGCCTAGTCCCACCACGTCGGGAACATCAGCATGATGTTGTCGACCAGCGCCTTGCGGCTCGCCCGCTTGCCCGTCAGCCAGTTCTCGATGACGCCGACGAGGCCGTGCGCCACGAACCCCGCGGCCAACGGCTCGGACAGTTCGCCGGGGCGCTTCGCCGACGCGCGCGAACGCTCGAGGTGGCCGAGAGACGACACCTCGAAGTGGTGCGCCAGGACGCGGTGCGTCGACGCATCGAGAGCGTCGGGCAGTGCGAGGCGGTAGATGTCGCGGTACTTGACCACGTGGTCGACCACGCGCTCCATGCCCTTTCGCGTGATGGCGGCCTCGTCGAGGCCGCCCTGCTCGCGGAGGGCGAGGTCGTCGGCACGGATCTGATCGAGCTCGGGCGTCAGCACGTCGACGAGCAGAGCCCCCGGCGATGTGGCGTGGCTGTAGAAGGTGGCCCGGTTGATGCCCGCGGCCCGAGTGACGTCGGCGACGGTGATCGACGACACCGGTGTCGCCGAGGCCAGTTCGACGATCGCCGCGTGAAGCGCCTTCGTCGTCTGGACGATTCGTGCGTCGACCATCGTCGGTCCTCCCCATGTTCGTTCGGTGCCCGAAGCCTAGCCCTCGGGGCTGTGCACGAGCAGTCGCCGATTATGCCAGGTCGGGGCCTGTTTTGCTCGCGCGGTCGAAGGGCGCACCACTAGCATTGAACGAACGACAGTCGTCGACTTGTCGTCCCTTTCCTCCGCATCGTCACGATCACTGACGTGCGCCCTGGCGTGTGAGCGCTCACTCTCGATCCTGAAGGACCACCGTGACCATCGTCGTTCATCCGGGCGACTCCCTGACCGCGCGCCAGCGACTCGTCTACGTCGTCGTCCTCGGCGCTCTCACCGCTCTCGGCCCCGCGACCATCGACCTCTACCTTCCGTCGTTCCCGTCGCTCGAGGCGGACTTCCAGGTGAGCACGGGCGTGATCCAGCTCACCCTCACGGCGACGACCATCGGCTTCGCCCTCGGGCAGCTGCTCGTCGGGCCGTGGAGCGACAAGGTCGGCCGCCGCACCCCGCTCATCGTGGCGAGCGCCGTGCACGTCTGCGCGAGCCTCGGCGCGGCGACGGCGCCGAGCGTCGAGGTGCTGGGCCTGTTCCGGGTGCTTCAGGGCATGGGCGCGGCGGCCGGCGGCGTCGTCGCGATGGCGCTCGTGCGCGACCTGTTCGGCGGGCGGCCGCTGGTGAAGATGCTGTCGCGCCTGGCCATGGTGAACGGGCTGGCGCCGATTCTCGCGCCGGTGATCGGGTCTCAGATCCTGCGCTTCACGTCGTGGCGGGGCATCTTCGTCTTCCTCATGGCCTACGGCGTGCTCGTCGTGCTCGCCGCCGTCTTCTTCATCGTCGAGACCCTCCCGCCGGAGCGCCGCCACGAGGCCGGCCACACGACGCTGCGGCAGCGCTACCGCGTGCTCTTCCGAGACCGGGTGTTCGTCGGCGTCGCCATCGTCGGGGCGATGGTGTTCTCGGGGTTGTTCGCGTATCTGGCGACGTCGTCGTTCCTGTTCCAGCAGGTCTACGGGCTGACCGCGCAGCAGTTCGGCGTGCTGTTCGCCATCAACTCGCTGGGCGTGGTGGTCGGCGTGCAGGTCTCGTCGAGGCTGGCGCAGCGGTACGGGCCGCAGTGGATCCTCGCCTGCTCGACCTCGGTGATGATCCTCGCGGCCGCGACCATCGTCGCGCTCGACTCGGCGCACCTCTTCGGCCTCGCCGGAGTGCTCGTGCCGCTGTGGATCTTCATCGCCTCGTGCGGCTTCTCGTTCCCGCAGGTGCAGGTTCTCGCGCTCGCGAACCACGGCAAGGAGGCCGGCACGGCGGCGTCGCTCCTCGGGGCGCTCAACTTCGGTCTGGCCGGCCTGATCTCGCCCGTCGTCGGCTTCATCGGGGTGTCGACGGCGGCGCCGATGGGTGCGGTGATGGTGTGCACGACGGCGATCGCGATCCTGAGCCTGTGGATTCTGGTGCGTCCGCGGACGGTGCCCGAGCTCGGCCACTGACGCCTGCGCGGCGTTTCGGCCGCTCCAGGGGGTGCGTGGGCGCGGGCTGACTTCTAGAGTGGCGACATGAGCGACGTTCAGAACGCGCAGGCGGCACTGGAGGCGGCTGTCGCGGCCGCCGAGAAGGCGAAGGCCGAGGCGGACGCCGCGCTGGCCAGAGTGCAGCAGCTCGCGGCCGACGCTGCTGCGGCGGCGCAGCAGGCGGCGGCGGGCACGAGCGCGGCGGCTGCGGTGGCGGCCCAAGCGCCGGCCCCGGCAGACGAGGGCGCGGCCCCGGGGGCGCAGGAGCCCGCCGGCACACCCGCCCCGGTCGAGTCTGCGGCGGCTCCTGCGCCCTCGGCCGACACCCCGGCACCACCGCCCGCTGCGCCGGAGGCCTCGGCCGCCGGCCCCCTCGCCGCGCCCGCCGTCGACGCGATCCGCGCCGGGTACGCGTTCGACGGGCCCGCCATCGAGGTCGGCGCCCTCGTCAACGGCGACGCGCGGGCGGACGTGCCCGTGCGGATCCCGCTGGCGATGATGAACCGCCACGGCCTCGTCGCCGGCGCCACCGGCACGGGCAAGACCAAGACCCTGCAGGTGCTCGCCGAGCAGCTGTCGGCCGCCGGCGTGGCGGTGTTCGCCGCCGACATGAAAGGCGACCTGTCGGGCATCGCGACGCCGGGGGAGTCGAACCCGAAGCTGCTCGAGCGCACGGAGGGCCTCGGCCAGCAGTGGACTCCGCGGGCGGCTCCGACCGAGTACTACGCGCTGGGCGGTAAGGGCACGGGCATTCCCGTGCGGGCGACGGTGGCCGGCTTCGGGCCGCTGCTGCTGGCGAAGGTGCTCGGGCTCAACGACACGCAGGAGTCGAGTCTCGGCCTCGTCTTCCACTACGCGGAGCAGGCCGGGCTCGCGCTGCTCGACCTGAGCGACCTCCGCGCCGTGCTCACCTACCTCACCAGCGACGAGGGGAAGGGCGAGCTGGCATCGCTCGGAGGCCTCAGCTCGCAGACGGCGGGCGTGATCCTGCGCGAGCTGATCACCTTCGCCGACCAGGGCGCCGACCAGTTCTTCGGCGAGCCGGAGATGGACACCGCCGAGTTCCTGCGGATCGCCCCCGACGGGCGCGGCGTCGTGAGCCTGCTGGAGCTGCCCGGGGTGGCGACGCAGCCGGCGCTGTTCTCGACCTTCCTCATGTGGATGCTCGCCGACCTCTACAACGACCTGCCCGAGGTGGGTGATCTCGACAAGCCCAGGCTCGTGTTCTTCTTCGACGAGGCGCACCTCCTGTTCACCGGAGCCTCGAAGGACTTCGTCGCGCAGATCACCCAGACCGTGCGGCTGATCCGCTCGAAGGGCGTCGGCATCGTGTTCGTGACGCAGACCCCGAAGGACGTGCCGAGCGACGTGCTGGCGCAGCTCGGCTCCAGGATCCAGCACCAGCTGCGGGCGTTCACCCCCGACGACGCCAAGGCGCTCAAGGCGACGGTCTCGACCTACCCGAAGAGCGGCTACGACCTCGGCGAGGTGCTGCAGTCGCTGGCGACCGGCGAGGCGATCGTCACCGTCATGAACGAGAAGGGCGCGCCGTCGCCCGTGGCGTGGACCAGGCTTCGCGCACCGCAGGGATCGATGTCGCCCACCCCGACTCCGGCGATGGAGGCGGCCGTCGCGGCGTCGCCGCTGCTCGCGACGTACGGCACGGCGATCGACCGGGAGTCGGCGCGCGAAATCCTGACCGCCAAGCTCGAGTCCGCCTCGGCAGCGGAGGCGGCCCGCGTCGCCGCGACCGAGCAGGCCAAGGCGCAGGCGGAGGCGGAGAAGGCCGCGGCCGCCGCGGCGAAGGCTGACGCAAAGGCCCAGGCCGACGCGGAGAGGGCCCGGGCCGCCGCGCAGAAGGAGTACGAGCGGCAGCAGCGCGAGTTCGAGAAGGCCGAGAAGGCGCGGCGCACCGCGGCCTCGCGCTCGACCACCACCCGGTCTCGCTCGACGTCGTCGCGCTCGCGGTCGTCGGCAGGCGACTCGCTCATGGGCGACCTGCTCGGCTCGAGCGCGAGCCAGAAGATCATGACCGAGGTGGTCAAGGGGATCTTCGGCACGCTGCGTCGACGCTAGCCGCGCGCGTCACCTCTCGACGAGGTGCTACACGCGGGTGCTACCTCTCGACGAGGTGCTGGACTCCCATGACGAGCAGGCCCACGGCGATGGCGCCTGCGCCGATCATGACGAGCCGGAACACCCGGGTCGCGTACCAGCCGCGCGCCATCGGGAACATCTCGTAGTAGTCGCCGCGCGAGAGCGGGAGGTCGTCGACGACGACCTGCACCTCGAGCGCCTCGGCGACGCGGACGATGTCGGCCTTCGACCAGAACAGCCCGTTCATGCCGTAGAGCCGGCGACCCTCGGCGTCGAGCACGAGCATCTGGGTCAGCGAGTCGTTCGACGATCCGCGGTAGACGCGGTTGAGGACGACGTGGTCGATCTCCGACCGCTCGATCGACACCGACGGCAGCAGCATGCGCCGCTTCACCAGGTGCGTCGGCGTGACCGCCGCGAAGACGAGCTTGTAGCGCAGGAACACCACGAAGAACGCGCCCGTCACGGCGGCCTCGGTGCTGAGCACGGCGGGCAGCGCCTCGCTCTCGACGGTGAGCCACAGCAGAGCGGCGAACACCGGCAGCAGGCTGCTCGCCCCCGAGACCAGCGCTGTGCGCCCCAGAGACTGGAGCGGTGTCGTGTAGATCGTGAACCCGGTTCGGTCGGGCCCGCGGGTGATGGTCATGCTTCCCCCATGGAATCGGAGCCTGCGCCTCCTCCACCCCTGGGGAGACGCCCTGGCTGGTACCACCGTAGGGCAGACCACCGTCACGGCGGACCGCCCAGTTCGGGTGGTATCCGACCAGCCGGTATGTTCTGTCGGGACGATCTCAGTCGTCGTCCGCGGCGCCGAACATCGTGTCGCGGAAGCGGTCCATCTCGCGCCGGTCGCGCTTCGTCGGGCGCCCTGCGCCGCGGTCGCGGAGCGGGATGTAGAGGAGCTCCTCGCGCTTCGGCGGGGGCGGGCTGGCGTCGATCAGTGCGGTGGCGGCGACGGGGGCGCCGACTCGCTTCACCAGGATCCTGCGGACCGTGACGATGCGCTCCCATCCCTCGATGCGCGTGCGGATCTCGTCGCCCGGCCGCACCGGCTGCGCGGCCTTCACGCGCTCGCCGTTGACGCGGACGTGCCCGGCGCGGCAGGCCGCGGTGGCCGCCGACCGCGTCTTGTAGATGCGCACGGCCCACAGCCACGCGTCGACGCGGGCGCTCGTGGGTTCGACGGCCGGCATCCGGTCATTTTACGTCCGCGTCGCGCGCCTCACCTCTCTGCGATCACGAGGGAGGAGGAAGCCGAGGGCGATGAGCCAGGCGAGCCCGGCGAAGCGGCCGATCGGCAGGAGAGCGTCGAATCCCGGCCACAGCAGAGCGAGGAAGGAGACCTCGGCGACGGCGGCGATCACGAGGCCCGCGGCGGCGAGAGGGCGCGGCACGAGGTGGAGGATGAACGACGGGACCGCTGCTCCTGCGACCAGAAGCCCCAGCCCGCCGACGAAGCCGACGCCGCCGAGCGCGAAGGCCACGTCGCGCACCAGGGTGATCGTGCCGGTGGTGACCGCGTGACCCGCACGGAGCGAGGGCGCACCGGAGCGGCCGATCGCCCAGGTGACCAGACCCGAGACGGCGAGCAGCACCGACGCCGAGATGCCGCCCACGAGGGCGATGTTCGGGCCGGGAACCCGGATTCCGAGGCGCAGGAGCCGGGCGTAGACGGTTGCGGCGTAGATGCCGAGGGGCACCGAGGCTGCGAACGTGAAGAAGCCGGTGAGTGTGTCGGACGCCGTGAACGTGGCGGCGGCCGCGACGGTGAAGGCGAGGCCGACGATCGCGAGCACACCGGCGGGAGGGCCGTCGGGTCGGCGTCGCGCACTGCGAGGTGGCTGGTTCTCGGTCATGCGCTGAATCATTCACCTTGTGAATCGTTCTGTCAATGACCTAAAGTGGGCGCATGCCTGAAGGAAACCGCCCGGCGCGGATCGGCTTCGCGCTCTCGCAGCTCGGTGCGCTGGCGGCCGGGATCTTCGCCGCCGAGACAGCGGCACTGGGGGTGACGCCGGCCGAGGCGGGCGTGGTGCGGATCATCGGCAGGTCGCCCGGCCTCAGCCAGCGAGAGCTCGCCGAGCGCCTCGGCACCGTGCAGAGCCGCGTCGTGGCCCTGGTCGACGGTCTCGAGCGTGGCGGCCACGTGTCGCGTGCCCGGAGCGCGACCGACAGGCGGGTGCAGGAGCTCGACCTCACGCCGTCGGGCCGCACCCTCCTCTCGGCGCTCCGTCGTGCCGCCGAGCGCCAGGATGTCGCTCTCACCGAAGGTCTCGCCCCCGAGGACGTGGCGACCCTCGCGGCTCTTCTCGCGCGCCTCACCGCCGCCCGCGCTCTGGACCCCGCCGTCCACCCCGCCTACCGTCCGCGCGCCAGCGCCGAGTGATCGTCGCCGGGAGAGGCTGTCGCCGGGCGCCCCCTCGCCGGCCGGCAGCGCAGCGTCCCGGCGCTTCAGCGCCGGGTGGAAGTGTCGCCGGGCAGAGCCTCGCCGGGCGTCCGCGGCAGCGGACCAGACCAGCACTGAGCCAGGCCCCTGGGAGGATGCGCAGCATCCGAACAGGGCAAAAGCATGGCGGAGAATGGGGGATTCGAACCCCCGAGGGCTTTCACCCAACACGCTTTCCAAGCGTGCGCCATAGGCCACTAGGCGAATTCTCCGTGGCGCCGGCTGCTTGTGGCGGCCGACGACCTAGAGAACTCTAGCCCAGGGGAGGGGTGGGGGGCGAACCAGCCATCGTTCATGTGGTGGCCGTACAGTTCTGAGCGTGTCGACTCGCATCTTCATCACCTCGGCTGAGGGTCATACCGGCAAATCGACGATCGCCCTCGGGGTGCTCGACACGCTGAGCCATGAGCTCGGCCGGGTGGGGGTGTTCCGGCCGGTGGCCCGGTCGGTGAGCGAGCCGGACTACGTGCTCGAGCTGCTTCTGGCGCACGACTCGGTGGATCTGCCGTACGAGCAGTGCGTGGGGGTCACGTACGACGAGGTGCATGCGGATCCTGATGCCGCTCTGGCCACCATCGTCGCGCGGTTCGCGGCGATCGAGCGTCAGTGCGACGCGGTCGTCATCGTGGGGTCGGACTACACGGATGTGGGCAGCCCGACCGAGCTGTCGTTCAACGCCCGGATCGCGGCGAACCTGGGCGCTCCGGTGCTGCTGGTGCTGGGCGGGCGGACCTCCGACGGCTCGCACGCGCGCACGGGCGCGGACATGCGGCAGGTGGCGGATGTCACGACGGCCGAGCTCCGGTCGGAGCACGCGAGTCTGCTGGCGGTGATCGCCAACCGCGCCGACCCCGAGCACCTCGACGAGATCGTCGCCGGGGTGCGCGAGTCGGTGGCGGCGTCGGCCGAGGGGGCCGAGCCGGTGCCCGTGTGGGCGCTTCCCGAGGACCGCGTGCTCGTGGCTCCGACCCTGCGCTCGGTGATGGACGCTACCGGGGCGCGCCTGGTGCGGGGCGACGAGGCCCTGCTCGAGCGAGAGGCCGTCGGCGTCGTCGTGGCGGCGATGTCGATGGAGAACGTCCTGCCGCGCCTCATCGAGGGCTCGGTCGTCGTGGTTCCCGGCGACCGGACGGACGTCCTCGTCGCGACCGTGCTGGCGCACGCATCGGAGACGTTCCCGTCGCTGGCGGGCATCATCCTCAACGGCGGCTTCGACCTCGCGCCGCAGGTGGTGCGGCTGCTCGGCGGCCTCGACAGCTCGCTGCCGATCCTCTGGAACGAGCTCGGAACCTACGACACCGCCCTCCGCATCACCGAGACGCGAGGTCGGCTCGCGGCCGACTCGACGCGCAAGTACGACCTCGCACTGTCGCTGTTCGAGACCCACGTCGACGGGGCCGCGCTGCTCGCCCTGCTTGAGGTGGCGCCGTCGCAGGTGGTCACGCCTCTCATGTTCGAGTACCAGCTGCTCGACCGGGCCCGCTCGATCCGGAAGCACATCGTGCTGCCCGAGGGCGACGACGACCGCATCCTGCGCGCCGCGTCGTCACTCCTGCAGCGCGGCGTCGCGAAGCTCACGCTCCTCGGCAACGAGTCGGCGGTCCGCGCCCGCGGCGCCGAGCTCGGCCTCGACCTGGCGGACGCCGACGTGCTCGACCCGAACGACCCTGCGCTGCAGCGCCAGTTCGCCGCCGAGTACGCGACCCTGCGCGCCCACAAGGGCACCACGGTCGACATGGCGATGGACACCGTGACCGACGTCTCGTACTTCGGAACCATGATGGTCAAGATGGGCCTCGCCGACGGCATGGTGTCGGGCGCGAAGCACACGACGGCGCACACGATCCGGCCGGCGTTCGAGGTCATCAAGACCCTGCCCGACGTGAGCGTCGTCTCGAGCGTCTTCCTCATGGCGCTCGCCGACCGCGTCCTCGTCTACGGCGACTGCGCCGTGATCCCCGATCCCACCGCCGAGCAGCTCGCCGACATCGCGATCTCGTCCGCGCAGACGGCGCAGCAGTTCGGCATCGAGCCGCGCATCGCGATGCTCAGCTACTCGACCGGCGACTCGGGCTCCGGCGCCGACGTCGACAAGGTCCGGCAGGCGACGGCACTCGTGCGCGAGCGCCGCCCCGACCTGCTCGTCGAGGGGCCGATCCAGTACGACGCCGCCGCCGACCCGACCGTCGCGGCGACGAAGATGCCCGACTCGCAGGTCGCCGGCCGTGCGACGGTGTTCATCTTCCCCGACCTCAACACCGGCAACAACACCTACAAGGCCGTGCAGCGCAGCGCGGGCGCGGTGGCGATCGGCCCGATCCTGCAGGGCCTCCGCAAACCGATCAACGACCTGTCGCGAGGTGCTCTGGTCTCCGACATCGTCAACACCGTCGCCATCACCGCCATCCAGGCCGGGACGCAGGAGCCGGGGTCACCCGCCGAAGCACCCGCCCCGACCCCCGAAGGAGCCTCGTCATGAGCGCCGTCCTCGTCGTCAACTCCGGCTCGTCGTCGTTCAAGTACCAGCTGATCGACCTCGACGGCGAACGGACGCTCGCGTCGGGGCTGGTGGAGCGGATCGGCGAGGAGGTCGGCGCCACGAAGCACAAGAACGCGCTCACGGGCGACGAGACGAGCAACGACTCGACTCCGATCCCGGATCACACGGCCGGCTTCGCCGTGATGCTGAAGGCGTTCGAGCAGCACGGCCCGTCATTCGACGAGCACCCGCTCATCGCGGTCGGCCATCGCGTGGTGCACGGCGGCTCGGAGTTCGACCGCGCCACGATCGTCACCCCCGAGGTCGAGCACGCGATCGACAGGCTCTCCGCTCTCGCGCCGCTCCACAATCCGGCGAACCTCGCCGGCATCCGCGCCGCGAAAACGGCGTTCCCAGACGCCCCGCAGGTCGCGGTCTTCGACACCGCGTTCCATCAGACGCTCGCTCCCGAGAGCTACACGTACGCCATCGACGACGCGCTCGCCCGCGAGTACGGCGTGCGGCGCTACGGCTTCCACGGCACGTCGCACAAGTTCGTCTCCGAGAAGGCGGCCGAGTTCCTGCGCAGGCCGCTCGCCGAGCTCAAGATGATCGTCCTGCACATCGGCAACGGCGCGTCGGCCACGGCGATCCGGGGCGGCCGCAGCATCGAGACGTCGATGGGCCTCACGCCGCTCGAGGGCCTCGTGATGGGCACGCGGTCGGGCGACGTCGACCCTGCCGTCGTCTTCCATCTCCACCGCGAGGCCGGCCTGTCGTTCGACGAGCTCGAGACGATGCTGAACAAGCGGTCCGGGCTCCTGGGCCTCACCGGCAACGGCGACATGCGCGACGTCCAGGACTCCGCGTCGCGAGGCGACGAGGTCGCAGAGGCGGCGCTCGCGGTCTACCGGCACCGGATCCGGCACTACGTCGGGGCGTACACCGCCCAGCTCGGAGGGCTCGACGCCATCGTGTTCACGGCGGGCGTCGGCGAGAACAACGCGCTCCTGCGGCGCCGCACCCTCGCCGGGCTCGAGTTCTTCGGCGTGCACATCGACGACGACCGCAACGAGCTCGCGAGCCGCGAGGCTCGCTTCATCTCTGAGGAGGGCGCGCCGGTGTCGGTGCTCGTCGTGCCGACCGACGAGGAGCTCGAGATCGCCCGGCAGGCCGCCGCCCTCGTCTGAGCCCTCTGGCAGGTCAGTAGCGGATCGTCACGAGGGCGTCGCTGATCGTCGCCTCGCCTGAGACGGTCTCGAACTGCGTGCGGACCGCGGTGCCCTCGTCGATCGCCGTCGCGACGATCGCGGCGACGTCGGCGCGGGGGATGCTGCCGCGCTCGAGGCGGCGGCCCACCGAGATGAGGCCAGTGGGCGCTTCGTCGGTGAGTGCTCCCGGCCGGACGATCGTCCAGTCGAGACCGTCGCGGGCGCGGAGGTCGGCGTCGGCCTCCGCCTTCGCGCGCAGGTAGACCTGGAACGTGTCGGCGTCGTCGGACGGCCACGCCGCACGGACCTCGTCGAACTCGTCGGCGTGCATCGCCGAGATCATGACGTAGCGGGTCACGCCCGCCTGCTCGGCGGCGTCGGCGAGCAGGATCGCGCCATCCCGGTCGATGGTGAGCTTGCGGGCGGCCCCACTGTTCCCTCCTCCGCCCGCGGCGAAGACCACGGCGTCGGCTCCGTCGAGGTGCCCGGCGAGGTCGGAGGCTTCGCAGTGCTCGAGGTCGAGTACGAGTGCTCGGGCTCCTGCGGCCTCGACGTCCGGCACGTGGTCGGGGTTGCGGACGATGCCGACGGGGTCGTGGCCGAGGTCGGCGAGCTGTCGCTCGAGGAGGAGGGCGATCTGGCCGTGGCCGCCCGCGATGACGATTCTCATGCCCCCACTCAACCCCGTGGCCCTGGGTGCGAACGAAAAGACTCCTCACGCACCCGCCACGCGAGGACGGCGAAGCCGGCCGCGCTAGCAAGCACTGCGATGGCGGGCCGCGCTTATTTCGAGCGAAGCGAAGAAAAGACTCCTCACGCACCCGCCAGAGCCCGGTTACCCTTGCTGCATTTCTGCCCTGGGGGAGTTGGCCTGGATGGCGCCACGTGAGGAGCCGGAGATCAGTGTAGCGGAATCGTGACTGGGCATTGCCCGGTAGACAGACCGGTCGGCACTTCTGCGGACACCACTCCTTTTGGGGGTACAAACGACCCGGTTCGGCCGGACACGTGTCTGAGAGTCTGTTTATGATGGGCGTCACGCACCACCTTCGAGGCCACTCACCACGGCTTCGCTGCACTCGCTCCTCACCAGGGCGTACCTCCCCTCACCAGGGAATCGCTGCTCCAGCCGGAGAAAGGATCGCGACTATGACGTCGCCTGCCAGGATCAGGACCTGCCGCCCACCGGGCACGCTTTCTCGCGCTCCGATCGGAGTCGGCGCGCCCGATCACTGACGCGCGCCGTCGATCACTCGCCCCGCATCACCCCGCTTCACCGGAGCCGCCGAACCACCGGCACCGTGCACCGCCGCTTCACCCCTTCGCCACCCACGGAGGGTTCGGATCAGTGACAGACACCGTCTGTCAGAAAGAGGCACCTCATGCTCCACTCGAGGTCTCGCACCCACACTCGTCCGGCCGGACTCTTCACCGGCCGACGTTCGCTGCTGTCGATCGCGGCGTCCCTGGTCGTCGGCGGCGTCATCGCCTCGATGACGGTCCTGCCCGCGCAGGCCGCGGCGGGCGACGTCAGCGAGGGCGAGGGCGTGCTGCTCTCCGGCAGCGGCATCGTCAACGTCAACAACATCGCCCAGCTGAAGGGCGCCTACTCGTCCAGCACGGCGACGTCGAGCCTCGGCACCGTCGCCAACCCGCTCGACCTCACCGCCCTGAACGCGGTCAACGTCAACCTCGGCAACGGCATCCAGCTGCTCGGCAACAACGGGATCCTGACCCTCGGGGTGAACGGGCAGTACGCGAACACCTCGACGACCGGCGCCGTGGCCTCGTCGGGTCTCGTCGGCTCCGACGGCAGCATCGCGGTCGGCCCGGGAACACCCGGCGGCACCTCGACCCTGAACCTCGAGCCCCTCTTCCAGACCGTCGGCGCGAACGCGTCGATCGCCAGCGCCGCGCAGCTCAACATCGGCGCACTCGCCTCTCGCATCCAGTCGACGCGCGGCACGACCACCTCGGTGTCGAAGACCTACGGCATCGCAGGAGCCAACGTCCAGCTCACGAGCCCGGCCATCGCCGGCCTCAACACGAGCCTGCAGACCGCCGTGAACACCACCAGCTCGACGCTGAACAACACGGTCGCGTCCACCGGCTTCGTCAACTCGCTCACGAGCGGGATCACGTCGTCGCTGAACACGGCGATCCAGGGCCTGATCCCGAACTCCAACCTCACCGGGACCACGGTGCAGGCCAGCATCAGCGGGCTCAACCTGTCCGCCGTGACCCAGCCGGTCCTGGCGCAGACGTACACGTCCGGCCCGGTGACGATCAACCCGAAGACGGGCTCGATCACGATCGACCTCAACACGCTCCAGGCGCTCAACGGCCAGGGCCCGAACACGAAGCTGCTGTCGACCCAGGCGCTGCAGGACATCGTCACCGGTGCCATCAAGGACATCCTGGTGACGCAGATCCCGGCAGCGCTCAACACGGCGATCGTCAGCGCCCTGAGCAACGCGACGCTGAAGGTCACGGTCGGCGCGGGCGTCACGCTCCTCGGTCTCAACATCGAGACGCTGAACCTCAACGCGTCGGTCCCGCTCAGCAACCTCATCGCGAACGGCACGAACACGCCTGCGACGGTCACGGCGACGCTCACCGCGCTGAACGGCGGCGTGAGCATCCCCGTCAACGTCCTGCTGCCGGCGCTGGCTCCGGTCGTGACGTCGATCACGTCCAACCTCGGAACCCTCCTGTCGCCGACGCTCAACGGCCTCACGACGACTCTCGGCACGACGCTGACCGCTGCGAACACGGTGCTGACACCTCTGGTCGGCCTCATCAACCAGGTCGTGTCGATCACCGTCAACGCGCAGGACTCGAACGGCGGCTTCCAGGACTCCCGCGGCAACACCCAGGGGTCGACCTCCGTCCACGCCCTGCAGCTGGCGATCCTGCCGGGTGCGAACGTCGCGACGATCAACCTGGCGACATCGACGGCGAACACCACGACCATCGCCCCGGTCGCGATCACCTCGCCGACCGCCAACCAGCAGTTCACGGTCGCGACGAGCACGACGACGCGGTCCATTCCGGTCTCCGGCACGGGTGAGCCCGGCGCCACCATCGCCGTCGACCTCGGCAACGGCCACACCGGCACGGCGACGGTCGGCACGGACGGCACGTGGTCGACGACGGTCTCCGGCATCGGCGTCGGCACCGTCACGGCCAGCGCGACGCAGACCTTCAACGGGGTGGCCGGCACGCCGGTGACACAGACCTTCAGCGTGGTCGCGCAGCAGCCGCTGTCCATCTCGGCGCCGACGGCCTCGCAGCAGTTCACGGTCGTGTCGTCGACGGCGACGCGGTCGATCACGGTGTCCGGCTCGGCGACGCCCGGTGCGACGATCGCGCTCGACCTCGGCGGCGGTCTCACCGCGTCGACGACCGCGGGCTCCGACGGCTCCTGGTCGACCTCGGTGCCCGGCGTCGGCGTCGGCAGCTACACCATCTCGGCCACGCAGGCCTCGGGCGGCGTGACCTCGGCGCCGGTGACCCGGCCGTTCACGGTCGTCGCCGGTGCGGCACTCACCGTGACGGCTCCCGCCGCGAACACGCAGTACGTCGTGCCGGGGTCGACCTCGACCACCACGGTCACCGTCACCGGCACGGCCCAGCCCGGCGCCGCTGTCACCGCCGACCTCGGCGGCGGCCTCACCGGCACCGCGACCGCGGCCGCCGACGGCAGTTACAGCATCCCCGTCACGGGCGTGGGCACCGGCGCCTACACCGTCAGCGTCACGCAAATCGTGGGCGGCGGCACGTCAGCAGCGATCACCCGCCCGATCTCGGTCGTCGCGGCCTCGCCCATCGTCCTGCAGAGTCCCGCGAACGGCGGCGTCTTCACGGTCGCCGGTCCGCAGGCCACCACTCCCGTCACCGTGACGGGCACGGCCCAGGCCGGCGCGACGGTGAACGTGCAGATCGCGACCGGCGTCACCGCGACGGTGACCGCGGGCCTGAACGGCGCGTGGAGCGCGAACTTCACGAACGTCGGCGTCGGCGCCTACACCGTGTCGGCGACACAGACCGTGGCCGGCGTCACGAGCGCACCGGTCACCTCGACGTTCTCGGTGGCCGCGGCTCCTGCCGTCACCATCACCGCGCCCGCGGCAGGCTCGTCGACCACCGTCGCCGACCCCTCGTCCACCATCCCCGTGACCGTCACCGGCACGGCAGGCAACAACGCCTCGGTGACCGTCTCGCTCGGCTCCGGCCGCACCCAGACCGTCACCGCCTCGGGCACCGGCACCTGGTCGGCTCCGTTCACCGGCGTGCCGGTCGGCGGGTACACGATCTCGGCCACGCAGACCGTCAACGGAACGACGTCGTCGCCGGTCACCAGCACCTACTCGATCGTCGCGGGCGCGCCGGTGGCCATCTCGGCTCCGGCCGCAGGAGCAGCGATCCCCGTCGCGGGCACCGGCTCCACCGCCGACATCCCCTTCACCGGCACCGCGCAGCCGGGCGCGAGCGTGACGGTGTCGCTGGGCTCCGGCATCACCGGCACCGCCACCGCCGACGGCAGCGGGACCTGGACGATCCCGATCGCGGGCGTCCCCACCGGCAGCTACACGGTCAGCGCCACCGAGACGATCGGCGGCACGACCTCGCCCGCCGTGACGCAGCCCCTCACGGTGCAGGTCGGCGCTCCTGTCGTCATCTCGAACCCGGCCGCCGGCGCGACGCAGACGGTGGTCACCGGAGGCCGGGCGACGGTCGCGACGAGCGGCACCGCCCAGCCGGGTGCCTCGGTCACGGTCAGCCTCGGCGCCGGACTCACGGCGACCACGACGGCCGGCCCGACGGGATCGTGGAGCGCCTCGATCGCGAACGTACCCGTGGGCGACTACGTGCTCAGCGCGTCCCAGACCATCAACGGCGGCACCTCCACCCCGGTCACGCAGGCGTTCCACGTCGCGGCCGCCACGGGCCTCGTGATCACGGCGCCATCGTCGGGCACGACCTTCACGGTCGCCTCGGGCACGGGCACCCACTCCACCACGGTGACCGGCGTCGGATCGGCCCTCGCGAATACCACCGTCACGCTCACCAGCCCCACGGTCGACCTCGGGGCCTCCGGCTCGCAGACGGTCGCCACCCCGCTCGGCTCGTGGTCGGCGACGTTCTCGAACCTGCCGGTCGGCACGTACACCGTGAACGCGTCGCAGACGATCGCCGGCTCGACGCAGAACGCGACCCCGACGACCTTCTCGATCTCGGCCGGCGCCCCGATCGCGATCACGTCGCCGACCTCGGCGACGCCCATCACCGTCGCCACGCCGACGTCGACGCAGTCCGTCGCGATCTCCGGCACCGCGCAGCCGGGCGCGGGCATCTCGGTGACCGTCGACTCGGGCACCCCTCTCACCACCACGGCCGACGCCTCGGGCGCCTGGTCGGTGACGGACAGCGGGGTCGGCGTCGGCACGCACGCGATCGTCGCGACGCAGACCGTCAACGGAACCACCTCCAGCGCCAACGGCGGCTTCACGATCAGCGCCGGGGCGGCATTCACGCTCGCGACGCCCGTCGACGGATCGACCGTCACCGTTGCCGACGCCTCGGGCACGCAGAACATCACGGTCTCCGGCACCGGCGACACCGGCGCCTCGGTCGCCGTCACGACCGGCTCGACGACCCAGACGGCGATCGTCGGCCTCAACGGCCAGTGGTCGACCACCTTCCTCGCCCTCGGCGTGGGTGCGCACACCTTCGGCGCCATCGAGACCGTCGGCGTCACCACGTCGCCCGTGCTCACCTCCACCGTGACCATCAGCGCAGGAGCACCGGTGACCATCACGGCTCCTCCCGCGGGCGACACGAAGGTCGTGGCGTCCCCCACGGCGACGACGTCCGAGACGGTGACGGGCACGAACGCGGCCGGCGCCACGGTGTCGGTCAGCCTCGGCGCGGGTCTCACCCAGGAGGCCACCGTCACCGGGACCACCTGGACCACGACCTTCGCGAACCTGCCGGTCGGGTCGTACACGGCGGCGGCGAGCCAGTCGCTGAACGGGACCGTCTCGGCTCCTGCGACCTCGTCGTTCTCGATCGCCGCCGGCGCCCCGGTCACGCTGACCGCCCCCGCGGACGGCTCGAAGGTCACGGTCGCCACGAGCGGCTCGACGACGACGATCCCGGTGTCGGGCACGGCCCAGCCGGGCGCCACGGTGAACGTGTCGCTCGGAGCCGGCCTCACGGCGACGACGACCGCCGACGCCACCACGGGCGCCTGGTCGACGAGCGTGGCGAACGTGCCGGTCGGCCTCCAGACCGTCAGCGCGACCCAGACGATCAACGGCACCACGTCGGCGGCGGTCACGTCGACCGTCGACGTCATCGTCGGTGCTCCGATCACCATCCAGACGCCGACCGAGGGGCAGGACTTCCCGGTCGCGGACGCCTCGTCGAAGACCACGGTCACCGTCGCGGGCACCGGACAGCCCGGTGCCTCGATCGCCCTGACCGTCAACGGCGGCGCCCCGATCGCGATCACCGTGCGCAACAGCGGCAGCTGGTCGACGACTCTCGCGAACACCCCCGTGGGGTCGTACGTGCTCAGCGCCGTGCAGACGGTGGGCGGCACGCAGTCGGATCCTGCGACCCGTGACTTCACGGTGCAGGCCGGAGCGGCCGTGACCATCGCCACGCCGACGCCCGACCAGACCGTCGTCGTGCCCACCGCGACGTCGACGACCGACGTCACCGTCACCGGCACCGCCGAGCCCGGGTCGACCGTCATGGCGACCACCGACTCCGGCCAGGCCGGCCAGGCCACGACCGGCACGGACGGGAAGTACTCCGTCACGATCCCGGACGTCTCCGTCGGAGCCGACCAGACGATCTCGGTGACGCAGTCGATCGACGGCACGACGTCGGCCACGCCGACCACCGTCACGATCTCGGTGGCGGCGGCCTCGCCCGTCACCGTCACGAACCCGGCTCCCGGGGTGGACGTCACGGTGTCGAGCCAGGCGGCGACCGCCGACGTGCCCTTCACCGGCACGGCGCAGGCCGACGCGACCGTGACCGTCAGCCTCGGCGGCGGCCTCACGGCGACCACGAAGGCCGGCGACGACGGCACCTGGGGCGTCACCGTGCACGGCGTGCCGGTCGGCGACTACACGGCGAGCGTCACGCAGACCATCGCCGGCGTCGTCTCGACGCCGGTCACGCAGCCGCTCTCGGTCTCGGTCGCCGCGCCGGTCGTGATCTCGCAGCCGACGAACGCGCACTCGTTCCCGGTGGCGAACACCGGCGACACCGTCCCCGTCCCCGTCTCCGGCACGGCCGAGCCCGGCGCCACGGTGACGGTGAAGCTCGACGGCGGCAGCGCCACCACGGTGACCGCCGACGGCACCACCGGCGCCTGGTCGACCTCGTTCCCGGACGTCGGCACCGGATCCCACACGCTCTCGGCCACCGAGGCCACCTCGGACGGCTCGACGACCCCCGCCCTCGCGGTGTTCACCGTCGACGTCGCACCGGCCGCGGTCATCACCAGCCCGACCGCCGGCCAGACCTTCCAGGTCGCCCAGGGCGACACGGCCACCGTGCCGGTCTCGGGCACCGGACTGCCCGGCGCCGGGATCTCCGTGCAGCTCGACGGCCAGGGCGCGCCGCAGACCACGACTGTCGACCAGACCGGCACGTGGAGCGTCCAGTTCACCGGCGTCGGCGAGGGCGATCACGACGTGACCGCCACGCAGTCGGTCGCCGGCGACACGCAGACGTCCGTCTCCGCGGGCTTCACCGTCGAGACGACGACGAACCCGGCGGCCCCGGTCGAGATCACGAGCCCCGACCAGGGCACCGTGCTCCCCGACACCAACGGCGACGGCTTCGTCGACGTGCCCGTCTCGGGCACCGGCCAGCCCGGCTCGACCATCACGGTCACCACGGCGACCGGCCAGACGGCGACCACCACGGTCGGCGACGACGGCACGTGGTCGGTCACGCTCCACCACGTGCCGGTGGGTGTGATCCGCCTCGCGGTCGTGCAGAAGACGAACGGCACGGTCACGGGGTCCGACCAGGTCGGGATCTCGGCCGAGGCTCTCGTCGCTCCTGCGATCGCGACGCCGGAGGCCGGCCAGCCCGTCCTCGTCACGTCGCCGACGGCGACCGCGGACATCCCGGTCACCGGCACCGGTGAGCCCGGCGCGTCGATCGCCGTCGACCTCGGCGGCGGCCTCACCGGCACGGCGACCGTCGGCGACGACGGGAAGTGGGGGACCACGATCCACGACGTCCCGGTCGGCGACCACACGATCTCCGTGACCGAGAGCCTCACCGGCGTCTCGCTGCCCGCGGTGACGCAGGACCTCACCGTCCAGGCCGGCACCGGCGTGGCAGTCTCGTCGCCCGCGGACGGCTCCTCGGTGACCGTCGCCTCGTCGACCTCCACGACGTCGCTCCCGGTGAGCGGCACCGCCGACCCCGGCGCGCTCGTCTCGGTGACGATCGACGGCGGCACGCCGAAGACCGTGAACGCGGCGACGGACGGCTCGTGGTCGGTCACGTTCCCCGGTGTCGCGACCGGCGACCACACGATCTCGGCGAGCGAGGAGCTCGCCGACGGCTCCACGACCCCGGTCACCTCGACCGTGACCGTGGCGGCCGCGGCGAAGGCCACGATCACGACGCCGCAGGCCGGCCAGCAGATCCAGGTCGCGCCGGGTTCCACAACGGTCGTCGTGGTCTCGGGCACCGGCGCCCCCGGCGCCAGCGTGAAGGTGCTGCTGGGCTCCGCGAGCCAGACCGTTCCGGTCGACGGCACCGGGGCCTGGACGGCGACGTTCACGCAGGTCGGCGTCGGCACGCACATCGCGTCCGCGACGCAGACGGTCCTCGGCACGACGCAGGATCCCGTGACGGTCACCTTCAGCGTCACGGCGACGTCGAACCCGGTGTCCGCGCCGACGATCACCAGCCCCTCCTCGGGCCAGATCATCCGCGACACCGACGGCGACGGCACCTTCGACGTGCCGGTGACCGGCACCGGCCAGCCCGGCTCGTCGATCACGGTCGACCTGGGCGACGCCATCACCCGCACCACGACCGTCGGCGACGACGGCACCTGGGCGGTCACCGTCACCAGCGTCCCCGACGGCACGCGCACCGTCGTCGCGACCCAGACCACGGGGCAGACGGTCACCGGATCGGCCTCGGTGCAGGTCACCGGAGCCGCGATCGCACCGATCACGGTCACGTCGCCGACCCCGGGGCAGACCGTGCCGGGCTCGACGACCGGCCCCACCACCGTCACGGTGACGGGCACCGCCGAACCGGGCGCCACCGTCTCGGTGTCGCTCGACAACGGCACGGCGATCACCACGACGGCCGACGGGTCGGGCGCCTGGAGCGTCGACGTGCCGAACGTGGGCCGGGGCGACCACACGGTCGCGGTGAGCGAGACGCTCGGGGCGGCCACGTCGGCTCCTGCGACCGTGCCGTTCACCGTGGCGCCCGCGACCTCGGCCACCGGCATCGCGATCCTCTCGCCCACGCCGAACGCGCTGCTCGTCGACACCGACAAGGACGGCTCGCACCCGGTGACCGTCACGGGCACCTCGGCGCCGAACGCGCCGGTGTCGGTGCGGCTCGACGGAACCGGGGCCGTGCAGACGACGACGGCCGACGCCTCGGGCGCCTGGAGCGTGACCTTCGGCGCCGTGGCCGACGGCGACCACACGGTCGTCGCGACCCAGACGGTGATGGGCACCGAGACCTCGACCGACCCGCAGTCGTTCTCGCTCGACATCATCGATCCGCTGACGCTGGCCCGACCGGCGCCCGGATCGACGTATGCGGCCGGGACCAACGGCCTCGCGTCGGTGCCGGTGATGGGCACCGCCGACCCGGACGCCGTTGTCACCATCACGCTCGACGGCGGCCGCTCGGTGCAGGTTCAGGCGGCCGACGACGGTACCTGGAGCTACACCTTCACGGGCGTGGCGCCGGGCACCCACACCTACGTCGTCACGCAGACCGTCGGCGCCTTCACCAGCGACCCGCTGGCGACGACGTTCACCGTGCGGAAGCTGGCGGTCAACGTCGGGCCCGGAGGCGACGGGAACGGCAACGGCAACGGCAACGGCAACGGCACAGGCCACACCGGCAACGGCGACGGCAACGGCGGCGGGACGAACGGCAACACGTCGCCCGCCGGCACGGGCAGCGACCAGACCTTCCTCGGTCAGGCGCTCGCCTACACAGGCTCCACCGTCTTCCCATGGGCGGTGGTGGGCGCGGCATTCCTCGCGCTGGGTCTCGGGATGTTGGGTGCATCCCGCGGACTGAGCAGGATCAGGGCGAGGAAGCGCTAGCGCCGTATAAAGGGGCGGTCCCTTCCGTTCGGGTGTGAAGGGGCCGCCCCGCTCTCTTCTCGGGCGTTCCGGTCGCAGGATCAGGAAGTCCGCGCACGGAGCCGGCGATCGGCCCGGAGGGTGTATTCGGTCACCGTCCGGTCCGGTCGTCTCCGCGCGCGCCCGCGTACCGCCGACCGGCGGAGCCGCCGTCCGCGAGCGGTCGGCAGTGTCGGTCGTGCCGACTACTCTGTGTGTGTGGTCACCGCCCTGTATCGCCGTTACCGGCCAGAGAACTTCGCCGAGCTCATCGGCCAGAATCAGGTGACCGATCCGCTGCGCACCGCCCTCCGCACGAACCGCGTCAACCACGCCTACCTTTTCTCGGGGCCGCGCGGCTGCGGCAAGACGACGTCGGCCCGGATCCTGGCGCGCTGCCTCAACTGCGCCGAGGGCCCGACCGACACCCCCTGCGGCGTGTGCCCGAGCTGCGTCGAGCTGTCGCGCGGCGGTTCCGGCTCGCTCGACGTCATCGAGATCGACGCCGCCAGCCACAACGGCGTCGACGACGCCCGCGACCTCCGCGACCGCGCGATCTTCGCCCCGGCTCGCGATCGCTACAAGATCTTCATCCTCGACGAGGCGCACATGGTCACGCCGCAGGGGTTCAACGCCCTGCTCAAGATCGTCGAAGAGCCGCCCGAGCACGTCAAGTTCATCTTCGCGACGACCGAGCCCGACAAGGTCATCGGCACGATCCGCTCGCGCACCCACCACTACCCGTTCCGCCTCGTGCCGCCGGCGCAGATGCTCGACTACGTGCAGCAGCTCTGCGAGTCCGAGGGCGTCTCGGCGGCGCCCGGCGTCCTGCCGCTCGTCGTCCGGGCCGGCGGTGGCTCGGTGCGCGACACGCTGTCGCTGCTCGATCAGCTGATCGCCGGCTCCGATGGCGGCGAGGTCCTCTACGAGACCGCCGTGGCCCTCCTCGGCTACACGCACGCCTCGCTCCTCGACGGCGTGGTGGACGCCCTCGGCGCCCACGACGGCGCCGCGGCGTTCGCCTCCGTCGACCGCGTCATCCAGACCGGTCAAGACCCCCGGCGCTTCGTCGAAGACCTCCTCGAGCGCCTCCGCGACCTCATCGTCGTCGGCGCGACCACCGACGGCGCCGCAGCCGTCCTCCGCGGCATCACGCCCGAAGAGCTCGAGCACCTGTCGCGCCAGTCGCACGCCTTCGGTGCCGCCGAGCTCTCGCGGTCGGCCGACGTCGTCAACCGCGCCCTGACCGAGATGACCGGCGCGACCTCCCCCCGTCTCCACCTCGAGCTCATGATCGCCCGTGTCCTCGTGCCGGAGGCCGACGAGTCCGAGCGCGGCGCCCTGGCGCGCGTCGAGCGGCTCGAGCGCCGTGTCGGGGTCAACGGGTCCGCCGGGTCGGTCGGTTCCGCCGGGCCGGTCGGCGGCGGAGCGCTCGGCGGCGGGGCGGTCGGTTCCGTTGGGCCGGTCAGCGGCGGTGCTGCCACGACGCCCGCGGGCGGCGCGCTCGCCGGTGCCACGGCCGCTCCCGTGCGCGCACCCGAGCAGCGGAGCACCGCTGCCCCCGCGACATCCGCGGCCGAGGCGGCTCCCGCGGCGACGGCGTCGTCGTCCGATCCCGCGACCGCGGCGGCCGCCTGGGCGGCGCACGCGCCGTCGGCTTCCGCCGGTGCCGGGCAGCAGGCCGTGGCACCCGCCTCGGCCGAGCGGTCGACGTCGTCTCCCGAGCCCGCGACTGCCGCCGCCGAGCAGTCGCCGGCAGGGGCTGAGAAGTCGGGCGGAGCGGCCGGAGGGTCGGCCACGGCGGGCTCGGGCGCGGCTCCTGCGCCCTCCGCAGCCGCAGGCCCGGTCAGCGTCGAACAGCTGCGCGACGCGTGGCCCGAGATCCTCGAGATCGTCGAGCGCGAGAAGCTCGCGGCGTGGATGGTCGTGATGACCGCCACCGTGCGCGCCTTCGCTGACGAGGTGCTGACCCTGACGTTCCCGAGCGCGAACGATGTCGAGCTGTTCAAGAAGCCCGCAGGAGGGGGCGAGGGCGTCAGCGAGTACCTCCGCCGGGCCATCCAGCAGCTGCTCGGAGTGCGGGTGAAGTACATCGCCCGAGTCGAGCGGCCCGACGACCCGCCCGTCGCGGCCTCCGCCGCGGCTGTGCCGGACGTCGCTGCCACGCCGGACGACGCGCCTGCTGCGAACGCCGTTGCCACGCCGGATGCCGCGCCTGCGACGAGCGCCTCCGCGCCCGTGGCCGCTGCGGCACCCGCCGCACCGCCCGCGGCCTCGCCTGCGACGCCCGCACCCACGAGTGCGCCGGCATCCGCTGGAGCCTCGGCATCGAGGCCGGCCGCCGAGCCGTCCTCGGCCGCGCCGTCCGCCGGCCGCCCCGCGCCGCAGGCCGCCGCCCGGCCGGCTCCCGCAGGGCCGGCCCCCGCGCAGCCCGCGGCGCCCACGACGAGCTGGGAGGTCGCGCAGATCCCTCAGTCGCCGCCGCCCGAGCCCGACGAGCCCGAGTACATCACCGAGGAGCCTCCGGGAGGGGCGCCGGTCTACGACTCCGAGCCGGCTGACGCCGGTGGTGCGGGTGTCGCCGCTCCTGCGCCCGCGACCTCGCCGAGCAGCGTCGCGAGCCCAGCGGGGCCCGCTGCAGCGGCGCCCCCCGCGCCCGTCGCCGTGACCGCCCCGCCGGCCGCTCCACGCGGCAACCCGGCCCGCGGCATCGCGCCCGGCTCGCGGTACGGCGAGGCCGTCGTGCGCGAGATCCTCGGGGCGCAGTTCATCCACGAAGAGACGATCGCACCGAAGGTGACGCCGCAGGCGCCGCCGACCGAGGGGGCCTGAGATGTACGAGGGCATCGTGCAAGACCTCATCGACGAGTTCGGCCGCCTGCCCGGGATCGGGCCGAAGTCGGCTCAGCGGATCGCGTTCCACATCCTGCAGACCGAGAACTTCGACACGTCGCGCCTGGCCGAACTGCTCGTCGACGTCAAGACGAAGGTGCGCTTCTGCGAGATCTGCGGCAACGTCACCGAAGAGACGACCTGCTCGATCTGCCGAGACCCGCGCCGGTCGCCGGCCGTGATCTGCGTGGTCGAAGAGGCGAAAGACGTCCAGGCGATCGAGCGCACCCGCGAGTTCCGCGGGCTCTACCACGTGCTCGGCGGCGCGATCAGCCCGATCGACGGAATCGGGCCCGACGACCTCCGGATCCGCCAGCTGGTGCAGCGTCTCGCCGACGACACCGTGCAGGAGGTGATCATCGCGACCGACCCCAACCTCGAGGGCGAGGCGACCGCGACCTACCTCTCGCGCATGCTCGCGCCGTTCGGACTGCGGGTCACGAGGCTCGCGTCGGGGCTGCCCGTCGGCGGCGACCTCGAGTACGCCGACGAGGTCACGCTCGGTCGCGCTTTCGAGGGCCGGCGGCTCGTCAGCGAGTAGTCCGAGGGGCGGCGGCTCGTCAGCGGATAAGCCGGGGGCCGTCCGTCGCTCGTCGCTCGTCGCTTCGTCGCTTCGGGAGGATGCCCGTGTGACATGGGGAGGAAAGCGCTTCGGGAGGATGCCCGCCCGATGCCCGGGAGGAGATCGCGTCGAGCGATCCTCCCGAGCGCGCGTTCCGAGCCCGCTGCTCCTCCTGGAATCGCGTTCTCGGTCGTCCCTCCTCCCGCGCCGCACGAATCTCCTCCCGAGCGCGACGGCTCCACGCGCGTCTTTCCTCCGGAAGCTGCGTTCTGACGCACGACTCCTCCCTGGGCGCTGATGTCCTCCCGGAGCGATCGATATCGAGGCGAACGGCGGCGCGAGGCCAGCCCGCGCCGGCCGTAACGCGCCGGAAACGTCCCATAGAATTGCGGGACGGCAGCGACCAGGCGCCGTGAACGACCCCCGGGAGCCAGGCAGTGAGCTTGATCGTGCAGAAATTCGGCGGATCCTCCGTCGCCGACGCCGAGAGCATCAAGCGTGTCGCCAAGCGCATCGTCGAGACGCGCAAGGCCGGCAACGAGGTCGTCGTCGCCGTCAGCGCGATGGGCGACACCACCGACGACCTCCTCGACCTCGCCCAGCAGGTCACCCCGATCCCGTCCGGCCGCGAGCTCGACATGCTTCTCACCGCGGGCGAGCGCATCTCGATGGCCCTGCTGGCCATGGCGATCCGCTCGATGGGCGTCGAGGCCCGCTCCTACACGGGCAGCCAGGCCGGCATGATCACCGACGCCCAGCACGGCAAGGCGCGCATCGTCGACGTCACCCCGGGCCGGATCCGAGAGGCCCTCGACCAGGGTGCGATCGCGATCGTCGCCGGCTTCCAGGGCTTCAACCGCTCCACCGGCGACATCACGACGCTCGGCCGGGGCGGCTCCGACACGACCGCGGTCGCCCTCGCGGCGGCCCTCGACGCCGACCTCTGCGAGATCTACACCGACGTCGACGGAATCTTCACCGCCGACCCGCGCGTTGTACCGCTTGCGAAGAAGCTCGACCGCATCACGAGCGAGGAGATGCTCGAACTGGCTGCGGCCGGGTCGAAGGTGCTCCACATCCGTGCCGTCGAGTACGCCCGCCGCCACGGCGTGAGCCTGCACGTGCGCTCGTCGTTCAACAACAACCCGGGCACGCTCGTCGTGAATCCGAAAGAGGGAGAGACCGTGGAAGAGCCGATCATCGCCGGTGTGGCCGGCGACCTCAGCGAGGGCAAGATCACCGTCGTCGGCGTGCCCGACAAGCCCGGCAAGGCCGCGCAGATCTTCCGCGTCGTCGCGAAGACCGGCGCGAACATCGACATGATCGTGCAGAACGTCTCCGCCGCGGCCACGAGCCTCACCGACATCTCGTTCACGCTCCCGAAGGCCGACGGCGCGACCGTCATGCAGGCCCTCGAGGCCGAGCGGGGCGACATCCAGTTCGCCGAGCTGCAGTACGACGACCAGATCGGCAAGCTGGCCCTCGTCGGCGCCGGCATGCGCACCAACGCCGGCGTGAGCGCGAAGCTCTTCACCGCGCTGTTCGAGGCGGGCATCAACATCGAGATGATCTCCACCAGCGAGATCCGCATCTCGGTCGTCACGCGCGCCGACACCCTCAACGACGCCCTGCGCGTCGTGCACTCCGCCTTCGACCTCGACGGCGACGAGCTCGCCGTCGTCCACGCCGGCACCGGCCGCTAGACCACCAGGAGCACCAGATGGGCCAGGAGCACCAGTTGAGCACAGGATTCCGCGTCGGCGTCGTCGGCGCCACCGGCCAGGTCGGCGCCGTCATGCGCCGTCTCCTCGAGGAGCGCGACTTCCCGATCTCCGAGATCCGCTTCTTCGCCACGGCCCGGAGCGCGGGCACGACGCTGCCGTTCAAGGGCGCCGAGATCGTCGTCGAAGACAGTGCCACCGCCGATCCTGCGGGCCTCGACATCGCCCTGTTCTCGGCCGGTGCCACGGGCTCCCGCGCTCTCGCGCCCAAGTTCGCCGCCGCGGGTGCGCTCGTGATCGACAACTCGAGCGCCTGGCGCATGGACCCCGACGTGCCGCTGGTCGTGAGCGAGGTCAACCCGCACGCGATCGACGAGGCGACCAAGGGCATCATCGCGAACCCGAACTGCACCACGATGGCGGCCATGCCGGTGCTGAAGGTGCTCGACGCCGAGGCGCACCTCGAGCGGCTGATCGTGAGCACGTACCAGGCCGTCTCGGGCTCCGGTCTCGCCGGCGCCGAAGAGCTCGCCGAGCAGGCGAAGGCCGCGCTCGGGCAAGACCTGCTGGGGCTCGTCCACGACGGCTCGAGCGTCGAGTTCCCCGCCCCGCAGAAGTACGTGGCGCCCATCGCGTTCGACGTGATCCCGTTCGCGGGCAACCTCGTCGACGACGGGCTGAACGAGACCGACGAGGAGAAGAAGCTGCGCAACGAGAGCCGCAAGATCCTCGAGCTGCCCGAGCTGCTCGTGTCGGGCACCTGCGTGCGCGTGCCTGTGTTCACCGGCCACTCGCTGTCGATCAACGCCGAGTTCGCCGAGTCGCTCAGCCCCGAGCGCGCTCGCGAGCTCCTGCGCGATGCTCCGGGGGTCGTGCTCACCGAGGTGCCGACGCCCCTCGAGGCCGCCGGCAAAGACCCGAGCTACGTGGGCAGGATCCGGGCCGACGAGGGCGTGCCGAATGGCCGGGGCCTCGCCCTGTTCATCTCGAACGACAACCTCCGCAAGGGCGCTGCCCTCAACGCGGTGCAGATCGCCGAGGTCGTCGTCGCGAAGCGCCGCGCCGCCGAGTCCGTCACCGCCTGACACCCGGCCGCGACGCGAGGCGCCTGACGCCGAGCGCCGTGAACACCGCGGCGACATCTCGTCGTCGAGAGACCCCCGCCTCTCCAGCAGACGTCCAGCGGGCACCCGGCCATAGACTTGACCGGTGACTGCTGCAACGGAGCCCATCGACGTCGCCCTGATCGGCGGCGGAATCATGTCCGCGACCCTCGGCACGCTGCTCAAGCAGCTCCAGCCCGACTGGTCGATCCGCGTCTACGAGGCGCTCAACGACGTGGCGCAGGAGAGCAGCAATCCCTGGAACAACGCGGGCACCGGTCACTCCGCGCTCTGCGAGCTGAACTACTCGCCCCAGAAGCCCGACGGCTCCATCGACATCACGAGCGCGATCAAGGTCAACGAGCAGTTCCAGGTCTCGCGCCAGTTCTGGTCGTTCATGGTCGGCCAGGGCTCGCTGCCCGAGCCCGAGCAGTTCATCAACCCGACGCCGCACATGTCGTTCGTCTGGGGTTCGGACAACGTCGAGTACCTCCGCAAGCGCTTCGAGACGATGCAGGGCCACCCGCTCTTCCAGGGGATGGAGTTCAGCGACGACCCCGAGCAGATCGCGAAGTGGGCGCCGGCGCTGATCCCCGGCCGAAACAAGGCCCAGCCGATCGCGGCCACGCACATCCTCGCCGGCACCGACGTCGACTTCGGCTCGCTGACCCGCAACCTCTTCTCGTACCTCACCGACAACGGCGCCGAGCTGCACCTCGGGCACCGCGTCACGAACATCTCGCGCGAGCGCGACCGCACCTGGCGCATCAGCCTCGCGGTGGGCGCGACCGCCGAGCCGCAGACGGTCCGCGCGCGCTTCGTCTTCGTCGGCGCAGGCGGCGGCGCGCTGAACCTCCTGCAGAAGTCGGGCATCCCCGAGATCCGCGGCTTCGGCGGCTTCCCCGTGTCGGGCGAGTTCCTCCGCACCGACAACCCCGCGGTCGTGGTGAAGCACCAGGCCAAGGTCTACGGCAAGGCCTCCGTCGGCGCCCCGCCGATGTCGGTGCCTCACCTCGACACCCGCGTCGTCGACGGCTCGGCGAGCCTCATGTTCGGCCCGTACGCCGGGTTCAGCCCCAAGTTCCTCAAGAGCGGCTCGTACCTCGACCTGTTCAAGTCGATCCGCCTGCACAACCTCTACCCGATGATCCGGGTGGCGCTGTCGAACATCGACCTGCTGAAGTACCTCATCAGCCAGCTCGCCGCATCGAAGCGCACCAAGTTCGACGCCCTCACCGACTTCATGCCCGACGCCGACCCGAAGGACTGGTACCGCATCACCGCCGGCCAGCGCGTCCAGGTCATCAAGGCCGACAAGGAGAAGGGCGGCGTCCTCCAGTTCGGCACCGAGGTCGTCACCGCGAAAGACGGCTCGATCGCGGGGCTGCTCGGCGCGAGCCCGGGGGCGTCGACGGCCGTGCCGATCATGCTCACGGTGCTCGAGCGCTGCTTCCCGTCGAAGAAGGCCGAGTGGGCGCCGAAGATCACCGCGATGATCCCGACGGCCGGCACCTCTCTCGCCGCCGACGAAAAGAAGGCCGCGAAGACGATGTCCGCGACCGCCGAGGCGCTCCACATCCACGCCTGACCTCCCCGGCCTCAGGTCGCAGGAGCCCGGCGCACGCGCCCTCCACGCCACGCCCGCGCGCCTCGGCAACGGTTGTCGTCATCCGTGCCGCGCGAGGGATATGATCACCTCTGGACCGCTTTCGGGGCACAAAAACTGCCCTGAGGGGGGTTCGAGACCGATCTGTCCCCTGATATCGGGGTACACGACAAGTCGATGATTTGGCATACTTCCAGTACGCCACGGTGTCGTCCCACGCGACGCCGACGATCCACACCGCGTCGTCGACCCGACGGCGCGCTGACGACCGGAGAGAAGGAGGGCTCGTGCTGCTCGGGCTCCCCAGCCATCTCGCTCCGCAGAGCTCCTCCCGCGCCATCGCCCGGGCGTGTCACGCGATCGCCACCGTCCTCCTCGTCGCTGCGACCGTCATCCTGGTCGCCGCGCAGATCACGAACCCGGCGCTCATTCTCTGGCCCGCCATGGTGGCGCTCGTCCCGATGCTGGCGCTCCTCCTCGTCGTGGAGCGGGTGCGCTCGACCGTCTCGACGATCGCCTACCTCGTCGTCGGCGCCGCGGCCGTCTACGTCTACGCCGTCACCGCGCTGGCCCAGTTCAGCTGGATCACGTCCTCCGACGCGTTCACGATCTCCCTGCCGAAGCTGGCCCTCGTCATGGTCGGCGGGTCGGGTCTCCGCGCTCGCCGCGGGCCCCTCTGGGCGACGTTCGGCCTGGTCGCGGGCGAGGTCGCGACGCAGATCGCGACCTGGCAGGCCGGCGCGACCCCGCGCATCGACGCCACGACCCTCCTCGGCTACGTCCTCATCGTGGCGACGATGGGCGGCTCGCTCATCGCGCGCGACCGCGCCCGCCGCGTCCAGCCGAACCTCCACCGCGCGGCGCGCGACGAGCAGGTCTCCGAGGTGCGGCACGAGATCGAGCAGCAGGCCTCCGCCCTCGTCCACGACACCGTGCTGAGCCACCTCGCCGCGATCTCGGTCGCCGCCGACGGTCGTCTCGACCCGTCGCTCGCCGCCGACATCCAGCGCGACCTCGAGGTCATCGTCGGTCAGGAGTGGCTGCACGAGAGCGTGGCCGACGCGTCGCACGTGCAGGGGGAGTGGGAGGCGAGTGAGCTGCATCGCGCGGTCGAGCAGGCCGAGGCGCAGGGGCTCGACGTGAGCGTGACGGGGGATGTCTCGGCTCCTGCGCGCCTGGCTCCTGCGGTCGCCCGCGCCCTGTCGCTGGCCGTCGCCCAGTGCTTCTCGAACGTTCTGCGCCATGCGGGCACGAAGCAGGCCGAGCTCGTGCTGCTCGCGAGCGACAGCGACGTGTCGGTCATGGTGATCGACAACGGGGTCGGGTTCGACGAGTCGAAGACGGGTGCGGATCGCCTCGGCGTGAAGAACTCGATCCGGGGCCGGATCGAGCGGGTCGGCGGCACGGTGCAGATCTGGTCGTCGCCGGGCAGCGGCACCTCGGTCATGTTCGGCCTGCCCGTGGGCGCACCCGGCGTGGTGGCCGCGGGCCCGCGGGGCGCCGAGCGCAGCGAGCTCGAGCGTGATCGCCCGGAAGACGCCGCGTGAGCATCCGCGAGTCGACCGCCCAGCAGACCGACCCGCTGGGCGCCCTCAATCAGAGGCCCATCACCGTCGTCATCGCGCTCTTCGCCGTGGTGCTGGCGGCGGGTCGCACCGTCGTCGACCACGACGCCGGCGCCGACGTGCCGCTCGCGGTCCTCGCCGTGGCGCTCGTGATGGTGGCCGCAGGAGTCATGGTGCGGGCGTCGAGTCCGTTCCGCGCGCCCTTCACCCGGCGCAGCTTCGGAGTCATCGCCGCCGCCGGCACGCTGGCCCTCGTGGTCGAGGGCGTGTCGACCTACCGCCACGACCTCTACGTCCACGACGACTGGGGCGGCGCCGTCCTCGGCCTGCTGCTGCTCTCGTGCGCGCCGTTCCGCCCCGGCCGCGATCTGGCCGTGGCCACCGGCGTCGGCGCCGTCGTCCAGGCCGTGGTCGTCGTGGCCGAGATCCCGTACTTCGCGACCCCCGCGCCTCCCGTCCTCTTCCTCGTCGTCGGCATCACGCCCGTGATCGCGCTCGGCGTCGGCGCGGCGGTCTACGCGGCGACGTTCGTGCACCTCGTGCGCCTGTGGCTCGAGAGGGCCTCCGCGCTCACCGTCGACGCGGCGCGCGAGATGCGACCGGGCATCGCGCGATCGGTGCAGCAGGATCGCGTGACCGGCCTCAACAAAGAGGTCGTCCCGTTCTTCACCGACCTCGTGGCGGGCGGGGAGGTCACCGAGGCCGATCGCCGCCGCGCCACCGAGGTCGCCACCGCGATCCGTCAGCGCATCGTCGACGAGAGCGACCGGTCGTGGCTCGAGCAGGTGCTGCTCGACGTCTGCCCTCGCGGCGAGGCCGGGACCGTGATCGACCGCGGGCGCCTGGCGGAGGCCATGACCAGCGACCAGCGAACCGCGATCCGCGCTGTCGTCGGCGCGATGGCGGTCGACCCCGACACCCGGTCGTCGAGCCTCGGCATCGTCCTGCACGACGACGCGCCGATGGTGCGAGCACTGATCCGGGTCGAGAGCTCGTCGCCCGACGTGGCGATCCGTCAGCACTACGCGCCGTACTTCGCCGTCTTGCGCATCCTGTTCACCGACCTGCACGTCGACGTGAGCGGTTCGTTCCTCACACTAAGGTTTTCATATGAGCAGCACTGACCCGATTGGCACGAGCAACCTCCGATCGAGCGGCTCTCGCACAGGTTCCGTCGCGTCGTGGAACTCCCTCTCGGCCGAGGCGCCCTCCCAGCGCCGGGTGCGCCTGGCGATCCTCGACGACCACGAGGTCCTCCTCGACAGCCTGTCGAGCTGGATCAACGTGAACGCCTACGACTTCGACCTCGTCCTGACGGCGCACACCTGGCTGCAGCTCGTGCACAGCGACAACTTCCCGACCGATCTCGTCTTCCTCGACTTCCAGTTGAAAGAGCCGGTGTCGATCGAGGCGCGCGTCCGCACGTGCCGCGCAGCGGGGGCGAAGGTCGTCGTGCTCTCCAGCCTCGATACGCGCGAGTCGCGTGAGCGGGCACTCGACGCCGGCGCGAGCGCGTTCCTCTCCAAGGCCCTGCCGATGCGCGAGGTCATGGACGCCGCGCGTCAAGTGATGGGCGTGGCGCGCGACAGCGCCCCGCAGCGCGACTGGCGTCCGCTGCCCGTGGGCGCGGCGAACCAGAGCCGCCCCAAGCTCTCCGCCGGCGAGGCGGAGGCGTTCCGGCTCTACGTCTCGGGCTTCTCGACGAACGAGGTCGCCCAGCAGATGAACGTGCAGTACGAGACGGCCAAGACCTACCTGCGCCGCGTGCGCGAGAAGTACGCGAAGGCGAACCGGCCGGCGTCGAAGAAGGCCGAGCTGATCCGGCGCGCCGCCGAAGACGGCTACCTGCAGTAGCGCCAGCACCCCGTCCCATGGCAAAGCGCTGATCCCAGTGGCAAAACTCTATTTCCGCTACGGAGCGATGAACTCCGGTAAATCGACCGCCCTCCTCCAGGCCGCCTACAACTACGAGGAGCGCCACCAGGGCGTCCTCCTCGCGAAGCCCGACACCGACACGAAGGGCGACGACCGCATCGTCTCGCGTCTCGGCGTCGAGCGCGAGGTCGACTTCCTCGTGGCACCCGGCGACGACCTCCTCGACGTGTTCGGTGCCGCGCGCCGTCGCGTCCGCGAGGGCTCGGGCGCCGAGGTCGCCTGCCTGCTCGTCGACGAGGTGCAGTTCCTAACGCCGCGTCAGATCGACGACCTCCTGCGCATCGCGGTCCTCGACGACATCCCTGTCCTCGCCTACGGCATCCGCACGGACTTCCGCACCGCGGCGTTCCCGGGCGCGGCGAGGCTGTTCGAGGTGGCCCACTCGCTCGAAGAGCTGAAGACGATCTGCCGGTGCGGCCGCAAGGCGATGTTCAACGCGCGCAAGGTCGACGGCGACTACGTGTTCGACGGCGACCAGGTCGCGATCGAGGGGCAGAGCGTCTGGTACGAGCCGCTGTGCGCGACCTGCTACCTGGAGGAGTCGGGCGGCGCGCTGGCCTGACGGCCCCCGGGTGGCGCAGCGGAGCTACGAGACGCTCGAGATCTCCAGCTCGCCCTGGTCGCTCATCACGGTCATGTGCGCCGTGAGGGGCCCCGAGGCCAGGTTCACCGTGCAGTCGAACGTGGTGCCGATCACGAGCGGCTCGGACGCCGGGCAGGTGACGCTCGTCGGCGTCAGGCGCGTCTTCGACACGATCGCCTGCTTGATGTTCGCCTCGGCGATCGCCTCGCTGTAGACGTAGTCCGTGGTGCCGTTGTCGTTCTGCGGGGTGCCGGCGTCCGGTGCCTGCGCGGGCTGAGCGGGTGCCGCCGCGGCGGGCGTCTGCACGGGTTCGGGCAGGTGCGTGTCGAGGAACACGAGGCCCGACACGATCGACTGCCCCACGAGCGCGATCGAGCACAGGATCAGCGCGACGATCGCCTTCGACCTGCCCCTGGGCAGGTATCCCTCGCGCACCCACGCGCTGCTCTGCCGGAGCCCGAGGATCGCCAGCACGATGCCGATGGCCGACGACAGCGGCACGAAGTAGTAGAGGGTGCCGTGCTCGACGACGAGGCGCACGGCGAGGAGTCCGACGCCGACGATGCCGAGGTAGAGCGCCCGGTTGGCCCGCCGGTTCCGCCACGGGTTCACGCGCAGCGGTGCGCCGGGGGCGTGGCCGGTCGGGCGTCCGTAGCCGTTCGCGCCGCCGCGTCCGTAGCCGGGGTCGAATCCGGGCGCAGGAGCAGCCGGAGCGTTCACCACCCACGCCGTGGGGGCGTGGAACCCGTCGTCCGGCGCACCCGGCGCCGGGAGTGCGGCGGGGGAGTGCTCGTCGGGCTCGGCGACGTGCACGGGCACCAGCGGGTTGACGGGGGTGAAGTCGGCGGGTGCGTGCTCCTGCGCCTCCTGGACCGCCGCGGAGGCGGCCGGGACGGACGGCACCTCGCCGGTGGCCTGCCGGAGGCTGCGACGCGACGGGAACGACCCGTCGGGCCGGGCGGCGACGGGCTCGACAGGCGCCGAGACGGGTTCTGCGGGCCCGGCGGCAGCGGAGCCCGGGGGAGGAGCGACCGCCTCGCCCGGGGATGAGTCGAGCGAGACGGCCGCCGTCGGTGACGCGGGTGCGTGGTCGAGGGTGCGGGTGGTCCAGCGGTCGCCGTCCCACCAGCGGTACGGGGCGGCTCCTGCGGGGTCGTCGTACCAGCCCGCGACGGGCCCGGCCGTCGTCGTGTCGGTCATGCGCCGAGGAAGGGCAGGTGGATGTCGTGGATGCCGGTGGGCACGATCGCGCCGATCGCGACGGCGACCTGGGCGGCCAGGGCCACCAGGCACACCAGGATCACGAGGAGCCCGGGTGCGCGCTGCGGGCGATGGCCTGCGGCGGTGAACCGTGCGGCGCGGACCATGCCGAGCAGGCCCAGGACCACGCCGGCGACCAGGGCCGCGGCGACCGCGAGGCCCGCGTACGAGGTGGCGGACGGGGCGCCCCACACCATGATGACGGCCTGGTAGAGCAGGCCGATGACGGCGAATCCGGCGCCGAGGTTGGCGAACGAATTGACGGGTGCCGGCTCCTGCGCCCGCGGGATCATCGTGGCGGAGAACGGGAGGCCCGTGCCGTAGACGGCGTAGTCGCTCGTCTGGGCGGGGCTGTTCTCGATCCACGCCTCGGGTGCGGTGAACTCGGGGGTCGACGGGCTGTGCGGCACCTCGCGGGCGACGAGCGGGTTCAACGGGATGAACTCGGGCGTCGCGAGGGCGGTCGCGGTGGCGGCCTCGGGTGTCGTGCGGTCCGTGGCCGCGTCGGACTCCGCGGAGACGGATGCCGCGGAGGGGGCATCCGTCTCGCCGTGGCGGAGTGCGCGACGACTGGGGAGGGGAGCGGCGAAGGCGAGCTGCGGCGCTTCGGCGCGTAGGGGGTCCTCCGTGGTGCGGAGGCTCCAGTGCTCGCCGTCCCACCAGCGGAAGGGCGCCTCCGTGGACGGGTCGGGGTACCACCCTGCCCTCGGCTGCTCGATCACCATCTCGCTCACGTGCGTCTCTCCCCCGCGAATTGTCTAGGTCCACCGTAGGAACCCCGTTAGCGGTCGAGGGAGCCCCACTTCAGGCGTCGTCCGTTCGGGGGACACCGCGCTACAGTCGTTGCCGGACCACTTCCCGGTGCGTCTCCTGCGCGAACGAGAGGACCACCCGCGTGCCCGTCCGCAAGAGCTCCGCCGTGGCCGACCGCATTCGGGCCCGGATCCACGACGGCAGCCTGCGCGAGGGCGACCTCGTGCCCTCCACGCGGGCGCTGGCCGCGGAGCTCGGGGTCTCGCGCGGCACGGTCGTGGCGGCGTACGAGCAGCTCGACGGCGAGGGGTATCTGCGGGCGGCGCCGGGGGCGGGGACCCGGGTGCTCGCGGCCCCTGCCGCTGCTCCTGCGACCCGGGAGCCGTCGGGCCCCGATGCCGTGTCCGGGGCCGCGGCAGTCGAGGTGCCCGCTTTCCGGATCGATCTGAGCCCGGGTGTGCCGAACGTGCGGGCGATCAGCGAGCGCGACTGGCGATCGGCCTGGCGGCACGCGGCCGCGCAGCCGTTCGAGAACCGCTTCTCGCCCGCCGCGGGCACGCCCGAGCTGCGGCGTGCGGTCGCCGCCCAGCTCAGCGTCTCGCGGGGCGTCGACGCCACGGCCGACGACGTCGTGATCACGTCGGGCACCTCGGAGACGCTGTCGCTCGTGGGGGAGGCCCTGCGGGTGCGGCTCGGGCGGGCTCCGCGGATCGCCGTGGAGGACCCCGGCTACCGCACCGGCCAGCGGGCGCTCATCAGCGCAGGGGCATCGGTCGTCGCGGTCCCGACGGTCGAGGGCGGTCTCGACGTCGCCGGACTCCGTCGCCTCCACGAGGCCGAACCGGTCGACGCGGTGATGGTGACGCCGAGCCACCAGTACCCGCTGGGCGGCAGCCTGCCCGTCGCGCGCCGGCTGGACCTGGTCGAGTGGGCCGCCTCGGCCCGGGCGGTCGTCGTCGAGGACGACTACGACAGCGAGTTCCGTCACCGCGGCGACCCGCTGCCGGCGCTCGCCAGCCTCGACCGTGCGGGCGTCGTCGTGCACGTGGGGAGCTTCTCGAAGACGTTCGACCCTCGGCTCCGGTGCGGGTATCTGATCCTGCCCCGGGTGGAGGCGGTGAGGCAGGCGCTGCTGGACGCGCGGACCGCGCGAGGGCCCGCGGTGGGGGAGCCCGTGCAGCACGCGGTGGCGCAGCTGCTGACGTCGGGGGCGTACCGGCGGCACCTGGGCCGGGCGCGCCGCGACTACACGCACCGGCGCGACCTGATCGCGGCCAGGGCGGCGCGGCCCGATGTGAGGGCCGCGGGCGTCGACGTGCGGGCGCTCGAGGGCGGCCTCCACGCGGTCGTGTCGTGGGCGGCGACGGGACCGTCCGCGGCGTCGGTGCTGGCGGCGCTCGCGGCGCAGGGCATCAGGGCGCAGGATCTGACGGTCTACCGCCTGACGCCCTCCCCGTCGTCGCGCCCTGCCCTCGTGGTCGGATACGCGCCCGTCCCCACTCCTGCCCTCCTCGAGGCTCTCGCCGCCCTCCGCGCGCTCCTCGCCGCCCCCCCGTTAGCCCCCGCCCGCACGAGCCACTTCCGGCAGGCCGGCGAGCGAAGCGATGCCCCCCCGAGTAACTCCCGGTAGGCCCGCAACGAGCGCAGCGAGTTGCACGTCGGCGGAGCCGACCAGACAAGCACAACGAAAAATTGGCTAGACCCAATAGGTCTAGCCAATTCTTTCGTCGGGGTAGCGGGATTTGAACCCACGACCTCCTCGTCCCGAACGAGGCGCGCTACCAAGCTGCGCCACACCCCGAGGTGTGTCGTCGTCTCGAGCCGGGGCTCGAAGCGACTCCACTACTTTAGCCCATGTTCGGACCGGTCAGTGTCACCAGGACGGCTTCGGGCGGGCAGGCGAACCGGAAGGGTGCGTAGATCGAGGTTCCGATGCCGGCGGAGACTTCGAGGCGGGCCGAGTGGAGTGCGTGGTTCCAGGTGCTGAGGCCTTTGACCTGGTCTCGGGGGATGTCGCAGTTGGTGACGAGGGCGCCGTAGCCGGGCACGCACACCTGGCCGCCGTGGGTGTGGCCGGCGAAGATCATGTCGGCGCCGTTGGTGACGAACGAGTTGAGCACGCGCTGGTAGGGGGCGTGGGTGAGGCCGATGCTGACGGCGCGGGGCCCGTCTTCGTCGTCCCAGCCGACGTTCTCGCGCAGGTCGTCCAGGATCGCGGGGACTTTGTCGAGCCGTGCCCAGCCGCGGTGGGCGTCGTTCACCCCGAAGAACTCGAAGCGGCTGCCCTTGAGCTCGAGCGCGTGGGCCGCGTTGTTGAGCGACAGCCAGCCGGAGTCGTCGAAGTACGCGGTGAGGCGGTCGTTGTCGAGCATGGTCGGCTTCTGGCCGGCCCGGCTGGGGCCGCCGAAGTAGGTCAGCGGGCTCTTGAACGTCGGCGCGATGTAGTCGTTGGAGCCGTGCACGTAGACGCCGGGGATTCCGCGGAACGGTTCGAGGGCGTATTCGAGCGCCTCGTAGGCGTCGATGTGCCCGAGGTTGTCGCCGGTGTTGACGATGAGGTCGGGTTCGAGGACGGCGAGTTCGCGCAGCCAGTCCTGCTTCTCGTGCTGCCACGGGGCCATGTGGATGTCGGAGAGGTGGAGGACGGTGATGGGTCGCGACCCGGCGGGCAGGAGCTCGACGGTCTCTCGGCGCACGTGGAACCTGCCGCGCTCGACGAACGTTCCGTAGGCGAACGCTGCAGCTGCTCCTGCGGCCATGAGGGTCGCTGCGCCGAGCGCGGTCTCGCTGCGGCGGGTCATGTGCAGTTCCCCGGGTCGGTGCCGGCGGTGCCGCCGCCGACGGTCAGCTGGATGGCGGTGTCGGCCGCGGCCTGACTGCCGCCGGCCGGGGTGGACGACTGCACGTCGCACTTCTGACTGTCGTCGGACTGCGCGTAGGTGACGGTCACCTTGGACGTGTCGAATCCGGCGCTCGAGAGTGCGCTCTCGGCGTCTTTCAGCGTCTGCCCGGTGACGGTGGGCACGGAGGTCGTGGCCTGGGAGCCGTCGCTGGGGTTGATCTGCACGCGCGTGCCCTGGGCGACGCTGACGCCCGCGGCGGGGCTGGTCGTGGCGATGTCGCCCTGCGGCTGCGACGAGGCGACGGGCGAGCCGATCGTGTAGCCGAGGCCGGCTGCGATGAGGGCGTTCTCGGCGTCGGTGGTGCTCATGCCCGTGACGTCGGGAACGGTCACGCCGGTGGTGCCGTAGATCTCGTCCTGCGGCGGATCGGTGAAGTCGCCGCCCTTGTAGAGGGTGTCGTTGACCGTCGCGATGGCGTTGAAGAGCGATGCGCGCGACGAGGCGTACTGTCCGTGCGGGCCGTACTCCTGCCGGAGGCTGGTCTTTCCCTCGATGTTGCCCATCCAGGTGACGGTGGTGAGCGCCGTGTTCGAGCCGATGAGCCAGATCTGGTCGGCGGCGTCGGTGGTGCCGGTCTTGGCGAAGTACTGACCGCCGTTGCCGGGGTCGGCGCCGACGGCCGTGCCGCCGCCGGTGAGCGTGCCCTTGAGCGCGTAGACGACACCGTGCGCGACGTCGGCCGACATGGCCCGCTTGCACGACTTGGGCTGGCCGCCGAGGTCTTTGCCGGTCGAGTCGATCGCCTTGTCGACGAGGATCGGCGAGCAGTAGACGCCGTTGTTGGCGATTCCGGCGTACGCGGCCGCCATCGTGAGCGGCGCGATGTAGTTCGTGCCGAGCACCGACGACGGGTTCGCCTCGAGCTGCGCACCGGTCTTGGCGGGGTGCACGCCGAGCGACTCGGCGGTCGTCTTGATGTCGCAGAGATCGAGGTCTTGCGCCATGGCGACGAAGGCCACGTTGACGGAGAGGGCGGTGGCGGTCATCACGCTCATGTTGCCGCGGATGTAGCCCTCGTCGTTCTTCGGCGAGTACGGCGGGCTCGGCACGATCTTCTTTCCGCACTGCGTGAACGGCGAGAAGGTGCGCGGTGTCGCGTCGACGTACTCGTTGAGCCCGTGGCCCTTCGCGAGCCAGTCGGCGAGCGTGAACGCCTTGTAGGTCGAGCCGGTCTGGAATCCGCCGGAGTTGCCGTAGGCCTCGTCGGTGGAGAAGTTGAGGGAGGTCTGGGTCGAGTTGCCGGAGCCCGCCGTGTAGTTCTTGTTCTGGGCCATGACGATCACGCGCCCCGTGCCCGGCTGCACCGAGTCGACGACGCCGCCGAGGTCGAACCTCGTCTCGGTGTTCGGGGCGTAGGAGTCGATCTGCGACTTGGCGTTGGCGGTGAGGTCGAGGTTCAGCGTCGTGTAGAGCTTGTAGCCGCCGGTCTTCCAGTTCGCCTCGCGCTCTTTGGTGGTGGAGCCCAGGAACGAGAAGTTGCCCACGTTGCGCTGCACGTAGTCGCAGAAGTTCTGCGCCCCGGGCCACGTCACCGCCGCGCAGCCCTGGGTGGGCGGTGTGAGCTTGACGTACTTGGCGGGGCTGATCTTGAGGGCCGCGTCGTAGTACTTCTGGTCGATGTCGCCCTCCTGCAGCATCGACTTGAGGATCACGTTGCGTCGGCCCTCGTTGGCCGCGTAGTTCTTCGGCGTCGACAGGTTGCGGCTCGTCGGGAACTGCACGATCGCGATGAGGCTGGCGGCCTCGATCGGCGTGAGGTCTTTCGCGCTCTTGTCGTAGTAGTGCTGTGCGGCTGCCTCGACGCCGTAGGCCTGGTCGCCGAAGTAGGCGATGTTGAGGTAGGCGAGCAGGATCTCGTTCTTCGTGTACTTCTTCTCGAGCCCGATGGCGAGCTTCATCTCCTGGAGCTTGCGGGTGATCGAGGTGTCGGTCGCCTCGGCCGACAGAGCCTTCTGCTCGGCGATGGTCGGCGCGTTCTGCGCCTGCGCGAGGCGGATGTTCTTGACCAGCTGCATCGTGAGCGTCGACCCGCCGCCCGCAGCGCCGAGGCCGCCGGTGACCGAGCCGATGCCGGCGCGGATGATCGAGGTGAGGTCGACGCCGCCGTGCTCGTAGAAACGGCGGTCCTCGCCGTCGACGGCCGCCTTCTTGAGGTTGTCGGAGACGTTGTCCCAGGTGTCGTTGACGCGGTTCTGGTCGTAGAGCGTGGCGAAGGCGACCTGCTTGCCGCCGGCGGTGGCGTAGAGGGTGTTGCGCTGCTGGAGCTGGCCGATCGAGATGTAGTCGGGAAGGCTGTTGAAGATGCCGACGGAACTGGACGCCGTGACGCTGCCGACCGCGAGAGCCGGGGTCACGCCGATGGTGACCAGAAGGCCGGCGAGGGCGCTGAAACCGACGAAGCCGAGGACGGCTCCGACGACAGACGTGGGCCTCTGTTTTGGGGCAGACATAGGATCAGGGTAAGTGATCGACCACACCGCCTGACTGAACGGACACCGAATATGGTCCTCTGGGAGTACTTCACGGCCCCCCTCATCAACCACAACACGACCGCGATCCTGAACAACTTCGGGTCGGAGGGGTGGGAGCTCGTGACGGTCCTCCAGAGCCCCGAGGGCGCCCTCGTCGCGTACCTCAAGCGACCGGTGCAGCAGGCGTGACCGGCGCCGTCGAGGCGCGCATCGCGTCGCTCGGCCTGACGCTTCCGCCGGTCGCGGCTCCCGCCGGCTCCTACGTGCCCGCCCTCCTCTCACGAGGCGTCGTCTACACGGCCGGGCAGTTGCCCTTCGTCGACGGAGCGCTCCCGGTCACCGGCAAGGTCGGCACCGCCGACGGCCTCGTCGACCCGGTCAGGGCGCAGGAGCTCGCGGCACAGTCCGCCCTCAATGCCCTGGCCGCTGCGAAGAGCGTCCTCGGCGACCTCGACCGGGTCGTCCGCGTCGTGAAGGTCACCGGGTTCGTCGCCTCCGACCCGTCGTTCACCGGGCAGCCCGGCGTGATCAACGGCGCCTCGGACGTCCTGGCGCAGATCTTCGGCGAGGCCGGTCGTCACGCCCGCAGCGCCGTGGGTGTCGCGGTGCTGCCGCTCGACTCGCCGGTCGAGGTGGAGCTGGTCCTCGAGGTCGAGTAGGTCCGCTTCTGAGCGCCCGTCGCTTCGCTCCTATCCGACGCGGATGGCCTGCATGACGGTGGTGTCGGCGAGGGTGGTGGTGTCGCCGATCTCGCGGCCCTCGGCGACGTCGCGGAGGAGGCGCCGCATGATCTTGCCCGAGCGGGTCTTCGGCAGCTCCTGCACGATCATGACCGTGCGCGGCTTGGCGATGGCGCCGATCTCGTGCGCGACGTGGTTCCGCAGCGCGGCCGCGGCTTCCTCCGGAGTCATGGTGTCGGCCTGCGAGGCGCGGAGGATCACGAACGCGACGACGGACTGACCGGTGGTCTCGTCGGCGGCGCCGACGACGGCGGCCTCGGCGACGATCGGGTGAGAGACGAGCGCGGACTCGATCTCGGCGGTCGAGAGCCGGTGGCCGGAGACGTTCATGACGTCGTCGACGCGGCCGAGGAGCCAGATGTCGCCGTCGTCGTCCTTCCGGGCGCCGTCGCCGGCGAAGTAGACGGAGCGGCCGAACTTCGACCAGTAGGTGTCGACGAACCGCTCGGTGTCGCCCCAGATGCCGCGCAGCATGCTCGGCCAGGGCTCGGTGATGACCAGGAGCCCGCCCTCGCCGTCACCCACGGGCACACCGTGGTCGTCGACGACGTCGACCGCGACACCGGGCAGCGGCACCTGCGCGGACCCCGGCTTCAGCGTCGTGACGCCCGGAAGCGCGGAGATCATGATCGACCCGGTCTCGGTCTGCCACCAGGTGTCGACGATCGGTGTGGCGCCTGCGCCGATGACGTCGCGGTACCAGACCCACGCCTCGGGGTTGATCGGCTCGCCCACGGACCCGAGGAGGCGCAGCGAGGAGAGGTCGCGGGAGGCGGGGATCTGCCGGCCGGTCTTCATCGCGGCGCGGATCGCGGTCGGTGCCGCGTAGAAGATCGTGACGCCGTACTTCTCGATGACGTCCCACCAGCGGCCCGGCACCGGGCTGTCGGGGGTGCCCTCGTAGATGACCTGGGTGGCGCCGTTGGCGAGGGGGCCGTAGACGACGTAGGTGTGCCCGGTGATCCAGCCGATGTCGGCCGTCGACCAGTACACGTCGGTCTCGGGGTGCAGGTCGAACACGTTCCTGTGCGTGTACGCGGCGCCGGTGAGGTACCCGCCGGAGGTGTGCAGGATCCCCTTCGGCTTCCCTGTGGTGCCGGAGGTGTACAGGATGAAGAGGGGATGCTCGGCCTCGAACGCCTGCGCCGTGTGCTCGGCGGCCTGCTCCTGCATCAGGTCGTCCCACCACAGGTCACGGCCCGAGGTGAACGCGACGTCGTTGCCGCCACGCTTCACGACGACGACCTTCTCGACGGTGGAGGGGCCGTGGACGGTCGCGTCGAGGGCCTCGTCGACCGCGGGCTTCAGCGGCGACACGACGCCCTTGCGCCAGCCGCCGTCGGCCGTGATGAGCACCTTCGCGCCGGCGTCGTCGACCCGCGAACGGATCGACTCGGCGCTGAACCCGCCGAACACGACCGAGTGGATCGCGCCGACCCGGGCGACGGCGAGCATCGCGACGATCGCCTCGGGGATGAGCGGCATGTAGATGACGACGCGGTCGCCGTCGCGGACACCGAGGCCTTCGAGCATGTTCGCCGCCTTCTTCACCTCGGCAGTGAGCTCGGCGTAGGTGATTGACCGGGAATCGCCCGGCTCTCCCTCCCAGTGCAGGGCGACGCGGTCACCGCGGCCCGCCTCGACGTGCCGGTCGAGGCAGTTGTAGGCGACGTTGAGGGTGCCGTCGGCGAACCACTTCGCGAACGGCGGGTTCGACCAGTCGAGCACCTCGGTGAACGGCTTCTCCCACGACACCAGCCCACGCGCCTGATCCGCCCAGAACCCGAGCCGGTCGGCCCTCGCCCGCTCGTACAGGCCCGCGTCCGCGACCGCGGAAGCCGTGAACTCGGCATCCGGAGCGAAGCGGCGGGTCTCGGTGAGGAGGTTGTCGATGTTGTCTGGCATGGGTTCCTTCTCGCGTCATTGCGTGGCTGTCTCGAGGCTGTCGAGGCGCGACTGTTCGCCCCCGGCGTCTCGCCTGTCGAACAATACTCTGGGAAGGACGTTGCGACTCCTTGCGCCCGGCGCGCTTTGGGGTACACTCATCGGAGTCGAACTCGTTTCGACGGGCAACGCACACGATTCCCCCCAATCGCGCGTTGCCGTGGCGGCGCCCGTTCCCCCCAACTGGCGCCGCCCCTCTCTTTTAACCGGCATGCCTCGAAGCCTGCCTTCTGCGGCCCTGCGAGACGCGCCTCGCGGTGATGCGCCTCTCCTCCACAATCGGCGGAAAGACGGGCGCTTTCGGCCACGGGTGTGCAGAACCGTCTGCCGCCCGCCCTCGCGACCTACCGTCGAGCATGTCCAGCACGACCGCACCGCACTCCACCGTCTCGCGTCCTCTCGATCGCGCCGAGCCGGGTGATCCGTTCGTCGTCGACCCTCGGGGCGGCACGCCGGGCGGCAGGGGGACAAACGTATGGCGCGGGGTACAGTCGCCCGCCACGCGGGCGGTGCCGGCGCAGTTCGGGCCGCTCGCCGGGGTGCTCGGGGATCCTGCCCTCACCGACCTCTTCGTGAACTCGACGGGCGACGTCTGGGTGGTCCGCGGCCGGGGCGCAGAACCGGTCGCGTCGCTGCGGCTCGATCGCGACGCCGCTCACCGCCTCGCGACCGGTCTCGTCTCGCTCGGCGGCCGACACGTCGACGAGGGCACGCCCTGCGCCGATGTCCGGTTGGCCGACGGCGTGCGCGTGCACGTGGTGCTGCCGCCCATCGCCCAGGGTGGCGCCGTGGTGTCGGTCCGGGTGCCGGGCGTGGGGATCCTCGACCTCGACGATCTCGAGCGACGCGGCCTCTTCGACCTCGTCGACCGCTCGACGGTGCAGGGCCTCATCGCGCGGAGGGCGAACCTCCTGATCACGGGCGCGACCGGCACGGGCAAGACGACGCTGCTCGCCGCGCTCCTCGGCAGCGCGCCGCCGCACGAGCGCATCGTCACGCTCGAGGACGTCGCAGAGCTCCGCATCGACCACCCGCACGTCGTCGCTCTCGAGGCCCGGCAGGCCAACCTCGAGGGCCGCGGCCGACTCGATCTGGCCCAGCTGGTCCGCGAGGCGCTCCGCATGCGGCCCGACCGCCTCGTCGTCGGCGAGTGCCGCGGCGTCGAGCTGCGCGAGATGCTCACCGCCCTCACCACGGGGCACGACGGAGGGGCCGGCACGCTGCACGCCTCAGGCCTCGGTGCCGTGCCCGCCCGCCTCGAGGCGCTCGGGGCCCTGGCGGGCATGGGGCCCGAGACCCTCGCCCGGCAGGTCGTCGCCGCATTCGACGCGGTCGTCCACCTCGAGGCGTTCCCGACCGAGACCGGGGCGACAGGGCGCAGGATCGCGGGGCTCGCCCGGTTCGCGCTCGACGGCCGAGATCGTCTGCGCGTCGAGACGGAGGCCTGAGGTGCTGCGACGTGGGGTGACGGATCGGCTCGTGCTGTGGCGTGGGGCGCGAGCGCGCGGCGCCGGCGGGCTCGGCGCCGCCGATGCGCTCGAACGCCTCGCCGTGCTGCTCGAGGCAGGCGTGGGGCCGGGCGCGGCCTGGAGACATCTCGACGACGGCGGGGGCGGTGCGTGCGCCCGGGCGGCGCGAGCCGCGGCGGGCTCTCTGGTGTGCGGCGAGCCGGCTGCTCCTGCGATCTCGGCCGCGGCGATCGACGAGTCGTGGCGCCAGGCGGCGGCCGCGTGGCAGGTCGCCGAGGCCAGCGGCGCACCGATCGGGCCGGCCCTGCGGTCGATGTCGGCGAGCCTCCGGGCGCAGGAGCAGACGCGGCACGACATCGACACAGCTCTCGCCGGCCCCCGCATGTCGTCCCGGGTCGTGCTCGCGCTGCCCGGGGTCGGCGTGCTGCTCGGCCTGATCCTCGGGCTCGACGGTCTCGGCCAGCTCGTCGCCCGCCCCCTCGGCTGGGCCCTGATGGTCGCGGCGGCCGCCCTCGTCGCCGTGGCGCACCTGTGGAACTCGCGTCTGATCGCGGCGGCCGAGCCCCCGGGCGCCGTCGCGGGCCTGGAGCTCGAGCTGGTCGCCGTCGCGATCGGCGGGGGAGGAGCCTGGGACGTTGCGCGGCGCCGGGTGGCGGACGCCCTGCAGCAGCACTGCCCGGCGTCGCTCGACGAGGGGGACTCCGCCGCGCTCGGCGAGGTGATGGCGCTGTCGCGTGCATCCGGCGCCCCGGGGGCCGAGCTGCTGCGGTCGGTCGCGGCCACGCGGCGGCGCGAGGCGCGGGCACGGTCCGCGGAGGCGGTCGAGCGGCTGGGAGTGCTGTCGATGCTGCCGCTGGGGGTGTGCATCCTGCCCGCCTTCGTCCTGGTCGGGGTGGTGCCGCTTGCCCTGTCGCTCCTCTCCTCCCCAGGCGGCGCGTGACGGCGGACTCTCCACAGATCGTGCTCGCCGGCCACGGGCGGGTGGCCCGGTACGGGAGCGTGGAGGCACCTCGACGAAAGGATTCCGATGACCTTCTTCTCCTCTTCTCCAGACCGCGGGGCGCGGGCCGGCCAGGGCGGCTGGCGCGACGACACCGGCGCGGTCACCGCCGAGTACGCCGTCGTGCTGCTGGCCGCGGTGGCGTTCGCCGGGGTGCTCGCGGCGATCCTGCGCTCCGGCGGTGTCCAGGGGCTGCTCACCGATCTCGTGCAGAAGGCGCTGTCGGGAGTGTGAGCGGTCACGACGAGGGCACGGCGACCGTCGAGTTCGCGCTCGTCCTGCCCGCGGTGGTGCTCACGCTCGCCGCGGCGCTCGCGGCGCTCGGCGCGGCGGGGCATGCGATCCGTCTCGCCGACGCCGCCGGGCTGGCCGCCCGCGCCGAGGGGCGCGGCGACGATGCCTCGGGGCGCGCCGCCGTCGCGAACCTCGCGCCGGGGGCACGCATGGCGGTCGACCGCGGCACGCTGGTCTGCGTCCGGCTCGACGACACCGCGCGGCTGGGCCCGCTGCCCGTTGCCGTCCCGCTCTCGGCGCGCAGCTGCGCGGCCGCCGACGGAGGCTGACGGTGGGCGTCGTCCTCGTCGCGGTGGTCGGCGCGGTGCTGATCGTGACGACGGGTGTGCTGGGCGCGGCCGGGATCCTGGTCGAGCGGCACCGTGTCGCACAGGCGGCCGACGCTGCCGCTCTCGCCGCCGCCGACGCCGCGTCCGGCCTCGTCGCCGGGCGGCCCTGCGACCGTGCGGCCGAGGTCGCCGGGGCCGTCTCGGTGGGCGTGGCCGACTGCGTCGTCGACGGCTCGACCGTCACCGTCGTGGCGTCGTCGGGCCCTTCCCTGATCCCGATCGCGGTGGCCGCCACGGCCGGTCAGCCCGTGTCCGCCGACAGCGGAAGCACTGATGATTCCAAGAAATGAAGACCAAGACCCGGGCTCTGTGTGTGTATGGTGTGCCTGTCGGGTGCGCCGACAGCGCGGCTTCCACCGGTCCGCGTGGCGACGAGGCCGAAGGCCACCCGTCGGCCGTGGCATCGTCCCGGCTCCGTCTCAGTCGGGCCTCGCGTTCCGTCTGATCCGGGCCACCGCGATTCCCTCGACCTATCGTCTGCGCCCGTCGCAGGCAGTCCTCTTACATTCAAGGAGTCCCGTGCCAGGCACCAAGAAGCTGGTCATCGTCGAGTCGCCCGCCAAGGCGAAGACGATCGGGCAGTACCTCGGCAGCGGCTACGAGGTCATGGCCTCGGTCGGCCACATCCGCGACCTCGTCGAGCCCAAGAACCTCCCGGCCGAGCTGAAGAAGGGGTCGCTGGGCAAGTTCTCGGTCGACGTCGAGAACGGCTTCGAGCCGTACTACGTCGTGTCCGACGCCAAGAAGAAGACGGTCGCCGACCTCAAGCGCGCCCTGAAGGGCGCCGACGAGCTCTACCTCGCCACTGATGAGGACCGCGAGGGCGAGGCCATCGCGTGGCACCTGCTCGAAGAGCTGAAGCCCAAGGTGCCGGTCAAGCGCATGGTGTTCCACGAGATCACCAAGGACGCCATCCAGAAGGCGCAGGAGAACACGCGAGAGCTCGACACCGCTCTCGTCGACGCCCAGGAGACCAGGCGCATCCTCGACCGCCTCTACGGGTACGAGGTCTCGCCCGTTCTCTGGCGCAAGGTGGGCCCGGGGCTCTCCGCCGGCCGCGTGCAGTCCGCCGCCACCCGCCTCGTCGTCGACCGCGAGCGCGAACGCCTCGCCTTCGTGTCGGCGAGCTACTGGGACCTCTCCGCGATCTTCTCTCCTGAGACCGAGCGGTCGCCGTTCCCGTCGCGCCTGGTGCGCGTCAACGGGACGCGCATCTCGTCGGGTCGCGACTTCGACGACCGCGGCGTGCTCACCAGCGACGCCCTCACCCTCGACGGCGAGACCGCGCAGGCGCTCGCCGAGGCGCTCTACCGCCCGGGCGTCGGCGTGCTCGTGCAGTCCGTCGAGTCCAAGCCCTACACCCGCCGTCCCGCCGCGCCGTTCACCACGTCGACGCTGCAGCAGGAGGCAGCCCGCAAGCTCCGCTTCTCGGCCCGCCAGACGATGAGCGTCGCGCAGTCGCTCTACGAGAACGGCTACATCACCTATATGCGAACCGACTCGCCGGCGCTCTCGCAGCAGGCGGTCGACGCGGCGCGGTCCCAGGCCAAGCGCCTCTACGGTGCCGACACGGTGCCCGACAAGCCCCGCGTCTACACCGGCAAGAGCAAGAACGCTCAGGAGGCCCACGAGGCCATCCGCCCCTCCGGCGACACGTTCAAGACCCCGTCCGAGCTCGAGAGCATCCTGCGCGGCAACGACTGGAAGCTCTACGACCTCATCTGGAAGCGGACCGTCGCCTCGCAGATGGCCGACGCGAAGGGCTCCACGGCGTCCGTCGTGGTCGCCGCCACGACCCTCGAGCCCGTCACAGGCATCGCCCAGGGCCCGGCGTCGCCGGCCTCGGGCACCCTCGCCGAGTTCGTCGCGACCGGTACCGTCATCACCTTCCGCGGCTTCCTCGCCGCCTACGAGGAGGGGCGCGACGAGGACCGCCACGCCGCCGACAACGCTCCGGCCGACGCGAAGCTCCCGCAGCTGACCGAGGGGCAGACGCTCTCGGTCGACGACGTCGAGGCCAAGGGTCACGACACCTCGGCTCCGCCGCGCTACACCGAGGCCAGCCTCGTCAAGACCCTCGAAGAGCTCGGCATCGGTCGCCCGTCGACGTACGCGGCCATCATGTCGACCATCGTCGACCGCGGCTACGTGACCCCGCGCGGCACGGCCCTCGTTCCGAACTGGATCGCGTTCTCGGTCGTCCGCCTCCTCGAGGACTACTTCGCCGACCTCGTCGAGTACGACTTCACCGCCAGCATGGAGGACGACCTCGACCTCATCGCCGGCGGCGAGGCCGACCGCGTCGACTGGCTCAACGGCTTCTACTTCGGCAACGACTCGCATCGCGGGCTGCGGAAGGTCATCGACAACCTCGGCGAGATCGACGCTCGCGACATCAACTCGATCCCGCTCGGCGAGGGGATCACGCTCCGCATCGGCCGCTACGGGCCGTACCTCGAGGCGCCCTCCGACGACCCCGAGACACCGCGCCGCGTGAATGTGCCCGAAGACCTCGCACCCGACGAGCTCACTCCCGCCAAGGCACGCGAGCTCATGGACGCTCCCGTCGTGGGCGACCGCGTGCTCGGCCTCAACCCCGACACGGGCAAAGAGGTCATCGTGAAGGACGGCCGGTTCGGCCCCTACGTCACCGAGCGCGTGCCCGAGGCCGAGCCCGAGATCGCCGTCGACTCCGAGACCGGCGAGATCATCGAGACCGCGGCCGAGGCCGACGCCAGCGCCGCAACCGCCGCCGAGGGCACCACCCTGACGAAGGCTCCCGCTCGCAAGAAGGCCGCTCCGAAGAAGGCCGCCGCGCCGAAGGAGCGTACGGCGTCGCTCTTCAAGTCGATGGCGGTCGACACGGTCGACCTCGACACGGCGCTCAAGCTGCTCGACCTGCCCCGCACGGTGGGCGCCGACCCCGAGTCGGGCGATGAGATCCTGGCGCAGAACGGCCGCTACGGCCCTTACCTCAAGAAGGGCACCGACACCCGGTCGCTCACCAGCGAGGACCAGATCTTCGACATCGACCTGGCCGGCGCTCTCGAGCTCTACGCGCAGCCCAAGTATGGCGCCCGGCGCGCCTCGAGCGCCCTCAAGGAGTTCGAGCAGCCCGACCCGGTCAGCGGCAAGGCGATCAAGATCAAGGACGGCCGCTTCGGCGCGTACGTCACCGACGGCGAGACCAACGCGACGATCCCGCGCGGCGAGACCGTCGAGGACGTCGACTACGACCGAGCCGTCCAGCTGATCGCCGACAAGCGCGCCAGGGGCCCGGTCAAGAAGGGCGCCGCCAAGAAGGCTCCCGCCCAAAAATCGACGGCGAAGAAGCCCGCCGCGAAGAAGACCACGACGACCGCGGCCGCGAAGAAGACCACCACGGCCGCGAAGAAGCCGGCCACCCGGCGTGCTCCCGCGAAGAAGACCGGTCTGCCGACGACGCAGGCGCCCGAGTCCGACTAGTGGCGAGTCTGTTCGTCACGCTCGAGGGCGGGGACGGCGTCGGGAAGTCGACGCAGGCCGCGCTCCTGGAGTCGTGGCTGATCGACCAGGGGCAGACGGTGGTGCGCACCCGCGAGCCCGGCGGCACGGACCTCGGCGGAGAGATCCGCCAGATGGTCCTCCACCGGCGCGGCCACATCGCCGAGCGCGCCGAAGCCCTTCTCTACGCGGCCGACCGGGCTCACCACGTCGCCACCGTGGTGCGGCCCGCACTCGAGCGCGGCGAGGTCGTCCTCCAAGACCGCTACCTCGACTCGTCGGTGGCGTACCAGGGCGCCGGCCGCGTGCTCGACCCCGCCGAGGTCCGCGACCTGTCGCTCTGGGCGACCGAGCGGCTCCTGCCCGACCTCACCGTGCTGCTCGACCTCGACGAGGCGGCCAGCCGCCGCCGACTCGACGCCGCCCGCACCGAGTACGACCGACTCGAGGCCGAGTCCGACAGCTTCCACGCCCGCGTGCGTGCCGCCTTCCTGGGGCTCGCCGCCGACGAGCCCGAGCGCTTTCTGGTGCTCGACGCGACCCGCTCGATCGACGACCTCCAGGCCGAGATCCGGGCCAGGGTCGCGACTATGCTGGGCTGACCATGGGCGTCTGGGACCACCTGACCGGTCAGGCCGAAGCGATCCGCGGCTTCGCGGCCGCGGCCGGCGTCGCGGCGCCCGGCGACCTCCCTCTCGACCTCGCCGACGAGGGTGCAGGAGGAGCCGAGAGCCGCTCGATGACCCACTCCTGGCTCATCACCGGCCCGCCCGGCTCCGGGCGATCCAACCTCGCCTACGCGTTCGCCGCAGCCCTCCTGTCACGCGGCCCCGACGACGAGGAGCAGACGCTGCGGCAGGTGCACGCGCGCACCCACCCCGACCTCGCCGTGCTGTCCACCGAGCGCGTCATCATCACGATCGACGAGGTGCGCCAGCTCGTCACCGCCTCGCAGTTCTCTCCCTCGGTCGGCCGGTACCGCGTCGTCGTCATCGAGGACGCCGACCGCATGACGGAGCGCACCTCCAACCTCCTGCTCAAGGCGCTGGAGGAGCCCCCGCCCCGCACCGTGTGGATCCTGTGCGCGCCGAGCGAGGCCGACCTCATCCCGACGATCCGGTCGCGGGTGCGCAGCGTCCGGCTGAGGGTGCCCGCCGTCGACGACGTCGCCGCCCTCCTCCGCGACCGGGACGGCGTCGACCCCGAGCTCGCGCTCGTCGCCGCGCGCGAGGCGCAGAGCCACATCGGCATGGCGCATCGACTGGCCACCGACCCCGACGCCCGCGCCCGGAGGCGCCAGACGCTCGACACCGCACTCGGCATCCGCAGCGTCGCCGACGCCGTGATGGCCGCGTCGACCCTCCTCGCCGTCGCCGGCGACGACGCCAAGGCGATCACCGAGATGCGCGACGCCGAAGAGCGCGAGAACGCCCTGCGATCGCTCGGCGTCGCCCCGGGCGGCACGATCCCGCCCGCCCTCCGGTCGCAGCTGCGCGCGCTCGAGGAGGACCAGAAGCGGCGCGCGACGAGATCGCTGCGCGACGGCATCGATCGGATCCTGGTCGACCTGCTCTCGCTCTACCGCGACATCCTCCTGCTGCAGCTCGGCGTCGGCGACGACCCCGTCAACCAGGCGATCCGCCCCTCGCTCGACGCCGCCGCGCAGGCCTCGACGCCCGCCGCGACCCTCGCCGTCCTCGACGCGATCACGACGGCCCGCACCCGCATCGAGGGCAACGTCGCGCCCGCCCTCGCCCTCGAGGCCATGCTCGTCGCCGTGGCGCGGCACAGCCGGACCAGCCGCGGGTAGCCGCGTCACACTCAGCGCCCCCGCGCGATGATCTGCCAGGATGACCCCGTGACCGACGTCAACCCCACGCCAGGCCTCCGAGAGCGCAAGCGTCTCGCCACCCGACGAGCCATCCAGGTCGCAGTGCTGCGGCTCGTCGCCGAACGGGGCTACGACGCCGTCACCGTCGAGATGATCAGCCGTTCCGCCGACGTCTCGCCGCGAACGTTCTTCAACTACTTCCCTTCGAAGGAAGACGCCGTCGTCGGCGACCCGCCCCGCATGCCCTCCGGCGAGCCGGAGGAGGCGTTCGTCCGCGGCGAGCCCACCGGCGAGCTCCTCGGCGACATCGTCGTCCTGCTCGACGAGGCGATGGCCGAGAACATCACCGACCGCGAACTGGTCCTCGAGCGCAGGAAGGTGCTGCGCCAGCACCCCGACCTGTTCGCCCGCCGCAGCGCGTCCCTCCACGAGTTCGAGAGCGAGCTGACCGCGGTGGTGAGCCGGCGGCTCCTGCGCGACGAACCCGACCTCGAGAGCGACCCCGCCCAGCTCGCCAGCCGGGCGCAGCTGCTCGGCCTCGTGATCATGGCGGCGCTCCGCCACGCCTGGGCGCAGTGGCTCGAAGGGGCCGCAGGAGCAGCCGACACCCACCCGGCCGACACCGCCGACGCTCTCGGCCACCACCTCGACGACAGCTTCGCCGCCCTGCGCGACCTCCTCTGACGTCTCCGCGATGCCCGATCGGGCGTCGTCCGGCGTCGCGTTCCGCGTGAGCGGACGTCTCGACGCGCCCGGAAATCCCTGTAACCCGAACTGAAAAGTCGGGGTTCATCAGGGATTTTTGCACGCTCGGCAATTGCACCCCGATGGTCGTACCCCGCACGCGGAGGTCTACCCCCCGAACGGGGGTCACGGTGCTGCATCGAAAAATAAGAATCCGCTTGGAATCACCGGATGTTCACCGACCGGCCACGGATTCGTCCGTGGCGAGGGGGCCTCCGTTCGGCCGCCGACTGCCACTGTGATGCCGCTGGAAAACGAGGTCGACTCCGATCCCGCGCCCCTCCCTCACAGCCCTCGCCACATCGAAGGATGACGTTGTCCACAGATTCGCCCCGCCTGCTCACGGTCGTGCGGGACCCGTCGGACGTCAGGTTCCGAGGCCTCGCCCGCACGGGCGGGATCCTGGTCCTCACGATCATGTCGCTGGTCGGTCTCTTCCTGGCCTTCCGCGCCTCGCAGGCGCTCCGCGTGGCGGGCCTCGGGTTCCTCACGACCCAGGCCTGGGACCCCGACGCCCACCACTTCGGCATCGCCGCCGTGCTGATCGGAACGCTCCTCATCGCCGCCGTCGCCATCGTCTTCGCCGTGCCGCTCGCGCTGGGCACGGCGCTCTACATCACCGAGTACGCGCCCGGCCGTGTGCGCTCGCTGTTCATCGGCCTCGTCGACCTGATGGCGGCGATCCCGAGCGTGGTCTACGGGCTGTGGGGCTTCTTCTTCCTGCAGAACCAGATCACGCCGGTGTCGCGCTGGATCTCGCAGTGGTTCGGCTGGATCCCGCTCTTCCGCGTGGACGGCGTCCACCTCGACGACCCGCTCGCGTCGTCCACCGTCTACACGTCGTCGACGTTCATCGCGGGGATCGTCGTCGGCCTCATGATCACGCCGATCGTGACGTCGATCATGCGCGAGGTGTTCTCGCAGGCGCCTCTGGGCGAGCGCGAGGGCGCCCTCGCACTCGGCTCGACTCGCTGGGGCATGATCCGTGCGGTGGTTCTGCCCTTCGGGCGAGGCGGCATGATCGGCGGGACGATGCTCGGTCTCGGGCGGGCGCTCGGCGAGACCATCGCCGTCTACATGATCATCTCGCCGGTGTTCGTGATCCAGCCGCATGTCCTCCAGTCGGGCGCGAGCTCGGTGTCGTCGCTCATCGCGCTGCGCTACGGCGATGCGACGCCGTTCGGCACGTCGGCCCTGATGGCCGCCGGGCTGACCCTCTTCCTGATGACCTTGTGCATCAATTTCGCCGCGTCGGCCGTCGTCGCACGATCGCGGTCGGGGGCGAGCAGCTAGTCATGACCGAGATCATCCAGGCGCCGAAGGGCGCCCCGTCAGCCCTGCCCGCAGGTCGCCGCGAGCGGCTCGTCCAGGCCGCGCCCACGAGCCCGTCGGACCCGTCCGAGGGCGGCTCGGGCACCGTCCTGCCCCTGCTCGAGCGCGAGTCGGAGCCGCGTCGGGGCCCCGAAGTGCGTCGGGTGAACGGCATGCGGATCAGCGACCTGCTGGCCATCGTCGGGGCGGGTCTCGCGTCGCTTGCGGTCACCGCGACGATCTTCGCCCAACTCGCTCCCGTGTCGGGCCCGATCGCCTTCGCCGCTGTTTTCTACGTGATGTTCCTCGTCTTCTACGCCCTGCTCGTGGCGGTGGAGGAGAGCGCGGCCGTGGTGCGAGACCGGGTCGTGTCGGCGGCTATCCACACGCTCGCGTTCGTCGTCGTGGCCACACTGGTCTTCGTCGTGGCGTTCAGCGTCGTCCGTGCGTCGAAGGCGCTGCCGCACTGGAACCTCTACACGCAGGACATGTCGCTGACGGGGCCGCTCGACCCGCTGTCGTCGGGCGGAGTGCTCCACGCCATCGCGGGCTCGCTGATCCAGATCAGCATCGCCCTCGTCATCACTGTGCCACTCGGGCTCACGACGGCTCTGTTCCTCACCGAGGTGCCCGGCCCGTTCGCCCGCTTCGTCCGAACCATCGTCGAGGCGATGACCGCCCTTCCGTCGATCGTCGCGGGTCTGTTCATCTATGCCAGCGTGATCCTCGTCCTCGGCGTCGACAAGTCGGGTTTCGCCGCCTCGCTCGCCATCAGCGTGATGATGCTGCCGATCATGATCCGGTCGGCCGACGTCGTCCTCCGGCTCGTACCGGCGACGCTCAAGGAGGCCTCGATCGGCCTCGGCGCCGGGCAGTGGCAGACCGTGTGGCGCGTCGTGCTCCCGACGTCCCGCTCCGGTCTCGTGACCGCGATCATCCTCGCCACGGCGCGGGGGATCGGCGAGACCAGCCCGGTCCTCTTGACCTCGGGCTTCACCGCCGGCCTCAACCTCGACCCGCTGCACGGGCCGATGATCTCCCTGCCGCTCGCGATCTTCGAGTTCGTGAAGTCGCCCGAGCCGAACATGATCGCTCGCGGATTCGGCGCCGCGGCAGTCCTCATGTTCCTGGTGCTCGCCCTCTTCGTCATCGCCCGCGTCATCGGCGCGCAGACGGTCGCCAGCCGTGAGCGGCGGGCCGAGCGGATTCGCAGGATCGGGAGCCTCCTCGGGGCCGGCGCCGCTCGCCTGGCGACGCTCACCGCTCCCGCGCGCTCCCGCGCGTCCGACCTCTCCGAGCGGTTCATCCCGACCCACCCCGCTCCGCAGGAGTTCCCCGTGTTCCCCGTTCCCCCCGAGAAGGACCCCTCGTGATCACCCCAAGAAGACGCACCCTCGGGGCGCTGCTGGCCGCCGCCGTGGTCGCCCTCGCGATCCTGCCCGCCGCGGCCGCCAGTGCGGCCACCTCCTACGTCCCGATCTCGGGCGCGGGGTCGTCGTGGTCGTCGAACGCGATCCAGCAGTGGGCCGTGAACGTGCAGCAGTACGGCATGCGCGTGAACTACGCGTCGACCGGCTCGTCCGACGGGCGCAACCAGTTCAAGGCCGGCACCGTCGACTTCGCCGTCTCGGAGATCCCCTACGGCATCACGGACGGCGGCGTGACGGACGCACCGCCGACGGTCGGCTACGCCTACATGCCCATCGTGGCGGGCGGCACGTCCTTCATGTACAACCTGAGCGCGGGCGGCAAGCAGGTCACGAACCTGCGACTGTCGGGCGCGACGCTCACGGGCATCTTCACCGGGACGATCACGAGCTGGGACGACCCGAAGATCAAGGCCGACAACCCGGGACTCGACCTCCCCAAGCGCCAGATCGTTCCCGTGGTGCGGTCCGACGGCTCCGGCTCGACGGCTCAGTTCACGACCTGGATGAGCAAGAAGTACCCGTCGGCGTGGAACGCCTACTGCAAGCAGGCCGGCCGACCCCTGCCCTGTGGGATCACGTCCAACTACCCGGTGATCCCAGGGAAGGGCTTCATCGCGCAGCCGAACTCGCAGGGCGTCTCGGGCTACGTCGCCCAGAAGGCCAACGTCGGCACGATCACCTACGTCGAATACTCCTACGCGCTGAAGACCGGCTACCCCGTCGCCAAGATCCTGAACAAGGCCAGCTACTACGTCGAGCCGACCGCCTCGAACGTGGCGGTCGGTCTGCTCGCCGCCAAGATCAACCAGAACAAGGCGTCGCCGCAGTACCTCACGCAGATCCTCGACGGTGTCTACGACAACCCCGACCCTCGCGCGTACCCCCTGTCGTCGTACTCCTACATGATCATCCCGACCTCGACGGCGACCAACTTCACGACGGCCAAGGGCAAGACCCTCGGCGCCTTCTCCAACTACTTCCTCTGCGAGGGGCAGCAGCAGGCGGAGGTGCTCGGCTACTCGCCGCTTCCGATCAACCTCGTCCAGGCCGGCCTCGACCAGGTGAAGCGGATCCCCGGCGTCGTGGCGACGGCGATCGACATCAAGAAGTGCAACAACCCGACGTTCTCGTCCGACGGCACCAACACGCTCGCGAAGAACGCCCCGCAGCCCTCGCCGTGCGACAAGCTCGGCGCCACGCAGTGCACGACGGGCACGGGCGGCGCGAAGGCGTCGACGCCGACGCAGGCCGGGTCGAGCGCGTCCTCGTCGGGCTCGACCGGCGCGGTCGCGTCGACGACCGGATCGTCGACTGGCACGAAGGCGACGGCGGGGTCGACAGCGACCGCGGGGGCGACGGCGGCCGCAGGATCGGGCGGCACCGGCTCCGGCACGACGGGCTCGGGCTCCGGAACTGGCTCCGCCTCCACCGTGAACGCCCTCGGCGACGGCTCGCCGGTCCAGTGCGACGCCGACAGCGGCGTCTGCCAGAACGTCGCGGCGCTGCCGGTCTCCGTGTCCGCGTCGAGCGGGTGGACGCCGCGCCAGTCGCTCATGGTCGGCGCCGTCGCCGCGCTCCTCGGCCTCGTAGTGGTCCCGCCGCTGGTCGGGCTGCTCCTCAGCCGCCGGAGGGTCCGCCGATGAACAGCCGCCACCTCGTCCGCCTCGGTTCGGCGGCTCTCGTCTTCGGCGTCGTCACGACCGCCGTCGCCGGCTCGCTGCTGGTGGCGACGATCCCCGCGTCGGCGTCGACCGCGGCCGCAGCGGGATCCGCTCCGTCCGCGACGACGTCGAACGCCACCGGATCCGCGGTGTCGACGACGTGGACGGCCGCGCAGGCGGCGCTGGGCGATCAGGGCTCCGCCGGGAGCGGTGCCGCGGATCCTGACGCCTCGGACTTCTCGTCGATGGCGTTCACCGTGAGCCAGACGCAGAACCTCGTCGACCAAGGCATCACCGTCAGCTGGACCGGCGCGAAGCCGACCTCGCCGGCCGAGTACGCGACGAACTACCTGCAGATCATGCAGTGCTGGGGCGACGAGGCCACCGGGCCGAGCCCCGAGCAGTGCGAGTGGGGCGCGCCCTCGGCCAGCATCAGCGCCCTCATGGGAGTCAACACCGCGAAGCGCGACCTCGTCGTCGGCGACGACCCGCTCGAGGATCCGACGCTCACCGGCGCGAAGGCAGACCCCGACTACCTCCTCGACCCGCCCGTGACGAACCCGTTCCAGAAGGCGTACCGGGTGCCGTTCCGCGCTGTCGACGGCACACTCGCGAAGTCGACCGTCGACCTCTCGAAGCAGTTCGACGCGACCACCACCAACGAGGTGAGCGCCGCCCGCACGGCCGGCGACGGCTCGGGGCAGGTGACGTTCGAGACGCAGACCGGCCTCGAGGCGCCGCAGCTCGGATGCGGCGAGGACGACACGGTGGGCAGAGTGACGTCGCCGCGCTCCTGCTGGCTCGTGATCGTCCCCCGCGGAAGCCACAACCTCGACGGTTCGGCCTCGACGTCGACCGCCGCGGGTCGGGTGACCGGCTCGCCGCTCTCCGAGACGGCCTGGCGCGACCGCGTCGTGGTCAGGCTGGGGTTCCGGTCGGTGGCGCAGTCGTGCCCGATCGGCAACAAGGAGCAGCGGCTCGTCGGCTCCGAGACCATCACCGAGGCGATCACGTCGTGGCAGCCGGCCCTGTGCGGACTCGGCACCACGTACGGGTTCTCGCAGATCGGAGACGATGAGGCCCACCACCAGATCGTGTCGACGATCGACGGCGCCTCGCGCCTGGCGATCGTCAACGACCCGCTCGACGCGGCCACGTCCGGCGGGACCGCGATCGACTACGCGCCGGTCGCGCAGTCCGCGATCGTCGTGGCGTTCACGATCGACTACCGGCTCTACCCGAACGCCCCGGCGCACAGCCGCGACGGACTTCAGGCCCTCGACCTCACGCTGAACGCCCGTCTCGTCGCCAAGCTGCTCACGCAGTCGTACCAGGCGGACGTCCCCGGCCGCGCCGCCGGCGACGCGGTGGTGAAGGCGAATCCGACGAGCATCGTCACCGATCCGGAGTTCCTTGCCCTCAACCCCACGTTCGTCGACTCGAAGAGCGACACGGCTCCGGCCGGCCTCATGGTCGCGCTCGGCAACGCGAACGCGAACGCGCGCGTCTGGGCCTGGCTGCGCGCCGACCCCGACGCCGACTCGTTCCTCAAGGGCCACGCGGACGAATGGGGCATGCGGATCAACCCGAGCTACCTGCCCCTCGACCTCGGGACCGATGCGACCGTCGACAGCTTCCCGAAGGCCGACCTGACCATCGCCAAGGGCGGAGACCCCGACGAGACGGGGTACGGCACGCTCGACATGCGCCCGTACATGAACGACATGCACGAGGGCGCCTACCGCACGCTCAAGGCCGATCCCAACGAGAAGGACTCCTGGAACCCGTACGGCCAGCCGAAGGGCTACACGTCGCTCGGCGCCCAGATCCCGGGAAGCCGCTTCCTCCTCTCCATCACCGACGCCGCCTCGGCCGCCCGCTACGGCCTCCCCACGGCGAAGCTGGTCAACGGGGCCGGCGAGGCCGTCGCCCCCACATCGGACTCGATCGCCAAGGGCATCGCGACGATGAAGCAGTCCGAGGTGCCCGGCGTGCTCGTCGCCGACCCGACCTCGGAGGCTTCGGGCGCGTATCCGCTGTCGATGATCAGCTATGCGGCCGTCAACGTGTGCGCCGCGACCTCGCAGCAGCGCGCCGACTACGCGAAGTTCATCGACTACGCCGCGGGCCGCGGGCAGACCCCGGGCGAGGCCAAGGGCGATCTGCCCGACGGCTACGTCCCCCTGTCGCAGGCGATGGAGCAGGGCGCGACGAAGGTCGCGGCACAGCTCACCGACTCGAAGGCGGTCGCGGCGCAGTGCCCCGCCGCCACCGTGCCGCCGGCGGCCGCCACGTCGCCGCAGACATCCACGGCACCGGTCGCCGACACGTCGGGCTCGGGCACGGACGCAGGAGCGACGGACGTCGCTCCGGCCGACACCGGCACCACGGGCGGGCAGGCCGCTGCTCCTGCAACCGTCTCCGGAGACGTCGACGAGGCGGCCCCGCTGAACCAGCGCACGAAGGACCAGCCGCTCTCCGCGACCCGCCTGGGTCTCGCGGGCGCGCTCGGCGCGGGGATACCCGCGCTCGGCATCGGTCCGTTCCTGATCCGCCGCGGGCGTCGGCTGGCGCAGCTCGCCGCCGCCCTCGTGTGACCGAGTTCCACCCACGCCTCCGCCGCCGGCGGGGACTCCAGGCCCCGCCACCGGCGAGGTCAGATCACAACGAAAGGAAACACCAGCCATGAAGGTCACCACCTTCTGCAAGTTCGGCGTCACGATCGGGGCAGCCGCCCTCATCGTGGGTGCCTTCGCCGTGCCGGCCGCCCAGGCCGACCCGACGCCCGCCGGCTCGTTCGGCACCCTCGTCGGACTCGGCTCGGACACGACGCAGGACGTCATGAACGGCGTCGCGACGGCGATCGGCGGCGGGCAGATCGCCTCCTACGACGCCACCAACGCCGGGCCCAGCGTCGTCACCCGCTCCGGCGGTATCGCGATCCCGCGAGTGTCGGGATCCGGCGCCGGCCGCGACGAGCTCCTCGTCTCGATCGGCCAGCTCGCCAACAAGTCGGGCGTCGCGCTCGCCGACGGCACGAGCACCACGGTCGACTCGTCGGTCGTCGGCCAGCTCGACTTCGCTCGCTCCTCGGGTGGGCCCGCGACGAACGTGCAGGCCGCCGACGGCGTCGTCGCCTACATCCCCTTCGCGCAGGATGCGGTCGACGTCGCGTTCGCCCCCGGCAGCCCGCTCGCGAAGATCCCCTTCTACATCGGCACCGGCAAGGAGGACAAGACCGAGCCGACGCTGTGGAACGTCTACCGCGGCGACGTCGCCTATGCCTACTTCAACGCCGACGGTTCGTACAACTCGGTCGGATCCTCCGCCACCGGCCCCGACGGCACCACGGTCTACAAGATCCAGCCGCTGCTCCCGAAGTACGGCTCGGGCACCCGCAGCTACTTCCTCGGCCAGCTCGGTCTCACCGACGCCTCCGGCTTCACGACGACGAACCCCTACGTCGCCGACACCGACAACGGGCAGCCGATCGAGGAGCACAACGGCCAGGCCGTGATCGACTACACCTCGGGCTCCACGCTCGCCATCGCACCGTTCTCGGTGAGCCAGTGGGTGGCGCAGGCGAACGGCGTCGGCACCGTCACCGACCGCCGCCACGGCGTCGTCCTCGCATCGCTCGGCCGGTCGGCCACCGGCCAGACGCCGGCCACCACCGGCAGCGGCACGTCTTACGCGACGAATCCCGGCTACGCCGGCTTCGTCCGCGACGTGTACAACATCGTGCCGTCGAGCCTGGCCGACGACCCGTCCAGCCAGATCGCCAAGACCTTCGTCGGCCCCAACTCGCTCGTCTGCAAGCAGACCGCGACCATCGAGGCCTACGGATTCCTGCCGGAGCCCGCCACGAGCGCCGCCACCACGTGCGGCTACTCCCAGCTGCGCGCGTTCACGGCCTCGACCTCGAGCACCGCGCTGACCATCGCCGCGTCCGCGACCATCGGCACCGCGATCAACGCCACCGCCACCGTCACCTCCTTCGGCAACGGCGGAGGCAAGGTGTACTTCTACCAGGGCCAGAACGTCGTCGGCTCCGGAGTCGTCGCCTCCGGTGCGACCACGGTCACGGCTCCCGTCACTCTCACGGGCACGGGCTCCGCGCAGGTCACCGCGCAGTTCGTCCCGGCCCTCGCCGGCGTCGGCGCGAGCGTCAGCTCGCCGTCGACCGTCGCGGTGAACGCCGCCCAGACCGTGTCGAGCACCAGCGTCAAGCCCGGATCGTTCGTCATCGGCAAGTCGTCGCCCTCAACCATCACGGTGGCGAACGGCGACCCGGCCGGCGGCACCGTCACGCTGAAGAGCGGCAACACCGTCCTCGGCACCGCGAAGCTCGCCGCCGGTGCGACCTCGGCCGTCATCTCGACGTACCCGCACGCGCTCACCTACGGCCTCGTCGCCAGCTACGTCCCGGCCACGTCGGCCTCGACGAAGTCGAACAGCGCGCTCGTCAGCGTGAAGGTCGCGAAGGGCTCGCCGAGCTTCAGCACCAGCACGCCCAAGACCGTGTCGCGCAAGGCTCACGCCGTGTTCAGCGTCGCCGTCGCCGGCCTCGGCACCACGCCGACCGGCACCGTCACCGTCAAGGAGGGCAGCAAGGTCCTGGTCTCCAAGAAGGGCCTGAACAACGGCAAGGCGCTGATCAGCGTCCCGCTGCTGGCTGACGGCACCCACAAGCTGACCGTGATCTACAGCGGCAGCACCCTTTGGAACACCGCCACCCGCACGGTGACCGTGAAGGTCGTCCACTAGGCCGACCCGGATGGGTCGCCCGGCCGGCATCCGCCGTGCCGGGCGACCCGCCCACCTCCTTCTTCCCCGTCCGTCCTCCCACGATTGCCGCCGATGACGAGTTCCCCCCTCACCGCCTCCTCAGGCTGGTCGCGAGACACCGCGAGTCCCGCCGCCCGGGCCCTTCCCGTGCTCGGCGAGCCCGACCGCTGGCGCTTCGGCGGCTCCGCTGTGATCGTGGTCGGACTGCTCCTCCTCGGCTTCGCCGTCCAGTTCATCGGCGTCTCGCAGATCAGCTACCTCCGCGACCAGCAGCTCGAGCTCGACTCGTTCCGCTACCAGCTCGCGAACGCGACCGCACCCGTCGGGCAGACGGGTCAGGACGGCCGCCTCGTCGACCCCGGGACACCGGTCGCGATCCTGCGAGCACCCAGCATCGGCCTGAACGCTGTCGTCCTCGAGGGAACGACCTCCGACATCACGCGCTCGGGCCCCGGGCACCGCCGCGACACCCCGCTGCCCGGGCAGGCCGGCGCGAGCGTCGTCTACGGGCGGCAGACCGGCTACGGCGGGCCCTTCGGCCAGATCGGCCGGCTGCACGTCGGCGACGTCCTCACCACCGTCACCGGACAGGGCCGGGCCCGCTACGTCGTCACCGACATCCGCTACCCGGGCGACCGCGTGCCCCAACCCCTGGCGGCAGGAGCAGGGAGACTCACTCTCGTCTCCGGCGCCGGCCTGCCCTACCTCCCCGACACCGTGGTCCGTGTCGACGCGAAACTCGTGACGAAAGCCGCCGTGACCCCCCAGCCCGTCTTCAGCTACGCCGCGCTTTCCCCGCAGGAGCTGACCATGGCGGGCGACGGAGACGTCTGGCCGTTCGTCGTGCTCGGCCTCATCGCTCTCGCCGGCATGGTCGCCCTCTTCGCCGTGGGCATGCGCCTCTGGGGGCGCCGGCAGACCCTCGTGGTCGCCGTGCCCGTCGTGCTCGCGGTCGGGCTGTTCGCCGCCGGCCAGCTCACCGTCCTGCTCCCGAACCTGATGTGAACCGAAAGACACCATGACCGACACAGACTCCCTCGCCTCCGAGTTCGACGCCTGGTTCGACCAGGCCACCGCCGTCGACACTCTCGACGATCCTGCGCCCGCCACTCTCGACGCCCGCGCCGTCTCGGCCTGGTTCGGCGACCACAAGGTTCTCGACCGAGTGTCGCTGACGATGCCCGCCGGGCAGGTCACCGCGCTCATCGGGCCGTCCGGATGCGGCAAGAGCACCTTCCTGCGCACCCTCAACCGCATGCACGAGCTCGTCCCCAAGGCGTCGCTCGCCGGCGAGGTGCTGCTCGACGACGTCGACATCTACGACGCCTCACGCCGCATCACGGACGCTCGGCGTCAGATCGGCATGGTGTTCCAGAAGCCCAATCCGTTCCCCGCCATGAGCATCCAGGACAACGTGCTCGCCGGGCTCGGGCTCACCGGCCGGAAACTCGACCGGGCCTCCCGGACCGACCTCGTCGAGGAGACCCTCACCAAGGCCGGCCTCTGGACCGAGGTGAAAGACCGCCTGCGCCAGGCCGGTGGCGGCCTCTCCGGCGGCCAGCAGCAGCGCCTCTGCATCGCGAGATCGCTCGCCGTGCGGCCCCGCGTGCTCCTGATGGACGAGCCCTGCTCCGCCCTCGACCCCACCTCCACCCGCCGCATCGAGCAGACCATCACCGAGCTCGCCAACGACGTCACCATCGTCATCGTCACCCACAACATGCAGCAGGCCCAGCGCGTCTCCGACCGGTGCGCCTTCTTCCTCGCGGAAGCCGGCACCCCCGGAGCAATCGTCGAACACGGCCCCACGCAGGACATGTTCGAGAACCCGCAGGATCCCCGGACCTCCGACTACGTCAACGGACGATTCGGGTAGCCCGACCACCAGACCCGGGGCCGTGACGGTGCAGATGCGGCCTCGTGGATCGGCCCCGCGGCGACTTTCGGAGCGCCACGCGCAGCCCGGGGCCGATCCGAATCACACCCGGTCGGGTGGTCACCGAGCACCCCCGCGATCAGGTACAGTATTTGACTGTGCCCGCGGCTCCCGAGCCGCGAACACGCCGCCTTAGCTCAGTCGGTAGAGCGATTCACTCGTAATGAATAGGTCATCAGTTCGATTCTGATAGGCGGCTCACGATCGGGGTGCGTCTGCGCTCCGCCTCCTTCGTCGGCTCCGCGCCGGACTCCCGCGTTGTGCTCGTGCCGCGAGCGGCTTCGCCGCCGCGGGCGGCCGGAGGCCGCGATCAGGTCAGTGCTCGTCTGGCGCCTCTCGGCGCGTGCCACTTCGCTGCGCTCATGGCGGGGGCGCGAGCGGCTCCGCCGCCGCGGCGGAATCCCCTCCTCCCGGTCATCGATGCGACCGACAAGCGGTGTGCCCGGGGAGGAAGTGGCCTTCCTTCATCCTCCCGGACGTCTCCTGCGCCTGACGTTTCCTCCCGAAGACCCGTCGCGCGGCCCGATCTCCTCCCGTGCCGCCGCGGCGCGAGACAGGGGTGTGCCAGGCTGGGGGAGTGGAACACTCGCGCATCGTCGTCGTCGGCTCGGCGAACCAGGACTACCTCGTGAGGGTCCCGCGCACCCCGCGACCCGGCGAGACGACGCTCGCCACGGGCATGACCAAGCAGCCCGGCGGCAAGGGCGCCAACCAGGCCGTCGCGGCAGCGCGACTCGGGGGCGACGTGCATTTCGTCGGCGCGGTCGGGCGTGACGACGACGGCGCCGTGATCCTGCGCGGCCTCGCCACCGACGGCGTGTCGGTCGACGACGTGCAGATCGTCGACGCGCACCCCACCGGCCTCGCCCTCATCTCGGTCGACGCCGACGGAGAGAACAGCATCACCGTCGTCTCGGGCGCGAACGCCACGGTCACGGCCGAGCGCGCCTCGGGCGTCGTCAGCCGACTCGCCGGGCCCGGCGCGATCGTCGTCGTGCAGGCCGAGCTCCCGGCGCCCGTCATCGAGGCCACGGTGCACGCGGCCCAGGGTGCAGGAGCCCGCGTCATCGTCAACCTCGCCCCCTACCTCCCGCTCGCCCCCGCCGCCCTGGCACTCGCCGACCCGCTGGTCGTCAACGAGACCGAGGCCGGCCAGCTCCTCGGATCCGACGTGTCCGATGTCGACGCGGCCCTGGCCGCGATGCCGCGCCTGCTCGAGCACGCCCGGTCGGCGGTCGTCACGCTCGGCGGCGCCGGTGCGGTCTGGGCGTCGCGCGAGGGCGACGGCGCGGGCGCAGGGGCCCACGTCCCGGCTCCGCAGGTGGCCGACGTGGTCGACACGACCGGCGCCGGCGACGCGTTCGTCGGCGCCGTGGCCTTCGCGCTCTCCCGCGGCGACGACCTCGGGAAGGCCGTCGCCCTCGGCGTCCGCGCCGGCAGCTTCGCGATCGGCGGCGTCGGTGCGCAGCGGTCGTACGCGCGGGCGGCCGACCTCGACGTGTGACCTCGCCGGGTGCGGGTGTCGGATCCTGCGCCGGATAGTCGTTCACGCCGCCTGCGCGAGATAGGCCACTCGTTCTGGGGTCGCCGAGTTCTCCACAGATGCCGCTTCCGGCATGGAATCGAGCCGACCCTTTCGTAGGATGGTCGCGATGACTTCCGACGACTCCTCCTCGGCCGGCGGCTTCGGCCGCGTCGGCGCGTGGGTGCGCACGCACAAGAGCACCTCGCTGATCCTCGCGGGCGCAGTGGCCGTCGTCCTCTTCGGCGGCGGGGCGCTCGCGGCGGGTGCGGCGACCGCTCCGTCCTCGTCGACCGCGGGCGGGCCCCAGGGTGCAGGAGGAGGCGGGGCGTCTTCCGCCCCCTCGCCGACCGCCAGCAAGACCCCGGCCGCCCCCGCCCGGCCCGTGCCGACGACCCTCCCCGGTGCGACGACCCTGCGCACCTGCTCGGTCGACAGCCAGGCCGCCGCCGCGGGGCTCGGCACCTTCCAGGGCACCGTCGTCAACTCGTCCACGGGCCAGACGCTCTTCGACCGCAACGGCTCGACCCCGGTGGCGACCGCGAGCGTCATGAAGACGCTGACGGCCTCGGTCGCCCTCGCGGTCCTTGGCCCCGACTACCGGTTCACCACCACGGTCAACGGCTCGGGCGCCGGCGGCACCATCTCGCTGATCGGCGGCGGCGACGCGACATTGAGCGCGACGCCCGTCGGCTCCGAGAGCTACTACAAGGGCGCCCCGAAGCTCGCGACGCTCGCCGCCGACGTCAAGGCCAAACTCGGCAGCAACGCGATCACCACGATCGACCTCGACTCGACGTACTGGAACAACGCCGACGCGTACGACTCCACCTGGCCCGTCACCGAGCGCACCATCGGCTACCAGCCCGAGGTCGTCCCGCTCATGGTCGACGGCGACCGCGCCGACCCCACGCAGCAGACCAGCCCGCGCAGCACCGACCCGGTCATGCGCGCAGGCCAGGCCTTCCAGCAGGCCCTCGTGGCCGCGGGCGTGAACGGCGCCTCGACGGCGAAGCTCGTCCAGGCGAAGAACACCTCGCACAACACCCTGGCGAAGGTGCAGTCGCAGCCGATCTCGACCCTCATCGGGCAGATGATCCCGAACAGCGACAACACGCTCGCCGAGATGATGGCACGCGTGTCGTCCAAGGTGTCGGGTGCCGACGGCTCGGCCGCGTCGCTCACCGACGTCTACAAGAAGGTGCTCAACAAGACCTACGGTCTCGACACGTCGAAGCTCACGATCATCGACGGCTCCGGCGAGAGCTACAAAGACGGCGTGCCGTCCTCCTTCGAGGCGGCGCTGATGACCCTGGTGCTCGGGCGCAACGCCAACCTCGGCATCCTGTACGACGCCCTGCCCATCTCGGGTCAGACGGGCACGCTCGCCACCCGCTTCACCGGTGCCAACGCGATCGCGCGCGGACAGGTCCACGCCAAGACCGGGTCGATCGCCACCGCCTACACGCTCGCGGGTGTCATCGACGCCAAGGACGGCACGAAGCTCACCTTCGCCTTCTTCGCCGAGGGCAACCTCAACGCCGCCACGTCGATGCAGGCGCTCGACACGCTGACGACGGCGGTCTACTCGTGCGGGGCGAACCTCTCCAACAACTGAGCCGCCTGCGGGTGGTGCGGTGTCGCCGGCCCGCGCTTCGCTCCTCCGGCCCGGCGCTGGCAGAATCGGATCATGACTCGCGCGCTTCTCATCGTCGACGTCCAGAACGACTTCACCGAGGGGGGCGCGCTCGGCGTCGAGGGCGGTGCGAAGGTCGCCGCCGGCATCACATCGCTGCTCCAGGCGAATCCCGGTCGCTACGACCTCGTGATGGCGTCGCGCGACTGGCATCACGGCGACGACGACAACGGCGGGCACTTCGCGGGCGCCTCGGCTCCTGATTTCATCAGCACCTGGCCCGTGCACTGCGTCGCGGGCACTCCGGGCGCCGAGTACCACCCTGGCCTCGCCGCCGATGCGATCGACGTGCACGTGCGGAAGGGGCAGGGCCGGCCCGCCTACTCGCTCTTCGAGGGCACGACCGACGACGGCGCCGCACCGTCCGAGGCGCTCGCCGCCGCGGGCGTGGACACGGTCGACGTGGTCGGAATCGCGACCGACCATTGCGTGCGGGCTACGGCCCTCGACGCGCGGCGAGCCGGCTTGGGCGTCAGGATCCTGAGCGACCTCGTGGCCGGCGTCGCCCCTGGGCCCAGCGCCGCCGCTCTCGACGAGCTCCGCGCCGCGGGTGCCGTCGTCGAGTCGAGCACCAGCGGGTCCTAGCGCGAGCCCTCATGTGCCTGGCCCGCGTGGCGCACAGGGATGCGGCGCCTTTCACGCGTGATCACGCGTCGCGTCGCGCCGCAGTGCGTGAAACGCGCCGCATCGGGGCGCGACAGGTGGCGCCGCAGTGCGTGAAACCGCCGCATCCCCGCACCGCCTGGCTACACGAGCAGCTGGTGCTTCGCGAGGTCGCGGTACAGGGGCGTCGTCTTCACGAGTTCGGAGTGCGTGCCCACGCCGACCACCTGCCCGTGCTCGAGCACGACGATCTGGTCGGAGTCGACGACGGTCGAGAGCCGGTGGGCGATCACGATGAGCGTGCGGTTCTCGGCCACGGCGTCGATGGCTTCGCGCAGCCGCTGCTCGTTGATGCCGTCGAGCGACGACGTGGACTCGTCGAGCAGCAGGATCGGCGGAGCCGCGAGCAGCGTGCGTGCGATCGCCAGCCTCTGCTTCTCGCCGCCCGAGAGCAGCACGCCGTCTTCGCCGACCTGGGTGTCGAGTCCGTGCGAGCCGCGTTCGAGGACGCTGGTGAGGTTCACGGCCTCGAGGACGCGACGGCAGTCGTCGTCGGTGGCATCGGGCCGCGAGAGCACGAGGTTGTCGCGGATCGTGCCGGCCAGCACAGGGGCGTCCTGCTCGACGTAGCCGATGCGGGCGCGGAGGTCGTCGCGGTCGAGCGATCGCACGTCGACGCCGTCGATCGACACGCCGCCGGAGTCGACGTCGTAGAACCGCTCGATGAGGGCGAGGATCGTCGACTTCCCGGCGCCCGACGGCCCGACGAGGGCCGTCCGCTGGCCGCGGCGAGCGGAGAAGCTCACGCCCCGCAGCACGGTGAGGTCGATGTCGTCCCGTCGCGCAGCCGCCTCCGGGTCGAGCGGGGGGAGGAGGCCGTCGTCGGCCGGCGGTGCCGCGGGGTAGGCGAACTGCACCGAGTCGAAGCGGACTGCGGCATCGGTATCGTCGTCGCCCTGCGAGTCGAGGCCGGAGCGCGAGACCGGGAGGTCGGCCGCGATGGCGGAGTCGCCCTCCTTCTCGCTGGGCAGCTCGATGATCTCCTGGATCCGGCCCAGGGCACCGAGAGCCGAGTTGACGCTCGTGACGGCGCCGAACGCGTTGCCGAGCGGCATGATCATGAGGAACAGGAACAGGATGAACGACACGAGCTGCGCGATCGTGTCGGCGCCGCTAGCCACGCGGAAGCCGCCCACGCCGAGGACCACGAGGAACGACACCTGCATGGCGACGCTGGCGATGGGCACGACGACCGCCGACGCGCTGGCGACCTCGAGCCCGCGGTCGTAGGCGCCCTCCGAGTCGACGTCGATGGCCCGGATCTCCCGCTCGGTCGCGCCCGAGGCGCGCACGGTGCGGATGGACGAGATCGCCCGCTCGACGGCGGCGGTGAGGTCGCCAACCTTGCGCTGCGCACGTTGGGAGGCCACCCTGATCCGGCGCGAGAGCGACACCACGACGACGACCGAGGCGGCCACCACGATCACGGTGAGACCGAGCAGCACGGGATCGATGATCGCCATGCCGACGATGGCGCCGGCGAAGGTGAAGACGCCGCCGATCGCGTCGACCAGACCCTGCGTGAGGACGGCGCGGAGAAGCGTCGTGTCGGAGCCGACGCGCGAGACGAGGTCGCCCGTGCGCCGGGCGTCGAACTCGCTGATCGGCAGGTGCAGCATTCGCGCGACGAGACGCCGCCGGCTCGACAGCACGACGGCCTCGCCGGTGCGCTGCAGCAGGTAGTGCTGCACGCCCGAGAGCACGCCGGAGATCACGACGAGCGCCACGAGGGCGACGACGAGCATGCCGAGGGGCTTGCTGTTCTGCACCAGCGAGATCACACGGCTGACCAGCAGAGGCTGCAGGAGCGACGCGGCCGAGCCCGCCAGGCTGAGCACGATGACGACGACCATCGTCTTCCTGTGCTCGAGCAGGTACGGCAGCAGCTGCGAGAACCGGGCCCGCGGCCCCTCGGGGATCGGCCTGCCGTTCTTGTCGAGACGGACTGGGCGGGGTCGTCGCCCGCGCCCCCGGCCGCGCGCGGGCGACGTCGAGGACGTGGCGGGGGAGGACGGCGCAGGACGCGCGGGGGTTTCGGTGCTCATGACGCCTTTCAGCGGGGATGCTCCGATTTTACGCGCGCACGGGAGAGCCCCCGACCGCGTGTGGAGAACGGCGGACGGGGGCTCGAAGGCGCCGTGACGTGCGAGCGGCAGGCGAGGAAGCGGCTCCTACGAGAGGTTCGCGGAGTAGTCGACGTCGCGCGTCTCGCGGCTGAGGAAGAGCGCGACCAGCGTGATGAGCGCCATCGCCGAGAGGTAGACGCCGACGAGCACGGTCGAGCCGTGCGCGGCGCCCCAGAGCGCCACGGCGATGAACGGCGCCACGGCCGCGCCCAGGATGCTCGACACGTTGTAGCTGATCGCCGAGCCGGTGTAGCGGACGTTCGCCGGGAAGAGCTCCGGCAGGATCGCTCCCATCGGCCCGAAGGTGAGCCCCATGAGGATGAAGCCCAGGATCAGGAGGCCCTGCGCGCCGGCGAAGCCCGCCGAGAAGAGCGGGACGAACAGGAACCCGAAGACCAGGATCCCGGCGGTCACGGCCATGAGCATCTTCCGGCGCCCGAAGCGTTCCGCGAGGGGGCCGGAGACGAGCGTGAAGATGCCGAAGAACGCGACGCCCACGATGAGCATCAGCAGGAACTGCGTGCGGGTGTAGCCGAGGCCGGGCACGAACGCGGCGGCCGAGAACGGCTTGCCCGCGGCCTTCGCCGCTGTCGCCGCGGTCGACGCCGTGGTGCCGTAGGTCAGCGTGAACGTGGTCATCAGGTAGAACAGCGTGTACGTCGCAAGCATGATGAACGTGCCGAGGATCACCTGGCGCCACGAAGTGCGGAACACGCGTCCGAGCGGCAGCTTCGAGACCTGCCCGGCCTCCTTCACGGCGGTGAAGGCCGGCGTCTCGATGAGGCGGAACCGCGCGTACAGGCCGATGATCACAAGGATCGCGCTGCCGAGGAACGGGATGCGCCAGCCCCACGACGCGAACGCGGCCGCCGACATGGTGAGGTTCAGGATGAGGAAGAGCCCGTTGGCGATCATGAACCCGATCGGCGCGCCCAGCTGCGGGAAGGTTCCGTAGATGGCGCGCTTGTTCGCGGGGGCGTTCTCGGTCGCGAGCAGTGCGGCGCCCGACCACTCGCCGCCGAGGCCGAAGCCCTGGGCGAAGCGCAGGATCACGAGGATCGTCGGCGCGGTGACGTGCCATCCGGGCACCGTCGCGGCAGGCAGGCAGCCGATGAGGAACGTGCCGATGCCCATGGTGAGGAGGGACGCGATGAGGGTGTTCTTGCGGCCGATGCGGTCGCCGAAGTGGCCGAACACGATCGAGCCGACCGGGCGCGCGATGAACGCGACGCCGAAGACGGCGAACGACGACAGGAGGGCGACGGTCGGGTCGGCGTTGGCGAAGAAGAGCGTCGGGAAGACGAGGACGGCGGCGGTCGCGTACGCGTAGAAGTCGTAGAACTCGATCGAGGTGCCGATGAGGCTCGCGACGATCACGCGGGCTCTCGAGTTCACGGCGGGTGAGGTCGACGGCGGGGCCGTCGTGGTGCTGGTGGACATGGGAGGCACTCCGAGAACGGGTGCGCCGGGGATCGCCGAAGGCGATGGGCGCGCGGCGCGGGGTCGGGGCGGACACGACCGGGGAGGCGGCGCAGGATGACGCGGAGGACTCCCGTGCGTCATCGCCACCGGGAAGGTGATCAGCCGCTTGTGACGGCCAGGGCGTCCATGTTACAGCAGGATGACGCCCGCCCCAACACGTGTCGCCGAGCCGACACCGACGACCCGAACGTGCGAGCGCAGGGTGGAGCGCTACGCGACCGGGTCGAACCCCGTGTCGAGCTGCCCGGGCAGGCGGTGGCCCATGCGGTCGCGCTTCGTGTCGAGGTACGACTCGTTGAACGCGCCGACGCCGACCACCAGCGGCACCATCTCGGTCACCTCGATGTCGTGCGCGGTCAGCTGGTCCTTCTTGTCGGGGTTGTTGCTCAGCAGCCGGATCGACGAGAGCCCGAGGTCGCGGAGGATCTCGGCCGCGGCGATGTACTCGCGGGCGTCGGCGGGGAGCCCCAGGGCGAGGTTCGCGTCGAGCGTGTCGAGGCCGTCCTCCTGCAGCCGGTAGGCGCGCAGCTTGTTGATGAGCCCGATGCCGCGGCCCTCGTGACCGCGGAGGTAGATGACGACGCCGCCGTGGTTGTGGATCGTGTCGAGGGCCGCGTCGAGCTGCGGGCCGCACTCGCACTTGAGCGAGCCGAACGCCTCGCCGGTCAGGCACTCGGAGTGCACGCGCACGAGCGCGCCGTCGACGGGCTCGCCCGAGACGATGGCGACGTGGTCGGCACCGGTGTCGAGGTCGCGGTAGGCGCGCATGGTGAACGTGCCGTGCGTCGTCGGCACGGTGGTCTCGACCTCGAAGGAGACGTGCGGTCGCACGGCGGGGGTGTCGGTCATGAGGGGCTCTCACTCTGATTGCGGGCGACGATCGCGAGGTCGCCGCCGAGGGACGTGACGCTGGTGACTCGGAGCCGCACAGCGTCGTCGATCGTGTCTACACCGAGGTCGCCGAGAGCGAGCCGTGGGCCTCCGAGCAGGGCGGGGGCGAGGTAGACGAGGTAGTCGTCGACGAGGCCGCGGCGCACGAACTCGCTGGCGACCGTGGGGCCGCCCTCGACGAAGACGCTGCGGATGTCGCGCGAGTAGAGGTCGGACAGCACCGCGTCCAGGTCGCGGGTGCGGCTGACGATCGCAGGATGCGGGTGGCGCAGAACGCGGGCACCCTCCGGGATCCCGCGCGAACCCACCACCACGGGCACGGGCTGGTCGGCGAGGAGCTCGCCGCCGTCGCCGCGTGCTGTCAGAGACGGGTCGTCGGCGAGCACCGTGCCGGTGCCCACGAGGATGGCGTCGTGGGCCGCGCGCTGCTCGTGCACGTGCGCTCGTGCGGCTGCTCCGGTGATCCACTGGCTCGTGCCGTCGGCGGCAGCGGCCCGGCCGTCGAGCGTGGAGGCCCACTTGACCGTCACGAACGGGCGGCCGAGGCGGACGGCGGTGAGCCAGCGTCGCATCCACTCCTCGACCTCGTCGGCGAGCACGCCGCCCTCGACGGGGATCCCGGCCTCGCGCAGCCGTGCAGCGCCGCCGCCGGAGTGCTCACCCGGGTCGGCGACGGAATAGACGACGCGACCGATGCCGGCCGCGATGAGCGCCTCGCTGCAGGGGCCGGTGCGGCCCCAGTGGTTGCACGGCTCGAGCGTGACGACCGCGGTGAGCCCGGCGGCCTGCCCGGGGGCGAGCTTCGAGAGGGCGTCCACCTCGGCGTGGGCGGTGCCTGCGCCACGGTGCCAGCCCTCGGCCACGACCGCGCCGTCCGCGTCGAGCAGCACGCACCCGACTCGCGCGTGGGTGCCGCGCTCGGGCCCGTTCGCCGCCAGCGCGAGCGCGCGCCGCATGGCGTGACGCAGCTCTTCGTGCGCGGGGGCTGCTGTGGTGCTCACGGTGCCTCGTTCGGTGTGGGTCGGCGAAGGTGCCGCGGGGCGGCTGCTTCGACCATAACCAACGCCACCGACGCGGCAGTATTCCGTGTCGCTGGCGAAATGAACTTCTTACATGCGGTGTCGGGAATCGTCACAGACCGACTCAGGGCGCAGGAGCCGACCCGGTCGCCTCCGCGGGCCACCCCGGCTTCTCGTCCCGCGAATCGTCGCGCCCGAGCCGTGCCTTCCAGCAGAGCGGGTGCCCCCGGTCGCGGTCGGGCTGCAGCCCCGGCCCCGACCCCGTGTACGTGAAGCCCGCCTTCCGTGCGACGCCGGCGGAGGCGACGTTGCCGACGTAGCCCTCCCAGAGCACGTCGTCGAGCCCGCCGTCGCCGAACGCCCAGTCGGCCACGAGGCGGACGGCCTCGGTCATGAGGCCCCGGCCACGTGCCTCCGGCGCCGCCCAGAAGCCCACGTCGTGGTGCATGAGCCGGATGCTCACCATGCCGACCAGGAGGCTCGACCCGGGCTCGCGGAGCCCCCAGGTGTATTCGCGCCCGGTGGTCCACCCGCGTTCGACGACCTGCGAGACGAAGAACTGGGCGTCCTGGAACGTGTAGGGCACCGGCACGGTGGTGAACCGCTGCAGCGTGTCGTCCTGGCAGGCGTCGTAGATCGCGCCGATGTCGGCCGTCCGCGGCACCTCGAGCCGCAGGCGGTCGGACGCCAGCACGAACGGCTTCACCATCGCGACACGACTCGGCCCCCGCGCGCTACGAGCGCACCCTGCGCACGAACCCGACGCGGTCGTAGACGGTGGCGAGGGTCTTCTCGGCGATCTCGCTCGCCCGGTCGGCGTTCGCCGAGAGCACCCGGTCGAGCTCGGCAGGATCAGCCAGAAGCTCGAGCGTCCGCTCGCGCACCGGCGTGAACGTCTCGACCACGGCCTCCGCGACGTCCTTCTTGAGGTCGCCGTAGCCGCGCCCGACGTAGCGCTCCTCGAGGACGGGGACGGAGTCGCCCGAGAAGGCCGACAGGATCGTGAGGAGGTTCGACACGCCCGCCTTCTCGCCGCGGTCGAAGCGGATCTCGCGGCCGGTGTCGGTGACCGCCGAGCGGATCTTCTTCGCGGTCTTCGACGGCTCGTCGAGCAGCCAGATGATTCCGGCCTCGGACTCGGCCGACTTCGACATCTTCGACTCGGGGTTCTGGAGGTCGTAGATGCGCGCGGTCTCTTTGGTGATGAAGGGCTCGGGCACGACGAAGGTCTCGCCGAAGCGCGAATTGAAGCGGTTCGCGAGGTCGCGGGTGAGCTCGACGTGCTGCTTCTGGTCGTCGCCGACCGGCACGAGCTCGGTGCCGTAGAGCAGGATGTCGGCGGCCATGAGGATCGGGTAGGTGAAGAGCCCGACCGACGCCGAGTCGGAGCCCTGCTTCGCCGACTTGTCCTTGAACTGGGTCATGCGGCCGGCCTCGCCGAAGCCGGTGATCGAGTTGAGCACCCAGGCCAGCTCGGCATGGGCGGGTACCTGCGACTGCACGAACAGGATCGAGCGCGCGGGGTCGATTCCGGCGGCGATGTACTGGGCCGCCGTCGCGCGGGTGCGGGCGCGGAGTGTCGCGGGATCCTGCGGCACGGTGATGGCGTGGAGGTCGACGACGCAGTAGACGGCGTCGTGGCCGTCTTGGAGGGCGACCCAGGGCTGCAGGGCGCCGATGAAGTTGCCGGCGTGGAGGGCGTCGGCCGACGGCTGCATGCCGGAGAAGAGACGGGGGAGGGTCATGACGAGGTCTTTCGAGAAGAGTGCGGAGTGAAGGACTAGATGTCGTAGTCGACGACCACGGGCGTGTGGTCGGACCATCGCTTGTCGTACGACTCGGCCCGGTCGACCGAGTAGTGCTTCACGCGGGCAGCGAGGGCCGGGGTGGCCATCTGGTAGTCGATGCGCCAGCCGGTGTCGTTGTCGAACGCGGCGCCGCGCCACGACCACCAGGTGTACGGGCCCTCGACGTCGCCCGCCTGCTGACGGCCGATGTCGACCCAGCCGAGGCCGCGCCCAGTGGACCCGTCGGCGCCCTCGACCTTCTTGCCCCTCGGGCCGAAGAAGCGGTCGAAGTAGGCGCGCTCGCGCGGCAGGAAGCCGGCGCGCTTGACGTTGCCCTTCCAGTTCTTGATGTCGAGCGGGGTGTGCCCGACATTGAGGTCGCCGACGACGACGGCGAGCTCGTTGTGCCTCTCGAGGGCGGGGAGCCGCCGCGACATGGCGTCGAGGAACTTCCACTTCTCGTCCTGCTTGGGGGTGTCGGCCTCGCCCGAGTGGACGTAGGTGGACACCACGGTCACGATCGTGCCGTCGACGTCGTAGTCGGCCTCGAGCCAGCGGCCGGCCGAGTCGAAGGTCTTCGCGCCGAGCTCGACGCGATGGATCTCCGCTTTGCGGCGGCTGGCGAGAGCGACGCCCGCGCGCCCCTTGGCGCTGGCCTCGTCGTGGACGACGTTCCACTCCGGCCCGAGGAGCTCGGTGATGTCGTCGGTCGACGCGCGGACCTCCTGGATGGCCAGAATGTCGACGTCGCGGCCGTCGAGCCACTCGCCCATGCCCTTGCGGTACGCGGCACGGATGCCGTTGGTGTTGATGGTGGCGAGGCGGAGGCGTGGCATAGGAAAACCCTAGCGGGCGCCACCGTCACGCGGCCCGGCTCCCGCGGCGCGGCACGGCGGTGCCGCGGGAGCCGGGCCGCGAGGCCGGACCGGAGCGAAGCGCTTACGCGTCGTGGTCGGTGTTGAGGAACTCGACCAGCGAGTCGGCGGTGGCGTCGGCGTCGTCGCCGTTCACGGTCAGCGTGACCTCGTCGCCCGTGTTCACGCCGAGACCGAGGAGCGCCAGGATGCTCGCCGCGTTCGCCGACTTGTCGCCCTTGGCGATCGTCACCTGGTGCCCCGAGGCCGTGACGGTCTGCACGAAGAGGGAGGCGGGGCGGGCGTGGAGGCCCGACGACGAGGCGACGGTGGTGGTGCGGGTGACTTCGGACATGCTGTTGCTCCTTGGTGAGGTGGGTGGTGATCGGTCGGGGAGGGCGCGTCAGTCGCGACCGGGCCAGAAGACCTCGGTGCCGGCCCCCTCGACCTCGCGCACGAGGTCGAGGTTCACTTTCGGGTCGGTGATGATCGTATCGATCGCGGCCACGGGCGAGATGCGCCCGAACTCCTCGCGACCGAACTTCGTGTGGTCGGCGAGCAGGATGCTGCGCCTCGCGGCCTTGATCAGCGCGCTCTTCACGGCGGCCTCGGCGATGTTGTGCGTCGTGAGGCCGCGCTCGGGCGTGATGCCGCCGGCCGAGATGAACGCCGTGTCGACCGACACCATGCCGACGAGCTGGTGGGTCCAGGTGCCGACGCCCGCGAGGGAGTCGCGGCGGATCGAGCCGCCGAGCAGGTGGAGGTCGATGCCGGGCCGGTTCGCGACCGCCATCGCCACGGGCAGCGAGTGTGTCACGACCGTGAGCCCGCGATCGGCGGGCAGCATCTGGGCCAGCAGGATCGTGGAGGTGCCCGCGTCGATGATGATCGACCCGTTCTCGGGGATCTCGTCGAGAGCCGCCTGCGCGATGACCATCTTCTCGGCCGTGTTGATGCCGCCGCGGTCGCCGACGCCCGGGTGGAAGGTCATCCGCTCGACCGGGATCGCACCGCCGTGCGCGCGCCGCACGAGGCCGCGGCGCTCCAGGCTGGTGAGGTCTCGCCGGATCGTCTCCGGGGTGACGGCGAGGAGTTCTGCGAGGTCCTTGACGTCGACGCGGCCGTGCTGCCGTGCCTCCTCGACGATGCGAAGGTGGCGTTCTGGTGCGTACATCGGTCCTCATCGGTGAGAAATGGGCATTTCTGCCCGGGATTTGCCCGGCTCTGAGTCATTCAAGCGCAAACAAATGTCTGTTGCTGCATTTTTATCTCTGAATTTGTTTGTTTGTCAATTCAGATCGATGTATGGTCTCTCCAGCGCACTCCTGTGCCAGCCCCTTGCCTCACCAGAACGACAAGAGATGAAGGAGTCTCGGATGCCTGAACTGCACGGCGTCGGCGTCGGACGCGGAACCGCGACCGGCCCGGTCCTCCGCATGGCCGAACCCCTCGGCGAGCCCGACTCGTCGCCCCTCCAGGGTGACGCGGCCTCGGCCAAGGCCTCCGTCGGCGAGGCCCTCGCCGCCGTGGCCGCCGATCTCGGCAAGCGCGGGCAGGCTGCGGGCGGAGACGCGCAGGCGGTTCTCGAGGCCCAGGCCCTCATGGCGCAGGACCCCTCGATCCTGGACGACGTCCACCGTCAGATCGACGAGGGCACGAACCCCGAGCGCGCCGTCTTCACCGCGTTCAAGTCCTTCCAGGACGTCCTGGCCGGCATGGGCGGCTACATGGGCGAGCGCGCCGCCGACCTCGGCGACGTGGCCCAGCGCATCATCGCTCAGCTGCGGGGCGTGCACGCGCCGGGCGTCCCCGAGTCCGACACCCCCTTCATCCTGGTCGCCCGCGATCTGGCCCCGGCCGACACGGCCCTCCTCGACCTCGACAAGGTGCTCGCCCTCGTGACCCGCGACGGCGGCCCGACCTCGCACACGGCGATCCTCGCCCGCGCCAAGGGCATCACGGCCATCGTCGGCGTCTCGAGCGCCGACGAGCTCTCCGACGGCCAGGTCGTCATCGTCGACGCCGCCGCCGGCGCCGTCGTCACCGACCCCACCGACGAGCAGGTCGCTGAGGCCGAGAAGAAGCGCGCCGAGCGCCTCGCCGCCGCCGACGCCCCGCTCACCGCCGGCGCGCTCGCCGACGGCACCGCCGTGCCGCTCCTGGCGAACCTCGGCTCGCCGAAGGACGCAGCGAACGCCGTCGAGCTCGGCGCCGAGGGCGTCGGCCTCTTCCGCACCGAGTTCCTCTTCCTCGACTCGCCGTACGCTCCCGACGTCGCCACGCAGAAGGCGTCCTACAAGGCCCTCCTCGAGGCGTTCCCCGGCAAGAAGGTCGTCGTCCGCGCGCTCGACGCGGGCGCCGACAAGCCTCTGCCGTTCCTCACCGACTCGGGGGAGGAGAACCCGGCCCTCGGCCGACGCGGGCTGCGCGCCCTGCGTCACCACCCCGAGATCCTGCGCGACCAGCTGACCGCTCTCGCCGAGGCCGACGCCGAGACCGAGGCCGACCTCTGGGTCATGGCGCCGATGGTCGCCGACGTCGAGGAGACCGAGTACTTCGTCTCGCTCGCCAAAGAGCTCGGCATCAAGACCGCGGGCGTCATGGCCGAGGTGCCGTCCGTCGCGCTCCTGGCCGAACAGGTCATCGCCGCCGCCGACTTCGTCTCGATCGGCACGAACGACCTCACCCAGTACACGATGGCCGCCGACCGCATGCTCGGCACGGTCGCCAGCTACCAGGATCCGTGGCACCCCGCCGTGCTGAGGCTCGTCGCACAGCTCGGCGCCGCCGGGGCCACCGCGCACAAGGGCGTCGGCATCTGCGGCGAGGCGGCCAGCGACCCGATGCTCGCCGTCGTGCTCGTCGGCCTGGGTGCCACCACCCTCTCGATGACCCCGGCCGCCCTCGCCGACGTCCGCGCCGAGCTGAAGAACCACACGCTCGACCAGGCCAAGGCTCTCGCCGCGGCCGCCGTCGCGGCTCCGTCCGCCGCTGCCGCGCGCGAGGCCGTCGCCCGAGCTTCGGCCGCCTCCTGACCCATGCTCACACTCCCCACCACACCAACCCCTTCAACCCTCCTCCCGACAGAAAGAAAGAACCGATCATGACAACGACGTCTGCAGGCGTAGCGCCGAAGACTGGAACCACGGGCCGCGTCCGGGTCCAGAAGTTCGGCGCCTTCCTCGCCGGAATGGTGATGCCCAACATCGCGATCTTCATCGCCTGGGGCTTCATCACGGCCTTCTTCATCCAGACCGGCTGGACCCCGGTCGGCGTCCTCGGCGGCTTCGGCACGACCGACGGCGTCGCGAACCCGGGTGTCGTCGGGCCGATCCTGACCTACCTGATCCCGCTCGCGATCGCCATCCAGGGCGGCCGGATGATCTACGACATCCGCGGTGCGGTCGTCGGCTCGATCTTCACCATGGGCGTCATCCTCGGGTCCGACTCGACGATGATCCTCGGCGCGATGATCTGCGGCCCGCTCGGCGCGTACCTCGTCAAGCAGATGGACCGCCTCTGGGACGGCAAGATCAAGCCCGGCTTCGAGATGCTCGTCAACAACTACTCCGCGGGCATCCTCGGCTTCGGCCTCTTCATGGCCGGATTCTTCTGGCTGTCGAAGCTGTTCAGCGTGATCGTGACCGGCCTCGGCAACGCGGTCGAGTTCCTGGTCAACCACAGCCTCCTGCCCCTGGCCAGCCTCTTCATCGAGCCGGCGAAGATCTTCTTCCTCAACAACGCCATCAACCACGGCGTGCTCGACCAGCTCGGCGCGCAGCAGGTGAAGGAGTCGGGCAAGTCGATCCTCTTCCTCCTCGAGGCGAACCCCGGCCCCGGTCTCGGCATCCTGCTCGCCTTCACCTTCTTCGGTGTCGGCGTCGCCCGCTCGACCGCTCCCGGCGCGATCATCATCCAGTTCTTCGGCGGCATCCACGAGATCTACTTCCCGTTCGTGCTGCAGAAGCCGATCCTCTTCATCGCGGTGATCCTCGGCGGTGCGACCGGTGTCGCCACGAACGTCGCGTTCAAGTCGGGCCTCACCGGCCCCGCCTCGCCGGGTTCGATCATCGCCGTCCTCGCGAACACCTCGCGTGACAGCTACGTCGGCGTGATCCTCTCGGTCATCCTCTCGGCCGCCGTCTCGGGCGTCGTGGCGTCGTTCTTCCTCATCACGACCCGCAAGCGCGACCTGGCCAACGCCGACGCCGGCGACATGAGCGCCGCGTTCGCGAAGATGCAGGCCTCGAAGGGCCGCGACGCCAACGCCGCGACCGCCGGTCTGTTCGCGGGCGCCTCGGCTCCTGCGACCGCCGAAGAGGCCGAGGCCACGATCCCGGCCGAGGTCCCCGGCTCGGGCGCCGGCACCACGACGGCGACCCGCGTCGAGAACATCGTGTTCGCCTGCGACGCCGGAATGGGCTCGAGCGCCATGGGCGCGAGCGTGCTGCGCAACAAGATCAAGAAGGCGGGCATCGAGGGGGTTACGGTGGTCAACAAGGCCATCGCCAACCTCTCCGGTGACGAGGACCTGATCATCACCCAGCAGCAGCTGACCGACCGTGCGAAGTCCATGAACCCCACGGCCCAGCACGTCTCGGTCGACAACTTCATGAACGCTCCGCAGTACGACGAGGTCGTCGAACAGCTCAGCCACCAGCAGTAACGACTACGAGAAAGAAGTCACGTCGATGACGAACCCCGTCCTCCAGAAGAGCCAGATCAAAGCCGACGGCACGGCCACCACCAAGCTGGAGGCCATGCGAGAGGCCTTCGAGATCCTTCTGGAGGCGGGGGCCGTCACGGCGGACTACCTTCCCGCCATGCTCGAGCGCGAGAAGACCGTGTCGACGTACATGGGCAACTTCCTCGCGATCCCGCACGGCACGAACGAGGCGAAGGGCGCGATCCTGGCCTCGGCCCTCTCGTTCGTCCGCTACGCCGAGCCCATCGACTGGGACGGCAACCCGGTGCACTTCGTCGTCGGCATCGCCGGCATCGGCAACGAGCACCTCGAGATCCTGTCGAAGATCGCCATCATCTTCTCCGACGACGACCAGGTCGCCTCGCTCCGCCAGGCGGCCGGCGCCGACGAGATCTACGCGCAGCTCGAAGAGGTCAACGAGTGACCACTGGCGCCACCAAGACCGCCGTCCACTTCGGCGCCGGCAACATCGGCCGCGGCTTCGTCGGGCTCCTGCTCCACGAGGCCGGCTACGAGGTCGTGTTCAGCGACGTGAACGCCGAGCTCATCGACGCCCTGGCGGCGGCCGACTCGTACACTGTGCACGAGGTCGGGGCGGGGGCGCAGGATCACGCGGTCACGAACTTCCAGGCCCTGAACTCGGCCGCTGATCCTGCCGCCGTGGTGGCCGCCGTGGCGTCTGCCGACGTCGTGACCTGCGCCGTCGGGCCGAACGTGCTGCGATTCATCGCTCCCACGATCGCCGAGGGCCTCGCCGCCCGCGACGCCTCGCTGCCGAAGGTCGCCGTGATGGCGTGCGAGAACGCGATCAACGCCACCGACCGGCTCGAGGAGTTCGTCGTCGCGGCCCTCCCCGGCGGCGAATCCGACCCCGCGCTCGCCAAGGCGGTCTTCGCGAACACCGCCGTCGACCGTATCGTGCCGGCGCAGGAGCCGGGGCAGGGCCTCGACGTCACCGTCGAGACGTACTTCGAGTGGGCCATCGACCGCACCCCGTTCGGCGGTGCCGAGCCGGAGATCCCCGGCGTGCACTGGGTCGACGGCCTCGAGGCGTCGATCGAGCGCAAGCTCTTCACCGTCAACACCGGCCACGCGACGACGGCTTACCACGGCTTCGTCGCCGGAGCGGACAAGATCTCCGACGCGATCGCCCTGCCCGACGTGCGCGCCGCCGTCGAGGCGGTGCTCGCCGAGACGAGCGCGTACCTCATCGCGAAGCACGAGCTGGACGCGGCGGCTCACGCGGACTACGTTGCGCGGATCCTGCAGCGGTTCGAGAACCCTCACCTGCCCGACACGGTCACGCGCGTCGGCCGCCAGCCGCTGCGCAAGCTGTCGCGCGACGAGCGCTTCGTGTCGCCAGGGGCGGCGATCGCCGAGGGTGGCATGGTGCCGTCCGCGATCTTGAACGCGATGGGCGCGGCGCTGAAGTTCGACGTGCCCGACGACGAGCAGTCGGTCGAGCTGCAGGCGCTGCTCGCCGACTCGTCGAAGGGCGACACCGAGATCGCGACGCAGATCACCGGCCTCGAGGCGACGCACCCGCTCGTGGCGCCGTTCTCCGAGCGGATCGCGCTCGCCCGCGCCTGAGCCCCGTATCTTGGGCCGCCCCGACCCGCGTCTCCAGACACCAAATTCCGGACACAACACCAACGTCCTCGTTGGAGTTGTGTCCGGAATTTGGTGCGCGCGGGGGCGTCAGGCGCCGAGCTGTGCCCGGACGACGTCGCCGATGATCCCGTAGACGCCCGCCTCGACCGCGAGCAGCGCCGGCGACGACGCCTCGCGGGCGGCCGCGAGCGTCACGTCGGGGTCGAGCTCGGCGAGCCCGGGGACGGGCGGCAGCAGGCGACGTGAGACCGCTTCGGCGTGCAGCCCGAGCAGCGTCGCCAGCCGGTGCGGCTCGAGCACGTCGGCGACGACCGCGGTGAGGACGTGCTGGGCGAGCGACTCGGCCTCCCGCCGCGACAGAGTCGCGGGACCGTGCCGCCCGCCCTCCGCTGAGACTCGGGCGGCAGCGAACGCCTCCCGCGCGAGCGCCGACTGCTGCTGCACGCTCGCGAACACGCCGGGCCAGCCCCAGGCGTCGTTGAGGAGGTCGTAGGGGACCGCAGCCGACGCGGCGCCCTGGCGCAGCCACAGGGGCGTGTGGCGCTCGTCGCGCGGATGAGCGGCCACGTCGCGCCCGTACGCCTCGTCGTCGGGCACGGCGCCGTCGGGGCCCGCGGCGAAGGGGCTCGCCGGGTTGTCGTAGACGCGTCGGTCGTAGTTGAAACGCCAGGTGAGGTCGCCCGTCGCCGCGACGGTGAGCGCCACCGAGAACCAGGTGCCCTTGTCGGCGACCGCCATGCGCTCTCGCAGGTCGTGGGCCTCGGCCGAGAGCGCCTCCGGCAGCGCGTGATCACGGGTCTGCCCCGCGCGGTCGATGGTCTCGACCCGGGCGAGCACCCGCCCGTCGATCTCGGCCCAGAACAGACCGGCCTCGGCCCAGTCCGTGCCGTCGAGGGAGCCGACGAGCGTCTCGGCGACACGCCGCTGGGTGTCGGCGTGCGTGCGGGCGTGCTCGGGCAGGTCGGCGATCTCGGCGTCCATGGCGGGCCTCTCGGTGTCAAGGGAGGTGCGGACGCCCCGGCTGTCGGGCCCGAGGCTTGATGCGAGCCTACAGATCCGCTGGGAATCCGGGCACGGCACTGCGCACGGCGACGCCGCCGGGTCTCGATCGGGTCGCAGGATCCGGCCCCTCGTCCACCCGACGAGAGTTCAATGGCGGCGTGGGCACCCCGATTCGCCATCCGCTGATCGACGCCATCACCGAGCGCGTCGCCCTGGTCGAGAGCCGGGCACAGGTGGTGCGTCTCAGCGCGCCGCTGGTGGATCTGCTGGCGCGTCCGCTCGCGGCTGGCCGCACCCTCGTGCTCCTGACGCCCGAGACGTCGCGGCTGACGATCGGCCTGCGCTCGGCCCTGGTCGCGGCCAAGGCCCGCTGGATGGTCACGACGGCGGGCGGCTTCCGCGACGGGCTCTCGGGGCTCGAGCACACGAGCCTCGACGAGGCCGTGGCCGCGGCGCACGTCGTGCCGGTCGACTCCGACGAGGACGACCCGGACGGCGCCGACGGCTCCAGCGGCCCCCGCCGCTCGGGCGGCGAGACGGGGTCGTCGACGCAGTTGAGCGTGGACGTGACGATCCTGCATCGGGGCGACAACGACACCCTCCTCGGCGGTGCGCTCGAGGCCCTCACCGAGGCGATCGGCGGCTACCGTCCGGTGGCCTGGGGGTCGTCGGAGCCTCTGGAGCGGCCGTGGGACCGCTGGGTGCTCACACAGGACGCCCGCCATCGCGCGCCGGAGCCGACGCGCATCATGGTCGAGGGCGAGCACGTCTCGGCCGCGGTGACGGCGCGCGTGACCGCTCGAGGCATCGAGGAGACCGTGGCGCTCACCGCCGACGTGCCGGGCGGCCCTGCGGGGCTCGACGCGGCCATCGACCGGCTCCGGGCGGTGCTCGCCGAGCTGACACGGACCTCCCTTCCCACGTTCGCCCTCGTCCTGGCGCGCGAGGGCGAAGCCGACAGGAGCTTCCGTCCCGTCACCTACCCGCCGCCGAACCCGGTGGCGCTGCTCATCGGCGCCCCGTCGGTGCGGCGACTCGACCTCCACGCGCAGACGTTCGCGCCCGAGCAGAGCATCGACGTCGTCGGGCGGCACGACCTGCCGGCGTTCCTGCTGCCGCTGGGGAGCGCCGAGGAGTCGGGCTGGGACGCCCTCCACGACGCCCTCGACTCAGTCGGAGGGGAGCGGCTCACGACGCTCGTCGAGGAGCCCCTCCTCGCCGTGTGGGACGACGACCTTCACGGCGACGTCGACTGGCACGGGGCGCCGCATCCGCACGACTTCCCGACCACCGAACCGGAGGGGTGACCCGGTGCCCCGCGAGATCACGATCCTGTCCAGCGCCCCGCACGACCTCTACGCGGTCGCCGACGCGGCCGAGGGAATCGGAAGCGCCGACTCGGTGCGGCAGATCGAAGGGGGAGCAGGAGTGCAGGTCGTCGATCGTTCGGGGCGAGACCTGCTCACGGTGTACGCGCCCCGGCTCCTGTCGACCCCCGGAGAGGTCGAGCGGCTGCTTCCCGCCGCGCCCGAGGTTTCACTGCCCACGTACTGGTGCGACGCGTTCGCGCCGCTCGACGACGACGGCGAGGCCGGCGTGTCGATCGCGCTGCGGTTGGCGTTGGCGCTGGGGGCTGTCTGCGTGGTGGAGGACTGAAAGGTCACGTCTACGACGCGGCGATCCCACAGCCTGGTTGCTCGGCGCGAAGGTGCGATCCGCGCCTGCGTGTTACTCGGGGGCTGCCACTGTGCTGGCTGGGTCGGCTCCGCCTCCAGTCAAGGCTGCTGTGATGAGAGGGCGGCCTACGGTCGACCTCTCAGCACAGCGGCTTTGACCTCCGCGATTGCTTGCGTCACCTGAATGCCACGAGGGCAGGCGTCGGTGCAGTTGAAGGTCGTCCGGCAGCGCCACACGCCCTCCTTGTCGTTGAGGATGTCGAGACGCACCTTCGCCTCCTCGTCGCGCGAGTCGAAGATGAAGCGGTGCGCGTTCACGATCGCGGCCGGGCCGAAGTACTGGCCGTCGGTCCAGAACACGGGGCACGACGACGTGCACGCGGCGCAGAGGATGCACTTGGTGGTGTCGTCGAAGCGCGCACGCTCGGCGACGGACTGCAGGCGCTCCTTCTCGGGCTTCGACGAGGCCTGCAGGAACGGCTGGATCTCGCGGTAGGACGCGAAGAACGGGTCCATGTCGACGACCAGGTCTTTCTCGAGGGGCAGGCCCTTGATCGCCTCGACGGTGATCGGCTTCGAGATGTCGAGGTCTTTCATCAGCGTCTTGCAGGCGAGCCGGTTGCGGCCGTTGATGCGCATCGCGTCGGACCCGCAGACGCCGTGGGCGCAGGAGCGGCGGAACGTGAGCGAGCCGTCCTGCTCCCACTTGATCTGGTGCAGCGCGTCGAGCACACGGTCGGTCGGCAGGAGCTCGACGGAGAACTCCTCCCAGTGGGGCTCGGAGTCGACATCGGGATCGAAGCGGCGGATCGAGAGCGTCGCGGTGAACTTCTGGATGGGAGCGTCTGCGGCAGGCGCTTTGTCCATGACGGCGTTGCTCATCTCAGTACTTCCGTTCCATCGGCTGGTAGTTCGTGATGACGACCGGCTTCGTCGAGAGCTTGATGTGGTCTCCTGCGTCGGCGGAGTGCGCGTCTCCCGTGAGGTACGCCATCGTGTGCACGAGCCAGTTCTCGTCGTCGCGCTTGGGGAAGTCCTCGCGGAAGTGGCCGCCGCGGCTCTCGGTGCGCGAGCGCGCCGAGTAGACGACGACCTCGGCGAGGTCGAGCAGGAAGCCCAGCTCGATCGCCTCGAGGAGGTCGGTGTTGAAGCGCTTCCCCTTGTCCTGCACCGAGATGTTGAGGTAGCGCTCGCGCAGCTCCTGGATCTTCTCGGTGACGGCGTTCAGGGTCTCCTCGGTGCGGAACACCTGGGCGTTCTCGTCCATGGAGTCCTGGAGCTCCTTGCGGAGCACGGCGATGCGCTCGGTGCCGGTGGCGCCGCGCACCTGCTCGACGAGACCGCGGACGAACGCGGCCGGGTCGTCGGGGATCGGCACGAAGTCGGCCGTCTTGACGTACTCGACGGCGTTGTTGCCGGCGCGCTTGCCGAAGACGTTGATGTCGAGCAGCGAGTTCGTGCCCAGACGGTTCGAGCCGTGCACGCTCACGCAGGCGCACTCGCCGGCGGCGTAGAGACCCGGCACGGGCGTGTCGTTGTCCTGGAGCACCTCGGCCTTGACGTTGGTGGGGATGCCGCCCATCGCGTAGTGCGCGGTCGGCAGGATCGGCACCGGCTCCGTGTAGGGCTCCACACCCAGGTACGTCCTGGCGAACTCCGTGATGTCGGGCAGCTTGGCGTCGATGACCTCGGGCGACAGGTGCGTGATGTCGAGGTAGACGTAGTCCTTGTTCGGGCCCGCGCCGCGACCCTCGCGGATCTCGGTGCGGATGCATCGCGCGACGATGTCGCGGGGCGCCAGGTCTTTGATGGTCGGCGCGTAGCGCTCCATGAAGCGCTCGCCCTCGCTGTTGCGGAGGATCGCGCCCTCGCCGCGGGCGGCCTCGGAGAGGAGGATGCCCAGGCCCGCGAGGCCGGTCGGGTGGAACTGGAAGAACTCCATGTCTTCGAGCGGGAGGCCCTTGCGCCACACGATGCCGACGCCGTCGCCGGTGAGGGTGTGGGCGTTCGAGGTCGTCTTGTAGATCTTGCCGAAGCCGCCGGTCGCGAAGATCACGGCCTTGCCCTGGAACACGTGCAGCTCGCCGGTCGCGAGCTCGTAGGCGACGACGCCCGCGGGGCGCTTCTGGCCGTCGACCTCGCCCATGATGAGGTCGAGCACGTAGAACTCGTTGAAGAAGTTGATGCCGAACTTCACGCAGTTCTGGTACAGCGTCTGCAGGATCATGTGGCCGGTGCGGTCGGCCGCGTAGCAGGCGCGACGCACGGGGTTCTTGCCGTGCTCGGCGGTGTGGCCGCCGAAGCGGCGCTGGTCGATCTTGCCCTCGGGCGTGCGGTTGAACGGCAGGCCCATGTTCTCGAGGTCGATGACGGCGTCGATGGCCTCTTTCGCGAGGATCTCCGCGGCGTCCTGGTCGACGAGGTAGTCGCCGCCCTTGACGGTGTCGAAGGTGTGCCACTCCCAGTTGTCGTCTTCGACGTTGGCGAGGGCGGCGGCCATCCCGCCCTGGGCCGCGCCGGTGTGCGAGCGCGTGGGGTAGAGCTTCGAGATCACCGCGGTCGACGCGTTCGGGCCGGCTTCGATGGCGGCGCGCATTCCGGCGCCGCCGGCGCCGACGATGACGATGTCGTGCTGGTGGTAGTGGACGCCGTCGATGGTCTTCACCGGGGCGAGGGAGGAGTCGGGGATGTCAGACACGAGTGCTTTCCGATGCGTTGCGAGACGAGGGCGTTAGGGCGCGGGGCAGAACGACGGCAGCTGCGACTGCAGCGCGCCGGACGGGCACGGGTTGAACGTCCAGACCACGAGCGTGCCGAGCAGGATCAGCACAGCGCTCGAGACGAGGAGGGCGATCAGCATGATGCGGCGCAGCGTGTGGTTCGACACGTAGTCGTTCACGATGGTGCGCATGCCGTTCGACCCGTGGATCAGGGCGAGCCAGAGCATCAGGGTGTCCCAGATGCGCCAGAACGGGCTCGCCCACTTGCCGGCGACGAAGGCGAAGTCGATGGCCTTGACTCCGCCCTGGTCGGCGATGAGGTTGGTGAACAGGTGGCCGAAGATGAGCACGATCAGCAGCACGCCGCTGCCGCGCATGTAGAGCCAGCCCCACTTCTCCCAGTTGGTGCCGCGCTTCGGCGCGCGCTGGGAGCGAGGAGCCTCGATACCCGAGAAGGTCTCTGTGGTCATGATCAGAACTCCGAGATGATGACGCCGATCTGGCGCGGGAGGAAGCCGGCGAGCAGGACGACCCAGAGGCCGATGACGATCCAGAACAGCAGCCGCTGGTGCTTCGCGCCGCCCGACCAGAAGTCGATGGCGATGATCCGGAGGCCGTTGAAGGCGTGGAAGGCGATCGCCGCGACGAGCACGGCCTCGCCGATGCCCATGATCGGCTGCTTGTAGGTGTCGATCACCGCGTTGTAGGCGCGGGGGCTGACCCGGAGGAGCGCGGAGTCGAGGATGTGCACCAGCAGGAAGAAGTAGATCGAGACGCCGGTGATGCGGTGCAGGACCCACGACCACATGCCCTCGGTGCCGCGATACAGGGTGCCCTGGATCATGCCGCTGGGTCGCGGCTCGGGGATGTTCGGTGCTGCTGCAGAGCCCGGTAGGACCCCTGTCGTCTGCTCGGCCATGAGCAACCCTCCATGCGGTTCGGGTGCGTTCTCAGAACGTCACCATCCTAGGCAACCACTCAGGTTCGCGCCGCAGAGGGGACCCTAACTCGGGCCGGTTTGTCTCGACGACGAGAGATTCGCCGGCTCCTGCGACCTGCGGGTGGCCGCGGTGCCGACGACCGACTGGTAGTGGCCGATCAGCTCGTCGCCGAGGTGCTCCCACGTGCGGCCCAGGATCGCGCGACGGCCTGCCTCGCCGAAGCGCGCCCGCTGCTCCGCGTTCGACACGAGGGAGAGGACCGCGCGGCGGTAGGCGTGGTCGTGGCGCGGGTCGACGAGGAAGCCGTCCTCGCCGTGGCGGACCAGGTCGACCGGGCCGCCGACGTTCGGCGCGACGACGGGGAGCCCCGCCGCGTGCGCCTCCTGGATGGTCTGGCCGAAGGTCTCGGTGGTGCCGGTGTGCACGAAGACGTCGAGGGCGGCGTAGGCCGTCGCGAGCTCCTCGCCGCGCAGCGACCCGAGGAAGGTCGGCTCGAGGTGCGCGAGCTTGCGGGCGAGGGCGGGCCTCGCGGGGCCGTCGCCGACGAGCACGAGGCGCATTCCCGGGATCCTGCGGAGGGATGCCAGCCGGTGCACCTCCTTCTCCGGCGCCAGGCGGCCCACGTAGCCGACGATCACCTCGTCGTCGGCGGCGAGATGGGCGCGCAGGAGCCGCGTGCCCGGGTCCGCCCGCCGGTTCGGGTGGTAGAGCGCCGAGTCGACCCCGCGGCCCCAGTGCGCCAGACGCTCGATGCCCCGCACCTCGAGGTCGTGGCGAGACGCCTCCGAGGGCACGAGGGTCAGCGTGGCGTTCTGGTGGATGCGCTTGAGGACGCTCCAGGCGAGCCTGGCCGCCGGGCGGCCGAGGCCGTTGCGGCCGGCGTACTTGGCCATGTCGGTCTGGAAGACGGCCACGCTCGGGATGTCGAAGCGCTGCGCGGCGGTCACAGCCTGGGCGCCCAGGATGAACGGGCTCGCCGCGTGCAGGACGTCCGGTGCGAAGCCCGCGATCAGCCCGGACAGGTGCGGGCCCGGGATGCCGACCGGGAACTGGCGGTAGGCGACGGACGGCATCCGGTGGATCGGGAAGCCGGCGAACTCGGTCGGACCCTTCGCGGTGCCCTCGGGGGCGATGACCATCGCCTCGTGCCCCCGGTCGCGGAGGTGCTCGAGCACCCGGCAGACGCTGGTGGTCACCCCGTTCACGGTCGGCAGAAAGCTCTCGGTCACGATTGCTACGCGCATGTGCGATCCCTCGGGTAGCCCACGATGCGACGGTACGTCGGCTGTGTGACGCCCCGGTGGACCCCGTGTGACCTCTCGGCGAACCTGCTGTGGCCGCCCTATAGGGTGTCCGCATGACCACTTCCCGAGAGAGCCTCGACCGGTTCTACAGCATCATCCCGGCCGGCGGAATCGGCTCGCGCCTGTGGCCGCTGAGCCGGGCGGACGCCCCCAAGTTCCTGCATGACCTCACCGGATCGGGCTCGACCCTCCTCCGCGGCACCTGGGACCGCCTCGCCCCGATCAACGGCGAGCAGCGGATCATGGTGGTCACCGGCCGGTCGCACCGCGCCGCCGTCGAGGAGCAGCTCCCGCAGCTCGCCGACCACAACGTCGTGCTCGAGTCCGAGCCCAAGGACTCCACCGCCGCCATCGGCCTCGCCGCGGCGATCCTGGCGAAGCGCGAGCCCGACGTCATCATCGGCTCGTTCGCGGCCGACCACGTCATCGCCGACCAGCGCGGCTTCGAGCGCGCCGTCGCCGAGGCCATCGGCGCGGCTGACGCCGGCTACATCGCCACGATCGGCATCACGCCGACCGAGCCGGCCATCGGCTTCGGCTACATCCACTGCGGCGGCTCCCTCGACATCGCGGACGCCCCGCACGCCAAGTCGGTCACCTCCTTCGTCGAGAAGCCCGAGCTCGAGACGGCCGAGGCCTACCTCGCCGACGGCAACTACCTCTGGAACGGCGGCATGTTCATCTCGCGCGCCGACGTGCTGCTGAAGCAGCTCGGCGAGACGCGCCCCGAGCTCCTGGCCGGGCTGCAGGAGCTCGCGGACGCCTGGGACACCTCCGCCCGCGGCGCCGTGGTCGACCGGGTGTGGCCGAACCTCGAGAAGATCGCGATCGACTACACCGTCGCCGAGCCCGCCGCCGCCCAGGGCCGCCTCGCGGTGATCCCCGGCGACTTCGACTGGGACGACGTGGGCGACTTCGCGTCCATCGCGAAGCTCCACTCGAAGGGCCGCGCCTCCGACCTGGCGATCCTCGGCGAGAACGCGCGCGTGCTCGCCGACTCGTCGTCCGGCATCGTGGTCAGTCAGGGCGAGCGCCTCATCTCGCTCATCGGCGTGAGCGACATCGTCGTCGTCGACACCCCCGACGCCCTCCTCGTGACGACGTCGGCGAACGCTCAGCGCGTGAAGAGCGTCGTCGACGCGCTGAAGCTCTCCGGCCGGAGCGACGTCCTCTAGCCATGGTCTCGCGGGGGCGCCGGTTCGCCCAGGTCGTCGGCATCGCCCGTCGTCACGGCCTTCTGCCGGTCGGGCGACTCGACCTGACCTCGGATCCTGCGACCCGCCTCGTCCGCGAGGCGCAGGCGGACCACCTGCGCCAGGCCCTCGAGGAGGCCGGCGGCGCGTTCGTCAAGCTCGGGCAGCTGTTCTCGACCCGGTCGGACATGCTGCCCGACGAGTACACCCGCGCCCTCTCGCGCCTGCAGCAGAGCGTCACGCCGGCGCCGTGGGGCGACGTGAAGGCGCTGCTGGAGGCCGAGTACGGCTCGCCGCTCGACGAGGTCTTCGCCTCGTTCGACGAGGTGCCGATCGCCGCGGCGTCTCTGGGGCAGGTGCATCGCGCGATCCTGCGGGACACCCGCGAGCCGGTCGCCGTGAAGGTGCAGCGCCCGGGCATCGAGGACGTCGTGCGGCGAGACGTCGACATCGCTCTGCGGTTCGCGAGCCTGATGACTCGCGTCTCGGCGAACGCCCGCTCGATCGGTCTGGACGAGGTCGCGAAGCAGTACACCGGCGACCTGCTGCGGCAGCTCGACTTCGACCTCGAGCGCCGCAACCTCCAGGCTCTGCGCGCGATCCAGCGGCGTGAGCCCGACCGCCACCCGCTGACGCTGCCCGAACCCCACCGCGACCTCTCGACGAGGCGCGTCTTCGTCATGGAGTTCGTCGAGGGAGAGACCCTCGCCACCTGGATCGAGCGGCACCGCCACTCGACCGACGGCCTCACGGAGGCGATGCGGCTCGTGCTGCACTCGTTCCTCGGGCAGATGGTGATCGACGGGCTCTACCACGCCGATCTTCACCCGGGGAACATCATCCTGATGCCCGACGGCTCGCCCGCGCTGGTCGACTTCGGGTCGGTCGGCCGACTCGACAACGAGCTGAAGGGCACGGTGCAGGAGCTTCTCGTCGCCTACCTGCAGTCCGACACCCAGCGCATCTCGGACGGCCTGCTGACCCTGGCGGCCGTGCCCGACGGCCTCGACGAGCGGGCGTTCCGCCGCGACGTGAGCGTCTTCGTCACCTACGATCTCGGGCCGGGCGCCGCGGTCGACGTCGACACGGTCGATCGGCTGGTCGAGGTGCTGCAGAAGTACCGGCTGACGATCCCGGCCGAGTTCGTCGCGGCCGCACGGGCTCTCGCGATCCTGGAGGGCACCCTGCGCTCCACCGTGCCCGACTTCGACCTGCTCGAGGAGTCGCGCGAGTTCGCTCGGGAGCAGATCCGCGACCAGGTGTCGCTCGGCAACCTGGGCAGGGTGATCTCGGGCGAGGTGATCGCCATGATGCCCGGCGTGCGGCGACTGCCCAGGCGGGTCGACAGGATCGGGGAGGCCCTCGAGACCGGGCGCCTCTCGGTCAACCTGCGCCTGCTCGCGGATCGGCGCGACCGCCGCACGTTGGCGACCTTCCTCCGCCAGACCCTCGCCACGATCACGGCCATCGTCTGCGGCGTGCTGGCGATCGTCTACCTCACGCAGCCTGCGCCGGCCTCGCCGGGAGTCCTCGTGCCGGCGGTGGCGGGCGGAATCCTGGGCGGCATCTCGATCGTCCTGTTCGCAATCGTGGCGATTTCGTTCGTCGTGGGCCGTCGGCGCGACTGATTCCTGCGTCGTTTCGATATCGGTGTCAAAACGGCGTCGAGTTGTCGATTACTCTCATGCGATGAGCCGTGCGGCAGATGCACGGTCGATCACAGTTTCGAGAGGATCAGCGTGACTATCTCTGTGCGCAAAGCCGCCCTCGCCGGTATCGCCATGGTCGGGGCCACCGTGCTCCTGGCCGGCTGTGGCTCGGCTCCGTCCGCTTCGAAGACGACGAGCGCGTCTTCGAAGTACCTGCCCTGCATGGTGTCGGACTCCGGCGGCTTCAACGACAAGTCGTTCAACGAGCTGGGCCTCGACGGCCTGAAGGAGGCCGCGTCCGGCCTCGGCACGAGCTACAAGGCGGTCGAGTCGGCCGACCAGACGGTGTACTCGTCGAACATCACCAGCCTCCTGAACCAGAAGTGCAACCTGATCATCACGGTCGGCTACCTCCTGTCGGACGCCACGAAGACCGCGGCGAAGGCGAACCCCAAGACGGACTTCGCCACCATCGACGACAACGAGATCGACGCCGCCAACGTGCGCCCGATCACGTTCGAGACCGACGAGGCCGCATTCCTCGGCGGCTACGCCGCGGCCAGCTACTCGAAGACCGGCGTCGTCGGCACCCTCGGCGGCCAGCAGATCCCGACCGTCACGATCTTCATGGACGGCTTTGCCGACGGCGTCGCCTACTACAACCAGCAGAAGCACAAGAACGTGAAGCTGGTCGGCTGGAACGAGAAGACGCAGAAGGGCGTCTTCACCGGCGGATTCGAGGCCGGCACCGCCGCCAAGCAGGCCGCTCAGACCCTCCTCGACCAGGACGCCGACGTCATCATGCCCGTCGGCGGCCCGATCTACCAGAGCGCGGCTCAGGCGATCAAGGACTCGAAGAAGGGCCAGGTGCTGATCGGCGTCGACTCCGACACCTACCAGACCGACCCGCAGAACGCGTCGCTCTTCCTCACCAGCGTCGAGAAGGGCATCGCGCCCGCGACGAAGGCCGTGGTCGAGGACGCCGCCAAGGGGAACTTCACGAAGACCCCGTACATCGGCACCCTGAAGAACGACGGCGTCGGCCTCGCCCCGTTCCACGACTACAAGGACAAGATCTCGTCCACGCTCCCCGCCGAGCTGAACACGATCAAGGCCGGCATCATCGACGGCTCGATCAAGGTCGAGTCGCCGGCGGCGCTCACCAAGTAGCACCACCCGTGGCCCGGGGCGACGCGCGCGCGTCGCCCCGGGCCTGGGGCCTGTCCTCGCCGGTGCGTGCCGCGCCGGCTTCTCTTCCAGAAGGCACCCGATGAAGCTCGAACTCCAGGGCATCACCAAGCGCTTCGGCGCACTCACCGCCAACGACCACATCGACCTCACCGCCGAGCCGGGCGAGATCCACGCCCTCCTCGGCGAGAACGGCGCCGGCAAGTCGACGCTGATGAACGTCCTCTACGGCCTCTACCAGGCCGACGAGGGGCGGATCCTGCTCGACGACGTGCCGCAGCACTTCGCCGGCCCCGGCGACGCGATGAACGCCGGCATCGGCATGGTCCACCAGCACTTCATGCTCGTCCCGGTGTTCACCGTCGCCGAGAACGTCATGCTCGGCCACGAGGAGACCACCTTCGGCGGTCGCCTCGACCTGCCGGGAGCCCGCGCGAAGGTGCGCGAGATCTCCCGCCGCTTCGGGTTCGACGTCGACCCCGACGCGATCGTCGAGGAGCTGCCCGTCGGCGTGCAGCAGCGCGTCGAGATCATCAAGGCGCTCTCCCGCGAGGCGAAGGTCCTGATCTTCGACGAGCCCACAGCCGTGCTCACGCCGCAGGAGACCGACGAGCTCATGGCGATCATGCGCCAGCTGCGCGACGCCGGCACCGCCATCGTCTTCATCACCCACAAGCTCCGCGAGGTCCGCGAGGTCGCCGACCGCATCACCGTGATCCGCCTCGGCAAGGTCGTCGGCGAGGCGGAGCCGACCGCGTCCAACGCCGAGCTGGCGTCGCTCATGGTCGGCCGCTCGGTCGAGCTCACCGTGCAGAAGGAGCCCGCGACGCCGGGCGAGACCGCGCTCGTCGTCGACGGCCTCCGGGTCATCGACGCGATCGGGCAGGTCGTCGTCGACGACGTGTCGTTCGAGCTGCATCGCGGCGAGATCCTGGCGATCGCGGGCGTGCAGGGCAACGGGCAGACCGAGCTGACCGAGGCGATCCTGGGCCTGCAGGATCGAGTCGAGGGTCGCATCCTGCTCGACGGCCGGGAGATCCAGGGGCAGAGCGTCCGCCGCGTGCTCGATGCCGGGGTCGGCTTCGTGCCCGAGGACCGCACCGAGGACGGCCTCGTCGGCGAGTTCACCATCGCCGAGAACCTCATGCTCGACCGCTCGTACCGCTCGCCGTTCGTGCGCCGCGGGTGGCTCAAGCTCGTCGACCTGGCGCAGTTCGCCGCCGACAAGGTGAAGGAGTTCGACATCAGGAGCCAGGGGATCACCACCCCGGTCGGCCGCCTGTCGGGCGGAAACCAGCAGAAGGTCGTGCTCGCCCGCGAGCTGTCGCGCGACCTGCGCCTGTTCGTCGCGGCCCAGCCCACGCGCGGCATCGACGTCGGCTCGATCGAGTTCGTGCACAAGCGGATCGTCGCCACACGCGACGAGGGCGTGCCCGTCATCGTCGTCTCGACCGAGCTCGACGAGGTCACCGCCCTGGCCGACCGCATCGCCGTGATGTACCGCGGCGCGATCGTCGGCATCGTGCCCGCCGACACGCCGCGTGACGTGCTCGGCCTGATGATGGCCGGCGAGACGCCCGACGCGCCCGACTCCGAGAACCACCAGAAGGAGCAGCTCGCATGAGCGAGGTCCAGCCCACGCCGTCGCGCGACGAGCGCAGCCGCACGATCCTGCGCGACATCGTCTCGTCGAACGCCATGATCTCGGTGCTGGCCGTCGTGCTCGCGCTCGTGATCTCCGGAATCCTGATCGCCGCGACCGACCCGACCGTCGAGAAGACCTCCGGCTACTTCTTCGCCCGGCCCGGCGACACCTTCCAGGCCATCTGGTCGTCGGTCTCGATCGCCTACTCGTCGATCTTCCAGGGCGCCGTCATCGACTTCCAGGCGTCGACGTTCGCTGGCGCGATCTCGCCGCTGTTCGACACGCTGAACTTCGCCATGCCGCTGATCGTGGCCGGCCTCGGCGTCGCCCTGTCGTTCCGCGCGGGCATGTTCAACATCGGCGGCCAGGGCCAGATCCTCGCCGGAGCCGCAGCGGCCGGCTGGGTGGGCTTCTCCTTCCACCTGCCCCTCGCGATCCACCTGCCGCTCGCCGTCATCGCCGGCATCGTCGGCGGGGCGTTCTGGGGCTTCCTCGTCGGATTCATCAAGGCCCGCACCGGCGCGCACGAGGTGATCCTCACGATCATGCTCAACTACGTCGCGTTCTACCTCATCTCGTTCATGCTCCGCACCCCCGGGCTCCTCCAGGCGAAGGGCACGACGAACCCGCAGTCCCCGGCGACGCTGCCCTCGGCGGTGCTGCCGCCGCTGCTGGGGTCGCAGTTCGCCGTCAACGTCGGCTTCCTGATCGTCATCGCCGCGACGTTCTTCTGCTCCTGGCTGCTGAACCGCTCGTCGCTCGGCTTCCGCTTCCGCGCGGTCGGCGAGAACCCGCACGCCTCCCGCACCGCGGGCATGTCGGTCAAGGGCGTCTACGTCTGGGCGATGGTGCTCTCGGGCGCCCTCGTCGGCATCGCCGGGGCCACGCAGGTGCTCGGCACGCTGACGACCGGCTTCTCGTCGGGCATCGACGCGGGCATCGGCTTCGACGCCATCACCGTGGCGCTGCTCGGCCGCTCGCGCCCGTGGGGCGTCTTCGGCGCGGGCCTCCTCTTCGGCGCCCTCAAGGCCGGCGGCTACGCCATGCAGGCCGCGAACGGCGTGCCGATCGACATCGTGCTCGTCGTGCAGTCGCTCATCGTGCTGTTCGTCGCGGCGCCCCCGCTGGTCCGCACGATCTTCCGGCTCAGGGCACCAGGAGCAGGCGGAGGCCCCTCGACCACCGCCAAGCCGCCCCGCAGGCTCCGCCGCGCCGCGGCGGAGTCGTCGACCGCGCAGACCGTGGAGGCCGCCCAGTGAGCACCCTGACCCCCGACGTCGCCGTCCCGGCGAGCGAGACCCCCGGGCTCTCGGTCGAGCGGACCCGGTCGTGGAAGGCGCCCATCGCGTTGGCCGTCTTCACGATCCTGGCGCTGCTGCTCGTCACGGCCGCGCACCGCGGCGGCCACTCGACCTTCCGCCTCGCGTCGAGCACCGACTTCGTCAAGCTGCCGAACGCCGTGCTGCCCACCGCGGGCACCGGCGTCGTGCTGACGATCGTGCTCGCCGTCATCACGCTGCTGGCGGCTGCGCAGGTCGCCCGCTGGCAGAAGGTGCCGCTGTGGCTCCTGGCGGTCTTCGGCGTGCTGTTCTTCGTGGCGTTCCTGACCTGGGCGGGATCCGACAACTCGATCCTCGTGCCGGGCCTGTTGATCGGATCGCTCGGCCTGTCGACCCCGCTCATCTTCGGCGCCCTCGGCGGCGTCATCTCCGAGCGCGTCGGCGTCGTCAACGTGGCCATTGAAGGGCAGCTGCTCGGCGGCGCGTTCGTCTCGGCCGTCGTCGCCAGCGTCACCGGCTCGCTCTGGGTGGGCCTCGTCTCGGCGCTCGTCGCCGGTGCCGTGGTCTCGATGGTGCTCGCGGTGTTCAGCATCCGCTACCTCGTCGACCAGGTGATCGTCGGCGTCGTCCTCAACGTGCTGGTCACCGGCCTCACGAGCTTCCTCTACGGCGAGGTGCTGACGAACTCGCCCGGCCTGAACAAGGGCCTGCGCTTCTCGGCCTGGGACATCCCCGGCCTCTCGCGCATCCCGCTCATCGGACCGCTGCTGTTCCAGCAGAACGTCGTCGTCTACCTGATGTACATCGCGATCGCCGCGGTCTTCATCGGACTGTTCCGCACCCGCTGGGGCCTCCGCCTCCGCGCGGTCGGCGAGCACCCGCAGGCGGCCGACACCGTGGGCATCAAGGTGAACGCGACGCGCTTCTGGAACGTCTCGCTGGCCGGCGCGATCGCAGGGCTCGGCGGCGCGTTCTTCACGCTCGGCGACCTGGGCGAGTTCCAGAAGGAGATGACGGCAGGAGCCGGCTACATCGCCCTCGCCGCAGTGATCTTCGGCCGCTGGGACCCCATCAGGGCCACCCTCGCCGCGCTCCTGTTCGGGTTCGCCTCCAACCTGCAGAACGTGCTCAGCGTCGTCGGATCGCCGGTGCCGAGCGAGTTCATGCTGATGCTGCCGTATGTCGTCACGATCCTCGCCGTGGCCGGCCTCGTCGGCCAGTCGCGGGGGCCGGCGGCCTCGGGCAAGCCGTACATCAAGTCGTAGGAGCCCCCATGCCGCACCACACCCCGCCCGCCGGAGTCGACGTCGACTGGGACGCCCTGCGCCAGACCGCGATCGCCGCCATGAGCCGCGCCTACGTGCCGTACTCGAAGTTCCCGGTCGGGGCTGCCGCGATCACGCTCGACGGGCGCGTCGTCTCCGGCTGCAACATCGAGAACGCCTCCTACGGCCTCACGCTCTGCGCCGAGTGCTCGCTCGTGACCGACCTCGTGATGGGCGGCGGCGGGCTCCTGGCCGCGTTCGCCTGCGTCGACGGCAACGGCGACGTGCTCATGCCGTGCGGCCGGTGCCGCCAGCTGCTGTACGAGCACTCGGCGGAGGGCATGATCCTCGACACCGTGTCGGGGTTCAAGACGATCGACGAGGTGATCCCGGACGCGTTCGGGCCGCGCCAGCTCGACGCGTACCGCGCATCGCAGGGCGGCGCGTCGTGAGCGCCGTCGAGCCGTTCGACGCCGTCGACCTGATCCGCGTCAAGCGCGGGGGAGGGGCGCTCTCGACCGAGCAGATCGACTGGCTCGTCGACGCGTACACGCGCGGCTACGTCGAGGACGCCCAGATGTCGGCGATGACGATGGCGATCTTCCTCAACGGCATGGAGCGCAGCGAGATCCGCGACCTCACACTGGCCATGATCGCCTCGGGGTCGACGATGTCGTTCGACTCGCTCGGCAAGCCCACCGTCGACAAGCACTCCACCGGCGGCGTCGGCGACAAGATCACCCTGCCGCTCGCGCCCCTGGTGTCGTCGTTCGGCGTCGCCGTGCCGCAGCTCTCCGGGCGCGGACTCGGGCACACCGGAGGCACGCTCGACAAGCTCGAGTCCATCCCGGGCTGGCAGGCGTCGATCTCGAACGAGAGGCTGTTCGAGATCCTGCGCGACTCCGGAGCCGTCGTCTGCGCGGCGGGAAGCGGCCTCGCACCCGCCGACGCGAAGCTCTACGCCCTGCGCGACACCACGGGCACCGTGGAGGCGATCCCGCTCATCGCGTCGTCGATCATGTCGAAGAAGATCGCCGAGGGCACCGCCGCGCTCGTGCTCGACGTGAAGTTCGGCTCCGGCGCGTTCATCCAGGACCTCGAGCAGTCGCGCCTTCTGGCCCGCACGATGGTCGACCTCGGCCGCGACGCCGGGGTCGCCACCACGGCTCTCGTCACGGACATGAGCGAGCCGCTCGGCCACACGATCGGCAACGCGCTCGAGGTCCGCGAGGCCGTCGAGGTGCTCGAGGGCGGCGGGCCCGCCGACGTGCGCTCGCTCACCGTGGCGCTGGCGCGCGAGATGCTCGCGCTCGCCGGGCAGCCCGACGCCGACGTCGAGGCGGCCCTCGACGACGGCCGCGCCCTCGACTCGTGGCGACGCATGATCACGGCCCAGGGCGGCGACCCCTCCGCCCCGCTGCCGGTCGCGCGCGAGACCCACGTCGTCACCGCGTCGTCGTCGGGCTACCTCGTGCGCCAGGACGCCCTGCCCTTCGGCGTCGCCGCCTGGCGGCTCGGCGCGGGGCGAGCCAGGAAGCAGGATCCCGTCATGGCTTCGGCCGGCCTCGAACTCCACGCCAAGCCGGGCGACCGCGTCGTCGAGGGGCAGCCCCTCTTCACGCTCCACACCGACGAGCCGTCGCGATTCGCGCGGGCGCTCGAGGCCGTCGAGGGTTCGTGGGAGATCGGCTCGGCTGCTCCTGCGCCCCGAACCCTCGTCGTGGACCGCCTCTCGTAGCGAACCTCCAGCCGCCGCTCGCGCGGCTTGTGGCCGTCGTTCAGATTCCTGGCGTCGGCCGCTAGTACGGTTGACCCATGAGCGCGCCGGATCAGGAGTACCGCTTGCCTGACGGTGGCCCGAGCATCGCCGCCCTGCCGAAGGTGTCGCTGCACGACCACCTAGACGGAGGCCTGCGCCCCTCGACGATCCTCGAGCTCGCCGACGAGGCCGGCATCGCCCTCCCCGCCTCCGACGCCACCGGGCTCACCGAGTGGTTCGCCTCGGCCGTGGCCGGCGCCTCTCTCGTCGACTACCTCAAGCGCTTCGACGTCACCAACGCCGTGATGCAGACGGCGCCGGCGCTCCGCCGCGTCGCCCACGAGTTCGTGCTCGACCTCGCCGCCGACGGCGTGATCCACGGCGAGGTGCGCTGGGGGCCGAGCCTCCACACCCGCGGCGGGCTCTCGCTCGACGAGGCGGTGGAGGCCGTGCAGGCGGGTTTCGACGACGCGACGCGCGACCTGGCCGAGCGCGGTCACCACGTAGGCGTGGGCCAGATCCTGTGCGCCCTCCGCAACGAGAGCCCCGTGGCCTCGCTCGAGATCGCCCAGCTCGCTCTCCGGCACCGTGTGGGCGAAGGGTCGGGGGGAGTCCTCGGCTTCGACATCGCCGGCCCCGAGGCGGGTTTCCCGCCCGCGGCGCATCGCGAGGCGTTCGACCTGCTGCAGGCCGAGTTCCTGCCCGTGACCGTGCACGCCGGCGAGGCGGACGGCCTCACGAGCATCCGCGGCGCGCTCATCGACGGGCACGCGCTGCGTCTCGGGCACGGGGTAAGGATCGCCGACGACATCAGCATCCTGCGCGACACCGGCGACGCCACCACGGTCGGGCTCGGGCCCATCGCCACCTGGGTGCGCGACCGCGAGATCGCCCTCGAGCTCTCGCCGACGTCGAACCTGCAGACCGGAGCCTTCGCCTCGCGCGGCGACGACTTCGACGACCACCCGTTCGACCTGCTCTACCAGCTCGGGTTCCGCGTGACGGTCAACACCGACAACCGGCTGATGAGCGCGACCAGCCTCAGCCGCGAGCTGGCGCTGCTCGCGCAGGCGTTCGATTACGGTCTCGACGACTTCGAGCGGTTCCAGCAGAACGCGGCAGCGAGCGCGTTCCTGCCGCTCGAGGAGCGCGACGCCCTCGCCGACCGCATCGCCCTCGGGTTCGCGGAGGCATGAGATGACCCTGCCCCCGATCCCCGACGACGCCATCGTGCTCGGCGCGACCGCGTCGACCTGGCAGGAGGCCGTCCGCACCGCGGGCTCGGCCCTCGTGCGCAGCGGTGCTGCGCGCCCCGGCTACTCCGACGCCATGGTGCGCATGATCGACGAGCACGGCCCGTACGTCGTGATCGCCCCGGGCCTCGCCCTCGCCCACGCCCGCCCCGACGACCAGGTGCTCGCCACCGGTCTCGCCGTCGTCACGCTCGCTACGCCCGTCGAGTTCGGGCACCCGCACAACGACCCCGTGCGGGTCGTGCTGGGCCTCGCCGTCGACTCGGTCGGCGGCCACCTCGAATCCATCGCCGACCTCGCCAACGTGTTCAACGACACGAGCGTGATCGTCGTCCTCGCCGACGCGGCCAGCCCCGACGAGGTGCGGTCGCTCATGGGGGTGTCGTCTCTCTGATGAAGATCGTGACCATCTGCGGCGCCGGGATCGGCTCCAGCGGCATTCTCAAGGTCAACGCCGAGCGCGTCCTGCAGCGGCTCGACATCGAGGCCGACGTGGTCGCCGCCGACATCGGGTCGGTGCGTGCGGTCGCTGAAGACGCGCAGGTGATCCTCACGTCAGCCGAGTTCGTCGATGCGATCGGGCCGACGTTCGCCGACGTCATCGTGATCGTCAACCACTTCGACCAGCAGGAGCTCGCCGAGAAGCTCGAGCGCGCCCTGGGTTAGGGCGGCTGTGCGCGTCCGCCGGGCGCGCCGTGTATCGCGTCGCGACGTTCGGGAGGAAGTCCGGCGCGTGCGGGAGGAACCTCGGCCGCACGACGGACCTTCCGGGAGGAAGTCCGGCGCGTGCGGGAGGATTTTGGCCATTTCTGGGCGCGTCGGGAGGAGTTCGCCGCGACTGTCGCTCGGTCGGGAGGATCGCTTGGCCGGATCTCCTCCCGAAAGAATCCCGCCGCCGTTGACTTTTCCTCCGCCACGCGCGCAAGGGCATTGGTTGTCCTCCCGAAGCGCCGAAGTCCTCCGGGGCGGACTCCGTAAGGCCGAAGACGTCGACCGGGGCGGCTGACACGCGGCCGCCGACCGTGCCATGGCGGACGCGGGGCTACCGGAGGAGGGCGCGGACACCGGCCTCGAGGTCTCGCAGGGCGGCGTCGGCCGTGCTCCTGCGGGCGGACGCGTCGCCCGTGGTGCTCCAGGTGTCGACGTAGACCTTGAGCTTGGGCTCGGTTCCGCTCGGGCGCACTATGACGCGCGCGCCGTCGCCGGACGCGTCGCCCGCGCCCGACCCCGCCCCGGCGCCGTCGCCCTCGCTCGGCCGGCCGTGCAACGCGAGGCGCAGCCGCAGGATGTCGGACGGCGGCAGCCCGTCGACCCCGCGCGAGAAGTCGTCGACGCCGACGACGGGGTGCCCGGCGATGTCGGTCGGCGGTGCCTCGCGGAGAGCCGCGGTGAGGGCGCTGATCCGCGAGAGGTCGGTCACCCGCAGGGACACCTGCGTGGACGCGTAGGCGCCGAACCGCTCGTCGAACGCGGCGAGCCGGTCGGCGATCGTGTGGCCGTCGAGCCGGAGCTCGGTCGCGAGCGCGAGGAAGTCGAGGGCGGCGGAGATCCCGTCTTTGTCGCGGACCTTCGCCGGGTCGACGAGGTAGCCGAGGGCCTCCTCGTAGCCGTAGGCGAGGTCGTCGACGCGCGATACCCACTTGAAGCCGGTGAGCGTCTCGGCGTAAGGGAGGTCGTAGGTGCGTGCCACGGCGGCCAGCGCCGGCGACGAGACGACGCTCGCGGCCAGCGCGCCGCGCCTGCCCGACGCCCGGAGCCGCTCGGCCGCCCGCCAGCCGAGCAGGGCGCCGACCTCGTTGCCGGTGAGCCGGCGCCAGGATGAGGACGATTCGCCCCCGGCGCGTCCGCCGCCCGGGATCGCGACCGCCAGCCGATCGGCGTCGGGGTCGTTCGCCAGGATCAGGTCGGCCTCGACGCGGTCGGCCGCGGCGTACGAGAGGTCCATCGCCCCGTCTTCCTCGGGGTTCGGGAACGCCACGGTCGGGAACGCCGCGTCGGGCACCGCCTGCTCGGGCACCGGGATCGGCTCGGCGAAGCCGGCCGTCGCGAACACGCGGCGCGCGACCTCCCACCCGACACCGTGCAGGGCCGTGTAGACGACCCTGGGCTGTCGTGAGCCCGCGGACCCGGCCGTGCCGGCGATCGCCGCCGTCGCACGGACGTACTCGCCGACGAGGTCGTCGCCTGCCGTCTCGTAGTCGCCGGACCGCGGCAGCGCCGACAGCGGCGACGACGCCACCCGCTCGATGTGCGCCGCGATCTCGGCGTCGGCCGGAGCGATGATCTGGCTGCCCTGGTCGTCACCGCCGAGGTAGACCTTGTAGCCGTTGTCGCGAGGAGGGTTGTGGCTGGCGGTCACCATCACGCCCGCGTCGGCGTCGAGATGCCGCACGGCGAAGGCGAGCACGGGTGTCGGAAGGGCCCGCGGCAGGATGACCGCCCGCACGCCGGCCCCGGCCATGATCTCGGCGGTGTCGCGGGCGAAGACGTCGCTGTTCGTGCGCCCGTCGTACCCGATGACCACCGAGGGCGCAGGATCCGACACCCGCCCGACCTTCTCGAGCACGTAGGCGGCGAGCCCGCCCGCGGCCTGGCCGACGAGCACCCGGTTCATGCGTCGGGGCCCGGCCCCGACCTCGCCCCGGAGGCCGGCGGTGCCGAAGGCGAGGCGGCCGTCGAAGCGCTCGGCGAGCTCGGCCGCCGCAGGAGAATCTGCAGGAGAAGAGTCGGCCGCCTCGATCAGCCGCGTGAGCTCGTCGCGCGTCACGTGGTCGGGGTCCTGGTCGCGCCAGGCGAGGGCCCGCGCCAAGAGATCGGCGTCGAGGTGCCCCGCATCTCGGAACGTCCCCGCATCGCCGGGCATCCCGGAAGCGGCACCGGCGCCGCTCACAGCGCCTCCACCACGCGCGCGAGGAGGTCGCCGATGACCGCCTCGGCGTCGCGCCCCGCCTGCAGCACCTCGGCGTGACTGAGCGGCGACGCGGAGATGCCCGCGGCGAGGTTCGTGATCAGCGAGAAGCCGAGCACCTCCATGCCGGCCTGCCTCGCGGCGATCGCCTCGAGTGCCGTGGACATGCCGACGATGTGGCCGCCGACGGCCTTCGCCATCTGCACTTCGGCCGGGGTCTCGTACTGGGGGCCGCGGAACTGCACATAGACGCCCTCGTCGAGCGACGGGTCGATCGACCGCGCGATGTCGCGCAGGCGTCGGCTGTAGAGATCGGTGAGGTCGATGAACGTCGCGCCCTCGAGCGGAGAGTCGGCCGTGAGGTTGATGTGGTCGCTGATGAGGACGGGCGTGCCCGGCTTCCAAGTCTCGCGGATGCCGCCGGCGCCGTTCGTGAGCACCATCGTCGTGGCGCCCGCCGCGGCCGCGGTCCGGACGCTGTGGACGACGCGCCGGACGCCCTTGCCCTCGTAGTAGTGCGTGCGCGCGCCGATGACGAGCGCGTGCCGGCCGTCGGGCAGGCGGATGCTCCGGAGCGAGCCGGTGTGGCCCGCCACGCCCGAGGCGCTGAACCCGGTCACCTGTGACGCGGGGATCTCGGCGACGGTCTCGCCGAGGAGGTCGGCCGCGCGGCCCCAGCCGCTGCCGAGGGTGAGCGCGACGTCGTGCCGGTCGACGCCCGTGGCCGCAGCGATCTCGGCAGCGGCCGTGCGGGCTACGTCGAACGGGTCGGCGGCGGGATCGTCCAGCGTGCCGGCGGGGCCGGAGGTGGTGCTCGAAGACATGCCCTCCACCCTAGACGGGCGAGGGTCGGGGATCGGAGTTGTCCACAGCCGTGCGGCGGTCCGGTGCTCCTGCGCCCTGGTCGTCACGCCGGGGAACCATAATGGCCCCATGAGCTACGAGTTCGAGCGGAAGCAGCGCCTGGCCATTCTGGGCGGCGGGCCCGGCGGATTCGAGGCGGCCCTGAGCGGCGCGCAGCTCGGCGCCGACGTCACGCTCGTCGAGCGCGTGGGCGTCGGCGGGTCGGCGGTCATCACCGACGTGGTGCCGTCGAAGACGCTCATCGCGGTGGCCGAGGCGACGAACGCGATCGGCGAGGCGGCCGACCTGGGCGTGCAGTTCTACACGAAGGGCGAGGCCGGACGACCCGTGCGCCCGCAGATCGCGGTGAACCTGCAGGCGGTCAACGAGCGGCTCCTGCGGCTGGCGCGGCAGCAGTCGGAAGACATGCGGGCGGCGCTGATCAGGGCGGGCGTCCGCATCATCCAAGGGGAGGGGCGCCTCGACGGCCCCGGCCGCATCGTCGTCTCGACCGGCACGGGCAAGGGCGGCATGGACTTCGACGAGGTCGAGGCCGACACCGTCGTCGTCAGCGTCGGGGCGAGGCCCCGCGAGCTCGAGAGCGCGAAGCCCGACGGCGAGCGGATCCTGACCTGGACCCAGCTCTACAGCCTTCCCACCGTGCCCGACCACCTCATCGTCGTCGGCTCGGGCGTCACCGGTGCCGAGTTCGCCAGCGCCTACACGGCGCTCGGGTCGAAGGTCACTCTCATCTCGAGCCGCGACCAGGTGCTGCCCGGCGAGGACGCCGACGCCGCCCGGGTCATCGAGGACGTCTTCACCCGCAACGGCATGACCGTGCTCGAGAAGTCGCGCGCCGAATCGGTCGAGCGCGACGGCGACGGCGTCGTGGCGATCCTCACCGACGGGCGCAGGATCACGGGAAGCCACTGCCTGATGGCGGTCGGCTCGATCCCGAACACCTCCGGCATCGGCCTGGAGGAGGCCGGCGTGCAGCTGACCGACTCGGGCCACATCCGCGTCAATCGCGTCGCGCGCACCTCGGTGCCGAACGTCTACGCCGCGGGCGACTGCTCGGAGTTCCTGCCGCTCGCCTCGGTCGCCTCGATGCAGGGCCGCACCGCCGTCTTCCACGCCATGGGCGACGCCGTGACCCCGATCGAGTTGCGCAACGTCACGTCGAACATCTTCACGCAGCCCGAGATCGCGACCGTCGGCTGGACCCAGAAGCAGATCGAAGACGGCATCGCCCAGGGCGAGATCTACAAGCTGCCGCTGGCGTCGAACCCGCGCGCGAAGATGATGGGGATCCGCGACGGCTTCGTGAAGATCTTCGCGCGCACCGGCTCCGGCACGGTCATCGGCGGCGTCATCGTCGCCCCGAAGGCCTCCGAGCTGGTGTTCCCGCTCGCGCTCGCCGTCGAGCACCGCCTCACCGTCGACCAGGTGGCGCGCGCGTTCACGGTCTACCCGTCGCTGTCGGGCAGCATCGCCGACGCCGCCCGGGCCATGCACATCGTCAACTGAGCGTTCGCTCACCCCTCCTCCCCAGCCGCAGGATCCGGCGGCCTGCCTCCACAGACCCGCTCGCCCCGCCCCGCTCGCCCGTGGACCGCGGCAGTGTCGTCGCATGCACTCCGCCTCCGCCGTGAACGCCGTCCGCCTCGCCGGCGGAATCGGCACGTCCGCGCAGCTCGTCACGGCCGGCGTCACGCCGTACGCGACACGGCAGGCGGTCGAGATCGGCGACCTCGTGCGCGTGCGGCGCGGCTTCTACGCCGTGCCGGACGCTTCGCCGCGCGCACTCCTCGCCGTGAGGTCGGGCGGCCGGCTCGCCGGTCTGTCCGCGGCCGAGAGCTTCGGACTGTGGGGTGGCTGGTCGACGCCACTCCACCTGTGCGTGTCAGGACACGCCGGTCATGTGGGCGGGCGCTCGCTGCCCGCCACGCGCGGCGTGCGCCTCGTCGACGGCACGAGAGCCATCGTGCACTGGAACGACGATCGGCGCGACCGGGACTGGTGCTGGCGGGTGTCGGTCGAGCGGTGCGTGCGTCAGATCCTGCGCTGGCACGACGCGGAGACCGCGCTGGCCGTGGTCGACACGGCGCTGACGGCCGGCCTGCTGCGGGCTGGCGACGTCGAGCGTCTCGCGCAGTCGCCGAGCCGCGTCACCGTGGCGGACCTCGAGCGATGTGCGGCCGGGGCGCAGTCGGGCGTCGAGTCGCTCGCGCGGCAGCGGCTCCAGCGCGCCGGACTCCGGGTCCGGCTGCAGCCGGAGGTTCCCGGGGTCGGTCACGTCGATCTCGGCATCGTCGGCACGATGGTCTACGTGGAGATCGACGGCTACGACTACCACAGCGACCCCGATCAGTTCACGGAGGATCGACGGCGTGACGCCGAGGCACGGCGCCGGGGTTTCGTGCCGCTCCGCTTCGCTGCCGCGCAGGTGCGCGACGCATGGCCGTGGGCCGAGCGGATGGTGCTCGGTGCCGTGGCGCAGACGCAGGTCGTGGCGCCCTTCGGGAGGTGATCCGCGCCCCAGGAGGATCAGCGGGGTCGTCGCGGTTTCCGTCGGGAGGAGGTCGCCGCTGGCCTTCCTCCGGGGAGACCGAAACGGGAGGCGAATCCCTCCCCGAGCACCGAGATCGGCCGGAGTTCCTCCCCCTCCGGAGAAAAATCCTCCCGTCAGGCGGGAGCGAGGGGCGCCGACTCCTCCCGGCCGCGCGAAGTCCTCCCAGCAGGAGCGAAGTCCCGGCCGCGCCCGCTCAGCGCGCGATGGCCGAGAGCGGCGCGGCGAAGACACGGGCGCGGCACGCGCCGCGCTCCAGGCGCCAGGCGCTAGTCGCCGATGGTGAGCAGCACGTGCCCCGACGACACGGTCGACCCGACCGTTGCGTCGATGCCAGTGATCGTGCCGTCGCGGTGGGCGGAGACCGGCTGCTCCATCTTCATCGCCTCGAGCACGAGCACGAGGTCGCCCTTGACGACCTTCTGCCCCTCTTCGACGGCGAGCTTGACGACGGTGGCCTGCATCGGCGCCTTGACGGCGTTGCCCGTGGCGGTGGCGAGGCCACCACCGGCGCCCGCGCCGCGACCCGCGCGCTTCCGCGGAGTGAGCGACGGAGCAGCGGCGGCACCGCCCCCGAACCCGCCGCGCGATCCGAGCGACGCCGGCAGGGTGACCTCGATGCGCTTGCCGTCGACCTCGACGACGACGGTGGCCCGCTCGGGCACGACCGACGGGGCGGTCGCCTCGCCGCTCCACGGCTCGATGCGGTTGTCGAACTCCGTCTCGATCCAGCGCGTGTAGATGCTGAAGGGCGCACCGTCGGCGGGCGCGAAGGCGGGGTCGTCGACGATCGCACGGTGGAACGGCAGGACCGTGGGCAATCCTGCGACCTCGAACTCCTCGAGGGCACGGCGAGCGCGCTCGAGGGCGTCCTCGCGCGACGACCCGGTGACGATGAGCTTCGCGAGCAGCGAGTCGAACGCGCCCGAGACCTCGTCGCCGGCCTGGACGCCCGAGTCCACGCGGATCCCGGGGCCGCCGGGGGCCTTGAACACGTGCACGGGGCCGGGGGCCGGGAAGAAGTTGCGACCGGGGTCCTCGCCGTTGATGCGGAACTCGAACGAGTGGCCGGTGGGTCGAGGATCGCCGTACTCGAGCACGCCCCCCTCGGCGACGCGGAACTGCTCGCGCACGAGGTCGATGCCCGTGACCTCTTCCGAGACCGGGTGCTCGACCTGGAGGCGGGTGTTCACCTCGAGGAACGACACGGTGCCGTCCTGCCCGATGAGGAACTCGCACGTGCCGGCACCGACGTACCCGACCTCGCGGAGGATCGCCTTCGACGCGGCGTAGAGCGCGTCCGTCTGCGCGGGAGTGAGGAACGGCGCGGGCGCCTCCTCCACGAGCTTCTGGTGGCGGCGCTGCAGCGAGCAGTCGCGGGTCGAGACCACGACCACGTTGCCGTGCTCGTCGGCGAGGCACTGGGTCTCGACATGACGGGGCTTGTCGAGGTACTTCTCGACGAAGCACTCGCCGCGGCCGAAGGCGGCGACGGCCTCGCGGACGGCCGAGTCGTAGAGCTCGGGGATCTCCTCGCGGGTGCGGGCGACCTTGAGGCCGCGACCGCCGCCGCCGAACGCCGCCTTGATGGCGACGGGCAGGCCGTACTGGTCGGCGAACTCGACGACCTCGTCGGAGCCCTCGACCGGGTTGAGCGTGCCGGGGGCGAGCGGAGCGCCCACCTTCTCGGCGATGTGGCGGGCCGAGACCTTGTCGCCGAGCTTCTCGATGGCGTCGGGCGAGGGGCCGATCCAGATCAGGCCGGCGTCGATGACGGCGCGGGCGAAGTCGGCGTTCTCGGCGAGGAACCCGTAGCCCGGGTGCACGGCGTCGGCACCTGAGCGCCGGGCGACCGAGAGGATCTTGTCGATGACGAGGTAGGTGTCGGCGCTGGTGGTGCCGTCGAGCGCGTAGGCCTCGTCGGCGAGCTTCGCGTGCAGGGCATCGCGGTCCTGGTCGGCGTAGACCGCGACACTGCGGATCGACGAGTCACGCGCGGCGCGGATCACGCGAACGGCGATCTCTCCACGGTTGGCGATGAGCACCTTGGTTATACGCGGCATAGTCCCCAAGCCTACGGCGACAGCCCGAAGCGCCTTTGGACGCACCGCACAAAAAGCGCGGGGAGCGCGCTGACGTCATCTACAAGCCTCGGTGACGTATCACCGGGGCGGGTCGAGGGGCGCAGGAGCCGGTGCTCCCGCCCGATTCCACAGCCGATGCCACTCGATGCCGAAGTGCGAGCGGAAGAGGTCGCGCAGCACCGGTATCGAGAGGCCCACCACCGCGCTCGGGGTGCCGGTGATGCCGGAGATGAACGCCCCCGCCAGCCCGTCGATCGTGAACGCGCCGGCGACCTCGAGCGGCTCGCCGCTGGCGACGTAGTGCGCGATCTCGGCCTCGGTGAGGTCGTCGGCGAAGGTGAGGTGCGCCGAGGCGTGCTGGGAGTGCCCGGCGTGGGGGCGCCCGCCGCGGTGGTCGATGAGGTGGTGACCCGAGTGGAGGACGCCTTCGCCGATCCTGGCCATCTGCCGCCACCTCTCGGCGGCGATCTCGGGCTCGTGCGGTTTGCCGAGCACCTGCCCCTCGATCTCGAACGCGCTGTCTCCGCCGAGGATGAAGCCGTCGATCTCCTCGCCGTCGACGCGCTCGCCGATGACGGCCTCGGCCTTCGCCCGGGCGAGCAGGGTCACGGTCTCGACGGCGGTGAGCCTGCGGCCGAGCGTGAGCTCTTCCTGCGCGACGGCGGCCTCCTCGTCGACGCCGGGGGAGATGAGCACGGGCTCGACGCCGGCTGCTCTCAGCAGCGAGAGCCGGGCGGGGGAGGTGCTCGCGAGATACAGCCGAACCGTCATGCCCTAAGAGTGTCAGAGACATGCGAGAGACTGGAGGGATGGGTGACTTCTTGGGTAAGGACGTCGAGCTCGACGTCACGTCGATCGCGCACGGCGGCATCTCGGTGGCGAGGCTCGACGGGCGAGTCGTGTTCGTCTCCGACGCGATCCCGGGCGAGCGGGTCGTGGCGCGGATCAGCGACGACAGCAAGAAGTCGTTCTGGCGCGCTGACACCGTCTCGGTGGTCGAGGCGTCGCCGCACCGCCGCGACCACGTCTGGAGCGCCGCCTCGATCGACCGCGACCCGGCGGATCGCGCCGGCGGCGCCGAGTTCGGCCACATCGCGCTCGAGCACCAGCGGGCGCTGAAGAAGCAGGTGCTCACCGAGGCGCTCGAGCGCATGGGCAAGACCACCGTCGACGTCGACGTCCAGCCGGTTCCCGGCGACGACGAGGTGAACGGCCTCGGCTGGCGGACCAGGATCAGCCTGCACGTCGACGAGCAGGGCCACGTCGGGCCTTACGCCGCCCGCTCGCACCGCGTCGTCCGCGTCGACGACCTGCCCCTGGCCACCGCCGAGGTCGAGACCGCGGCCCCGCTCGACCAGACCTTCCCCGGCGAGGAGCGCGTCGACGTTCTCGCCCCGTCGGAGGGCGGCGCGCGGCTGATCATCGGCGACCAGCGGCGCACCACGATCGTCGAGAGGGTCGGCGAGAGGGAGTTCCGTCTCGACGACGCCGGGTTCTGGCAGGTGCACCGCGGCGCGGCGGGCGTGCTGACGGAGGCCGTGCAGGCTCTCGTCGATCCTGCGCGCTTCGACCCGCGCGCCCACAACCTCGACCTCTACGGCGGGGTGGGCCTGCTCGCCGCGGCGGTCGGCGACCGCTTCGGGCAGGCGACGCGCATCACGAGCGTCGAGGCCGACGCCCGCGCCACGGACCACGCCGCCGAGAACCTGCAAGAGTGGATCGGCGCGACCGCCGAGACGGGTCGTGTGGAGCGCTGGATCCGGCAGCTCGCCGACGCCCCAGCCTCCGACCGCTCGAGACTGAAGGCCGCGACCGTCGTGCTGGACCCTCCCCGGTCGGGGGCTGGAAAGGCCGTTGTAGACGGGATAGCTTCGTTCGAACCGGCCCAGGTCGTCTACGTCGCGTGCGATCCGGTCGCCCTGGCCCGGGACGTCGCGCTCTTCCGAGAGCACGGCTACGAGGCGGAGGCCGTCCAGGCCTTCGACCTGTTCCCCCACACGCACCATCTTGAAACCGTGGTGCGCCTGATCCGCTGAGAGTCGCCCCGCCCGATACGATTGGGCTGGTGACGCCCGGGAATCAGGGACCCGACGCGCCCATCGAACGAAGGATGATCGTGCCAGAAACGACGACGGACCCGACTGCTGCGAACGAGACCACGACCGGGCGCCCGCCTGCCCGTCAGGTGCGCGTCGCGATCGTCGACGACCACGAGTCCGTCCGTCTCGGCATCCAGGCCGCCTGCCAGAACGAGGGCTTCGACGTCATCCTCACCGCCGCCGGCGTGCAGGAGTTCGTCGACAACCTCGCCGGCCGCGAGGTCGACGTCGTCGTGCTCGACCTGTCCCTCGGCGACGGCTCCACCGTGACCGAGAACGTCAAGCGAGTCCAGGCCACCGGCTCAGCCGTTCTCGTGCACTCCATCGCCGACCGCGTCGCCTCCGTGCGCGAGGCGCTCGCCGCCGGTGCCGCCGGCGTCATCCCCAAGTCGTCCGCGACGAAGACCGTCATGGCGGCCGTCGCGACCGTCGCCCGCGGCGACGTGCTCAACAACCTCGAGTGGGCGAGCGCCATCGACGCCGACCGCGACTTCGCGAAGGCGCAGCTCGGCCGGCGCGAGCGCGAGATCCTCCACCTCTACGCCTCGGGTCTGCCGCTCAAGCTCGCCGCCCAGCAGCTCGGCATCGGCTACTCGACCGCCCGCGAGTACCTCGACCGCATCCGCGTGAAGTACGTCGAGGTCGGCCGCCCGGCGCCGACGAAGGTCGACCTGCTCCGCCGCGCCGTGGAAGACGGCATCCTGCCGGGCCTGGATGCGGACGGCGGCGATGGCCGCTGACGAACCCTCCGGGGTTCCCTCCTCCCTCCGCCCGAGGCCCGCGCGCAACCCGATCTCGGGCCCCCTGCTCGACAAGATCTTCGCGCGCGCCCTCTCGGGCCTCGGCATCGTGTTCGGTCTCGAGGCCGTGCCGTTCGTCATCGCCCAGCAGTCCCACATGCAGGAGGCCTGGGGCTGGATCATCTCCCTGGCCATCTTCGGCGGCATCGCGGCCGTCGGCGTCGCGAGCCTCATCATGCGCGGCCTCGAGACGGCGGCCGCGTTCGTCGCGATCTCCTTCCTGGTCGCCCTCATCACGTGGCCCCTGGCGGTGCAGGATCCCACGGCCGTCCAGCCCCAGGTGCCCTGGCTCTGGTACCTGGTCACCGTGGCCACCTCGGCCGCAGCGATCGCGTTCTCGCTCTGGGTCGCGACCGGCTACCTGTTCCTCGCGCCGATCATCTACGGCCTCATCCGCCTGACGCCCTCCGGCGGCGGCGCCGACCCGCTCCGGGCCGGCCTCGACGCGGCGTACTCGATCATCCTGGGCGGCGCCGTCCTCATCCTCATCACGCTCCTGCGCCAGGCGTCGCACGCCGTCGACTCGGCGCAGAGCATGGCCGTCGCCCGCTACTCCGGCGCGATCCGCGAGCACGCCACCGAGCTCGAGCGCGTCCAGGTCGACGCGATCGTGCACGACAGCGTGCTCACGACGTTCATCTCCGCCGCGAGGGCGTTCTCGCCCGACGAGCAGGCGCTCGCGACGACCATGGCCAGGAACGCCATGTCGCACCTCACCAGCGCGGCCTCAGTAACCCCCTTCGACGAGTCCTCGACGTCGCTGCAGTCGATGCGCGAGCGGATCCGGGTGTTCATCCAGAACCTCGGCGCCGACGTCGAGATCCGCGCGAAGGGCCTCGACGACCACACGATTCCCGCGGCCGCGGCCGAGGCTCTCTACTCGGCGGCCGTGCAGGCCGTGGTCAACAGCGTGCAGCACGCCGGCGGCGAGGAGATCTCGCGCTGGGTCAGCATGAACTGGGAGCGCGAGCAGGTGCGCGTCGAGGTCGGCGACACCGGCTCCGGCTTCAACCCCGCGGCCGTGCCCGGCGAACGCCTCGGCGTCCGCGTCTCGATCACCGAACGCCTCGCCAACGCCGGCGGCGAGGCCGCCATCCACACCAAGACGGGCTCCGGCACCGTCATCCACCTGACCTGGCCGCGATCAGAACCCCGCCCCGCCGCCGTCCCCACCGAGCTCCAGGAGGACGCCTCGTGAACGTCAAGCTGCCCCGTTGGCTGCCGATCGGCCTCGCCGCACTCTTCTCGCTGTACCACCTGCTGCTCGCGGCGGTCTCGCTCACGACGCCTGCGCATCCTGCGCCCATCGTGGTCTGCATGGTGCTCTACGCGGGCGCCACGGCGCTCACCCTGTGGCCCTCGGGCATCCGCAAGAACATCACCATGCCCGTGTGGATGGCGTGCCTGTCGCTCGCCGTCGCAGTGATCCTGCCGCTCGCGGTCGCGTCGCAGCTCGATCCTCACGCGAAGGGCGGAAACGGCTACGCCACCTGGTACGTCGCCGCCGTGGGCACGCTGATGGTGATCGTGTCGACGCGTCGTCGTCAGGGCTTCGCCTGGGTCGGCGTCGGGTTCCTCGTGGTCCACTCGATCATCTGGTCGGGAGACTTCGCCGAGCTTGCGAACCTCGGCGTCGTCGGCAGCGTCAGCTGGGTGGCGATCTCGCACGCCCTCCAGGCGACGCTGGCCCGCGCCAGCCGCGACACCCGCGAGTTCATCCGCGCCGAGCAGGAGGCCGCCGACTGGCAGGCCGCTCAGGAGGCGCACGTCAACGAGCGCCAGTTCCGGCTGCTCCAGACCGGCCGCACGGCCCGCCCCATGCTGCAGCGCATCGTCGCGACCGGGGGCGACCTGTCGCCGGAGGAGCGCCAGGAGTGCCTCAACCTCGAGGGCGCGATCCGCGACGAGATCCGCGGCCGTCGCCTCCTCAGCGACGACGTCCGGCGCGAGGTCATGGCCGCTCGCCGCCGCGGCACCGTCGTGAGCCTGCTCGACGAGGGCGGTATCGACGACCTCGACGACGACGAGCTCGACCGCGTGCACCGCGAGCTCGCGTCGGCGATCCGCGACGCGTCGGCCGACCGGCTCATCATCCGCACGGTCGCGGCGGGCAGCGAGTACGCCGTGACCGTCGTCGGCCTGTCCAGCGAAGACCTGCAGTCGTCGACGCTCGGATCGAGCCACGCCGGCGCGGACGACGACGATGAAGACGACCCCTACGCCGACGACGAGGACGACGACGGCGAAGACGAAGTGAGCCTGTGGCTGCAGATCCCGCGGTCGTCGGTGCCGCAGGAGCACGTGGACGCCTAGCTCGTCCCCACGCCCGGCCACTGACCCCGTCGCCCGTCCCCGAGGGGGCGGGCGGCGCCCGTTAACGACCGAGGGCCGGACCCCCGAAGATCCGGCCCTGCACAAGCCCCGAGTCAGGGCGACAACCCGAATATCACCCTGACTCGCCGCCGAACAGTGACAGGCCCGCTTACCCTAGTAGGCCCCTGTTCGGTGGTGTAACTCTGAGAGAGACACCTAGCAACATCAATAATGCCGACGGGCCCCCCTCACGAAAAGTCGTCATTTAGGAGGACACTGGGGGGCAGACAAGATGGTTCGTTTTCGAGAAATGCCCCCCGTTATGGGGATCTTTCGGTGCGTGACATACGTGATGACACTCGAATGGGGGACAATCCGGGTCGCTTTTGACCCCTGCCGGGGCACACGAGCTTGGCAGCGGGGCACACGGCCGTCCGGAGGATGACACGGCCTCACAGGGGCACGCGTCCCGAGCCCTCAGCCGTGGTGGCGGCCCCACTGGCCGGGCCCGGGCGTGATCGGCTGCCGGAGGGCGCGACGGCTCTCCGACCAGGCGCTCTGGACGTGGGGTGTCACGACGGCGGCGGCCCGAGCGGCCTCCTCCGCAACGAGGGCTGCCAGCACGGCGGTCACCGCGGCGAGCTCCTCGGCCGAGGGGTCGCCCGAGACGACTCTGATCGCAGGATCGGCGGGAGCCCCGGCGGCATTCGAATCCTGCGCCCCCGGCCCCTCGTCGCCCGACAGCCCGACCGGGCCGGCCGCGTGCCGCCCGGTCACAGCGGGATGTTCCCGTGCTTCTTCGACGGCATCGACGCGCGCTTGGTGCGGAGGGCGCGGAACGCCTTGATCACGGCGCTCCGGGTCGCGGCGGGTTCGATGATGCCGTCGATCTCGCCCCGCTCGGCCGCGAGGAACGGCGACGCCACGTTGTAGGTGTAGTCGTTGGCGAGCTTGGTGCGCACCGCGGTGACGTCTTCGCCCTCGTCGGTCGCCCGCTTGATCTCGGACCGGTAGAGGATGTTGACCGCGCCCTGGCCGCCCATGACGGCGATCTCGGACGTCGGCCAGGCCAGGTTGATGTCGGCACCCAGCTGCTTCGAGCCCATGACGATGTAGGCGCCGCCGTACGCCTTGCGCGTGATGACGGTGACGAGCGGCACGGTCGCCTCGGCGTACGCGTAGAGGAGCTTCGCGCCGCGGCGGATGATGCCGGTCCACTCCTGGTCGGTGCCGGGCAGGAAGCCAGGCGTGTCGACCAGGGTCAGGATCGGGATCGAGAACGCGTCGCACAGCCGCACGAACCGCGCCGCCTTCTCGCCCGCGTCGATGTTGAGCGTGCCCGCCATGACGTTCGGCTGGTTCGCGATGATGCCGACCGAGCGGCCCTCGATGCGGCCGAAGCCGATGACGATGTTGGGGGAGAAGAGCGGCTGGACCTCGAGGAATTCGCCGTCGTCGAGCACGCCCTCGATGACCGCCTGCATGTCGTACGGCTGGTTCGGCGAGTCGGGGATCAGGGTGTTGAGCGCGCGGTCGGCGTCGGTGACCTCCATCTCGGGGTACGCCTCGAAGACCGGTGGGTCGGTGAGGTTGTTCTCGGGGAGGTACGAGAGCAGCGTGGCGACGTAGTCGAGCGCGTCGTCCTCGTCGGCGGCGAGGTAGTGCGAGACGCCGGAGATCTTGTTGTGGGTGAGCGCGCCGCCGAGTTCCTCGAAGCCGACGTCTTCGCCGGTGACTGTCTTGATGACGTCGGGGCCGGTGACGAACATCTGGCTGGTCTTGTCGACCATGATCACGAAGTCGGTGAGCGCGGGGGAGTACACCGCGCCGCCGGCCGCCGGGCCCATGATGATCGAGATCTGCGGGATCACGCCCGACGACTTCGTGTTGAGGCGGAAGATCTCGCCGTACTTGCCGAGGGCGACGACGCCCTCCTGGATCCGGGCGCCGCCCGAGTCGAGGATCCCGATGATCGGCACGCCGGTGCGCAGCGCGAGCTCCATCACCTTGATGATCTTCTCGCCGGCCACCTCGCCGAGCGAACCGCCGAACGTGGTGAAGTCCTGCGAGTAGACGGCGACGTTGCGGCCGCCGATGGTGCCGGTGCCGCTCACGACCGAGTCGCCGTAGGGGCGCTTGGCGTCCATGCCGAAGGCGGTCGTGCGGTGCCTGACGTACTCGTCGAGCTCGACGAACGAGCCCGGGTCGAGCAGCTGGTCGATGCGCTCGCGCGCGGTCTTCTTGCCCTTGGCGTGCTGCTTGGCGATGGCCTGCTCGCCCGGCCCGGTCACTGCCTCGTGATACCGGACCTTCAGGTCGGCGATCTTGCCGGCGGTCGTCGAGAGATCGGGAGCGTCGGTCGGGGTGGGGTCTGAAGTCACGGCCCCCACACTACCCAGCGCCTCGCCGCGACACGGTGTGGAGAACCGCCAAGAGTCGGGCTCGAACATGGTCGGTTCGAGTGCCGAACGTCGTTCTGAGGGCCGTTTTCCTCCCGGGGCGTGACCGCGGCAGGAGCGTGACGGGCGCGTCCGCTAATGTCCGGATCGTGCCCAGGATCCCGCTCAGACGCGTCGCCCTCGAGGCCGCCGGCGTGGCCCTCGCCGCGGCCTGGGGCCTCGTGGCGATCGCGCACGCCCTCGCGGGTGCCAAGCGGGATCTCCTTCTCGACGACGGCGACTCCGTGCTCCTGCCGCTCATCGTCCGCTCGTTCCGTGAGGGGCTGCCGAACGAGTGGGGCATGTCGCCCGTCCTCTTCGTCTTCCCCGAGCTGCCGCTCTATCTCGTCTCTGCCACGGTGACGACGGGCGTCGCAGCGGCCCTGCTGCTGAACGGCGTGCTCAACGTCGTGCTCCTGTACGGGCTGCTGCGGGTCGTGGCGGGTCGCGTGACGGCTCTGTCGGGCGGCGTGCGGCGGCGTGGGCACGGGCGAGCCGTCACGGGTGCGCTCGTGGGCACGGGCGGGTTCGCGATCCTGTGCCTGCTCGAGACCCGGCCCGGCGGCAATACCGGCGAGATCATGTCGCTGTACCTCACGACCACGTACTACGCCGGCACCGTCATGGCTCTGGTGGCGGCGACGGCGCTCGTCGTGCACCTTCTCGCCGGTGGTCGCAGGATCGGGGGCGCCGCCGGGGCCCTCGCCCTCCTCTCGGCCCTCGCCACCCTCTCGAACCCGCTGTACGCCCTCTGGGTGACCGGCCCGGTGCTCGTTACGGCGCTCGTGGTGGCGTGCCTGCGCTCGCGGTTCCGCCGCCCGCTCCTGACCCTCGCGGCGGTCGTCGTCGGCTCCGGCATCGGCTACGCCGCGAGGCTGCCGCTCGGGCCGTATCTCATCGCCCAGAAGGACGAGTACCTGCGCTGGCAGGGCCGTGCCGAGAGCGCGCAGTTCTACGGCGACGCGTTCCGCGTGCTCGTGCAGACGGTCGGAGGCCGCGTGGAGGTCGGCGTGTGGGCGGGGCTGATCCTGCTCTCCGTGGTCGGGGCCGTCCTGCGGCTCCGGCGGCGCCGCGACGACGCGGCCGGCCTCGTCGCCCTGCTCGCGATCGTCACGGTCGTCGTCGTCGCCGTCGGGCTCAACATCACGGGCAGCCTGGCGACGCGGTACGCCCTGCCGATCGTGTTCTCGCCGCTCGTGTCGCTCGCGGCGACGGTGGCGAGCGCGGACTGGAGAGCGCTCGGGCGGCGGACGCGCGACCGGCTGCCGCTCACTCGCGTGGGTTCGCGGCGGGCCGGGTCGCGGCGGGCCGGGTCGCAGGAGGCCGGATCGCCGCAGGCCGTGTCGCGGCTGCGTGCGGGCGGGCTTCGCGTGGCCGCGGGTCTCGGCGCTGCCGTCGTGGTCGCGACCCTCGTCGCTGCAGTGCCGTCGACGGCGAGCGTGGTCGCCGCCGGTAGCGCCTCGGGTGAGCCGGCCGCCCGGTGCCTCACCGACTGGTCGCGGGGCAAGGACGCCACGGGCGTGGCGCAGTTCTGGACCGTCCGCGGCCTGCAGACCTACGGCGGCGACGACGTGCACCTGCTGCAGGTGAACTCCGACCTGTCCGTCTACCCGTGGCTGACGAATCTGGCGGCCTATCGGCACGCGCGGGTAGGTTACGTGATCGTGGCCACCGGCGAGATCCCCGGCGGGCACACCGAAGGGTGGGCAGACACCGTGACTGCGCTCGGCACGCCACGCGACACCGTGCACTGCGACGGCTACGACATCGTCGACTTCCGGGGCACCCCGGCGCAGAAGGCGCTCACGTCGGCCGTCGTCGACAGCGCGGACGCGCAGGCGGCCCTGAGGGGGTTCGAGTGGTGAGCGACGAGGCGCCCGGCGGGGTCACCGATCCTGCGCCCTCTGGCCTGTCGGACTTGTCTGGCCTCTCGGGGCGGCAGCTGCTGCCCATCACGGCGGCCACGGCGTCGCACCTCGACTTCCGGCACACGACCGGGTCGACCAACACCGACCTCGCCGCGATCGCCGCCTCGCTGCCGCACCTGGCCGTCGTCGCCAGCCTCGACCAGCGCTCGGGCCGTGGCCGCCTCGACCGCCGGTGGTCATCGCCCGCCGGGCAGACTCTGGCCGCGAGCGTGCTGCTGCGCCCTCGCACCCCGTCGGGCGGGCCGCTGCCCGACGACGCGTGGGCGTGGTTCCCGTTGCTTGCCGGTACGGCCCTCCACGGGGCGATCGCCGATCTCCTGCCCGACGCCGACGTCACGGTGAAGTGGCCGAACGACGTGCAGATCCGGGGGCTCAAGGTGTCGGGTCTCCTCGCCGAGCTCGTGGCCGTCGACGGGGCGCAGGATGCCGTCGTCATGGGCGCCGGCCTCAACCTCACGATCCCGCCCGAGCACCTCCCCACGCCGACGTCGACGTCGTTGGCCATCGAAGGCGCCGCGGGCAGCGCGTACGAGATCGCCGACGCGGTGTTCGCCTCCTACCTCGTGCGCCTCGACGCGCTCGTCACGACGCTCGGGGGCGACGCGGGCGCTGCGGCCGTGCGTCAGGTCGTCGAGGCCGTCTGCGGCACGCTCGGTCGCCGAGTCCGCGTCGAGCTGCCCGACGGCACGAACCGCTTCGGCACGGCGCAGAACCTCGACGACGGAGGGAGACTCGTCGTTCTCGAGGATGACTCTTCGGCTCTTCTCACCGTCTCGGCCGGAGACGTCACTCACCTGAGGTATGAATGAGGCATGTCCGCGCCTGAGCCTGCCGCCGTCCTCCGCGAGGGCGCGCCCGAGCAGGTCATCGCGCGGCTCCGGCCGCACGGCCGCGTGCTGTTCTGGCCGTCGGTGCTGCTCGTCGTGATCTGCGCCGCGCTCGGCTTCTTCACCGGCAAGCTGCCGGCGGCGTGGATGAACCAGGCCCTCTGGATCGTGGGCGTCGTGCTCATCGCGCTCGTGTGGCTCCTGCCGCTTCTGGCGTGGTCGGGGCGCCACTACACGATCACGACGCGGCGCATCATCATCAAGCGCGGGCTCTTCGTCCGCACCCGGCAAGAGCTCATGCACACCCGCGGCTACGACCTCACCGTGCGGAAGAACGGCATGCAGTCGCTCTTCGGCTCGGGCGACGTGCTCATCAACTCCGGCCTCGAGCGGCCCGTCGTGCTCTGGGACGTCCCGTCCGCCGACCTCGTGCAGTCGACGCTGCACGACCTCATGGAGGAGAACATCTCCGCGGTGGCGCGCATGAGGCAGCAGGAGCAGACGCTCCCGCCCGACGCCTCGACCTACTGGGGCGGCCGCTAGCCCGCCCGGTGCGCCATGTCCACCGGACGCGGGGTTGTCGGGCGGCACGGCACCCGCGACGATCGGAGGATGACCGATGCCGCCGCCGCCGAGCCGCCGAGCTCTGGCGTCCCCGGCCTCGACATGCCGCGCTCGATCAGTGGTGGGCGCGCCGTGCTCGTGGGAGCCGGGCTCGTCGCCGCGCTTCTCGCCGACACGCTCGTCACCTGGCTCACCGCTCTGGTGGGGTTCTTCGGGGCGCTGACCGCGCAAAGCGGTCTCGTCTTGGCGGCTTCCGTCCTCGGCGCCATCGCACTTGGCGTCGTGCCGCAGCTCGTGGGAACGAGACGCGTCAGTCGTCGTCTTCCCGTCGGGCGGCGTCCGTTCCTGGTCGTCGCCGCCCTCTCCTCCGGCGGCCTCGTGCTGGCCGGATGGCTCGACACGACGCTCGTCTGGGCCGCGCATGCCAACGACTACTACCCTGACCAAGGGGCCTTCATGACGCTCGCGCACGTGGTCGTGCCGGCCGCCTGGCTGGCCTCGGCGATCGTGTGGGCGTGCTCCTGCCTGATGTCAGAAGCACGCCGCCGGACGGGCCGCGCGTACCGCTGGCCCGTGGTCGCGGCGGGCCTCGTCATGGGCGCGATCCAGGTGGCGTCGTGGTGCTGGCTCCAGGCCGGCCTGAGCGCCGGCGTCTTCTCGGCCTAGCCCGGCGTGCGCCGCCTCAGGTCGACGATGAACGCGACGGCACCGAGTGCGGCGAGTGCGCAGATGGATGACGTCGCGTAGATCGTTCGGGCGCGCCCGTCATCGCCGGTGAAGCAGGTCAGGCCCACGAGCGCGAGCACGAGCGCCGCGCCGGCGAAAGCGCCCGCGATGGCGGAGAGCCCGAGCATCCACTGAACGCGGGGCGGTGATGCGGCGGCTTCATTGGCTCCGGTCGAACTGTTCCTCATTGGTTGTTGCACCAGACTGCGACAGTGGGAGGGATGTTGTGGGCGACCATCCCGCGCCCGCGTGCTGTGCAGGTGGTGACTGCGCCCGATGCCACTGTCATGGCACCTGCGATCGTGCCCGCCACGACGGCACCCACTCCCGTTGCGGCCGTGACGACTGCGGCGATCGTTGCGAGGCCGGCGCCGCTCGTGATCAGCCCGAGGAACTTGGCTGAGTTGCACGAATTCATGTAGGCGTTGAGCTGGAGGCCCGTGTAGTCGTAGGAATTCTTTCCGACACATGCGCGCACTCGCGGCTCGGCCGCGAGTGCCATGCTGACCGTGACGGTGTCGACCGTGGCGTTCGTCACCTCTCTGCCAGCCGCAGACCACCCGGTCGCGAAGTCGTCGACCACGGCCTGACTGACTCCCGCCTCGCGAGCCGCCGAACCGTCGAAAGTCTCGTTGGCCGTGTCTATGGCGCTGTCGAGGCGTTGCCAGTCGCTCTGGGAGATCGCACCTGCCGACGCAGAGCGGACGGGTTCGGCGGTCGCTGGGTGCGACTGCGTTGCGGTCAGAGCTGCTGCTGCCAGAACGGACGCGGTGGCGAGAGCGATGAAATGAGGGGCGCTATGACCCATGACGACCTCCTATGTGAGCGACATCGTTGCCGCAGTGTCAGCGTGTCGGACAAGAACATAAAATGTCAAGTGAGAATTCTGCCAATATCCTCACGAGCCGGGCCGTCCTGGAGCGGAGCACGCGGAGCGCAGGCGGGGTCGGCTAGGGTCGTCTCGTGCGAATTTCAGTCATCGGATGCGGATACCTCGGTGCCGTCCACGCGGCCTGCATGGCCGAGCTGGGCCACGACGTCGTGGGGATCGACGTCGACGAACGCAAGATCGCCGAGCTTCAGGCGGGTCGCGGACCGTTCTTCGAGCCGGGCCTGCCCGAGGTGCTCACGCGCGCGCAGGCCACCGGCCGCCTTCGCTTCTCGACCGACCTCGCCGACGCCCGTGATGCGACGGTGCATTTCGTCGCCGTGGGCACACCGCAGACCAAGGGGTCGTTCAACGCCGACCTCACCTACGTGAACGCGGCCGTCGACGGGCTCCTGCCGCACCTCAAGAGCGGCGATCTCGTCGTCGGCAAGTCGACCGTGCCCGTGGGCACCGCCGCCCGCCTGGCCGGCGTGATCGAGGCCGCGGGCTCCGGTGCGACCCTGGCGTGGAACCCCGAGTTCCTCCGCGAGGGGTTCGCCGTCAAAGACACCCTCACCCCCGATCGGTTCGTCTACGGCGTCTCCGGGGGCGAGCAGACCGACGAGGGTGCGAAGGCCGCTGCGATCCTCGACGAGATCTACGCGAAGGCCCTCGCCACCGGCACCCCGCGCATCGTCACCGACTACGCCACGGCCGAGCTGGTCAAGGTCAGCGCAAACGCGTTCCTCGCGACGAAGATCTCGTTCATCAACGCCATGGCCGAGGTCGCCGAGGCGACCGGCGCGGACGTCACCCAGCTCGCCGACGCGATCGGCCACGACGCGCGCATCGGCCGCAAGTTCCTCAACGCCGGCCTCGGCTTCGGCGGCGGCTGCCTGCCCAAAGACATCCGTGCCTTCCGCGCCCGCGGCGACGAGCTCGGCCTCACCGACACCCTCTCGTTCCTCGGCGAGGTCGACGCGATCAACCTCCGCCGCCGCGAGCGCGTCGTCACGCTGACCCGCGAGCTCGTCGGCGACCTCCAGGGCGCCACGATCGGCGTGCTCGGCCTCGCGTTCAAGCCGAACAGCGACGACGTCCGCGACTCTCCGGCTCTCGACGTGGTGCAGAAGCTCCAGGCCGCAGGAGCAACGGTGGTCGCCTTCGACCCCGAAGCGAACGAGACCGCGCAGCGCAGTGTGCCCGGCCTCACCACGGCCGCCTCGGCCGCCGAGGCCTACAGCGGCGCCGACGCGGTGCTGGTCCTCACCGAGTGGCAGGAGTTCCGCGACCTCGACCCCGCCACGGTCGCCGCGGCCGTGAACCACAAGCGCGTCGTCGACGGCCGCAACTGCCTCGACGCCGCCGCCTGGCGCGCTGCCGGATTCGAGGTCCGCGGCCTCGGCCGCCCGTAGCGGGCGACCACGGGCAACGCTCTCACAGGTACGGAAAGGCGCACGAGATGGCACTCACGGTCGGCGTGATCGGCGGCGGGCAGCTCGCCCGGATGATGGTCCCCCCGGCGATCGGCCTTGGCCTCGAGATCGAGGTGCTCGCCGAGAACGAGGGCTCGTCGGCCCGCATCGCCGCGACCGAGGTCGGCGACTACCACGACGCCGACGTCGTCCTCGCCTTCGCGAAGGGCAAGGACGTCATCACGTTCGACCACGAGCACGTGCCGCAGCCGGTGCTGAAAGCTCTCGTCGACGCCGGCGTGAGCGTGCACCCCAGCCCTGCGGCCCTCTTCGTGGCGCAAGACAAACTGGTCATGCGCGAGCGCCTCAGCGCGATCGGACTGCCGGTGCCCGACTGGGCGAGGCTCTCGGCTCCTGCCGACCTCCAGGCCTTTCTCGACGAGCACGGCGGCCGCTGCGTCGTGAAGACGGCCCGTGGCGGCTACGACGGCAAGGGCGTCCGTGTCGTCAGCGACGCAGCGGCGGTCGACGACTGGTTCGCTCAGTTGAGCGACGACCCGGCCGGCATCGGCGCGGCGCTCCTCGCCGAAGAGCTGGTCGACTTCCGCCGCGAGCTCGCGCAGTCGGTGGCCCGCAGGCCGAGCGGCGACGTCGTCGCGTGGCCGGTCGTGGAGTCGATCCAGCGCGACGGCGTCTGCGCGGAGGTCATCGCGCCGGCTCCTGCGTCCGCCGGCCGCATCTCCGACATGGCGGAGGAGATCGCGCGCACCGTCGCCCGCGAGCTCGACGTCACGGGTGTCCTCGCGGTCGAGCTGTTCGAGACGACCGACGACCGCGTGCTCATCAACGAGCTCGCCATGCGCCCGCACAACACCGGCCACTGGTCGATCGACGGCTCGACGACGAGCCAGTTCGAGCAGCACCTGCGCGCCGTGCTCGACCTGCCGCTCGGCGACACCGGCACGCACGACGAGTGGAGCGTCATGGTCAACGTGCTCGGCGGCCCGGCCACCGGCACGATCGCCGATCGGCTGCCGCGCGCCATGGCCGACGAGCCGGGGGCCAAGATCCACGACTACGGCAAGGATCCTCGCCCGGGCCGCAAGGTCGGTCACGTCACGACGACGGGCGACGATCTCGACGACGTCGTGTATCGGGCGCGGGCGGCGGCCGAGCACTTCCTGGACTAGTGGGCGATCCGCTGCTCCTGCGCCCTTCGCTAGGCTCGTCGCGTGACTGACTCCGCTGCGCCCCTCGTCGCCCTCGTGATGGGCTCCGACTCCGACTGGCCCACGATGAAGTCGGCGGCCGACGTGCTGACCGAGTTCGAGATCCCCTACGAGGTCGAGGTCGTCTCGGCGCACCGCACGCCCGCGAAGATGATCGCCTTCGGCCAGGGCGCCGCTGCCCGGGGCGTGCGCGTGATCATCGCAGGAGCAGGCGGAGCCGCCCACCTCCCCGGCATGCTCGCCTCGGTGACGACCCTCCCGGTGGTGGGCGTCCCGGTGCCGCTGGCGAGGCTCGACGGCCTCGACTCGCTGCTCTCGATCGTGCAGATGCCCGCCGGGATCCCCGTCGCAACCGTCTCGATCGGCGGGGCCGCGAACGCGGGCCTGCTCGCGGCGCGGATCCTGGGAGCAGGAGACGAGGCGCTCACGGTCCGTCTCGCGGACTACGCCGCGGGTCTCGCCGAGCTCGTCGAGGGCAAGAACGAGGCCCTCAAGCGCTCCCTGTAGCGCGCTCCGCCCCGGTGCGCGGGTTGCGAACCGCCGACCGGCCAAAGAACCTGCGCGCGCGGTGGTTCGTTGGCCGGCCCGAGGTTCGTCGTGCGTCGCGCCGCGCCGCGCCGGGCCGCCCGCCGCCGTCAGAGGTCGGCGTGCAGCTGCCACACCTTCTCGGCCGAATCCCGCCACGAGAAGGCGCGCGCGCGGTCGAGCCCGATCACGCCGAGCCTGGTCGAGAGCTCGACGTCGTTGACGACCTGGTACATCGCCTGGGCGAGCCGCTCGGGGTAGCCGGCGGGGTCGTCGCGGGGGACGACCACCCCTGCTCCTGCGGCGACCTCGACCAGTGCCGGCGCGTCGGAGTGCACGACGGGAGTCCCGAGCGACAGGGCCTCGACGACGGGCAGCCCGAAGCCCTCGGCCAGCGACGGGTAGACGAACACCGAGGCGCGCTGCAGGAGCGCGGCGAGAGTCGCGTCGGGCACACGCCCCATCACCCGCACCCGCGTGTCGTCGAGCCCCGCCTGCTCGGCCACCGACGAGACCTGCACGTCGCCCCAGCCCTCGGGGCCGACCACGAGCAGCGGGATGTCGGGGGCGTCGGGGTGCGCCATGGCGCGGATCAGAGGCTCGAGGCCCTTGCGGGGCTCGAGCGTGCCGACGCTCAGCGCGTACCGCTCGGGCAGGTCGAGACGGTCGGCGATCTCGTCGGCGTCGTCGGGCACGGCGAGGTCGGGGCTGACCGCCCCGCCGATGACGCGCAGGCGGTCGCCGAAGTCGAAGTACTCGGCCAGCTCGGCGGCGACGGCGTGAGTGGGCACGACGACGGCGTCGGCGAACTTCCACGCCCGCTTGGCCATGGCCCGGTGCCACCGGACCCCCTGCGCGGTGAGCGTCTCGGGGTGCGTCCACGGCACGGTGTCGTGGATCGTCACGGCGGTCTGGGTCGCAGGGTCGAGCGATCGGTCGTGCTTGTAGAGCGGAGTGAAGAGGCTCGTGCCGTGGACCATGCCGCGGCCGGGGAGCCCGAGCGTGCCGGTCTGCCAGGCGATCGACAGCTCGCGGCGACCGAGGACGGAGCGGTAGAGGCTCGCCAGACCGGGCAGCTTGTCCTCGAGGCGGTCGTAGTCCTCCTGCGGGTGCGCGGAGACGATGCCCTCGACGTCGCAGCCGCGCGGGGCGACCTGGATGATCTGCTTCGTCAGCTCTTCGGTGTAGCGGCCGATGCCCCCGGGGACGGGCGCGAGCATCTGGTCAACGACTACTCGCAGCGTCATCATCGTGATCGAGAACTCCTGTGCTGGCCGCCTCGGCCAGCGCATCGCGCCAGGAACGCATGGGGGGCAGCCCAGCGCGGGCCCATGCGTCGTGACCGAGAACGCTGTAGCTCGGCCGGGGTGCAGGCCGGACGAACTGCGAGCTGTCGGTCGGCTTGACCCTATCAGGATCGAGACCGGCGACTCCGAAGACCGCCTGAGCGAACTCGTACCACGACGCCTGCCCGGAGTTCGTGCCGTGGTAGACCCCCGCGGGGGCGTCGGAGTCGACGAGCGCGACGATCTGGGCGGCGAGGTCGGAGGTCCAGGTGGGCTGCCCGAGCTGGTCGTCGACGACCGACACCGTGTCGTGGGCCCGGGCGAGACGGAGCATCGTGCGGGCGAAGTTGCCGCCGTGCTTCCCGTACAGCCAGGCCGTCCGCACGATGTAGGTTCCGTCGGGGTTCGCCGCGCGCGCCAGCCTCTCGCCCTCGGCCTTCGTGCGCCCGTAGGCGTTCAGCGGGTCGAGCGGAGTGTCTTCGGCGTACGGCATCGTCGCGGTGCCGTCGAAGACGTAGTCGGTCGAGATCTGCACGAGCTTCGCGCCGGCTGCGGCCGTGGCCTCGCCGAGCAGCCCGGCGGCGGTGCCGTTGACGAGCAGGGCCTCCGCCTCGTGCTCCTCGGCGTCGTCGACGCGGGTGTAGGCCGCGGCGTTGATGACGACGTCGTGTCCTTCGACGGCGTCCCTCACGGACTCCCGGTCGGTCACGTCGAGATCGGTGCGTCCGAGCACTGTGACGTCGCGGCCGAAGAGCGCCTCGACGAGGTCGGAGCCGAGCATTCCGCGGGCTCCTGCGACCAGGTACTTGCTGGGCTGCGACACGGCCGGCCTCAGTCGAGCGCCGCGGCGGCCTTGAGCGGCTCCCACCAGGCGCGGTTGTCGCGGTACCACTGCACGACGTCGGCCAGCCCCTGAGCGAACGGCACCTGCGGCTCGTACCCCAGCTCGGCGCGGATCTTCGCGATGTCGACCGAGTACCGGAGGTCGTGGCCGAGGCGGTCGGGCACGCGGTCGACGTACGACCAGTCGCGGCCGGTGGCTTCGAGCAGGAGCCCGGTGAGCTCCCGGTTGGTGAGCTCGGTGCCGCCCCCGATGTTGTACACCTCGCCCGCGCGGCCGCCCACGAGCACCATCGCGATGCCGCGGGTGTGGTCGTCGACGTGCAGCCAGTCGCGGATGTTGTTCCCCTCGCCGTAGAGCGGCACGTGCCGGTCGTCGATGAGGTTCGTGACGAAGAGCGGGATCACCTTCTCGGGGAAGTGGTAGGGCCCGTAGTTGTTCGAGCAGCGGGTGATCGACACGTTGAGGCCGTGCGTGCGGTGGTAGCTGCGGGCGAGCAGGTCGCTGCCGGCCTTCGACGCGGAGTAGGGGGAGTTCGGCTCGAGCGGGCGGTCTTCCGACCACGAGCCCTCGCTGATCGAGCCGTAGACCTCGTCGGTCGAGACGTGCACGAAGCGCTGCAGGTCGTGGCGGAGGGCGGCGTCGAGGAGGCGCTGGGTGCCGAGCACGTTCGTCTCGACGAAGATCGACGCGTCGCGCACCGAGCGATCGACGTGCGACTCGGCGGCGAAGTGGACGACGGCGTCGATGCTCGGGTAGAGCTCGTCGAGCAGGTCGGCGTCGCGGATGTCGCCGTGCACGAAGCGGTACCGCGGCGAGTCGGCGACCGGTGCGAGGTTCGCGAGGTTGCCCGAGTAGGTCAGCGCGTCGAGCACCGTCACCTCGGCGCCCTCGAGGCCCGGGTAGGCGTCCTCGAGGGTGCGACGCACGAAGTTCGAGCCGATGAAGCCGGCTCCGCCGGTGACCAGGATGCGCATGGACAGCCCTTCGGGTGGGGGAGGGTCGGTCCACCGATCATACGGGGCGCTCTCAGGCGGCGGCGCAAGCGGCGGCCCCGCCGGTCAGGTCACGCCGCGCGTGTCAGGCGACGGCGTACACGTCCACGTCGAAGGTGAGGCTGTCGCGGAACGACCAGGTGGCCGAGAAGCCGTCCCACGCCACGGTCTGCGACCCTCCGGTGGCCCCGGACGCCGCGAACAGCTTCCGATCGCTCGTCGGCATGCCGAGCGCGTCGAGCACGCAGCCGGCCGTGGCGCGGTCGACACCCGTCGGGTGCCCGGAGACGGGGGTCTCGAGGTGCAGGGCGCGTGCTCCTGCGATCACGCCCGGCTGGGTCGACGACAGGTTGCAGGATCCGAGAGCCTTCGACACGACGGCGCTCATCGACGGCGCCGTCGCCCGTGGCGCCTGCCGGGTCGAGGTCTGCGTCATCGCCGCGCAGCCCGTGGTCGCGAGAGCGACGGCGGTCAGGGCGGCGATCGCGGCGCATCGGGATGCTCGCATGACCGTTTCTCACCTTCATTGGTGGACAGACTGTATCCCCCGAATGGGGGACATGTCTACGGCTGTGCGCACAGCGGCCGGGCGGCCTCTCGGCCGGCGAGGCCATGATGGAGGGATGAAGACGACGACGCTTCCGACCGTCCCCAAGCCCGCCTCCACGATCATCCTGGGTCTCATGCGGATCATGCCGCTCGACGACTCGCAGGTCCGCGACCTCGTGTCCGCCGCCCGCGAGGAGGGGATCAACTTCTTCGACCACGCCGACGTCTATGGCGGCTCGCCGCACGCCGCCGAGGCCCACTTCGGCGACGCGGTGCAGTTCTCCTCCACCGAGCGCGAGGAGGTGATCCTCCAGTCGAAGGTCGGGATCCGCGACGGGTTCTGGGACTTCTCGACCGAGCATATCCTGGAGTCGGTCGACCTGTCGCTCAAGGCTCTGCGGACCGACTACCTCGACATCCTGCTGCTGCACCGCCCCGACCCGCTGGTCGAGCCGGAGGAGGTCGCCGCGGCGTTCGACGCGCTCGAGTCGTCGGGCAAGGTGCGCCACTTCGGTGTCTCGAACCACATGCCGCTGCAGGTCGAGCTGCTGAAGACCGCCGTGAAGCAGCCTCTCGTGGCGAACCAGGTGCAGCTGAGCGTGACCCACGCGCCGATGATCGCCGCCGGGGTCGCGGCCAACATGAAGGGGCTCGACCAGTCGCTCGACCTCGACAACGGGATCCTCGACTACAGCCGCATCCACGGCATGACGCTGCAGGCCTGGTCGCCGTTCCAGAAGGGGTTCTTCGACGGCATCTTCCTCGGCGACCGCGAGAACTACGCCGAGCTGAACGACGCGATCGACGAGCTGGCGGGCAAGTACGGGGTGGGGCCCGCGGCGATCGCCGTCGCGTGGATCACCCGGCATCCTGCCGACATGCAGGTGGTGCTCGGCACGACGAGCATCGAGCACCTGCGCGACTCGGCGAAGGGCGCCGACGTGGTGCTCACCCGGCAGGAGTGGTCGCGGCTGTTCACCGCGGCGGGCGCGATTCTCCCGTAGGCGCTGTCTCCCGTAGAGGCTCTATCTGCGACAAAACGCGACACCTGCGACGCTTCGGCGCGTCGCAGGTGTCGCGTTTTGTCGCGGGGGCGGGGCGGGCGGGGTCAGGGGAGCAGCGCGACGATCTCGGCGGCGGTCGCCGACTGGCCGATGCGGGGGAAGACGCTCGACACCGCGTAGTCGTGGCCGGCCGGGCTCATGTCGGTCATCGCGTCGGTGGCGAGCACGACGTGGTACCCGAGCTCGTGCGCGTGGCGAGCGGTCGACTCGACGCCCGCGGTCGTGGCGACACCGGTGACGACGACCTCGGTGGCGCCCTGCGCGCGCAGCCACTCGTCGAGGTCGGTGCCGGTGAACGAGCCCCAGGTCTTCTTCGTGACGACGTGGTCGCTCGGCTGCCGGTCTAGCTCGGGGGCGAACTCCGTCGCTTCGGGCGGCATCGCGAACGAGCCGCCCTCGGGTCGGAGGTCGGTGCGGCCGGGCGCGCCGGCGTCGACGTTGACGAGCACGACGGGCAGGCCCTTCGCACGGAACGCGTCGAGCAGGAGCCGGTTCGCGGCGAGCACGTCGGGGATCGGATGCGCGGTCTCCCGCCCCGTCACGCCGGCCTGGAGGTCGACGACGACGAGGGCGGTCACGGGGTCGAGTGCGGTGAGGGTCATGGGGTCTCCTTCGGTTCGCCGACGGCGGTCGCCGGCGCGGTCTCGGTGTCGAGGAGTCGCCCGAGCAGAGCGCTGGCCTCGGCCAGGCAGGCGATCTCGGAGGCGTCGAGGGTCTGCGTGAGGCGATTCGTGAACCAGTCCGTCTTCGCGACGCGGTTCGCGAGGAACTGCTCGTGAGCGTCGTCGGTCAGGGTGAGGATGGTCCGCCGGCCGTCGTTCGGGTCGGGGCGCCCGGTCACGTAGCCGAGGCCGTCGAGCACCGCGATGGTCGCGCCGAGCGACTGGGGGCGGACGCCCTCGGCTCGGGCGAGGTCGGAGACGCTGGCAGGGCCGTCTTTGAGCAGGCGGCTCAGGATCGAGGTCTGCGACGGAGAGAGATCGTTCGGCGCGGCGACCTCGCGCAGCCGTCGCTGCAGCCGGCTCATCACGACGCGCAGCTCGGTAGCGACCAGGGCGGCGGTCGGCTGAGTGGCGGCGGCCTGAGTGGCGGCGGCCTGCGCGTCAGCGGAAGGATTCATGACTTCACGGTAGCAGATAGGAAGCCAAAACTACCAAGTATGAACTTCATACCCGTCGGTAGGGCTGCGGAGGGCCCGCTGATACGCTCGCTGAGTGCAGACCCGAGAATTGGCGATCGCCGGCGCGTGGGAGTTCACCCCCGTCCAGCACGGCGACGATCGAGGCGTGTTCTTCGAGCAGTACCGCTACGAGAAGCTGGTCGAGACCGTCGGGCACCCCCTCGACCTGAAGCAGGTCAACACCTCGGTGTCGGCTCGGGGCGTCGTCCGCGGCATCCACTACGCCCTCGTCCCGCCGGGCCAGGCGAAGTACGTCTCGGCGCCGAAGGGCGCCTTCATCGACTTCATCGTCGACATCCGCGTCGGATCGCCGACGTTCGGCCGGTGGGACAGCGTGCTCATCGACGACGTCGACCGTCGCGCGATCTATCTCAGCGAGGGTCTCGGGCACGCGATCGTCGCGCTCACCGAGGGGGCGACCGTCAACTACCTCGTGTCGGAGGTCTTCAACCCGGAGCGCGAGAAGGGCCTGAGCGTCTCGGATCCTGCGATCGGCCTGACCTTCCCCGACGACCTCGGCGAGCCTCTGCTGTCGCCGAAGGACGTCGCCGCTCCCACCCTCGCCGAGGCGCAGGAGCTCGGCCTCCTGCCCCTCTACGACGAGTGCGTGGCCTACGCCTCGTCGCTCGGCGCGGGCCGCGGCGCGCAGGCCGCGGAGGCCGCGCTGTGAAGGGCATCATCCTCGCCGGCGGCTCGGGCACGCGGCTGTACCCGATCACCAAGGGCATCTCGAAGCAGCTGATGCCGATCTACGACAAGCCGATGATCTACTACCCCCTGTCGACGCTGATGTCGGCCGGCATCCGCGAGATCCTCATCATCACCACGCCCGAGGACGAAACGGCCTTCGCCCGGCTCCTCGGCGACGGGTCTGCGCTCGGGCTCGACATCTCGTACGCGGTCCAGCCCTCGCCCGACGGTCTCGCCCAGGCGTTCCTGATCGGTGCGGACTTCATCGGCGACGACAAGGTCGCCCTCGTGCTCGGCGACAACATCTTCCACGGCACCGGCCTCGGCACGAACCTCCGCGCCAACACCGACCCCGACGGCGGCGTCATCTTCGCCTACCACGTGGCGAATCCTCGGCGCTACGGCGTCGTCGAGTTCGACGAGGGCTTCACGGCGCTCTCGATCGAGGAGAAACCGCAGGAGCCGAAGAGCAACTACGCGGTGCCCGGCCTCTACTTCTACGACAACACCGTCGTCGAGGTGGCGCGCGGCATCACCCCCAGCGCCCGCGGCGAGCTCGAGATCACGACGGTCAACGAGCACTACCTGGCGCAGGGCAAGCTGCAGGTGCAGGTGCTCGAGCGCGGCACCGCCTGGCTCGACACCGGCACGCACGAGTCGATGATGCAGGCGTCGGAGTTCGTGCGCGTGATCGAGCAGCGGCAGGGCTTCAAGATCGGCTGCATCGAAGAGGTGGCTTGGCGACAGGGCTGGATCGACGACGCGGCGCTGTCGGCGCTCGCGGCCCCGCTGGCCAAGAGCGGCTACGGAGACTACCTGCGCGACCTGCTCGGCTGACCTGCCGGGCGGCTCCGGCGGCTCCGGGCGCGGCCGCGTGCTCCGGGTTACGCCTCGTCGTCCTCGACGGCGGAGAGGTCGTAGTACGGGCGGTGGGCGGAGTCGTCGGCGGAGCCGAGCAGACGCCGCTCGAGGTCGTCGAGCGAGGCTGCGCTCATCGCAGGAGCCCGAGGGCACTGAGCACGGCGACGGTGACGCTCGTCACCATGCCTGCCGTGGCCACGGCGGCTATCGCCTTGCCGATCCGGCGGTCGGTCGCCTCGGAGAGGTGCGGGTGGTGCTGCGCGGCGTCGGGCGAGGACGCCTCGACGTCGGTGAAAGCGGTGGTCGACATGGTCTTCTCTTCTCTGCGGCCCTGCGCCGTCAAGAACGACATGTGTGGTGGTTGAGGCGGGCCGGCCGTGAATCCGGCCCGTGGATCCAGTGAAGCACTGAACAACCTAGTTCGTCTAACTAGTTACTCGACGACTGCGCTTACCGGCTGGTCGGTTCTCCGCGGCCGGCCGCCTCGACCTCGGTGCGGGCCCCGTCGGGCTCGGCGTCGTCGTCCACGGCGAGAGCCTCGGCCATCTCGTCGAGGAACGCCGCGATCGTCGTCGACGCGGTCTCGTCGAGGCCCTCCGCGATCCTGATCATGCGTGCGTGCATGCCGTCGAGCGTGGCGCGCACCTCGACGTCCGAGCTGTCGGTCGTCGTGATGAGCACCCCCCGACGATCGGTGGGGTGCGGGTGCCGCTCGAGGTGCCCCGACTTCACGAGCCTGTTGACGAGCACCGAGGTCGAGGCGGTCGTGATGCCGAGGTGGTCGGCGAGGTCTTTCGCGCTCACCGGCTCGTCGCGCATCTGCGCCCGCAGAAGGAAGCGGATCGCCTCGAGGTCGGTCTCGCCCATCTTCATCGACGTGCGGGTTCGGCGGCGCATGTCGGACTCTGCCGCGCGATAGCGACGCAGGGCGTTGAGGACGCGGATGCCGCGATCGGTCTCGGCGGTGTCGGGCTCGTCGTACCAGTAGCCGGACGCGTCGAAGTCGGCGTCGTCGACCGGTCGGGAGCTGGCTTTCGGGCTGGCCATGCTCACATGGTAGTCGCTAGACGCTCTAGGGAAAACGAGGGGAGGGCCGCATCCGACGGTGACGGGTGCGGCCCTGCGTCGCCGGTCCGGGCGAGCTTCACGGGCAGGGGCCACAGACCGGCGGCGATGTCGCGGCACGGGTGCCGTCGACCTGACGCAGACCGTACGCCTGAGGTCACGCTCGCTCTGAGCGGATTGTCAGGCGTCGGCGAGGGCCACGCCCGCGCTCGCGCGCGCCAGCGCCCGCGGGGGAGCGACCTCGACGATCGTCGTCTCGAGCTCGGAGCCCATGGTCTGCAGCGAGTAGATGCGGCGGGCCTCGTCGCGGAAGCGCAGGGCCAGTGCCGCCCGGTCGGGACGCCCCGCGGTCTCGACCAGCAGCTCAGCCCACGCAGGCCCGTCGCCCGACGGCGCCTGGAGCCCGGTGACGCCCGGTCGCACTGCATCCTGCAGCCCCTCGATGCCCGACGCGACGGTCAGAAGCCCCGCCTGCGCCGACTCGATGACGACGAGGCCGAATCCCTCCATGTCGCCAGGAACGGGGATGTTCGGCTGCACGAAGAAGTCGGCCCCCGACAGGAGCAGCTCGCGGTCGGCGTCGGAGACGTACCCGAGCAGGTGCACGCGATCGGCGAGGCCGAGTCGCTGGGCGTCGGACAGGATGCCGTCGTGGTCCGGCCCGGATCCGGCGACCAGGTAGTGGAAGGTCTCGGGCAGGAGCGGCATGACGTTCTGCACGAACCACTGGACGCCCTTGCGCTTCACCAGGCGGCCCGTCGTCATGAGCACGACGGCGTCGTCGGGGAGGGCGTGGGCGGCCAGCACCTCGCGGCGCGCCTCGACGCGGTCGTCCGAGATCGCGCTCGCGAGCTCGATGCCCATCGTCACGACCTGGCCGCGGGCCGGGTCGACACCGGCCTCGACAGCCTGCTGGAGCGTCGCGCGACTGATCGCGAGCACCTTCGGCGCCCGGCGGAGAGCCGAGTGGACGACGAGACGGTAGAGCGGGTTCGTGTAGGTGATGTCGAGGCCGCAGACCATGGTGAGCGCGCGGCGGCGGAACAGTCTCGGGATCCAGCCGAGCGTCGCCCAGGCGAGCGCGTCGCCGAACAGGTAGACGTCGTCGCTGCCGGCGATCGACCGGCCGACGAGCCGCACGGCGGTGGCCGGGACCCACCAGAGGAGGTTCTTGTTCGAGCCGCGCTGGGCGATGAGGCCCGAGTGCCCGAAGGCCGACGTCAAGGCCAGATCGGTGTTGAAGGCCAGGGTCTCCATGCCGCCGACCGACGGCGGGAACTTGCGGGTGACGTACGTGACCTGCAGGCGCGGGTCGTTCTTCTGGCGGGCCCTGCGACGGCCGCCGATCGTGAAGAACAGCATCGCGATGTCGCCGAGGGTCATGAAGAGGCGGTCGACGACGGCGATGCCGAGCACCGCGTTCTGGCCCAGCGAGGGGCCGAGCACGAACACGAGGACCGCCTCGCGGACGCCGACGCCGGCCGGTGCGATGATCGCGACGAACCCGGCCACCCAGGCCAGCGCGTAGCCGCTGACCCCGTCGAGCAGCACCCGGGGCGAACCGCCGTCGGTGCCGATCGCGAGGAAGGCGAGCCCGAGGCCGAGGAACAGCCAGCTGAGCAGGGTCCAGCCCACCGCCGCGGCGAAGGCGGTGCCGTCGAGCCGGGGAAGGGCGCCCGCGCGGCGAAGCAGGCGGAGGGCGAGCATGATCACGCGGTTCAGCACCGGCGGGACGAGCACGATCAGGCCGCCGACCAGCAGGAGGATCAGCAGGTACCAGTAGTTGTGCACCAGCGCCGGGATCGTGAAGAGCACGCCGACGCCGTAGACGAGGCCGACCGTGGCGCTCATCAGCAGCGAGATGGTCATCGACGACACGCTCGTGATGGCGGACAGGCCGAACGCGCTGCCGAGTCGCGCGCTCGCCACGACCGGCCAGATGCCGCCGGGGATGTACTTGCCGAGCTGCGAGGTGAAGAAGACGCTCGCGGCCTCACGACGGCTGAGGTTGGTGCCCAGCGCCCGGACCACGGCCCGCCACGAGAGCATGTTGACGTAGAGCCCGCAGGCGATGGCGGCGCACGACAGGACGACCAGCGGCCACGCGATCACGCCGAGTTCTCGGACCATGGGGCCCCAGTTCTTCGCGATCGCCCAGATGAGGAAGCCGACGGCGACGACGCCGAAGACGATCTGGAGGAGGGTGCGAAGGCGCTTGAGCATGACGGGGCGGTGATCCGATCTGTGAGGCGGTGGAGCCGCTCGACTCTAACATCGAGGCCCTCGTCGACCCTGGCGCCTGTGGAGAACCCTGCGAACAGCGAGCCAGGGGCGCAGGATCGGCGTCAGCCGCGCGTGAGGAAGGCCGCCCGCACGGCGAGGCCCACCCGCACCACCGCCAGCACCGGCTTCCACACGAGTCCCGGGTGCGTCTTGGCGATGTACTGGTACGCGCTGCGGTGGTGCGCGCGCACCATGACGTCGGCGACCTTCTCGGTCGAGGCACCGCCGATGTGGACGACGGTGGCCTGCGGCACGAAGATGTTCCGCCAGCCCTTGAGGTACATGCGGCGCCCGAGGTCGACGTCCTCGAAGTACATGAAGAAGCGCTCGTCGAAGCCGCCGATCTGGTCGAACGCCGAGCGCCTCGCGAGCAGGAAGGCGCCCGAGAGCCAGCCGACCGCCGTCACCTCGTCGGACGACGACACGTCGCGCTGCTGGTACGCGCGGGTCCACGGGTTCGTGGGCCAGATGCCCGAGAGCACGGCGTGGCCGATGCCGGTGCGCATCGAGGGCAGCGACCTGGCCGACGGGTAGACGCTCCCGTCGGGCTCGAGGATCTTCGGCCCGAGCACGCCCGCCTCGGGGTGCGAGGCCGCCGCCTCCAGGAGGGTCGCGATCGCGCCCGGCGTCACCTGCGTGTCGGGGTTGGCGATCAGCACCCACTCGATGTCGGCCTCGAGCGAGCGTTCACCGATGTTGGCGGCCCGGCCGTAGCCCACGTTGCCGGGCGAGCGGATGAGCGTCACCGAGTCGTGCTCCGCGGCGGCGCGTTCGGGAGCGCCGTCGGTCGAGCCGTTGTCGACGACGATGATCCGGCCTCGGGCCTCGGGCTCGGTCTGGAGGGACTCGATGAACTCCTCGAGCGTGTCGCCGGGGGAGTACGTGATCGTGACGACCGCGACGGAGTTCTGCCCGGCGCTCATTCGGGTGCTCCTGCGGCCAGGCGGAACGCGGCCATGTGCTCGTCGGCCGAGCGCGCCCACGTGAACGACGCGGCGCGGGCGGGGCCGGCCTCCGCGTGCTCGGTGCGGGTCCGGGCGTCGAGCAGGAGCCCGCGCAGAGCCTCCTCGAGCGAGGTCGTGGTCGGCTCGGCATACACCGCCACCTCACCGCCCACCTCGGGCAGTGCGAGGCGCCGCGTCGTGAGCACGGCGGTGCCGCAGGCCATGCCCTCGAGGACGGGCAGGCCGAAGCCCTCGCCGTCGCTCGGGTAGGCGACGACCTCGGCGCCGGAGAGGAACGCGGGGAGGTCGCGGTCGTCGAGGAAGCCCGTCCACTGGACGCGCGGGGCGTGTCGGCGGGAGGTGAGGAGGGCGACCGCCTCGTCGTCCCACCCGGCGCCGCCGGCGAGCAGCAGCCGCCAGCCGCCGAACCGCTCGTCGGCGGTGACCGCGAGGAACGCCTCGACCAGGGGGACGACGTTCTTCCGCGGCTCGACAGTGCCGACGAAGGCGACGTAGGGGCCGGAGCCCTCGAAGCCGGAGGTCGCCCGCTGCCGGGCGGAGTCGCTCTGCGGGCTGAACCGGTCGGTGTCGATGCCGTGGTACGCCACGACGCCGTCGTCGACGCGGGCGCGGGTGGCGCGGCGCACTTCGTCGAGCGTGGCCTGGCTCGGCGTCACGATCGCCTTCGCGCGACGGACGGAGAAGCGGGTCCACGAGCGGAAGAAGAGGCGCTTGAGGCGCGAGTGCAGCTCGGGGTGGGAGAAGAAGGTGGCGTCGTGCAGCGTGACGACGACGGGCAGGCGCGAGCCCACGGGCATCGTGTAGTGCGGCGACAGGATCACGTCGGCACCGGTCGATGCGGCCAGGCGGGCCAGACCGACCTGCTCCCAGACGAGGCGGCCGGGAACGCTGCGGGCCCACGAGGGCACCACTCGCACCTCGGCTCCGGCGGCTCGGTCCGACCACATCTCGGCGTCGCGGGCCTGCGAGGCGACGACCAGGCGCAGGTCGTCTCGCTCGGCGAGAGCCGGCACCAGGTTCAGCAGGTAGCGGCCGACACCGCCGGCGTTGGCCGGGATGCTGGTCGCGTCGACGAGGGCAGTGAGAGGCACGGTCCAGCAAGGCTACAGGCTGAACCCGGGTGGATCCGGCCTCCTCCGGCGGCCCGGCGAGCCGTGGCCGCGTGCGCTCTTTAGTAGGGTTCTCGTGATGTTCGCCGTCCTCACCGCCGCGCTCGCCGCGCTCGTCTCTCTGATCGTCGGTCTTCCCTGGGGGCTCGTGCTCCGCCGCAGGGCCGACGACATCGTCGACCTCCTGAGCGACAGCGTCCTCGTCGGTCTCGTCCTCACGATCACCGGCCTCACGATGTACACCTACATCGGCTGGGCCGGTCTCGGCATCTCGGTCGTCGTCGAGCTGGCCCTCGTGGCCGTCATGGTCGTGCGCCGTCGCGAGCTGGGCTGGCCGCGGCTTCCGATCCGGCGCGAGTGGGTGTGGATCGCCGTCCTCGTCGTGATCCTCGCGGTCGCTCTCGTGCTGCGCCGCCACACCATCGACTTCATCACCTACACCGGCGACATGGGCGCGTACGTGAACTGGGCGAACCAGTTCCTGCGCACCGGTGGCTTCCACGCCTCCTGGCCGCCGCTGTACTCTGTGTTCCTGGCCTTCGGCGGGCTGCTGACCGGGGCCAAGGGCGTCACCGGGATCATCGCGATCACCGGGCTCCTGCTGATCCTCGGCGCGGTCCGCGTGCTGCGTCTCGTGGGCGTGAACGGGTGGGTGGCGCTCATCGTCGCCGGCGTCGTCGCCGTGCACCCCGAGTCGATCTGGTTCTCGCAGATCCCGCTGAGCGAGTCGCTCAACGCGCCCCTGCTGGTCATCTGGCTGCTCTCGATCATCGCCCTGTTCCGGGCGGAGCGCGTCGGGGTGTTCGCCTGGTCGTTCGTCGGCGGCGTGTCGATCCTCGCCCTGTCGCTGCTGCGCGGCACCGCCCCGATCCTCGTGTTCGCGCTCGCCCTCGTCGCCGTGATCGCGCTGATCGCACCGCGGTGGCGGTCGCTGGCGCCCCGGCTGTGGCTCCTCGTGGCGGCCAACGGCGCCGGATCCGCGATCGGCTTCTGGTACGGCGTCGACCGCATCCCCTCGTACTACGTCACCACGCAGATCCGCGAGCTGCTGCCGACCGGCCTGTACTCGAAGCTCGTCGAGATCGGGATCCTCAAGGCCACCGTCGTCTCGGCCCTCACGCTCGTCGTCGTCGTGGTGGTGCTCGCCGCCGTGTACGCGCTCGTCCGCCGCTACGCACCGCGTGTGGACGTCCTCGTAGCGTCCGGCGGCGGCGCATCCTCTGCCGACGCGGGCGACGAGGCGGCCGACGGCGGCTACAGCGTCGGCTGGGTGATCCGCGCCATCGAGGTGCTCCTCGCCCTCGGCATGCTGGTCGTCGTCCTCGACGCGAAGCACCGGGCAAGCGACGTGTGGCCGATACTTCATCGCGAGGCGTTCCTGCTGGTCGTCGTCGCGATCGTCACGCCGATCCTGCTGGCTGTGACCCGCCACGGTCGCGCCCAGGCCGCGCTCGCGATCGTCTCGTCGCTCGTGGTCATCGTCTTCGTGCAGCTGCAGAACAAGAGGCTCGAGGCCGTCAGCGTGCACACGACCTTCCTGTACTGGGACCGCTACCTCTACAGCGAGTTCTTCCCGGCCATGATCGTGCTCGTCGGGCTGGCCCTCGGCGTCGTCCACCGGGTCGTCGTCGTCCGGCTCGATCCGGCCACCCTGGTCGGCCGGGCAGCTCTCACCGGCGGCGCGACGCCGGCTGCGTCGGGCTCGCGCCTGCGTCGGCAGCTGGGTGTGACGACCGTCGCCGTCGCGATCCTCGCCCTCGTGCTCGTCAAGGCGGTGCTGCCCGTCTCGCGCTACATCCAGCACGACGAGCTCCTCCTCGGCGCCGGGCAGATCGAGACCGACCTCCAGGTCTCCATGACCGACACGACGAAGCCGTTCGTCTGGGGTTCGACGTCGGGCGCGTCCGTCGCCAGCTCCGGCTTCCCGAACACCTGGATGGCCTACGGCACGCCCCTGGCGGTGAGCTTCGGCCGAGAGTTCGCAAACTCGCAGCATACGCAGCCCAAGGGCGACTTCGCACCGGACCCGGTGCTCACCGCCGCGGCGCTCGACCAGGCGATGTCGTGCACGAAGTCCGACTCCGTCTACGTCGTCGAGAGCGAGACGGGCGGGAAGTCCCTGAAGAAGCGCCTGGCCGGCACCGACCTGACGGTGTCGCACCTCACGACGATCCGGCAGGACGTCGTGCAGCTCTCGCAGCTGACGCCGATGGACTCCTGGCACACGGCGTCGTACGTGTTCGGGGTCTACGAGGTGAGCGCGTCGAGCGTGCCCAGCGAAGCCGGCACCTGCGATGTCGTCACCGGCGACTAGCGCTCGGCGGTTCTGAGACGGGCTACGGCTCGAGGTCCGCGGCGACCATGGCGGCCACGACGGCGTCGAAGGTCTTCGTGGGAGCCCAGCCGAGCGCGTGTCGGATCCTGCCGGCGTCGCCGCGCATCTCGGTGGCGTCGGTGGGCCGGACGAACTGAGGGTCGACGCGCACGAGGTGCTGCCAGTCGTCGATGCCGGCGGCTGCGAACGCGGCGGCCACGAAGTCGCGGATCGTGTGCGACTCGCCGGTCGCGACGACGAAGTCGGCCGAGGCCGTGTCGCCCTCGGTGAGCGACTGCGCGATCCGGGCCATCGCCTCGGCGTAGTCGGGCGCCCAGCCCCAGTCGCGACGGGCGTCGAGGTTGCCGAGCACGAGCTCGCTCTGCTCGCCGCGAGAGATGCGCGCCACGCCCGCGGTGATCTTGCGAGTGACGAACGCCTCGGGCCGCCGCGGCGACTCGTGGTTGTAGAGGATCACGCTCGAGGCCCGCAGCCCGGCCGCGCGGTAGGCGCCCACGAGAGCGTGCGCGTACGCCTTCGACGCACCGTAGGGGTTCACCGGCGCGATCGGCGTCGTCTCGCTCTGGGGCGACTCGGCCGCCTGCCCGAACATCTCGGCGCTCGACGCCTGCACGAAGCCGCGCCGGGCGCCCGGGCGATCGGGGAGCGACCGCACCGCGTCGAGCAGGTTCGCCACGGCCGTGCCGTTCAGCTGCGCGACCTCGAGGGGCCTCGCCCAGGCGACGGCGACCGACGAGAGCGCGGCCAGGTTGACCGTGACGTCGGGTTCGACCTCGTCGACGACCCGGCGCACGGCGGGGAAGTCGACGAGGTCGGCGGTGTGCGGCACGACGCGCTCCGGGATCGCAGGATCAGGAGCGTCGTCGCGCTGGATGCCGTGCACCTCCCACCCGCGGGCGAGGAGGTTCTCGGCCAGGTAGCTGCCGGTCTGACCGGAGACTCCGGTGATGAGGGCTCTGGGCATGAGGGGGTCGTCCAGGGCGATCGGAACCGGCTGCGGCTAGCGGCCGGCCTTCGCCTTCTCGATCTCGAGGTCGGAGTCGACCATCTTCTTTACGAGGCCGTCGAATGACAGCGTCGGCTTCCAGCCCAGGGTCGAGGCGGCCTTCGCCGCGTCGCCGATGAGGAGGTCGACCTCGGCGGGGCGGAAGAACTGGGGGTCCTGGAACACGTGCTTCTCCCAGTCGGAGATGCCGACGTGGTTGAAGGCGATGTCGAGGTACTCGCGCACCGGGTGCGTCTCGCCGGTCGAGATGACGTAGTCGTCGGCGGTGTCCTGCTGCAGCATGCGCCACATGGCCTCGACGTAGTCGCCGGCGAAGCCCCAGTCGCGCTTGGCGTCGAGGTTGCCGAGCGAGAGCTTCTCCTGCAGGCCGAGCGCGATGCGCGCCACGGCGATCGAGATCTTGCGCGTCACGAACTCCGGGCCGCGGAGGGGCGACTCGTGGTTGAAGAGGATGCCCGACGAGGCGTGCATGCCGTACGACTCGCGGTAGTTGATGGTCATGTAGTGACCGAAGACCTTGGCGACGCCGTAGGGCGAGCGCGGCCACAGCAGCGTGGTCTCCTTCTGCGGGACCTCCTGCACGCGGCCGAACATCTCGGACGACGAGGCCTGGTAGAAGCGGACCTTCGAGACGTCCTCGCCGGCGTAGAGGCGGATCGCCTCGAGGATGTTCAAGACGCCGAGGCCGGTCACCTGGCTGGTGAGCTGCGCGTTCTCCCACGAGTAGGCCACGAACGAGATGGCGCCGAGGTTGTAGACCTCGTCGGGCTGCGCGGCGTTGAGGGCGCGGAGGAGGCTCGACTGGTCGAGGAGGTCACCGGTGAGGATCTTGACCTCGGGCGCCCACTCCTCGATGACCGATCGCTTCGGGTTGTTCTGACCGCGGACGAGTCCGTAGACCTCGTACCCCTTCGAGAGGAGCAGGCGGCTGAGGTACATGCCGTCCTGGCCCGTGACTCCGGTGATGAGGGCGCGCTTCGTCAATTCACATTCCTTTGGTTCGCGGGCAGACCCGGTCGGGGCCTCGAAGAAGTGTCGAGCCGTCAGCACGGCCTTTTCCGACACGCCACTATAGCGTCACGGCGTCTGCGCGCCCGCGAGGGAGGGACGGTGCGGTGCGGTCCGGGAGGTCACGAGAGCCGGGTGGCGTCGACCAGGAGGGGCTGCGACACGGTGTCGTCGTAGATCTCGAGGCGGAGCGACGTGTGCCCGGCGTTCTTGATCGGCAGGGCGAAGGTGACCTTCGTCCAGGTCGCGCCCACGGTGAACCGCTGCACGCCGACCTCCGCTGATCCGCCGAGGCCCCAGGCGGCGAGGCGCCCGGTGACGGTGGCGCCGGTTCCGGAGCGGACCCACGCGGTGGCCGTGTAGGTGTCGCCGACCTGCGGCGACGCGGTGACCGTCTGGCTGACCGACGTGCCGGCGGTCGTCGTCGTGAGGGACGCGGCCTGCGTGCCGTCCTCGGGTGCCGTGCCGAGCGTCTGTGCCGTGCCGGTGGTGAACGACTGGGCCGACGAGTTCGCGCTCCAGCCGGCGGTGCCGGCGTCGAAGGAGGCGTTGCTCAGCACGTTGCGCTGGAGGGACGCCGTGTCGAGCCACAGCGTGCCCTTGGAGGCGACGGTGTCGAGGTAGACCTCGGCCTTGAGGGACGTCGGGGCGGTCGCGCCCGGATCCAGCGACACGGTGATCTTCGTCCAGGCCTTCGCTACCGTGAACGGCTGGACGGTGACCGTCCGGGCCGATCCGCCGAGACCCCACAGGGCCACCCGGCCGTTGAACGCGCGCGTGTCGGCGCTCCTGAGCCAGACGGTGAAGTCGTAGCCGGTCGACGCGTCCTGCGTCACGGGGACGATCTGCGCGAAACTGCGGCCCGCGACGGGCGTGTTCGTCGCGGCGAACCACGAGCCGGACTGCGCCTGAGACGGCGACTTGTACACCTGGCGGTTCATCGCGCCGTTGCCGGGCACCCAGCCCGAGAAGGAGCCCTCGAAGCCGGGGTTCGCGAGCGTGTTGGCGAGCACGGGCGCCGCGCCGAAGGTGAGCGACGCGTCGTCGATCCACAGGGTCGCGCCGGTGGTGCCCAGACCGACGTCGAGGCGGACGGCCGAGTGGCCCGAGACGCGGAACGGGAGGGCGACGGCCACCTGGGTCCACGTGTTCGTCACGGTGAACGGCGTCGATGCGGTCTCGGTCGATCCGCCCGTCGCGGTCAGCGACACCGCGCCGGTGTAGGGCCGGGCGTCGGACGACCGCACCCACACGGTGGCGTTCGCCTGCTCACCGAGCACGGAGGCGCGGCTGACGGTCTGCGAGACGGCGCGGCCCGAGCCGGCCGTGTTCACGGCCAGGAAGGACGAGCCGTCCTGGGCCTGGCTGGTCGTGGCGATGGCGCGGTTCATCGTCCCGCCGCTCCACACCCAGCCGGACGCGGTGCGGCCCTCGAACGACGGCGACTTCAGGTAGTTGGCCGGGTTGCCGAACCAGTCCGAGAAGTAGAGGAAGAAGTTGCGATTGCCGTAGGCGCCGCACGGCGCCGAGCCGTACCCGGCCGCGAGGGCCGCCTTGTTCGGCGTGTAGGGCGTGTAGTTGTAGAGGCTCGCGGTGGCCTGGTTCTGGACGTAGACCGACGCGGACCCGCACGCCGAGCTCGGCGAGTACTGGATCACGTTCGTGTAGCCGGCGCGGTACCGGAAGTACGTCGGGTTCTTCGCGTACACCTGGAACTGGTGAGCGGCCGAGTACACCTGGTTGAAGAATCCGTAGTACGTCGAGTCGCAGGCGGCGGTGTCGGGGCAGCCGTAGCCCATCGCCGTCGTGTAGAGCCCGGTGGTGGGCCGCGAGGAGAGCACGAGGCCCTCCTCCTTCTGCAGGGTCACGAGGATCACCTCGGGGTTGATGCCGCACGCCGCGCCGACCTTCGCGATGATGGTCGCCGCCGTCTCGGAGGCTGCACCGGTGTACGCCGAGCAGTACGAGTCCGCGGCGCGCGTGGCGGTCTTCTGCGCGTAGTTCCGCAGGCACGTGTAGCCCGAGGTGCACGTCGGCACCTTCTGGTTGAGGAACGCCTGCACCTGCGCCGCGGTCATCGTCGCCGTGTTGTAGAAGGTGGAGTCGCTGATGATGTTCCCGGGCTGGAAGTCGCTCGCCGAGGTGGTCGCGGCAGCGGGCTCCTGCGACACGATCGCGACGGTGGCCGTCACGGCGGTCGCGGCGAGGGCGAACGGCAGCACGAGGGCGGTGAGGCGGCGCAGGATCCGACGGCCGCCGGGCGCCACGCCGCTCACAGGGTCACCGCGCTCTCGCCCGAGGTGCCGGCCGCGTCGGCCGACGAGTAGGCGATCGTGATGGTCCACGAGCCGTGCGCGAGCTTCGGCGACGTGATCGCCATCGCCCCGCAGTCGGTCGAAGACGGGCCGGCCGAGGCCGGGAACGCCTGTGTCACGGTCGCGGTGGCGTTCTTCACGGTCACCGTGCAGGTTCCGCCGTTCTCGACGAGGCCCGAGACGCCGCCGCCGAGCGTGAGCGTCTGGCCCGAGAACGAGTAGTAGCTGAGGTCGGGGGTGACCTTCTTCTTCGAGACGGTCTGGCCCGTGCCGCTGCCGGATCCGGCGCCCTGGTCTGCGCCCGAGCCGGTCGTGGCCGGCGCCGACGGGGCCGACGGCGTGCTGGGGGAGGGAGCGGCCGAGGTCGCAGGAGCCGAGGGGGGCGCCGACGGCGTCGACCCCACGGTCGTCGGACGCGCGGTGTGCCCGGCGGACGCCGTCACGGCGCGCGGGTGCGCGGCTGCGACCGCGGCCACGCCGATTCCGGCGCCGGCGACGACGACTGCGGCGGCGATCCAGATCGCCGTCGTTCTGCGACTCACGTGTACTCCCTAGCGTCGCGGCCTGTTCCCGAAAAGCACGCAACGCTTCACGGTAAGGTGTGCACTCGGTCGGGTGGCATCCCCCGATCGGGGCGGGCAGCCCCGCGCGAGACCGGCGCGAGAGCCGCCCCCGCCCGTGCCGCACCAGGGAGGAACACTGTGACGACGACACCCGAGCGCTCGGCGCCCGAGGAGGAGCTCCAGCAGCTCCGAGAGGCGGTTCTGGACGACTGGCTGGTCGTCACCTCCTCGGTCACCGACTACCTCCGTGACATCCAGCAGACGTTCTCGTGGCGCGTGACGCGCCCGCTACGCCGCGCACGGCAGTTCCAGAAGAAGGTCGACGAGGTCGGCGTGGTGCCCGCGAGCCAGCTGGCCGCGGTCGCCCTGGCGAAGAAGCTCGGGCGGTGATGGCCCGCACGCCGCTCCCCGCGCCGAAGCGCCCCGCTCGCCCCGTCGTGCCGCTCACGACGGACGCCCTGCGGGAGGCCTTCCGGCAGCGCATGCTGGTCGTGGCCGGGGTGCTCGGGGTCGAGGTGCCGTCCGCGGATCCTGCGGCCGAGGTGCTGGACGCCGTGGCGCGTCACGTGCGCGAGCGCGATCTCGTCGACGAGCTCTGGCTGCTCCACATCGGCATCACCGGCGCCTTCCCGCGCACCGACGAGCTCGAGGTGCTGAGGCGCAAGCTCATGCTGTCGAGTCCGGCCACCGCGATGCTCGCCGCGCTCGAGGCGACGATCGAGCTGCAGTCGCGGACCCACTCGGGACTGCGCACGATCGAGATCGCCGAGGGCGAGGTGCTTGTCGACGTCGACTTCTGCGCCCGCTACGAGCACAACACCGGGATCCAGCGCGTCGTGCGCAAGACCGTGCCGCAGTGGCAGGGGGACGACGACCGAGCGCACCGACTCGTCGCGTGGACCCAGGACAGCACCGGCTACCGCGCCCTCAGTGAGGTCGAGGAGGACCGCGTCCTCCACTGGGACGACCGCCGCTTCGAGAAGAGCGTCGACAAGCCGTGGAGCGACGCCGAGCTGGAGCTGGAGCACATCGTCATCCCGTGGCGGTCGACGATCCTCATCGCCGAGGTGCCGGCGTACCACCTGTGCAACCACCTCGCCGCGATCGCGGAGTCGAGCGGCAACCGCATGGTGCTCATCGGCTACGACGCGATCCCGCTCGTGAGCGCGTCGACGCTGCCCGACCTCGAGTCGGAGCGCTTCGCCCACTACCTCACCGTGATCAAGCACGCCGACCTCGTCGCCGGCATCAGCCGCTCGGCGGCCGACGAGTTCGCCGGTTTCGTCAAGACCCTGCCCAGCCAGGGCCTCACCGGCCCGGACGTCATCGAGGTGTCGCTGGCCACCGAGGTGTCCGAGTCGGCGAAGGCCGCGATCGACGCGGCCGCCGACCCCACCGAGAAGCTCGTGCTCTGCGTCGGCAGCCACGAGCCGCGCAAGAACCAGGACGCAGTGCTCTTCGCCGCCGAGCGCCTGTTCCGTCAGGGGCACGAGTTCCGCATGGTCTTCGTCGGCGGCGGCAGCCGGACAGCGACGCACCGGTTCGACCGCAGGGTGGCGGCACTCAAGCGCGAGGGCATGAACGTCGACTCGTATCGCGGCATGAGCGACCACGACCTGTGGAGCCTCTTCGCGCAGGCGCGCTTCACCGTGTTCGTCTCGCTCCACGAGGGGTTCGGCCTGCCCGTCGCCGAGTCCGTGGCGCTCGGCACGCCGGTGCTCACGAGCGACTTCGGCAGCCTCGACGAGGTCGCCGCCGCCGGCGGCTGCCTGCAGGTCGACCCGCACGACGACGAGGCGATCCTCGCCGGCATGTCCACTCTCCTTCTGGACGACACGGTGATCGAGCGTCTCCAGGGCGAGATCGCCGGCATCACGCAGAAGACCTGGCACGACTACGCCGACGAGCTCTGGCGCGTCACAGTCCCGAGCCGGGAGGCCGTCCGATGAGCCCGACCGCCCTCGACCGGGTCAAGGCGGGCCAGGTCGGCCTCGCCGCTCCCGACCACGCCCTCCGCGTCGCCGTCGCCGCGGTCGTCCCCGACGCCGCCGACTGGTCGACGCTGTCGGGCTGGCGTCTCGTCGAGGCCGCGTCGCTCGCGCTCGGCGAGGCGGACGAGAGCCTGTCGTACCTCCTCATCGCGTGCATCCAGCACGGCATCCCCGCCGAGCGCGACATCGTCGAGTTCACGCGCCGCTGGCGACTCGAGGGGCTGGCGAAGCCGCTGCAGGAGCTCCGCCGAAGCCGTCGGGCCCTCGTCGGCGGCGGCGTGCGCGTCGAGTCGGGCACCGTCGTCGACATCACCGACACGGGTCGCAGCCGATTCACGACCGGCATCCAGCGCGTCGCGCGCGAGACGCTCACCCGCTGGGCCGACGAGCACGACATCGTCCCGGTCTCGTGGACGGCGACCGGCGACCACCTCCTCGACTCGAAGCCCGCCGAGATCGCCCGCGCGATCCTCGACCCGAAGCTCCGATCGCGCGTCGCGCGAGTCTCGGGCGACGTCGTGATCCCGTTCGGCGGTCGCCTCGTCCTGCCCGAGATCTCGGTCGCCCGCGCGCGCACCGACCACCTGCGAGTCATCGCCAGGTTCGCCCGGGTCCGCTCGGTCGCGATCGGCTACGACTGCATCCCCGTCACCACGGCCGAGACGAGCGGCCCCGGCATGCCGGGAGCGTTCTCGAAGTACCTCGCCGCGCTCGCCGAGTTCAGCGCGGTCGTGCCGATCTCATCGGCCAGCACCATCGAGTACTCCGGCTGGAAGTCGATGCTCATCGGCGCAGGTCTCGCCGGGCCGGAGGTGCGCGAGATCGCTCTGCCGAGCGAGGCGTCCGAGGTCAGCGACGAGGTCATCGCCACGATCAGCAGCCAGCTCAGCCTCGACGGCAGCACCGTCGTGCTCGCCGTCGGCAGCCACGAGCCGCGGAAGAACCACCTCAACCTGCTCCTGGCCGCCGAGCTCAACTGGCGGCAGGGCCGCGAGTTCACCCTCGCCATGGTGGGCGGCAACGCCTGGGGCGACAGCGAGTTCCAGAAGTTCGTCAAGGAGCTCCGCCGCAAGGGGCGGTCGATCAAGCTGCTCTCGGGCGTCGACGACTCGGTCGTGTGGAGCCTGTACCGCATCGCACGGTTCTCCGTCTTCTGCAGCGTGAACGAGGGCTTCGGCCTCCCGGTGGTCGAGTCGCTCGCCAGCGGCACGCCGGTGCTCACGAGCGACTTCGGCAGCATGCGCGAACTGGGCGAGGGCTTCGGCGGCGTGCTCGCCGACCCGCACGACGCCCGGGCCATGGCGGCGTCGATCGGCGACCTGCTCACGGACGACTCTCTGATCCTGCGCCTGAAGGCCGAAGCGCACGGCCTCGAGCGCCCCACCTGGGGCGACTACGCGACGGCTCTCTGGGAGACCGTCGAACGCTGACCATCGAAGAGCAGGCTTCCGGCTGTGCTCTGGCATAATGAACCGCGCCCGATCCCAGCCCGCGACCCCGGCGACTCTCGTCGAGGTGCGCGCACGGCTCGCGACCCGGGCGAGAATCAGGAGTCTTGTGACGACGACAGCCGCAGCGCGCGAGCGCATCAGCCGTATCGAGAAGCTTCCCTTCGTGGCCGCGGGTGCACCCGACGCCGGCCCGATCGGCGGCTTCTTCGGCGGCGTCCGCGACGTGCTCACGCACCGCGCCCTTCTCGACCTGCTGATCAGGCGTGAGCTCAAGGCGCGCTACAAGGACTCCAGCCTCGGCTTCGTGTGGAGCTTCATCCGCCCCCTCACGATGCTGCTGATCTACTACGTGGCGATCGGCCAGTTCCTGGGCGCGGCGCGCTCGGTGCCGCAGTACGCGGTCTTCGTGTACTCGGGCCTCACGATCTGGGGCCTCTACAACGAGATCATCCAGGCGGGCACGTCGTCGATCCTGTCGAACGCCGGCCTCATCAAGAAGGTCTACGTGCCCCGCGAGCTGTTCCCGCTCGCGGCGGTGGGCAGCGCCCTGTTCAACTTCGGCATCCAGATGATCGTGCTGCTCGGCGCCATCGTGGTGACCGGGCAGTTCCCGCTGAGCTGGAACCTCCTCTACGCGCTCGCCGCGATCATCATCGTGGTCACGTTCGGCGTCGCGTTCGCGCTCTTCCTCTCGGCCTGGAACGTGTACCTGCGCGACATCCAGTACCTCGTCGAGGTGGCGCTGCTGATCCTGTTCTGGGCCTCGCCCATCGTCTACTCCTGGACCCAGGTGCAGACCATCGGAGCGACCCACCCATGGATCTCGTTCGTCTACCTGCTCAACCCGATGTCCGACGCCATTCTCGCCTTCCAGCGCGGCATGTGGGAGGCCGGATCGCACTCGAACGTGCTCGGTCTGAACGCCGACGGGTCCAAGCACGTCGTGCCGGCCATCGACTGGCCCGCGCACCTCGACGAGCGCCTCGCGATCCTGTTCGTGATCGGCCTCGTGCTCGTCTACATCGCGCAGCGCGTCTTCGCGCGCCTGCAGGGCAACTTCGCCCAGGAGATCTGACCCATGTCGACCGTCCCCGTCATCACGCTCAACGACGTCTCGAAGCGCTTCATCATCCGCAAGGAGAAGTCGCTGAAGGAGCGCCTGGTCAACTTCGGCCGCTCGCGCAAGCACAAGGAGGACTTCTGGGCCCTCCGCGACCTCACGCTCGACATCGAGGCGGGCACCACCGTCGGCCTCATCGGCGCCAACGGCTCCGGCAAGTCGACCCTGCTCAAGGTGATCGGCGGCATCATCCAGCCGACCGACGGCACCGTGCGCCGCCGCGGACAGCTGGCGGCGCTGCTCGAGCTGGGCGCCGGGTTCCACCCCGACCTCACCGGTCGTGAGAACGTCTTCCTCAACGGCGCGATCCTCGGCCTGTCGCAGAAGCAGATCGAGGGCTACTTCGAGTCGATCGTCGACTTCTCCGAGATCCGCGACTTCATCGACACGCAGGTGAAGTTCTACTCGTCCGGCATGTACGTGCGCCTCGCCTTCGCGATCGCGATCCACGTCGACCCCGACGTCCTGCTCGTCGACGAGGTCCTCGCCGTCGGCGACGAGCCGTTCCAGAAGAAGTGCCTCGATAAGATCAAGGAGTTCCAGCAGGAGGGACGCACGATCGTGCTGGTCACGCACGACCTCGGCACGGTCGAGGAGATGTGCGATCGCACCATCGTCCTCTCGCACGGCAACGTCATCTTCGACGGCGGCGCCACCGAGGGCGTCACGGCCCTCCGTCGGAACTTCGGCTGACCCGCCTCACCGGGCGTCCAGCCCGCGACGCTCGCGCGACCGATTCCGCGCCGAATCAGATCACACAACGAAAGGGACTCGTGAAGGTCTTCGTCCAGGTGCCCTGCCTCAACGAGGAGGAGACCCTCCCGCTCGTCCTCGAGAGCATCCCGAAGTCGATCCCGGGAGTGGACGAGCTCCACGTCCTCGTGATCGACGACGGCTCCAGCGACCGCACCGTCGAGGTGGCACGGGCGCACGGCGTCACCCACTTCGTCCACCACGTGCGCAACCAGGGCCTCGCCCGTTCCTTCCGGGACGGCGTCCACTACGCGCTCAGCCACGGCGCCGACATCGTCGTCAACACCGACGGCGACAACCAGTACCCGCAGTCGAAGATCGCCGACCTCGTGCAGCCGCTCATCGCAGGCGAGGCCGACATCGCGATCGGCGACCGGCAGACGCACCTGATCGAGCACTTCTCGCCGTTCAAGAAGCGCCTGCAGCGCATCGGCAGCCAGGTCGTCAACATCGCGGCCGAGACGCAGCTGCCCGACGCCGCGAGCGGGTTCCGCGCGTACAGCCGCGACGCCCTCATCAAGCTCAACGTGGTCACGCAGTTCAGCTACTGCATGGAGACCATCATCCAGGCCGGCAACAAGCGCATGCGGATCGCGAGCGTGCCGGTGGTGACGAACGCCAAGACGCGCGAGTCGCGCCTGTTCGGGTCGATGGGCGAGCACGTGTTCCGCTCGGCCGAGGCCATCATCCGCAGCTACTTCATGTTCAAGCCCCTGGCGTTCTTCGTCTGGGTCGGCATCGTGCTCGCCGTCGTCGGCGTGATCCCGTTCATCCGGTACGCCGTCCTCGAGATCACGCACACCGGCGGCAACCACCTGCAGTCGCTCCTGCTGGGCGTGTTCCTGCTGGTCGGGGCTGTGCTGTCGTTCGCCCTCGCGGTGATCGCGGACCTGCTGCGCACGAACCGGATCCTCGCCGAAGAGACCCTCGAGCGGCTCAAGGAGATCCAGTACGGCGTGAACCGCTGATCAGCCGGCGGTCGGCAGGTCGCTCGTCGGCCGGTCGAAGTGCGGCAGCCGCAGCCGCCACGACCGCTTCCGGGCCGAGATGGTCGCGATGGCGACGAACAGCATGAGGTTGCTCTCGGCGAGCAGGTAGCTCTCGGCCGAGGCGGTCACGGCGATGAGCAGCAGCACGAGCGCCGGCCAGACGTAGGCGACGATCGGGTGGTCGGAGGCGGTGAGCCACGACCGGAAGAACGCGAGAGCGCCCGCGGCGAGCAGGATCAGCAGCCCGATCACGCCGATCTGGAACCAGGTGTCGAAGAACGCCCCCAGCCCCGTCTCGCTCGGCCGCCCGTCGACGGTGATCTCGCTGAACGGGAAGACGTTCGTCTGCCAGGGCCCGGTGAAGCCCCAGCCGGTGATCGGGTGCTGCGTGATGAACAGCCTGATCGTGGTCCACAGCTCGAGCCGCACGCGGAGGTCGCCGGTCGCGCCGATCGCGACGAGCAGACGGTCGCGCGTGAACCAGGCCAGCCCGCCGCCCACGATGCACAGGGCGAGCAGCACCCCCTGCAGGATCGGCTTCCGCTCGGCCGGCGCCCGCCGCAGGGCTCGCAGGGCGATCGCGGCCACGACGAGCACGAGCACTGCGATCGAGGTCACCGGCGACGACGCGAACACGAGGCACAGCAGCGCGACGATCCCCGAGGCGATGGCGATGCCCTGCGTGATCGAGCGGGTGAACCACTCGACCGCGAAGGTGACCAGCCCCAGCGCCGCGAGGAACCCGAGGAAGTTGCGCGTGCCTCCGACGCCCTGGATCGGCCCGCCGGCGGCGAGATTGCCCTGGATCCCCAGGAAGGTGATCGGCTGGTCGATCAGCAGCCCCGAGAAGATCTCGAGTGAGAACGACACGGTGAGCAGGATCCGCAGAGCGTCGCCCGTCGCACGGATCACCTGCACCAGATCGCGGCCCAGGGCGAGGTACATGCCGAGGAACGCGAACGACAGGGCGTACATCACGCCGCCGATGGAGACCCAGGTGTACTGGCTCCAGAACACCGACGCGGTCGTGTAGCCGAAGAGCGCGATGAGCGACAGCGGCAGGATACCGTGCCACTCGATGCGGTGACGCGCGCCGAAGAGCGAGAGCGCGGCGAGGGCGACGAGCGTCGCCAGGATTCCGATGGAGCCGGGCCAGTCGACCAGGGCCCGGACCGTGTGGATGCCGAGCGCGTACAGGAGGATCGCGACCGCGAGCACCTGGCTGAACTGCCCGCCGGCGGAGAACCCGATCCAGGCCGAGAGGTACCGGCGCAGAGGGTCGCGCTGGTCGCCCGGTGTGCTCACCCGTCCCATTGTGTCAGGTCGTACGACCCGGGCGACGCCCGTCGACCGCCGGCACGACGACGCCCCCTGCCTATCGGGCAGGGGGCGTCGTGCGGCAGAGCCCTAGGAGATCGGGTTGAGAACCGGCCTGTCGGCGTTGCCCGTGAGCTTCTGGTCGTGGTGGAACATCGGCCACGAACCCGCCGCGGTCACGGTCGAGCCGTTGGTGTTGGGGAAGTCGTAGTGCAGCATGACGCCCTGACCGTGGCCGTTGTAGCCGGCGACGGTGAGGCCGACGTGGCCGTCCGACTCCTTGGTGACGAGGGCGGCGTTCTGGAACCCGTAGCCCGCCGCGAGACGCATGACCTGCTTGCCGGTCTTCCCGTCGAGGATGTACACGCCGGCCGGGGTCGGCACGATGACGTCCTGGTAGCCGGTGCCGAGGTCGGCGGTGGTCACGCCGCCGTAGACGCCGCCGGGGATCGCGGTCGCCCACTGGATGTGGCCGGTGACGCCCGACATCGCGTAGACGCGGCCGTTGTAGGCGGACAGGCGCGTGCCCTGGATCACGGAGAGCGCGCCGGTGCCCATGATGTTGGCGAGGGCGGGGCTCGAGTCGGTGATGCCGTTCAGCTTGGTCTGCCAGCGCAGCTTGCAGTTGTTGTCGACGGCGATCTCCTTGCCGGTGTCGCTGACGCCCTTGTAGTAGGCGCCGGTGCCGACGGTGATGCCGAAGTCGCCGCCACCGAAGAAGTGGCCGACGGCGGGGGAGGAGTACACGGTCTGGTTGGTGTTGTACTGGCACTTGAGGCCGCCGCTGGGCTTGGACGCGCCCGCGTTGCCGGTGCGCGACAGGATCCGGATGTGGCCGCCGTTGCCGTACACCGTGTTGTACGCGTTGCCCTTGGTCGAGTCGCCGCCCTCGATGATCTCGTCATGGCCCGAGTTGGTCGGGTCGGCGAGAGCCGGGGTGGAGAAGTTCGAGTCGGCCTGGAACCACGGGAACCCGACGCCCATCGTGCCGGTCGAGGTGACCATGTCCTGCATCTGGCCCATCGAGCCGCCGACGACGTCGTTGCCCGACTGCAGGTTGCCGATCGAGAGGGAGCCCATGACGCCGGTCGTGCCCTTGCCGGGCAGCGCGTTGGGAGTCTTGGTCCAGAGGGTGGAGCCGTTGGCGCTGCGGGCGCGGATGCCGCCGCGGGTCTTGGACGACGAGTTGCCCTCGCCGAAGAACACCTTGGCGGAGCTGCCGGAGCCGAGGACGGACGCGGTCGAGTCGACCGGCACGCCGCCCGTCGACTGCGGCCAGCCGGCGACGGTCTTGCCGTCGGAGAGGTGCACGGCGTACTCGTAGCCGAGGCGCGAGCCGACGACGGCCGACTGGCCGGACGAGTCGAGCGTGGCCACCATCGGCGACGACAGCGCGATCGCCTTCGACGAGACGACGATGTTCCACTTGAGCGTGGGCGTCGACACGGCGGCCTGCGCCGGCGTCGCGGCGACGAGGCCCGCGGCGGTGAGGATGCAGCCCGCGGCGATGGTGGCGCCGAGCTTGGCCGCGGTCGAGCGGTGCCGCCCTGCGACGGTGCGAACAGTCTTCTTCATGAATGAACCCCTACGTGGTGGACGCCGTTGATCGGACGGCGCTCGTCGAGAGAACCCCCGAATGGCTCTCTCGGATTCAGCAACAGTAAGCAAGAGTCACTTTCGTCACATAGACCCCGTTTATGGGACAGGTGAACGCGTCTGTCTGCTTTGTACCCCGGAGCGTACCCCGCTCCGAACGAGAGAGTTCGGAGCTGGCGCTCAGGCGGCGGGGACCGGCTCGCGGGGTGCCGTCCACCACCGGAAGTTGTCCAGGCGGGTCGACAGGCACACCGTGATCAGGAGGCCCCAGCCCCATTCGACGTTGAGCCGGGACTCGCCGAGGGCGTGGGTGAGCATGCACGCCATGACGAGCAGCGGCACGAGGTCGAGGCTGCTCCACGGCGCGGGGCTGGAGGCGCCCAGCATCCTGCGGTCGGTCGCCCACCACCACGAGCGGGCCGTCGTCGTGACGAGGACGGCCAGGAAGAGCACGAGTCCGATCCAGCCGAGCTGGAAGAACACGTCGAGGTAGGCGTCGTGCGCCTGCAGGTAGACGACGCCGTTGCGCTCGGCGAGGTCTTTGAAGGGCGAGTACGCGGGCTGCCACCAGCCGGTCCAGCCCCATCCTGCGATCGGCCGCTGGATCGCCAGGTCGTAGACGTCCTTCCAGATCGTTGTGCGGCCGGTGAGGTCGGGGCTCTTGTCGAGCAGGCGCAGGATCCGCGTGTGGCCCACGGCGACGACCACGGCCACCAGAGCCGCGATCACGATGGCCGCCACTCCGACGAGCCATCGCCGCTCGAGCCGCAGACGCCGCGCGAGCAGTGCCAGCCCGAGCACGACCGCGGTGACGACCAGGCAGGCGAGGACGGTCGACGAGCGGGTGAGGCCGAGCGCCAGGATCGACGACACGATGCCGAGCCACGCCATCCGTCGGTTGATCGACCCGGCGCTGGCCTGCAGCGCCGTCACGATGAGGGCGAGGAGGGCGAAGATCGCCAGCAGGTTGCTGTTGCCCGGCAGGCCCTGGATCTGACCGCCGGTGAACAGGTTGTCGCGGGTCCAGTAGAAGGCCGCCGGATGCGCCCCGGAGCAGTCGACGTACACCGGGCAGAACGGCTGCCGCACGAAGAGCGCGACGACGAGCTCGAAGAGCAGCGAGAGCACGACGATCGCCCGGAGCGCGCGGCCGAGCGCCGTGACGATGCCCTCCCATGAGGTCGTCGCGACGATCGCGAGCGGGGCGACGGTCGTCATGAGCTGGGTGGCGATGCCGAGCGCCGAGCCGAGCGGGTAGTCGGACCACAGGATCGACAGGGTGAGGTAGGCGAGAAACACGCCGAGGAGGAGGGGGAGCCGGTTCGCCGGGATCCGGTGCCGGTTGCGGACCACCAGGATCACCGAGGCGACGACCATGACGACGCACACGGCGCCCCAGCCGCCCCAGTTGATGGAGTTGCGGAGGGCGTCGCCGAAGAACAGCACCAGGAAGACGATGGTGGCGAAGGCGGTGCGCTCCGCCCCGTCGGCACCGTCGGGGGCGGGTCGGGTGCGCAGGAGCGGGCGGACTGCGGGCATGGGCCCAGGGTAGAGGACGCCGGGAGCCTCGGGCTGGACGTCGGCCGGGTCAGCTCCCGGGCACCGTGAAGAGCAGGTAGCGGCGGTGGTCGCTCGTGACGGCGGGCGTCGTGCCGCCGGTCGCGGCGCTGACGTAGGGCCGCCAGGCGTCGGGGTGGCCGATGAACCCGACCTGGTCGACCTCGACGGCGCAGGCCTTCGAGCGGTGCACGGCGGAGGCGAAGGCGCCGGGGGTGCCGGCGTTCTTCCAGAGGTCCCAGCCGCGCGTGCCGGTCACGGACCCGTAGCTCCAGCGGAGCCGGGCGTCGGTCGTGGCGAGGTAGAGCCGGCCCTCGTCGTAGTCCCCGAGCCCCGCGATGCGGCCGGAGTCGGGGAAGCTCTTCAGCGGCAGCTGGACCACGCCGCAGCCGGCCGGCAGCGCCTTCTCGGCGGCGGCGACGAACGAGGCCGCCTGCTCGTCGACGACCGGTGTGAGCGGCACGGCCCGGTGGACGCCGGCCAGCTGGTCGACGACCGCGACCACCACGATGACGGCGACGAGCGCCGGGCGCACGAGGCGTCGCGACGTCGCGCGGTCGACGAGGATCGCGACGAAGCCGAGGCCGAACAGCGCCAGGAAGATGCTGAACCGCGACCACGCCCGGATCTCGGGCCCCACGGCGACGGCCACGACGATGCCGAGCCCGGTCACGACGTAGAACAGGGCCGCCCACACCGACGCGAGCCCCAGCAGCCGCGTTCGGGGGTCGAGGGCGACGCGCCCGAACCAGGTGCGTTCGAGCGCCGTGCCGCCGACGACCGCGGCGACGAGGGCGAGCATGAGCAGGATCAGGCCGACGCTCGCCACCAGGGGCGTACCGGGGCTCTCGGTCAGCTTCAGGACGGGGCTCGAGCGCTGGTATTCGGCGACGAGCCGGCCCACGACCGGGATTCCGGTGCCGGTCCAGGGGGCGAGGAGGCTCGTGAGCCGCCCGGCGTACATCTCCGACTCCACCGGCGACCGCGAGGCGAAGTACGGCGCGTACCGCTGGCCGAAGCCCAGGCCGAGCACGACGAGCTCCGAGCCCACGAGCAGGCCCAGGGCCCCGGTCGTGACCGTCGGCACGACGAGGCTCCGCGCTCCGTCGCGGCGCAGCAGCACGCGGAAGGCCGCGACGAGCCAGACGCCGCCGACGACGATCAGCGCGAAGACGAAGTAGTAGGCGCCGGTGAGCGCGACGAGGAGGGTGAGGACGAGAGGCGGCAGGATCCTGCGCACCCGTCGCCCCCGAGAGGTCGTGGCCGCCGCCGCCCACCCCGCGAACGGATCGGTCTCGCGCCCGTTCACGACCAGCGCGAGGATTCCGGCCAGCGGCACCGCCCAGTAGTTCGCGATGAACGCGTGGCCGTAGCCGATGCGGATGAAGTGGTAGGGCGCCACCGCGAACAGCACGCCGAACAGGGCTGCGAGCGGCCTGGACACGCGCAGGGCGCGGAAGAAGAGCGTCGCCGTCACGCCGATCCCGAAGAAGGCCAGCAGGTCGAAGACGTCGAGCAGGGTCGTGCCCGAGTGGATCACCAGGGCGAGCAGACCGATCACGACGGCGGAGGCGACGTCGATCTGCCCGGTGAAGAAGACGTTGAGCCCGTGGGGGAAGCCGAGCGCCGGGTTGTCGATGTACGGGAAGGCCTGCGTGGCGCTCGTGAAGAGGATGTAGTGCAGGGTGCCGTCGTCCGATCCCGTCGACCAGCGCGCCGTCAGGAGCGACGGGGTGAGCCGCAGGGCCAGGGCGGCCGCGAGCACGCTGACGACGCCTGCCGCGACGGCCCAGACGCCCTCGCCGACAGGACCCCCCAGGCGTGATCGGCGCGCGTCGGTCATGACAGGCTCAGGGTAGCGTAGGGGCGGCCCGAACGAGAGTCACGAGGTACCCGCCATGTTCCTGTCCATCACCAACGTGCCGCGCGACTACGCGTGGGGCTCGACCGACGCCATCGCGCGGCTCCTGGGGCGCACGCCCTCGGGCAAGCCCGAGGCCGAGCTCTGGCTCGGAGCCCACCCCGGCTCGCCGAGTGTGATCGTGAACCCGGCCGTCGTAGACGGGCGTGCGAACCTCGCCGACTGGATCGAGGCGGAGCCCGACCGCGCGCTCGGCCAGGGGCGTCGCCACCTCCCGTTCCTCATGAAGGTGCTAGCCGCGGCCGCCCCGCTGTCGATCCAGGCGCACCCGACGCCCGAGCAGGCCCGGGCCGGGTTCGACCGCGAGAATCGTGCGGGCGTGCCGCTGGTGGCCACCGAGCGCAACTACAAGGACCCCTTCCCGAAGCCCGAGATCATCTACGCGCTGAGCGAGACGTTCGACGCGCTGTGCGGATTCCGCTCCGTCGCCGACGCCACGGCCGACGTTCAGGCGCTCGACGGCGGCACGGGCCGTCTGGGGGACCTGTCGGCGAAGCTCGGCGAGTCGCTCGAGGCCACCGTCGCGTGGCTCTTCGACGCCGACGCCGCAGCGGCCACGATCGCCGCCGTGAGCGAGCTAGCGGTCGCCGCCTCGGCCGCCGGGGCGGTCTCGCCGAACGTCGCGACCGTCGCCGAGCTGGTGGGCCTCTACCCCGGCGACGCCGGCGTGGTGGTGGCCCTGCTGCTCAACCGGGTGACGCTGTCGCGCGGCGAGGCGCTGTTCCTGCCCGCCGGCAACATCCACGCCTACCTCGGCGGGCTCGGCATCGAGCTCATGGCGCCGTCCGACAACGTCCTGCGCGGCGGGCTCACCCCGAAGCACGTCGACGTGCCCGAGCTGCTGCACGTGCTCGACTTCGACCCGCTGCCGCTGCCGTACCTCCGCGGCGTCGAGACGGCGCCCGGCGTCTGGCGCTTCGACCCGACCGACGTCGGATTCGCGCTGCTGCACGTCGTGCCCGGCGAGTCGGGCGCCGTCGTCTCGCTTGGGGGCCCGTCCATCGTCCTGGTCACCGAGGGCGAGTTGCATCTCAAGGGGCAGGACGGCAACATCCGCCTCTCGCGCGGCGAGGCCGTCTACGTGACGCCCGACGAGTGGCGCCTGGCCGTGACCGGCAGCGGCGAGGCGTTCGTCGCCACCTCGGCCTAGGTCGGGCGGGGCCGCCTAGGCGGCGAACGCCGACCGGTAGGCCGTCGGCGTCGTGCGCAGCGTGCGAGCGAAGTGGTGCCGCAGCACGGCGGCCGACCCGAACCCGGTGCGCTGCGCGATCGCGTCGAGCGTGAGGTCCGTCTCCTCGAGCAGGTGCTGGGCGCGCAGGAGCCGCTGACGGTTCAGCCAGGCGAGCGGCGTCGCGCCCACGTCCGCCCGGAACCGACGGGCGAAGGTCCTGGGCGACATGAGCGCGCGCCGCGCGAGCTCGTCGACGGTGAGGTCGCGGTCGAGGTTCTCGAGCATCCAGTCCGTCACGGCGGCGAGCGAGTCTGCGCGGCGCTCGGGCACCGGCGCCTTGATGTACTGCGCCTGGCCGCCCTCGCGCTGCGCCGGGATCACCATGCGGCGGGCGATCGCGTTGGCGGCTCCGGCCCCGAGCTCGCGCCGCACGAGGTGCAGGGCGGCGTCGATGCCGGCCGAGGTGCCCGCGCTCGTGATGAGCGAGCCCTCGTCGACGAAGAGCACGTCGGGGTCGACCGTGATGCTCGGGTGACGCTCGTGCAGGAGGTCGGCGTGCATCCAGTGCGTCGCCGCGCGGCGGCCGTCGAGGAGACCCGTGGCGGCGAGGGTGAATGCGCCGCTGCAGATGCTCAGGATCGTGGTGCCTCTCGCGTGCTCCTGCCGCAGGAGGTCGAGGTAGGCGGGGTCGATCACCGCCTCGGTGCCGTGCGCCGGGACGACGATCAGGTCGACGCCGCGGGCCCTCTCGAGCCCGTCGACGATGGTCATCGTGAAGCCCATGCTCGTGCGGACGGCGCCGGGGTGGGCGGTGACGATGCGGAAGTCGAAGGCGGGGCCGCCGGTGTCGCGGCGGTCGATGCCGAACACCTCGCAGGCGACGCCGAACTCGAACGGGGGCAGGCCGTCCACGGCGAGGACGGCGACGGAGCGGAGCACAGGGCCTCCCGACGTGGCAGGGGATCGATGGGGTATTCGATCCTGCCATAAATGCGGCCAGGATAGATTGAGGGCATGTCTTGGCTAGTGACCGGCGGCGCCGCGCTGTTCAACTAGCACAGGATCGGGTCCCCGTCGAACGATAGGTTGAGGGCATGTCTTGGCTAGTGACCGGCGGCGCCGGCTACATCGGGTCCCATGTCGTTCGAGCGCTCGCGGGAGAGGGGCTCGAGCCGGTCGTGCTCGACGACCTCTCGAGCGGCATCGCGTCGTTCGTGCCCGAGGGCGTGCCGTTCGCGAACGGGACGATCCTCGACGGCGACCTGCTGCGTCGCACGATCGACGAGCACGGGGTGACGGGCGTCGTGCACGTCGCCGGCTTCAAGTACGCGGGCGTGTCCGTCCAGCGCCCGCTGCACACCTACGAGCAGAACGTCACCGGCACGGCCCGTCTGCTCGAGGCGATGGCCGATCGCGGGGTGGATCGCATCGTCTTCTCGTCGAGCGCAGCGGTCTACGGCACGCCCGACACCGACACCGTCATCGAGGGCACGCCGAAGAACCCTGAGTCGCCCTACGGCGAGTCGAAGCTGATCGGCGAGTGGCTCCTGCGCGACCAGGGGCGGGCCGCCGGGCTGCGGCACACGAGCCTGCGCTACTTCAACGTCGTCGGCTCGGGCGAGCCCGACCTCTACGACGCGAGCCCGCACAACCTGTTCCCGCTGGTGTTCCAGGCGCTGCTCGACGGCAAGACGCCGCGGATCAACGGCGACGACTACGACACCCCCGACGGCACCTGCGTGCGCGACTACGTGCACGTGGCCGACCTGGCGATCTCGCACGCCGTCGCGGCCCGGAAGCTCGATGCGGGCGAGACGCTCGAGTCGGCCTACAACCTGGGCTCGGGCGACGGCGTCTCGGTGCGCCAGATCATGGACGCCATGGCCGAGGGCACCGGCATCGCGTTCACGCCGGAGATCGCGCCCCGCCGCCCCGGAGACCCCGACCGCATCGTCGCCAAGGGCGAGCTGGCCGCGCGCGACCTCGACTGGGAGATGCGTCACACGCTGCTCGAGATGGTCACGAGCGCGTGGGAGGCCCGGAAGGCGGCCGTCCCCGCGTAGTTCCGACACGCCCGGGGTGACAATCACCCTCATTCGGGGGTCGAGGGTTTTATGATGCCCGACTTGACGAAACGGGAGTTACACGAGTGTAATTACGTGTGTCGCAACCACAGGGGAAGCGATTGCAGACGAGGGGAGATGCGTAGTGGCCATCAACGACCGAAACGGATCCGTTCCCGACAACTGGCATGTCGATCCGGTCCTGCTGGGTGTTCCCGGCGTCCGGCGGCGCGACGTCGACGACGACGAGAACCAGCTGGCGTGGCAGGCCGACTCGCTCTGCGCGCAGACCGACCCCGAGGCGTTCTTCCCCGAGAAGGGCGGCTCGACCCGCGACGCGAAGAAGATCTGCGCGTCGTGCGACGTCCGTGCCCAGTGCCTCGAGTACGCCCTCCTGAACGACGAGCGCTTCGGCATCTGGGGCGGGCTGTCCGAGCGCGAGCGCCGCAAGCTCCGCAAGCGGGCGTAGCTCCTGATTTAGCTGTCAATGGCTGCGGCGCGCCCACCGGGTGCGCCGTTCGTCTGTTTCGGGCCCCTAGAGTCTCACCGTCATGCAGCCGAGAGTCACAGCGATCCTCGTCGCCCCGGGCGGCGCGAACTCCCTCGACAGAACCCTCGACGGTCTGTCGCGCCAGACGCGACCGCCCGAGGCCCTCGTCGTCGTCGACACCGGGGGAGCAGGATCCGCGGCGGGTCGACTCAACCTCTCCGGCGCCGCTCAACTGACCAGCGCCCCGCAGGCGAAGACCCTCGGGGCAGCAGTCGCCCACGCCCTGAGGGTGATGGGGCCGGGGGCCGCGGGAGCCGACGCGAACGACGAGTGGCTGTGGATCCTGGGCGACGACAACGCCCCCGACGAGAACGCCCTCGACGAGCTCATGGCGACGGTCGAGGTGGCGCCGTCGGTCGCGATCGCCGGCCCGAAGCTCATGCGCTGGGACGAGCCCGCCGTCATCTCGGAGTTCGGCGAGACCATGACCCGCTTCGGCTCGTCGATCGCACTCGTCTCGGGCGAACTCGACCAGGCCCAGCACGACGTGCAGGCGGATGTCCTCGGCGTGGCGGCGGGGGGCATGCTGGTGCGCCGCTCGGTGTGGACGGCGCTGGGCGGCTTCGATCCTGCGCTCCCGCACATCGACGCGTCGCTCGACTTCTCGACCCGCGCCAGGCTCGCCGGGCACCGCGTCGTGCTCGTGCCCGGCGCTCGCGTGCTCAGCCAGGGCGCGCCGGAGGACTTCGGCCGTAAACCCGGCGGCCACGCGCGTCGTGCCCGGCTGCGGCGCTCGGCCCAGCTGCACCGGCGTCTGGTCTACGCGGCAGGAGCCGCGCTCCCGTTCCACTGGCTGAGCCTCGTGCCGCTCGCGATCGTCCGCTCGGTGTGGCACCTTGTCGCGAAGAGCCCCGGCGCCGTCGTGGGCGAGTTCCGCGCCGCGTTCGGCACGGCCTTCGGGCGGTCGCACATCCTCGCCGCCCGCGCGAACCTGCGTCGAACCAAGACGCTCGGCTGGAGTGCGATCGCTCCGCTTCGCGCCGACTGGTCGACGATCCGCGAGCGACGGGTGTCGGAGCGCGACGCGCTGCTCGCCTCGGTCGAGGACGCCGCGATCCCGAAGGCCGGCTTCATCTCGTCGGGCGGCCTCTGGGTGACGGTGTTCGCGGCGATCGTCGGCGTGGTGGCGTTCTTCAGGTTCCTCGGCTCGCCGGCCGTCTCCGGCGGCGGCCTGCTGCCCGTCTCGACGACGGTGGGCAGCCTGTGGCACTCGGTCGGCTACGGCTGGCACGAGATCGGAACCGGCTTCGTCGGGCCGTCCGACCCGTTCGCCGGCCTCGTCGCCGTGCTCGGTTCGATCACGTTCTGGTCGCCGTCGACCGCGATCGTGATCTTCTACTTCCTCGCCCTCCCGATCTCCGCCATCGGCGCGTGGCTGGCGGCCCGCCGCATCACCCAGCGGTCGTGGGTGCCGTCGGTCGCGGCCCTGGTCTACTCGGTGTCGCCGCCCGTGCTCTCCGCCCTGCAGACCGGGCACCTCGGCGCGACGATCGCCCATGCCGCGCTGCCGTTCCTGGTGCTGGCGATGGTGTCGTCGGCGCGGAGCTGGTCGGCCGGAGCCACCGCCTCGATCCTGTTCGCCGTCGTGGCCGCCGCGAGCCCGCCGCTGATCCCCGCGCTCGTGATCGGCTGGATCGGCGCCATCGCCACCCGCCCGCGCGGCACCCACCGGATGCTGGGCATCCCCGTGCCCGCCATCGCCCTTTTCGTGCCGCTGGCGCTCGCCGACATCGCGCGCGGCAGCTGGTGGGCGATCTTCGCCGACCCCGGGGTGCCGTCCCGCACGGCTGCGGCGTCGCCTCTGCAGCTCGCGCTGGGCTCGCCCGAGACAGGCCTCAACGGCTGGACCGACCTCGTCGCGCACATCGGCATCACCGGCTCGACCATGGCGATCGTGATCGTCCTCGCCATGCTGCCGCTCGGGATCCTGGCCGCCTGCTCGGTCTTCCTGCCGACTCGCGGCCGGGCCGTGGCCTGCCTCGCCGTCGCTCTCCTCGGCTACGTCACCGCCGTCGCCGCGACGCACGTGCAGATCACGGGCGTCGGATCGTCGACCACCGCCGTCTGGGCCGGCTCCGGCCTCAGCCTCTACTTCGCCGGGCTGATCGGCGCGGCCTCGGTCGCCCTCGACCGCATCCCGCGGTTCACGCCGCCCGTGGGCGGGCTGCTGGGCGCGGTGGGGGTCGCCGCGTGCGTTCCGCTGATCCTGGCCAACCTGATGGGCGCAGGATCGGTGACTCCGTCGACGGGAAGAATCCTCTCCGCCTACGTCACCGCGGAGGCCGTCGCCAAGCCGAGCGTGGGCACGCTCGTGCTCAGTCCGCAGCCGAACGGGTCCCTCGCCGTGTCGCTGCAACGCGGCCAGGGCGAGACCCTCGACGCGCAGTCGACGCTCGACTCGACTCAGCAGCGCCTGTCGACGACGAGCCGCGACCTGACCACGCTCGCCGGCAACCTGGTGAGCCGCTCGGGATTCGATCCGTCGCACGACCTCCGCGAACTCGGCATCGGCTTCGTCGTGCTCGGCTCGAGCGGCGACACGGGAAAGGCGGGCGACCTGGAGCAGCGCGCCTCCGAGGCGCTCGACGCGAACGCGCTGTTCCTGCCGGCCGGAGACTCTACGAGCGGGCAGCTCTGGCGCTACGTCGACGCGACCGAGAAGAACCGCGCCACCCAGCCCGACGGGCCGCTCCGCGGAATCGTCCTCGGCACCTGGGGCATCGTCTTCGGCTCGGCGCTCCTCCTCGCGATCCCCACCACGCCAAGGCGTCGTCGCGCCCGGCCCGGAGGCCGCGAGATCGACCAGCCCGCCACGACCTTCGACGAGGAGCGAGATGAGTAGCCGCACCGTCCTCCAGGCCTCCGTCCGCTCGCTCGTGGGCGTCGTCGCCCTCGCCGTCGGCGCGGGCGTCATCGTCGCGGCCACCGTGCTGCCGCTGCCCAGCCTCAGCGAGACCCCGGCCGGCCGGACGGTCACGCCCGTGGCCCTCGATCAGCAGCGCGCCTGCCCGGGGTCCCTGCTCCAGCTCGCCGGCGACTCCGGCGCGTCGGCCACGACGGTCACGGCCGTCGGATCGGCGAACACGGTCACCGGCGCCGGCGACGGCGCCACGCCCACGTCGGCGACCCTGGCCGGCGCCGACGGCGCGTCGTCGTCACCGCTGTCCGTCACGGCCAAGGCGTCCGGGACCACCGTGCCGCAGGTCGCGGCCTCGCAGAGCGAGAGCGTGGCCGGCGCCGACCTGCGCGGCTTCGCGGCGGCGCCGTGCGCCGAGCCGACGTCGTCCACCTGGCTCGTCGGCGGCTCGACCGACACCGGCCGCACCACCCTGATCGTCCTGGTGAACCCGAGCGACGTGAACTCGACCGTCGACCTCACCGTCGCCGGCGAGAACGGGAAGGTCGATGGGCCGGGCCTCCAGGGCATCGTCGTCGCGCCCCGCAGTCAGAAGGTCGTGCCCCTCTCCGGCTTCTCGACGGGCCTCGCCTCGCCAGTGGTGCACGTCACCAGCCGCGGCGGTCAGATCACGGCGACGCTGCAGGTGGGGGTGGTGCGGACCCTGGAGCCCGGCGGCGCCGACATCGTGAGCGCGTCGGCCGCTCCTGCGAAGGAGGTCGTCGTGCCCGGCATCGTGATCCGCGACGGATCGGCCGTGCAGCAGAAGGCCGGAGACGACGGCTACGCCGACCTCAAGTCGGTGCTGCGCGCGTACGTGCCAGGAACGAAGAACGCCCAGATCAGCGTGCAGCTGTCGACCGCCGACGGCACCGGCTCGACGTTCACCGACACGATCGAGGCCGGCCAGGTCTCGGACGTCTCGCTCGACGGGCTCGCCGACGGCGTGTACACGGCGACCGTGAAGTCGTCCCAGCCGGTCGTGGCCGGGGCGCGCACGTCGAGCATCGCATCCGACGGCGGCATCGACCTCGCCTGGGTGGGCAGCGCTCCCGCGATCCACGGCTCGACCCTGTTCACGGTGGCGCCCGGCGGAGTGACGAAGGTCGCCCTGGCGAACCCGACCGGCAACGCCATCACGGCGACCCTCCAGGCCGTGGACTCGCGGGGTAGGGCGTCGTCGCGGACCATCACCATCGGCTCCGGCGCCTCGAAGCTCGCGACGGTCTCGTCGGGCGACACCCTCACGCTGACCCACGCCGACGGGCTGCGGGCGGCGCTCACCTACAGCGCGGCCGGGCAGCTGGCGGGCTACGCGATCGTGTCGCCGCAGGCGGTCTCGACGCCGGTCACCGTTTACCCGTAGGGGGATCGCTGCCGCTGGAGCCGTCAGTCGCGGTAGCGGTCCGGGGCGAGGTCCCACGGATCCTTGCCCAGGAGCTCGCCGACAGCCCGGAACACGTAGCCCTCGACGACCATCCGGTGCTGCCAGGCGGCGTTCTCTGCCTGACGCGACTCGGGCACCCGGGTGAGCCGCTCGATGGGAAGTCGGTAGAGCGTCACCGAGCGCCGCACGGCGTCGACGCGGTAGCGCTCGAGCGAGCTCGGCCCGCCGGAGGCGTCTCCGCGACGCGGGCCGGAGGTGCCCTCGGGCGCTGCGGCCGGGAGCCCCGCGACCTCGAACGTCACGTCGTCGAGGTCGTCCGGCCAGAGCTCGCGCAGGTACGTCGCCGTCTGGGCGACGATGTCGTCGAAGAGGTCGATGCGTGTCTGCAGGAACGGCAGGTTCGGCCCGGCGGCCGACGAGCGCAGACCCCGCCCGTGACGATCGCGGAAACCTGCGCGCCCGGAGGGGCGCACGCGAGAGGGGCGGGGCATGCCGCAAGCGTAGTCGCGTGGCGGGGCAGGGCGGCGGCCCGGGGCGCTCGGGCTCTGGTCGGGCGGGGCTGGCCGGATCCTGCGACCCGAGGGCTTAGTGTGGTTCCGAGATGAACGGTCGCCCCTGCAGCAAGGTCACCTGCCACGACGAGGCGGTGGCCACACTGACCTACGACTACGCCGACTCGATGGTCGTCGTCGGGCCGCTGTCGACGACGGTCGAACCGCACGGCTACGACCTGTGCGAGCGCCACGCCGAAAGACTCAGCGCCCCGCAGGGGTGGCAGGTCGTGCGCCATGTAGTTTTAGGGAATGACTTCTGATTCGCCCGTAGACCTCACCGCGTTCGTCAAGACCTACGACGTGCGCGGGCTGGTCGGATCCCAGCTCACCCCCGAGGTCGTCGAAGCCTTCGGCGCCGCCTTCGCCGACGAGATCGCCGCCACGTCGCCCGACGCGTCCGAGATCGTCGTGGGCCACGACATGCGCGACTCGTCGCCCGAGTTCGCCGCAGCCTTCGGCCGGGGCGCCACCGCCCGCGGGGCCGACGTCACACTGCTGGGCCTGTGCTCGACCGACGAGACCTATTTCGCCTCAGGATCACGCAACGCCCCCGCCGCCATGTTCACGGCGAGCCACAACCCGGCCACGTACAACGGCATCAAGTTCTCGCGCGCCGGCGCCCAGGGCATCTCGCTCGACACCGGCCTCGCGTCGATCCGCGACCGCGCCGCGGAGTTCCTGTCGTCGGGCGTACCCTCGGTCGACGAGCCCGGCACGGTGACCCCGTTCGACGCCCTGCCGTCGTACGCGGCGTACCTGCGCCAGCTGGTCGACCTCTCGTCGATCCGCCCGATCAAGATCGTCGTCGACGCCGGCAACGGCATGGGCGGCCTCACCGTCCCCGCCGTCCTCGGCACCGCCGCGGGCCTGCCCGAGCTGCCCATCGAGGTGATCCCGCTCTACTTCGAGCTCGACGGCACCTTCCCGAACCACGAGGCCAACCCGCTCGAGCCCAAGAACCTCGTCGACCTGCAGAAGGCCGTCGTCGAGCACGGCGCTGACCTCGGCCTCGCCTTCGACGGCGACGCCGACCGCTGCTTCGTCGTCGATGAGAAGGGCGAGGCGGTCACCCCGTCGGCCGTCGCGGCCATCGTCGCCGTGCGCGAGATCGCCCGGGTGCGCGCAGCGTCGCCCGACGAGTCGATCAGCGTCATCCACAACCTGCTCACCTCTCGCGCCGTCCCCGAGACCATCGAGGCCAACGGCGCCACCCCGGTGCGCACCCGCGTCGGCCACTCGCTCATCAAGGACGAGATGAAGGCCACCGGCGCCATCTTCGGCGGCGAGCACTCGGCGCACTACTACTTCCGCGACTTCTGGGGCGCCGACAACGGCATGCTCGCGGCGCTGCACACGCTGGCCGAGTTCGGGTCGCACGACGAGCCCCTATCGGCGCTCGCGGGCCGCTACACGCCCTACACCGCGTCGGGCGAGATCAACTCGACCGTCGCCGACATCCCGGCCGTCTACGCGCGCGTGGTCGAGGCGTTCACCGGTCGCGGCGAGTTCGACGAGCTCGACGGCCTCACCGTGTCGGGCTCGCTCGAGAACGGCGAGTTCTACTGGTTCAACGTGCGCCCGTCGAACACCGAGCCGCTGCTGCGACTCAACGCCGAGGCCGCGACGTTCGCCGGCATGGAGAAGATCCGCGACGAGGTGCTGGCGCTCATCCGCGCGTAGGTCGCTCACCCTTTTCCCGCTTGTCGCGACAAAACGCGACAAGCGCGACGTGCTTGGACGTCGCGCTTGTCGCGTTTTGTCGTAGCTCCGACGTCCGCGGGGTGTCGAGTACCCTAGGGGGGTATCGAGAAGGGATACATGATGGCGCACGAGACGGCCCACGTCGGCTACGTCGGCGACAAAGAGCAGATCATCAAGCGGCTGAAGCGCGCCGAGGGCCAGGTCCGCGGCCTCCAGCGCATGGTCGAGGACGACACGTACTGCATCGACATCCTCACCCAGGTCAGCGCCGCCACGAAGGCCCTCGAGACCGTCGCCCTGCAGCTGCTCGACGACCACCTCGCACACTGCGTGGCCGACGCGGTGGCCCAGGGCGGCGCCGCGGCCGACGAGAAGGTCCGCGAGGCCTCCGCGGCGATCGCGAGGCTCGTCCGCTCCTAGCCCCCGCGCCGCCCCTCCGCCCGGCGAGGGCCCGATCCGGGCGCAGGATCAGCGATACCCCGACCACCACACCCCGCCCGCCCCTCAGCGCCGCGGGAACCCGACCGGCGCCCCGTCGAGCGCCGGCCCCAGACGCGCGAGACCCGCCCGCTCGGACTGGAGCGCCCGCAGTTCGCGATCACGGCGGACCGCCTGCACCGCGACCACGAAGGTCTCGGGGTCGGTCGCCGGGAGCGGCGCGACGTACGGCGAGGCTTCGGTCGCGAGGGCGATGGCCACGCGGATCCTGCTCTCGGGGGTCATCTTCGCCGCCTGGCGCAGGAAGCTCGCCATGCGCCGCGCCAGCGAGTCGGGCAGTCGGGCGACGTCGGCCTGCATGGCCCATCCGGCAAGCGCTGGCGGCACCGCGTAGACGACCCCGGACTCGCGCGGCAGCCGCTCGTTGAGGGCGTAGGTGCCGGCCAGGAGGTCGCCGAGCCGCTGCGAGCGGGAGGTGAGCAGACCGACGATCACGGCCAGGCCGCCGGTCGTGCCGACGACCTCGAGGAGGCCGACCAGCGCCCGGGTGAGTGCGTGCCGGAAGCCGATCGATCCGCCATCGAGACGGATGACGCGGGCCCCGATGATCACCTTGCCGAGGGAGCGGCCGCGGGTCGCCGTCTCGATGGCGGTGGGCGCGACGATGAACGCGATGGCGACGGCGGCCACGAGGAACGCCTGCGAGGTGGCGCCGTCGATCAGCCCGCGGTCGTTGGCCAGCGAGATGACGATGACGAGCCCGACGAGGCCGAGCACGTAGGCGACGTAGTCGATCAGGGCGCCGAGCAGCCGCAGCACGAAGGGCGCGGGGCGCAGGTCGAGGCCCACCGCTTCGCCGGTCACCAGTTCGTCGTCGGAGGCCATAGCCCAGTGAACCATGCCGTGGCGGGTCGCACCGCGAGCGCCGCCCGCGTCTACGATCGACTCGATGGACGTCGACGCGTACACCGCAGCCCACGGGGCCGAGTGGCGAGAGCTCGACGACCTCGCGCGCCGCCGCCACCTCGACGGTGCGGGCGCCGACCGTCTCATCGACCTGTACCAGTCGGGCGCGGCGCAGCTCTCCAGCCTGAAATCGAGCGCAGGAGCAACGGTGGTCGGCGAGCGGCTCAGCCTCAGCCTCTCGCGGGCGCGTCTCCGGTTCACCGGCCAGGGTCGCAGCGTCGCCTCGCAGGTGCCCGCGTTCTTCGCCTACCAGCTGCCGGCGGCGATGTACCGCATCCGCTGGCTGACGCTCGTGATGGCCGCCGTCACCGCGGTCGTGGCGACGCTCTACGGCGTCTGGGCCGCGTCGGATCCTGCCGTCCTCGCCACCTTCGGCAGCGCGGAGTTCCGCAAGCAGTTCGCGACGCAGGACTTCGTGAAGTACTACTCCGAGAGCCCGCCGTCGTCGTTCACCGGCCAGGTGTGGACCAACAACGCGTTCCTCGCGGCGCAGAGCGTCGCGTTCGGCATCACCGGCGTCTACCCGGCCTACCTGCTGCTGACGAACGCCCAGAACATCGGCATCGACGCGGGGATCCTCGACAGCGTCGGGCGCCTGAAGTACTTCTTCCTGTACATCGCGCCGCACGGGCAGCTCGAGCTGTACAGCATCTTCATGGCGTTCGCCGCGGGCCTCATGATCTTCTGGTCGTGGATCGCCCCGGGCGGCAGGAGCCGCGTCCAGGCCCTCGCCGACACCGGCCGGGCGCTCATCACCCTCGCCGTGGGCCTCACGATCACCCTGCTCATGTCGGGGCTCATCGAGGGCTTCGTGACGCGCCAGCCGTGGCCGTGGGCGATCAAGATCGGCATCGGCACGGTCGCCCTGGCTGCCGTGGTGGTCTACCAGTGGGTGCTCGGCGGGCGCGCGTGGCGGGCCGGGCAGACGGGGGACCTCGACGAGTTCGAGGCGGGGGCGCGGCAGCTCGTCTCGGGCTAGCAGCGCGGTTGGTGCCGGGCCGATCGGGCCGAGGGGCTGATCGGTTCGAGGGAACCGATCGGCTAGAGGCGACCGGCCGCCTTGAGCGCGAGGTAGCGGTCGGCGAGGGCCGGCGGCAGCTCGGCCGGCGTGCCGGTGACGACGTCGGCGCCGAGCTGCCGGAGCGCCGCCGACACCCGCGACACGTCGAGCAGCGCCCGCGACGCGGCGGCCGCGCGGTAGACGTCGTCGGTGGTGCCCCGGTCGTCGACGAGGTCTCCGAGCACCGGGTCGAGGACGCTCGCCACGGAGACGAGGTGCCGCGACGTCAACTGCGGCAGGGCGGCGAGGAGCGACTGGGAGGCGCCGGGCGACGTCACCGTGGTGCAGAGCACGACCAGCGACCGCTGCGTCGTGATCGAGCGTACGAGCGCCGGCACGGCCGACCAGTCTGTCTCGAGGAGCTCCGGCTCGATCGGGGCCAGGGTCGTCACCAGGGCGTTCAGGAGCGCGGCTCCGGTCTGCCCCTGGACGCGGCCGCGCACTCGCCGGTCGATCACGGCGAGGTCGACGCGGTCGCCCGCGCGCGAGGCGAGGGCTCCGAGGAGCAGCGAGGCTTCGAACGCGGTGTCGAGGCGCGGCTCGTCGCCCACGCGTGCCGCCGAGGTGCGGCCGGAGTCGACCACGATGACGACTCTGCGATCGCGTTCGGGTCGCCACGTGCGGACCATCAGATCCTGCCGCCTGGCCGTGGCACGCCAGTCGATCGACCGGACGTCGTCGCCGCGCACGTAGTCGCGCAGGCTGTCGAACTCGGTGCCCTGGCCTCGGATCATCAGCGAGGTGCGGCCGTCGAGCTCACGGAGGCGCGCCAGGCGCGACGGCAGGTGTCGGCGGGAGGCGAAGCGCGGCAGCACGAGCACGGATCCGGCAGCGGGCAGCGTCTTCTGGCGCCCGGCGAGGCCGAGCGGCCCCAGACTCCGAACCGTGACCGCCGACGCCCGCCGCTCGCCCCGGCGGAAGGGAGTGAGCGCGGTCTGGACGACCGTCTGTCGCCCCGGCGCGATCGACACCCTGAACCGCGTGACGACGGCGCCCGCCGAGGGCTGCCAGGCGTCGCGCACTGTTCCCCGCAGTCGCCGACGACCCTCGTTGCGGACGGTCAGACGAGACGTCGCCGTCTCGCCGAGGCGCAGGGCGTCGGGCAGCTCGCGCCCGAGGCGCACCCGCTGCGGCGACCCTGCGAGCAGCAGGTCGAGGGCGGACAGGAGCAGGCAGAGCACCACCCAGCCGAGCAGCACCGGCCCGGCGAGGCCCGCCGGCACGGCGATGATCGGCACGACGCCCAGGAGGACGACGAGCACGAGGCGACCGGTGACGACCATGCTCAGATCGGGACCCGGGTCTGCTGCAGCACGCTTCGCAGCACTCCGTCGGCCGCGACGCCCTCGAGCTCGGCCTCGGGCCGCAGCTGCAGCCGGTGCCGCAGCACGGGGAGCGCCATCGCCTGCACGTGGTCGGGGGTGATCCGGTCGCTGCCGGTCAGCCAGGCCCAGGCCTTCGAGGCGGCCAGGAGCGCGGTCGAGCCGCGCGGCGACACGCCGATGCGCACCGAGGGGCTCTGCCTGGTCGCGCGGGCCAGGTCGACCATGTAGGCCAGCACGTCGGGGGCCACGCCGATCTGCCGGACCTCGGCCTGCGCGGCCTCGATCTCGCCCGCTCCGACGACCGCGGTCACGCCGGCCGCACGCAGGTCGCGCGGCGAGAACCCGCGCGAATGCCGCGACAGCACCTCGATCTCGGCGTCGCGGGGCGGGAGCTCGAGCGCGAGCTTCACGAGGAACCGATCGAGCTGAGCCTCGGGCAGCGTGTACGTGCCCTCGTACTCGATCGGGTTCATCGTCGCGCAGACCACGAACGGCGTCGGCAGCGGCCGCGAGACTCCGTCGACCGAGACCTGGCGCTCCTCCATCGCTTCGAGCAGCGCCGACTGCGTCTTCGGGGGCGTCCGGTTGATCTCGTCGGCGAGCAGGACGTTGGTGAACACCGGCCCGGAGCGGAACTCGAACTCGCCCTCCTTCGCGTCGTAGACCAGCGAACCCGTGATGTCACCGGGCATGAGGTCGGGCGTGAACTGCACGCGCGCCGTCTCGAGGTCGAGGGCGGCGCTGAGCGATCGCACGAGCAGCGTCTTCGCGACTCCTGGCACGCCCTCGAGGAGCGCGTGCCCGCCGGCCAGCAGCGTCACGATGAGGCCCGACACGGCGGCCTCCTGCCCGACGACGGCCTTGCCGACCTCCGCCCTGACCCGGGCGAACGACTGCTGCAGAGGGGTGGTCATGCGGTTCCTTTCGAGGGGGAGGCATCAGGATCGTGGGGCCGGCCCGGCCGCGCCGGTCGCGTCGCGCGCAGGGCCGCGGCCTCGAGGTCGGCGAGGTCGTCCGACATCGCCACGAGCTGCCGGTCGTCTCCCGGCGAGACCCCGACGAGCGTCGAGTGCACGCGGCGGGGATCGACGCCGAGCAGGGCTGCGACGCGAAGGACCACGTCGTCCACGGACGCACGGCTGCCGAGACCCGTGGCCGACGCGAGGCGCCCGATCGCGCCGATCCGCAGCTGGTCGAGGGCGTGGCCGCGCGATGATCCGCGCTGGTACAGGCGCGCCCGGCCCTCGACTGTCTCGGTCGAGCGGACGATCACGGGCAGGTTCTCGACGACGAGCGGGCCGAGTCGGCGGCCGCGCCAGAAGGCGGCGACGATCGCGGCGACGCCGAGGAGGGCGATGGCCGGAGTGACCCAGCCGGGAGTGAGGGACTGCAGAGTGCCGCCGCCGGACTTCGGCAGGTCGGCGAGGGTGGGCAGGTACCAGATGAGGGTGGGAGAGTCGCCGAGCAGGGTGAGCGCGAGCGCTGCGTCGTCGTGGTCGGTGATCACGCCGTTCTCGAGTGCCGACGACGCCCCGAGGGCCGTCGTCGTGTGTCCGTCCCGCTCGACCTGGACCAGGCCGTACGAGGTCTCGGCGCCGCTCGCCGACGGCAGGCACGAGGTGGTCCCGGCGTCGTCCGCAGCCGTGGGCGCGACCGTGAAGCCGTAGCCGCCGCCCGTCACCGTGCGCACCTTCGCCAGCGCCGGCAGGTCGCACGACGGGGTGAGCGTGGACGAGAGCGCGTCTTGGGCCTCGTGCACCCCCGGGGCCAGTGCGGCCAGGGCGTCCTGCCCAGCGTCCGCCACGACCGTGTGGTCGCCGAGCGACCCGAGCGACGCCCACTGCGAGCGGTCGAGGATCGCCTGCGGGTCGTACGCGAAGACGGTCACGCGACCGTCGGCCGCGGCGGCCGCCCGCGACGTCTGCCGCAGCGTCGACGTGACCTTCACCGTCACGCCCTCGCGCCGCAGCACCTCGACCAGCGCCTTCGAGCCGACCGGCGCCGCCGTGGTGGGCCCGAGAGTCTGCGCGCCCGACGACGCGAGGCCCGTCACCGTGATGGCGCCCACGATCGCAACGATCACGACCACGACGGCGACGACGATCACGCGGGTGCGTCGTCGCGAGCGAGGCGCCGCAGGATCGCCGAGCCCTGCGTCGCCGAATCCGCCCGAACCGCTCCCACCCGCCGGGCGCTCCGCCCGTCGCCGACCGTGTGCCGGCCGCGTCGGCTGCTCGGCGATCGTCACGCGCCCGCCCCGTCGTAGACGGCCTCGGCGCGCACAGCCGTCGACCGCGCGAGGTCGAGGTCGAGACGCCGGACGCTCTCGTACCCGTCGGCGTCGCCTGCCCGGTCGAGGTAGCGGACGCCGTCGAACCGCCCGGCCGCCTCTCGCAGCCGGTCGGCGTGCGACGGGAACAGCTCGGCCGCGCGCTCGCCGAAGCCGTGCGCCGTCGTGCCGGGCGACGTCGACAGCTCGCCGCGCTCGTCGAGGTCGCGGGCGATGGCACGGAACCGCTCGATGACGGCGGTCGTGAAGTCGCCCGAGGCCGCCGCGGCGTCGGCCGACCGCCTCAGGGCGTCGGCGGTGCGCACGTCGCCGTCGCCGAACAGCGGTGCGGGCCCGGCGCTGCGCCGCTGGAGCCGCGGCAGGCCGTAGATGCGGAACAGCACCAGCGCGGCCGCCACGATCAGCACGACCAGCACGGTGACCGCGATGGCCGAGGTGCCGTGCACCGTGCCGAACCGGATCGAGTCCAGCCAGTCGAAGAACTGCTGCGAGAGTCGGTCGAGCGCGTTCGGCTTCGCCGACTGGTACTCCTGCTTCTGGAGCTCCTGCTCGAGGAGCTGCCGCGCGTGCTGCGGCGAGGGCGTGACCGGGACGCTCACGGCTTCGCCCGGGCCCGGAGTGCCGGATCGGGGTTGGCGTACGGGTTGAAGAGCGGCTCGGGGGCGTCGAGGCGACCGTCTGCCCCGGCTCCGGCGTCGCGGGACTGCTGCGCCGCGCGTGCCTCGACGTAGCGCGAGAGCTCGAGGTCGAGGCCCTCGCGACGGATCCTGAGGTCGACGTAGAGGAGGGCCACGGTCGCCGAGAGGATCACGACGCCGATCGACGTGACGACGAGGGTGATCAGCTGGCCGCCGAACGACGCGGCCAGCTGGGTGATGATGCCGCCGAGGTCGGAGCCGCCGTTCGGCTGAAGGGTGCTCCCGACGAGGGAGGAGATCAACGACACCGGGACGTTGACGACGCTCGAGGCGATGTTGATCATCACGCCGACGAGGGCGATGATGCCGAACACCCGCCAGAAGCTGCCGCGGGTGAGGCGCCACGAGCGTGCGATCGCGGCTCGGAGCGGCAGCCGCTCGAGCAGCAGGACGCTGGGCACCAGCGCCGTCTTGGTGCCGATCCAGACCGCGAGGACGCCGACGCCGAAGAAGCCGACGAACCCGAGCAGCACGCCGAACCCGGCGCCGACCCCGCCGCCGAACGCGACCAGGAGCGCGATGACGCCGCCGATCAGGCCGAGGACCACCAGCGCCGCGGCCAGGAGGAGGAGGGTCCAGCCGACGAGCGCCCAGATCCGGCCGCGGGCCTGGCGCAGGAGGCCGCCCAGCCGCATCCGCTCGCCGACGACCTGGTGCGACGTCTCGAGGACGAACAGGCCCTGCAGGATCGACTGGATCGCGATGCTCAGCAGCATCGGGACGATGAGGATCGCGATGCTCTGCACGACCGTGCCGGCGATGACCGCCGACTGGTCGCGCTGGAGCGCGCCGTCGACGCGGGCGAACGCGGCGGCCACGGTGCCCGCGACGGCGCCCGCCGTGATGAGGAGGGAGACCACCTGGAAGAGCAGTGCGGTGCCGAACGTCGTGCGCGGGTTGCGCCGGAAGACTCCGAAGGCCGCGCCGAGGATGTCGCCGAGGTTCAGCGGTCGCAGCGGCACGAGGCCGGGCTTGGGCGGAGGCGTCCAGGCCGGTGGGCGCCCGCCGACCGGCGGCCCGGCGTACGGCGGCTGCTGGGGCGCGCCGTACGGCGGCTGCTGAGCCGCGCCGTAGGGGGGTGGCTGCGGCGCGGCATACGGAGGCTGCTGCGGCGTGCCGTATGGCGGCTGCTGCGGCCCGCCCGGGCTCGCCCACGGCTCGTTCCCGCTCATGCTCCCCCAGGTCTTCCTCGAATGGATATTCCAGTCATGCTCCCACAGACCTCCGACGCTCGTCCGGACCGCCCCGCCCCTTGTCCGCGCGAAGTTTCCTCCGCGGCATCCGGGGCTTCGTCGGATACTCTGGGAGCCGCCGCGCCACCCGGCGAGGCAGGCACTGGAGACCATGAACCCGCGAATCTTGGTCGTCGACGACGACCCCGCCCTCGCTGAGATGATCGGCATCGTGCTCCGCGCCGACGGGTTCGAGCCGTCGTTCTGCGCCGATGGGGCAGGGGCGCTGGCGGCCTTCCGCGAGACCCAGCCCGACCTCGTCCTGCTCGACCTCATGCTCCCGGGCATCGACGGCATCGAGGTGTGCCGCCTCATCCGCGCCGAGAGCGGTGCCCCGATCATCATGCTCACCGCGAAGAGCGACACCTCCGACGTGGTCCGCGGTCTCGAGTCCGGTGCCGACGACTACGTCGTGAAGCCGTTCAACCCGAAAGAGCTGGTCGCCAGGATCCGCACGCGCCTGCGTCCCGCTCCCGACTCCTCGGCCGACACCCTCGCCGTGGGCGACCTCACGCTCGACGTCGCCGCGCACGAGGTTCGGCGCGGCGCACAGGTCATCAACCTCACGCCGCTGGAGTTCGAGCTCCTGCACGCACTGGCGTCCAAGCCGCAGCAGGTGTTCACCCGCGAGATGCTGCTCGAGCAGGTCTGGGGCTACCACTACAAGGCCGACACGCGGCTCGTCAACGTGCACGTGCAGCGCCTGCGGGCGAAGGTCGAGCACGACCCCGACAACCCGCGCATCGTCTCCACGGTCCGCGGCGTCGGCTACCGTGCCGGGCAGAGCGTGGGCTGACGCCGTGAGGGGCCTGCGGGTGCGCACCTGGCCGCGCCGCATGCTGGGTTTCTGGCGGCGGTCGCTGGAGTTCCGCACGATCGCGATCACCGTGCTCCTGTCCACCATCGCCGTCACCGTGATCGGCTCGGCGATCTCGATCTCCATCGGGTCGAACATCTACGCGCAGCGCCGGCAGCAGATCGAGTCCGAGTCGGAGCGCGCGACGGTCCTGGCCCAGAACGTCTTCGACTCGGCGACGTCGAGCGAGGACTCCAACCAGGTCGAGCTCGACAGCCTCCAGAACCAGGCCCAGTCGGCGATCCTGTCGTCCACCTCGAGCCCCGGCGGCACCAGCATCGCCATGCTCCGCTCGCCCGGGCAGACGACGAGCCAGACCATCCAGAACATCGCGAGCCCGGACTTCCCGAACGCGGTCATCTCGAAGGAGCTCCGCGCCGCCGTCGACAAGGACACCGACAAGCTCCACTTCCAGGCGGTGTCGCTGTCGACGAGCTCGGGTCGCGAGCCCGGCATCGCGGTCGGGTCGACGCTCGAGGTGCCGACGGCCGGGCAGTACGAGCTCTACCTGGTGTACGACCTCAGCGACGCGCAGAAGACCCTCGACTTCATGCAGCAGACGCTCGCGATCGGCTCGATGGCGCTGGTGCTGCTCATCGCGGTGATCACCTACATCGTGGTGCGGCTCGTCGTCGGCCCGGTGCGCCTGGCGGCCGAGACCAGTCAGAAGATCGCCACCGGCCATCTGCAGGAGCGACTGCCCGAGTCGGGCGAAGACGTCGTCGCGACACTCGGCCGATCGTTCAACGGGATGGCCGACACCCTCCAGCGACAGATCCAGCAGCTGGCCGACCTCTCGCGGATGCAGCAGCGGTTCGTCTCCGACGTCTCGCACGAGCTCCGCACGCCGCTCACCACGATCCGGCTCGCCGGCGACATGCTCTTCGACAACCGCGAGGACTTCGACCCGCTTTCGGCGCGCACCGCCGAGCTCCTGCACACCCAGGTCGACCGCTTCGAGCTGCTCCTCGCCGACCTCCTCGAGATCTCCCGGTACGACGCCGGCGCCGTCGAACTCGAGCTCGAGCCGGTCGTGCTCGTCCGCCTGGTCGAGGAGAGCGTCGACGAGTTCGGGCCGCTCGCACAGGGCGCCGGGTCGACGATCGGCCTGGAGGCGCGCGGCGGGTACTTCGAGGCGGAGGTCGACCCGAGGAGGGTTCGGCGGATCCTGCGGAACCTGCTCGGCAACGCCATCGAGCACGGCGAGGGGCGCCCGATCACGGTCAGCGTCGACAGCGACGCCGAGTCGGTGGCGATCGCCGTCGACGACCGGGGCGTCGGCATGCGCGCCGAGCACGCCGAGCGGGTGTTCGACCGCTTCTGGCGGGCCGACCCGTCGCGCAAGCGCTCGATCGGCGGCACGGGTCTCGGCCTCTCGATCAGCCGGGAGGACGCCCAGTTGCACGGCGGCCGCCTCGAGGTGTGGTCGGAGCTCGGCGTCGGAACCCGGTTCGTCGTCACGCTGCCACGGCACAGCGGCGCCACGGCGACCACCAGCCCCATCGCCGTCGAGCGGCCGGAGTCGTTCGACGAGGTCGACTCGGAGGCCACCCGATGATCCGCCGACGCCTGGCCGCCACGCTGCTGGCCGTCGCGACCGTGGCGGTCCTGGCGGCGTGCTCGAGCCTGCCCACCTCCGGCCACGTCGAGACGGGCTCGACCATCACCAACAACGTGCAGAACGACATCGAGTACCTGCCGTCGGGCCCCGTGGCGGGCAGCGACCAGGAGCGCATCGTCCGCGACTTCATCGAGGCCGGCACCGGCTCGCAGGGCGACTACAAGGTCGCCCGCGAGTACCTCACGTCGTCGTTCGCGAAGAAGTGGAACCCGCACGCCGGCGTCCTGGTGCGGCAGGGCTCCGGCACCGTCTCGCAGATCACGCCGAACCAGATCACGTACACCGTGCAAAGCGCGGCGACGGTCGACGCCCAGGGCCACTACTCCGAGGCGCAGGGATCGACGCAGACCTCGCTGCGGTTCGGACTCGTGAAGGTCTCGGGGGAGTGGCGGCTGAGCTACGCGCCACCCGGCATCGTCCTGACCACGGCCAACTTCGACCTCGTCTTCCGGCCGCACGCGGTGTACTTCTACGACCCGACGTACGCCTACCTCGTGCCCGACGAGCGCTGGTTCCTCGCGCGGTCGTCGACGACCACCCGCATCGCGCAGGCGCTGCTGGCCGGCCCGTCGACGTGGCTCAAGGGGGCGGTCGTCTCGGCCTTCCCCTCCGGCACCGGTCTGGCGAACTCGGGGGTCAGCGTCTCGTCGGGGACGGCGCACGTCGACCTGTCGAGCCAGGCGTCGTCGGCCGACGCCACCGCCCGGTCGCGGATGCGAGCCCAGCTCGTCGCGAGCTTCTCCACGGTCTCGTCGGTCGGCGCCGTGTCGATCAGCGTCGACGGCGCGACGCTCGCGATCCCCGACGACACGGGTTCCGGGGCCTCGACCGATCCGGCCGTCGACGCCCGCCCGATGATCCTGTCGAAGAACGAGTCCGAGTTCGGCTTCGGCTCGTCCACCGGCGTCTCGCAGATCGCCGGCCTCTCCAAGGCGATCGTCGCGCTCCACCCGACGTCCGTCGAGGTCTCGGACAAGCTGAACCTCGCGGCCGTCGGCACGGTGTCTGGCGTCTACGCGGTCTCGTCGTCGGGGGCGTCGAAGAAGGTGGACTCGCGCGGCGACCTGATCGCGCCGACGATGGACGATCTCGGCTACGTCTGGTCCGCCAAGGCCAATGACCCCCGCTCCATCACCGCGTTCGCCGCCGACGGCACGCCGCACACGATCCAGACCTCGCTGCCCGCGGCCGAGCAGCTCGTGGCGTTCGCCATCTCGCGCGACTCCACCCGCATCGCCATGCTCATCGACGCCGACGGCACCACCAAGCTGCTCGTCGCGGCGATCCTGCGCGACAGCAAGCACGTGCCGACCGGGCTCGGCACGCCGCTGTCGATGACGCCCCCGTCGGGCTCGCCGGTCGCGGTCACCTGGGTCGACGAGCTCACCGTCGCCACGCTGTCGACCGACACCGAGGGCAACTCGCTCGTGTCCGAGCACGACGTCGGCGGCGAGTCCACCGACCTCGGCCGTCCGACCGGCACGGGCGTCGACATCGTGGGCGGCAACGGCGTCGACCGGGTCCGGATCCTCACCTCCAACGGCAACCTCCTCGAACCCCGCGGCAACGGCTGGGAAGACACCGGCATCTCCGCCGCCCTCCTCGCCACCCAGCGGTAGCGCGTCCGACGACTCCTCCACAGGCCCGCTCCGAGCACGGGTTCTCCACCGATGCGCTGCGCGCGCAGGGCGCAGGATCCGACACCCGGCACGCTCGAGGCATGTCCCGTCTCGACCTCGTCCTCCCGGCCCTCCGCGGCGCCCTCTCGCTCGTGTCCCCGTGCGACTGCGCGGGCTGCGGGCTCGGCGACCGGGAGCTCTGCGAGGACTGCGCTCGCCGCCTGTGCCCGCGAGTCGCCGAGGGCGCCCTGCCCGACGGCACGCCCCTGCGCACGGCCCTGGTCTACGACGGTGTCGTGCGCGACGTCCTGATCGCCTACAAAGAGCAGGGGCGCCTGAGACTCGGGCGGCGGTTCGGCCCGGCGCTCGCCGCGGCGCTCGACGCGTGGCCCGGGGTGCCGCTGCTGCTCGTCCCGTCGTCTGCGGCGGGGCGCCGGCGCCGCGGCTACGAGCCCGTCGAGCTGATCGCCCGGGCCGCGGCGCGGCCCTTCTGCCGACCGGGCCTCCGCCTCCGTCGTGCGACCGGGGTGCAGAAGGGCCGCACGCGCGCAGAGCGCGCGCTCGCCCGACACGGCTCGATGCGCGCCTCCCGGCGCCTGTCCGGCATCACAGTCGTGGTGGTCGACGACGTCTCGACGACCGGCGCGACCCTCGCTGAGGCCGTGCGGGCGGCCCGTGCGGCCGGGGCGGAGGTGGTCGGGGCGTGCGCGGTGGCGGCCGTGCCTCTGGCCGTGCGGCGATCCGCTGCTCCTGCGACCGCCGCCTTGGCATCGTCCCTGAATGTCGACGGGCAATCCGGCGAATGAGCGAACAGCACGTGACACGCAAGCGTCCACCTCGTTACGGTGGGCCTACGAGGCGTGAAAGCACTACCGCCTACACGAACGGCGGCACGCTGGAGTGGCTGGGAGAACGTCATGGACATTTCCGTAACGGGTCGAAACGTGGGGATCACCGATCGGTTCCGCGAGTACGCCACCGAGAAAGCCGAGAAGATCGCCGCCCTCGCGCCGCGCTCCCTCGCGTTCGAGATCAAGGTCACGCGCCACAACGAGAAGTCGTCCGGGCAGTCCGGCGACGACCGCGTCGAGCTGACCCTGATCGGGCCCGGGCCGCTGGTGCGCGCCGAGTCCAGCGGAGCCGACAAGTACGTCGCCTTCGATCTCGCCATCGCCCGCCTCGTCGAGCGCGTGCGTCGGGCGAAGGACCGCACGAAGGTCCACCGCGGTCAGCACCGCCCGACGTCGCTGCACGAGGCCAGCGCCGCCGACTTCACCGGCACCGGCATCACCCCCGCCAGCGCCGAGACCCTCGAGAAGGTCCGGACGGGCGCCATCAGCACCTCCGCCGACGACGAGACGGAGCTCGAAGACGTCTACTGCCCCGTCGTTATCCGCACCAAGGTCTTCGCCTCGACGCCGATGACCGTCGACGACGCCCTCTACTACATGGAGCTCGTCGGGCACGACTTCTACCTCTTCACCGACTCCGTCACCGGGCGCCCGAGCGTGGTCTACCGCCGCAAGGGCTGGGACTACGGGGTGATCGGCCTCGACGACTCCGCCGAGGGGTCGCAGGAGGCCGAGCTCCAGGCGAGGGCGGGTCTGGTGTCGTAGGCACCCTCGCCGTTCGGGTGCGGGATCCTGCGCCCTGATCGCGCCCCTGTGAACCGTCTGCCTCGGCAGGTCCGTTCACAGGGGCGCGCTCACTAGTCTTGGTAAGATCACGGGCTGGTAACAGCACCACTGCACCGCTTAGTTTGGGAGTTTCCGTGGCCAACGTTCTCGAGAAGGTCCTTCGCGTCGGCGAGGGCCGCACGCTTCGCCGCCTGAAGGCGTACGCGAACGCCGTCAACGATCTCGAAGAGGACTTCAAGACCCTCACCGACGAGGAGCTCCTGGGCGAGACCGTCGAGCTCCGCGAGCGGTACGCGAACGGCGAGTCGCTGGACGACCTGCTGCCCGAGGCGTTCGCCGCCGTGCGCGAGGCGTCGAGCCGCACCCTCGGCATGCGCCACTTCGACGTGCAGCTCATGGGCGGCGCCGCGCTGCACCTCGGCAACATCGCCGAGATGAAGACCGGTGAGGGCAAGACGCTGGTCGCCACGACCGCCGCGTACCTCAACGCGATCGCCTCCCGCGGCGTGCACGTGATCACGGTCAACGACTTCCTCGCGAGCTACCAGTCCGAGCTCATGGGCCGCGTGTTCCGCGCCCTCGGCATGACCACGGGCTGCATCCTCGCCGGCCAGACCCCGGCCGAGCGCCGCGAGCAGTACGCGGCCGACATCACCTACGGCACGAACAACGAATTCGGCTTCGACTACCTGCGCGACAACATGGCCTGGCAGGCGAGCGACATGGTGCAGCGCGGCCACTTCTTCGCCATCGTCGACGAGGTCGACTCGATCCTCATCGACGAGGCCCGCACGCCGCTCATCATCTCCGGCCCGTCGAACGGCGAGGCGAACCGCTGGTTCGCCGAGTTCGCGACGCTGGCCCGCCGCCTCCAGCCCGAGATCGACTACGAGGTCGACGAGAAGAAGCGCACCGTCGGCGTGCTCGAGCCCGGCATCGAGAAGGTCGAGGACTACCTCGGCATCGACAACCTCTACGAGTCGGCGAACACGCCCCTGATCTCGTTCCTCAACAACGCCATCAAGGCCGACGCGCTGTTCAAGCGCGACAAGGACTACGTCGTCATCAACGGCGAGGTGCTCATCGTCGACGAGCACACCGGCCGAATCCTGTCGGGCCGTCGCTACAACGAGGGCATCCACCAGGCGATCGAGGCGAAGGAGGGCGTCGAGGTCAAGGCCGAGAACCAGACCCTCGCCACGGTCACGCTGCAGAACTACTTCCGCCTCTACAAGAAGCTCTCCGGCATGACCGGTACGGCCGAGACCGAGGCGGCCGAGTTCATGTCGACCTACAAGCTCGGCGTCGTCCCGATCCCGACGAACAAGCCGATGCAGCGCAAAGACCAGACCGACCTCGTCTACAAGAACGAGCAGTCGAAGTTCGAGCAGGTCGCCGAAGACATCGCCGAGCGCCACGAGGCGGGCCAGCCCGTGCTCGTCGGCACGACCAGCGTCGAGAAGAGCGAGTACCTCTCGAAGCTCCTGGCGAAGAAGGGCATCAAGCACGAGGTCCTCAACGCGAAGAACCACGCGCGCGAGGCCGCGATCGTTGCCCAGGCGGGTCGACTCGGCGCCGTCACGGTCGCCACGAACATGGCCGGCCGAGGCACCGACATCATGCTCGGCGGCAACGCCGAGTTCCTCGCAGTCGCCGAGATGAATTCGCGGGGCCTCAGCCCGGTGGAGACGCCCGACGAGTACGAAGCCGCGTGGGACGACGTCTTCACGGCCCAGAAGGCGGCCGTCGAGGAGGAGGGCGACAAGGTCCGCGACGCCGGCGGCCTGTACGTCCTCGGCACCGAGCGCCACGAGTCGCGCCGCATCGACAACCAGTTGCGCGGTCGCTCCGGCCGTCAGGGCGATCCCGGCGAGAGCCGCTTCTACCTGTCGCTCACCGACGACCTCATGCGCCTGTTCAACTCCGGCGCCGCCGAGTCGCTCATGGGCCGCGGCAACGTGCCCGACGACCTCGCGATCGAGAACAAGATCGTCGGCCGCGCGATCCGCTCCGCCCAGTCGCAGGTCGAGAGCCGCAACGCCGAGATCCGCAAGAACGTCCTCAAGTACGACGACGTCCTCAACCGCCAGCGCGAGGCGATCTACTCCGACCGCCGTCACATCCTCGAGGGCGACGACCTCCAGGACCGCACGTCGGTCTTCCTCGAGAGCGTCGTCAACGAGGTCATCGAGTCGCACACCGGCGAGGGCAACCCCGACGACTGGGACCTCGACGCGATGTGGACCGAGCTCGGCACCCTCTACCCGATCTCGATCACGATCGACGAGGTCATCACCGAGGCCGGGTCGAAGGGCAAGGCGACGCGCGAGTTCCTCGAGCGCGAGATCCTCTCCGACGCCAAGGTGGCCTATACGGCCCGCGAAGAGACCCTCGGCGACTCGGCGATGCGCGAGCTCGAACGCAAGGTGGTGCTGTCGGTGATCGACCGCCGCTGGCGCGACCACCTCTACGAGATGGACTACCTGAAAGACGGCATCGGCCTGCGCGCCATGGCGCAGCGCGATCCGCTCGTCGAGTACCAGCGCGAGGGCTTCGCCCTGTTCCAGAACATGATGGGCGCCATCCGCGAGGAGAGCATCGGGTTCCTCTACAACCTCGAGGTCGAGGTGCAGAGCGAGATCGGCCACGAAGGTCACGACCACGGCCCGATCATCACGGCGAAGGGCCTCGGCGAGGGCGACAACGACGACTCCGTGCTCAACTTCTCTGCTCCCAACGCCGAGGGCGAGGTCGAGGTCCGCGACAAGGCGGGTCACCTCGAGCGTGCCGAGACGGCGCGGGCGCAGCGGCAGCAAGAGCTGACGGAGCGCCTCGCCGCCCCCGAGATCGCGGCCGCACGGGCCACCTCGGGCTCGGCGGAGGCCTCCGGTGGCACCGGCCCGAGCGCCCCGGCGAAGCGCGGCGCCTTCGGCCAGACCACGGCCGGCGACGACGACTCGCAGGTCGCCAACAACCGCGCCGAGCGTCGGGCGCAGAAGCGCCGCTAGCGCGTGGTTCGATCACGAGGGCCCCGGCTGCGTGCCGGGGCCTTCGTGCGTCACGAGGCCGGGCCGCATGGCACGGCCGGCGCGCGGGGCCGGGGCGCGGCGCGCTCGTGTCACAGCACGTGGATCGCCGTGGCCCGCCACCGCGTGCCCATGGTCTCGAGGCGCACGGCCACCGCCCGGCTCCGTGCCCGGCCGTGCATCACGACGACGGCCTCGACCACGTCGTCGCTCGGCCGCGTGAGTCGGACGGCACCCACCGAGAAGCGGGGTCGCTCGGCGGAGGTGCCGCGGGCGCTGCGAGCTCGCGTCGCCAGCACGACCCGCTTGAGCAGGTGCCGGTAGACCTCGTCGTTGACCCAGCGGGCGATCTGCTCGATCTCGCGCGCGCCGGCCAGGATCTCGACCACGCACCGCGCCAGGTTGGTCACGAGCGGTCGCGGGTCGGGCAGGTCGGTCGATTCGGCGTCGGTCGCAGGATCGGCCGGCCCGTCGTCGACACGCGTTCGGCGCCCCCGAGCCGGCGCCGCACCCCCGTCGATGCCGCGCAGCGCTCGCCCTGCGCTCGCCCCGACGCCGACCGTGCCTGATGACCGCCTGGAGGTCGATTGCGGGGGAGGCGCGGACTCGACGGCGGCGCTGCAGGCACCGCCCGGGGTGGCCTGCAGGATCGACTCGGCGTGTGACGACGTGGTCATGCGAACTGCTCTCGCTCGAAGGACTGAGCGCCCCGCGGTGGCGGGCGTAGCATCAACATATGACATTCGTGTCGAGCGACACGCCACAGAGCCTCTTCCTGTGGACAACTCGTTCTACGCGGGCGACGCGGGTGAGGCTGGCGAGCCCGGCGACTCGGGCCTCGCAGACCTCGGCGCCCCACGGCGCCTGCCGTCGAGGTCGGCGATGCTCGCGTGGTCGAACCCGCGGAAGAGGGCGGCTCGCCGCGCCTCCTCGTACTTCGCCTCGAGGAATCGGTCGAGCACCGTCCGTTCGACGCGCCACTCGTCGCGCCGCCCGATCCTGATGCCCAGAAGCTCTCCCGACTCGAGCAGGGCCTCGACGTCGGCGATCTCGAGGCTCAGCATCTCGGCGACGACCGCCGACGTGACGAACTGCCGCGAGGCGTCTCGCTGCGACCCGTCGCGCGCACCCTGATCCATATGTCGATTATCGGGCAGGGCGCAGGAGCCGGCCTGACCTTCCCCGGTGCGAAGCCCGGCGCCTCGGCGGTTAGGCTGAATCCCGTGTCGACGCTCAGTGATCTCGTTCTCGCCCAGGGCCGCTCCAGTGAGGCCGATGTCGAGTGGCTGCACCTGCTCGTCGGCGACTGGCAGCTGCTGGCCGACCTAGCATTCGCCGACATGGTGCTCTGGGTGCCCACGCAGGAGGGGTCGTTCGTCGCGGTCGCGCACGCGCGCCCGTCGAGCTCGGCGACGCTGTTCTACCGCGACTTCGTCGGGCAGGAGGTCAGGCCCGAGTGGCAGGCCCAGATCACGCAGGCGTTCGAGACCAGCCAGATCGTCGACTCAGCCGCCCCCGACTGGTACGAGGAGACCCCGACGCGCGTCCGCGCCGTGCCCGTCGTGCGTCGCCTGGGCGCCAGCCGCCCCGACGTCACCGACACCCCGATCGCCGTCATCACGCGCCACACGAACCTCTCCGAGGCCCGCACTCCGAGCCGTCAGGAGCTGACGTTCAACCAGTGCGCGAACGACCTGTTCGCGATGATCGCGTCGGGGGACTTCCCCGACCTCGGCGCCCCGACGGGCCCTCGCCGTGGGGCGCCGCGAGCCAGCGATGGGCTCCTGCGCCTCGATGTCGACGGCGTGGTCGTCTTCGCCAGCCCCAACGGGCTCTCGGCGTTCAACCGCATGGGCTTCCTCGGCGAGCTGGAGGGCGAGAGCCTGGCCGAGGTCACGACGGCGCTCCTCGCCGGCAAGCTCGTCATCGACGAGTCGCTGCCCCTCGTCGTCACCGGCCGTGCGCCCTGGCGCACCGACATCGAGGCCAAGGGCGTCACCGTGTCGCTGCGTGCGATCCCGCTGCGCGACCGAGGCGAGCGCGTCGGCGCGATCGTGCTCTGCCGCGACGTCACCGAGATGCGGCACCAGGAGCGCGAACTCATCACCAAAGACGCGACGATCCGCGAGATCCACCACCGCGTCAAGAACAACCTGCAGACCGTGGCGTCGCTGCTGCGCATCCAGGCGCGCCGCACGCAGACCGACGTCGCCCGCGACGCCCTCAACCAGGCGCAGCGTCGCGTCGCGTCGATCGCTGTCGTCCACGACACGCTGTCGGAGGGACTCAGCCAGAACGTCGACTTCGACACCGTCTTCGACCGCGTGCTCATGCTCATCGCCGAGGTCGCGTCGAGCCATAACACGACGGTGCGGCCGCAGCGCACCGGCACCTTCGGCGAGCTGCCGAGCGAGTACGCGACGCCGCTCGCGCTCGCCCTCACCGAGCTCGTCACGAACGCCGTCGAGCACGGCCTCGAGGGTCGCGACGGTGACGTCGAGATCAGCGCCCAGCGCACCGACGACGAGCTCACGGTCAAGGTGCGCGACAACGGGGTCGGCCTGCCCGAGGGCAAGGTCGGCTCGGGGCTCGGCACGCAGATCGTGCGCACGCTCATCCAGGGCGAGCTGAGCGGCACCATCGACTGGCACACGCTCGTCGGCTCGGGCACCGAGGTGACCATCGACGTGCCGCTGCGCTGGATGAAAGAGCCCGTCTAGCGCTCGGCCGAGCGGGCTTCGGCTGCTCCTGCGACCCGTGGCTTCAGGCGGGCAGGAGCACGCGGCACGACCACGCACGAAGGGCGCGTCGCCCGCCGATGTGCGGCTGGCGACGCGCCCCCCGGCGCTGCGTTCTCGCGAACGCTGTGATCGTGTGAAGTTGTTCTGGCGCGGTACCGGCCGCTGGCGCTGTGGCTAGCTGGCGCTCTGGCTAGCTGGCGCGGCGGGCGCGAGCGGCGCGGCGCTTGAGGGCGCGGCGCTCGTCTTCGCTGAGGCCGCCCCACACGCCCGAGTCCTGGGAGGTCTCGAGGGCGTACTGGAGGCAGGTCTCGGTGACGGAGCAGCGGCCGCACACCGCCTTCGCCTTGTCGATCTGGTCGACGGCGGGGCCCGTGTTCCCGACGGGGAAGAAGAGCTCTGGGTCCGCGGTCAGGCAGGCGGCCTTGTCACGCCAATCCATCTATGGGTACTCCTTTTTCGTGCGTCGAACGCGCGGCATCTGGCGGAGGGCACAGAAAATCACCGGGACGTTCTTGAGGGGGAAAGTAAAGAATGTGGGAGGCACGCACGGCAATGTGCGCGTCACTTCGACCTCGAATATGCTCGCATACTGGTGTGACCAAATCAAGGGGTTAACGGGAGGCGCACAGCGTGACAGAACCGGGAGCGGAAGCGACGACGGGCGACGACGGGCGACAGGTGTCGCGTCGCCGACCGCCGCAGTACTGGCTCCTGATTGTGCTGATCACCGCGGAGTTTCTCGCGGTCGCCGGCGTCACGATCGGACTCGTGGTCGAGCTGTTCGCCACGAGGCCGACGTCGTACGCCGCCGGCATCGCCGTGATCGTCATGGCCATCGTCGCCGCGGTCTGGCTGGCCTTCATCGTCGCCGGGGCGCTGCGCGGCCGGGCGTGGATCCGCGGCGCATCGTTCGTCTGGCAGGTGCTGCAGTTCGCCATCGGCATCGGCTGCTTCCAGGGCCTCACGGCGACGCCGGTCGTCGGCTGGCTGCTCGTCGTGCCGGCCGTCGTCGTGGCCGTGCTGCTGATGCTGCCGTCCGTCCGGGCGGTGACCGGCGCCCGCGGCTGACGCTCGCCCGTCGCCCCGCGCGCCTCGCACTTTCGTCGCCCCGCTCGCCTCGCACGTTCGCGTCGCCTGGCGCGCCTCGCCCTTTCACTTCGGGAGGAACTTCGTTCGCGGCAGGAGGAAGTCCGGCGCTTTCCAGCCGTGCCGGAGGAAAATCGTGCCCCTTTCGCCGACCCGGGAGGAACGCCGAGGTGTTCTTCCTCCCCACCGGCGAGCCGCCGAGGGGCGTCGGCACCACGGGAGGAGAACGCGTGCGAGAACACGCGTGCGGGAGGAAGTCTCGCCGATCCTGCGCCCTCCCTGCCGCAGCATCGGACGAAACGAAGGCTCGGGAGGACACGAGTTCCTCCCGAGCCTTCGCCGCGTCGTCGCCTACGCGTCGAGGCCGAGCTTCTTCCGCAGCGACCTCACGTGCCCCGTGGCCTTCACGTTGTAGAGCGGCAGCTCGACGCGCCCCTCCTCGTCGACGACGATCGTCGACCGGATCACGCCCGTGACCGTCTTGCCGTACAGCGACTTCTCGCCGTACGCCGCGTACTCCTGGTGCACCGTCAGATCGAGGTCGCTCAGCAGCGGGAAGTTGAGCCCCTGTTCGTCGCGGAACTTCGCCAGATCGGCCGTCGTGTCTTTCGACACCCCGAGCACCTGGTAGCCCGCCGACTTCAGCGAGTTGATGTTGTCGCGGAAGTCGCAGGCCTCCGTCGTGCACCCCGGAGTACCCGCCGCCGGGTAGAAGTACACGATGACCTTCTCGCCCCGGAAGTCGTGCAGCGACACCGTCTTGCCGGTCTCGTCGGGCAGGGTGAAGTCGGGCGCCGCGGCACCCTTCTCGAGGCGGTCGGCCATGGTTCTCCTTCAGGATGCACGCCCTTGCCAGGTGGTCCGGCGGGCTCGAATCTCATGCTAATGTTGTTCCTCGGTTGCCCGCCCCTCAGGGGAAGGCCACTACGCACCTCTAGCTCAATCGGCAGAGCAACTGACTCTTAATCAGTGGGTTCTGGGTTCAAGTCCCAGGGGGTGCACGGAATCCTGGATCCCTCGTGGTTGAAGCTTCGCTTTTTCCCCGGGGGATTCCTTCGTGTTGGTCTGGTCCGCTCCGCGGACGTGCGGCGAGAGTGTCTCGGGGGAGTGCTGCTCCCGCCGCGGAGGGCGGCATCGCTTCGCTCGCCTTGTGCGGGGGCGTCGCAACTTCGCTTCGCTCGTTGCGCGAGGGGCGGGGACGACGGCCAGCGCAGATGGGGCCGGGCTCAATTCGATACGAAGAGCCCGGACCCCGCCGACAGGGGGATGTCGGCCGCCACAGCGTAAGCCTCCCCGATGGGTGCACCAAGGGAATGCGCTTACCGACAGCGCCTGCTCGGTGAATACTGGTTGTCTGGGGTCGTCGGCTCGTGCTCGACCCTGACAGGACCTGCTCTCGCGGGTCGGGCGTGCCACGGGTGAGGTTCTGGAATGGGTCGGCTGGTGTACGGCGGGGAGCAGATCGAGTTCGACGACCGAACCCTCCTGCATCTGCAACTCCTCGTCGCATCGAAGCTGCAACGGCACGAGTGCTTCTTCCTGAACTGGCGCGTGGCGGCTCAGCTTGGTGGCGGACGCGCCAGCATCTGGCTCGCGGCCGGCGTTCCCGTCGCCTTCCACTTCGACTCGGCGAACCCCGGCCCGGTCAACACCCGGTGGCTGTCCGACATGACGAAAAGCCCCAGCTCCGACGCGGGGCCATTCGTCGTCGTCGAGCCCGAGCCAGCCCCGACCGACTCTCCCACTGAAGGGACGGACGGCTAGTCGTCGCTCGGCCGGGCTTCGTGGTGGGGGCGGCCGTGCGTGCGCCGCTCCTCCTTCATCTCCGCCTCGAACAGGTGGCGGCGGCCGCCGACCAGGTCGTCGCGAGCCGTCTGCTCGAAGTCCCTGACCGTGGCGTAATAGCCGTCGTCGTAATCCTCGACGACCTGGAAGGTCCATCGGCCGTGAATCACGTTGCGGCCGATCACGTCGGTGCGGAGGTGTTCCGCCAGCTCCTGCTGCCCTGCCGCATCCAGGAGGTCCGCGGCCTCGCCGAGCGCGAGATCGGCGCGGCCCGTCAAGCGGTGGAATCCGTACAGAAAACCCCTGGCCTGCTCGACGACCTCGAGGGCCTCGGAGAGCTTGCCGAGAGCCTCGACGGTCTCGTCGGTGACGCCCGCGGGGCGAGTGTGTGCCTCATCCGGGCGGTCGTCCGACGATGACAAGCCGTCTGCCCCTACGACCGGCGGACGCCGAGGGTCATGCCCCGCGCCCGGTCTTCTGCTGGAGTCGTTCGATGTGCTCGCTCGCCTCGGCCTTGGTCATCTCGGCCGGGAGCTCTTCGCCGGCTTCGCGGGCCAGCGTGTCGAGGTAGCTCTTCTGCGCCGCCGTGATGGGTTCGTCGCCAGTGACCCAGTCCTCGGGGTCCTTCGACGCCGGATTGGCAGGATCGGGTGCGGACCCGCCGAGCGTCTCACCGGTCGGGACGTCATCGCTGTGAACGTCGGCGGTGGTCTCTTCGGCGGGGTCAGGCTGGCTGTAGGTCATGCCCGGCACCGTACGCTCCAGCGACCGACCCGCCCGGCGCTTGTACCCCTGGGCGGTGGGATCAGTGCAGCAGAGAGACCGCCCGCGAGATGACGAGGCCCAGCAGGATGAACCCGCTGGCCGACTCCAGCGCCATGAGCGCCTTCGCGCGGGTGGTGAGGGGCATCGTGTCCGTGGGGCTGAACGCCATCGAGTTGGTCAGCGACAGGTAGAAGTAGTCGAAGTACGACGCGACCCAGCCGGTCTTGTCGGCGGAGCCCGAGGCGACCTCTTCGACCGCGTCGGCGTCTTCGTCCTGCGGGAACCGGAAGTCGGCGACGGGCATGTTGCGGCGTGCGACGTGCCGCCGGGTGACCGGCCCGCCGCGGTCGAGCTCCCAGTAGACGAGCGCGAACGCGATGATGCCGGTGAGCCAGACCTGGAGGGCCGCGAGCAGGAGCCGCGGCCCGTCGCCCGACGACCCGGTCACGAGCAGCACGACGAGCTGCACCAGGGCGGCCGTGTTCGCGGCCGCGAGCAGGAACGCCTGCCCCGACGACACGTATTTCGACCACCGCGTCTCGCGGTGCAGCCGCTGCGGGTTGACGATGAGCAGCGGGATCAGCAGGAGCAGGCCGACACCGGCGACCGTGTACCGCACCGGGGCGAAGAAGGTGCTGGGCAGCGTGACGTAGAGCGCGAGGGCGACGAGGAGCGCGACGATCGCGGGCAGGCGATGCTCGTCGCGGTGGCGCTGGAGTCCGAGCGACGCGACGCGGCTCCTGCGCGCGCTGGTCGCCGCACCGCGGTTGGCGTTGACGGCGCGGGGCGCGACGCCGCGCCGACTGGCACCCCGCGGTCTCGACACCAGGTCAGTCTGCCGCGGCGATGCTCCGAGCGGGTACAGGCGCGCACCCGCTCTCGACTCCAGCGGGGCGCGCAGGGGCGTGACCTGTCGACCGGATGGGGCACATCGCAAGTGAACCTGTGCTCGACATATCTGGCCGAGGGGATAGTCGGGAGCAGGTCGGTATCGCGCCGCACCTGCACGACCTCACCCGAAGGACACCATGTTCGAACACTTCGAGACACCCGAACAGATCTTCAGCTTCAAGCTCGGCGCCGCTCTCACCATGGAGAAGGACACCCTCGACATGTTGGCGGAGTTGGAGGCGACCACGTCCCGCCCGGAGCTGAAGCAGCTGTTCAGCGAGCACGCCGCCGAAACGCGTCAGCAGATCGCGAACATCGAGAAATCGTTCGAGCTCCTCGGCGAAGAGATCGTCGAGCAGCCCTCACCTACGACGAAGGGGCTCGCGAAAGAAGGAAGCGCGGGGATCAAGAAGACGGACGCGAGCATCGTCGACGCGATCCTGCTCTCCGGTGCCGTCGAGACGGAGCACTACGAGATCGCCGTGTACGAGGTGCTCGTCACGAACGCCGAGGCTCGCGGCGCGTCCGAGGTCGCGGCTCTGCTGACCGAGAACCTGAAGCAGGAGGAGGCGGCGTTGGACAAGGTCAAGGCTGCGGCGAAGACCATCTCGACCGAGGGCATCGCCTACCCGGTCGCAGCCGGCAGCTAGTTCGACCCCGGCGGACGGCGAGGTCGGAGTCGCCGGCCTCGCCGTCTCTCGCTTTCACGATGCGCAACCGATGCGCGTCAGCACCGAACAGACGTTGCGGTTGCAACGCAGAACTGGAGCATCATGCCCGAGATCACCGCCCACCACGGCCTGTTCCGCAACACCGACCTGCACGTCGACGACACCGGCGGAGACGGTCGTCCGATCGTCTTGATCCACGGCTGGCCGCTCTCGGGCGAATCGTGGAGGCTGCAGGTGCCGGTGTTCGTGGAGGCCGGCTATCGGGTCGTCACCTACGACCGGCGCGGCTTCGGGCGCAGCGACAAGCCGAAGACCGGATACGACTACGACCACCTCACCGACGATCTGCACGCCATCGTCGAGGCTCTCGACCTGACCGATGTGACGTTGGTCGGATTCTCGATGGGCGGTGGCGAGGTGGCCCGCTGGTTCGGCAGATTCGGCACCGAGCGGCTTCGCAGCGTCGTGTTCGCGTCCGGTGTGCCGCCCTACCTGATGCAGGGATCCGGAAACCCCGACGGCCCGCTGACGAAGGCGCAGGCCGCCGAGATGACCGCCGCCCTCACAAAAGACGAAGACGCGTTCTACGACGACTTCATCACCCAGTTCTATTCGGTCGACGGGGTGCTGAAAGTCACCGAGGAAGACCGGCAGGAGGCCATCGCCCTGGCGAAGCAGGCGTCGAAGGTCGCCGCTCTGGAGGCGATGGCAGCGTTCGCGACCACGGACTTCCGCGACGACCTCGCCAAGGTGACCGTGCCGACCCTGGTCATCCACGGCGACAGCGACGGCGTCGTCCCCCTCGAGGGCTCGGGCGCGCGTACGCACGCAGCGATCGCCGGGTCGGAGCTGTACGTCGTCAAGGGCGCCCCGCACGGCGTCACCGTCAGCAACACCGAGGAATGGAACCGCGCCGTCCTGGAGTTCCTCGGCAGATAGCGGAGAGTCATGAGCCTGCATCCAAGCGACCAGTGCGCCTTTGGTGATCTCACTACGCGGTCTCCGACGAATGGGAACAGTTGTGACCACCAGGCTCAGTTCGCCTCCGCAGGGGCACGGCCGGAGGCATAGGGGCAGCGAGGTCACCGGTGTCGCGGATGTCGTAGGCCACTGCTCGGGTACAAGCGATGCGGGCTCTGTCAGCGACCCGCGCCTAGCGTGAAGCGACGTCACGGCAACCGCCGCCCATCACGAGGAGTCATATGCCTGCCAGGATCGCCGTCGTCACCGGAGGGACCGCGGGTCTCGGCCGCGCCACCGTGCGCGAGCTCGCCCACCGGGGGTGGGATGTCGCGATCCTGGCCCGTGGGGAGAACGGCCTGCAGGGTGCTGCGGCCGACGTGATGCGCGAGGGGCGTCGGGCGCTGCCGCTGTCGGTCGACGTCGCCGACAACGCCGCGGTCGAGGCGGCCGCGGCCCGCATCGAGGAGGAGCTGGGCGAGATCGACCTGTGGGTGAACGATGCCATGGTCGGCATCTTCGGAGAGTTCCTCACGACCGACCCGGACGACTTCCAGCGGGCCACCCAGGTCACCTACTTCGGCTTCGTGAACGGCACGCGCGCGGCGCTGAAGCGCATGGTGCCGCGCGATCGCGGCCACGTGATCCAGATAGGGTCGGCGCTGGCGCACCGGGGCATCCCGCTGCAGGCCGCCTACTGCGCGTCGAAGCACGCGATCACCGGGTTCACCGAGTCGGTGACGACCGAGCTGATCCACAACAGGAGCAGCGTGCGGATCTCGCAGGTCGACATGCCGGCGATGAACACGATCCAGTTCAACTGGGTGAAGTCGCAGCTGCCCGACCACCCGCAGCCGGTGCCGACGATCTTCCAGCCCGAGACCTGCGCCCGCGCCGTCGCCGATGTCGCCGACAAGCCGCGCCGTCGTAGCTGGATCGGCGAGCCGACCGTCATGACGGTGCTCGGCAACCGGTTCGTGGCCCCGTTCCTCGACGTGTACCTGGCGAAGACCGGCTACTCGGGCCAGCAGGCGCCCGACAAGAAGGAGCCCATGCTCCCCACGAACCTCTACGAACCGGTGGCCGGAGACCACGGTGCCCGTGGCATCTTCAGCGACCAGGCGAAGGAGACGAGCCCGCAGATCTGGTACACGCAGCATCGCGCCGTGTCGTACGCCGCCGCGGTCGGTGCGGCCGCCGCCGGCGTGACCGCGCTGGTGGGAGCGTTCCGGAGGCGCGGGTGACCGACGACGCCGTCGTGGTGGGTGCGGGGCCCAATGGGCTCGCCGCCGCCGTGATCCTCGCCCGCGCCGGCCTCTCGGTGCGAGTGCTCGAGCGCAACGACACGATCGGCGGTGGTGCGCGGACCGCCGAGCTGACCCTGCCGGGTTTCCGCCACGACGTGTGCTCGGCGGTGCACCCGATGGGCGCGGCCTCGGGATTCTTCCGGCGCTTCGAATTGGACCGCAGGATCCGCATGCTCCCCCCCGATCTCAGCTACGCGCACCCCCTCGACGACGGCCGCGCGGGCCTGGCGTACCGCGATCTCCAGCAGACGGTGGTCGGCCTCGGCGTCGACGGCCGCTCGTACGAGGCGCTGCTCGGCGGCCTCGTCGACCGCGACGACCAGCTCGCGCAGTTCTCCCTGTCGACCCTGCTGCAGGTGCCTCGCCACCCGGCGACGATCGCCGCGTTCGGCCTGGCGATGCTCGACCAGGGCATGCCGTGGTGGAACGAGCGCTGGCACGGCGACGAGGCTCCCGCGATGCTCGCCGGCGTCATGGCGCATGCGATCCGCCCGCTGCCGAGCCTCTCCGCCTCCGCCGCCGGGCTGGCCCTCGCCGTTCACGCGCACGCTCGCGGCTGGCCGCTGCCCGCGGGTGGCAGCCAGTCGATCGTCGACGCGATGGCCGACGACATCCGCGCACACGGCGGCACGATCGAGACCGGTGTCGAGGTCACGAGCCTCGACGAGGTCGCAGGAGCCCGCGCAGTGATCCTCGACGTGACCGCCCGGGCGCTGGCCGTCCTCGGCGGCGATCGATGGCCCGCCTGGTACGCGCGGGCTCTCCGCCGGTTCCGCTACGGGAACGCCGCGTCGAAGGTCGACTTCGCCCTGTCGGAGCCGGTGCCGTGGCGGAACGCCGAGGTGCGGCGGTCTCCGACGGTCCACCTCGGCGGAGACCGGGCGGCGGTGGCGAGAGCCGAGCGTGAGGTCGCGCGGGGGCGTCACGCCGAGGAGCCGTTCGTGCTCGCCGTGCAGCCTGGGGCAGTCGACGAGTCGCGTGCTCCTGCGGGCAAGGCGGTGCTGTGGACCTACAGTCATGTGCCCCGCGACTCCGACATCGATCAGACCGAGGTGATCGCCTCGCAGATCGAGCGCTACGCGCCCGGGTTCCGCGACACGATCCTGGCGTCGTCGCACCGCACGGCGAGAGACCTCGAGAATTACGACCCGAACTACATCGGCGGCGACATCGCCTCGGGGGCACCGAGCGTGAAGCAGCTCATCGCCCGACCGGTGGTCGACACCGACCCGTGGCGCACCCCGATCAAGGGCGTCTATCTGGGGTCGTCGTCGACGCCGCCCGGGCCGAGCGTGCACGGGCTCGGCGGGGCGTACGCCGCCCGCAGCGCCCTCCGACACGAGTTCGGCATCACCGAGTTGCCGCACCTCGGCATCGACTCCTGATCTCCACTTTCATCACCAGCAACACCCGCATCCACTGAGAGGCACCGTCATGGCCGTCCGCCACCGCTATATCGAGGCCTCACCCGAGGCGGTCTTCGCCGTCCTCGCCGACGGCTGGCTGTTCCCCAGCTGGGTGGTCGGAGCGTCTCGCATCCGCGAGGTGGAGGACTCGTGGCCGGCGCCCGACTCTCGCATCCATCACTCGTTCGGCGTGTGGCCGGTCGTCATCGACGACACGACGTCGATCGTCACCTGGGATGCGCCCCGCCACGCGGAGTTCATCGCGCGCGGCTGGCCGATCGGAGAGGCGCACGTGATCATCGACGCTCAGCCTCGAGGCAGCGGGTGCGTCGTGCGCATGGACGAGTACGCGTCGTCCGGGCCGGGCGTGCTCGTGCCCGAGCCCCTGATGGCGGCGGCCATCAAGATCCGCAACAAAGAGGCGCTGCAGCGGCTGGCGTGGCTCGCCGAAGGCGGTGCGGCGCACGGCTAGTGGCGAAGTGGGCCCGGTCTACTGTCTGATCTCCGGCGGGAGGCCGCCGTGCTTCGGGGCGACGTGACGAAGGATGCGGTCCCATTCGGTGGCGATGACGAGGTGACCCGCTTCGGGTACGGAGACCATCTCGGCTCCTGCGATCCGCGAGCCGTACCAGCGAGCCTGCTTCTCGTCGACGGAGTCGTCGGTCGCGCCGGTCACGATCAGCGTGTCGGCGGTGACGTCACCGACGCCCGAGTGCCAGGAGGAGTCCCGGAAGGCGATGAGGTCGCCTGCGACGCCGAGGGATCCCTGCGTAGCCGCCTCGGCGACCGATCGCTCGAGGCGATGGCGAAGACCGGCGTTGGTGTCGTAGGCGGGGTCGTCGTCGGCGATGCCCACTGAAGACAGGTCTGCCCATCCGGTGTCGGCGATCTCCGTGGCGACGGCTTCGACGGAGTGGCCGGGTCGCGCGCGGAGCGCCTCGACGAGACCGGAGTGACGTTCGTCGCGGCCGGCGTGGTGTGGGGCACGCGGTGCCACGAGGGCGAGCCGATCGACCAGCTCGGGGTGACGAGCGGCGAGGGCCGCGGCGAATTCAGCGCCCGCGCCCCAGCCGATCACGCCGATCTTGCCGAAGTCGGCCTTGCTGACCTCGTCGGCCACGGTCTCGGCGGTCTGGATGTACTCGGCGACGTCGTCGGTGCGTCCGTCGATCGACGGCGCCTCGCCGAGCGGCAGCACGGCGGACGACCCGTAGCCGGGCCGGTCGAGGGTGATGAGCCTGACACCCCAGGTATCGGTGATCAGGGGGTCGGGATCGAACGCCCCCGCCATGCCAGTCGGCAGGCAGAAGACGACGAGTCGCCTCGCCAGAGCGTCACCCGATGCCGAGAATGCGACGCCGCGGCCGGAAGAGAGTGCGAAGATGCGATCGGCCATGCGGACGACGGTAGGCCGACATCGGCGTGTGCTGCCTGTGCTTGTACCCGGAGTGCGATGAAGATCGTCGGCGGGACCGCAAGGCGCGGTCGCAACCGGTGAAAACGTGTTTCAGCGTCTCCAGCCAGAAGGTCCTCAACGCCCTCTGCTGTCGCACGTCATTCAGGTGCCGCCAAGGCGTCGGGAACGCCACCGAGGATCCTCAGCAGGACAGCGACACGACGTCGGGAGGTGAACCCGAATGAGCGACCCCAAGCCCGCGAGCAACCCGGCACCGGACGTCGATCCTGACACCGGTACGGAGCCCGACGGCACCCCGGTGGAGAATCCCTCCGGTCACGGCGAACTGCGCCCGCGGCCTGACAGTTGTACCCCGAACACACGAAAGCGCGGGAACCCTGACGGGTTTCCGCGCTTCTGCTTTGTACGCCCGGCAGGTCAGGCCGGGGTGGTCGCGCTAGGCCGGGGATGTCTCTGATCGAGCGCAGGATCGGGGTCGCCCTCGGTTCGGCCACGGCGATCGCCGACTCGAAGCAGACGCTGATCTGCACCTACCTGTCGGCCTCGGTGCTGCTCGGCCTGCTGCTGAACACGCTCGCCGGGTGGTGGTGGGCCGACCCCGTCGCCGCACTCGTCATCGTGTACTTCGCGGTGCGCGAGGGCATCGAGGCGGCGTCAGCGCGCGTCACCGTTGCGATTCATGACGAGAAACGTCTTGCGACGGCACATTTCGTCGCGCGGCGAAACGGTCGGTTCGGCGTGCTCGGCGTCTCCCTACGCTGGCCTCCTCCGGTCGATGCGACTGCACCCGCAGCACAGCGTCTCGATCGGCCGACCCGCAAGGAGGCCCCGTGTCACCGTCCGATCGCTCCCGCCCCCGTCGTCGTCTCACGACGCTGCTCACCGGAATCGTCGCCTTCGCGATCGCCCTGACCGGCTGCACGGCCGCATCCGGGGCCAGCGAGGGCACGAGCTCCGGCAGCGAGACGCTGGACTGGGCGTCGGCATACCCTCCGACGAGTTGGGACCCCGTGGTGAACGGCTCGGGAGCCTCCTTCCGCGTGACGTCTCTGGCCTATGCGTCGCTCACGACGACGAACGAGCAGGGTGAGGCGGAGCCGGCGCTCGCGAAGAGCTGGAAGTACAACTCCGACGGCACGCAGGTGACGTTCACCCTGCGGTCGGGCCTCAAGTTCTCCGACGGGACGGCGCTCGACTCGACCGCGGTCAAGGACTACTTCGTGCGCGCCCAGACGCAGAAGACGTCGGCGCTGGTCGGCGAGGGCATCTCGGTGATCAAGTCGATCGACACCCCCGACGCCACCAGTGTCGTGATGAACCTGAGTCAGCCCGACTATCAGATCCCGCTGGTCGTGGCCGAGCGCGTCGGTCAGATCACGAACCCGAAGTACACGACGGCTCAGCTCGCGCAGAAGCCGGAGGGCGCGGGCCCGTTCAAGGCCGTCACGGTCGTGCCCGGCTCGAAGGCCGTGCTGGTGAAGAACCCGAACTACTGGGATGCGAAGAACATCCACATCACGAATGTCACCGTGTCGTTCGGCATCGATCCGACGCAGGTCGTCACCGGCCTGCAGTCGGGTGTCTACGACTTCGCCGACCTGGCGACGAGCCAGGCGAAGTCCGCGAAGGCCGCCGGCCTGGACGTCGTGCAACAGCCCGGGTTCAACGCCAACAACCTGAGCGTGAACACGACGATCGCGCCGTTCAACAACCCGAAGGTGCTCGAGGCGGTGCAGTACGCGGTGAACCGCGAGCAGATCGTCGACCAGGCGGACTTCGGCTACGGGACGGCGGCGTACGAGCCGTTCCCGAAGGGCTACATCGCCTACGACCCGACGTCGGCCGACGCTCACCCGTTCAGCGTGAGCAAGGCGAAGGCGCTGCTGGCCGAGGCGGGGTATCCGAACGGCTTCGCGGTGACGATGACGGTCAGCTCGACGTCGACGACGGCCGAGAACGAGCTCCTGCAGGCCCAGTTGAAAGCCGTGGGCATCGACGTGACCCTGAAGGTCGACGCGAACTGGGCGACGTCGTTCTTCGCCAAGAAGCTGCCGATCTCGACCTACGGCACCACCGGCCGCGACTCGCCGGTCCAGACGCTCCAGGCGCACTTCGGTGCCGCAGGCGCGCTGAACCTCAGCGGCAAGGACGGCGGTGCGGCCTATGACGCCGCCATCAGCAAGGCTCTGGCGACTCCGCTGACGTCGCCCGACTACCAGAAGAACATCCAGGCGGCGACGGCGGCCGGCATGGCGACCACGGGCCTGATCTTCACCGACACGGTGCCGAACCTCTTCGTGAAGACGAAGGCGGTCTCGAGCATCCCGAAGATCCCGGCCAAGATCACGTGGACGGGGGTGACGATCGGTGGGAGCAACTGACACGTCGCACGCCGATGGCCGCCGGATCGACGTCGTGCCGATTCCGGCTCAGCGTCCGCCCGCCGATGTCGATGTGCTCGTGGTCGGTGCTGGCCCGTCGGGTCTCGCCACGGCCATCGAGCTCGATCGGCACGGAGTGCGAGTCGCCGTTGTGGATCAGGCCAGCGAATTCACTCTGGTGCGCGCCGGCGCATTCAGCCATTCGCCGCGCACGGTCGAGTTCTTCCGCCGGTGGGGTCTCGTCGATCGGATCAAAGAGGAGTGGACGTTCCCGCCGGAGTGGAACCAGGGCACGCTGTTCCTCACCTCGCTCGTCGGGCACCGGCTGCAGGGCACCACGACACGCAGCTTCGCGAAGCCGGTCGGCACTCGGCACTCGTTCGAAGACCCGATCCGGCGCCCGCAGACGGTCCTGCAGAAGGTCTTCCTCGAGAAGCTGGCTTCGCGCGGCGTCGTCGTCTCGGGTGCGCAGCGGGTGACGGCGCTCGACGATCACGGCGACGGGGTCGTCACCACGGTGCAGGACGAGTCGACGGGACAGGATCATGCGATCCGGTCGCGGTACGTGATCGGGGCGGACGGCAGCCGTTCGACCGTGCGCAGCCTCGCGGGCATCACTCGCTCGGGGGAGTACGCGACCTCCCGGCACTTCCGCGTCGTCGTGCGCGTGAAAGGCGCTCTGCCGGAGAGGCTCCGCCCGTATCCGAGCGCCACGAACATCATCTTCAACCAGAGCTACACCGGGTTCCTCGCGGCGATCGACGCGACGGACTGGCGCATTCACGTCGGGCCCTTCCCGATCGACCACCGGCCCACCGACGACGAGTTCCTCGCAGCCGGCCGGTCGGCGTTCGGCTTCGACATCGACCTCGAGGTCGTGTCGATCACGCCGTTCTTCAAGAGCACGCGTCTGGCCGACGAGTTCGTGCGCGGCCGCGTGGTGCTCGTGGGCGACGCCGCGCACGTCCGAGCACCCGGCGGCAACCTCGGGCAGGGCTTCGGCGACGTCTTCAACCTCGGCTGGAAGCTCGCGGCCGTCCTCAGGGGCACGGGTGGTGACGAGCTCCTGCGCTCGTACCACGACGAGCGACACCGGCACGACGGCAGAGTCTCGGCGCACGCGCTCGCCTCGAGCATCGCGGCCGACGACCGCTGGGCGAGGGTGCGCGAGGTCGGCGTGCCCGACGACGCGGACCTCAGCGCCGAGGCCGACGGGCGCCGCGCGTCGATCGGCGCGATCATCGCGAACCACGACGGTCCGGCGATCGGCGTCGACCTCGACGAGCGCTACGACTCGTCGGGTGTGATCTGGTACGACGAGGGTCAACTCGAGTCCGACCCGGAATGGCACCCGAACCGGTACCTGCCGGAGGGTAGGCCCGCGCACCGCGCCCCGAACGGCAACATCGACCCGTACGGCGACACGCTCTACAACCGCATCGGCTCGGACACCGCGCTGCTCGTGCTCGGCCGCGACACGTCGCTCGTCGAGCCGTTCCACGCGGCAGCCAGGGAGCGCGGAATCGGCCTCGACGTCGTCTACCTCGACGAGAGCGACGCACGTCACGCCTACGGCGCGGACTTCGCTCTCGTGCGGCCGGACCATCACGTGGCCTGGCGGGGGAACGGGGAGGGATCGCCGGATCCTGCCGCCGTGCTCGACCAGACCTACGGGCGCGTGACCGTCGCGGTCGCTGCTGCCGCCGTGTAGCGGTTCGCCGGCACGTCGAGTCCGAGGTTGCCACGCAGGGTGTCGGCCTCGTACTCGGTGCGGAAGATGCCGCGCTCCTGCAGCAGGGGCACCACCTCGTCGGCGAAGCGGTGGAAGTCGCTCGGCAGGTTCTGCAGCAGGATGACGCCGTCGAGGCCGCCCTCGGCCAGCCAGAGCTCGAGCGTGTCGGCGATCGTCTCGGCCGTGCCGACGAACGGCGACGGGGGAGCGGCCGTGAAGTGCAGCACCGTCTCGCGAAGCGTCAGGCCGTTTTCGGCGGCGTGCCGCTTGATCGCGCTCGACTGCGTGCGTCCGCTGCGGTCGCCGAGCTCGCCCAGGTCGGGGAACGGCGCGTCGTAGTCGTACTGCGTGAAGTCGTGCCAGCCGAACGATCGGCTGAAGGCGGCGAGGCGGCGGTCGAACGGCTTCTCGTCGGCGATGGCCTGCTCCCGAGCCCGTGCCTCGCCGACCGTGTCGGCGATGATCGGGTTGATACCGGGCAGGATCAGGATGTCGTCCGCACGACGCCCCGCCGCCACAGCCCGTGTCTTGATGTCGGTGTAGAACGCCTTCGCCGCCTCCAGGTTCGGGGCGAACGTGAAGATGGCCTCGGCGGTCTCGGCTCCGAGATCTCGGCCCTCCGGTGAGTTGCCGGCCTGGAAGATCACCGGCTGCCCCTGCCTCGAGCGAGTGATGTTGAGCGCGCCCTCGACGTCGAAGTGCTCGCCGTGGTGGTCGACCTCGTGCCGTTTCGAGTGGTCGACGAACTGCCCGGTCTCGCGGTCGTAAGGGAACGCGTCGTCTTCGTACGAGTCCCACAGCTCCTGCACCACCCCGACGATCTCGTGCGCCCGGCCGTAGCGCTCGGCGTAGTCGTAGTGCTGCTTGCGGCCGTAGTTGCCGGCCGTGCCCTCATCCTGCGTGGTGACGACGTTCCAGCCGGCGCGGCCGTGGCTGATGAGGTCGAGCGAGGCGAAGCGGCGGGCGACGTTGAACGGCGAGTTGTACGACGACGAGACCGTGCCGACGAGTCCGATCCGCGAGGTCACCATGGCGACGGCGCTCAGCAGGGTGAGGGGTTCGAGTCGCGCGAGGTAGTGCGGCGGCGAGTCGTTGGTGATGTACGTGCTGTCGGCGATGAAGAAGAAGTCGAGCTTCGCGTCTTCGGCGATGCGGGCCCACTCGACGTACTTCTCGACGCGCAGACCGGCGTCGGGCTCGAGCTCGGGGTTCTGCCAGAGCGAGTACTGGCCGGGTCCGCCGACACCGTGGTACGCCGCGCCGATGTGAAGCTGCCTGCCCATGCGAGATCCTTTCGAAGCCGGTTCTTCCCTCAGCATCGCCGGAGCCCCGACCGCGGTCAAACGATCACGTCTGGTCGTGACGCAATCGGTCACGAGCAGTCATGCTTCGTCACGAACCCCGCCCTCTTTGCGAGGGCGCGGGAGTCGACCGATCTGGCACAGCTGAGCAGGCTCGGAGCACGATGGGGCGCATGACAGACATCGTTCAGGACTGGCTCGACAGGTACCTCGTCGCGTGGAAGTCGAACGCCGAGGCCGACATCCGCGCGTTGTTCACGGATGACGCCACCTACTCCGGCAGCCCGCTCGATCCCGAGCCCTGGGTCGGCGCGGATGCCATCGTCGCCGGCTGGGTGCAGTACCACGACGATCCAGGAACGTGGACCTTCGAAGGCGCTCCGCTCGTGACGGACGGCACGGTCGCGGTCGTTCAAGGCCGTACCGACTATTCGAACGGTCACACCTGGGCGAACCTCTGGGTGCTGCGGCTCGCGCCCGACGGGCGGGCGACGTCCTTCGTCGAGTGGGCCATCCGGCCGGGGCCGGTCGACCGCGGCTGAGATGGGGCCGTCAGCATCAGTATCCCCAGGATCTTGAGTGACAATCTGATCGCGGTCGCACCCGGATTCACCACTCTGGTTAGTCGGTCTGCCAGGGCTCAGGTGTCGTACTCCTCGCCGTCCCACGGCTCGTAGTAGGCGATGAAGTCGCCGGGCTGCACCGTGATCGAGACCACGCCGTCGAAGGCGGTCGGAACGAACCCGAACGTGACGTCGCGCACCTGCTCGGAGAAGGGCTCGACCTCGATCGGCTCGAGAACGTAGTCGCCGAGCGCGAGAAGCATCTCGTCGAGAACGCCCTCGGATTGCGTCGGCAGGCCTTGGGCGGGTGGAGCTCCGTCAGGCCTCTCGGCGTCTCTCACGTCGATGGAGTCGAAGCTGCCATCGGCGGTCCAGAAGAAGACGGCGACGAACGACCTGCTCCCGTCGAGGCTCGACTCGAACAGCTCGTCACTGGCGAAGAAGCGGCGGCCGTCGCCTGTCGTGCCGGCGAACGGCACGTGGTAGTCGTCGGGGACGATCGTGAAGCGAGCGGGAGTGCCGTCGGGAAACCTGGTTCGCTCTGCTGCCATAGGAGCACCCTATTCCGACCCGAGGGCACGCCCTGCGGCGACGGTCCACGCCGGATCAGGCCGTGACCTCGTAGACGAGCCGCGCGAACCGGCCGTGCGCCTCGGCCGACTTCAGGTGCAGGCGATCGGTCCCGAGGCGTCGCGGCAGCAGCGGCGCCCCGCCGGCGAGCGTCACCGGCGCCACGGTCAGCCGGATCTCGTCGAGCGCGCCGATGTCGGCGAACTGGCCGGCGAGGTCGCCGCCGCCCACGACCCAGACGTCGGCGTCGCCCGCAGCCTCGCGGATCGCCGCCAGGTGATCCGCGACGGGACCCGAGACGAACCGCACGTCGGCCCTCTCCGGCACGGGAAGCCGACGCGAGGTGAAGACGAACGTGGGCTTGTCGCCGTAGAACTCCTGCCACCGCGCAGGCTCGTCGAGCAGGTTCTCATGGTCGAGCACCCACTCGTAGGTCGTCGAGCCTTCGACGAGCACGCCGGCTCCGACCGGCACGAGACCGTCGTCGGGCAGGCCTTCGAGGTCGACCTCGAACAGCCACGCCAGCGAGTTCTCCTCGTCGGCCAGAAAGCCGTTCAGCGTGGTCGCCGTGTCGAACAGAATGCGTCCCATGCCCCGAGACTATGCGGGGCCAAGGGCCGAGGGGCGAGCTAGCCCGCGGCGAGACGCTCGAACGCGAGCCCGATCTCGTCATCGACGATCTGCACGCTGGTGCGCGTGCGCGTCTCGGGTCGCGCGAGGGAGTCGATGTGCCGGCCCAGGTGGGGATGGCTCAAAGGGCGCAGGACGATGTCGGTCGCGCCCGGCGGCAGCCCCATGTAACGGGGCATGAGCGCGATCGATCCGCTCGCCGCGACGATGTCCGCGGCGACCCTGAAGTCGTTCACGCGGTGGGCGACGGAGGGCGCGCTGCCGCTGATTCCCGTGATCGTCTGGAGCGCGTGGGCCAGGGGGAAGCCGTCGTGGACGGCCACCCAGACCTCGTCGTCCAGGTCGCCCGGCTCGATCGACGTGTGCGACGCCAAGCGGTGGTCGCGCCTCACGGCGATGTCGAGCGGTTCGATGAGGAGCGGCCGGACGCTCAGGGAGCGGGGCCACGGTGGGCTGCCGTCCAGACGATGTGCGATCACGAGATCGTGTTCGGCGGTGAGGCGAGGGAACTCCTCCTGAGCGACGTCGAAGTCGCTCAGCGAGACCGCCGGAAGAGCGGGACCGTCGAGAGCCCTCAGCAACGCGCCGAACATCGCCGATCCTGCACTGTGGAACGCGGCGACGGCGACGTGACCGGTCCGGGCCGTGCGATGCTCCTCCACCGCCTGAGTGGCGCGAGCCAAGGCCACCTCGACGTCCACGGCCGCTTCCGCGAGGGCGCGCCCCGCATCGGTGAGAACCGTCCGCCGGCCCATCCGCTGGGTCAGGGGAAGAGTCGACTGCCTCTGCAGGGCGGCGATCTGCTGAGACACCGACGACGGCGTCACGCGGAGCAGGGCGGCTACGGCGGCGATGCTGCCGCGATCGCCGAGCTCGCGAAGTGCCCGGAGCTGCGCTAGTTCCATAAGTTGAATCTAATGCGTTGCATCACAACTCAGTAGCTTGTCCTGTCGGAATGCGAGCAGGATCCTGACTGCATGGCTTCTCTCGTCTCCCGCTCTCGGGTCGACCTCCTCCTGCTCGTCGTCGCCGTGTCGTGGGGATCGACCTACCTCGTGGCGAAGGAGCTGCTCTCGGCCGACGCTGTCGTCGCGCTCCTCGCCGTCCGCCTGTCGCTGGCGGGGATCCTCCTGTGCTTCGTGACGCTGATCCGCGGCCGTGGTCCCGACCTGGGGGAGATCGGGCGAGGCTCCGTGTTGGGTCTCGTGCTGGCGACCGTCTTCGCGTTCGAGACGTTCGGGATCCTCCACACGTCCGCCACGAACGCGGGGGTCCTGATCAGCCTCACGATCGTCTTCACGCCCGCCCTCGATGCCGTCGTGTCGCGGCGCCTCCTGCCTCCCCGGTTTCTCGCCGCAGCCGGCCTGGCGGTCGTCGGAGTCGTGCTCCTCTCCGGCGGCGGCCTCCGTGGCCTGAGCCTGGGCGACGGACTGATCCTCGTCGCGGCAGTCGTCCGAGCGGTGCACGTGACCCTGACGCACCGCATGACCGCGCACCGGACCGTCGACTCCGTGAGCATGACCGCCATCCAGCTGCTCACGTGCGGAATCGTGTTCTCGCTCGCCTCGGTGTTCTTCGGCGTCTCGCTTCCGCACTTCGTCGGGGGCCTCGGGCTTCGGCAGATCGTGCTGCTGGGATACCTCGTTCTCCTCTGCACGGTGTTCGCATTCCTCGTGCAGACGTGGGCCGTGCGGCGGACCTCGCCGTCGCGGGTCAGTCTGCTGCTCGGCACGGAGCCGGTGTGGGCGGCCGTCATCGGGATCGTCATCGCGCACGATCGCGTCGGCGTTGCCGGATATCTCGGCATCGCGCTGATCCTGCTCGGAGCCCTGTGGGGTCGTCGGGTCGAGGGCAGCTCGGGCGACGGAACAGCGCGGTCTGCCCGTGGTCGTCGGGGAGCGGGAGGGACGACCACGACCCCGTCCTTGGTACCCGAATCGCGAGGCGCCGGCAGCTCAGCGGTGCAGCACGCCCGGCTCGACGTACATCGCGGGCACGGGCTCTGTCACGGAGACTTCGCCGAGTGCGTCGTCGATCGCGGCGAGTGTGGCCGCGTCCAGAGCGGTGCCGGCGGCTGATGCGTTCGCGTGAACCTGCTCCGGTCGCGAGGCACCGGTGATGACCGCTGCGACCTCGGAGCGCCGGAGGGCCCAGGCGAGGGCGAGCTGCGCCAGGGTGATACCGAGACCGTCTGCGATCGGCACGAGGCGCTGCACCGCCTCGAGCACGCCGGGCCGCAGCACGAGGTCGAAGAAGCGCGCCTGCTCGGGATCCGCCGCGCGGGAACCCTCTGGGAACGGCTCGCCCGGCAGGTACTTGCCGGTCAGGATTCCCTGCGCCAGCGGCGACCACACGACCTGGGAGACGCCGATGCCCGATGACAGGTCGAAGATGCGGGCTTCAGGAGCACGCCACAGCATCGAGTACTGAGGTTGCGACGCGACGAAGAGCTCGGGCCCGGCCAGCTCGATCGCCGCCTCGATCTGCTCGGGCAGCCATTCGCTGAAGCCGATGTGGCGGGCCTTGCCTTGGTCGACGACGCGCTGGAACGCCTCGATCGTCTCTTCGATCGGCACGTGCGTGTCGAACCGGTGCGCGTAGTAGAGGTCGACGTGGTCGGTCTGCAGCCGCTCGAGCGACGCGTCGATCTGCTTCGCGATCTGCGCGCCGGAGAGCCCGGAGTCGGTGTCGCTCATGGGGCCCCAGACCTTCGTGGCGAGCACGTACGAGTCGCGCGGGTGCGTCGAGAGGATCTCGCCCCACGCGCGTTCGGCCTCGCCGCGGCCGTACATGTTGGCGGTGTCGAAGAAGGTGATGCCGGCGTCGAACGCCGCCTCGGTGCAGGCTCGGGTGGTGTCGAAGCCGACCCCGCCCGCGAAGGTGACCCACGAGCCGAGGGCGATCTCCGAGACCCTGAGGTCCGAGCTGCCGATCTGTCGGTACTGCATGAACGACTCCTTCCGTCGTTGTGCGTTCGTGCCCGTTCCACGCTAGGAGCCGGTCGCCGAGCCGTCGTCACCGCGTCGAAGCGCACCCCGACAGGGTGAGGCTCCGACCTGCGAGCACGAGGCGGCCGACGTACGATTTCGGGCGTGGACGACTCCGGCAACCCTCTCGGCGCTTTCCTCCGCGCCCGGCGCGGACTCGTCGAGCCGTCGGACCACGGCATCCGAGACGGCGGTCGGCGGCGGGTGCCGGGCCTGCGGCGCGAGGAGCTCGCGTTCCTGGCCGGGGTGAGCGCGCCCTACTACGCGCGGCTCGAACAGGGGCGCGACCGTTCGCCGTCGCCCGGGGTGCTCGACGCGATCGCCGCCGTGCTCGGGCTCGACGCCGAGGCCGTCACGCACCTGCATCGACTCGCGGCACCCGCGAAGGCGGTCCGCGTCGACGCCGCGGCCATCCGCCGTGACGGACGATCGCCCGTCGAGGCGTCCGCGCGCCCGCGATCGACGCGGACGGCTGCCGTGTCGCCCCTCGTGCGCCGCATGATCGACGACCTGCACGGGCACGCGGCTCTCGTCGTCGGCCGCTACCGGGACGTGCTCGCCGCGAACGAGGTCGCGACCGCGCTCAATCCCGCCTTCAGCGCCGGACGCAACCTCGTGCGCGACACATTCCTCGACCCTGCGGCTCGAAGTCTCTACACCGACTGGCGGGCCGTCGCCGTGGGGGCGGTCGCGGGCCTGCGCGCCTCGGCCGGCCAGCGGCCCGACGATCCTGCCCTGCAGGAGCTCGTGGGCGAGCTCAGCGTGCACAGCCAGGATTTCCGCACGTTCTGGGCGCGTCACGACGTGCACGCGAAGACCCGGGGGAGCAAGCGCTTCCAGCATCCTGCGGTGGGAGGCCTCGACCTCGATTACCAGACGTTCGACGTGAACGGCGCCGACGGGCAGGTGCTCCACGTCTTCTCGGCGGAGCCCGGGACCTCGTCGGCCGACGGTCTCGCGCTGCTCGCGCTGACCACCGTGCGGCACGCCGGCTAGTTCGACCCGACATCCGCTCGACGACAGGTGTCGTCGCGCCGATCGGAACCGCTCGCGCGCCTTGCGGTCGCCGTCACGTCGCGTCTCAGTGACGTCGATCATTCTCCGGAGTCGGTCGGGCGCAGTCGAGGGGCCCGGAGACCATGCCTCCGGGCCCCTCGGCGTGAGGCCTACGCGTCGATCAGGACGGCGTTCTCGACAGCGTCGTGGGGAGCGTCGAGCGCGTGCCCCTCGGTGTCGAGGCTCGGCAGCAGACGGTCGAGCCAGGCCGGCAGCCACCACGCTGCCCGGCCGACCAGCGAGAGCAGAGCAGGCATGATGATCATCCGCACCAGGAAGGCGTCGGCGAGCACCCCGACCAGCAGGCCGAAGGCGGTCTCGGCGGCGAAGGTCATCGTGCTCGACGCGAAGCCTCCGAAGACGAAGCCCATGATCAGCGCCGCGGCGATGATGACCGGCCCCGACTTGCGGAAGCCCGCGACGATCGCCTCCTTCGGCGGCAGCCCGGACACGTACTCCTCGCGGATCCGCGACACCATGAACACCTGGTAGTCCATCGCGAGGCCGAAGAGCACTCCGACGAGGATGATCGGCAGGAGGCTCGTGAGCGGGTCGCCCTGCGGTGCCTGGATGATGCCGCCGAGCCAGCCCCACTGGAACACCGCGGTGAGCCCGCCGAACGCCGCGCCGAGCGAGAGCAGGTAGCCGGCCGTGGCGAACAGCGGCACGAGCAGTGACCGGAACATCACGATCATGAGCAGGAACGACAGGATCACGATCACCGCGACGTATTCGATCAGCGCCTGATTCATCAGGGCTGTGGTGTCGACGCCGATCGCCGTCTCACCCGTCACCGACAGCGTCACTCCCGAGATGCTCGACGCGTCGGCGCGGATGGCTCTCACGAGGTCGGTCGTGCTGGTGTCGATGGGCGAGCCGTCCGGGATCACCGTGATCAGCGCCGCGTCTCCCGACGCGTCGATCTGGGCCGGGACCACCGACTCGACGTCGTCGAGCCCTGTGAGCTTCGCATCGACGGCCTTCGCGTGATCCTGCATGTCGTCGCCCTGGGCGAGCACGATCAACGGCGACTGGACGCCCCCGAACTTGTCGACGATCAGGTCGTAGGCGGCGCGCTCGGTCGACGACGGGTCGCTGCCGCCGGGGATGTTCGCGACGGTCTTCATGCTGAAGAACGGCACCGCGATCACGGCCAGGACCACGACGGCCCCCAGGAGCATGGGCAGCGGCCGGTAGGCGACGTTGCGGCCCCAACCGCCGATGAACGTCCGCTTCGTGCGCACCGTCTCGACGAGCCGGCCGTCGAGCAGCTTCTTCCGGTCTTTCCGCGAGAGGGCCTTGATACCGAGCGACTTCATGAGCACGGGCAGCAGCGTCAGCGAGATGAGCACGGCCATGGCCACGGCGAAGGCGCCCGCGAATCCCATGTCCTGGATGCTCCCGATGCGGGTGATGACGAGGCCGACCAGGGCGATGATCACGGTGAGGCCCGCGAAGACCACCGCCGTGCCGGCGGTTCCGGTAGCACGGGCGACCGCGTCTTCGACCTTTCGGCCCGCTCGGAGCTCCGCGCGGAACCGGGTCAGGATGAACAGCGAGTAGTCGATGCCGACCGCCAGCCCGAGCATGCCCGGCAGCGTGATCGCCGTCGAGTCGAGCGAATGGAACGCCGACCAGGCGACGACGCCCACCGTGCCGATTCCCACGCCGACGATCGCGACGAGCATGTTGGCGCCGGCGGCGATCAGCGAGCCGAAGGTGATGAACAGCACCAGGAAGGCCACCAGGATCCCGATGATCTCGCCGGCGCCGAACGTCGAGTATGCCGGCGCGACGAGCTCGTCGCCGACCTCGATGCGCACGCTCTGGTCGTGCGCCGTGGCGAAGCTGTCGACACGATCGGAGACCGTCTGCGCGTTCGCCGTCGTGAGCCCTTCGAACGTCAGCGTCGAGACGACGGTCGTGCCGTCTTTCGAGACGTAGGGGCTGGTCGTGCTGTAGGGGTCGCTGGCCGACTTCACGTGCGGCAGGCTCTCGGCCTTCGTGAGGATCGACTCGATCTCGGCCTTGGTGGCGGGGTCGGTCGCCTTCGCGGATCCGCGCGCCTCGATGACGAGCTGCAGGGTGTTCGAGACCGAAGACGAGCCCGACGAGCTCGACGAGCCGCCGGTCGAGGGGAACTTCTCCTGCACCGTCTTCAGGGCGGTCGACGAACTCGTGGCGGGCATGCTCGTCGATCCGCCGTTCAGGTCGGCGCCGGAGGCCGAGATCACGATGAAGACTGCGAAGACGGCGAGCCAGGCGCCGATGATGAGGAGCCGGTGCCGGGCGCTGAAGCGCCCGATCGCGGCGAGAACTGTGGGCATGGCGAGACTCCAGAAGAGGAAGAGGGGTGAGATGCCGCTACTGCGTCGGGGCGGCTGATGACCCTCTAAGACTCCCGAGAACGGGGCTGCCGGTCGTCGTCGTTATCGACCGCCCTCTCTACTCCAGATGAAGTAGTCGGTGGCTCTCAGGCGAGTCCGGCGCGGTAGGCGAGCGCGACCAGCTGGGCACGGTCTCGGGCTCCGACCTTGGCCATCGCGCGACTCGCATGCGTCTTCACCGTGAACGGCGACACGAACAGCTCGGCGGCGATCGTGTCGTTGTCGCGGCCCGTGGCGATGGCGATCACGACGTCGCGCTCGCGCGCGGTGAGTGCCGAGAAGCGCTCGGCGAGCTCCTGGTCGACGACGACCGCGGGCTGCTCGGTCACGTGACCGATCACCGCGGCCGAGGCTGCCGGAGAGAGCGTGCCTCCGCCCGCGACCACCTCGAGCAGGCCTTCGGCGAGTGCAGCCGGGCCCACGCCCTTGCCGAGAAAGCCGTTCGCCCCGGCGCGCAGCGCGGCGAGCACCGTCGAATCCTGCTCGAAGGTGGTGAGCACGACGATCTTCAACTCCGTCGCCGCGTGCGTCTCGCGGAGCCGCCGGGTCGTCTCGACGCCGTCGATGCCCGGCATGCGGACGTCCATCAGCACGAGGTCGACTCCGCGATCCTGCGCCCCATCGCGCCCGGCCTTCTGCACGAAGGCCAACGCCTCGAAGCCGTCGGCGACGTCGCCGACCACCTCGAACGACTCGTGGGCCTCCAGGATCGTGCGGAGCCCCAGCCGGATCATCTCCTGGTCGTCGACCAGCAGCACCCGGATCACCCGGACACCCCCGTCGCCGGCAGGACGGCGGTCACGCGAAAGGCCCCGTCGCTCTCGACGACGTCGAGGGTGCCGCCGACCGACGCCACGCGCTCGCGCATGCCGAGCAGGCCGTAGCCCGACCCGGGCCCGTCCGACGCCGCTGCTACCGCGTTCGAGACCTCGATCAGCACGCTGTCGTCGTGCAGCACCATGGTGACCTCGGCGAGACCCGTTCCGTAGCGATGCGCGTTCGTGAGGGCCTCCTGCGCCACCCGGTAGGCGATCAGGGCGGCACCAGGATCGACGGAACTTCCGCCGCGGTCGACGTCGACCTCGCCCTCGACCCGCAGCCCGATCTCTTCGAACGAGTCGATGAGCGCCGGGATCGCCGCGAGATCGGGGGCCGGTGCCAGCGCGCCGCCCTCTGCATCGACCGACTCGTCGGCCCGCAGCAGCGCGAGGGTCTGCTGTGTCTCGGCGAGCACCGTCTGTACCGCCTGCCGGGCCGCTCGCAGCGATCGCTCCACCGCGACGGCGTCTGCACCGGCCGACACCTCGACGGCCCCGAGATGCATGCTGATCACGGCCACGTTGTGCCCGATGATGTCGTGCAGGTCGCGGGCGATGCGCAGACGCTCCTCGGCGGCCCGCCGCTCGGCCTCGATGGCTCCGCGCGCAACGGCGTCCTCGGCGCGGATCTCGAGCGATCGCAGGTATTGGCGCTGCAGGCGGAACGCGGCTCCTGAGGCCCCACCCGCCACGGGCGCGAAGATGCCCGCGATCGAATCGGTCTCGAGCGGGTTCACCGCGTGCAGGATCGCCGACACCGTGAACAGCACGACCATCGCCGCGGCCCCGACCACCACGCCCCGCACCGGCGGGAAGCCGCGCGACGTGATGCCGAAGAGGGTGAAAGCGACGACGCTGTACTCGACGATCGGATCCCAGGAGCCGAGGAGAGCGACCGCGACTCCGGCGAGTGCCATCAGCAGGCCGACCCAGGCGAAGCGACGCGACGCCACCGCGCCGGCCACGCTCAGCGCGATGCCGACGAACACGATCGGCTCGGCGCCCAGCTGGAAGACCCGGAACACGTCGATCGCCAGGGCGAGGAGGCTCACGCCGATCGCGACGTCTTGCTGGCGGTTCGCCGCGGGTGCCCAGAACGGCCGTTCAGGCAGGGCCTCGTCGGCGTGGGCGGTGCTCATGCCACGAGTCTGTCGCACGGGTGGCGCTTCCGCGTACTGCAGATGGAGTAGGCGCGCTGAGGCCGACCCCACCCCAGGGGTATAGACAGGGTCGATGGGCGCACCGGTGTCGTTCGCCGTCCAGACGAATCAGGCGGACGAGGCGGCAGAGGCGATCCGGGAGGGCTTCGGCTACCGGGTGGCCATTTCGGCGGGCGAGCTCTCGTACCGCCAGAGCGTCCTCGTCGGCGACGACGTCGCCTCCGCCCAGCTGCACCTCGGGGCGCACCTGAAGCTCGACCTCGCGCCGACCGACGAGCTCATGTTCGTCCAGCTGCTCTCGGGCACGTACCGCTACGACCCGTGGGGCGTCGAACGCGAGCTCGGAGCCGGGGCGTCCTTCCTGATGCCGCCCGGGCAGCAGATGAGCTTCGAGATCGATCACGCCGACGCGGCCACCTGCGCCTTCTCGGCGCGGACGTTCGCCGACATCGCCCGCGACGTGTTCGACCTCGACGACTTCACGCTCACCGAGGGCGTTTTCGCGCCGGGGGACCCCGCGAAGAACTGGCTGTGGCACCGGGCCGCCGACACCTACCGTGCCAGCACTCTCGGCGATCCTGCCGTCTACGACAGCGATCTCCTGGTGGCGGAGTCGACGAGGCAGCTCGTCGTCAGCGCGATCGTGACCTTCGGTCTGTTCGAGGTGCCCGAGCGGACCGCCGACGGCAGCGCGGCCGTGCGACGAGCCATGCTCTACGCCGACGAGAGGCTCCGGTCTCCTCTGACCGTCGAAGACCTCGCGTCGGCCGCTCGGCTGTCGTCGCGCGGGCTCACGCTGGCGTTCCAGCGCGAACGCGGACAGACGCCGATGCAGTACGTGCGCGACGGCCGCCTGGCGGGAGCCCGTGCCGACCTGATCGCGGCGGATCCGACGCGCGGTGAGACGGTCACGACGATCGCCGGCTCCTGGGGCTTCAGCAACGCCGGGCGCTTCGCCGCCCGCTACGCCGAGGTCTACGGCGAGTCTCCGCGCGCGACGCTGGCGGGCTGAGACGTGACGAAGGGCGGAGGGTGGTGAGTCCTCCGCCCTTGCCTCTCAGGATCCTGATCCCTCCTCCTGAGGCCCGACAATCCTGTCAGTCCTCGATCGTGATATCGAGCCATCATCAGGCCTTTTTTCGACGCGGGGTGGAATTTGGACGGTTCCTCACACGTCTCGTCCGCCGCCGGTCGGCCCGGGCTTCCGGATTCGTCTCGACCGTGCCGTCGGCGTCTCGTGCTCGCGAGCCGGCCCTGCTAGACCGCCGCGACCACGAGCTCCTCGCGCACGATCTCGGCACCGGCGCTCAGGGCGCTGAGCTTCGCCAGCGAGAGGTCGCGGTTGAAGGGCGCCATGCCGCAGTTCGTGCTCGGGATCAGCTTGTCGGCGTCGACGAACCGGAGGGCGCGACGAAGCGTGTCGGCGACCTCCTCCGGCGTCTCGACCTCGTCGTTCGCGACGTCGATCGCGCCGAGCATGACCTTCTTGCCGCGGATCAGCTCGATGAGGTCCATCGGCACGTGCGAGTGGTGGCTCTCGAGCGACACGGTGTCGATGATCGAGCGCTGGAGCATCGGAAAAGACGTCTCGTACTGACGCCACTCCGCCCCGAGAGTCGCCTTCCAATCGGTGTTCGCCTTGATGCCGTAGCCGTAGCAGATGTGCACGACGGTCTCGGCGCGCAGGCCCTCTGCGGCCCGCTCGAGCGCGGCCACGCCCCAGTCCTGCACCTCGTCGTGGAAGACGTTGAACGCCGGCTCGTCGAACTGGATGATGTCGACGCCCGCCGCCTCGAGGTCCCTCGCCTCCTGGTTCAGGATGGTGGCGAACTCCCACGCCAGCTTCTCGCGGCTCTTGTAGTGCCGGTCGTAGAGCGTGTCGATCATGGTCATCGGGCCGGGCAGGGCCCACTTGATCGGCTGGTCGGTCTGCTGCCGGAGGAACCTCGCATCGTCGACGAAGACGGCCTTCTCGCGACCGACGGCGCCGACGACGGTCGGCACGCTTGCGTCGTAGCGGTCTCGGATCCTGACGGTCTCGCGCTGCTCGAAGTCGACGCCGCTCAGGTGCTCGATGAACGTCGTCACGAAGTGCTGTCGGGTCTGCTCGCCGTCGCTGACGATGTCGATGCCGCGGGTGCGCTGCTCGTGGACGGCGATGCGAAGGGCGTCCTGCTTGCCCTCGACCAGGGCGTCGCCCTCGAGCTTCCACGGGGCCCACAGGGTCTCCGGCTCGGCGAGCCAGGTCGGCTTCGGCAGGCTGCCGACGATCGAGGTGGGAAGAAGGGCGCTCATGCTCGGGTGGTCTCCTGCGGTCATCGGGTGGGAACGGCGTAGTCGGCGGCCCAGGTGGCCAGCACCTCGCGGTGCGGGTTCACGAAGTGCTCCTCGGTGAACCGGCCCTGCGTGAGCGCGAGGCGGTTGCGCTCCTCGCGGTCGTAGGCGACCTGGGTCCGCGAGAAGTCCTGCGAGGTGAGACTCGGGCGGTAGACGTTCGCGGCGGCCGAGTTGGCGTTGTAGATCTCGGGCCGGTAGATCTTCTGGAACGTCTCCATCGTCGCGATCGTGCCGATGAGCTGCAGATTCGTGTAGTCGCCCAGGAGGTCGCCCGAGAAGTAGAAGGCGAGCGGCGCCACCGCGCCGGGCGGCATGAAGTAGCGGACCTGCAGGCCCATGCGGCCGAAGTAGGAGTCGGTGAGCGACGGATCGCCCTGCTCGTACTCGACGCCGAGGATCGGGTGGGCGTTCGCGGTGCGGTGGTAGGTGCGGCTCGTCGACACGCTGATGCAGATGACGGGGGTCATCGGGTAGCGATCGCGGTAGGCGTCCGAGGCGAGGAAGTGCTGGAACAGCTTGCCGTGGAGGTCGCCGAAGTCGTCGGGCACGGCCGGGGCGCCCGCGCCCTCGGCGAGGGACGGCAGGAGCACGCTGAAGTCGAAGTCGCGCACGTACGACGAGAAGTTGTTGCCGACGATGCCCTGGTGGCGCCGGCCGGTGAGGTGGTCGACGATGCCGACGTCGAGCACCTCGAGCAGCGGGAACTCCTGGTCGGCGCCCTCGGCCTCGAACTGGAGGGTGACGGAGACGATGTCGAGCTCGACCCGGTAGCGGTCGCCGTCGGGGTTGTCCCAGTGGGCGAGGTCGTTGAAACGACGGTCGATCATGGTCAGCGCGTTGCGGAGGTTCTCCTGGCGGCGCTCGCCTCGGGCGAGGTTCGCGAAGTTCGTCGTCGCCCGTGAGCTCTCGGAGGGCGTGTAGCCGTCGTCGAAGCGGGTGGTGGAGATCCTGAACGTGAATTCGTTCGCCATGTGCGGCCAATCCGGTCGAGCAGCGGCCGGGATGGCCCTGGTGTGTCGGTGAATCCATGGTGCAGGAGCGGCGGGGTCATCGGGTAATTCGAACCGACTATGTTCTCCTATAGTCTTTGCCTATGGCACGGCAGGCGAGCGGAATCACCCTCCAGCAGCTCCAGTACTTCATCGAGGTCGCGGCGGAGGGCTCGATCAGCGCGGCCGCCGACCTGCTCTACGTGGCGCAGCCCACGATGTCCGCCGCGATGAAAGACCTCGAGACGCGCGTCGGCCGCTCCCTCTTGGTCCGCTCGGCCCGCGGCGTCACGCTGACGACCGACGGTGTCGAGTTCCTCGGCTACGCCCGGCAGGTCGTCGAGCAGGCCGCCCTGCTCGAGCAGCGCTACCTCGGCAGGCCGCCGTCACGCCGCCTCCTCGGCGTGTCGGCGCAGCACTACTCGTTCGCCGTCGACGCGTTCGTCCGCATGGTGAGGGCCAGCGGTGCGGCCGAGTACGAGTTCTCCCTCCGCGAGACGCGGACGTGGGAGATCATCGAGGATGTCCGCACCCTCCGCAGCGAGGTGGGCATCCTCTACCGGAACGACTTCAACGGCCGGGTCATCGACAAGCTGCTCCGCGACTCCGGCCTCGTCTTCCACCCCCTGTTCGTCGCCGACCCGCACATCTTCATCTCCCGGAAGAACCCCCTGGCGGCGCAGGAGCGCGCGACACTCGCCGACCTCGCCGACCTGCCGCGCCTCACCTTCGACCAGGGTGACAACAACTCGTTCTACTTCGCAGAGGAGATCCTCTCGACGCTGTCGAGTCGGCGCGAGATCCGCGTCTCCGACCGCGCGACGATCTTCAACCTCATGATCGGCCTCGACGGCTACACGATCTCGACCGGCATCATCAGCGACGACCTCGACCCCGAGATCGTCGCGATCCCGCTGGACGTCGACGAGCGCATCGAGATCGGCTGGATCGGGCACTCCGCGATCCCGCTGACCGAGCAAGCGCTCCGCTACCTCGACGAGGTCCGCGCCGTCGTCACCGGGTTCGGTGTGGAGCTGCTCGGCTGAGTCGATTCTGCGGGTGCGCCGAGCGGGCTGCGACACCTGTCGAGAAGTGCTCATGGGTCACGAAGTGGTAACGGCGCGAGAAAATCCAAACCCCGGGGCGAGCGGTAGCGAAGACCTGACATCGGGCAAACGCCTATCGGACATTCACCGAATGCCCAACTCGCATCCACCAAGGGATAAGCAAATGCGTAAGATTTCTAAAGCCGGCATCAGCTTCGTCGCAGCCGGTCTCCTCGTCGCCGGCGCCGCCGGTGTCGGGGTCAGCCAGGCCAACGCCTCCTCCGCCCACCTCACCGCCGCATCGTCGAAGATCCCGGCCCCCGCAGCAGCCGTCCCCGCCCTCAAGGGCGGCATGACCGGCGTCGCCCTCGACAGCAACTTCCTCGCGGCCCTCAAGAGCCTCGGCCTCACCCCGAGCACCTACGGCTCCGCCAAGCTCAACGGCAGCGACATCACCTTCCCGATCACCGGCGGCTCGGTCGTCTACTGGTCGCCGAAGTCGCACTACCGCCCCTACGTGCAGGGCATCATCGAGCACGACGGCTCGGGCCTCAATCTGACGGCCGGCTCGACGACGGTCACGCTGTCGAACTTCACCATCAACCCCGGCAACTCGATCCTGTACGGCGACGTCTCCGTCAACGGCAAGGTCGCGGTCACGCAGGCCGACCTCTTCAACCTGTACGGCGGCACCCTCAAGCCGCTGCAGCTGCAGGGCGATGACGCCATCCTGACCGGCACGACGGTCCACGTCTCGGCCGACGCCGCCAAGCTCCTGGACTCCACGTTCAAGACCACGGCCGTGAAGAGCCAGCTCCTCGTGGGCGTCGCCACCATCACGGCTCAGATCAAGTAGTCGTCCGTCTCCGACGAGACGTTCTGCCCGAAGGCCCCCGCACTGCACGGTGCGGGGGCCTTTCGCGTGCTCAGGAGCCGGTCAGCCGCCGGCGAAGGGCGGCATGACGTCGACGGCGGCGACGCCTTCGAGCGAGGTCGCGAGGTCGCGGGTCGTGACGCCGTCGACGAGGTAGGAGCACCGGCTCCTGAGGTCCTCCCAGCGGTCGAGCTTCGAGCCGGCCAGGCCCGCGGTGACCTCGCTGAGCGCATCGCCCAGCGTGCTCGCGTCGACCTCGGCCTCGGAGCGGCCGACCGCCGCACGCGCTGCGGCGAAGAATCGCATCGTCGTCACGTCAGCCGCCGATCGCGCTCATGCCGCGAAGCGTCGGAAGGATGTCGACGTCGTCGGAGCCGTGGTCCCGCGGCTTCTTCAGCATCGCGTCGCGCCAGAGACGCGCGAGCTCGCCGTCGGTCGCGCCGGCCCTCAGGGCCGTGAGGAGATCCGTCTCGTCGTCGGAGAAGAGGCAGGTGCGCACGTGGCCGTCCGCGGTGAGCCGCGTGCGCGTGCAGTCGCCGCAGAACGACTCGGTGATGCTCGCGATGATCCCGATCGATCCCAGGATCTCGCCCGAGTGCGCCCGGACGACGTATCGCTCGGCCGGAGCGCCGTCCCGGGGCCCGCGAGCGGTCTCGAGGACGAACGCGGTGCCGAGCAGCGCCCTGATCTCGGACGCCGTGATCATCTCCTCGCGCTTCCAGACGTGATCGGGATCGAGCGGCATCTGCTCGATGAAGCGCAGCTCGATGTCGCGCTCGAGGCACCAGCGGAGGAGGTCGACCGCCAGGGCATCGTTGACGCCGCGGAGGAGCACGGCGTTCACCTTCACGCCCAGGCCGGCGTCCTGCGCCGCCCGGATGCCCTCGATCACGCGACTGAGGAACGGCCGGCGGGTGACGAGGGCGAAGGCCTCGGGATCGACCGTGTCGAGGGAGACGTTGACCCTCTCCAGCCCGGCCGCGCGAAGGGCTTCGGCGCGCGTCGCGAGGCCGATAGCGTTCGTCGTCAAAGAGATCTCGGTGAGGCCCGAGCAGCGGGCCACGACGTCGACGAGGTCGCGGCGGAGCAGGGGCTCGCCCCCGGTGAACCTCACCTTGCGGACGCCGAGCGACCGCACGGCGAGTTCCACGAGGCGCACGATCTCATCGGCGCTCATGATCGACTCGTCGGGTGTGACCGGCAGGCCCGCCGCGGGCATGCAGTAGGTGCAGCGGAGGTTGCAGCGTTCCGTCAGCGAGACCCGCAGATCGACCGCGGTTCGTCCATGACGATCGTCGAGGCCCATGGCCGGAAGGGTGATCACGGGTCGACCCTACGTCAGCCGCCTGCACGTCGTGCGGGGCCGAACGCGGCATCGGCGAGGCGCTGACCGACGAGCAGTCGTCCGAGCCTCCGCCACTCGTCCCGCGGCGTCCGGATGACCGTGACGACGATGATGAGCACGATCGCCACGCCGAGGGTCTCCCGGTAGAGGTGGACCGACGCGTGCAGCTGCCGGATCGTCATCGCGAGCCCGATGCCGAGCCACTCCCAGCGCTCGGACAGCACGACGAACGGGATCAGGAGCAGCACGTACCAGGGGTACCGAGGTGTGAGGACGAGGAAGACGGTGCCGATGAGGAACACCTCGCCGCTCCACGGCCTCGTGGAGTCCGTGAGCCGCACCGTGATCGCCAGTGCCACCAGGCCCAGGACACCGACCGCGATCGTCGCTGCATGGCCGTGGAAGAGGAGGGACACCAGCGCGTACCGGGTGCCGTCGTCGTAGCCCTCCTCCTTCAGATACCCGGGGAGGTAGCCGACGACCTTGGCTCCCGTCGTGACGATGTAGGGCACGTACAGCAGCCCGAATGTGACGACGCCCGCTGCGACGCCCGCCCAGGTGCGGCGACGGCCCAGGAGCGGACCGTACACGACGGCGGGGATGAGCTTGACCGCGGTGGCCGCGCCGAGGGCGATCCCGCCGAGGATCGGCCTGCGCAGCGTCAGGAGCAGGGCCCCGGTCGTGGCGAGGGCGGCGCCGAGCACGTCGACGTGCGAGTTCGTCACGGCTTCGGCGGCGACGAGGGGGCACCAGGCCCAGAGGACCGCCCACGCGGCAGGACGGCCCGACCGGCGGAGCACGACGAGCAGACCGAGGGTGACGCCGAGCGAGACAAGCAGCCCGGCGACCTGCATCGGCCAGTAGGTCGCGGTCACCGGGACGACCGAACGGACCAGCGCGAACCACAGCTCGGCCATCGGCGGATAGATCGTGTTGTCGTGCGGTCGGTTGATGGCGGTGCACAGGAGCGCGTGAGTCGTCGTCTCATGGGTGGTCATGATCCGCTGGCCGACGCAGTGCGCGGCTCCGCCCGCGTCCGACGGAGTCGGGAAGAGCCACTCCGGTCGGAGGTGCGTCAGGACGTGCGAGGCGGGCACATGTGCATAAGGTGAAAGTCCGTGCAACTGGACGATGCCGTCCCACGCGTATCGTGCGGAGTCGGTGCTCGTGTTCGGGGGGCCGCAGATCGCGGCCAGACCGACCACGAGGGCTCCTGCCACGATCAGCACCTCCGCCGATCGGCGTGACACGAATCGGAGGGTGAACGCCGCCACCGCGAAGATCGCCCAAGCGATCAGCGTCCACGCAACGAACACATCACGACGAACGACGGAGAGGAAGCCGAGATGGGTGACACCCCACCAGACGACGGCTCCGAGGGCGACCACGAGCAGCGAGGTCACGGCGACCGGGATCCTGCTTCTACGGTCGGCCATGGTGCGTCGAGGCTATCCCACCCCGGCTCCACACTCGGCACGATGAGGCGCCGGGTCGACGCGGGGCTCGGCGGCGTCCTCGGCGAGGCACGACACTCGCTGCGGTCGTCGAACCGGAACGCGCGCTCCGCCGTGGTCTTCGGCCGACTGCTCGGACTCGCGTTCGTGATCTGCTTCGCGACGGGCCTCTACAGCCACTTCCTGCAGGATCCGCTGCCCTGGATGCGGTTCCCGACGCATCCCGCACAGCTCTACCAGTTCACGCAGGGGCTGCACATCACCGCCGGCATCGCGATCATCCCGCTCCTGTTCGCGAAGCTCAACACGGTCATGCCGTCGCTGCTCAAGTACCCGCCGGTCACCGGGGTGCTCCACCTTCTCGAGCGGGCGTCCATCGCCGTGTTCGTGTCGGGAGCGCTCGTGCAGGTCTTCACCGGCCTGGTGAACACGTATCAGTGGTATCCGTGGCCGTTCCCCTTCCGGCAGACCCACTACGCGCTGTCGTTCGTGCTTATCGGCTCACTCGCCATCCACATCGGCGTCAAACTGCGGATCATCGTGCGGTACTGGCGCGCGCGTGACTCCTACGACTCCGAGGGGCGCTTCGTCCCGGACGCCACCGTGGGCAGTGAGCTCCTGCCCGATGGCGAGGCCGTCGCACCCCTTCCGCAGCACTTGCCCGGTCGACGCTTCGTCGGCCGCATCGAGCGCTGGATCGACGGTGCGGACACGCGGGCAGGGGCAGGGGTTCCCGGACCGTCGCCGGAGAAGCAGGCGGCGTCCGTCGCTCCTGCGCCCCGTGACCCGGCCGCCCGGGAGCGGCTGGCACGGCGAGGCTTCTTCGCCTCCGTCGGAACGGCCGTCGCGGGCGTCATCGTGCTCACCGGCGGGCAGTCGTTCGGCCTGCTCCGGCCGTTCAACGTCTTCGCCCCGAGGCTGCGGGGCCTCGGCCCGAACTCGCTGCCCGTGAACCGCTCGGCGAAGGCGGCGGGAGTGCTCGAGACAGCCGTCGACCCCGACTGGGGCCTGACCCTCGCGGGGAAGGGCATCCGCAAGAGCTTCTCGCGCGCCGACCTGCGCGCGATGGGTCTCGTCCAGGTCGACCTCCCCATCTCGTGCGTCGAGGGCTGGAGCCAGATGGCCACCTGGCGGGGGATCCGGATGCGAGACCTCGTCGCTCTCGTCGGCGCGCCCCCGGACTCGAAGCTCAAGGTGACGAGCCTCGAGAAGCACGGCGGCTACCGGATCATGGAGATGGGGCCCGAGTACACGCAGGACCCCACCACCCTGGTCGCCCTCGAGCTGAACGGCGCCGACCTCGACATCGAGCACGGTTTCCCGGCTCGTGTCATCGCTCCCGGGCGACCCGGCGTCCTCCAGACCAAGTGGATCTCCAGCATCGAGGTGATCGCGTGACCTCCGTCGCCATCGACCGCAGGGTCCGAATCGCTCGCGTCGTGCTGGTTCTCGTCGGCGTCCTCGTCATCGCCCTGGGCGCCTACACGATGGTGACCACGCTGAAGCCGAACCGGATCTGGGGGCTGGTCACGTGGCTGATCGCCGCGGTGATCCTCCACGACGCGATCCTGTCGCCCTTCGTGGTCGTCGTCGGCGTGCTCCTGCGCCGGGCGGGGCGCAGCGTCCACGCGGTCGCGCTCGTCGTGGCGCAGATCGCCATCGTCGTCGCGGCCGTGCTCCTGTCGACGGTCCTTCCGGAGATCGACGCCAAGCACCACGTGCAGCGCAATCCAACTGTCGTGCCGTTCGACTACGTGGCACGCCTCGCCGTCGTCGAGGCCGTGCTCGTCGTCATCGTCGTCGCGGCGCTCGTCGTCGGCTCACGTCGGCGCACGCACAGGGTCGCGGCGGACGCCGTGACCGACTGACGTTCAGGGGTCGTCGCCCCGCTAGCGCGACACGAGGCGCGTGAACGACCTCGTGCCCGTGGCCCAGGCCGAGTGGACTCGGAAGCCTGCCGCGGTCGCGTAGTCGGCGAGCGGACCCTGCCCGGTGGCGGCCCAGGGGAACCTCGCGCTGCTGCGGCCGTCGTGGTCGGTGACCGTCGCGAAGAATCGGCGGTCGGCACCGTGATCGGGGTTCGTCTCGACGATGACCGATCCGCCCTCTCGGACGATCTCGCGCGATCGCGCGAGCAGGCGGGCGGGGTCGCCGCCGATGCCGATGTTGCCGTCGATGAGGAACGCGGTGTCCCAGTGGCCCTCGTCGGGCACGGCGTCGAACACGGAGCCGAGCAGGACGTCCATGCCGGATTGCCGAGCGACACGCACGGCCTCGGCGGAGAGATCGACGCCGAGGGCGGGAAGCCCGAGCGATCGGGCGGCCACGAGCATGCGGCCGGGGCCGCAGCCGAGGTCGATCACGGGCCCGTCGACATCGGAGAACAGCGCGAGGTCGACCTCGTCGGCGGCCGCGCTCCAGCGCCCGACGTCGAACTCCTCGACGTCGTCGGGTCGATCGTCGGCACGGAGGATCAGCATGCCGTCGCTCCGGAGCGCGCTGGCGTACGGTTCGTCGCCACCGCCGCCGAACGTCGGCTCGATGTCGTCGCCGCGCCTCCCGGTCGTGGACATCAGAGCCTCCCGGCCGGGGTGAGCAGCTCGAGGCGCTCGAGTTCGGCGTCGAGGACGTAGGCGAACCGGGTATCGGGCGCGAGGCGGCCCACCTCCGTGGCGTCGTCGATCTCGTCGACGTCGCGGAGCGTGCCCAGGATCGAGACACGGAGCCCGTTCGACCGCAGGCGCTCCAGCTGGACCTCGCCGGTGCGCGGATGCGACATCGGGACCCCTCGGAGCATCGCGCCGTCCGGCCGGCGGAGCCAGAGGCCCCAGAACCCGCCGTCCTCGGCAGGACCGAACCAGGCGTCGACGTCGTCTCGGGCGGCGAACACCGGGGCCAGGAGCTCGGTCGAGAGCTGCGGTGTGTCCATGCCCACGAGGAGGGTCGGCTCGTCCATCGTGTCGAACATGGCGGCGAGGCGCTCGTCGAGTCCGCCCGTCACCTGCGGCAGCACGTCGAAGTCGTCGGAGTCCGGAGGGAGCACGTCGCCGTCGTAGAGCAGGACGCGTCGCGAGGCCGGGAGCCGGCGGACCAGCCGCATGGTGTCATGAAGACTCGCGGCGGCGACGCGAGCGGCTGCCTGGTCGCCGATGGTCCGGGCCAGTCTGGTCTTCACGCGGCCGGGCAGACACTCCTTGGCGACGATGACGACCGCCGTCACCGCCGGACCCCCTCGGTGAGACGGGCGGACGTCGCTCCGGTGGCGGCGCCCAGGAGGTCGGACTCCACGTCGTAGGCGCGGAGCAGCCGGCTCATGTCGGCGATCGCCGTCACGGTGCCGCGGATGGTGCCGGTCACCTTGCTCGCGCCGACCCGCGGGGCGTAGTCGATGTCGGACTCGTCGACCCGCAGTCCGGCGCGCCGAGAAGCGAGGACCATCTCGAGCGGGTAGCCGCTGCGCCTGTCCTCGAGTTCGAGCCCGAGGAGGTCCGCCCGTCGCATCACGCGAAGCGGACCGAGATCCGTCAGCCGGTACCCGGTCGCACGACGGAGGAGGAAGGCGAGGGCGCGATTGGCCAGGCGGGCGTGCAGCGACCAGGCGCCGGCGGACACGGGACGTCGTCGCCCCAACGCCAGGTCGACCTCGCCCCGGGCGACCCGCTCGACCAGCGGCACGAGGTCACGCGGGTCCATCGAGTCGTCCGCGTCGCAGAAGGCGATGAACTCGGCCGTGGACGCGGCCACACCGGCTGCGCACGCCGACCCGAACCCGCGGATCGGCTCGGAGACCACCGTGGCGCCCAGGGAGCGCGCGATGTCCGCCGAGCCGTCGGTCGAGCCGTTGTCGACCACGATCGCGCGGTACCCCTCCGGGAGTCGGGACAGGACCGAGGGGAGTGCTCGGGCCTCGTTGAGACACGGGAGCACGACGTCGACGTTCATACAGATCATTCGTTGCGGAGGCGTTCAGGGACGGGATTCCGGCCGAACTGGGGGAGCGCACAGCGGAATCGGACGCACGGCCTCACAGGACGGCCGGACGGAGGGGAGCGGTGCGCATCTCGTGCATCCCCTCGAGGAACCCCACACGGGCCGACCAGCCGAGCTCGTCCGCGATCCTGCGACTCGACGCCGTCACGTGACGGACGTCGCCGAGGCGGAACTCGCCCGTCACCACCGGAGTCGGCCCGTCGGGGCCCGCGAGCGCCGACGCCATCTCGCCGATGGTGTGGACGTGCCCCGAGCCGACGTTGTAGGCCCGGAACGAGTCGTCGCGCGCGGTCTCGGTCGCAGCGATCGACGCCAGGTTCGCCTCGGCGACGTCGGTCACGTGGACGAAGTCGCGGCGTTGGCCGCCGTCTTCGAAGACACGTGGAGCCTCGCCCCGCGCGAGGGCGGAACGGAAGATGGAGGCGACTCCGGCGTAGGGCGTGTTCGCGGGCATCCCGGGGCCGTAGACGTTGTGATACCGAAGGGCGATGGCGCGGCCGCCGGTGGAACGCGCCCAGGCCGCTGAGAGGTGCTCCTGCGCGACCTTGGTCTGCGCGTAGACGTTGCGCGGGTCGAGGCGCGCGTCTTCGGAGACGAAGTCGGGCACGAGCGGCGTGCCGTCGTCGTCGAGCGGTTCGAACAGGCCCGCTTCGAGGTCCTGGCGGCGGCGCGGGGGTGCTGCGGCAGGAGCCCCGGAGGCCGTCCGGTAGGCCCCCTCGCCGTAGACCACCATCGACGACGCGACGACGAGCCGACCCACGTCGAGCCGCTCCATCGCCGCGAGGAGGGTGGCGGTGCCGAGGTCGTTCGTCGACACGTAGTCGGGTGAGTCCTGGAAGTCGACGCCGAGGCCGACCTTCGCCGCCTGGTGGCAGACGACGTCGATGGAGTCGAGTGCCTCCTCGAGTGCAGCGGCGTCGCGGACGTCTCCGTGCAGTATCCGCACGCCGTCGGGCAGATGATCGGCGGCCGAGCGCTGGTGGACGTCGGGCCGGAACGAGTCGAGCACGCGTACTTCGTGACCCGCGCCGAGGGCCGCGCGAACGATCGCTGAGCCGATGAACCCGGCCCCGCCCGTGACGAGGAGCCGGCTCATCGGGCTCCGACCGGCATCGCCAGGACGCGAGCCGAGGCCTCGCGCGGCACGAGCTCACGGCCGACGAAGTCGTCGGGGACACGGGCGATCGTCGATTCGATCACGGCCACGATGGTCCGGTTCGCCGCCGCCAGCCGTTCCATCACGATCTCCTGCGACACGGCCTCGTCGTCGTTCTCGAGACCGGCGTCGGCGTCGGTCACGTACGAGACGTTGACGGTGCCGATGCCGAGCTCCGCCGCGAGGGGCACCTCCGGGGTCATCGTCATGTTCACCGTGTGGCCGCCCGCGGACCGGTACCAGCGGGACTCCGCCCGGGTCGAGAAGCGAGGCCCCTGGATCACGACGCACGTGCCCGTCGGTCGCGCCGGCACGCCCAGGTCCGCCAGGGCGGCGATCGCCGCCTGTCGCAGCCGTGGGTCGAACGGATCGGCGAACCCCAGGTGCTGGATCTCGCCGCCGTCGAAGAAGGTGTCGGCCCGGCCCCACGTGCGGTCGATGAGCTGGTCGGTCACCACGAATGTGCCCGGACCGTAGTCGGGATGGAGGCCCCCGACGGCGCTGGACGAGAGGATGGCGGTGACGCCGAGCGAGCCGAGCGCCCAGACGTTGGCCCGATGGTTGATCCGGTGCGGTGCCAGCGAGTGCTCTCGGCCGTGGCGCGTGAGGAAGGCGACGGGGCGCCCGGCCATCGTTCCTATGGTGATCGGGCTCGACGTGGCGCCGAACGGGGTCTCCGGATCGACTTCCACGGCGTCGCCGTCGAACAGCGAGTAGAGCCCGGACCCTCCGATGACGCCGATGGCGATCTTGCCGGATACAGCGCTCTGGTGATCCACGGTGCCCCTCGTCTCCGGCAGGAACCGGACCTCGATGTCGTACCGTGGCTACTGTACTGACGGGGTCATTACGGGATTCTCATAGTCGTGCCCCGGACCGCCATCGGAGGCTCCATGCGCACGATCGAACAGCACCGCGACGACATCGCCGAGCTTCTGTCGCCGGTTCTCGCCCGAGCCGCCGACGAGGTCGAGTCCGTCTCGCTCGACGAGATCGTCGCGGACGGCTCCGCGGGCCAGGGCTTCCGGATCCTGGGCCGAGACGTGGTCTCGCCGGTCGATCTGCCGCGGTTCGACAACTCGCAGATGGACGGCTTCGCCCTCCGGCACACCGACCACGGGGCCGTGCTCCGCGTCGTCTCCGCCATCGCGGCCGGCGTCGTGCCGCAGGAGCTCGCCGAGGGCACGACGGCTCCCATCATGACCGGCGCGCGGATGCCGATCGGGGCCGACGCCGTCGTGCCGGTGGAGAGCGTCGGTCCCGGCCGCTTCCCGGAGGCACTGACGCTCGACGAGATCGTCGCGCCGGAGGTGCGGGAGGGGACGTTCGTGCGGCGCGTCGGCTCCGACCTGCGTGCGGGCGAGCCTCTCGCGCACGCGGGGGACGCCGTCACGCCGGGCCTTCTCGGCGCTCTGGCCGCGGCGTCGGTGCGCACCGTCCAGGTGCGCCGGCGGCCGAGGGTGCTGATCGTGTCGACCGGCTCGGAGCTCTCCGGCGGCGACCCCGGTGCCGGAGCCGACGTCGCGCTCATCGGCGACGCGAACGGGGTGTCCCTGCGGGCCGCGTTCACCCAGGTGGGCGTGGACGCGCGCGCGGTCATGGTCGCCGACGACCCCGTCGCACTCGTCGACGCCCTCCGTCGCGAGCTGGAGACGGCGACCGACCTCGTCGTCACGACGGGCGGCATCAGCATGGGCGCGTTCGAGGTGGTGCGCGAAGCGCTCGAGCTCCGGGGCCTCACGGTGACCACCGTCGCGATGCAGCCCGGCGGGCCCCAGGCGTACGGCCCGGTCGACCTCGACACGGCGACGGTGCCGGTCGTGGCCTTCCCCGGCAACCCCGTCTCCGCGCTCATCTCGTTCGAGGTGTTCCTGCGGCCGATTTTCGCGGCGGCGTGCGGGCTGGATCCGGCGAGGCCAGGCTCCCTGGTCGAAGCGGCCGACGCGGCCGACTCGCCGGTCGGCAAGCACCAGATCCGGCGCGGCGTGGTCTCCGACGGCGTGGTGCGCTTCGTGGGCGGTGCCAGCTCGCATCTCATCGCGCACTACGCCGAGGCGACGCACCTCGTCCATGTCCCGGTGGGCGTGGACCGGGTCGAGCCGGGGGATACGCTGACGGTCTGGAGGATCCGATGAGCGATGCCCTGAGCCACGTGCGCTCCGACGGATCGGCGCGCATGGTCGACGTCTCCGCGAAAGACGTGACGTCTCGCACCGCCACGGCGCAGGCGATCGTCGTCACCCGACCCGACGTCCTGGAGCGGATCCTCGACGGGACGCTGCCCAAGGGCGAGGTCATCGCGACCGCTCGCGTCGCGGCCATCATGGGGGTGAAGCGGACGAGCGATCTGATCCCCATGTGCCATCCGCTGCCGGTCTCGAGTGTCGAGGTGGACATCGCCGGATCGGGTGACCGCCTCACTCTGACGGTCACCGTCGCGACGGTGGCACGGACCGGAGTGGAGATGGAGGCGCTCACGGGCGCCTCGATCGGTGCGCTGACCGTGTACGACATGATCAAGGCCGTCGATCGGGAGGCCGTCGTCGCGGACGTCCGCGTCCTCGAGAAGGACGGCGGTCGCTCCGGCCGCTGGTCGCGGTCGTGACCGGGCGAGCCGCGGTCGTCGTCGTCTCGACGCAGGCGTCGGCCGATCCGTCGCTCGACGCCACGGGCCCCGTCATCGCCCGGTGGCTGAGCGCACGCGGCTTCGACGTCGCCGAACCCGCGATCGTGCCCGACTCCGGCCCGATCGCCGAGACCGTGGTCGCCGCGATCGCGACGGGCGCCCGGGTCGTCATCACGACCGGGGGGACGGGCGTGAGCCCCACCGACCGCACGCCCGAGGCCGTCGGGCCGCTCCTCGACCTCGAGATCCCAGGCATCGTCGAGGAGATCCGGCGACGCGGCTCGGACGTCGGGCCGCGCTCGCTCCTCACCCGCGGAGTCGCCGGGATCTCCCAGGGCGGAGCCTTCGTGCTGACGCTGCCCGGTTCACGCGGCGGGGTCGGTGACGGCCTGGACGTCCTCGACGGCGTGCTCGACCACATCCTGGCCCAGCTGCACGGTGCCGGTCACGACCGACGGCAGTCGCGATGACCTCGTCCGTCGACGTGGTCGACCGGATGATCTCGGCGACCGAGCTGGCGCGGCTCCTGCAGACATCGGCCGACGGCGCGATGGTGACGTTCGAAGGCGTCGTGCGGGATCACGACGGCGGCCGCGCCGTCACCGCCCTCGACTACGAGGCGCACCCGGAGGCGACGGAGCGCCTTCGGGCGGTGGCGGCATCGGTGGCGTCGGACTTCCCGGCGGTCCGTCTGGCTGCGCTCCACCGCGTGGGCGCTCTGTCGATCGGGGATGTGGCGCTGGCGGTCGCGGTCGCGGCATCCCATCGGCAGGAGGCGTTCGCGGCCTGCTCGGCCCTGGTCGATCGGATCAAGGCGGAGGTCCCGATCTGGAAGAGGCAGGTCTTCGCCGACGGTTCCGACGAGTGGGTCGGTTCGCTGTGACGGAGTCGGCCGAAGAGCGGCGGCGAGTGCTGACGAGCCGCACCATGAGGCTCCCCGGGGGCGGCGAGGACGCCCGGGCGAGGCTGGCTCGGGCGAGCGTGCTCGTCGTGGGAGCGGGGGGACTCGGGTCGCCGGTCGTCGCGCTCCTCGCGGGCTCGGGCATCGGTCGTCTGACGGTGGTCGACCCCGACCGGGTCGAGCTGTCGAACCTCTCGCGGCAGACGCTGTTCTCGTCGGCCGACGTGGGCCGATCGAAGGCCGAGGTCGCCGTCGAGCGCGCGGCGTCCGTCGATCCGGACCTGTCCGTCGTCGCCCTGGTCGGCACGTTCCGGCCCGAGATGGTGGCCGGCCACGACGTCGTCATCGACGCCGCGGACTCGTCCGCCGTCACGCGTGCCGTCTCGGACGCGTGCGCAGGAGCCGACATCCCCTGGGTGTGGGGCGCCGTCCTGGGCTTCGACGGCCAGGCGAGCACGTTCTGGGACAGCCGGGGCATCGACTTCCACGACCTGCACCCCGTCGACTCGCCGGATTCGGGCAGCTGCGAGATCGACGGAGTCCTCCCGGCCCTGTGCCACGCGATCGGGGCAGTGATGGCCTCGCAGGTCGTCGCGATCGTGGCGGGGATCGGCGAACCCCTCCTCGGTGCCGTCGTCTCGGTCGACGCGTCCACGTGGGAGTGGTCGCGGACAGCGTTGCGGCGCGGTCCGTCGAGCACCCGCCCGAGCAGGTCGGCGCGCGTCGCGGTCCCGGAGCTCCGAGCGGCGCTCAGCGACAGTGCCGCCGTCGAGGCGAGGCCCGTCGTCGTCGACGTGCGCACGGACGACGAGCGGGCGACGGGCGGCATCCCGGGATCGACCGTGCCCGGCCGGCTGCCGGAGTCCGCCTCCGACCTCGTGGTCGTGTGCGAGCGGGGGCCCCGCGCGGAGGCCTGGGCGATCTCGGCCCGCTCGCGCGTCGGTGCTCGGATCCGGGTCCTCGACGGAGGCATGGCGGCGTGGCGGGCGGCCGGTGGGCCGCTCGACGTCAGTCCGGAGCCTTCCAGACGCTGATTCCCGCGGAGTCGATCGACACGGCGCACGCGTCTCCCGGCGACACGCTCGCGGCGTCGAGCGATTTCGTGGTGACGACGGCCCCGCCGTCGAGCCGGACCTCGACGACGCGAGCGCCGCCGAGGTCGATCACGTCGACGACGACTCCGGCGATGTGCCCGTCCGGGTCCAGCCGCACGGCTTCCGGGCGGACCGCCCACTGCACCCGATCTCGAACGCCCCGGTCGTGCCACGGCACGATCGCGCTCGAGCCTGCACGGAGGATCCCGTCATCTCCGACGCTCCCGGCATTCACCCCTCGAATGCCGACGAGGCCGGCGACCCGCGGCGACACGGGCGCGCGATAGACGTCGGCGACACGACCCTGCTGGAGGACTCGCCCTTCGTCGAGCACGATGACGTCGTCCGCGAGGTAGGCGGCCTCTTCCGGGTCGTGCGTGACGACGACCGTCGAGAGCCCCCGGTCTCGCTGGAGCCTCCGGAACTCGGCCCTCAGCTCGTCCCGGATCGGTCCGTCCAGCGCGGAGAACGGCTCGTCGAGCAGGATCACGCTCGGCGCGCGACTGAGCGCCTGCGCGAGGGCGACGCGCTGTCGCTGACCGCCCGACAGCTCGTCCGGCAGACGCGTCGCGAGCTCGGCGACCCCCAAGGTCTCCAGCCACCAGTGAGCGGCCGCGGGGTCGGCGCCCACGCCGAAGGTGACCTGCTGCCAGACGGTGCGGCGGGGCAGCAGCGCGCCGCCCTGGGCCACGTATCCGATGCTCCTGCTCTCGGCGGGGTGAGGCGACACGTCGTGCCCGTCCACGTCGACGTGGTTCGATCCGGCGTCGACGAGGCCGGCGATGGCGCGGAGGGTGAGGGTCTTGCCGGCTCCTGACGGCCCGAGCACGGCGATCCGCCGCCCGGGTCGACCGGTCGCGGCGCTGAGCCGGAAGGCGCCCCGACGCAGGGCGATGTCGAACCCGATGGTCGAGGCGACGGTCGGGTCGGGTTCGCGTGGCGAGGGCAGGGGCGCAGGAGCCCGCCGACGCCGCACGGGCACCAGCCCGATCGCGATGGCCACGACGGCGACCCCGAGGGCGAGTGCGGTCGGCGCCTGCGTCGTCGGCAGGCCGGACCCCTGGAACTGGACGTTCACGAAGACGGGCAGCGTGTACGGGTGGTACGCGATCAGCGCCGTGGCGCCGTATTCGCCGAGTGCCCTGAGCCAGGTGAGGACCAGGGCGGCGCGGATGCCGTCGCCGGCCGCGGGGAGCGCGACGCGCACGAAGCGCGCCCAGGGCCGATGGCCGAGGCTGGCAGCGACCGCGTCCAGCGCGGGGTCGAGCCCCCGGAACGCCGAACGCGCCCCGATCACGAGGAACGGCGCCGCGACGAACGTCTGCGCGATCACGACGCCGGCGAACGAATCGGTGAGTCCGTCGCCGAACAGCGTGCCCAGCGGCGTGTAGGGGCCGATCACGTAGACGAGCACGATGCCCGACATCACGGGCGGCAGGGCCAGCGGGAGCTGCACCAGGACACCCGCGATGCGCGAGATCCTGCTGTCCGAGGCGGCCAGCCACCAGGCCAGCGGCACACCGAGCGCGAAGATGATCGCGGTCGCGACTGTGGCCGAGAGCACGGAGGTCGCGAAAGCGCTCCAGAGCCCGGGCTCGGAGAAGCCGTGGTCGCCGGGAAGGGCGAATCGGACCGCGAACGCGACGATCGGGCCCAGCAGGTACACGGCCAGCAGGGCTGCCAGCCAGCGAAGCGCTCGCGGGCTGCCGGCGGGCAGGGGCGAGCGCCGAGCCACGACGGCTCCTACTTGCCGAGGACGCTCGACAGCGTCTTCGGGACGCCGCTGCCCGTCACGGTCGCCGGGGTGCTCACGTCGAAGCCGTTCTTCTTCAGCGTCGCCGTCCCCGACGGGCCGAGGAGGTACTGGATGAACGCCTGGCCGCCCTTCGCGTCAGGCGCGTGCGACAGCTCGGTGATCGTGTAGACGGCCTTCAGGTCTTCGCCCGTGAGAGGCACCGTCGGGATGCCGGCCGCCTTGGCCTCGCTCGCGTAGAAGAACGCCGCGTCGAGTTGCCCGGCCTGCAGTCGACCGACCAGCGATTCCTCCGGCTGGGTCGCCGTGAAGTCCTTCGCGAGGGCGGCCAGCGCCGGCTGGTCGTGCTTGGTCGCCGCGTCGTCGAGGGCCTTATTGCCGAGCTTCCCCTTGGGGTCGAGCTGAGCGTCGGTGCTGCCGAAGCGGAAGCCCGTCTGACCGATCACCTCGTACCACGGCTTCGACTTCAGCTGGGAAGCGAACGAGCTCTTCGGGTCGTAGCCGATCACGAGACGGGACGACGCGAACGTCGCGTACCAGCTCACCCAGTCGCCGTTGGCGGCGCCCTCGAGCGTGGCGTTCACGTCGGGGGAGGCGCTGATGAAGACGTCGGCCTTCGTCGTCTTGCCCTTGATCTGGGTCGCGAGCGCGCTGGATCCTGCACCCGTGCCCTGATACGAGAATCCGGTCTTCGCCTGGAAGGTGGGTCCGACCTGCTTCTCCATGAGATCGACGAGGGATCCCGCGTAGAGGACCTTCACGGTTCCGCTCCCGGTGATCTGCGTCGACGGCGACGAAGACGTCGAGTTCGAGTTCGAGGGAGCGGGTGTCGATGACGATCCCGAACAGGCGACGACGCCGGTGACGAGCCCGAGGGTGAGGGCGGCCGCAGTGACGCCGCGCAATGTTCTGTTCATCCGTTGAACCTATCTGTCGTCGGAGTGCGAGGGGTGGATCGCGTCGATTCGCGCTGCGACCGCGACCCACAGGGATCGAGGTGGAGACACCGGCAGTGCGAGCGGGAGGAGGAAGACCATGACGATCTCGTCCACCTCGTCCGACTCCGCGATGGTGCGCGCGCCCAGGAGACGGCCGGCTGTCGACACGGTGCGGAGAGGGGGCGATGACATGGCGGTTCCCTGGGCAAGGGTTGTCGCTTCGCGTCTCAGGTAGACGCGCAGAGCCGCCGGGGCCTGTCCTTGTCGAACTTCACCTGTCTCTTCGGAAGGACGAGGTGTTCGGATCGTTTTCGTGGGGCCGCCGTCGCGGCAGGACGGGGGAACGGCCGTGCAGAACGGCTCGACGGATCCATGGCCGACGAGGGCAGCGTAGGTTCGGGTCAGTCGCACCCCGACGAAAGGACGCCATGGCCGAGATCGCCGACGCCGCGGATCGCGCCGGCGACGCCGCGAGCGATGCCGCGGATCGCGCCGGTGACGCGGCCGATGAGGCGACCACCAGCCGACCGTTCCGCGCGGCGGCTCGAAGCGGATTCGCGGTCAACGGACTCCTGCACGTGCTCATCGGCATCCTGGCGATCCGGATCGCGACCGGCAACGGTGGATCGGGGCAGGCCGACCAGTCGGGAGCGCTGCGTCAGATCGCCTCGGTGCCCGCGGGCGTGGTCGTGCTGTGGGTGCTGGTGGTCGGCCTCGTCGCACTCGCCGGCTGGCACGTCGTGCAGATCGTTCACTCGCGCGGCCAGGAGCTCGACCACCCGTTCTGGCATCGGGTGACCCTCGCGTCGAAGGCCGTCGTCTTCCTCGCGATCGGCCTGACGGCCTTCACGTTCGCGCGCGGGGGCTCGACCGACTCGACGAAGTCGTCGAAGACCCTGAGCGCCAGGATTCTGGCCGCCCCGGGTGGTGAGCTCCTGCTGATCGTGATCGGCCTGGCGATCGTCGGCGTGGGCGTGTATTTCGTCGTGCGGGGAGTCACGGCCAAGTTCCGCAAAGAGCTCGACCTGCCGGGCGGGACGATCGGCAGCGCCGTGACCGTGCTCGGATTCGTCGGGTTCATCGCGAAAGGCGTGGCGCTCGCGGTCGTCGGCATCCTGTTCGTCGTCGCGGCGTGGACGTTCGACCCGCAGAAGGCGACGGGTCTCGACGGTGCTCTTCAGTCGTTGGCCGGCCTGCCGTTCGGCAGGGTGATCCTGTTCGTGGTCGGTGCCGGGGTGGTCTGCTACGGCCTCTACCTCGGCGCCCGCGCGCGCTGGGGAAAACTCGAGTGAGGCCCTCCGTCCGCGGTCGGTGACGAGCGCCCACGGCCGGGCACTCGACGGCTGTGTCGGGATTCGCCGCGCGCGGGACTACGGCGCGTCGACGAGCCGCTGGATCGTCCTCTACGACCGGGCCGGCGTCCGTGTCGCGACGGTCGTCCAGGAGGGCATGTTCCCGGAGAAACCGTGAGCCCGAATCAGGTGCCGGGGACGCGGTACCCGACGAGGGTGTAGTCGTTCGGGGTCTCGAAGACGGTTCCCGAGCCGACCGACAGCGCCTGCGGGTAGCCGCCGTAGGCGCTCGGGATCGCGACGGTCGCGAGCGGTGCTGTGCCCGTCGCCGTGGCCGAGTACCCCAGGAGCCGGTACTGGTCGCCGACGCACTGCGCGTTGACGTACTCGTTCACCACCCAGATCACGTTGCCTCCGCGGACGATGCCCTGCGCGTAGTCGCCGATGCTGGTCTGCCACTGCGTCTTCCCGGTGCTCGCCGACAGCCGGGCGATGTGACCGATGAAGCCGCTCTGGCACTGCGTGGGTCCGCCGGCCCGAATGGTGCGGTAGCTGATGAAGAGGCTCGTCGAGTCGGCGCCCGCTATGCCGATGTAGTCGAAGTCCCAGGAGTCGACGTCCACCGACCACAGCGGCTTGCACGAGGTCGTGCCGCAGCCGGTCGCCGAGAAAGCCTCGATGTCGTCGCCCGCGTTGACGAACACCCGACCGCCGGCGAGCACGGGCACGCCGTAGGAGATCGCCGGGTAGCTCGTCCACACCTTCTTGCCGGTGCTCGCGCTGTACGCGACCAGCCCTTCGCCGCCTCCGGTGTAGAAGTAGCCGCCGCCGGCCGCGGAGCCGTCGACGGAGTTCCTGCCGCCGTTGTCGTTGTCGGTGTACGGATGACTCCAGAGGAACGCGCCCGTCGAGAGCGAGTAGGCGTTCACGGAGTTGCTCGAGCCCTGGATGAAGACGCGCGTGCCGTCGGTCGTGGGTATGCCGGGGTAGCTGCGGTCGTCGCCCGCGGTGGTCGTCGGCGGGAAGAAAGCCCGCCAGAGGATCGTGTGCTTGGCCGCGTTCACGGCCAGGACGCCGCCGGCCGGATCCGTGCGGAAGGCGACGAGGATCGTCGACCCTGTGCCGGTCATGCCGAAGCCGTACGAGCTGAGCGCGTATGGGAAGGCCATGCTCCACAGCACGGCGCCGGTCTTCGGCGACGTCGCGTAGAGGCGAGGCGACGTTCCGCCGCCGACCGAATAGGCCACGCCGCCGAGCACGACGGGTGGGTAGGCGCCGTCGTTCCGGCCGGACTCGGCGTACGCCAGGCGGATCTTCGAGGACGTGCTCGTCGTGAGGACGTGCTCGCCCGGATTCGACGACGTGCTCCCGGCGCTGCCGTAGACCCCGGTCCACTGATCGGGCGTGGTCGCGGTGGTCGCCGCCGACGCCGCCGTGGCGACGCCGGGACCCAGCAGTGCCGCGGCCGCGAGTGCGAGGGCTGCGACCGCTGCGGCTCCGCGCCGCGCGACCCTCCCACCGGTGGATCGACCGAGCGAGTGGCGGCGGGACGTGCTGCGTTGCACGAGAACTCCTCAATAAGAGCGATAGCAGTGATCGGATGCTAGCGCCGAAGCAGCCCTCGCGACCTCCGTGGTCGGATCGCGCACGACTGGCACCCTCGCCTGATGACCGGGCGCGGGACTACGGCGCGTCGACGAGCCGCTGGATCGTCTCGGCGAGCCAGGCCTCGAGCGCCGCAGGCTCGCCGAGGTCGTCGCGCAGCACGCGCAGCCGCGCCGAGACGCCGAGCATGAGGATGTCGATCGCCTTCGCGCGAGACTCGGCCTCCTCGGCGGGCATTCCGTAGTGGGCGAGCTGGCGTCGCAGCGGCTCGAGGGATTCGCGGTCGAGGAATGCCGCGAGCTCCTGCGCCGCTTCGGGGCGCTCACCCGACGCACGCAGCAGCAGGAGCAGCGGATCGTCGCCCGGCTGCCCCGTCCACCGCGCGACGATCGAGCGCGCCAGCCTGAGCCCGAGACTCTCGCGCGGGCCGTCGTAGAGACGGTCGAGGGTGAGGCTCACGTCGGTCGCCGCCACGAACAGGCCCTCTTTGCCGCCGAAGTAGCGGGTGATGAGGTTGGGGGAGACCCCGGCGGCGGCGGCGACGGAGCGCACGGTGGTGCCGGCGAAGCCCTCGCGGGCGAACTCGTCACGGGCGGCCGCGAGGATCTCCGAGCGGGTGCGCGCGGAGTCGCGCGTGCGCGGGGAGTCGGTGCCCGCCGGGGAGTCCATGCCGCCACCCTATCCGTGGCGCGGCAGGTGTGTACACGCGAACACATAATGTGTACGCTTGTGCACATGGTCTTCCCCTTCGCCCCGGTCCCCGAATCCGCCCTCGACGACCTCCGCGCCCGACTCGCGCTCGCTCGGCTCGATCCGCTGCCCGGGGCAGAGGGATCGTCTCTCGGCACGTCGCACGACGACCTCGTGCGGCTGGTCGAGCGGTGGCGCGACGGCTACGACTGGCGCGCCGCCGAGTCTCGGATCCTGGGCCTGCCCTGGCAGCGGCTGGCCGTCGGGTCGCAGGATCACCGATACCTTCACGCGACAGCCCCTTCTCGCGACGCCCCCGCCGTCGTCCTCCTGCACGGCTGGCCCGATTCGGTGCTGAGGTTCGAGCGCCTGCTGCCGCTGCTGGGCGACCTGAACGTCGTCGTGCCCGCGCTCGCCGGGTTCCCGTTCGCCGCACCCTCCGCGCCCGGAGGCAGCCCGACGAGCGCGAGCATGGCCGACGACGTCGCTTCGCTCATGGAGGCGCTCGGCCATTCGCGCTATGCGGTCTCGGCCGGCGACGTCGGCGGAGACGTGGCCGAGGCGCTCGCGGTCGCTCATCCGGACCGCGTCGCGGCGCTGCACCTGACCAACGTGTCGCCGCTGCACGCCGTCTTCGCCGACCGGAGCGTGCTCGACGAGGAGTCGCTGGCGTACGTCGACGCGACCATGGCGTGGGCGCGCGCGGACGGCGCCTACATCGCGATCCAGGGATCCAGGCCCGCCACCGTGGCTGCGGCACTGCGCGACTCGCCCGTGGGACTGGCGGCGTGGATCGGCGAGAAGCTCATCGACTGGGCCGGAGAGCCGCTCGGCGACGACGCGATGCTCGACTGGATCACGGCGTACTGGATGACCGGCGCCATCGGCACGTCGTTCGCGAAGTACCGCGACCGGACGCCGCCCGCGCCGTACGTCGCGACCCCGACCGTGCTGAGCTCGTTCCCCGACGACCTCAAGCCGGCGCCGCTCTCTTTCGCGTCGCGGTTCGTGAACGTGCAGGAGCCCGTGGAGCACGACCGGGGCGGCCACTTCGCCGCCTTCGAGCGCCCCGGCGACTACGCCGCCGACCTGCGTCGCGCGATCGCCCTCGGCGGCCTCTGACCGCCGCGCGCTTCAGGGTCTGGCGGGCGACGGCATACGCCGGGCGTCAGAGCGCGTCGAGCCTCAGAGCGCGTCGCGATCGGGGTTCCGGTTGCCCTCGTCGTCGTAGGGCTTCTGCCAACCGTGCTCCTCGTACTCGTCGTTCACGCGCTTGCGCATCGACTTCGGCAGCCACTGGACGTTCGGGCCCGGGCCGCCCCTCCGCAGACGGACGATCGCCGTGATGCCGACCAGGACGACCGCCACACCGAAGATGATGAAGCCCGTCACGCCGCCTGACGAGTGCCCGGCGGCGACCACGTCGAACGCCCAGGTCGAGCCGGTCACGAGCGGACTCTGCGCCGCCGAGCTGCCAGGACGAGGCCGAGACCGACGACGAGGAGCGCGCCGCCGGCCACGCCGATCGGCGTCGAGTCGGAGCCGGTGAAGGCGAGTGTCTGACCCGTCGACGACGTGGTCACAGCGGCGGCGGCAAGGGTGAAGTCGACGGGAGCGGTCGGCGTCGTGACGATGGGGTCGCCGTCCTGGTCGAGCAGGATTTCGCCGTTCTCGTCGAGCAGCGTTCCGACGGCGATCGCCGTGTAGTCACCGGCAGCGGCCGTGTACGTCACGGACCAGGAGCCGTCGCTGCCGACCACGATCGGGGCGGCGGGAGCGGCCGGGTCGCTGGGAGACGACGCCTCCGGCGCGGCGGCCTTCGGTGCCGTGCGCGAGTCGGTCTGCTCGCGCGTCATGGCCGCCATCGACTTCTCGAGCTGCGCCTTGATCTCGGCGGTCGGGCCGTAGACGAGCACGATGTTCGAACCGGGGGTGCCGGTTCCCGAGAACGTCACGGTGGAGCCGACGAGCGCCTGCCCCTCGGTGGGCGCGGTGATCGTCGGGTCGCCGAGCAGCGCGACGGGCGCGACGGCGGTCGCGTGGCTGGTCTGGCCCGTGACGGTCACCTCGAAGTCGTAGCCCGAGGTGCCCTTCGGAAGGGTGATCTCCTCCGTGAGGGCGCCCGCGCCGTCGGCCAGCTGCACCGCGGTGCTCTGTGTGATCACGACGGCCGCGCCCGTGACGGCGTTCTTCATCGACACGGCGAGGGTCTCTCTCGGCGTGAAATTCGAGGCGTTGAGCTGGAGCCCCGTGGTCGTCGCCCGGTCGAGCGTCGTGACGATCGGGATCACGGAGGCGGTCGGATTGCCCGGGTTCGGAGCGGTCGCGAAGGTCACTGTGCGGGTGATGGGCGTCGTTCCGGGGAACAGGTCGGCATTGGCGCCGATGTCCGACACCGTGACCTGAGCCGAGGTCGCCCCGACGGGCAGCTTCGAGAAGTCGACGCCGAGGGAGTAGACGCCGGTCCCGTCCGTGTCGACGGAGCCGCCCTCCTCCTCGCCGTTCACGCCTGCATAGGCGACCTGCACGTGAGAGTCCGCGGCGGCCGTGCCCGAGAACGTGACGGTCGGCGAGATCTGCACGTCGCTCGCGGTGGGCGTGGTGACGGCGAAGTCAGCCGGGCGGAGGGCCGTGGTCGTGTTGTAGTTCACCTGGACCGGTGCGACCGCGGGATCGGCCGCGCCGTCCTTCATCGCCGTGACGGTCGACTGGACCCCCGCTGTCCCCGGCCCGCTCTCGGCGAGAGTGGCCGAGACCGACCAGGCGGTCCCCGTCACGACGGGGGCCGTCACCGTTGCGGCGGCCGTGGGGCCCGGGTTGAAGCCGATGTAGTACTGGACGGCGATCGTGTCTCCGACAGGCAGGTTCTCGCCGGTGTAGGTGATCGTGTCGGGGGTGGCGGAGTTGTCGTACGTTGTCGTGTTCGACGGCGACGTCACCGAGAACACCGGCTCGGCGGCGTGGGCAGGTCCGGAGGCGAGCAGCGCGCCGCCGAGGGCGAGGGCCAGCGCTGTCGGGGCGACGAGCGCCCTCCGCCAGGTGAGTGTGATCATGGTTCGACCCCCGTGCTCTGGCGGGGCGTCAGTGCCCGCACCGCAGACGAGGGCTCCGGTGGCGTCCCCGTGCCTGAGAGAACCTCAGTGCTAGGTGCGACGCTAACAGCCGGGACCAGGCACGGACAGGGCCGCGACCGAACTGTCCAGTTCGCGCAACTGGCGGCGAGATCAGGCGGTGGCGACCTTCGCGGCCAACCGGGACAGCGGATCCTGCAGCGCCTGCACCTGCTGCGAGATCGCGTTCGCGTCGGCCGCGCGGGTGGCGGCGTCGTAGGTGCGGTAGCCGCCGGGGGCGGAGGCGTCGCGGTAGGTGTTCAGGAGCGCGACGGTGCGGTCGAACTGCGTGCCGATCGTGGTCGTGACCGCCGGGTCGAGCTTCGCGAGCCCCGGCTTGAGGTAGGCGAACGCCTGCCTGGCGCCCTCGACGTTCGACGCGATGTCGACGAGGTCGGTGTGGCTGTAGGCGTCCTCCGTGCCGGTGACCTTCGACCGCTGGACCTCTTCGAGGAGGCCCGAGGCGCCGTTGGCGAGGTCCTCGGGGCGGTAGGAGAGCGACGACGCGAGGTCGCGGAGGGCGGTCACGTCGGCGACCAGGCCGTCCGCTGCGGCGACGGTGGACGCCGTGATCCTGCCCGCCTGGAACAGGTCGCGCTCGATGGCGTGGAAGCCGTGCCAGCCGACCTTCGGGTCGAGGTTCGTGGCGCGCATGTCGATGAGGTAGTCGAGGTTGCCGGCGTTGTCGGTGGGGGAGTAGCCCTTCTTGACGAACCCGTTCACGTCGCTCTCGATGTGCTCGTACGGGCCGCGCGCGTCGGCGCAGTCGATCTTCGCGCGGGCGAGGTCGCCGGCGTGGATGTCGTGCTGCAGGGTGGTCGACGCGGTGACGAGGCTGCCGATCTCGCCCGTGACGTACTGGGCGTAGCCCTTCGCTCCCTGACGCAGGAGGCCCGCGGTGCTCGTGTGCGAGGCGCCCGCGGCCGAGCCCGTCACCGTGAACGGCGTGAGCTCGCGGACCGCCCCGGGGCAGTAGAGCTGGTACGTTCCGCCGCCGAGCGTCACGGTGAAGGTCGCCGAGGCGAGCCCGGGCACGAGGTTCTCCTTCTCGCCGTAGATCCGCTGGTCCTGCAGCAGCTCGAACTCCGTGATCGCCGTCGACGACCGGTTGGTCACGGTGAACGTGACCGGCCCGGCGGCGACGCGGTTCGTCGACGCCGTGCAGCGATCCGAGCCGTCGTTCACCAGGGTCACCGAGACCTTCTGCACGCCGACGGCCGCCGACGCGGTGGTGGAGGGCGCAGGAGCCGAGGCGGTGCAGCCGGCCGCCGCGAGGAGGACGACCGTGCCCGCGGCGACCAGGGCGAGAGGGCGGCCGAGAGAGCGGGCGAGGGGGCGGCGGGCGAGGTCAGGCAGTGGCACGGTCGAGGCTCCTGGAGGTGCGTGGGGAGGACGGGCGGAACAGGGTGAGGGCGGCGAGGGCGAGCTGCGTGGCGGCCGCGATGCCGAGCGCGAGCGGCAGCCAGACGCGCCAGAGCGCCAGCTCGCTCCGGGCCGAATCGGCGGAGAGCGCCGCGGCCGCCCGATGGTCGACGCCCGTCGCCGACCAGGAGGTGCCCGGCAGCGAGTAGGTCCGGGACGACGTCAGACCGCCGCCGGACAGGGTCACGACGACCCGGTCGGAGCGGGACGCGTCGAGGAGCCCTCCGCCGACGGTCCACACGGTGCGGGCGGTGGTGACGGACCAGGCGGCGGTGAACGGGCCGGGCTCCTGCGTCGGACTGATTCCCACGGGGACGCGGCCGAAACGGCTCACGAGGTCGTCGACCGTGAGGGTCGCCGGGAGACCCTCTCCGGCGGAGTGCGAGACGGAACGCCAGCGGTCGGCGGCGACGCCGCGGTGGGAGTCGGCGGTGCGGGCGGACGAGGGGAGGCGGAGGGTCTCGGCGGCTCCTGCGCCCCCGGTCAGCGTGGCTGAGAGGCCGTGGTCGTCGGCCGAGACGAGGGTCAGGCGGCCGATCCCGGTGGTGCTCCGGACGGCGAGGGTGCCGTCGAGAGCGGTGGGTGCCGAGGGGACGGCGACGACGAGCGCCACGGCGGCGACGGCCAGACCGGCGGCGACGGCGAGCCGGATGCGCGGCACCGTCGACGGGCGCGGCCGGAGCCGCCGCGGCCAGAGCGTCAGGGCCAGCACCGGCACGAGGTAGAGGGCCCAGCCGAGCGCCTCGATCACCCGCGGGTCGGGCAGCACGCCCAGCAGGCCGTTCAGGACGGCGAAGCGGACCGACCCCGGCGGCACGAGCCAGGACAGGTCGACCGTCGTCTGCTGGCCGAGGGTCAGCCAGCCGGCCTCGTGCGCTCGCCGGAGCACCGTGACGACCAGCCCGGCCGCGACGAAGACGAGGAAGACGCCGGTGCCGACGAAGAACCGGCCGAGGTCGAGCCGGACCCCGCCCGTGTAGATGCCGAAGCCGATCGCGACCGCGACGGCGATCCCGACGACCGCACCGGCGGCGGCGAGCGCCGCGTTCGACGACGCCTGGAACGCCGCGAGCAGGAACACGCTCGTCTCGAAGCCCTCCTTGAGGATCGCGAGGAACGCCATGCCGGCGAGCCCCCACGCCGTGCCCCGCCCGAGGGCGCGCCGGGCGACGGTCTCGATGTCGTCGCGGAGGTTCCGCGAGTGCTTCCGCATCCACACCACCATCGCGGTGACGAAGGCGATCGCCACGACGCCGATGACCGCCTCCATGCCCTCCTGCTGCTGCTGGGGGAGCGCCTGCGCGACCACCTGGAGACCGACGCCGACCGCGATGCTGAGCGCGACCGAGGCGCCGACGCCGATCCACATCGGCCACAGCGGCACTCGATTGCGGCGGAGGAACGCGGCGATGATGCCGACGATGAGGGTGGCCTCGAGGCCTTCGCGCAGGCCGATGACGAGAGTCGCGATCACAGAAGTGAGGTAAGGCTGTCCTCACTCAGAAAGCTCTAAGAAGTGAGATCTCAGAGGTTTCTGAGAAGGCCTTCGCTCGACTTCGAGGTCGCACCCCCAGCCGACCAGGGAGATCACGTGCCCGTCATCCGTTCCGCCCTGCGGCGCGCCCGGCTCGCGCGCCGGGCCGTCCGCTACGAGGCCCTGGCGCGGTACCGCGCCCAGCCGATCCGCGCGGGCGAGGTCCTCTACGAGTCGTTCGCAGGATCCGGCGCCCTGTGCAACCCCGAGGCGATCTTCCGCGAGCTCCTCGCCGCCTCCGACCTGCCCGGCCTCCGTCACGTCTGGGTGCTCGCCGCCGGCGCCCACGAGGATCCGATCGTGGCGGAGTTCCGCGGCGACCCGCGCGTCCGCTTCGTGACCCGCGACTCCCTCCCGTACCTCCGGGCGGTGTCGACGGCCGAGTACCTGGTCAACAACGCGACGTTCCCGCACTGGTTCGCCAAGCGCCCCGGCCAGGTCTACGTCAACACCTGGCACGGCACGCCGCTGAAGACCATGGGCAACGACATGCCCGACGGCGGTCGCGAGGGCGGCAACACCCTCCGCAACTTCCTCCAGGCCGACTTCCTGCTCTCGCAGAACGCCTTCATGACCGACACGATGTACGCGTCGGCCTATCGCCTCCGCGGGCAGTTCGCCGGCCGCGTGATCGAGGAGGGCTACCCGCGGGTCGACCGGCAGGATCTGTCCGCCGCCGAGCACGACGCGGTCCTCGCCCGGCTCGAGTCCGCCGGGCTCCGCGTCCGCTCGCGGCGAGTGGTGCTGTACGCCCCGACGTGGCACGGCGACCGCTTCGCGGATCCTGCGGACGACGTCGCCGCTCTGCTCGACCGCGTCGAGCGCCTCCAGAGCCTCCTCGGCGAGGGCTTTGCGGTGCTCCTGAAGACGCATCAGATCCTGGAGCGGTACGTCTCGACGACCGCCGGGCTCGCCGCCGTGCTGGTGCCCTCGAACCTGCCCACCAACCTCGTGCTCGGCGTCACCGACACACTGATCACCGACTACTCCTCGATCTTCTTCGACTTCCTGGCGACGGGCCGCCGCATCGTGTTCCACGTGCCCGACGAGGAGGAGTACGACGCCGCGCGAGGCCGCTACTTCGGCGACGACGCGCTGCCCGGCCCGGTGACCGCCGACGTCGACGACCTCGCTCGGATGGTGGCGGCGGCGCCGGACGATCCGCGACTGCGAGCGGATGTGCGCGACGAGTGGCAGCGGCGCTTCACCCCGCACGGGCCGGGAGCCACGCGGCGCGTCGTCGACATCGTCTTCCGGCGCGATGCGGACGGGCATCGGGTGCGGGATCTATCGGCGCAGGAGAAGCCGTCGATCCTCATCCACGTCGGCAACCTCGCGTCGAACGGCATCACGGCGTCGGCGCTGAACCTCCTGCGCGCCCTGCCTCCCGAGCGATACGACGTGAGCGTCGCCTACACGCGGACCGCCTCGCGGCAGCAGGCGCACAACGCTCAGCAGATCCCGGCGCACGTGCGGCAGTTCCCGCGCGACGGCGGCATGAACGGCACCAAGTGGCGGCACGTGGTCCGGCGGCGTCGCTACGACCTGCGCGACGCCGCCGCCCACTCCGCCGAGCCCCGGCAGCGCGCGCTCTGGGACGACGAGTGGCGCCGCTGCTTCGGGTCGGCGAGCTTCGACGCCGTCGTCGACTTCTCGGGCTACAGCCCGTTCTGGGCGACGCTCCTGCTGCACTCGCCCGAGGCCCGGCGCACGATCTGGCTGCACAACGACATGGTCGCCGAGGTCGACCGGAAGGTCGGCGACCGCCGTCCGCTCGCGACGAGCCTGCCCTCCATCGCTGCGCTCTACCCGGAGTACGACCAGACCGTCGCCGTCTCGCCCGCCCTCGCCTCCATCAACTCCACGCGTCTTCCGGCGGAGGTGCTCCGCGGGCGCCCGATCCGCTCGGCTCTCAACCTGATCGACGCGAACCGGGTGCGGCGCCTGGCCGCGGCCCGTCCGTTCGAGAACGAGCCCGAGCCCGAGGGCGGCCGCCGCCCCGACTGGGTGCGGGCGCTCGAGCGACACGACGACGCCGTCTGGTTCGTGACCGTGGGCCGCTACACCCGCGAGAAGAACCAGGACCTCCTCGTCCGCGCGTTCGCCGAGGTGGCCCGCACCGACCCGCGCGTCCGACTCCTCGTGATCGGCCACGGCCCGCTCCGCGACGACCTCGAGGCCCTCGTCGACGAGCTGGGACTCGGCGGCATCGCGTTCATCACCGGCCCGCTCGACAACCCGTTCTCGGTGATGCGCTCGGCCGACTGCTTCGTGTTGTCGAGCTCGTACGAGGGTCAGCCGATGGTGCTCCTCGAAGCGGCCGTGGTCGGCCTGCCGATCATCTCGACCGACTTCGCGTCGATCCGCGACGCGCTGCCCGACGGAATGATCCACATCGTGCCGTCGGAGGTCGCCGCGCTCGCGACGGGCCTGCGGCTCTTCCTCGAGGGCAGGGTCACGCCCAGCCCGCTCGACACCCCGACCTACAACGCCCTGGCTCTCGCGCAGTTCGAGGCCGTCGCGCTCGGCCCGCGGCCGTCCGGCTCGCCGGCTCCGTCGAGCACCGGGGCGCAGGAGCCGACGTCACGCGTCGTCGAGATCGGCTGACCGGTCGTCGTACACCCGGTCGACGTCGGCGAGCACCGAGATGGCCTCGCGCACGGCGAATCCGAAGCCGAAGGCGACGATGCCGATACCGATCATGACGGACACGACGAAGACGCTCGAGTTCACGGTCGCTCCTCTCTGCTCTGCGCCCGATCGAGCCTGTGCTCGTTCGGGCTGACCGCAGAAGAGTGACCGACACGGACTCAGAAGCGTCTCAGATACGGCGCCGTGATCTCCCCGGTCAGTCTTCCGCGATTCTTAGAGGGCCTGCCCGAGGGTCGGGGCATGACCAATTCGACGAGCGCCGGACGCGACGTCCGCACCAGGCGCGCCGTGCCCCCGATGCTCCGACCGGGAACCGGCAGGAACGACTGGCTCGCCTTCGGAGTCGGCGCGATCGCCGTCGTCCTCGCCTTCGGGCTGATCCTCGCCCGGACCCCCGGCATGACGCGGATCGACATGTCGATCAGCGTCGCCCTCACCCGCCTGCACACCGGCGCCATCGGCGCGCTCGGGTCGGCGGTCTACAAGATCTTCAGCCCCGTCGAGGCGATCACCCTCACGGCGCTCATCGCCGTGGCGATCCTCGTCGTCTCGCGGAACCTCCGCCTGGCCGCGACCTTCGCCGCTCTCGTGGCGATCACCTGGATCCCCAGCGACATCGTCAAGATCCTGGTGCACCGGCTCCGCCCCGACGCCGACGAGCTGCCGCACCACCTCACGCCCATGCCGACCGACCCGTCGTACCCGAGCGGGCACATGGTATTCGTGACGACGCTGGTCATCGCCGTCGTCCTCCTGGCCCGGGGGAGCCGCTGGTCGGCCCTCGCCACGGGGCTCGGCGCCGTCGTGGTCGTCGTCGTCGCCCTCTGCCTGGTCACCGACGGGGTCCACTACGCGAGCGACGTGATCGCGTCGATCGTGTGGTCGCTCGGGGTGGCGCCGTTCGTGCTGGAGCTCTGGAACCGCTACGTGCTGCCGCGCACGTATCGGCTGTGAGCGAGACCGCCGGCCGGCTCCGGCTCCTGCTGATCGAGGACGACCCGGCCCTCGGCCCCCTGATCGAGGAGGTGCTGTCGGAGACGTACGACGTCGACCGGCGGGTCGACGGGCGCGACGGCCTCATCGCCGGCCTCGACCACGACTACGACGTCGTCGTGCTCGACCGCAGGCTGCCGTCGCTCGACGGCATCGCCGTGGTCCGCGCCCTCCGCAGGGGTCGGGTCGCCGTGCCGGTGCTCATGCTCACGGCCCTCGGAACCGTCCGCGACCGCGTCGAGGGGCTCGACGGGGGTGCCGACGACTACCTCGTCAAGCCGTTCGAGTTCGACGAGCTGCTGGCGCGGCTCCGGGCTCTCACCCGCTCGTTCGCGGACTCCGGCGTCCGCCTGCCGGTCGGCTCGTGGACCTTCACACCCGCCGACCGCATCCTCACCTCGCCGTACGGCGGCAGCGTCGTCCTCACCGACCGCGAGTCGGGCCTGCTCGCGGTGCTCGCCGCCGAGCCCGACCGCACCTTCTCGCGCGAGCACCTCCTGCGCGTCGTCTTCGCCGACAGCGAGCTGCCCGGCACCGTCGACACGTACGTGCACTACCTCCGCCGCAAGACCGAGCGCGACATCGTCCTCACCGTGCGCAACCGCGGCTACCGGCTCGGCGCGCTCTGACCCTCGTCGCGCTCCGACCTTCGTCGCGCTCGTCGCCCGTCAGGGCCGCCGCTCGAGCAGCACGCGCCGGTAGCTGTCGACGAGGCCTCGCGTCGCGGTCGGCCAGTCCCAGTCGAGGGCCAGGCCACGCGCCGCCGAGGCCAGATCGGTCTCACGCCCCGACTCCAGCAGGAGCCGCGCCGCCTCGACCGCGGCCGCAGGCTCCTCCGCGGGGAACAGCCGCGCCACCTCCCGCCCGCCGAGCAGCTCGACGCTGGCCGGCGACTCGGCCGCCACGATCGGCAGCCCGCTGGCGAGCGCCTCGAGAAGAACGAGGCCGAGCGTCTCCGTCGTCGACGAGAACACGAACAGGTCGGCGTCGGCGTACGCGCGCCAGAGGTCCTCGCCGGTGAGCGTGCCGAGGAACGTCGTCGGCGTGCCCTCGAAGACCGCGGCGAGCCGGTCGCGGTCGGGTCCGTCGCCGACGACGACGAGGTCGACGAGCCCGGAGGCGGCGAGGTCGTGAAGCCGGTGGAGCCCCTTCTCCCAGGCGAGCCGTCCGACCGAGAGGGCGACCGGGCGGTCGCCGGCGCGGGTCTCGCGGTGACGTCGTCGCGGGTCGAAGCGCTCGACGTCGACGCCGCGGCGCCAGGCGACCACGTGGCGGAATCCGTGGGCGGTCACGAGGGCGGCGGCGTGGGCGGAGGTGACGAGGGTGATCGAGGCTCTGCGGTGGATCCTGCGCATCCACCACCACACGAACCCCGAGAGGAACCCGAGCCGGTAGAACCTCGCGTAGGCGGCGAGATCGGTGTGGAACGACGCCACGAGGGGCAGATCGAGGCGGCGGGCGGCGCGGAGGCCGGCGAGGCCGAGCATCGCCGGCGTCACGAGGTGGACGATCTCCGGCTCGAACGCGGCGATCGCCCTCGTGACGCGCGGCAGCGGGAAGCCCCACGGCTCGCCGCCGTAGATGAACGGGATCGAGAAGCTCGGCACGCGCATCACGGAGAGGCCGTCCGGCAGCGGTACCTCGGCGGCCCCGCGGATCTCGGGCGCGACGACGAGCACCTCGTGGCCGTCGGCCAGGAGGCACTCGATCGTCATCGCCAGGCGGGTCACCACTCCGTTGACCGAAGGGGTCCAGGTCTCGGTGACGAAGGCGATCCTCACGTGTTCAGAGTGGCACAGCGTCAGCGCGGCACGGACTCGGCGGACAGGCGCGAAGGCCTGCGCCACAGCGAGGTGCTGGGGATCTTCGAGACGTCGACGCGGTCGGCGTTCCGGCGCACGATCTCGGTGACCTCCTCGAGGAGGCCGTCCGCGAGCCGGATCGGCTCGAGTCCGAGCTCGAGCAGGTGGTCGTTGGTGACCAGGAGCTCGTTCTCGGCCGCCTCCGTGCGCGGATTGTCGACGTTCTGGATCGTCGCCCCGGTGATCCGGGCGACGACCGCGGCGAGGTCGCGCACCCGGTGGGTCTCGGTCATCTGGTTCATGATCCGCACGCGCTCGCCGGCGGCGACCGGGTGCTCGACGGCCAGCCGGATGCACTGGACGCTGTTCTGGATGTGGATGAACGCCCGGGTCTGCCCGCCGGTGCCGTTCACGGTGAGCGGATGCCCGACGACGCCCTCGACCAGGAACCGGTTGAGCACGGTGCCGTAGTCGCCGTCGTAGTCGAAGCGATTGACGAGACGGTCGTCGCGGCGCGTCTCGGAGGTCTGCGTGCCCCAGACGATGCCCTGGTGCAGGTCGGTGATCCGGAGCCGGTCGACCCGGTTGTAGAACGCGAAGAGCAGCTGGTCGAGCGACTTCGTCATGTGATAGACGCTCCCCGGGCTCGTCGGGTACAGGATCTCCTGCGACACCGGCTCGCCGGTGGCGCCCTCGGTCGTCACCGTCAGGTAGCCCTCGGGCAGGGCGACGCCCGCGGTGCCGTAGCCGTAGACGCCCATCGTGCCCATGTGCACGACGTGCGGGTCGACGCCGCTCTCGACGATCGCCGCCAGGAGGTTGTGGGTGGCGTTGACGTTGTTGTCGACCGTGTAGCGCTTCGTGGCGGCCGACTTCATCGAGTACGGGGCGGCGCGCTGCTCGGCGAGGTGCACGACGGCGTCGGGCTCCTCCCGCAGGAGGATGTCGACGAGCCGGTCGAAGTCCTGGGCGACGTCGCAGGGTGCGAAGCGGATCTCGCGCCCGGTGACCTCGCGCCAGGCGGCGATGCGCTCCTCGATCGGACGGATCGGGGTGAGCGAGCCCACGCCGAGCTCGGTGTCGATCCTGCGCCGGGACAGGTTGTCGACGATGACGACGTCGTGGCCCGCGGCCGACAGCTCGAGGGCGGTGGGCCAGCCGATGAAGCCGTCGCCGCCGAGGATCAGTGTTCTCATTGCAGTCCCTCCAGGGGTGTCGAAGCAGGGTGCAGCGGCCGGTCGGCCGTCGCCACGGGGGTTCGTCGGGCGAGCTGTGTGACCGCGACCGCGACGGCGCAGGCCGCGACGACCTCGCCGGCGACGGCCCACGGCCCTGCCTGCAGACGGTCGCCGAACGCGATCGCGCCGATCGCGGTCGCCACGAGCGGGTCGGCCAGGGTCCAGGGCGGCAGCACCGCCGAGAGCGGGCCGGCCTGGTATGCGGCCTGGTTGAGCACGACCGCCACAGCGCCCACCGCGACCATGATCAGGCCCGCCAGGATCCAGGTGGCCGGGTTGCTCCCGGCCGTCACCTGCGCCAGCACCAGCTTCAGCAGCGGCGCCACCATGCCGTAGGCGATGCCCGATGCCAGACCGAACAGCGAGGCGCGGTACCGGGGCAGGGCGACGCCGCCGACCAGGACCGCGAGCGCGCCGAGCACCGCCGCCCCGGTCAGGCACGCGGCGAGCAGGGGCACGGACGGCAGCGCCCGACCGGCCGACGGCATCGCCAGCACGAGGAATCCGCCGAGCCCGGCGACGAGCAGCGCCGCCCACGACCACTCGACGGCGCTCGGCCGACGGTGCTCGAGCAGGGCCGAGGCCGGCAGGGCGAAGAGCACGGCGGACACGAGGATCGGCTGGACGACGCCCAGCTGCGCGCCGTCCAGAGCCACCGCGTGCAACACGAGCGCTGCTCCTGCGGCCGCGAAGCCGGCGAGCCAGACCGGCCGGTGCAGGAGGTGCCACAGGAGACCGAGGCGGAGCCCGGTGCCCTCGGGGCCGCGCTTCGCGGTGCCGTGCTGCAGCACGTTGGAGAGCGCGGCGCAGGCCGACGACGCGAGGGCCGCGACGATGGCGAGGCCGACCGACATCGCACCTCCACACGCCCTCCGGTGCCCCGCGCGAGATCGCGACGGGACCTTGCCGGTCGCTGCCATGCCACCAGCGGCGATCCCAGAAGCGGCTAAGAATGACAGGCCGCTCACGACCATGGTCCTCCGGCTTCTTAACGGAATCTGAGTGCCCGGTCGCCACCCTCGTCCTCGCCCCGGCGCAGTGCCGGAGCGACCACCGGAGCACAGAGGCAGTCGTGACGCAGATCCTTCAGACGGCCGCAGTCGGGACCTCCCGCGCGACGGGTCTCCGCCGCTACCGGCAGGTGCTGTGGCTGCTGACCAAGCGCGACCTCAAGGTCCGCTACACGACGAGCGTGCTCGGCTACGTGTGGTCGATCCTCGACCCGCTGCTCATGTCGCTGATCTACTACTTCGTCTTCACGAAGGTGTTCCACCGCAGTGTCGGCGAGGACCCGTACATCGTGTTCCTCCTGAGCGCGCTGCTGCCGTGGCAGTGGTTCAGCAACTCGGTCTCCGACAGCACGAAGGCGTTCATCACCGACGCGAAGCTCGTGCGGTCGACGAAGATCCCGCGGACCATCTGGGTGAACCGGATCGTCGCGTCGAAGGGCATCGAGTTCGTCCTGAGCATCCCGGTGCTGGCGTTCTTCGCGCTGGGATCGCACGCCGCGGTTCACTGGCAGATCGTCCTCTTCCCGGTGGCGGTGGTGCTCCAGATGGTGCTGATCACCGGCCTCAGCCTGATCATCGCCCCGCTCGTCGTCTTCTTCCGCGACCTCGAGCGCGCGGTGCGCCTGATCCTGCGGTTCCTCTTCTACGCCACGCCGATCATCTACTCGTCGAAGAGCCTGCCCCGCGAGTTCCGGCCGGTGATGGCCTTCAACCCCCTCGCCGGCATCTTCGACGTCTACCGGGCCACGTTCTTCCCGCAGGAGCTCATCAAGAAGGAGGCCGTCGTCGGCGCCGTCGTGTGCTTCGTGGTCCTGGGCGTGGGGCTCGTGGTGTTCCGCCTGTGCGAGCGCGCCGTGCTGAAGGAGATCTGATGGGCGCAGGATCAGCGCGTCGCGTCCTCCAGCTCACGCCGCCGCGCGAGGTCGCCTTCCTCGTCCGACGCCTCGCCGCCGAGCGTCGGGCGGTTCCGGTACTCGCGCCAGGTGAGGAGCACGATGATCGCGTCGAAGATCGTGAGGGCGAGCAGGCCCCAGCCGAAGTTCACGACGAGCTCGTACGACTGGTAGGCGATGAACGCGATGAGCACGCCGATCGCCCAGGGGTAGATGCGGTAGCGGTGCGTCGCGACGGCGAGCAGCAGGCCGATCTTCACGACCCCGTGGACGATGAGGTAGACCGCGGCGAAGGTCACGGCCGACGCCGTGAGTCCGCCGACGAAGTCGACGAGCCAGAGCGAGAGGGCGTCGTCGGGATCCTGACTGAGTCGCTGCTGCGTGAGGAACGTCGCCCAGCCCTGCAGGGCCTGCGGGCTGACGAGCGTGAGCAGGATGCCCGCGAGGACCTCGCCGATCCCGTACACGCCCTTGGCGACGACGCCCCAGCGGAACACGAGGTGGAGCAGGCCCGACTCGGTCGTCGGGGTGCCTGTGCGCGTCATCCTGCCCACCTCTCGTCTCGGAGCACCAGGCTCGCGTGGCCGCGCCCAGATTTGTGTAAGAAGCGTTCGCGTTCGTGTAAGAACCGGTAGGCGCGGCCGGCGGCACCGACCGTTCACCGAGTGGTCACGCGACAGCCATTCTCGGCCCGAGTTCGTTCCATACAGTTTCTAACGCTCGTTAGAAGCCAGGAACAACACTCAGCGCGAAGGATGAAACATGACTGCCCGATCCCGCATCGCCGCCCTCGGAGTCCTCGCCGTGGCGGCCGCCGCCCTGACCGGATGCACGGCGGCGGCTCACGGAACGACCACCGCGTCGACGGCCGCCACGAGCGCCGCGAAGGAGCCGCTCACGCTCTACGCCGCCGTCGCCTACGACGCGATGGTCTCGAAGGCGTTCACGGCCAAGACCGGGATCCCGGTGAAGGTCGTCGACGACAGCACCGGCCCGCTCCTCACCAAGATCGCCGCCGAGAAGAACAACCCGCAGTGGTCGCTGTTCTGGGCCGACGGCGCCACGGCGTACGCGTCGCTCGACCAGCAGGGCCTGCTCGGCTCGTACACGCCCTCGGCGTCGTACGACGCGGTCGGGAAGTCGGTCGTGCCGGCCGACCACAGCTACACGCCCACCGGTGTCACGCTCGTGCCGGGGCTCATCTACAACTCGGCCAAGATCTCGGCGCCGACCAGCTACGACGACCTCCTGTCGTCGACCTTCAAAAACCAGGGCGGTATGAACGACCCGGCGCAGTCCGGGCCCACCTATCCGCTCATCGCGGGCCTGATGAACCAGTTCGGCGGCGAGAAGAACGGCGTCGCCAAGGGCGAGGCGTACCTCTCGAAGCTCAAGGCGAACGGCATCAAGGTGTACCCGACGAACGGCGACACCCTGCACGCCCTCGAGACCGGCCAGATCAACTACGGCCTCATCCAGAGCTCCGCCGCCCTCGGCGAGGTGCTGACCGCCAAGACGAGCGCGACGTTCAAGCCGAAGGTGGTCTACCTCTCGAAGTCGACGCTGCTTCCGGCGAACCTCGCGATGTCGAAGAGCCTCGACGCCGTGCAGAAGAAGGAGGCCGGCGAGTACATCGACTTCGCGCTGTCGTCGCAGGGCCAGGCGCTCATGCAGAAGGCCGACCCGGCCGGCGACTCGCTGTTCTACCCGATCGTCTCGGGCGGCACCCCGCTGCCCGGCATGACGGCGTTCCCGACCGCGTACCAGACGATCGACCCGAAGTTCTGGGGTCCGCTCCAGGGCCAGGTCACGACCTGGTTCGACTCGAACGTCAAATGATCGCCCTCGCGACGCCGCGTGACGCGGCCGCCTCCCTCGCCGGAGAGGCCCTGACCGACTCCCCGGAGGCGGCCGCGCGCCGGCTGCCGCGTCGGCGGCGTCGCGTCAGCGCCCTCACCGTCTTCTGGGTCGTCATCGTCGCGATCCTGGTGCTGCCCATCGCGCTCTTCCTCGCCGTCGCGTTCAGCCCGGCGCTCCTGAGTCAGGGCCCGCAGTGGTTCACCCTCGACGCGTTCCGCCAGGCCCTCACCGGGCAGCTGCTCACAGGCGTCGTCGACTCGCTCGGCGTCGGCGTCTCGACGGCGGTGCTGTCGGCGGCGATCGGGTTCGCGCTGGCGTGGCTTGTGCTGCGGACGAACGCTCCGGGCCGCAGGATCGCGACGGGGCTCGTCTTCGCGCTGCTCCTGGCGCCCTCGTACCTCATCGCCCTCGGCTGGGAGCGTCTGCTCGAGCCGAACGGCGTCCTCGCCGTGCTGGGCGTGCCCGACGCCGGCCTGCGAGCGACGATCTACGGCCCGGTCGGAGTCGTCGTCGTGCTCACCATGAAGGGCATTCCGTTCGCGTTCCTCGCCATCGCGAACGCGGTCCGCGGCCTGGGCGACGAGTTCCAGGACGCCCTCCGGGTGCACGGGGGCGGTCGCGCGGCCGCCCTGCGCCTGAACGTCGCGATGCTGGCTCCGGCGATCTGGGCGGCGCTCGCGATCGTGTTCGCCGAGTCGGTGAGCGACTTCGGCGTTGCGTCGACGCTGGCGAACGACTCGCACTTCGTCGTCGCGACCTACACGCTCTACACGGCCGTCGAGGCGTTCCCGGTCGACTTCCCGGTGGCGTCGGCGGTCAGCTGGGTGCTCCTCGTGCTCGTCGCGCTCGCGCTCCTGGCGCAGGGGCGCGCGCTCCGCGGGCGCAGCTTCCGCGTGCTCGGGGGCCGCTCGCGGCCGGCGTCGCGTGCTCGGCTCGGCGTGCCAGGCGCCCTGACCGCCGCGCTCTTCGTCGGGGTGGTGGCCGTAGTGGGCGTGGGCGTCCCAGCGTTCGGCGCCGTCTCGGCCTCGCTCATCTCGAACCTCGGGTCGCTCGGGGCGCACAGCGTCACGCTCGGCAACTACACGCGGGTGCTCACCAGCCCCGACCTCCTCGGCCCGCTGAAGTACTCGGCGATCCTGGCCACCGTGACCGCCAGCGTGACGGTGGTCATGGCGACCGTGTGCGCGCGGCTCCTCGCCGCCTCGGGAGCGACCGCGAGCGGCAGGATCCTCGACCTCGTCCTACTCGGCGCCGTGGCCCTGCCTGGCATCGTCTTCGCCGCCGGCTACATCTTCGCCTACAACCTGCCGCTCACGAACGCCCTCGGGATCCACCTCTACGGCACCACGACGCTCCTGGTCCTCGCCTACATCGCGACCGCGCTGCCGTCGACGTCGCGCGTCCTCGTCGGCACGATGGGCCAGCTGCAGGAGTCGATGACGCACGCGTCCCGGGTTCACGGCAGCGGCGCCGCCCGCGCCTGGGCCACCATCGTGCTGCCGATCGTCTCCCGCCCGCTCCTGTCGGCCTGGCTGCTCACCTTCACCGCGACGCTCCTGGAGCTGCCGGTGTCGCAGCTGCTCGCGCCCGCCGGAACCCAGCCGGTCTCGGTCGGGATCGACGTCGCGCTCGGCAAGTACGACTTCGGCGGCGCGACCGCCATGGAGGTGCTCGCCATCCTGTTCGCCCTCGCCGTCGTCGGCGCCGGCTACGCCCTCTACCGCCTCGCCGCACCCGTCGGCTGGCGCACCCTCGGAAAGGCCCGGTGACCGCATGACCCTCCTCGACCGACGAACCGCAGCCGCACCCCGTGACGGAGGCGGCCACGAGGTGGTCGTGCGCGGCGCCACCAAGCGCTACGGCCGCGCCACGGCGCTCGACGGCGTCGACCTGGAGATCGAGCCGGGCCGGTTCATGGTGCTCCTCGGGCCGTCCGGCTCGGGCAAGACCACTCTGCTGCGGGGCATCGCCGGCATCGAGGCCTTCGACGACGGCACCGTCCACTTCGGCGACACGCCCATCAGCTCGGGGCGCACGAGCGTCCCCGCCGAGCGCCGCGACGTCGCCATGGTCTTCCAGGACTACGCGCTCTGGCCGCACATGACGGTGGCGCAGAACGTCGAGTACGCGCTCCGGAGGCGCTCCCTGCAGGGTTCCGCGCGGCGCAGCCTGGCGGCGACCGCACTCGAACGCGTCGGCCTCGACGGCCTCGGGGCGCGCTATCCGCACGAGCTCTCCGGCGGCCAGCAGCAGCGCGTCGCGCTGGCCCGCGCCGTGGTCGCCGAGCCCGCGCTGCTGCTGTTCGACGAGCCGCTGTCGAATCTCGACGCCGACCTCCGCGAGCGGCTCCGGGTGGAGATCTCGACCCTGGCTCGGTCGTCCGGCGCGACGTCGCTCTACATCACCCACGACCAGTCGGAGGCGTTCGCGCTCGCCGACGAGATCGCCGTGCTGCGCGACGGCCGAGTGGTGCAGCGCGGCACGCCGGAAGAGGTCTACCGGCACCCGGTGAACCCGTTCGTCGCGGGATTCACCGGCCTCGCGGGCGCGGTCGAGGGGACGGTCACCGGGGTCGCGGGGCCGTACGCGGTCGTGCGGGTGGGCGACGACGAGATCCTGGCGCGGCCCGGCCTCCTCGACGGGGTGAGCGGCGACGTCCGGATCCTGGTGCGCCCGACGGCCACCCGACTCGTCTCCGGCGACGCCCCCGAGGCGAGCGGGCATCTGGCCGGGCGCGTCGTCGACATCGCCTTCCGCGGCCGGGGTTACGACCACGTCGTCGAGACCGCTCACGGTCGACTCGCCGGCGTCTTCGCGGAGCGCTCCTGGCGTCGCGACGTGGGGTGCCGCATCGCGCTCGACCCGGACGGCTGCCTCGCCTTCCCCGCCTGACGACCGTCACACAAGAACCTAACGACTGTTAGAATCATTCGCGAACACGATCACTCACTCTGGAGGAGCCCATGAGCGCGAACGACATCGCCCTCTTCGTCGCCGTCTTTCTCGCCTGCGTCGTCGAGGCCGTCGAAGCGACGACCATCGTCCTGGCCGCCGGCACGAGCCGCAGCTGGCGCTCGGCCACGCAGGGCGTGATCGCCGGCGTCGTGCTCCTCGCGGTGGTCGTCGCCGTCGTGGGGCCGGCGATCCAGCTGCTGCCCCTCGACGTGCTGCGCGTCGTGGTGGGCGGGCTCCTGCTCGTCTTCGGCCTGCAGTGGCTGCGGAAGGCCGTCAACCGGTCGAGCGGCTACAAGCCGCTGCACGACGAGGCCGAGATCTACCGCAAGCAGCTCGACGCCGCCCGTGCCGCGCAGAACACCTCGAAGCTCTTCGTGAGCGACTGGTACGCGTTCACCCTGTCGTTCAAGGGCGTCGTGCTCGAGGGCCTCGAGGTCGTCTTCATCGTCCTCACCTTCGGCACGAACCAGAAGAACATCCCGGTGGCCGTCCTCGCCGCCGCGGTCGCGGTCGTCGTGGTGGTGCTGCTCGGCATCGCCGTGCGCGGGCCGCTCTCGCGCGTGCCCGAGAACACCATGAAGTTCGTCGTGGGCATCATGCTCACCTCGTTCGGCATCTTCTGGGGTGCCGAGGGCGCCGGAGCAGCGTGGCCGGGTGCCGACCTCTCCCTCCTGGTGATCGCGCCGAGCGTCGCCGTCTTCTGCCTGATCCTCGTCTTCGCCATGAGCGCGTACCGCCGCTCGAAGGGCATCCCCGCCGCCGGCGAGAAGAGCCCGGCCGCCGCGGCGTCCGCGGCCCCGGCCACCACGGTCGCGGGGGAGGGCCCGGTGGGCGGGGGCAGCCCGGCGGCGACCGCCACGGCGACGGTGACCGCGGCTCCTGCGACCACGGCCGCACCCGCGACGACGGCGCGGCGGGGCCTCGGCTCGCGCCTGGCCGCGATCGGCCTCTTCCTCTACGACTTCGTCATCGGCGACGACTGGCAGGTCGCGGCGGGCGTGGCGATCGGGCTGATCGTGACGGCTCTCGTGGCACCGGCCTGGGCGGGCGCGTTCCTCATCACGGCGCTCGTCGCGGCGGCGCTCCTGCCCTACAGCATCCGGCGCGCGCTGCGCTGACCGGGGCGACGCCGCGCGGGCGGGGCGTCAGTGGCCCTCGGGCTCCTCGGCGTAGACCCGTGCGGCGTACTCCTCGAGCGCGTCGGTGCACTTCTGCAGCGCCGCCTCGGCCTCGGCTCGCCCGGGGGCGCCGAACTCGTCGCGCGAGCGCACCTTCTCCAGCCAGTTGACCAGCTTGGTGTGGTCGACCTCGTTCTCCTCGAGCTCGGCGTACGTGAAGTGGTTCTTCGTGTACTCCTTCTCGATCTCGGCGAGGAATCCGGTGCAGCGGTCGACTATCTCGTCGTACTCGTCGGTGCGGGCGGCCTGGTAGGTGTCGAGGATGCTCGACTCGCCCACCAAGACACTGCTGCTCAGGAGCGAGGCCGTGCCCGACATCTCGAGGATCTCGTGGCGGAGCTTCCGCAGCGCGCGCTCGGCGGCGAGGCTCTTCGGGAGGGCTGCGACGGAGTTCTGCAGGTAGATCGCGCCGAGCGCCTTGAGCCGCCGCCACACCGTCGCGCGCAGGCGGGTGGGCTCGGACGGGATCCGGTACACCAGCACCAGCCACTCGCTGCTGGAGGGGGAGGAGGCCTCGGTGGTGGGGGAGTCGTCTGCCACAGTCGAAGTCTAGGCTTCCCGGCCCGATCGCCCGCGCCGGGTCACTGTGTCCAGAGCCCCAGGACGAACTGGTGCGTGTTGAAGAACAGCAGCAGGATGCTCGCGGCGAGCCCGGCGCGGAAGACCCAGCGCCTGCTCGGATGGTCGCGGTACGAGGCGACGGTCATCGTCAGCGGGAAGAGCAGCAGGCTCTCGCGCGACAGCGAGAGGTAGGTCGTGCTCGTCATGAGCGAGGCGAGGGTCGACCCGACGAGGATCACGGCGCCCCACCGCCGACGCCTCGCCAGCACGACGAGGCCCGCCAGGCACAGGATCGCGAACACCACCTCGAGCAGAGCCTGCGCCCGGAGAGGCGACGACCGTGCCGGGTCGAGCGCGGTCCTGAGCGTCTCGAGCCCCGACACCCACGGCACGGTGAACCGGCGATGCCAGCCGTGGCGCTCGGCGGTGAGCCAGGAGAGCGGGTCGCCGGTGACGGCGGCAAGGTAGACGAAGTAGCCGACGAGCGTCGAGAGCGACAGCGCGACGACCCCGACGGCGCGGAGGACGGCTCGGCGGGTGAGGCGACCGTGCTCCTGCAGTACCACCACGCCGAGCGCGACGGCGAGGAAGACGCCGTCGATGCGCGTGAGCGACGCGCCCGCCGCGAGGAGTCCGGCGGCCCACCAGCGGCCGCGCAGCGCGTGGTACCAGGCGAACACGGCGAACGCGAGGAAGAGCGACTCCGAGTACGACGCGGCGAGGAACACCGAGTAGGGCCCGGCCAGCAGGAGCACGACGGCGCCCGCGGCGACGCGCGGACCGAAGCGGTCCTCCGTGATGCGCCAGAGGCCAACCCCGGCGACGAACGACGGGATGGCGGCGGCGAGCCACAGCCCCACCAGCAGGTGCGGAACGGTCGGGCCCTGCCCCGGGAAGAGCACGAGGGTCGCGAGGCGGCCGGCCAGCGGGTAGCCGGGGAGGAACGCCTGGAGGTCGGGCGGGTCGGCGGCGGCGAAGTAGCCGTTGTGGGCGATCTCGAGGAAGTACGAGCTGTCCCAGTGGTACAGCAAAGTGAAGAACGAGTGCGGCACCGCCGGCTGAACCGGCACCGCCGTGCTCGTCGAGGTCACCACGAGCGAGTAGACCGTGAGCACGAGCCGGACGACGACCCAGATCGCGGCCGTCCCGAGGAGCGCGGGGCGCCACGACACACGCGCGAGCGACGGGGGCGGGGACGCGCGACGCGATCCGTCGAGCCTCGGTGCGCCGCGATCGAGCCCGGCCCCGTCGAGCGCGGTCACGCCGCCACCGTCGTGCGGTCGGCGGGGGCCGACGAGCGGGGTTCGAGGGCACCGGCGTGCGGAGCGGGCTCCTGCGCCCTGCCGCCCCGGAGGGTGTCGGTGAGGGCGAGAGCGACGATCACGACGAGCGAGACGACGCGGACGACTCCGTCGACCCCGGAGGGCAGGAGGTAGCTCGCTGCGGTGACGCCCACGCCCGCGACGATAGTCCCGGCCGGGAGACGGCGGCGCGCGGCACACGACGCGTCGAGGGCCAGGACCCCGAGGCCGAGGCCGGAGTCGTAGTAGTGGTACGTGGCCGGGTCGAGCAGCATCCGGACGGCCACGAGCAGCACCAATACAGAGGCCCAGCGTCGCCGCCACGCGGCCACGGCGATCAGGGCCGTCGCCCCGCCCAGTTGCAGGGGGCGATCCCACGGCGGAGTGACGGCCGGGTGCGAGCCGAACATCGCGAGCCCCGAGTTCTTCGCGACGGGGATCGCGAACGAGAAGATGCGGAGGGTGCCGACGTCGGCGACGAGGAACGGCAGCCAGGCCGAGGCCACGACGACCGCGACCGCGACCGCGGCCCGTGCGCGACTCTCCGGCCGGACCGCGAGCAGGAGGGCGACGAGCGGAAGCGCCCAGGGCTTGAAGTCGATCGCGATGCCGACCAGGGCGAGGGCTGCGACGTCACGCCGTCGTCTCGCCAGCGCGATCGCGGCGATCCCCGCGCCGAGGGCCAGGGCGTCGTCGAGGTGGGCGTAGTGCACGGCGACCTCGGTCCAGAGCATCGCGGCGCCGAGGGCGGCGACCGTCGTCGAGCGGTCGCCGGGGAACACGCCGCCCGTGCCCGGAGACGGTGAGTCGGCGATGTCGAGGGCGAGCAGGATCGCGCCGAGACCCGCCGCGAGCATCGTGACCACGGCCGCCGCCGCTCCTGCGCCTCCCGGGAGCGCGACCGAGAACAGCCCGCCGACGACGAAGGTCAGCGGCCCCATCTGCAGGTCGGGTGCCGTGGCATAGAGGTGGAGGCCGGACGGCGACCAGAGCAGCCGAGAGCCCTGCACGATGAAGTGCCAGGAGAAGAGGGCCGTGCCGCACAGGTGCAGCAGCGTGCCGATCAGCAGGGCCGCGCCGACGGAGAGCCGGCGGTGCGCGCTCGCGAGGTCGAGGAGGCGTCCGAGGCGGGCGGAGATCATCCTCCACGGGTACGCGAGCGCCTCACAGATGCGGCTCAGATGCGGGCCTCCGGGCGGCCTCTGGGCCTTTCCCCAGGGTGCCGGACGGCCTTAGAGGTTTCTGCGGCGCCGCCGGGAAGCCTGACGCCATGACAACCACTGCGACGACCCGCGGCGTGCTGCCCCTCCTCAACAAGGTGCCCGAGGTCACGGTCTACTTCTGGATCATCAAGTGCCTGTGCACGACCATCGGCGAGACGATGTCCGACAACCTGATGACGCTGTTCGCCGTCGGCGGCGACAACGCCTCCCCCGACCAGCTCCAGGTCGCCCTCTACGAGGTCTCGGCGGTCACGGCCGCGGTGCTGGCCGTGCTGCTGATCGTGCAGTTCAGGCTGCGGAGGTACGTCGCGGCGGTGTACTGGTCGACGATCGTCGTGATCAGCGTGCTGGGCACGCAGATCACCGACATGTTCGAGGGGCAGGGCGACGTGCCGAACAACATGGTCGCGATCACGGTCGTGTCGGTGACGCTCCTCGGCGCCGTCTTCCTCGCCTGGTGGCTCGTCGAGCGCACCCTCTCCATGCACTCGATCCGCACACCTCGCCGCGAGGCGTTCTACTGGTTGGCGATCCTCACCACGTTCGCGACCGGCACGGCCGTGGGTGATCTCATCGCCGAGACCTTCTCGCTCGGCTACCTCACGACCCTGGTCGTCTTCGCCGGCGTGATCGCCCTGATCGCGGCCGTGTGGAGGCTCACGCCGATCAGCCCGGTGCTCGCCTTCTGGCTCGCCTACATCATGACCCGGCCGCTCGGCGCCTCCACCGGCGACTGGCTGTCACAGCAGGGCAACCAGGGGCTCGGCCTCGGGACCGCGACGACGAGCTGGCTCTTCCTCGCCGTGATCGTCGCCCTCGTGGCCTTCCTCCAGATCCGCAAGCCGGACGTCACGACCCCCGAGCTCGCCCGTGGCTGAGGTCCGCCTGCTGGTGCACCACCTCGGCGTCGGCGCGCTCGCCAAGTACGGGCTGCTCGCGGGGGTCGTCGTCGGGATCCTCATGACGATCGCCGGATACGTCGCGTGGACGGCGTTCTCGAGCTCCGGCGGGTTCGCCTCGCTCGCGCAGACGCTCCTCGGCGACGGGCAGAGCTCGTCGGTCGCGTCGCTCCAGCGGGCGATCACGACCGGAAGCGTCATGAGCGTGGTGGTCGTCCTGGCCGCCGTGCAGGTCGTGACGACCGTCGTCGTCGCGGTGCTCGGCGGTCTGGCCTACAACGCCGCGGTGCGGTTCACCGGCGGCGTGATGCTCGGCTTCTCGTCGGCTCGCGCGTTCCGCCCGGGGCGCTAGAGCGCCCCGGGGCGCGAGGGCCGCCCGGCGCGCTAGCGCGGCCCGACGCGCCGATACACTGTGGGGCGATGAGCACCCTCGCCCTGCACAGAGACCACCGTTTCCGGTGGGCGTGGCGGCTGTCGGTCGTCACGGCTCTGGTCGGTGTCGCGGGTGGTCTGGCGGGCATCTCGGTGTATGTGGCGCTGCACACGATCCAGTGGGTCGCGTTCGGGTTCCCGTGGCACACGGGGCTCGAGGCGGCCGACGTGACGCAGCCGTGGGGGCGGTTCCTCGCCCTCGTCGCCGCGGGCGTGTTGGTGGCGCCGGCATGGTGGGCGCTGCGCCGGTACGGGACGAAGATCGTCGGCGTGCAGAAGGCGGTGGACGGCACCAGGATGCCGTCGCTGGTGACCGTCGGGAACGCGGGCATTCAGATCCTGGCGGTGGGTCTCGGCGCGTCGATCGGCAAGGAGGTCGCGCCGCGCGAGATCGGGGCGTGGCTGGCGCAGCTCGTCACGGCGCGGGCGGGCCTGACGGCGAGGGAGACCCGGATCCTGGTGGCCTGCGGTGCCGCCGCGGGCCTAGCCGCCGTCTACGACGTTCCCCTGGGTGGTGCGCTGTTCGCGGTCGAGGTGCTGCTGGGCGAGATCTCGTTCGCGACGGCGCTGCCGGCGTTCGCGACGAGTGCGATCGCCGCGTTCGTCGCCCGCCTCGTGGTACCGGTCGAGACGCTGTACGACGTGCCGCACATGCACATGTCGCCGTCGCTGCTGGTGTGGTCGATCATCGTCGGCCCAATCCTGGGGCTTGCTGGGGTGCGGTTCACCGCGTTGACGAACCGGGTGCAGCAGTTCGCGCCGAAGGGCGCCCTCCTGCTGTGGGTGCTCCCGGTCGTCTTCGCGCTCGTCGGCCTCGTCGCGGTCGCGTTCCCCGAGGTCATGGGGAACGGGCGGGCGCTGGGGCTGGTGGCGATGAACGAGCGGCTCTCGGATCCTGCCGTCTTCGGCCTGGTGCCGGTGGTGCTGATGCTGGTGCTCGCGGTGGCGAAGACGGTGACGACGACCGCGACGATCGGGTCGGGTGCGGTCGGCGGCACGCTGACGCCGTCGATCGCGATCGGGTCGGCCGCGGGCGCGTTCCTCGGCGGGCTGTGGATGCTGGCGTGGCCGGGGTCCGAGCTGGCGGCGTTCGCGTTCGTCGGCGCCGCGGCGTTCCTCGCGACGACGATGCGCGCCCCGTTCACGGCGCTGGTGCTGGTCGTGGAGTTCACCAACCAGGGCACGCAGATCCTGATCCCCGCCCTCCTGGCCGTCTCGGGGGCGGTCGCCGTCGGCTACGTCCTCGGCCGGAAGGGGCTCGCCGGCGTCGAATAGCCGCGCTCTAAAAGACGCGTGCGAACACGCCGAAAATGAGACTTGCACACATTGCAAGGTTGCGCTTTACTGACTCCGGGTCCCCAGAAATGAGGACCCCTCAGCCAGGATCGTCGCTTACCCCGTGGTCGATCCGGGCCGAGTAGTCACTCCGCCCTGGGGGAGAGGCGAAGCCGAGTCGGCGCCCCGGCGCACCCGAACGACTCGGCAGATCACACATCGCGCGAGCACCCGCGCGCGATGAACCGAAAGCGCGGCCGACGACGGCCGCTCTTCGGCGTACCCGAAAAATGCGACGACGCACCAGGGTCGTCGTGGCGATCACCCGAAGGATCACCAAGAACCATGAAGAACATCAAGCGCCGCGCCGCCGCTCTCGTCGGCTCCGTCGCCCTCCTCGGAGGCGCCGCCTGGATGGCCGCCGGCACCACCGGCGCCTACTTCAGCGACACGCACAACGGCAGTGTGTCCGGCACCGTCGGCTCGATCAAGGTGTCGGTCAAGGGCAACGGCACCGGCACCGACGGCCAGGACCTCAGCTTCTCGAACCTCCTGCCCGGCCAGGCGCAGTCGGTCACGCTGCAGTACGGCAACACCGGTCGCAACGCGGAGGACGTCTACATCACGTTCCCCAACGCCACCGCTCTGAGCGCCCTCGACGACCTCGGTCGCTACGGCGAGGTGCACATCACCGCCAACGGCAACCACATCTTCGACTCGGCCAACCTGAGTGACGCGGGCAACCCCGCCGACTACAGCAACGCGACGCCGATCAGCCGCTGGCCCCTGCTGTCGCAGTACAAGGTCGCCTCGAACGTGCAGCCCGGCCAGTACGGCACGGTGACCTTCTCGTTCAACTACTCGACCGGACTCAGCAACGCCTCGAACATCGACGCGATCACGGGCCCGGCGTTCAACACCTACCCGGCCGCAGACGGTCAGACCTACACCAACGCCTCTGACGGCACCGGCTCGGGTCTGCCCTACGCGATCGTCGCCACGCAGGTCGGCGTGATCCCGGGCGCCACGGGCTACCCGACGCCCTCCAACTAGTTCTACCGGCCGGGGTCCTGCGATCTCGCGGGGCCCCGGCACCCCTCCTCTCCATCCCGAAAGGAGCGCGCCATGACCCGACGGCGCCTCATCGGACTCGTCACCGCCGGCCTCCTCGTGCTGGCGGTCTTCGGCGTTCTCGCCACCCACGCCCTCCCGTATCGCGTCTACGTGATCCACACCGGTTCCATGAGCCCGACGATCCCCTCGACCAGCGCCGTCATCGTGCGCACGGGCGAGTACCGGGTCGGCCAGGTGGTCTCGTTCGAGACCGTCGACGGGGTCGTCACGCACCGCCTGACGAAGATCGGACCCGGCGGCGCCATCACGACCAAGGGCGACGCGAACTCGACCGCCGACCCGTACCGTCTCACGACGTCGGCCATCATCGGCGGCGTGGTGGCGGCTCCGCGCGACCTCGGCTACTGGCTGGAGTTCCTGAAGAACCCCCTTGGCCTCGCGACGGTCCTGCTGGGCGCGCTCGTGCTCTGGCAGATCTGGTCGCTGGCGTCCGCGGACGACGACGGCGAGGCCGAGTCCGAACCCGACGAGTCCGGGCTCGACCGCCGCAAGGCATTGACGCCGGGGCCGCGGCACGCCCTCGAACGGGCGGCCCACGCGGCGCGCTCGTCGGCGCCGCGAACGGGCGGAGCGTCGACCGCCTGAGGGCAGCGCGCCCGGGCGTGCTTGAGTGGGGGCATGCAGGGCGACGGCGCAGGATCCACGTGGTCGGGCACCTACACCTACACGGCCCGCGACGTGGTCCGCCCCACGGCGCCAGAGCAGGTCGCCGAGATCGTCGCCGGCGCCCGCCACGTCCGCGCCCTCGGCACGCGACACTCGTTCAACGACGTCGCCGACGGCCCCGGAACCCTCCTCGACCTCGGCGCCCTGCCAGCCGACCTCGTGGTCGACGCGGCGGAGGGCACCGCGACGCTCGGCGCCGGCACCCGCTACGGCGTCGTCGCGCCTGACCTCGACGCGGCAGGTTTCGCCTTCACGAACATGGGCTCGCTGCCGCACATCTCGATCGCCGGGGCCACAGCCACGGGCACCCATGGCTCGGGCACGCGCAACCGCTCGCTGTCGGCCGAGGTGCGGGCGCTCGAGATCGTCGATGCGGCGGGCGGCACTCGGATCCTGCGACGCGGCGACCCCGGCTGGGGCGGGGCGGGGCTGCACCTGGGCCTGCTCGGCGTCGTCACGCGCGTCACGCTCGACGTGGTCCCGGCGTTCCGGATGCGGCAGGACGCCTACGGTCCGCTTCCCTGGAGCGCGCTGCTCGAAGACGTGTCGGGCGTCTTCGGGGCGGGCTACAGCGTCTCGGGGTTCACGAACTGGGACGGCCGGGTCCGCGAGCTCCTGGTCAAATCGGTCGTGGGCGCAGGATCCGAGAGCCTTCCCGTGCCTGACGACCTCGCCGGCGCCCCACGGCTGCCCGGCGCCCCCGGCGACGCGCACCACACGGCCCGCGACGGCTCGGCCGGGCCGTGGTGGGATCGCCTGCCGCATTTTCCGATCGGGTCGGTGCCGTCGGTCGGGTCGGAGGTGCAGAGCGAGCACTTCGTGCCGCTGGCGCGTGCCGTCGAGGCGCTGGATGCGGTGGCTGCGCTCGCTGTGCGAATCCAGCCGCTGCTCCACGTGACGGAGCTGCGCACTCTGGCCGGTGACGACCTCTGGCTGTCGCCGACGCAGGGCCAGGACGTGCTCTGCATCGCCTTCACATGGAAGCGGATGCCCGACGAGGTGATGGCGCTGCTGCCCGCGATCGAGGAGGCGCTGCTGCCGTTCGGAGGGCGCCCGCACTGGGGCAAGCTGTCGTCGCTCGATGCCGCGACCATCGATGCGCTCTACCCGCGGCTGGCCGATTTCCGTGCGCTCGTGCGCCGCTCCGACCCCGACCGCAAGTTCGCGTCGCGCCTCGGTTCACGCCTCCTCGCCCTCTGATCGCCGGTCAGCCATAATTGATATGTTGGCGGGGTTTTCGGCGAAGGGTACGAGGTGTACGAGGTCACGATCGAAGTCGATGACGACATGATGGCGACAGTCCATGCGCTGGCACCGTGGGGGAGCGACAGTGAGCGCGTGGTCAGCGCCCTGCGAAGGCTCATTGATCAGCAGCGCCGACGTCAGTCCGAGGGGATCGAGCGCATGATCGAGCGCGAATTCACGGACGACCAGATCAATGCGACCGTGGTTCACAACGACCTGACCGGCCGTGATCGCGACGCCTGAGCGAGGGGCTCGCGGGCGCGGGAACGCGCTCGACGAAGGCATGGCGGCTTAAAACCTTACGGTGGTAGGTTTAAGGCGGCAGCACATGCAGAGCCGCGCCGACGCCGATCCAGGAGCCCCGATGAAGTACGAAAGCACCCCGTCCCCCCGAGTCGAGAAGCTCCTCGAAGCGATGAGCATCGACGAGAAGGTCGGCCAGCTCACCCAGTTCTTCTTCTTCGACCTGCCCGACGACGCCCCCGCGATCGACCTGCCCGGTGAGTCCGGCGACGGCGCCGCGATGACGGCCGGCGTCGAGCAGGCCCTCGACCACGGCACCGTCGGCTCCCTCCTCTTCGTCACCGACCCCGCCGCGACCAACCGCCTCCAGCGCCGCGCACTCGAGGGCAACCGCCACGGCATCCCGCTGATCTTCGGCTTCGACGTGATCCACGGGCTCCGCACGATCTTCCCGGTGCCGATCGCGCTCGCCGCGTCATGGGATCCCGCGCTCGCCGAGCGCGCGCAGACCGTCGCCGCTCGCGAGGCCCGCGCCGTCGGCATCCACTGGGCGTTCGCCCCGATGGTCGACATCGCCCGCGACGCCCGCTGGGGCCGCATGATCGAGGGCGCCGGCGAAGACCCGGTGCTCGGCGCGGCGATGGCCGCAGGCCAGGTGCGCGGCTTCCAGGGCGCCGGCGACGAGTCCGCTCCCGCCGTGACGACCGGTGCGCGCGACCGCATCCTGGCCGGCCCGAAGCACTTCGCCGGCTACGGCGGCGCCGTCGGCGGTCGCGACTACGACGAGGTCGACCTCTCCGACCAGGACTTCTGGAACACCTACGTCCAGCCGTTTCGCGGCGCGATCCAGGCCGGCGCGACGAACATCATGTCGGCATACATGGACCTCAACGGCGTGCCCGCGACCGGCAACCGCTGGCTGCTCACCGACGTCCTCCGCGACGAGCTCGGCTTCGACGGGTTCGTCGTGAGCGACGCCAACTCGGCCAAAGACCTCGCGACGCACCACTACGCCGACGGCGCCCCCGACGCGGCCGCCCGGGCGATCGAGGCCGGCCTCGACATGGAGATGGCGATCAGCGAGCCGTCGTTCGCGACCCTCGGCGACGCCGTCCGGTCGGGCCGTATCCCGGAGGCGCGCATCGACGAGAGCGTCCGCCGCATCCTGCGCCTGAAGGAAGAGCTGGGGCTGCTCGACGACCCGTTCGTCGACGAGCAGCGGGCTGCCGAGGTGCTCTCGGATCCTGCGCACCGCACCGAGTCGCGCGAGGTCGCCGAGCGCACGGCCGTGCTGCTGAAGAACGACGGCGGCCTGCTGCCGCTCGACCCGGCCGCGACCCCGAAGATCGCCGTGATCGGCCCGTTGGCGTCGTCTCGCCGTGACGTGATCGGCCCGTGGGTGTTCGACTTCGACCTCGACGAGACGGTGAGCGTGCTCGAGGGCATCGAGGCGTTCGTGCAGCGGGCAGGCGACCAGGGCGCAGGAGCCGCTGAAATCTCGTTCGCCCGAGGCTGCGCCGAGCCCAAACGCCTCTTCCCCTCGATGTTCGAGATGTTCGGCGACAACAGCCCGTCGGCGCCCGAAGGATTCGACGCTGCCGCCGCCCTCGACGAGGCCGTGGCGCTCGCCACGGCGTCGGACGTCGCGATCGTCGTCGTCGGCGAGCAGCAGGACATGATCGGCGAGAACGCTTCTCGCTCGTCGCTCGAGCTGCCGGGCGAGCAGCAGGCCATGCTCGAGGCCGTCGCCGCCACGGGCACGCCGGTGGTGGTCGTCGTGATGAACGGCCGCCCGCTCGACCTGCGTTGGGCGGCGTCGAACGTGCCCGCGATCCTCGACGTGTGGTACCCCGGCACGAAGGGCGGCGAGGCGGTCGCGAACCTGCTCTTCGGCGCGGCGACCCCGGCGGGCAAGCTGCCGTTCAGCTGGCCTCGCACGGTCGGCCAGATCCCGATGACGTACTCGCGCACCCGCTCGCACGACCCCGAGAAGCAGGGGCGCCGCTACTGGGACGACGAGAGCACCCCGCTCTTCCCGTTCGGCCACGGCCTCTCGTACACGTCGTTCTCGTACAGCGCGGCGTCGGTGTCGGCCGACTCGATCGACCTCGACGGCACCGTGACCGTGTCGGTCGAGGTGACCAACACCGGTCGGGTCGCAGGAGCCGAGGTGGCCCAGATGTACCTGCACCAGCGCTCCGGCACCTCGTCGCGCCCCCTGCGCCTCCTCAAGGGCTTCCGTCGAATCGAGCTCGCCCCGGGCGAGACCGCTTCCGTGCAGTTCGAGGTCGGCCCGGCCGAGCGGCGCTACTGGAGCGCGGCGACGCGCGACTGGGTGCTCGACGCCACAACTTTCGACGTGTGGGTCGGCGGCTCGTCCGACGCCTCTCAGCACGCGGAGTTCCGCGTCACGGAGTAGTCAGCCGCCGTGCTCGGTGGGCTCCAGCGGCACGGCGACGAGCGTGAAGCTCACCGGCACGGCGTCGGCCGGGCGGGTGTCGTGGTGGCCGATCGGGCGGCGTTCGGCGAGCGGCGCGACCACGGCGCGCCACGCGGCCAGCGCCTCGGCCAGCTCGTCGGGCGTGAGGTAGAGAAGGCTCTCGGAGACGCCGCCGGGAAGGGCCTGTCTGGGCTCCTGCGCCCGTCGCTCCTGCCAGGCCGCGAGGTCGGCGGCCGCCTGCTCGACGGCGTGGCGCTCGAGGTAGTCGGCCGGGGCGCGTGAGTCGGGGTCGCTCGAGTCGACGGAGAACGAGGTCGTCGCGACGCGCCAGGGTCGCGCGCGGGCGTCGGTGGCCTCGGCCGGCTCGACGAAGCCGTACTTCGCCAGCTGCCGCAGATGGTGGCTGGCGAGGGCGTGGCTGATGTCGAGGGATTTCGCGGCCTCGGCCGAGGTGAGCGTGCCCTCGCGGGCGACGAGGCTGTAGAGGCTGCGCCGGAGGGGATGCGCCAGGGCGCGGAGCGCCAGCGGATCGTCGACGGTTCGCGTCCCGACGCGGGCGGGTGTGGCCATGCCTCGATTGTCGCTCCCCGCGGTCACGCGCGCGACCTCAGCCCGACGAGCGCGACGCCGGCCACGACGACGTAGACCGCGCCCTGCGTGCAGATGACCGGGATGATGCCGAGCGGCGTGGCCAGCGCGCCGGCCGCCGCCGTGCTGAGGAGCATGGCCGCGTTCTGCAGGCTGGTGAGCGATCCGAAGACCCGCCCCCGGTCGCGGTCGGACGTCGCCGACTGGAAAAGCGTCAGCACGCCGGCCGTGACGGCCGCGCCCGGGAGTCCGACGATCGCGATGAGGGCGAACGCCGGCCACGCGGCCGGGTCGAGCAGGGGGTACAGGAAGAGCGCGAGGTCGAGCAGCCCGAAGGCGAGCGCTCCCCAGGTGAACAGGGCGCGCGGCCGGATCCGGGGCCCGAGGATGGTGATGACGAGCCCGCCGACGATGCCCCCGACGGCCTGGGCCGAGAGGATCGCGCCGTACAGCCCGACCGTGCCGCCCAGCACGTCGTCGACGAACGGGGCGAAGAGCGTGCCCATGGTGCCCTCGCCGACGCCGGTGAGCACGAAGAACGCGACGACGACGAGCAGCACGCGGCTGCGACGGATCACGGCGACGCCCTCGCGCCAGTCGTCGATGAGATGCAGCCGGTCGGCACGGTCGGCCGCGGGGGAGCGGTGCCTGATGGCGAGCAGGAGCGCGGCGGCGGCGACGAAGCTGACCGCGTCGGCCGCCGCCAACCCGCCGAGCCCGCCGATCCCGACCACCACGCCGCCGAGTGCGGCACCGATCAGCCGCGCGCCGTTGCGCACCTGCGCGTTCAGGGCGTTGACCCGGATCAGCCCGGCCTGATCGGGCACGAGCGACGGCAGGAGGCTCGCCTCCGCCGCCACGAAGAACGGCGAGACGACGCTCGTCAGGGCCACGACCATCACGATGATCCAGGCGTCGCCCGCCCCGCGCACGAGCACGAGGGGCCAGACGAGCGCCGCCGACGCGAGATTCGCCCCGATCATGATCCGTCGCCGGTCGCCCCGGTCGACGACGACGCCCGCCACCGAGCCGAGCACGGCCAGCGGCACCTGCGTCGCGAGCATCACCGCGGCCGACGCGAGGGTCGACCCGGTGAGCGCGAAGACCTCGAACGCGAGACCGACGCCGAGCACCCAGTCGCCGGTCTGCGAGACGAGCGAGGCGCCCAGGAGCAGGGTCACGTCGCGGTGGCCGCGCAGGCCCCGCCACACGGTCCCGCTCCGCCGCTCTCCCGCACGTGGCTCCGATACCAAAGACATGCTTGGAATCTTGCGCCGCGAGAACGATGATGTCAAGCGAGTGCTTGGAATCAGGCGGCGTGCGGAGCCGGCCCGGTGCTGTCACGCACGACGAGCGTGCTCGGCTCCGCCGCGACGTCCGCCACCTCTCGACCGTCGATGCGGTCCAGGAGGAGCGACGCCGCCAGTGCGCCGAGGCTGCGGGGGGAGGAGGTCAGGGTGGTCAGAGACGGGCGGACGTAGGTGCCGAGGGCCGTGCCGTCGAATCCTGCGACCGAGAGGTCACCGGGCACCGTGAGCCCGAGATCGAGGGCTCGGGCGACGAACCCGGCCGCCGTGAGGTCGTTGGCGCAGAACACGGCGGTGGGGCGCGCAGGATCGCCGCCCGCCGCACCCAGCAGGCTCGATGCGGCCGCCGCCCCGCCCGCGTAGGTGAAGTCGCCCTCGACCACCGTGCTGCCCTCGATGCCGTGCGCGGCGAGCGCCTCGAGCCACACGTCGCGCCGCCGGTTCGCGTGCTCGTACGCTGGCGGACCGCTGACGTGCGCGAAGGCGCGATGGCCCTGGGAGACGAGGTGGTCGACGAGGTCGCGGATGCCGTGCGCGCTGTCCTGCACGACGGCGGGGAACTCGGAGACGTGGCCCTCGGTTATCGCGACCGTAGGCACCTGGAGCTCGCGCAGCACGGGGATCCGGGGGTCGCCGACGAGGATCTCGTTGAGGAACACCCCGTCGACGCGACGGTCGAGGGCCATGCGCCGGTAGCGCTCGGTGTTCTCGGCGGCCGTCGTGCTCATCTGCAGGACCAGGGCGTAGCCGCGCCGGGCGAGCACCGACTCGATGCCGCCGAGGAAGCCGCCGAAGAACGGGTCTTCTTCGAAGACGTCGGGGTCGCGGTTCACGATGAGCCCGACGGCGTAGGCGCGCTGCGTCGAAAGGCTGCGGCCGCGCAGCGACGGGACGAAGCCGAGCTCGTCGGCCGCCGCCTGGATGCGGCGACGGGTCGCCTCGGAGACTCCCGGCCGGCCGTTCAGGGCGCTGGAGGCGGAGCTGATGGCGACGCCGGCGCGTTCGGCCACGTCGACGATCGTCACTCGGCGGTTCATGCGAGAAGTCTACCGAAGCGTTTCGGTAAAAGTGTGCTACCGTCCATTTTGCCGAAACGTTTCGGCACCGTGTGAACGAAGGAGTTCCCCATGGCACGCACCGCCCCCCGGCTGCGTCGATCGACCGTCCGAGCCGTCGCGCTGGTGACGGCGGCCGTCGCGACAGTCGCCCTCGCCGGCTGCACGAGCAGCACCTCGTCGTCGTCCACCGGGTCGACGACGGCCACCCCGAGCGGCACGCTCAACATCGCGGTCTCGAGCGGCGACGCCTCCGACACCGCGTTCAAGGCGATCAACGCCGCGTTCGAGAAGAAGTACCCGAAGGTCAAGATCAACTTCTCGTCGATCCCGAACAACAACTACCCGGCCGCCAAGTCGTCGCGGCTGACGGCCGGCAACGTCGACATCCTCATCGCCGCCCCGCAGGAGCTCCCGAGCTACGTCAGCAAGACCAGCGAGTCCGACGACGACCTCGCCGCCGACAACGGCGTGTTCCTTGACCTCACGAACCAGTCGTTCATGAAGGACTACACGCCGTCGCTGCTCAAGTCGCTCGCCTACAAGGGCAAGCAGTACACGGTGCCGACCGGCGTCAGCTACTACACCGGCGTCTTCTACAACAAGACGATGTTCGCCAAGAACGGCTGGAGCATCCCGACGACGTGGGATCAGTTCACCGCCCTGTCGCAGAAGATCCAGGCCTCCGGCGTGTCGCCCCTCGGCATCGGCGGCAAGGACAGCTGGCCGGCCGGTCTGACGATGATCTCCGCCGTGCAGGGCCTTTACCCGACACAGGCCGACAAGAACACGCTCGCGAAGGACATCTGGAAGAAGAAGACGTCGCTCTCGAGCTCGTCGTCGCAGGAGATCCTCGACCGCGTCAAGACCATGTACTCGTACGCCGAGCCGAACTTCGCCGGTGTCTCGTACGCGGCGGTGCCCGCCGGGTTCGCGGCCGGCAAGTACGCCATGACGCCCGACGGCACGTGGGACCAGCCGACGATCGCCGCGGCGGTCGGCTCGAAGTTCGACTACGGGTACTTCCCGATCCCGACGAGCAACACGGCCTCCGACAACGCCACGCTCGGCGGCAAGGTCGACCTGCGACTCGCTGTCGCCTCCGCGACGAAGAACAAGACCGCGGCCCTGGCCTACCTCGCGTTCTACTCGAACCCGAAGAACTACGCGACCTACGTGAAGCTCTCCGGCACCGCTCCGGCCGAGCCGAACATCCCCTCGTCGAGCTTCCTCACCGGCATCTCGAAGTACACGAAGACGTTCTCGCCCGCGTGGGACACCATCTGGGTGCCGAACTCGAAGGCCGGCGCCGCAGCGACGTTCCCGTTCAACTACGCCGGCCTCTCGCCGCTCGGCTCCGGTTCCGTCTCGACGGCCGCCAGCGCGTCCGAGAAGGACTGGCTCGCGGGGTTCTGATGTCGACCTCCTTCCCCTTCCCGCGCAGGAGCCCGATGCGCCTCACGTTCGCCCTCGGGGCGCTCGTGATCGGCGTGTTCGCGCTCGTCCCGGCCATCGGCGTCCTCGTGCTGTCGTTCACCGACATCCGCGGTCTGCCGTACCTGCCGGTCCACTGGGTGGGCATCGAGAACTACACGTCGTTCTTCTCGGCCGCCCACTTCGACTACAACCTCAACGCGATCAAGAACACGCTCGTCTACGCGATCGTGTCGACCGTGGTGCAGATCGCCCTGGCGCTCGGCATCGCCGTGCTGCTGAACACGAAGCTGCGCGGGCGCACGTTCGCTCGAGCGATCGTGTTCATGCCGACGGTGCTGGGCGTGACGGTGATCGGCCTCATCTGGTCGCTGATCTTCAACCCGAACTCCGGCCCGGCCGCCACGGTCTGGGGCTGGTTCGGGGTGAGCCCGGCGTTCTTCGGCGACCAGCACATGGCGCTCGGGCTCGTGATCTTCGTGCAGATCTGGTCGTCGCTCGGCATCTCGATCGTGATCTTCCTCGCCGGCCTCCAGGGCATCCCGACCGATCTCTACGAGTCCGCCGACATCGACGGCGCGTCGAGCTGGCAGAAGCTGCGGCTCGTCACGGTGCCGATGCTGGCGCCGTCGGTGACCGCCACCGTGCTGCTGGGCATCGTGTCGTCGCTGCAGAGCTATCAGCTGGCGTACGTGCTGACCGGTCCGAACAACTCGGCCACGCAGCTCCTGTCGCTCGCGATCTTCTCGCAGGGCTTCGGCGGCAGCGCGTCGACCGGCACCTCGCAGTCGCAGGGCTACGCCTCCGCGATCTCGATCGTGCAGTTCGTGATCGTGGGCGTCATCTCCCTGGCCGTGCTGGCCTACCTCCGTCGACGAGAGGCAAAACTGTGACCATCCACGCCGTCCGCACCCAGGCGCCTCCGGCTCCTGCGACCGTCGATAAGAGGCGCCGGCCCGTCCGGCCGGGGCAGGTCGTCAACTACGTCCTCGCCGCGATCGTCGTCGTCTGCTACCTGTTCCCGCTGCTGTTCCTGCTCAACACGGCGCTGAAGAGCAACGCCGCGTTCTCGGCCGACCCGATCGGCATTGTCACGAGCCCCGACTTCGGCAACTTCGCGACCGCCTGGACGCGCGGGAACTTCGGCGCCTACATCCTCAACAGCATCCTCTACACCGGGGCGGCGGCGCTGATCGGCACGTTCGTGTCGGTCGTCCTGGGATTCCCGGTGTCGCGCGGGTATCTGCGCGGATCGAAGTTCTGGTCGCTGGGCTTCGTGATCCTGCTGTTCCTGCCGAACGCGCTGATCACGCAGTTCCAGCTGCTGCTGCGCCTTCATCTCTACGACACGCAGATCGGCTACATCCTGATCATGGCGGCCGCCGTGGGCGTCGGGCCGATCCTGCTCTCGGGCTTCATCCGGTCGGTGCCGCGGGAGCTCGACGAGGCCGCGGCGATGGACGGCATCGGCTACTGGAGGTACCTCTTCACGTTCGTGGTGCCGCTGGCGCGGCCCGCGATCGCGACGATCTTCATCCTGCAGGCCATCGGCGTGTGGAACGACATCATCCTGGCGACGATCCTGCTGCCCGACTCGGCCAAGTCGCCGCTGACGCTCGGCCTGTTCGCCTTCCAGGGCACCTACACGAGCCAGTGGGGGCTGCTGGCGGCCGCGACCATGATCGTCGCGGCGCCGCTCGTCGTCGCCTACGTGTTCCTCCAGCGCTACCTCGTCGGCGGCGTCGTCGGAGGGGCGGTCAAGGGATGACCGGGCAGACCGCGCTGCGGACCGACCGTGTGCCCTACCGCCTCACCCGCGTCGGCGTCGTCATGTCTCCTGAGCCCGACGACGCCCACGAGGCCGAGGGGGTGCTCAACCCGGCGACCGCCTGGGGCCCGGACGGGTCGCTCTACCTGTTCCCGCGCCTCGTCTCGGACGGCAACGTGTCGCGCATCGGTCGCGCTCGCGTCGTCGTCACCGACGGCGTGCCCACCGGCGTCGAACGCCTCGGCGTGACTCTCGCACCCGACCGCGGGTGGGAGCACGGCACCGGCCACGGCGGCACCGAGGACCCCCGGATCACCTGGATCCCGTCGCTCGGCCTGCACGTCATGACCTACGTCGCCTTCGGCCCTCTCGGGCCGCGCCCGGCCGTCGCCGTGTCACGGGACACCGAGCACTGGCGCCGGCTCGGCCCGATCCAGTTCGAGTACGACGACGCGCTCGACACCGACCTCGGGCTCTTCCCGAACAAGGACGTCGTGTTCTTCCCCGAGGTCGTGCCCGACCCCGACGGCCGGCCGAGCTACGCGCTGCTGCACCGGCCGATGTGGGAACTGGAGTTCGCCCGGCCCGGCGAGGAGGCCCCGCTTCCGGCGGGCACCCTCGACGACCGCCCCGGCATCTGGATCTCGTACATTCCGGCCGAGACCGTCGAGCGGGACGTCACCGCACTGGTGCGCCCGTCGGGTCACCGCGTCGTCGCGCTCTCGGAGCGCCCCTGGGAGTCGCTGAAGATCGGCGCCGGTCCCGCCCCGCTGCGCATCCCGGAGGGCTGGCTCGTCGTGCACCACGGCGTCACCGGCGAGATGGTCGGCAGCACCTTCGTGCCGCAGAGCGGCCTCGTCTACGCGGCCGGCGCCATGATCCTCGACGCCGACGACCCGTCGCGGGTCATCGCTCGCACCGCGGTGCCGTTGCTCACCCCCGAGACGATCGACGAGCAGGACGGCGTGGCCGCCAACGTCGTCTTCCCGACCGCGATCGAGGAGATCGCCGGATCGCTGTACGTCTTCTACGGAATGGCCGACTCGAAGATCGGCGTCGCACGGCTGGAGCGCGAGTCGTGAGCGGCGTGACGCCGGCTCCGGCCCCGCTGCCGCTCTCGACCGAGGGCCTGCGCGCCGCACTCGACGAGGCCCTTGCGCTCCGCAACGACCGCACGGACGCCCTGTCGCAGGACGACTTCTCGGCCCGCTACCCCGAGCGACCCGACTGGGCGGTCGGCCCGTTCACCCGCGACCCGTCGCGCACCTTCGCGCCGACCGGGCAGTGGCCCGACCCGACCGGCATCGGCTGGACCTCGGAGTCGGTCTTCAACCCCTCGCTCATCGGCGACGGCGACGACCTCGTCATGTTCTACCGGTCGTCGCCGCGCAAGGAGTCGACGTCGTCGCGCATCGGGATGGCGCGGCGGGGCGAGCAGGGGTGGGTCGACGCACCGTCGAATCCTGCGATCTTCCCGACTCTCGACAACGAGCTGCTCGGCTGTGAGGACCCGAAGGTCTACCGGGCCGAAGGGCGCTGGTGGCTCTTCTACAACGGCATCTTCCCGGCGACGCAGGAGCTGCGGGACGCCTTCCCGTCACCCGGCTACCCCGTCGAGACGGTCGGCTGCGACATCGACCTCGCCGTCTCGGACGACCTCGTGACCTGGGAGAAGCTCGGGCCGATCCTCGACCACGAGACCTCGCGCCTCTGGGCGAAGGGCGCCGTGATCGTGCGCGACCCGTCCGGGAACGCGGTGAAGGTCGGCGGCTCGTACCTGATGTTCCTCAGCGAAGGGTGCGACGGGCGGCCGATGGTGGGCCGCTCGGACGACATGGCGACGTGGACCTTCACCGAGCGGCCCTACCTGTCGCTCGACGCGCTCGGCGGGCACCTGCACGAGGTCGCGTGCGCCGTCACCGGGCACCGCGGCGACGACCTGGTGCTCGACTTCTTCTACGGGGACGAGGAGGGGCGCTTCGCCGCGGCGCAGGCGCTCTACGACGTCAACGCGCCGTTCACGCAGCTCGACGTCCACCGCGGCGGATCGCTGTCGTGGGGCGGCCTCCTGCAGCACGGCAGCGAGTGGGTGCTCGCCCAGGGCTGGGACGCCCCGCCCGGAACCCGCGAGATCTCGCTCTACACGGCGCCCGTCGCGCCCTGACACCACGTATCAACGCTGACATCACGTACCAACGCTGACACCACGCACCACTCGAGAAGGAGACGCAATGTCGCGTTCTGAGAACACCCTCCATCGGTCGCCGAAGGCGGGGCTGCCCCGGCTCGTGGCCGCCGCCGGCGCGGTCGCCCTGGCCGTGGCCGGGATCGGCCTCCCGGTCGCCGCGCAGGCGGCGCCGTCTGCGCCGACCACCGCGTCTACGTCGGCGGGGTCGAAGGTCACGAACCTCGCCCACCTCGACTTCCTGCTCGACAGCGTCCCGCTGCCGACGGGAGTCGCCGGGCACTCCACCTACGAGCAGTCGTCGATGCCGACGGCCCAGGCGCCGTGGGTCTACGCGAACCACGAGAGCGACGGCACGTTCCAGCGCGTCGGCGGCGGCGCCATCACCGACGCCGCGAAGGGCTGGTACGCGCAGGGCGCCTTCGACGCCGACGACATCGCCCGCTCGGCTGTCGTCTACCTCCGCGACTGGAAGCAGAACCACACCGCCTCGAGCGAGCAGCACGCGTTCCAGCTCCTGCGCGAGCTCACCTACCTGCAGACGACGACGGGTCCGCACGCGGGCGACGTCGTGCTCTGGCAGCAGTCCGACGGCACGCTCAACCCGAGCGCGATCCCGGCCGACAACCCGAACCCGAGCGACTCCGGCAACTCGTACTGGCTGGCCAGGACGATCTGGGCGCTCGGAGAGGGGTACGCGCAGTTCCGTTCCGCCGATCCTGCGTTCGCAGCGTTCCTGCAGCAGCGCATGGACCTGTCGCTGACCGCCCTCACCCGCGAGAGTCTCGCGACCTACGGGAAGACGACGCTCTCGAACGGCACCCGCGTGCCGACGTGGCTGATCACCGGCAGCGCGGGCGCGACCGCCGAGGCCGTCGTGGGGCTCTCCGCGTACGTCACGGCCGATCCGCACGACCGGCTCGCGACGAAGGCGCTCTCCGAGTCGGCCGACGGGATCCAGGCCATGGCCGTCGGCGGCATCGGGACGTGGCCGTTCGGCGCGATCCTGCCCGAGACGACCGCCGTGAACTACTGGCACGCGTGGTCGGGCTTCGCACCCGACGCGCTCGCCGCCGCCTCGACACCGCTGCACCGGCCCGACCTGCTGAAGACCGCCGACACGGCGCTCGCGCAGTTCACCGCGCAGCTGCTCGCCTCGGGCGGCCCGGACAACGGGCTCACGCCGACGCCGTCCGACGCCAGCCAGATCGCCTATGGCACCGACTCGCTCGTCGAGTCGCTGCTCGACACGGCCGATCGCACGCACGATTCCGGGCTCGACTCCCTCGCCGCGGTGGCCGCGGGCTGGTACTTCGGCGCGAACCCGGCGGACGCGCCCGTCTACGACCCCGCGACCGGCGTCGGCGTCGACGGCATCAGCGCCACCGGCGAGCCGAACCTCAACTTCGGCGCGGAGTCGACGATCCACACCGAGCTGTCGATGCTGGCTCTCGACGCGCATCCGTCCGTCCGGGCGATCGCCACGACCCTCACGTCGAAGACCGCCGTGCAAGGGCAGAGCGTGGTCGAGGCCGAGTCCGGCGCTCTCACCGGCGGCGCCACCGTCGTCACCCCGTCGTCGCCGGCCGTCGGCTCGGGCGTGCTCTCGGGCGGCGCGTACGTGCAGGCGCCCGCCGGTTCGACCGTGACGGTCGCCCTGCCGGCCGGCATGGGCCCGGTGAACGTGTACCCGATCGTGAACCGCGGGGCAGCCGCGGCCGGGTCGACCACGTGGACGGCGTCCGCGCCGCACGGCCGCACGGTCGCGCTCGGCTCGACGCCCAACGGGGGAGTCGGGGCTCAGGGCGCAGGAGCCGCGCCCAACCTCCTCGCCCCCCTGTCGCTCCGCTCGGCAGCGCCCGCCGGCGCCACGAGCGTCACGGCGACCGTCCGATCCGGCAGCGCCCAGATCGACGCCCTCCTGGTCCAGCCGATCGTCTCGCACGTGGGGATGACGGGGCCGGCCGGCGCCTACGACCTCTACGTCAACGGCTCGTCGCGCACCGCGACGGAGACCGTCACGAGGTCGACGCCGGCACCGGCGACCGTGAGCCGATACGACTCGACCGGTCGGCTCGTGGGCACGTCGCGTGTCGTCGGCAGCCGCCTGGTGCTCGCAGTGCCGGCCGGCGGGTTCGTCACCGTGCGGTGACCGGGGAGGCGGCGGGCCCGTTCGATCGGTCGCGCCGCCGCGCCCGCACCGCGAGGGCCGCCACGACGCCGACCAGGATCACGCCGAAGCCGAGGCTTGTCGTCGACGTGCCGAGCTGCAGACCGTCGCCGTAGGGCGCCGGCACGCCGAGCCAGTCGGCGAACGACGCGCCGAGGGGCCGGGTGAACGTGTAGGCGAGCCAGAAGGCGAGCACCTCGTTCATCCGGAGCCAGCGGAAGCCGACGGCCGGCACGAGGATCGCGGCCAGGAAGACGAACGTCGCTGCGAACGTGCCGAGGCCGAGCGTCGTCGACACGAAGTCGCCGGCCGCGGTGCCGAGCGCGAAGGTGAAGAGCACCGTCAGCCAGTAGAAGAGCTCGCGCAGATGCGTCGTGATGCTGTGCACGTTCAGGGTCTTCTGCGTGACGTACCAGGCGGTGAAGACGGCGCCCTGCAGCACGAGGAGCAGGAGCGTCGACGCCCACAGCGGCATGCCGAGGTCCTGGTTCAGGAAGTCGGCCGACATGGTGCCGAAGATGCTCACCGCGGTCACGCCGAGCCAGTACACGGCCGGCACATAACGGCGCCGCGTGAACTGGATCACCATGCAGACCGCGAAGAAGGCGAGTCCGAGCAGGATCGCGAGGTGCTGGCCGAGGTAGTCGTTGAAGAAGACGAAGTCGGAGAAGGCCTCTCCGAAGGCGGTGGTGGCGAGCTTCGCGGCCCAGAAGGAGACCGTGATCTCGGGGACCTTCTGCAGGAGCGCCGTCGGGGCGGGTCGTTCGCGGGTGAGTGTCATGGCCCCAGCGTCGCCGCCGGCCGGCGGCGGCGAATCCATCGAACGTGGTCACTGTCGGGCGGGGCGGGTCAGACGAAGGTCTGACGTGCCCTGAGCCCGGACTCCCTAGCCTGGGGTGGTGACCCTCCTGCGCCTGGCCTCCATCGTGGTGGCCCCGATCGTGCTCACCGTCGCGGCCACGCACGAGCTGGCGTACAACGCGTCGCCGATCCTGCAGTGGGTCGCCGTCCTCGCCATGGTGTGGTCGCTCGTGGCCCGCCGTCGCGCGCCGGTCGCCGTGTTCGCCTTCGGGCTGGCGATGGTCGGCGTGATGGCGGCTGTGAACGTGGAGAGCGTCGGCGATCTCGCGATCCTGGTCGCCCTCTACAGCGTCGCCTCCCATCGCGACCTGAGGTACTCGCTGGCGTGCCTCGCGGCGGTCGAGCTCGGTGTCGTGCTCGTCGGCATGCGGATCGCGCCGCACGGGAGCGTCGGCGACACCGTGCTCGTGCTCTCGGCCATGTCGGCGGGCGCGTTCTTCCTGGGCACGACTGCCCGTGCGCAGCGGCGCTACCTCGCCTCGGTCGAGGACCGCGCCGAGCGGGTGGAGCGCGAGCGCGAGCACCTGGCCGAGCTCGCGGCCGCCGACGAGCGGGCCAGGATCGCCCGCGAGATGCACGACATCGTGGCGCACGGGCTCTCGGTCGTGATCACCCTCGCCGACGGCGCCGCCGAGATCACGCCGGCCGAGGCAGGGCCGGGGCGCGAGGCGATGCGCCAGGTCGCAGCGGCGGGCCGGCAGTCGCTCGCGGAGATGCGGAGCCTCCTCTCGGTGCTCCGGACGGACGACGTCGCCGAGCGGGAGCCGCAGCCCGACCTGGCAGCGCTCGAGGCGCTCGTCGACGACGTGCGCGCGACCGGGCTCGACGTCGACCTCGACCAGGACGCCGCCTGCAGCCGACTGCCGTCGACCGTCCAGGCGACCTTGTACCGGATCGTGCAGGAGTCGACGACGAACGTGCTGCGGCACGCGCCCACGGCGCAGCGGATCCTGATCGACCTCACCGTCCGCGGGGACACGGTGCGTTTCTCCATCGCGGAATTCGCGACCGAGCCCGCGCGCGTCGTGCCGGCCGGCGCCGGGAGCGGCAGTCACAGCGGCGGGAGCGGCGCCGGCCACGCCACGGCGCTGGGCTCGGGCAACGGCATCCGCGGCATGCGCGAGCGGGTGGCGCTCTTCGGCGGCGAGCTCGAGGCGGGGCCGACCGTCGACGGCTGGCTGGTGCGCGGCTACCTCCGGATGGCGCAGCCGTGACGATCTCGGTGCTCATCGTCGACGACCAGGCGCTCGTCCGCACCGGGTTCCGGTTCATGCTGCAGTCGACGCCCGACCTCGTCGTCGCCGGCGAGGCCGCCGACGGCCGACAGGCGGTCGCTCAGGCGCGTGCCCTGCGGCCCGACGTGGTGCTCATGGATGTGCGCATGCCGACGATGGACGGCATCGAGGCCACGCGCCGCATCGTCGCCGAGACGACGAGCCGCGTCCTGATCCTCACGACGTTCGACCTCGACGAGTACGCCTTCGAGGGTCTGGGCGCAGGAGCAAGCGGATTCCTCCTCAAAGACACCCCGCCGGCCGCGCTCTACGACGCCGTCCGAGCCGTCGCCGACGGAGACGCCGTCCTGACGCCCCGCATCACCCGCGACCTCGTCACCCGCTTCGCGGCGCAGTCCGTCGCGCCCCGGCCGCGACCTGCCGAGGGCCTGCCTATCGATGGCTTGGCCGCCGACGACCTGGCGGCCCTCACCCCGCGCGAGCAGGACGTCTTCCGGTCGATCGCCGCAGGGCTCAGCAATGCCGAGATCGCGGCCTCGCTCTTCCTCACCGAGGCGACGGTGAAGACGCACATCACCCGGCTTCTCGCCAAGCTGCACCTGCGCGATCGCGTCCAGGTCGTCATCTACGCGTGCGAGCGCGGTCTCGTCTGACGCGCGACGACGGTGCTGTCCTCGGAGGCGTGGCACTCGAGTGGTACGCTATCGTGTACTACCAAGGAGGTGGGTGATGTCCGCACTGACCGTCACCGAGGCCCGGAAGCGACTCTTCGGCCTCATCGAACAGGTGAACGACGACCACACGGCGGTCGAAGTGGTCTCGCGCCACGGCAACGCCGTCATCATGTCGAAGGACGACTACGACGCGATGACCGAGACGGCCTATCTCCTCAAGAGCCCGGCGAACGCCGAGCGCCTGCTGGAGTCGATCGTGCGAGCCCGCCGCGGCGAGTTCGAGCGTCACGACCTCATCGAGGAGTGAGCCGCAACCTGGCCTTCGACCCGAACGGGTGGGAGGACTACGTCCACTGGCAGACTCAGGACCGCAAGACGCTCAAGCGGATCAACGCCCTCTTGGCCGACGTCCAGCGCGATCCGTTCGCGGGAATCGGCAAGCCCGAGCCGCTCAAGCACGTCCTCACCAGCGCGTGGTCTCGTCGAATCGACGACACGAACCGGCTCGTCTACTACGTGACCGACGAGACGATCGTCGTGCTCCAGGCTCGGCACCACTACTAAGGTGCGCCCGGCCGGTGACATCTGTCACCGGCCGGACGCGGCGGGTCAGGCAGGCAGCTCGAACACCGGGGGAGTCGTCGGGTGCGACGGGGTGGGCGTCGACTCGACGGTCGCGGCGACGACGTCGTGGGCCTCGTAGCGGCCCGTCAGCGGGACGACGACACGACTCGAGCCGGACGTGAACGAGCCGGCCGCAGTGGCCTTTCCATCGCGCACCAGCCAGAGCTCGTACACCTTGCCCGAGCCGACGGCGGGAGCCCCGGAGACCACGACCACGCTGCGACCGAGCGACACGGACGACACGAGGCGGACGCTGGCCGAACCTCCGGAGAAGACGGCGGAGGTGCGCTGGGCGTCGGGAGCCGAGGCGACTGCGGCGTACGCCGTCGAGGCTCCGTGATCCTGCGACCTGTTGACGGCGAAGCCGGCTCCGATCCCGGCGACGACGAGCATCGCGGCGGCGGCGAGGCCCCCGACGAGGCCGAGGCGGCGACGGCGTGCGGCGGGGCGGGCAGCGGCGACGCGGGCCACGGGGCGGCCGCGACGCGGGACGGCGTGCTGACCGTCGACGAGATGGAGAGCGGGCCCAGGCGAGGGCACCTCGTCGAGCCGTGCGAACAGCGCGGCCTTCATCGACGCCGACGGCGCGACAGGAGTCGCGAGCGTGGCGAGGACGGCCGCGGCGGTCGCCTCGAACTCGGCGGCCTCGGCTTCGGTGTCGGCGCCGAGGGCCCGCCCGAGGCGGGGACGCAGAGCGGTGGGCTGGTCGATCATCGGCTGTCTCCCAACAGGCCTCGGAGTCGGATGAGGGCGTCGCGCAGACGCGTCTTGACGGTGCCGATCGGCACCCCGGTGCGGGCGGCGATCTCCGCCTGGGTGAGCCCGCCGAAGTAGGCGAGCTCGACTGCCTCGCGCTGGACGGCGCTGAGCTCCGTCATGGCCGCGGAGGCACGGGCGTACTCGAGCGACGTCTCGACGTCGCCCTCGACGGACGGCGCCTCTTCGTGGAAGTCGCGGATGCCGATCCTGAGATCGCGATCCCTCGACGACTGCGAGGCACGGACCCGGTCGATCGCCCGGCGGTGGGCCATCGTGAGGATCCAGGTCAGTGCCCGGCCGCGCTCCTGGTCGAAGCGGGACGAGGTCTGCCAGATCTCGAGGAACACCTCCTGCGAGACCTCCTCCGAGAGGGCGGGGTCGATCAGGATCCGACGGCACAGCCCCAGAACTCGGCTCGCGGTCAGCTCGTACACCGTCTCGAACGCGCCCCGATCGCCGCCGGCCACGGCCTGGAGGGCCGTGGTGAGCACGTCGTCGCCGGTGGGCTCTGCGAGGGTCATCGGGGCGTCGAGCAGAGCGACTCCGCCTCCGGGCCGATCACTGCCGCGCGGGCTCCGGGCCCGGTGCGTGTCGGAATCGATATGGACGAACGTGGTGTGCCTCCCACCTTGAGGGTCTTCACAGACCCGACGGTCGAGCAGCGCACCGTTCGCGTGCCGGAAAGCACCATGCGCACCTCGTCAACCCTGTCATTCAGCCAAGGGTGTTCGGAGCGGACCGCCTCAAGGTTGTGAACGAGTTGACCGACTGCGCCGCGCGGCTCGGCCCGCGGAGCGCGCCACCGGCTCCTGTTCACCCCGTCGTCCCCCGATTCACGCCTCAGATGAACGGGATGTGTCGTGTTCCTGGCAGTTCCAGGAAATTGCTGTACCCCGTGCAAACCCTCGAGCGGGTGCCCCCGAAGAGACACCATCTGCGCTCGCCTCCCCTGTTCGGGGGCCACGCACCGTCACCGACGACGACCACCACCCGAAACCGCCTCCACCCGAAGAGGAGCGTGACCCGTGTCGGCACCCACGACGCATTCCACGACCGGCCTGCTCACAGCAGGCTCGGCACCCCACCCGATCCTCACCCCGCAGCCGTCCGACGACGGCTCGTACGTGCCCAACCGGGGCGGCGCGGGCCTCGGCCACGCCGTGGCCGGCGGCTTCCACCTCCCGGCCTGGACGCCCGGCGAGTGGATCGGCTACTCGGCGCTCGTCGTCGCGTCGATCCTGCTGACCGCCGTCGCCATCTCGACGCTGTGGTGGATGCTGCACGCCTGGCGCTCGCGCGACAACCTCGACGGGACGACGTTCTCGGCGACGCCCCTGCCGGCGCGCCACCGCTTCACGCTCCTCGTCCCCGGGCGGCACGAGGAGGACGTCTTAGGCCAGACCCTCGACCGGCTGGCCGAGCAGGACCACCCCGACTTCGAGATCATCGCGATCGTCGGCCACGACGACCCCGGCACGGACCGGGTCGCCCGCGAGGCCGCGGCCCGCCACCCCGACCTCATCCGGGTCGTCGTCGACGAGACGAGCCCGAAGAACAAGCCGAAGGCGCTCAACCTCGCGCTGCAGACCGCCACGGGCGACATCGTCGGGGTGTTCGACGCGGAGGACGAGGTGCATCCCCGGCTCCTGAGCCTCGTCGACTCGCGCTTCACCGAGACCGACGCCGACGTGGTGCAGGGCGGCGTGCAGCTCATGAACTTCCGCACGTCGTGGTGGAGCCTCCGCAACGTGCTCGAGTACTACTTCTGGTTCCGGTCGCGGCTGCACTTCCACGCGAAGTCGAAGTTCATCCCGCTCGGCGGCAACACCGTGTTCGTGACCAAGGAGCGCCTCGACTGGTCGGAGGGCTGGGACGCCTCCTGCCTCGCCGAGGACTGCGAGCTCGGCGTGCGGCTCTCGAGCGCCGGCGCCAAGGTCGTCGTCGCCTACAGCCCCGAGGTCGTCACCCGCGAGGAGACTCCCGGCTCGTTCACGTCGCTGCTCAAGCAGCGCACCCGCTGGAACCAGGGCTTCATGCAGGTGCTCGGCAAGGGCGAGTGGAAGAAGCTGCCGACGATGAAGCAGCGCTTCTACGCGCGCTACCTGCTCACCATGCCGTTCATCCAGGCGATCACGGGCCTCCTGATCCCGGTCTCGGTGATCCTGATGCTCACGGTGAAGGTGCCGACGGGTGTGGCGCTCATCTCGTTCATCCCGCTCGCGCCGACGCTGGTGCTGCTGGCCGTCGAGTTCACCGGGCTCGCCGAGTTCGGGCGGACGTACGGCGAGAAGGTCCGCGCCCGCGACTACTTCCGCCTGGTCTGGGGCCTGATCCCGTACCAGATCTTCCTGGCCCTCGCGGCCGTCCGTGCGGTCTACCGCCAGCTGCGCCAGCAGAACGGCTGGGAGAAGACCGAGCACACCGGCGCCCACCGCGACGCCCCGGCGCAGGATGCGACGGTCACCCCGATCGGTGCCGCCCGGCCCGCACCCGAACCCGCCTTCCTCATGGCGTCTGGAGACGAGCGATGACGACGACCACCGAGCGCCCCGCAGCGCCTCCGGCCAGCCCGATCACCCTCGACACCTCGAGGAACGCCGCACCCGTCGCGCCCCGCTCGCGCGTCCGCGACTGGCTCGGCCGACACGGCGCGACACTCTCGTGGCTCCTGCCCGTCCTCGCGATCGTCGGCGTGGTGCAGCGGATCAACATGACCGGCTCGCCGCAGCGCATCGACGACGAGGGCACCTACACCGCCCAGGCCTGGGCGATCGGCCACCTCGGGGAGCTGACGCACTACACCTACTGGTACGACCACCCGCCGCTCGGCTGGATCCAGATCGCCGGCTACCTGGGGCTCACCGACGGCTGGGCCCGGTACTCGCAGGCGGTCTACGCCGGTCGCGAAGCCATGCTGTTCTTCGCGCTGGTCTCGGTCCTGCTGGTGTGGCTCCTGGGGCGCAGGATCGGCCTCGGCCGCCCGGCCGCAGCCGTCGGGGCCCTGGTGTTCGGCGTCTCGCCCCTCGCGATCCAGTACCACCGGACCGTGTACCTGGACAACGTGGCCGTTCCCTGGCTCCTGCTCGCCTTCTGGCTCGCGATGACGAAGAAGAACCAGCTCGCCGGATTCGTCGGCGCCGCCTTCGCGTTCGGCATCGCGGTGCTGTCGAAGGAGACCTTCCTGCTGGCGCTGCCGTTCCTCGCCTGGACGATGATCCGGTCGTCCGACCGGTCGACCCGCCGGTACACCCTGGCGACGTCCGGCGCCGTGCTCGCTCTCGTCGGCTTCTCGTACGTCGCGCTCGCCGCGGTGAAGGGCGAGCTGCTGCCGGGCAAGAACCACACGAGCCTCATCACGGGCCTCACCTTCCAGCTCGGCACCCGCAACTCGTCGGGGTCGATCTTCGACACGAAGAGCCTGTTCTTCCAGACGGTCAGCCAGTGGTGGAACCTCGACCAGGTCTTCATCGTCCTGGCTCTCCTCGCCGCGATCAGCGGCCTCTTCTTCCGTCGCACGCGCCCGTTCGCAGCCCTCGTGGTCTTCGCGGTCGCCGTGATGTTCCGCCCGAACAGCTACGTGCCCGTGCCCTACGTGATCATGGTGATCCCGTTCGGCGCCCTGCTCATCGCCGCAGTGTCGGACAGCGCCGTAAGGGCGTACCGAGAGCGCCGAGGCGGTGCGATCACCACGACGGCGAACCGCATCGGCGCCACCGCGTGGCTGGTCGCCGCGGCCGTCGCCGTCGCCGCGATCGTCCCGCTGTGGACGACGCAGCTGCGCGGCTTCGTCGCGGCCGACCTCGACTCGCCGATGGTCGGCGCCGAGAAGTGGGTCGACGACAACGTGCCGCACTCCTCGCGCCTGCTCGTCGACGACTCGATGTGGGTCGACCTCGTGAACGACGGGTTCGCCCGCGACAACGTCATCTGGTTCTACAAGCTCGACACCGACTCGGCGGTCCGGGCGCAGAACCCGAACGGCTGGAAGGACAGCGACTACGTCATCGAGACGAACTCGGTGCGCACCTCCGCCTACGCCGAGCCGAACATCAAGAAGGCGGTCGCCAACTCCACCGTCGTCGCCTCGTTCGGCACCGGGACCCAGCAGGTCACGGTCCGGCAGATCCACCCGCAGGGCCTCGCCGCGTACCAGGCGTCGGCGAAGGCGCAGGCCGCCGCCCGCGCGGCGATGGGCGCGCAGCTGGCCGCGAACCGCGACCTCACGGCGTCGTCGCAGGTGGTCACCGCCCTGAAGCAGGGCCGGGTCAACGCCCGCGCCGAGATCGTGCTCGGGCAGCTCCTCGCCACCGGGCCCGTCACCGTCTCGAACCTGTCGACCCTGCCCGGCGAGTCGTCCGAGCCCTATCGCCGGCTCGTCCTCAAGGCCTCGGCCCTGCCCGGCGCGCAGCTGGACGCCTGGCTCGAGGGGGTCGGCGACGCCTACCGGCCCTCGACCGTCACCCCGGGCGGCGGGGGCACCGCTGTCGCCGTGTTCCCGGCCGTCGACACCATCACCACGACGGGCTGACGGCTGCTCCTGCGCCCTGAAGCCCACACCCGAACCAGCACCACCCACCCCACCCGAAAGAAGGTCTCACCGTGACACGCATCACGACACAGCCGCCCCAGACACGTGGCGGCCTCCCGAGACGACTCGTCGTCGGATTCATCGTCGTCGCCGCAGTTCTGCTGGCCTCCGCCGCCGCGCTGTTCGGCGGTGCGAGCCAGGCCAAGGCCGCAGGATCAGGCGAGGGCTGGGTCCGGGTCGGCCATCTCTCGCCCGACACGAAGGCCGTCGACGTCACGCTGACCTCGCTCGCCGGCGGACAGGTCGTCTACAAGCTCGACGACGTGACCTATGGCCAGGTGAGCCCGTACAAGGAGCTGCCCGACGGCACCTACACCGTCGCCATGCGGGCGGCCGGAGCCGCGGCGTCGGCGAAGCCCGTCATCAGCGACTCGATCACGGTCGCCACCGGCAAGCCGATCACCGTCGTCGCGTACGGCAAGAACGCCGCGCTCAAGACCACGGTGTTCCAGGACGACCTCACGGCGCCCGCCGCCGGTGACGCACGCATCCGCCTCGTGCAGGCGGCCACCGTGTCGAAGTCGGTCAGCGTGAAGACGTCGACGGGCACGCCCGTGGCGACGAACGCGCCGTTCGGCAGCGCCTCCGGCTACGCGTCCGTCGGCGCCGGCAAGTGGACCCTCGACCTGACCGGAAAGCAGAAGGCGACCGCGTCGACCGCGAACGTCTCGCTCGCGAGCGGCTCGATCACGACGCTGTTCGTGCTCGACAACTCGAAGAACGGCATCACGATCGTCCCGGTGGTCGACTCTGCCGCGACGACCACCACGCCGAAGGGCGGGGTGCAGACGGGCGGCGGCTACGAGGCCACCCATCCGCAGCTCGACCTGACGAGCGGCTTCGTGCCGTTCAGTGCGGTCGGCTGAGCCCTGTCGGTCAAGACGAAAGCACTCATCGCCTCAGGCGCGGCACTGGCTGTCGTCGTGACGGGAGGCATCGCCGCCGTCGCCGTGGGGCTGCCGGGGTCGGACTCGTCCGCCCCGGCCCCCTCGGCATCGGCGACCTCGACTCCCACGTCGAACGACCGCGCGACGTCGACACGGTCGGCCAAGCAGATCGGCCAGGCCTTCCTCGCCGACTACCTCGACTCGTCGGGGCGGATCGTGCGCCGCGACCAGGGCGGCGACACCGTCAGCGAGGGGCAGGGCTACGGCATGCTCGTCGCGGTCGGCGTCGGCGACCGGTCGGCGTTCCGATCGATCTGGACGTGGACGAAGTCGAACCTCGAACGGAAGGACGGCCTCATGGCCTGGCAGTGGAAGAACGGGAAGGTCGTCGACGAGCAGCCCGCGAGCGACGCCGACCTCGACATCGCCCGCGCCCTCGTCCTCGCCGGGACGACCTTCCACGACGCCTCCTACACGAAGGCCGGCAAGGCGCTCGCCGGCCACATCGCCGACGACCTCACCGTCGGGACACCCGACGGCCGCGTGCTGCTGCCCGGCCTTTGGGCGAAGCAGGCCGGCGGAACGGCCGGGCCGTGGTCGTACGACCCGTCGTACGCGGCGCCGGCGACGTTCTCGCTGCTGGCGAAGGCCACGGGCGACGACCGGTGGTCCCAGCTGGTGACGGGGTCGCGGAAGGTGACCGGCCGGATCCTGCAGTCCACCGCGCTGCCCGCCGACTGGGAACAGATCAGGGCCGACGGCTCGGTCGTGCCGCTGCCCAACGCCACGGGCAGCGGAGGGACGGTCATGTACGGCTACGACGCGGGGCGCGTGGCCCTGCGATACGCCGCGTCGTGCTCGGCCGACGACACGGCGCTCGCCGCGAAGCTGGCGGCGCCCCTCGCGGGCAAGAGCCCGCTGCCGATGGAACTCGACCTCGGCGGCACGCCCCTGAACCAGGATCAGAGCCCCCTCGGCTACGACGCACGAGCGGCGGCACGAGCCTCGGCCGGCGACGCCTCGGGAGCCCGGAGCGATCTGCGCGCCGCCGACCGGCTGGCCCAGCGGACCCCGACCTACTACGGCTCGGCCTGGGACGCCCTCGCGGCACTCCAGCTCGAGACCACGACCCTCGGCGGATGCTCGCCGCTTGCGGGGGAGTGATCGTGCAGCGCTCTCGCCTCCGTTCCGCCCTCGTCGTCGTGGCGCTCGGCGCCGCCGCCGTGCTCGGCCTCGCCGGGTGCGCAGGAGCCGGGGCGTCGTCCGCCGGCCCCACACCGACCCCCTCGCCCACGGCCACGCACGACACCGACGCCGCCGGGCGAATCCAGGATCCGTCGTCGACCTCGCTCTCACAGGCCCCCGCCGCCGGCGTGGTGCCGACGCGCGTCTCGATCCCCGCGATCGGCGTGAACGCGGGCCTGCAGGATCTCGCGATCGCCGCCGACGGGTCGCTCAACCCGCCCGTCGGCGTCGTCGACGCCGGCTGGTACGCCAAGGGCGTCGTGCCCGGCGCGGTCGGCCCGGCCGTGATCGCCGGGCACATCGACTCGACGACGCAGCCCGGCGTCTTCCTGCACCTGGCGAAGCTGGTGCCGGGCGACACCGTGACCGTGACGATGTCGTCGGGGTCGGTCGAGACCTGGAAGGTGTCGGGGTCGCGCGCGGCCCTCAAGACTGCCTTCCCGACCAGCGACGTCTACGGCACCAGCCCGACCCCGCAGCTCCGGCTCATCACCTGCGGCGGCACGTTCAACGCCGCGATCGGTCACTACAACGAGAACACGATCGTGTTCGCCGACCTGGTCTCGTCGACCGCCCCGACGAAGTAGCGCTCAGGGCGTCGGCATGCCGCCGTCGACGTGCAGGGTCTCGCCGACCACGTACGACGACTCGTTGCTCGCGAGAAACACGAACGCCGGCGCGAGCTCGGCGGGCTGCCCCCAGCGGCCCAGGTAGGTCTGGTCGCCGGCGGTGGGCAGCGCCTCCGGCGGCTGGCCGCCCGCGGGCTGCAGCGGGGTCCAGATCGGGCCGGGTGCGACGGCGTTGACCCGAATGCCCTTCGGCGCGAGCTGCGCCGCGAGCCCCTTGGCGAGGTTGTTCACGGTCGCCTTCGTCGCCGCGTAGTGCACCAGGTGCGGCGACGGCGCGTACGCCTGGATCGACGTCGTGTTGATGATCGCGGAGCCCGGCGGAAGGTGAGGCACGGCCGCCTTGGTGATCCAGAATGTCGCGTAGGCGTTCGTCTTGAACGTCTGATCGAACTCGTCGTCGCTGATGTCGACGATGCTCTCGACGTTCTGCTGCTTGCCCGCGTTGTTCACGACGATGTCGAGGCCGCCCAGTCCGTCGACGGCCCTCTGCACGGCCTCCCGCGCGAAGGCGGCGTCCTTGAGGTCTCCGGCGATGTCGACGGCCGTGCGGCCCGCCTCGCGGACGAGCGCCAGGATCCTGTCGGCGTCCTCCTGCTCTTCGGGGAGGTGGACGATCGCGACGTCGGCGCCCTCGCGCGCGTACGCGATGGCGACCGCGGCTCCGATGCCGGAGTCGCCGCCGGTGATCAGCGCCTTGCGGCCCTCGAGCCTGCCGGAGCCGCGATAGGTCTCCTCGCCGTGGTCGGCGGGCACGTTCTCGGCCATCTCGGCGTCCGTGCCGGCGCCTTCGAGGTACTGCTCGTCGGGCTTCCGGTCGGCGTACATCGCGGTCGGGTCCTGCATCGTGTACTGGTCCATGTCGGTCCTCTCGTCAGGCGCCGACGGTACGCGCGGCCCCGATCCGGCCCGCCCGGGATGTCACCCGCCCTGTCCGTTCTGCGACGACACGTCGGAGGCACCCGGGCCGAGGATCAGGCGGCGTCGGGGACGGTCGCGAGCAGTTCGCGGGTCTGCCGCACGTAGTCGTCCTGGAACGCAGGGTCCATCACCTGGTGGGAGCCGCGCATGGGCCGGGCGTTCTCGTCGTAGTAGGTGCCCGTGGCTCCTGCGCCCGTGAGAATGCCCGCGATGACCCGGCCGGCGCGCTTCGGGGTGGTGAAGTGGGGCAGCAGCGTGAGCGCCGGGGCCAGCATCTTCGACAGACGCAGGAGCGCGGGCGACGCGTCACGCGAGAGGTTCGACCCCGGGTTGACGCCCGGCTCGATCGCCGAGAAGCGCAGCCGCGGGTACTCGCGGGCGAAGGCGAGCGCCGTCGCGAGATTGCCCTGCTTCGACGTGGCGTAGGCGTCGGCGCCCGGCAGCCGCGAGCCGCCGTCGGTGAGCCACTCGCCGCGCGACGACGCCTCGACCGAGATGAAGCGGGAGCCGCGGAAGCCGGCGCGGACGGCGGGCACGCGCTCGGGGTCTTCGACGGCGGAGACGATGAACACGACGTGCGTGCCGTCGGCGAGCTGGGGGAGGAGAGCCTCGGTGAACGCGAACGGCCCGAGGTGGTCGGTGGCGTAGGTGCCGTCGAATCCCTGCGGGCTCGAGAACGGCTTCATCGACATGATGCCGGCGTTGTTGAGGACGCCGCCGATCGGCAGTCCGAGGGCCGCGACCTCACGGGCAGCGCGACGCGCGGAGGGGATGTCGGCGAGGTCGCCGGTGACGCTCACGGCGCTGCCGCCGGCCTCGCGGATCTCCGCCTCGACGGCGGCGAGCTTGGCGGGGCTCCGCCCGACGAGCACGACGGTGCCGTGCTTCGCGAGCTCGAGGGCGGTGCGGTGTCCGATGCCCGACGTGGGGCCGGTGATCACCCAGGCGGAGCCGCCTGCGGTACCCGCGGTGCCGGGAGCGGCTGGATCGGTGGGGGTCATGTCGAGCCTTTCGTCGTGGGGCCGTCTCTCGGGCCCCGTCTTCCTCGATACTCCGCGTCGCGCCGGAGCGGAACCAGTGGCCCCGATGTCGTAGGACTGCCGGGGCCAGGACAACGCACCGCGCAGCCGAGCACACTGGGCGCATGGAAGCGAGCGAGTTCGGTCGGATGGTGCGGCGCCGCCGTGAGGCGACGGCCCCCGCCGACGTGGGCCTGCCCGTAGGTTCGCGGCGCCGGGCTCCCGGGCTCCGCCGCGAGGAGCTTGCCGGTCTCGCGGGCATCTCGCCCGACTACCTCACCCGGCTCGAGCAGGGCCGCGCCACATCGCCGTCGGCGCAGGTGGTCGAGGCGCTGGCGCGGGCACTGCGGCTGTCGGACTCCGACCGCGACCTGCTCTATCGGCTCGCCGGGCACGCCGCTCCGGGCCTCGACCTCATGCCGACCCGCATCCCGGCCAGCATCTCGAGGATGCTCGACCGCTTCGCCACGACTCCCGTGGGAGTCTTCGACGCCACCAACACTCTCCTCGTGGCCAACCGCCCGTATGACGCGCTGATGGGCGACACGACCGCGTGGAAGGGCCTCGAGCGCACGTCGCTCTGGCGCCACCTCGTCGGCCCCGGCTCCCGCGTCGTCCACACTCCGGCCGAGTTCGACGAGCTGATCCGCCTGCAGGTCGCGGACCTCCGCCTCACCGCGGCTCGGTATCCGCGCGACGCGTCGCTCGCGTCGCTCGTTGCGCGGCTCACGGACGCGAGCCCGCTGTTCGCGTCGCTCTGGCGGACCGGGTCGACCGAGCTGCCGCGCGAGCTGGGCCGCCGAAAGGTCGTCGATCATCCGGCCGTAGGGCGGATCGAGCTCGACTGCGACACGCTGATCGTGGCCCAGGACGACCTGCGGATCCTGATCTACACCGCCGAGCCCGGCACGGAGGACGCCGCGCGGCTCGACCTCGCGATCGTCGTCGGCACGCAGGCCCTGGTCGACTAGGCCCGGGCCTCGGGCGACGACCCGAAACGCAGCCCGAGCCCGACCTCGCGGGTGTCGCGCAGTCGCCCGCCCGAGACCTCGACGGGCGCAGGATCCGACAGCACCCCGCACTCCCCGAACATCGCGCCCTCGACCACCTCGGCGGGCGACTCGGCGTCGAGCGCGAGGGCGAGGGGCCCCGAGAGCTCGGGCAGCAGATGCAGGGCGATCGTCGCGCCGGCGTCGGCGATCTCGGCCGCGATGTCGAGGAGCGGGGTGATGCCGCCGACGCGCACCACGTTCGGCTGCAGCACGGCGGCGGCGCCCGATCGGGCGAACTCGCGGAAGCGGTACCGCGTGTGGAGGTTCTCGCCGCAGGCGACGGGGGTGGGGATGGCCTTCGCGAGCTCCTGGTAGCCCTCGAGGTCGTCGGCGCGCAGGGGTTCCTCGATCCAGGCGGGGTCGACGTCGCCGAGCACGCGCATCGCCGCACGGGCGTCGTCGCGGCTCCAGCGCTGGTTGGCGTCGAGCATCAGCCTCCGGTCGTCGCCGAGGAGCGCGCGGACCTCCCTGACGCGCGACACGTCGCGGGCGAGGTCGGGGGAGCCGACCTTGATCTTCACGGCGTCGAAGCCCGCGTCGATCCACCGCTGCACCTGCGCCAGCAGGTCGTCGAGCGGGTAGTGCAGGTTGACGCCGCTGCCGTAGGCCGCGACGTCGTCGCGTCGGCGGCCGAGGAGGTCGGCGATGGGAAGCCCCGCGCGACGCGCGGCGAGATCCCACAGCGCGGTGTCGAGGCCGGCCGTCGCGATCGTGGTGACGCCGCCGGATCCGGCCTCGTGCAGGTGCGCCCAGAGGTCGGGCCAGAGCGTCCGGGCGTCGGCGGTCCGACCGACGGCCCACGACGCGATGTCGTGATCGAGCATCGCCCGCACACTCGCGGCGCCGATCGAGGGCGTCCACGACAGACCCCAGCCGGTCGCGCCGTCGGTGTCGTCGACGCGTGTCTCGATGACGGTCACGGCGGGGACGTCGTCGGCCCATGGGCGGCGGAGGGGCACGCGGATCGCGCGGGTGGTGAGCGCTGCGATGCGCGAGTCGGAGGATGCGCGCGAGTCGGCGGGTGCGACCGAGCCGGCGGGCACCCCCGTGTTCGCGGGCATCAGGCCCGAGGCGCCGCGGCGGTGGCCGAGCGTGTGTCGGCGAGCTCCTGCGCCAGCCGTTCACCCGCCTCGAGGATCGTGCCGAGGCGCGCCAGCTGCTCGTCGGTCGGATCGGCCAGCGGAGGCCGCACCGAGCCGACCGGCACGCCCTGCAGGCGCAGCCCGGCCTTGACGAGCGACACGGCGAAGCCCGGCGTCTCGTCGCGCAGTCGCACCAGCGGCAGGTAGAACTCGCGCAGGATCCGGAGGCGCGTCGGCTCGTCGCCCGCTCGGTACGCCTCGTAGAACGCGGTCGCGATACCCGGTGCCATCGCGAAGGCCGCCGACGAGTAGAGCGGCACGCCGATGCCCCGGTAGGCCGCCTGCGACACCTCGGCCGTGAGGAGCCCGTTGAAGAAGAGGAGGTCGGGGCGGATCGCCGTGGCGGCGGCGACGAGCTCCTGCATCATCGCGATGTCGCCGTGGCCGTCCTTCACGCCGATGACCCGCGGGTCGGCGACGAGCCGCTCGACGGTGGCGGCCCGATAGAGGGCGTTGGCCCGGTGGTAGAGCACGACCGGCAGGTCGGCTGCCTCGACGATCGTCTCGACCCAGCGCGCCAGGCCGTGCTGCGGGCCCGAGACGAGATACGGGGGCAGCAGGAGCAGGGCGTCCGCCCCGGTGTCGCGCATCCTCCGCGCGCTCTCGATCGCGTCTCCGAGGGCGCCGCCCACCCCGGCGACCACGGGCACGCGATCGTCGGCCGGTCGCCCTGCGACGGCTTGGGCGGCAACGCGCGCGACGACCGCGCGCTCGGCGATCGAGAGCGCGTGGAACTCGCCGGTGCCGCATCCGGCGAACACTGCACCCGCGCCGTCGTCGAGCCGTGCCGCCACGTGGTCGCGAAGCACCCCCTCGTCGACGTCGCCGCCGTCGCCGAACGGTGTGACCGGGAAGAACAGGACTCCGTCGAACGTGAGGGGAGCGGGCATGGGGGAATCCTACGATCCCCGACGGTCTCGCCGCCCGTAGGTCTAGACGGCGACCGTGGCGAGCGTCACCTCGGCCCACTCCGGCTCCCACGAGCCGACGAGGGTGGCCTCGGGCGGCGCGGGCCGGACCAGGGGTTCGCTCGCCGGCAGACGCGACACCGTCACCCGCAGGGTCGGCGTCGTCGCGGTCGAGGAGCTCGCAGTGTCGGACACCGTGACGGCCTCGGGCTCCGGCACCGAGATCCGTGCCGCGGCCTCGGACCCACCACCGCGCACGACGGCATTCGGTTCGCGCGCCACCTCGACGCCGTCGATCTCGTAGTGCTCTTCGGCCTGCGTGGCACCCGTCAGAACGGCTGTCACGAGCGCCACCAGCGAGGCGGGATCGCCGAGGCCGTCGTAGACATAGCGCGTGCCGAGCACGGAGTGGCTGAGGGTGCCGATGAGGTGCCCCTCCGCGCCGACGAGCGGAGTGTCGCGATAGGTCAGGGGCACCTGGAGCACGGGCCCGTCACCGGCGCGCACGAAGAGGGTCTCGATGCCCACGAGCCCCTCGGGGTCGTCGAACCGGAACGCCGCGACCTTGTCGAGGGGTGCTCCCGCTTCGCCGCGGAACCACGGGCGGCTCTTGACCCACGCGTCGACGAGCTCTGTCTTGGAGGGCACGAGTTCGGCCCGGTGGATGAGTGCCATGCTGCGATCCTAGGAGCGGCCGGCGCACGGCGGATCCAGAGGCGGGGCATCGAGTCCCCACTGACGACGCTCGTAGCGTCGCCAGGGTGTCCGTCGAAGCTCCTCCCGCCTCCGGGGCGGAGCCCGGGGCGTGGCGAGCCGCGGCGGGTGCACCGCAGCCACCCCGCACCGGCCGCCTGCACGAGCTCGACCTGCTGCGCGTCATCACCTTCTGCGGCGTGATCGCCGTGCACACGATCTCGTTCACGGCCCCCTCGACCTCGACCGGCGCCTACGCGCTGCTCATGCTGCTGCACTGCACACGCGACGTGTTCTTCTCGCTGACCGCGTTCCTCCTGGCCCGCACCGCGCTCGCCGACCCGACACGAGCGCGGCGCGGAGCCCGCAGGCGCTACCTCCTTGTCGCGGTGCCGTACCTCGCCTGGTCGCTGATCTACGTGGTCGTCGACAGCGGCGAGGCGGGCGACCCGCTGCGGCTCCTGGGCACCTACGCCGCCGACGTCGTCATGGGCACGGCCGAGTACCACCTGTACTTCCTGCTCGTGACGCTGCAGCTGTACGCGGCGATGCCGTGGATCGTGCGTCAGGTGAAGCGCTTCGCCGGGCGGCCGTGGCCGATCCTGCTCGCAGCCCTCGCGGTGCAGGGAGGCATCGTCGCCGTCGCCGAGTACCTCCCGGCGCAGATCGCGTGGATGCACGACGCCGAGCAGCAGCTCCTGCCCACCTACCTCTTCTCGGTCGTGCTCGGCGTCGTCGCGGCGACGCGAGAGCGTGCCCTGCTCGAGTGGGTCCGCTCGAGGCGCGCCGCCCTGGCGGGGCTGTTCGGCGCAGGAGCATGCGCCACCGTCGCCGTCTTCCTCGCCCAGCGCCAGGCCGGTCTCTCCCCGCAGAACGCCGCCGCAGCCCTCCAGCCCGTCACGGTGCTCTGGAGCGCTCTCGCGGCCGTCGCCCTGCTCGCGGTCGGCGCCGTCTGGGCGGACCATCGCCGCCCGGCCTCGCGGGCATCTCGGGCGGTGGCCTGGGCCAGCGACCGGTCGTTCGGCGTCTACCTGGCGCACCCGCTCGTGCTCGCCGGGCTCCTCGCCGGTGGCTGGTTCGTCGGGCACACGGGGTTCCCGTCGCGCACCGCGGTGGCGTACGTGCTCGTCGTCGCGGGCGCCATCGGTCTCGTCGAGGTGCTGCGGCGCTCGCCGCTGAGTCTCCCGCTCACCGGGCGGCCGCGAATCGGGCCCGCCGCGGCGCATATCGGAACGCCCAGAACAGGCTGGCCGTTCGGTGAGCGCGCGTGGTCGCGGCCGGGGAAGCGGGCGGACGCACCCTAGCGTGGCCCGGGTGCGTCGCGAACCGAGCGACCATCGTGCCCCGAGGAGTCCCGCGTGCCGAAGAGACGCTCCGCAGCCCAGGCGCGGCTGATGCGACCCTTGAATCGCCGCACGGGCCTCGTCGCCGGCATCATGCTGGCGCTGATCCTGGCCCTCGCGGTCCGGCTCGTCGACCTGCAGGTCGTCGACGCGCGCACCCTCGACGCCGAGTCGAACAGCCAGATCTCGGTGACGCAGCCGATCTACGCCGACCGCGGCGACATCGACTCCGCCGACGGCACGGTGCTGGCGTCGACCGTGCTGCGGTACGACGTGACCGCTGCTCCTGCGGAGGCGTCGACCTTCAGCCGCGCCGACGGGAAGAAGAGCGAGAAGGTCACGGTCGAGCAGGCGATGATCTCGCTCGCCAAGATCACCGGCACCCCGGCCAAAACGCTGCTGAGCAGGATCACGGCGAACCCGAAATCGCAGTACGCCCTGCTCGCCTCGAGTGTCGACGTCTCGGCGTACGACTCGATCACGGCGCTGAAGATCCCGTACGTCTACCTCGAGCGGCACACGGCGCGGACCTACCCCGATGGCGCCGTCGCCGGAAACCTCGTCGGCTTCACCGGCGACTCGGGCGCGCAGGCCGGTCTCGAGCTCAAGGAGAACTCGTGCCTCGCCGGCACGGACGGCTCGGAGACCTACGAGCGCTCCGCCGACGGCACCGCCCTACCGGGCACGACGACCGTGACGAAGAAGGCGGTCTCGGGTGGCACGGTCGAGACGACCATCGACGCCGACCTGCAGTATCAGGTGCAGCAGGTGCTCGACGAGCAGGTGAAGGCTCTCGGCGCCCAGTCGGGCACGGCCATCGTCGAGCGCGTGTCGGACGGCCACCTGCTCGCGGTGGCGGACTCGCCGAGCGTCGACCCCAACAATGTGAACGGCACGGCGTCGGGAAACCTCTACTCGAAGGCGTTCACGGACCTCTACGAGCCGGGCTCCACGATGAAGGTGCTGTCGGCGGCGTCGCTGATCGACCAGGGCAAGGCGTCGCCCTCGACCGAGGTGACCGTGCCCGACGAGCGGACCTTCCCCTGGGGCGGCCGCATCGGCGACGCCGAGACGCACCCGGTCGAGAAGCTCACGCTGACGGGGATCCTGGCGAACTCGTCGAACGTCGGCATCTCGCTGATCGGTACGCGCCTGTCGAAGCAGGAGCGCTACGACTACCTCGAGAAGTTCGGCCTCGGGCAGGTCTCGGGCGTCGACTTCCCGGGCGAGCCGACCGCGCCGCTCAAGCCGGTGTCGCAGTGGGACGAGCAGACGAACTACAACGAGCTGTTCGGGCAGGGCATCTCGGCGACCGCGATCCAGATGGCCGACGCCTACCAGGCCATCGCGAACGGCGGCGTCCGGATCCCGGCGACACTCGTGACCGGATGCCGCAGCGCCGACGGGACCGTGACGAAGACGGCGGCGCAGACGCCGGTCAGGGTGGTCTCGTCGTCGACGTCGAAGCAGATGCTCGAGATGATGGAGACGACGATGCAGTCCGGCACGCTGAGCGGGACGGCGCCGATCTCGGGCTACTCGATCGCGACCAAGACCGGCACCGCGCAGATCGCCGACGCCCCGAACGGCGGCTACGGGCAGGACTACGTCACCTCGGTCGCCGCCATCGCGCCGGCCGCCGACCCGCAGTACGTCGTCTTCATCACGTTCACGAAGCCGACCGTCAACAAGACCTCGGCGGGCGTCGGCCCGGCGTTCCGCGAGATCACGAGCGACGTGCTCCAGGACTACCGGGTCACGCCGAACGACCAGGAGTCGAACCTGCCGACGATCTGGTGACCGGCGCGTGACACCCGACTCCCAGCGAGCATCGGCTGACTGGCGAGAAACGTCCAGATTTCCTACGGCCCGCTCATAGCCGATCTCAGGAGCCTCGGAATCGGACATGAGACGCGCATGTCCCGGCCGACACAGCAACGGCCGCGCCCCTGAACGAAGAAGTCCCATGCCCGGCACCACAGCTCTGCCCTCGTGGCTGATGTCCCTCCCGATCACCTCCTTCCGAGTCCTCGCCGTCGTCGACGTCGTGGCCGCGATCCTCGCGATCGTTCTCCTGCTGCCGATGCGGAGGCGTCGATGGTGGCTCTGGGTATCGGTGGCCGCCCTCGTCGGCGCCGTCGCGGGCGGCGTGACGATCTGGTGGGTCGGCGACGTCCAGGACGTCTTCGACGTGTCGCCGACGTGGGTCGACCGGATCTGGACCGGCGTCGTGTTCGCCGGGGTCCTCGTGGCCCTGGTCAACATCGCCCTGGCCGGATGGCTCCGCAAGGCCGTCGCGGTGCTGGCGATCGTCGCGATCGTGCTCGCCGGCGGTCTGGCGATCAACCGCGACGTGGGGGAGTTCCTCACGCCCAGCCAGCTGCTCGGCACGAACGGGTATCGGCGGATCCTGCTGCCGAAGGAGAAGCGGCTGGACCCGGCGGCCGAGGCCGCGGCCGACGCCTTCGACCCGACGCTCTACGAGACCTGGCGCGCGCCGTCGACGATGCCCGACAAGGGCCGTGTCGGCGAGGTGAGCATCCCCGGCACGGTGTCGCACTTCCACGCCCGTGACGCGATGGTCTACCTGCCGCCCGCGGCCCTGGTGAAGCACGCGCCCTCCCTGCCGGTCGTGATCCTGATGTCGGGGCAGCCGGCCAGCCCGAGCTCGGTGATCGACGCCGGCCACATCCCGGCGACCCTGAACGCGTTCGCCCGCAAGAACCACGGGCTGGCTCCGATCGTCGTGGTGCCCGACCAGCTCGGAGCGAGCGAGGACAACCCGATGTGCGTGAACGGCGCGCTCGGCAACAGCGCCACCTACCTGCTCGACGACGTGCCGACCTGGATTCGCGACCATCTGCACGTCGAGACCGGGCGCCTCGCCTGGACGGTCGGCGGCTTCTCGCAGGGCGCGACGTGCTCGATCCAGTTCGCGACCGCGCACCCTCAGATGTTCGGGCAGTTCATCGACATCTCGGGGCAGCAGTACCCGACCCTCGACAACGACCAGCAGGCCATCGTGGAGGGCTTCGGCGGCAGCACGCAGGCGTTCGACGACGCCAAGCCCGCCACGATCATGGCCCGGCACGGCCGCTACCAAGACCTCGACGCGCTCTTCGGGTACGGCCAGTTCGACGAGAAGTACGGCGCCAACTCGAAGGTGATGTCGGCTCTCGCCGAGCACTACGGCATCCGCGTGACCCGCTACGTCTCGCTCGGCAGCGCCCACGACTGGACCACCGCGACGAACGGGTTCGCCGAGGGCATCGGGCTGTTCTTTCCGCGGATGGGGCTCTCGGCGACGAGGCAGTCGCTGTGAGCGCGGCCTCGGGCGGCCCCGACCGCGCGCCTGCCTCTGGCCCGGCGTCAGCGCCCCGGTCTCCGGGCGCGGCAGTCGCCGTGAGCCTGTGGGCGGCGCTCCGTCGCCACCCGGTCACGGCGCTGACCGCGCTCGTTGCCGCCGTCCTGCCCGACCCGCTGCCGGAGCGGATCCTCGGGGTCGTGGCCGCCGTCGCCCTGATGGGCCTGGCCGAGTCGCGGCTCGGATCGCGCCGCACCCTCGTCGTCGCGCTCACCGGCTCGGCGGCGGCGATCGGCGCGGCGGCCGCCCTCACGTCGGTCGCCGAGCACGTCCCGGCGGGTTGGGCGCACGACGTCGTGGCGCACGCCGACGTGTCGCCGATCACGCCGTCGCTCGCGGCCGTGATGGCCGCGTCGGCGGTGCTGAGCCCGCTCTGGCGGCGCAGGATCCGGCTGCTCGGCTTCGCGGCCATCATCGCGTTGGTGCTCTACGACGGCCGGCCGTCCAGCCTGTACGCGCTGATCGGCGCCCTCGTCGGGCTCGCCGCCGGCCGGGTGATCCGACGAGGCACCCGCGCGCCCGTCGGCTGGTCGCAGAGCACCCGCCACGAGGCCCGCGTGCTGCTCTCGGGAGTCGTCGCGCTCACGGCGATCGGTCCGCTCATCACGCTGTCGGCCCGCGCGCCCGCGGGTGTTCTCGCGCCTCTCGGCGGCCTGTTCGAGGACCGCTACAGTGTCAGCCGGTCGGCCGCGCAGAGGTGCGCGGACATCGGCCAGGCGCTGTTCGCCCGGGGGACCTCCGCGGGCTCCTGCGTCCGCGACATGGCCCTGGCCGACCTTCACGGGCCGGGCACGATCGCGCTCAGCGTGCTTCCGCTGGCGACGCTGCTCGTCGCGGCCGCGTTCATCCGCCGCGGCAGCCGGCTCGCCGTGATCGCGGCGGTGACGGTGAACCTCCTCCTCGCGGGGCTCGCCGCCGTGTACTACGCGGTGCTGCCGCTGGCGGTCGACCCCGCGGGCAGCGAGCGCGGCGCGAGATTCCGACTGCTGTTCGTCCACGGGCTGTCGATCGTCACTCCGCTCGCGGTCGCCGTCGTGCTGCTCGTGTTCCTGCGTCATTTCGCCGTCCGCACGCCCCGCCGTGTCACGGCCGCGTACCTCGGTGTCGTCGCCGTGGCGTTCGCGGCGCTGTCGGCCCTCTACGTCGGGGTCGCGGCGAGTCACCTGGGGGAGTTCCGGCCGTCGAGCGGCCTCGGGGACGTGATCCTGCTCACACCCCAGCGGTTCGTGCCGCTCGGGTACCTGGGCCCCGAGCACCTCGGCCCGGTGCCGGCCGGCGGTGTCGCGCGCGTCGCGTTCGAGAGCGTCGGCGCCGTGTTCTGGCTCGTCGTCGCGGGCGGCCTGGCCGTGGCCGCGGGGCGGACGGCCGTGAGGGGCGCAGGAGCGCGGGATCGTGCCGACCTCCGCCGGCTCCTGCGCCAGGGCGCCCCCGGGGCGATGTCGCACATGGCGACGTGGCCCGGGAACTCGCTGTGGTTCGCCCCCGACCGGACGGCCGCCGTCGCCTATCGCCGCGTCGGATCGACCGCGATCACGCTCGGCGACCCGCTGTGCGACCCCGATGCGGCGCCCAGCGTGGTGCTCGGCTTCGCCCGGTGGTGCGACGAGCACGGCCTCACCCCGGTGTTCTACAGCGTCGACGCCGACCTCGAGCCGACGTTCGCGAGGCTGGGCTGGCGCACCATGCCGATCGCGGAGGAGACCGTGATCCGCACGGCGACGTTCTCGATGACGGGCAAGAAGTGGCAGGACGTCCGGTCGAGCATCAACCGTGCGGCCACCCGCGACATCGAGGCGGTCTGGACGCGGTACGCCGACCTCGGAGCGGGGCAGCTCGACCAGATCGAGCAGCTCTCGGAGGACTGGGTCGCCGGCAAGAGGCTGCCCGAGCTCGGCTTCACCCTCGGCGGCCTCGAGGAGATGGACGACCCCGACGTGCGCCTCATGCTCGCCGTCGACGACGCCGGGCGCGTGCTCGCCGTCACCAGCTGGCTGCCCACCTGGCGCGCCGGCGTCGTCGTCGGCTGGACCCTCGACTTCATGCGTCGGCAGGACGACGCCATGAACGGGATCATGGAGTTCCTCATCGCCCAGGTCGCGCTCCGGGCGCAGCAGGATGGCGTCGAGTTCGTCAGCCTCTCGGCCGCGCCGCTCGCGACCGTGCCGGGCGAAGCGGGCGCGACGAGTCAGACCGAGCGTCTGCTGGCCGCCCTGAGCCGCATGCTCGAGCCCGCCTACGGTTTCCGCTCGCTGCTGACCTTCAAGCTGAAGTTCCAGCCCGAGCTGTCGCCGCTGCTCATGGCCTACCCCGACCCCGTGCAGCTCCCCGCCATCGCCACGGCCCTCACCCGCGCCTACCTGCCCGGCCTCTCGCCGCGCACTGTCGCCGCCCTCCTCGCGCCGTGACCCCCGCCGCCGGTAGCCTCGCGACATGGACGCCCGAGACGCCTTCCGCGACATGCTCCGCGATCGCGTGGGGCCGGGGCTGCGCGAGCTCGGCTTCGCCGGCTCCGGCAACACCTGGCGACTGCGCGGCGACGCCGGGGACTGGGCGGTGGTGAACTTCCAGAAGTCGCAGTGGGGCTCATCGCAGGCGGTGCGCTTCTACATCAACATGCTCTTCGTGCTGGAGCCGATGCGCGAGTTCCTGGTGGACTACGAGCAGCGGCGACCCTCCCGGATCCCGGGACGATTCGACCACGTGTGGGAGAAGAGGCTCGACCGCCTTCCGCGAAAGGGCCTCAGCATGCGGCAGATTTGGGACTTCGCGGACGGCGCCGATGCCGAGGGAGTCGCGGCCGAGGTCGTGTCGACCGTCGAGGTCGCGGCGATGCCGACGTTTCGTCGCCTGCTCGATCGGAAGTCGTTCGTCGCAGAGCTCGCGAACGCCGAGAACGGGGGAATGCTCGGCGGGTGGTTGAGTCGAACCTCTCCCGAGGGTACGCGCGCGCTCATTCTCAGCGAGGCGGGTCCCGGCAACGAGGTGGGCGCCCTGCTGCAGTCTCTCGAAGCCGGTCTCCGCGTCGAGGACGGTGTCGAGGAGGGCACCTGGGACCACCGTCAGCTCGCCATCATCGAGTGGATTCGACGGCGGCTCGAGCAGCCCGAGGAGTGATGCGGGAAGTGGAGTAGCGTCCGGGCATGACAGCACGGTTCGTGTACTGGATGAACGTCTCGCTCGACCTCTACATCGAGGGCGGCCCGAACGAGCACGGCGACCTCGACGGGCCCGGCTGGGTGCGCATCGACGAGCAGCTCCACCGCGAGTTCAACGCGCGGGCCGCGGCCCTATCGACCATGGTGCAGGGCCGCACCGTGTACGAGCTCATGGATCCGTTCTGGCCCGACGCCCGCACCAACGAGAGCTTCCCCGATTACCTCCGCGAGTACGGCGAGATTTGGACCTCGAAGCCGAAGATCCTCGTCTCCCGCACGCGCACGTCGGCCGAGCATGGCACGCGCACCTTCGGCAGCGACGGTGACGCCATAGAACAGCTGGCCGAGCTGCGGGCCGCAGGATCCGGCGACATCGGCGTCGGCGGATCGAACCTCGCCTCGCAGCTCCTGCGAGCCCACCTCCTCGACGAGCTGATGATCTTCACCCACCCGAGCCTCCTCGGCGCAGGCAAGCCCCTCTTCGACCGCCTCGACGAGCCCGTCGAACTCGATCTGCTCGAGCAGCGCTCGTTCGACCAGGGCGTGACGCTGCACCGCTACAGCGTGCGCGGGGCCCTGCCGGCCTAGGGTGCCGCCCGTCTATCGGTCCGACGGCGTATCCGCGGCCGATCGGCGTAGCCGCGAGTCCTAGGAGCCGCGGGCTGGCCGGACGGGCGCGGGCTGGCCGGAAAGCCGCGGGCGGGCCGAACAGCCGCGGGCAGGCCGGACGGCCGCGGGCGGGCCGAAAAGCCGCGGGGCCGCCGGACGGGCGCGCTTGAGCGGCGCGGAGGGCCACACGCCCAGCGCGACGTGGCACGATCGAGGGAGGAGGTCACCAATGACGATCGACACCACCACCGCAGGCGCCCCCACGACGGGCGGAGCGGGCGGGGCAGACGACGAGCTCGCGCGGGTTCCCGCGATCCTGCGCCAGGCCCAGACGGCTCACGACGAGTGGTCGGCCCTGCCCCTCGAACGCCGGGCCGAGCTGCTGCGGGCCATCGCCGACGGGCTCGACGAGGCGGCCGGCACTCTGATCCCGATCGCCGAGCGCGAGACCGGGCTGACGACGGCGAGGCTCACCGGCGAGCTGACCCGCACCACCTTCCAGGTGCGGCTGTTCGCACGGGTGGTCGAGCGCGGCGAATTCCTCGGCCTGCGCGTCGACCACGCCGACGCCGACTGGCCGATGGGCGCACCCCGCCCGGACCTCCGCCGCATCCTCGTGCCGATGGGCCCGGTGCTGGTCTTCGCAGCCGGCAACTTCCCGTTCGCGTTCTCGGTCGTCGGCGGCGACACCGCGTCGGCGCTCGCCGCGGGCAGCGCCGTCGTGCTCAAGGCGCACCCCGGCCACCCCGAGCTCTCGCGCGCGACCCTCGACGTCGTCGCGGCCTCCGTCGACGCGGCGGGCGGCCCGGCGAATCTACTGCAGGGCCTGTTTTCGCAGGAGGCCGGCGTCGCAGCCCTCACAGCCCGCGAGATCAAGGCGTCCGCGTTCACCGGGTCGATCCGCGGCGGTCGCGCCCTGTTCGACATCGCGCAGTCGCGGCCCGAGCCGATCCCGTTCTACGGCGAGCTGGGCAGCACCAACCCGGTCTTCGTGCTGCCTGAGGCCGCAGGAGCCCGCGCAGACTCGATCGCCGAAGGCTTCCTCGCGTCCGTCACCGGCAGCCAGGGGCAGCTGTGCACGAAGCCGGGCGTGCTCTTCGTGCCCACCGGCAGCCCGGTGCTCGCGGCGGTGGCGGGAGCGTCGTCGACCGGGCCGGCGCGGCTCCTGGACCCCCGGATCGAGGCGAACTACCTGAACCGCCTCGAGTCGCTGCGCGAGCGCGCCGACGTGTCGGTGCTCTGGGACGACGACGCCTCGCTGGCGACGCCGCCCTCGCCGAGCGTGCTGCGCACCACGATCGACGCGGTGCTCGCCGACCCGGAGACACTCGTGGCAGAGACCTTCGGGCCGACCAGCCTCGTCGTCGAGTACACCGACGTCGCCGACCTGACCCGCGTCGCCCGGGGCCTCGAAGGGCAGCTCACCTCCACCGTCGTCGGCGACGAGGGCGACACGGCCGCCGCCGGGCCTCTGGTTCAGGAGCTCACGCAGCACGCGGGGCGCGTCCTCTGGAACATGTGGCCCACCGGCGTCTCGGTCACCTACGCGCAGACCCACGGCGGCCCGTACCCGGCGACGACGGCTCCGGGCTCGACGTCGGTGGGGACGACGGCGATCGAGCGGTTCCTGCGCCCGGTCACGTACCAGAACCTGCCCGACGCGCTGCTGCCGGAGGCGCTGCGCCGCGGCAACCCGCTCGGGCTGCCGCGCACCGTCGACGGTGTCCGCGAGGCCTGATTCGCGACACAACGCGACACCTGCGACGCGCCCGCACGTCGCAGGTGTCGCGTTTTGTCGCGCGATGGGGAGGAGCCGGGGAGCGCAGGGGAGGGGGACAGCGGCGCGCGCCTGAGCGAGCGGGCAGGGCCCGGCGAGTAGACCGAGGAGGACCCCGAACGAAGGAGCGATCCATGCACGCGTCCCCGAAGATGCAGGAGAACCTGCAGAAGGTTCTCGTCGACCTCATCGACCTCCACCTCCAGGGCAAGGAGGCTCACTGGAATATCCTCGGCCACAACTTCCGAGACCTGCACCTGCAGCTCGACGAGCTGGTCGACGCGGCCCGCGAGTTCTCGGACGACATCGCCGAGCGCATGCGCGCCCTGTTCCTCGTCCCCGATGGTCGCGCGTCGACGATCGCGGCGTCGTCGCACCTCGACCAGTTCCCCGAGGGCGAGATCTCGACGCACGACGCGATCGACGCCGTCACCCTGCGGATCTACCAGGCCACGGGCACCATGCGCGAGGTCCACGACGGCGTCGACTCCGAAGACCCGTCGACCGCCGACCTCCTCCACGCGATCATCGACCGGCTCGAGCAGATCGCCTGGATGATGGGCGCCGAGAACCGCCTGCCGCGCGAGTCGATCGCCGAGGCACTCGGCGACGAGGCCGCGACCGCTTCGACGATCAGCTAGGCCGTCGTGGATCTCGGAATCTCGAACCGCACAGCACTCGTCTTCGGCGCCGACTCCGGCATCGGCTGGAACACGGCTCGCCTGCTTCTGGACGAGGGGGCGACCGTGGTCGTCAGCGATCTCGACCAGGAGTCGCTCGACGAGGCCGCCGCGACCCTGAAGGCGCCGAAGGGCAAGCTCTTCTCGTTCGCCGCCGACGTCCGCAGGGCCGCGAGCCTGGCCGACCTCCACGCGAAGGTGCGCGAGGCGGTGGGCCAGATCGACATCCTGGTGCAGTCCTCGGGCGTCACCGGCGCGCAGGGCTACTTCCACGAGATCGACGAGGAGGGCTGGGCGTCGACGATCGACATCGACCTGATGGGCCCGGTCAGGATCACGCGAGAGTTCATCGCCGACCTGCGCGAGGGCGGCTGGGGCCGCATCGTGTACCTCGTGTCGGAGGACGCCCCGCAGCCGTACGACGACGAGCTGCCCTACTGCGCCGCGAAGGCGGGTGTCCTGTCGTTCGCGAAGGGGCTCTCGCGCACCTACGCCACCGAAGGGCTGCTCGTGAACACCGTCTCGCCGGCGTTCATCCACACCCCGATGACCGACGCGATGATGGAGAAGCGCGCGAAGCAGATCGGCACCAGCGTCGACGAGGCGATCGTCTCGTTCCTCGACGAGAAGCGCCCCTACATGGAGCTCAAGCGCCGCGGCGAGCCCGAGGAGGTCGCCAACGTGATCGCCTTCCTCTGCTCCGACCGCGCGAGCTTCGTCAACGGCTCGAACTACCGAGTCGACTCCGGCTCGGTCGCGACGATCTAGGCGGGCCACCCCACACCGATGGCATCAGGATCCGACAGCGGGTCGGGGCGAAAGCGCCCCGGCCCGCGATTCCGCACCGACCGAAACCGCACCCCTCCGGGCGTCCGCCCCCACGCCGACCTGCGCCGACGCGACGGCTTCGTGCCGCTCGAGACCTACGCGCCGATCGGCGACGGCCGCACCGTCGGCCTCGTCGCGCTCGACGGCAGCATCGACTGGCTGGCGCTGCCCGAGCTCGACACGGCGCCCGTCTTCTCGGCGATCCTCGACCCCGAGCACGGCGGCTCGATCTCCCTCCACCCGAGTGAGCCCGCCACCGTGCGGCGTCACTACGAGGACGACTCGAACGTGCTCGTCACCGAGTGGACCACCGACTCCGGCATGTGCCGGGTGACCGACGCGATGCTCACCGGCACGGCGGGGCGCCTGCCGTGGGCACAGCTGGCGCGCGTCGTACACGGGGTGGAGGGCGAGGTCGCCATGACGTGGGAGGTCGTGCCCGGGCGGGCACTCGGATCCTGCGTTCCCGAACGCCGCGAGACGGCGAACGGCACCGTGCTGGTCTGCGACTCGGTGACCCTCGGCGTGAGCGAGCAGGGCTTCGGCTCGGTGGCGCGCGACGACGTGGGGTTCGGCGGCGGGTTCACCACGGGTGCCGGAACCGAGCACGTGCTGACGGTCGTGGGGACGGACGGCGAGCCGCTGCTCATTCCCGACCCCGCCGACGTGCCCGGGCAGCTCGACGTGACCCGGGCGAACTGGGACCGCTGGTCGTCGGCCATCGACTACGACGGGCCGTGGGACGCCCAGGTGCGGCGGAGCGCCCTCGCGCTCAAGCTGCTGATCCACGCGCCGAGCGGCGCGATCGCGGCCGCCGCGACGACCTCGCTGCCGGAGGACAGGCGCGGAGGCAAGAACTGGGACTACCGGTTCGCCTGGGTGCGCGACCTCGCCTACACCGTGCGGGCCATCTCGAGCCTCGGCTTCCGGGAGGAGGCGCACGCCGCGGTGTCGTGGCTCCTGCGCACCATCCGTCAGCACGAAGACGACATGCCGATCTTCTACACGCTGCAGGGCGACAAGTCCGACGGTGTGACCGAGTCGGACGCCCCCGGCTGGAACGGCATCGGCCCCGTGACCGTCGGCAACCACGCTGTGTCGCAGCTGCAGCTCGGGGTGTGGGGAGACGTGCTCGACGTGATGGCCCAGTACGTCGCGCAGGGCAATCAACTGGATCCTGCGACCGCCGGCCTGCTCGAGAGGCTCGCGGACTCGGCGTGCCGCCAGTGGCCGAAGAAGGACTCGGCGATGTGGGAGCTCGACGACGAGCAGCACTACACCTCGGGCAAGCTCGGCTGCTGGCAGGCCCTCGACCGCGCGATCGAGCTTCACGACGCAGGGCAGATCGCAGGCGACCGCGAGACCTGGGCGAAGAACCGGCGGCTCATCGAGCAGTGGGTCGATGAGAACGGGTGGAACGAGGAACGCGGCGCCTACGTCATGCGCCCCGGAACCTCGGCGCTCGACACGGCGGTGCTGCTGCACACGATGTCGGGCTTCGACCGCGGGCCCCGCATGTCGGCCACGATCGACGCCATCGTCTCCGAGCTCGAGCGCGACGGGCTCGTCTTCCGCTACTCGGGCGTCGCCGAGGAGGAGGGCGCGTTCGTCGCGTGCTCGTTCTGGCTGGTGACCGCTCTGGCACAGGTCGGCAGGATCGACGAGGCCCGCTCGCTGATGGAGAAGGCGGTCGCGCACGCCAACGACGTGGGCGTCTACTCCGAGATGATCAGCGTCGACGACGGCTCGTTCCTCGGGAACCTGCCGCAGGCGCTGTCGCACCTCGCGCTCGTGCAGGCCGCGCTCGCGATCCGCGACGCGGAGCGCGCCTGAGCGGTGCGCGCCTGAGCGTTGCGCCGTCCCCACACCAAATTTCGGACAAAACTCCAACGATTTTCGTGGAGTTTTGTCCGGAATTTGGTGCTGGGGGCGCGCGGCGGGCCGACGCTTCAGGCGGGGCGACGCCAGACGCTCACGTGCGACGTGCTCTCGGTCGTGAACGGCGCGCGCGACCAGTCGGCGTAGCGCGCCTCGAGCGTGAGCCCGGCGAGCTGCGCCATGAGATCCAGCTCGGAGGGCCACACATACCGGTAGTGGTGCGGTACGGAGCGGAACGAGCCGCCCGCCTGCCGCACGAAGTGGTGCGAGACCGCCCGCTGCGAGACGAGGTCGTAGGTGTCGAAGCCGACGTGGTTGTCGGAGATATCGAATGGCACCCCGAGCGCTCCCGGCGGCAGGCTGCGCAGCGACGGCACGCCGACCTCGACGACGAAGCGGCCGCCGGGCGTGAGGTGTCGGGCGGCGTTCCGGAAGCAGGAGACCTGGGCGTCCTGCGTCCAGAGATTGCCGATCGTGTTGTACACGAGGTAGACGAGCGAGAAGTCGCCGTCGACGCGGGTCGACGACATGTCGCCCATCGTGACCGGGAGGTCGGGGCTCTTCTCGCGCAGCTTCGCGGCCATCGCCTCGGAGTACTCGAGGCCCTGCACCGGCACGCCGCGGGCGGCGAGCGGGATCGCCACGCGGCCGGTGCCGATGGCGAACTCGAGGGCTGCGCCGCCGTCCGCCGCCTCGGCGAGGAATGCTGTCGTCGCGTCGAGCAGCGCTGGCGCGAACATGGGGTCGTCGGGGTTGTCGTACGTGTCGGCCTGGACGTTGGTCCAGAGGTCGCTGGGCACGGCGTCGTCGCTCATGCGGCGAGGCTACTCGCCGTCGCTTCCGGGCGGAGGTCAGCGGAGGGCGGGGAGCAGCGAGCGGATCAGCCCGGCGACCGCGTCGGGGCGCTCGACGGGTAGCAGGTGCGCGGCGCCGTCGACCACGGCGAGCCGACCGCGCGGGTAACGGGGGAGGTTCAGGCGGCGCTGGGCGGTTTCGCCGAGAGGGCCGTCCGCTGCTCCTGCGGCCACGACCGCGGGAACGTCGAGCGTGCCCAGACCCGCAGTGGTGCGCAGACCCGGAGTGCAGTCGCGCAGCGAGCCCTCGGTCAGCCACGAGCGCCAGGCTGCGGGCGCGCTGCGGGTCACGTCGGCGACGATGCGCGCGTCGACGGCAGCGGCCAGTGGCGCCGCAATGTTGTCGTCGACGAACGTGCGCGCATCATCGCGAGAGATGGCGTCGCCCCGGGCAAATCCGAGCATCTGCTCGCGCGCTTCGTCGGACATGGGCTCAGGATCGGGAGGTGACGCCGCGAGAAGCACCACTCCCGCCGGTGCCTGCACGCCCGACACCCCCGTCAGCGCGCGGGAGGTCACGAGGGTCGCGACCTTGCCGCCCATCGAGTGTCCGGCGAGCAGGTACGGCGCCCCGTCGAGTGCCCGCAAGCGCTCCTCGACGAGCGCGATCGCGGCGTCGAGCAGCGACCCGGGCGGCGCGGGCTCGTCGCCGAACCCGGGCAGGTCGGGGGTCAGGATCCGAAGGTCGTCGGCGACAAGTGGCCGCACGTGGTCGAACAGCCTGCCGCTGAGGCCGAGGCCGTGCAGGCAGACGAGTGCGGGCCGGGTGTCGTTCACCCGCCCGACCGTACGCGGCTCCTGCGCCCCGCCTCTCAGCCCTGGCCCGCCGTGCCGCCTTGGACCGCCTCGCCCTTGATCGTCGTGCTCGCTGCAGATAACGTTTCATTCGCGGCCGAACGGCCGCACACCTTCGCGCCGGACACTGCACGCCGGTTGGGGAGCGGGTTCCGCTCTCAAGTGCACGATGATGACTCTCTCTCGCGCGGCCGCGTTGCCGCAGTCTCATGTCCGTCGGCAGGAAGGCTCTCGAGCCGCTCGCGCATGAGCGGCCGACACATCTCGTTGTCCCTGACCGGAGATGAGATATTCATTCTGCGCGCCGCGCTCCTGCTGTGGGGCGACTTACCCGCAGTTCCGGAGACATTGGCCGTCGCACTGGGGTTCGAGGACCAACGTGACTTCGCGCAATCACGCCGACCCCTGATGGAGTCGTTTCGAGCTGACGCCGGTCTGACAGTCGAGGACTGGGACCGGGTCCTGGCAGCGACAGAGACGATCTTCGTCAGCCATCGGTGGGGCCTCGGCGCCGAATGGCGCCGCCGGACGGCGTACTCCGACGAGATGACGCTTCACCTGCTGCGCGGCGTATCTCGGAGGCTGGCTCTAGCCCGACAGGACGGAGACGACAGGGAGGTGCGGTGATCATGGGATTGTCGATACGGGCCGAAAACCAGATTCACGAACGAATCGCGAGAGTGTTCGACGATTCCGCCGCTTCGATCATGAGCTTCTGCGAGGCGGGTGAAAACTCGAGTGTGCGACGAGGCGTGTTCAAGTACGGCGACACGATGTTCAACTCACTGCAGATCCGGCGCCTTCTCGACGAGATCGAGGCCGTGCCGTACAGCGAGAGATCTCCTGCGCTTCACGAACTGGCAGAAGCCGGTTACCTTGCCATTCGGCGGCGGGGCTACCTGTTTTTCCTCGGGGACTGATGAAGGCATCTCTGCGCGGTTTCAGCCAGGCCGGCTCACTCATGACAGGACGACGAAGAGGCGATTCATGACGAACATCACGGGATATGAGCTACCTTTCGATCTCGACCTCACCGGCGAAGAACGGGCGCTGCTCAGGCGCGGTCTGAACGAATGGGGAGGACCGGCCCGACCGACGGACGCCTTGGCTGTGATGCTCGGATTCGCTGACAAGAATGACCTGTGGCGTTCGGGCGAGTACCTGAGGAAACTGCTGCAAGCGCAGGAATCGATGACGGCGACGGACTGGCACCGGATTCTCTTTGCTGTCGAGGTCGTCTTCGTCAGCGATCGTTGGGGTTCCGGTTGGGACTGGAGCATCACAACGGGTTTCTCGGACGAGGCGACTATTGGCATCCTCCGGAGCATCCAGCGCAAACTCAGCCGAAGGCTGCGCAGCCTGAATTAAATTGGCCCCACGCCGGCCGCACCCGGGTACAGACCGACGAGGAATGCGACGTGATCGGTCAGGTCGCCCGACCGGAGCGCGGCCACGACGACGTCCTCGTAGTCGGCCTTGAGGGCTGCGGGCACGAGGATGGCATCGAAGCCGTGCGACAGGAGGACCGCGTTCATGACGTACCGGCCCGTGCGCTTGTTGCCGTCGAGGTAGAACTGCTCGTAGGCGGCGAAGGCCGCCCACGTGGCACCGCGGAGCACCGGATGCTCGATCGCGAGGATCCTGCGCAGTCCCGCATCGAAGACGCCGTGCGTGAGTCGCGCGTCTAGGGCGCGGAACCGCTCGCCGCGGCCGAGAGCGACGAGCGGCCCCTCGTACTGCGCACGCTGATCGCCCCGGAAGGCCGTCGACTTCAAGCCGAGATGCGCCGAGATGAACAGGTGGAGGTCGTCGGAGATCTGCTGGCCCGGCTCGATCTCACCCGTCTGCACCCGATCGATGAGGAAGCCCACGGCCCGCTGCATGTCGCGGACCTGGAACTCCTCGCCCTCGGTGTGCCCGGGCACATGCGTGCCTCCCATGACCTCGACGATCTCGGGCTCGGTGTACGAGATCCCTTCGAGCCACGCGTCGTTGAACACGGCGCCGGTCTGCCGGTCGCGGAAACGGGCGACGACCTCGGGCACGGTTCGCTGGGTGGCACGTTCGATGTCGATGCCGTCGAGGTCCCAGGAGGGCTCGGGGACGGCGATGACGTCAGCAGGAGCCGACGGAAACCGCGCGAGCAGGGCGTCCCAGTCGACCGTCGACTCACTCACGACGCGAGCCGGACGTCGTCGATGCTGGCCGCGAGGACGCGGCTCAGCGGCCCTGCGTCGCCGCCGTCCGCGCACACGACGAGTGCGCGGCGGTACTCCGCCGCGAGGCGGTAGGGGGGATAGACCCACGCGTAGCCGTGGTGGACCAGGAGCCCGTTCGCACGTGTGGAGGCAAGAGTGGCGTCCGCCCCGGCCGTGAGGGCTCGCGCGAGCCAGTCGAGGGCTCGCGCCACGGGCGCCAGCGTCGGCCTGTCGGCGACGAGCGAGCCGTTCACGACGGCCGTGAGGGCGCGGGGCTCGGCGGCTCCGGCGGCATCAAGCGTCTGACGGATCGAGCGGGCGATCAGCTGAGCGCGCCGAACATCCACGGGGTCGCCGGCGACCGACCAGCCGTCGACGATCGTCTTGATCGCGCCCCAGGTCAGGTCGAGTCGCTCGGCGGTGGCATACGCCTCGACGATCTCTGCGGTCTCGCGGCGAGTTCGGGCGATCGACGTCTCGCGGCCGACGCGGGCCGTCTCGATGGCGGCGACGGCGTCGACATCGAGGGGCGGACGCCACGAGGCGGGTTCGGTTGCGAGCGAGACGGGCGCCAGCGTACGGCCGAGGGCGCGCAGGATCCGGTCGGCGGTGTCGATGCGCGGTTGCTTGCGGTTGGTCTCGTAGTCGGTGATGGCTGCACGAGACGTGTGGGACCGCTCGGCGAGCTCGGCGATCGAGACGCCGGCGCGCTCGCGGGCGTCACGCAGATCGTCGCCGAACATGCTTCCTCCTGTACTCGATTGAGTACACTGTAGCGCGGAAGGTCCTTGACAAGGTGGATTTACGCGGCGACGGGCGTCAGTCGCTGCTTCACCCACTGCGAGAACCGGTGCGCGGGCTTCTCGACCACGCGGTAGAACGCCCAGCCGACGACGAGGGAGAGCGGCACCGAGATGATGCCCGACCAGTCCTCGAGTCCGCGCGGCAGCAGCTGCGCGACGCCGACGACGATCGGCTCGTGGGTCAGGTAGAGGCTGAACGAGATCATGCCAAGCCACCGGACGACGGGGGTGGTGAGGAATCGGCGGGCTCCGGCGCTCCCCAGGGCGATGAAGACGAAGAGGGCCGCGCCGAGCAGCACCGGGAAGGCGGTGACGCCCAGGAGCCGCGCGGGCAACACCGGGGCGAGCGTCCACCGCGCCGTGATGAGCAGCGACGCCACCACGGTGAGAGCGACCCAGGTGACGGCCGTGCGCCGCCCGGGCTGCCGGTTGACGCGGTCGGCGAGCCCGGTGACGCGGGGGAGCGCCGCCGCGAAGAGGGCACCGATGCCGAACGCGGGCATGTACTCGAGGCTGGGGTGGCTGGCGACGGCGACGGTCCCCAGGGCGCTCACGGCGCAGAGCACGAACGCCATCTGCAGCCAGCCGCGCTCCAGCTTCACGGCGACGAACACGTACAGGGGCAGGAGCAGGGAGAACCACATCTCCCACTGGAGAGACCACAGCGGCCCGTCGATGCTGTTCGCCCCGTCGAGGAGCACGGCGTCGCGGGCGATCTTGAGGAGGTTGATGCCCTCGGCGTGATCCTGCATGTAGGCCGCGGGGTCGTGCGCGAGCACCTGGCGGGGCAGCACGCTGATGACGAGCAGGCACCACACGATCGCCGCGAAGACGGGCAGGTACAGGCGCAGCAGCCGCGACGGGTAATAGGCGCGCCAGGCGAACTTCGCCGCGCGCAGCACCGGCAGCGTGAGCACGAAGCCCTAGAGGATGAAGAAGACGAGCACCCCCTCGGTGCCCGAGAGCACGATGCGCAGCGGCGAGTAGTCGAACCAGGCCCAGGAGCCGGCACCTCGCCCGGTGAACTCGGGGTTCGAGAACTGCGGGACGACCATGACGGCGTGGTAGACGAGCACCATCAGCGCGGCGACGCCTCGGAGTCCGTCGAGGTTCTCGAACCGGCGCGGGGCGGCGACGGTCGAGGTGTGGGGCGATGCGGGCGCGGCGGTGCGCGCGCCCTCCGGGTCAGCGGTTCGGGCCGCTTCGGGTGGGGTCACGCCCTAAACTTAAGGTGTCCTCAGAAAAGGGGACAGGCCCCGAACGGGGGGCTGGCCCCCGGCGACAAAACGCGACAGCTGCGACGCCGAGACGCGTCGCAGGTGTCGCGTTTTGTCGCGCGCGGCGGGGCTCAGACCGACGCGGCGTGCCGATCGAGGAACTCGTACACCTCCGAGTCGTCGATGCCGGGGAACGTCCCGGTGGGCAGCGGCGACAGGATGTGCGCGTGCAGCCGTGCGCTCGGCCACGACTGGTCCTCCCAGCGTTCCGCCAACGACGCGGGTGCCCGTCGGCAGCACGACTCGTCCGGGCAGGTCGAGGCCCCTCGCGAGGTCGTCTCGCGCCCCCGGAACCACTTCGCGTCGGCGAACGGCACGCCGGTCGTGATCGAGAACGCCCCGTCGGCCGTCGTGCCGGTCTGCGTCGAGCACCAGAACGTGCCGGCCGGGGTGTCGTTGTACTGGTAGAGCTCGGTGGTGCCGTTGTCGCGGTCGAACGCCGTTCGGGCGCTCCACTTGCGGCACACGATCTGGCCTTCGATCGCCCCGGTCACGTCGACCGGCAACGGCAGGCCGTCGTTCTCGTACGCCTTCTGGATCGCGCCGTCGTCGGTGATGCGCAGGAAGTGCATCGTGAGGTCGAGGTGCGACGTGGCGAGGTTGGTGAGGCGCAGGGCGGCGGACTCCTGCGTCACGCCGAACGCGTCGCGGAAGTCGGCGACCGAGAGGTTCTTCTCCTTCTTCGCCTCGGTGAGGAACGCGACCGCCGCCGTGCGAGGCATGAGGCAGCACGCGGCGAAGTAGTTGATCTCGAGCCGCTGCCGCAGGAACTCGGCGTAGTCGCCCGGCCGTTGATGTCCGAGCACCCGGTGCGCCATCGCCTGCAGTGCCATCGAGCGCAGGCCGTGGCCGCCGGGAATCGAGGCCGGCGGCAGGTAGATGCGGCCGTTCGCGAGGTCGGTCACCGAGCGGGCGGAGTGGGGGAGGTCGTTCACGTAGACGAGCGAGAACCCGAGCTCCTCGGCCATGACCTGCACCGACCGGTGCGAGAGGGCGCCGCGGACGTGGCCGCTGCGGCGGACGAAGTCCTCTGCGACCTCTTCGATCGCGGGGATGTAGTTGTCCTCCGCCCTCATGCGCAGCCGGATCTCCGTGTTCGCGCGCCTCGCCTCCTCCGGCGTCGCGATCGCGAGCCGGCCTCGCCGTTCGAGCTCCCGGTGCAGCCCGACGATCGCCTCGAGCGTCTCGGAGGGGGTGCCCGCGGTCGGCTTGATCTGCGGGAGGCCGAGGGAGCCGTAGAGCTGCCCCGCCTGGATCCTGCTCACCTCGATCTCGAGGGCCGAGCGCGGGTCGGGGGCCTCGGGCCGCAGCAGGTCGGCTGTCGTGACGCCGAGCGACTCGGCGATGCGCCCGAGCAGGGAGACCCGGGGCTCGCGTCGGCCGTTCTCGAGAAGGGAGAGCTGGCTCGGCGAGATGCCGACCTGCTCGCCGAGGTCGGAGAGGGTGAGTGACCGGGCCGTGCGGTAGTGCCGGATCCGGTGACCGAGGGTGGAGACATCGCCATCGAGTGCCATGTGCTTGACGATAGCGAAAGATCGTCGATTCTTTCCAGTGATTTCTTCGCAGGATCCGCGCAAACCGCCGAAGGATGAAAGCGCAGGGCGAAGCAGCCCGATCTTCTTGGAGGGGTCATCGATGATCAGCAATCCGAATCCGCGCTACCGCACGACCGAGAACGTCGTGGCCGGCGCCCCGCGAGTCCGTCTCGACGCCTGGGTGGCCGAGATCGCGGCCCTCACGCAGCCCGACCGCGTCGTGTGGTGCGACGGATCGGACGCCGAGCGAGAGCGCCTCACCGCTGAGATGGTGGCCGAGGGCAAGCTCATCGCCCTCGACCCGGTGAAGCGCCCGAACAGCTACCTCGCCCGCACGTCGGACGACGACGTCGCGCGCGTGGAGAGCCGCACCTTCATCTGCTCGATCGACGAGGCCGACGCCGGCCCGACGAACAACTGGCGGGCGCCGTCCGTGATGAAGCAGGAGCTGACCGACCTCTTCCGCGGCAGCATGCGGGGTCGCACGATGTACGTCGTCCCCTTCGCGATGGGGCCCGACGGCTCGGAGCTCACCCGCCTCGGCGTCGAGGTCACCGACAGTCCCTACGTCGTGCTCTCGATGGCGATCATGACGCGTGTCGGAGCCCGCGTGCTCCGCGAGATCGAGGCAGGCACGCCGTGGGTGGCCACCCTGCACAGCGTCGGCTATCCGCTGGTCGACGCCGACGGGCAGACCCGCGATGACGTCGAGTGGCCGTCGAACGAGATGAAGTACATCGCCCAGTTCCCCGACTCCCGCGAGATATGGTCGTTCGGCTCGGGCTACGGCGGCAACGCCCTCTTGGCGAAGAAGTGCTTCGCCCTCCGCATCGCGTCGGTGATGGCCCGCGACGAGGGCTGGCTCGCCGAGCACATGCTGCTCATCCGCCTGAACTCGCCGAAGGGCCGCAGCTACCACGTGGCCGCCGCGTTCCCCTCCGCCTGCGGCAAGACGAACCTGGCGATGCTCAAGCCGACCCTGCCGGGCTGGAGCGTCGAGACCATCGGCGACGACATCGCCTGGATGAAGAAGGGCTCCGACGGGCGGCTCCACGCGATCAACCCCGAGGCGGGATTCTTCGGCGTGGCCCCCGGCACCGGCCCGACGTCGAACCCCACCGCGATCGACACCGTCGCGAGCGACACGATCTTCACGAACGTCGCCCTCACCGACGACGGCGACGTCTGGTGGGAGGGCCTCACCGACGAACCGCCGGCGCACCTCATCGACTGGCGGGGTGACGACTGGGTCGCAGGATCCGAGACCCCCGCGGCGCACCCCAACTCGCGCTTCACCGTCTCCCTCGACAACTGCCCGCAGCTCGCCGCCGACGCGCACGAGTCGGTGCCCATCGACGCCATCCTCTTCGGCGGTCGCCGCGCGACGAACCTCCCGCTCGTGGCGCAGGCGCGCGACTGGACTCACGGCGTCTTCCTCGGCGCCACCATCTCGTCCGAGCAGACGGCCGCCGCCGAGGGGACGGTCGGCGAGCTGCGCCGCGACCCGTTCGCGATGCTGCCGTTCTGCGGCTACGACATGGCGGACCACTGGTCGCACTGGCTCGACGTCGGCCGCGAGCTCGGTCGCAGGGCTCCTGCGATCTTCCAGGTCAACTGGTTCCGCAAGGGCGACGACGGGGGCTTCCTCTGGCCGGGCTTCGGCGAGAACTCGCGCGTGCTCGACTGGATCATCCGCCGGGTCGAGAAGGAGGTCGCGTTCGTCGAGTCGCCCGCCGGCCGCCTGCCGCGTCCGGGCGATCTCGACCTGGACGGCATCGACGTCTCGGACGACGCGCTCGAGCAGCTCTTCCACATCGACGCCGACGCCTGGCTCGACGAGCTCGGCCTCACCGAGGAGTTCTTCGATACGTTCGGCGAGCGGGTCCACCCCGACCTCCGCGGCGTGCTGCGGTCGCTGCGGTACGAGCTGCAGCGGGAGGCGCGCATCCACGCCGCCCGCACGCTGGTCGAGTCGGCGGGCGGCTCGCTGGCGGCGCGCGAGTCGGACGAGGCGGCGGCCTGATGGCGGCGCGCGACGAGCTCGACGACACCCTCGAGCTCGCCTGGTCGGACCGCCTCGCGGCGGCGGAGAGCATGATCCCGATCATCGGCCGCCTGCACCGCGAGTCGGGCGTGGTCGTGTCGCTCCACGGTCAGCCCCTGCTCGGCCAGTCGCCGATCGGCATCGTCAAAGCCCACCGCTTCACGCGCCGGGTGGAGGAGACCGAGGTCCCTCTGGTCGAGACGCTGGCCGTGCTCACCGAGCTCGCGCGCGCCGACCTCGGGCCCGCCTCCGTCGACGTCGCGGAGCTCGCACAGCGATTCCGGCAGGAGGGCGGCGGGACGACCCTCGCCGACTACCTGCGCGACGAGTTCTTCCTCGCCGGTCGGCCCGCCGCGGCAGCCGTGGAGGCCGCCGCCGCAGCCTCGTCGCCGTCGTCCAAGCAGGACGTCGTGCTCTACGGCTTCGGCAGGATCGGCCGCATGCTCGCCCGCATCCTCATCGAGCGGGCCGGCGCGGGATCGACGCTCGCACTCCGCGCCGTCGTCGTGAAGCGCCGCGGCGAGCACGACATCGTCAAGCGCGCCAGCCTGCTCCGCCGCGACTCGATCCACGGGCCGTTCGAGGGCACGATCACCGTCGACGAGGCGAACGACGTGATCATCGCCAACGGCACCAGGATCCAGTTCCTCTACTCGGACTCGCCGGCCGAGGTCGACTACGCAGCGCATGCGATCCATGACGCGATCGTCGTCGACAACACGGGCCGGTGGCGGGACCGCGCGGGGCTCTCACAGCACCTCCAGAGCTCGGGAGCCTCGCGCGTCATCCTCACCGCACCGGGCAAGGGCGACGTGCCGAACGTCGTCCACGGGATCAATCACGAGCTCGCCTCGGGCGAGACGATCGTCAGCGCCGCCTCCTGCACGACGAACGCGATCGTGCCCGTGCTGCAGGTGATGTCGGATCGCTTCGGCATCCGGCACGGGCACGTCGAGACGGTCCACTCGTTCACGAACGACCAGAACCTCGTCGACAACTTCCACTCGGGCGACCGCCGGGGGCGCGCCGCCGGGCTGAACATGGTGATCACCGAGACGGGCGCGGCGAAGGCCGCCGAGAAGGCGCTGCCGGAGCTCGCCGGTCGTCTCACCGCGAACGCCGTGCGCGTCCCGACCCCGAACGTCTCCCTCGCGATCCTGCACCTCTCGCTCGAGACGGTCGTGTCACGCGACGACGTGAACGCCGTGCTCCGGGAGTCGTCGCTCTCCGGGCCCCTGCGTCGCCAGATCGACTACATCGAGTCGCCCGAGGTCGTGTCGACGGACTTCCGCGGATCCCGGCGCGCAGGAGTCGTCGACGGTCTGGCGACCATCGGCACCGGCGACGGCCACGTCGTGCTCTACGTCTGGTACGACAACGAGTCGGGCTACAGCCGTCAGGTCGTGCGCGTGCTGCGCGAGATGGTCGGCGGCGACAGCGTCACGATCCCGGCGCCTCGCGCCACCGCACTGAAGGAAGGCGTCACCGCATGACCCTGCTCGACCCCGTCGCACCCGCCACCCTGTTCACGCATCCCGATCGCAACCTCGGCATGGAGCTCGTCCGCGCCACGGAGGCGGCGGCCATCCGCTCCGCTCCGTGGATCGGCCGCGGTGAGAAGAACCTGGCCGACGGGGCGGCGGTCGATGCGATGCGGAAGTTCCTCGGCACGGTCGACTTCGACGGCGTCGTGGTGATCGGCGAGGGCGAGAAGGACCATGCGCCGATGCTCTTCAACGGCGAGCACGTCGGCACGGGCAACGGGCCCTCCTGCGACATCGCCGTCGATCCCATCGACGGGACCTCCCTGACGGCCGCCGGCCGTATGAACGCACTCTCGGTGATCGCCGTCTCCGACCGGGGCTCGATGTACGACCCGTCGGCCGTGTTCTACATGGACAAGATCGTCACCGGCCCCGAGGGGCGCGGGCTCATCGACCTCGACCTCCCGATCGGCGAGAACATCCGACGCCTCGCCGACGCCAAAGGCGTGACCGTGGGCGACATCGTCGTCGCGGTGCTCGACCGTCCCCGTCACGCCGGTTTGATCGCCGACATTCGGGCTGCAGGAGCCGGCACTCGTCTGCTCCTGGACGGTGACGTGGCCGGTGGCATCAACGCCGCCCGCCCGGACTCGCGGATCGACATGTGCGTCGGTGTCGGCGGCACGCCGGAGGGCATCATCACGGCGTGCGCGGTGAAGGCCCTCGGAGGTGTGATCCAGGGTCGGCTGAAGCCGAAGGACGACGAGGAGCGGCAGAAGGCCCTCGATGCGGGCCACGACCTCGACCGGATCCTCGACCAGGACGACCTGGTGACGGGCGACAACACGTATTTCGTGGCGACGGGTGTGACGGACGGGGCGCTGGTCGCGGGGGTGCAGCGGAGCAACGGGATGATCCGGACGGAGTCGCTGATCCTGCGCTCGCACTCGGGCACCCAGCGTCGCGTGATCGCCGACCACCTCGAGTCGAAGTGGTACGGCGAGGACTGACCCCGGTCACGGCGACAAAACGCGACACCTGCGACGTCTCAGAACGTCGCAGGTGTCGCGTTTTGTCGCGGGGGCCAGCAGCTAGGCGCCGTCGATGTGCACGTAGACGGGCGTGCCCCACACCTTCTGCACCTCGACGTCGCGACCCACGTTCGGAGCGTCGACCATGTAGCCGTCGCCGATGTAGATGCCGATGTGCTGGTGCGGGTACACGACGAGGTCGCCGGGCCTGGCGTTCTTCACGTCGATCGGGGTGCCGAGGGCGGCGATGCCGTCGACGTCATGCGGCACGGCGATGCCGTACTTCGCGTAGACGTACATGACCAGGCCGGAGCAGTCGAAACCGGTCTTGGGGTCCGCGCCGTCGTGGACGTAGGGCACCTTGCCGACGTACTGGGTGGCCGCCGCGACGATGCCGACGGCGGTGGCCGAGGCGCCCTTGAGCGTGGCCGGGTCGACGACATCGGCGACCGTGCCCGTGGTGGTCACGGTGACACCGGTCGAGCCGTCACCGGTCGTGCTCGTGTTCGGTTCGCTCGCCGCCGCGACCGCGGAGTACGAGATGGACGACACCGGGGCCGCCAGGATCGCGGCGATCGCCGCCGACTTGCGCACCGCACCCGACTGCGCCGCCGCCTGCTTCGCGGCGAGCACCGCCGGAGCGGTCGCGGTGAAGCCGTCGCGGGCCGTCGACGCTGTCTCGGTCGCGGTGGCCGGAACCGTGTACGACTGGGCCTTAGGAGCCACGACACGCGGCGCGATGCGGGAGTGAGTGTGTGCCGTGGGCAGTGCGGCGGCGTTCGCGGGGACGGTCATCGTGAGCGAGAGCCCCGCGACGGCGACGACGGCCGATGAGGTGATGGCGGCGCGACGGAAGGCGGCGCCCGACACCCGCGGGAGGTCGAACGACGGCGTCGGCAGCGAGAGCTGGCGGCGTGCCGGCTCGGCGCGGTGGCGTCGGGAGGGCGCGGCGCGGTGTCGTCCTGAGCCCTCGAAAGTCATGCCTCCACGGTACGGACGGGGCTCGGGGGCCACGAGCCCCCCTTCTCGTGGCACCCGAACGGGCGGGCGACGTCGCGGCGGCGCCAGGGTCACCCGCGGGTGGTGTAGAAACTTCCCATGCCCTCTCTCGACGCCGCTGAGACCGCCGACCTGCGACGCCGGATCGTCGACGCCGGCATCGACGCGATCCGGGCGACCGGCCACTCGACGGTCACGCTCGACGACATCGCCCGGCAGGCCGACCTCGAGGTCGCCGAGGTGGAGTCGGCGTTCCCGATCTGGGACCTCCTCATGGTGTCGATCATCGACGGGTGGGTGGGCGTGATCCGCCGCGACCAGGCGCTGATCGCCGAGCGAGACGGGGCCGTCGCCTACGTGCGGAGCCTCGTCGAGGCGGCGGCCTCGGATCCTGCGATGGTCCGCACCCGGCTGGCCTTCATCGGTGCGGCGTCCGACGAGAACCACGCCGCGAACGGCTGGTACCGGTCGAGCTACGCGCAGTTCATGCAGGACGTCACCCTGTTCTTCACCCGCGACATCGTCGCCAAGCGGGAACCCCGGACGGTGTCGCCGAGGTTCGCCGCCGAGCAGCTCATCGCGCTCTACGAGGGCCTGCAGGTGCAGTCGACGATGCTCGACACGGTCGACCTGCTCACCGCGTGGGACCGCGCCGTCGGCTTCCTGCACTTCGGGTGGTCCGAGGGCGCGTAGCCCGGCACGGGTGAGGCAACCGCGGGGTCAGCGGTGCCGCGGGGTCAGCGGGCGCCGGAGGCCTCGATGCGGGCTCCCGCGACGAGGGCGGCGGCGGCGGCCTCCACGGCCCGACTCCGGTACGCCTCGTCGTGCTCGGGGTCGACGACGGCCGTGACCGCCTCGGGCTCCGTGAACCACATGCGTGCGAGCGCCTGGACGGCGAGGGCCAGGGCGGCGGGGTCGAGGGCGGGGTCGAGGGTCGCAGGCGCCGCGTCGGGGGCCGGGGGAGTGTCGGCGTGCTCCTGCGCCCGTCGGATCGCCTCGATCTTGCTCGACATCGCCTCGTCTGTCGCCGTCGAGCGGCCGCCCGTGCGCTCGAGCTGGTACCAGGTGGCGAAGCGCTGCACGTCGGGGTGCTCGACGCCGGCCTCGTGGAGCCGGCGAGCGTAGCCGGGCAGGTCGGCAGGATCGAGAGCGACCTCGGCCACGGTGCGCTCGGAGATGTCGGCGAGCACGGCGTCGAAGAGGGCCTCTTTGCTGCCGAAGTAGGTGTAGACGAGACCGGCGCTGCAGGCGGCCCGCGAGGCGATGGTGTCGATCCGGGTGCCGGCGAGGCCGCTGCGGGCGAACTCGGTGAGGGCGGCGTCGAGGAGTCGGCGCTTCTTGTCGTCGGGATTGCGTTCGCGCATGGAGCCCAGTCTAGTAAATGAACGATCATTTGACAGCAGGCGCGCCACGACTTAGGGTCGGACTTATTGAACGCTCATTCATAAGGAGAGACCATGGCGCGCACGACCCGCTGGACCCGCGACGATCTCGGCCCCCAGGACGACAGGACGGTCGTGGTGACCGGCGGCTCCGGAGGCATCGGCCTGCGCACGGCGGAGGTGTTCGCCGAACGGGGAGCACGCGTGATCATCGGTGCGCGCGACGCGGCGAAGGCGACGGCCGCCGTCGACAGCGTGCGCGCGGCCGCCCGGCGCGCGGGGCGGACCACGCGCAGCGACGGCGTCGACTGGCGCCCCCTCGACCTCGCCGACCTCGGCTCGGTGCGTGGCTTCGCCGACGATGTCCTGGGGATGACCCCGTCGATCGACCTGCTGGTGAACTGCGCCGGCGTCATGGCGATCCCCGAGTGCCGACTCACGGCCGACGGCATCGAGATGCACTTCGGCACGAACCACATCGGCCACTTCGCTCTCACCGGACTCCTGCTGCCGGCCCTGGGCGCCGGGCGGCCCGCCCGGGTCGTCACGGTGAGCGCCCAATCGGCCCGCACCGCGCGACTCGACGTCGACGACCTCCAGCGCGAGAATCCCCGGTACGCGCCGATGGCCGCCTACGGCAACTCGAAGCTGGCCAACGTCCTCTTCGCGGTCGAACTGAACCGGCACGTCGACCCGGCGCGCGTCCTCAGCGTGCCGGTGCACCCGGGCACCGCCCGGACCGGCATCCAGCAGTACTCGACGAGCCGGGTCTACCGCGGAGTCGGCCAGGTCATCATGCGCGCCGTCGGCCAGCCGCTCGACCGCGTCGCCGACCCGATCGCGTTCGCCGCGACGAGTCCGGAGGCGACGCCGATGTCGTTCGTCGCGCCGACCGGCCCGTTCGAGCTCGGCGGGGCGCCCGGGTTCGTGCGGCTGCCGGCGCAGGCCGACGACGACGCCCTCCGCGCCGCGCTCTGGGCCGAGTCCGAGCGGCTCAGCGGCGTCGCCTACTGAACCACGCCGGCCGGCGGCGATCCGCCCTGAGCAGAACGTCGCGCCCGAGCGCCTCCCGTGTGGCTGACTGGGGTGACGACGAGAAAGGCGGCAGGATGCGCGGAGTCGTGTTCGTCCACGGAGCCCTGGTGCGCGACGGCGAGTGGTGGTGGCGCCCCGTCGCCGAGCGGCTCGAGGCGGAGGGTGGGGTGACTAGCCGAGCGGTGCTGCTGCCGTCGTGCGGCGAGACCGCGGCTCCTGCGGGCTCGGCAGGCCTCGCAGACGACGCCGCGGCGCTGCGCGACACGCTCGACGAGTTCGACGAAGCGGTCGTCGTCGGGCACTCGTACGGCGGCACCGTGATCGCCGAGGGGGCCGACCACCCGGCCGTGAGGCACCTCGTCTACATCAGCTCGTATCTGCCCGACACCGGCGAGGCGCAGGGCGGGATCATGGCCGACGAGCCCGACCCGGTGCGGGTCGCGATGACGGAAGACGGTTGTGTGCGCGTCGACGGGTTGGACGAGGCGGCGTTCGCGGCTCGGTTTCTGAACGACGTGCCGGACGAGTCCGTGCCGGCCGAGGCGTGGAGTCGGGTCGTGCCCCAGGGCTTCGGCGCGTTCGCGACGCCGACGACCGGCGCGGCGTGGCAGGGCCGGGAGTCGACGGCGCTCGTCTGCCTCGACGACATGGGCACCTCGGTCGGTCTGCAACGTCGGCACGCGGCGCGGGCGACCCACGCCGTCGAGCTGCCGACCGGGCACCACCCGTTCCTGTCGCGGCCCGACCTCGTCGCGAGCGAGCTCTCGCGGATCCTGCGGTCGCTCTGAACGACGGGCGCCGGACGACGGACAACGGGCGACGGCAGACAGGCGACGGCCGCGCCGAAGGGTGTACCACCAGGGCATCCCTCGACGGGCGCGGCGCTCGTAGTGTCGAGGCATGACACCCAGCCCCCTCGCCTCGACCGACCCCGAGTTCTGGTCGTTCTACAGCGCGTTCGCCTTCGGCGACATCCTCGAGCACTCCTCGCTCGACGAGCACGACCGGCTCGTCTACCAGCTGGCCGCCACGATCTCGGTCGGCGCCGTCTCGGAGTTCCGCGCCCTCCTCGAGCTCGCGCTCGACTCGGGCGTCACACCCGTCGAGGTCAAGGAGGTCGCCTACCAGGCGGTCGCCTACGTCGGCATCGCCCGCGTCGTCGACTTCCTCTTCGCGATCAACCAGGAGCTCGCCGCACGCGGCATCGACCTCCCGCTGCCCGGCCAGTCCAAGACCACGCCCGACACCCGAGCCGAGCTCGGCCTGGCGAAGCAGGGGGAGATCGTCGGCGCCGAGAGGCTCGCCGGGATGCGGTCCGCGGCTCCTGCCGATGCGATGCACTTCCAGGAGTTCCTGGCCGCCAACTGCTTCGGCGACTACTACACGCGCACCGGGTTCGGCGTGCGGCAGCGCGAGCTCATCACGTTCGCACTGCTCGTCGCGCTCGGCGGCGCCGACGCCCAGGTGCGCGGTCACGTCACGGCGAACGTGAACGTCGGCAACACGCGGCAGAACCTGCTCGACGTGCTGACCGTGCTCGTGCCGTACATCGGCTACCCCCGCACCCTGAACGGCCTCGCCGCCGTCAACGAGGTCGCACCCGCCTCGACGAAGGAGTCCTGATGAAGACACGCACTCTCGGCCCGAACCGCCTCGAGGTCTCCGCCGTCGGCCTCGGCTGCATGACGATGACGGGTGGATACGGCCAGGACCCCGACCGCGGCGAGATGCTCGGGCTCCTGCGCTCCGCTCTCGACCTGGGCGTGACGTTCTTCGACACCGCCGAGATCTACGGGCTGCACGCGAACGAGGAGCTGGTCGGCGAGGGCCTCGCCGCGGACCTCGACCGGGTGGTGATCGCGACGAAGTTCGCCAACCACATCGACCCCGACACGCGCCGGGTCACCGGCCGGATGCTGCGCCCCGACGAGGTCGCCACGGCGGTCGAGGGCTCGCTCACGCGCCTGGGCGTCGACGCGATCGACCTCTACTACCAGCACCGCGTCAACCCGGACTACCCGATCGAGGAGTTCGCCGGAGCCGTCGGCGACCTGATCCGCGCCGGCAAGGTGAAGAACTACGGCATGTCGGAGGCCGCCGCCGACACGATCCGCCGTGCGCACGCGGTCACACCCGTGGCCGCCGTGCAGAGCGAGTACTCGCTCTGGTGGCGGCGCCCCGAGGAGGGCGTGCTCGACGCGTGCCGTGAGCTCGGCATCGGCTTCGTGCCGTTCAGTCCGCTCGGCAAGGGATTCCTCACCGGCACGATCGACGCGTCGCGCACCTTCGAGCCGGGCGCCGACCTGCGAGCCAGCATCCCGCGCTTCGAGCCGGCGGCGCTCGAGCAGAACGTCGCGCTCGTCGACGGGGTGCGGGCGATCGCCTCCGAGAGAGGTGCGACGCCCGGCCAGGTCGCGCTCGCGTGGCTTCTGACGCAGGAGCCATGGATCGTCCCGATCCCGGGCACGACCAAGCTCGCTCGCGTCGAGGAGAACAGCGCCGCTGCCGATCTCGAGCTCACCGCCGACGAGGTGGCTCGGCTGACCGCGCTCTCGGACTCGATCGAGATCGTCGGCGGGCGCTACCCGGACTTCCTCGAGGCGCAGACGAACCTCTGACCGCCCGGGCCGCACGCGACTCTAGCCGCGGCGCGCCGGCAGGAGGATACTGCCGTGCAACGCCGCGTGAGGCGCGGCCCGGGAGGCCGGCATGGAGACCCCGTTCGACAGCGACTACGTCGACGTGCTCATCGTCGGCGCCGGGGCGTCCGGCATCGGTGCGGCGTGCCTCCTGCAGCGCGAGCTGCCCGGCAAGACGTGGGCGATCGTCGAGGCGCGCGAGCGCAGCGGCGGCACCTGGGACCTCTTCCGCTACCCCGGCGTCCGCAGCGACTCCGACATGTTCACGCTGAGCTACTCGTTCCGCCCGTGGCTGCGCCCGGAGTCGATGGCCTAGGGCGCCGACATCCTCGACTACGTCCGCGAGACCGCCGACGAGTTCGACGTCACCGACCGGATCCGCTTCGGGCACCGGGTGCTCCGAGCCGCCTGGTCGAGTGACGACGCGGTGTGGCGCACGACGGTCGTGCCTCCCGGCGGCGACGAGCGGACCCTCACGTCCTCGTTCCTCTACGTCTGCAGCGGCTACTACGACTACGACGAGCCCTACGACGCCCACCTGTCCGGGCTCGCCGACTTCGCCGGCGACGTCCTGCACCCGCAGCACTGGCCCGACGGCTACGACGTCGGCGGCCGCCGCGTGGTCGTCGTCGGCAGCGGGGCGACCGCGGTGAGCATGGTCCCCGAGCTCACGCGCACGGCCCGCAGCGTCGTGATGCTCCAGCGCACGCCGTCGTTCGTGCTGTCTCTGCCGCGGGTCGACCCCACCTCGGACGCCCTCCGCGCGCTCCTGCCGCCTCAGGCCGCGCATCGCGCGAATCGCACCAAGAACGCCCTCGTCGCCTTCGGCATCTACCAGGCCTGCCGCCGTGCGCCCGGGCTGGCCCGCCGGGCGCTCACCGGGCTCGCCGGGCGGGCCCTGCCGCCGGGCGCCGACGCCGGCACCCTCTTCGACCCGCCGTATGAGCCGTGGGACCAGCGGCTGTGCATGGTGCCCGACAACGACCTCTTCGAGGCGGTGGGCGCAGGAGCCGAGATCGTCACCGACACCATCGACACCTTCACGCGCACGGGCATCCGTCTGACGTCGGGCCGCGTGCTCGAGGCCGATGCCATCGTCACGGCCACCGGTCTCGCCGTGAAGCCTGCGGGCGGCATCGCCGTCGAGGTCGACGGGGCGCCGGTGGACATCGGCGAGACCTGGTTCTTCCGCGGGGTGCTCGTGAGCGGACTGCCGAACTTCGGGCTGTGCGTCGGCTACACGAACTCGACCTGGACGCTGCGGGCGGAGTTGTCGACGAGGTTCGTGTGCCGGCTCCTGAAGCATCTGGACCGGCATGGGCTGACCGTCGCCGTGCCCGACGCGCCGCCCGAGGGCGAGCCGCCGCTGCCCCTGCTCGACCTCACGTCGGGGTACCTCGCTCGCTCAGCGCACCTCCTGCCGAGGCGGGCGGCTTCGGCGCCGTGGAACCTGACGCAGAACTACCTCCGCGACAGTTTCGACGCCGTCGCGGTGCCGGTCGGTCGCGGGCTGACGTTCGCGCGGACGCCGGTGAGGCCGCGGGGCGCCGGGCAGCGCGAGACGGTCGGCGCCTGACGGTCGACCCCTGACGGTCAGCCCCTGACGGTCAGTGGCTGAGAGCTCCGAGGGCCCGCACGATGCCCGCGAGATCGTCCGACGGCAGCACTCCGAAGAACGCCGCGTCGGCGGCCTCGACGGCACCGTTCGCCTGGTTCGCGAGCGCCACGCCCCGCTCGGTCGGCTCGAGCGCGACTGCCCGACCGTCGCCCGGATGCTTCGCACGGGTGACGAGCCCCTTCGCCTCGAGCGCCCGGACCACCTGCGACGTCATCATCACGTCGGTGCCCGCGTGGGCGGCGAGGTCGCGCTGCGTCACCGGGGCGGCCACGCCGTCGAGGTCGGGCGCACGGTCGAGATACGCCAGCGACGCCAGCAGCACGAACTGCACGTGCGTCAGGTCGAACGGCGCGAGAGCGGCCCTGATCTGGCGCTGCCACACGTTCGTGACGCGCCAGAGGGCGAGGCCGGGGCTGCCGGCCGACTCCGGGAAGGCGGTCTCAAAGCGGGCCATCACGCCTCGGCCGGCGCGACGGCGGCGGGGCTCTCGCTCGAGTCGGTCAGCGGGGCGCCGTGCTCGGCGGCCGCGAACAGCTCCGCCAGGGCGGCGGGGAAGTCGGCGCTGATCTGCGGGCCGAGTTCGGGCGCGACGCTGTCGGATCCTGCGCCGTCGATGACGAGGGTGTGGGTGACAGTCGTGCCGCCGCCGGGCAGGGGTGCGAGGTCGTGCCGGAAGGCGAGGGTGATGTCGCCGTAGACGGTGACGTCGGCGTAGACGCGCTCAGGTTCGACGTGGGTGATGGTGGACTCCATGGGATCCTGCCCCTGCGGAGTCACGGTGAGCGTGGTGCCGACGGCGAACGGGCCGTGCAGCTCGAACGTGTCGGACTCGGGGCCGATCTTCGTGCCCGAGTGCAGCGCCTCGATCATCGCCCACACAGCGGCGGGTGAGGCGGTGGTGGTGCCGGTGTGCGAGGTGGTCCACATGGTGTTCTCCCATCAACTAATAAGTGCGCTTACTATATGACGGGCGTTCGGCCGCGGTCAAGAGAGCGAAGGCCCCTTACCGACACTTTCTATCGAAAGTGTCGGTAAGGGCGCGGGGTCAGGCGGCAGGAGCCGGCGCGGCCGCGTTCACGAGAGGGATGACGCGCCGCCCGAACGTCTCGACGTCGGTGGTGAAGTCCGGGAACGACAGCACCGTCCGCCCCACCCCGCCGTCGGACTCGAGGTGGCGGAAGAACGCCGCCACCCGCTCGTACGACCCCACGAGGTGCGGGTGGAAGAGCGCCGGGTGGTACACGATCGCCGCCCGATCCTCGGGGAAGACCACCTCGGGGATGTCGTGCGTCAGCCCGTTGAGCCGGTTCGACGCGGTGCCGACGGTGTCGGCCTGCCCGGCGACGATGAGGCCCTGCGCGTTGTCGAAGTCGACCTCGCGGCAGATCTCGTAGAACTGCTCGATGGCCGCGTCGTCGGTCTCGGCCGCGATGACGCCGTAGAGCGCGGCGCTGTCGACGTTCCTGCCGGTCTCGGCGGTCGCTGAGAGCAGCCCGGCGCGCGCCGCCTTCACCTCCTCGTAGGTGCCCTGCACGAAGTTGAAGTCGGCGTAGGCCGCGGTGATCGCCTGCGACTTCGCCGACAGGCCGGGCACGACGATCCGCACGCCGTGGGCCGGGCGGGGCTGCACGAGGCTGTCGTCGAGCTGGAAGAACTCGCTCTTCCGGTTCGAGCGGCCGGTGGCCCACAGCTCGAGCAGGATCCGGATGTACTCGCGGCTGTAGTCGTACCGCGACTCCATGTAGCCCTCGGGCCACAGCCCCATCTGGGCGTACTCGGCCTTGTTCCAGCCGGCGACGACGTTGAGCACGAAGCGCCCGCCCGACGCGTCGTCGTAGGTCGCGGCCATGCGCGCGGCCATCGACGGGTGGAGGGTCGGGGCCGCCACGGAGCCCCAGATCTCGAGGGTCTTCGTCTCGGGGATCAGGAGCCCGGAGAGACCCATCGGGTCGAGGCTCTGATCCCAGAACCCGTCGCCGTTGCCGTAGCCGCGGAGCTTCGACATGTTGAGCAGGAACGTGTAGCCGGTCTCCTCCGCCACGTGGGCGATGTCGGTGTTCATCGCCACGGTCGGCGTGAAGGAGGGGACGGCCTTGGAGAGGATGTAGCCGTCGTTGGTCGTGGGCATGAAGATGCCGAAGTGCATGGGGTGCCTTTCCTGGCGGGTGAGGGGGGTCGGGGGAGGAAAGGCGGTTCAGGTGCCGTGGGCGATCTGCCCGGTGCCCCAGGCCAGGTGCGCGCACGCCGACGGCAGCGTCGTCGGGTCGCCCGGTCGGGTGTTCATGGTGTGAACATAACGAGCGTACGTTTCGACGCTGTTTCGCCAGCGCGAAAGTCGGGTTTCAGCTTCCGAGCGGCAGCTTCGCCCGAGCGCGACGCCACCGCGGCTCGAACACCGCCCGGTTGAGCAGGCGCACGGGTGCGGGGATGCGGCGGGTGAGCATCATGTACCGCGTCGACGGCTCGGCGTACGACAGCATCCTCGGCAGGAGGTCGGCCATCTCGCGGGCGCCGAGCCCCTTCACCATGTCCTGCTCGAGGCGCGCCCATGCGGCGGGGGAGAGCCGCGTGGCGAAGAGCGGCGCCACCAGGGACTCCTCGCGCTCGAGGTGCTCGCCGACGATGCGCCCCAGCTCGTCGAGCTGGCGCACGAGCGCCGATCTCTGCGCATCGAAGTCGGCGGCGTGGACGAGCGACGGCAGGTCGCGCGTCCGCTCGTCGACGGCGGCGAGTGTCCGCAGCACGGCGCTGTGATCGGCCTCCAGCTCGGCGAGGGCAGACGCCGCCTCGGGCGCGAGGGTGCGCAGCTGCGGCCAGATGCGGTGGTCCTCCGACTGCATGTGGTGCACGAGCGACGCCGAGAACGACGCCCACCACTTCGCCAGCGCCCACGCGGCCTGCGTGTCATCGCGCCGGAGCGCCAGCAGCTGGGCGCTCTGGTCACGGATCTCGCCGCGGATCTGGTCGTGCACGAGCATCCAGCCGCGCACGTCGTTGTCATCGGCCCGCGTCTGCTCGACCATGTCGCCTCCCCGGCGAAGGCCTTCGGGTGCCTCCGCCTGGCACGGACGCTAACGGCGCCGCCACGTCATGCCAATACGCACAATCGCGTAGACGTGGCACCGTGGTGCGACGACCGTGGGAGGGGTCAGGCGGTCGCGCGCAGCTCGTCGATGACGCTCTGCAGCTGCGCGGCGGCCGCTGCGTCAGCGGCATCGGCATCGCCGGCGACGACGGCGTCGATGATGCTCAGGAGCTGAGGCAGCGACTGAGCGGGCCGCCCCGGCCGCATCGCCAGGCGGAACTGGAAGCGCACGACCTGCACGTTCAGCCGCTCCAGCTGCCTCGCCGCCACGACCTGCCCGCTGTACTCGATCACGAGGTCGTGCAGCCGTCGGTTGAGCGTCGAGTACGTCTCGACGGCGCCCTGCGCGACGGCCTCGCGGAGGCCGTCGCCCACCGCCACGAGTGCGGCGCGCTGGGAGGGCGTCGCGAGGACTGCGGCCTTCCGCGCGCACAGCCGCTCCAGGGCCGACCGGCACTCGGTGATCTGCACGGCCTCGTCGACGCTGACCACGCGGATGCGGGCGCCCCGGTGCGGCACGAGCTCGACGACGTCGTCGGCGGCGAGGTCCGAGAGGGCCTCGCGGGCCGAGTTGCGGGTCACGCCGTACTGGTCCGCCAGATCCTGCTCGACCAGTCGCTGGCCGGGGACGAGCTCGCCGGCCCAGAGAGCTCGTCGGATCGCATCGGCCACGTGCGTGCGGCCGGCGGCGCCCTTGATCGCGGTGATGGTCACGTCGGCTCCTGTCTCGTCCTGGTCATTCTGGCACGCGGCCGAAAAAATTCACGAAAAAATCGCTGACAAGATTGTCAACAATGTCGTCAACGAGTACCGTGGGTCGCATCGAGCGGCAAGGAGGCCCGGATGATCATCGACTGCCACGGTCACTACACGACGGCGCCGACTGCGCTGGGCGACTGGCGCGATCGTCAGATCGCCTCGCTCGAGCGCGGGGAGACCGCACCTGACCCGCGGTCTCTCCGCATCTCCGACGACGAGATCCGCGAGTCGATCGAGGCGAACCAGCTTCGCCAGATGGATGCGCGCGGCATCGACGTCACCGTCTTCTCGCCCCGCGCCTCGTTCATGGCCCACCACGTCGGCGGCTTCGAGACCTCGAGCGTCTGGGCGGCGATCTGCAACGACCTCTGCGCCCGCGTCGTCGCGCTCTACCCGACGAGGTTCGCCCTCGGCGCCATGCTGCCGCAGTCGCCCGGGGTCGACCCGGCGACCTGCCTGCCCGAGCTGGACCGCGCCGTCACCGAGCTGGGCGCCGTCGCCGTGAACCTCAACCCCGACCCGTCGGGCGGGCACTGGACGTCGCCGCCGCTCACCGATCGCTCGTGGTACCCGCTCTACGAGCGCCTGGTCGAGCTCGACGTGCCCGCGATGGTGCACGTGTCGACGAGCGTGAACCCCGCCTTCCACACCACCGGTGCGCACTACCTCAACGCCGACACGACCGCGTTCATGCAGCTCGTCGAGGGCGACCTGTTCCGCGACTTCCCGACCCTCCGCCTCGTGATCCCGCACGGCGGCGGGGCGGTGCCGTACCACTGGGGCCGGTTCCGCGGGCTCGCTCAGGCTCTGGGGAAGCAGGAGCTGCGGGAGCACCTGCTGGGCAACGTGTTCTTCGACACCTGCGTCTACCACCAGCCCGGCATCGACCTGCTCCTCGACGTGATCGGGCACGAGAACGTGCTCTTCGCCTCCGAGATGATCGGCGCCGTGCGCGGCGTCGACCCCGACACCGGCCACCACTTCGACGACACGCGACGCTACGTCGAGGCGGCGGACCTCTCGCCGGAGGAGCTCGAGGCGATCGAGTCCGGAAACGCGCTGCGGGTCTACCCGAGGCTCGCGGCGGCACTTCAGAAGGAGACGGCATGAACGACATCGGAGTGGTCCGCACCAGGATCACGCGCACCGACCCCGCGCTCGTCGACCGCCTGGCCGCGCTCGACGTGGCCACGGTCCACGAGGCGATGGGGCGCCGAGGGCTCATGCGGCCGTACCTGCGGCCGGTGTACCCGGGGGCGAGGCTCTGCGGGACGGCGGTCACCGTGCTCCTGCAGCCCGGAGACAACTGGATGATGCACGTCGCGGCCGAGCAGGTGCGCCCGGGCGACGTGGTCGTCGCGGCGTGCACGACGGAGTCGGAGGACGGCTTCTTCGGCGAGCTGCTCGCCACGAGCATGCGGGCTCACGGCGCGACCGGGCTCGTCGTCGACGGAGGCTGCCGCGACGTCGCCGAGCTCGAGGCCATGGACTTCCCGGTGTTCAGCCGCGCCGTCCACGCCAAGGGCACGGTCAAGGCGACGCTCGGCTCGGTCAACGTGCCGGTGGTCTGCGGCAACGCCCTGGTGCATCCGGGCGACGTCGTGCTCGCCGACGCCGACGGGGTCGTCGTGATCCCGCGGGCCGAGGCCGCAGCCGTCGCCGACGCTGGCGAGAAGCGGCGCGACGACGAGGTCGGCAAGCGCGCCCGCCTCGCCGCCAGCGAGCTCGGCCTCGACATCTACTCCATGCGCGGCCCCCTCGAGGCTGCGGGACTCCGCTACATCGACGATCCGGAGGATCACGAATGACGACCTTCACCGACGCGCACACGCACGTCATCTCGACCGATTTCGACGCCTACCCGCGCGACCCGATCGGCGGAAAGCAGTCGACCTGGTCCGAGGAGCACCCCGTCGACGTCGACGGCCTCCTCGCCGCCATGGACGCGGCCGGCGTCGCCCAGGCCGTCGCAGTCCAGGCCTCGACCGTCTACGGCCACGACAACCGCTACCTCGCAGCCTCTGTCGCGGCCCACCGCGACCGCCTCGTCGGCGTCTACTCGCTCGACGCGATGGCCCCCGACGCGGTCGCCACGATCCAGCGCTGGCAGGAGGCGGGCCTGAACGGCTTCCGCCTCTTCACCACCGGCACGACGATGCCCGGCCAGGCCGACTGGCTGGGCCACCCCGACTCGTACCCGGCGTGGGCGTACGCCGAAGAGCACGGAATCCCGGTCTGCCTCCAGATGACGATCGACGGCATCCCCGCCCTCCAGAAGACCCTCGAGAGGTACCCAGGATCGCGAGTGGTTCTCGACCACTGCGCCCGCCCCGACCTCTCCGACGGAGCCCCGTACCGCACGTCGCACGGCCTGTTCGACCTCGCGGCCTTCGACGGCGTCCACCTGAAGCTGACCCACCGCGCGATCGGCGCCGCTGCGAAGGGGGCCTCGACCGTCGAGGCGTTCCTCGACGCGCTGCTGTCGACCTACGGGTCGTCGAGGCTCATGTGGGGCTCGAACTTCCCGGCCGCCGACGGCTCGCTCGCGTCGCTCGTCAAGGAGGGGCGCGAGTCGCTCGCCTTCCTCGACGACGCCGATGCCGCGAACGTCTTCGGCGGCACGGTGCGGCGCTTCTACGCGATGGCGGAGGCGAGCGCGAATGTCTGAGTCGAGAGACGAGTCGCCGATCCTGCGGATGGCGCTCGGGAAGCACGAGATCGCCCGCCTGCTGCGCGACCGCGAGATCACCGACCCGGGTGTGCGCTTCGACTTCGCCGACGTCGAGCCGATCCACAGGGCGTTCGCGCCGATGGTGCGCGAGCAGGCGTTCGACGTGTCGGAGCTCGCCATCGTCACGGCCCTCCAGGCGATCGCCTACGACCACCCGATCGCGCTGCTGCCGGTCGTCGTGGCGGGGCGCTTCCAGCGCAAGTGCCTCATCTCGCACGCGTCGAACCCGATCCGCGACGCCCGAGAGCTCGTCGGGAAGACCGTCGGGGTGCGGTCGTACACGCAGACGACGGGCTTCTGGATCCGGTCGCACCTCGCCGAGGACTACGGGGTCGCCGCCTCCGACATCACCTGGATCACCCAGGACGAGCCGCACGTGCCCGAGGCGGTCGAGCCGTCGTTCGTGCACCGCACCCTCGAGCGCCCCCTCGTCGACGCGCTGCGCGACGGCGAGATCGACGCGGCGATCCTCGGCAACGACCTGCCGAGCGGCGACGAGTGGGTGCCGGTCATCGACCACGCCGCCGACCGCGACCACGCGTGGGCGCTGAAGCACGGCTACGTGCCGATCAACCACCTCGTCTCGGTCTCGCTGACGGCGCTCGACGAGCACCCCGAGGCCGTGGCTCGCACGCTGGGCCTCCTCGAGCGGGCCGACGCGAAGGCCTCCGAGTCGCAGGATCTGCCCGTCACCCTCGCCGGGCTCGACCGCCTCCGAGGACCCGTCGACGAGATCGCCGCCGCCTGCCTCGCGCAGGGCATGCTTCCCCGCCCCGTCACGAGCGACGAGGTGTTCGCCCCCGTCAGCGAGCTGCTCGCGGCCCGGGCCTGAGCGCTTCGCAGGAGCCGGTGCCGCCGGCTCCTGCACCCACCCCACCGCAACGATCCCCGACGCGCCCCATCGCAGTGGCGCAGAGACGAGACAGAGAATGTCCGCACAGATCGCATCCCCGGCCCCGGGCCGGGGTGGCCGCTTCAGCTTCACGCAGCTGAACCCGTTCTCGAGGCCGCTCTACAAAGACCTCACCTTCCAGGTGCTCACCGGCATGGTTGTCGGCGTCCTCCTCGGCGTGTTCGTGCCGAAGGTCGGTCTCAACGTCAACGACGTGTCGACGATCTTCATCAACCTGATCCAGATGGTGGTGGGCCTGATCGTGTTCTGCACGGTCACGCTCGGCATCGCCAAGGTGCGCGACTTCGGCAAGGTCGGCCGCATCGCGATCAAGGCGATGGTCTACTTCGAGGTCATCACCACGTTCGCGCTGATCATCGGCCTGGTCACGATCAACATCCTGCGACCCGGCGTGGGCCTCCACATCGACCCGTCGACGCTGTCGCAGAGCGCGAGCACCAAGGCGGCGACCAACGAATCGTTCGGCACGTTCGTGACGAGCCTCGTTCCGACGAGCGCCATCGGGGCGTTCTCGTCGGGGAACATTCTGCAGATCCTGATCTTCTCGGTGCTGTTCGGCTGCGGCGTCTCGGCCGTCGGCGAGAAGGCGGCGCCGCTCATCTCCGTCGTCGAGACCACGCAGTCGGCGCTGTTCTGGATGATCCGCCAGATCATGAAGCTCGCCCCGCTCGCCGCCTGCGCCGCCATCGCCTTCTCGGTCGCGACCTACGGCCTGCACACGCTGGTGTCGCTCGGCGCGCTCGTGCTCGAGTTCTTCCTCACCGTCGTGCTCTTCTTCGTGCTCGTGCTCTGGCCCGTGTCGCACTACGCCAACGTCAGCCTGCTGAAGCTCATGCGGTACATCCGCAACGAGCTGCTGCTCGTGATCGGCACGTCGTCGTCCGAGAGCGTGTTCCCGCAGCTCACCGAGAAGCTCAAGAAGCTCGGCGTCAGCGACGAAGTCGTGGGCCTCGTGCTGCCGACGGCGTACAGCTTCAACCACGACGGCACGTGCCTGTTCTTCGCCGCGACGAGCGTGTTCCTGGCGCAGGCCACCGACACGCACCTCGGCTGGACGGGCCAGCTCACCCTGATGATCGTGCTCCTGCTCACGTCGAAGGGCGGGGCGGGGGTCGCAGGATCCTCGATCCCGATCCTCGCGCTGACGCTCGCCGCGACCCACATCATCCCCGTGGCCAGCGTCGCGCTGATCCTGGGCGTGCAGAAGATCATGTCGGCCGCGTTCGTCTTCGCGAACATCACCGGGAACTGCGTGGCGACGGTGGTGGTCGGCAAATGGGAGAAGGCGATCGACTGGGATCAGATGCATCGCGAGCTCGACGCGGGCTACGTCGAGCCGTCGGCCTTCACCCGGAAGGCCGACGAGACCGAGCAGGAGCAGCCGGCGCTCGTCTCGCAGTAGCGGCCGGCGCCCGGCTCAGAACGACCGCAGGTTCTCCCGCAGGGTCGTGTGCGCGTACGAGGTGCGCACGACCCCGCGGCGCTGCAGCGCCGGCACGAGCCCGTTCGTGATGTCGTTGATGTACTCGCGCGAGACCGGCTGGCCGAAGATCAAGAAGCCGTCGCCGCCGACCTCCTGCATGAACTCGTCCATCTCGGCGGCCACGCTGTCGGGCGTGCCGACGAGCGGAACCGTCTCGATGCGCATGGCGCTCATGCCCTCGCGGATCGTGCGGCCGCCGAGCACCTTCCGCCAGATGTCGAGCTGGCCCTGGTGGCCGTTCGTCGTGACGTCGTCCGGCAGGGGCTGGTCGGGGTCGAACTGCAGGAAGTCGATCTCCATCGTGCCGGCCATGTGCGCCATCTGCAGCTCCATGGCGTGCTGCTTGTCGGCGAACCAGCGGTCGCGCTTCTCGCGGGCGAGCTCCATCGTCTCGGCGAGGATCGGCTGGATCACGGGGAAGATCTTGATCTCGTCAGGATCCCGGCCCATCGCCTCGGCGCGCCGACGCACGTCGGCCCGGTACTCCTTCGCGCCCTCCACGCCGTTCGGGATCGTCAGGATCACGTCGCTGTTCGCCGCCGCGAAGTCGCGGCCCTTCGGCGACGAGCCGGCCTGGCAGAACACGGGGCGGCCGCCGGGCCCGGCCGGCAGATTCAGGGGCCCACGCGACTTGTAGAACCGGCCCTCGTGGTTCACCTCGTGCACCTTGGTGTGGTCGGCGTAGTAGCCGGTCTCGGGGTCGGCGACGATCGCGTCGGGCTCCCACGACGCCCAGAGCTTCTTGGCCACGTCGACGAACTCGGCCGCCATCTCGTAGCGGAGGTCGTGCTCGGGCAGCACGTCGAGGCCGTAGTTCTGCGCGGCGAGGTCCTCGCTCGAGGTGACGATGTTCCAGCCGATGCGGCCCTGGGTGATGTTGTTGAGCGTCGCGAACTGCCGAGCCAGGTGCCACGGGTGGTAGAACGTCGTCGACGCGGTGGCGATGATGCCGATCCGCTCGGTCGCCTCGGCGAGCATCGACGCCGTGACCACCGGATCCATCTTCGGCGCGTAGACCGCGTGCTTCAGCTCCATCTCCATGTCGCCGCCGAGCACGTTCGGCACCATGAGCGAGTCCTCGATCATGATGAAGTCCATGCACGCCTTCTCCATGGCGCGCACCATGTCGACGTGGAACCGGCCCGAGAAGAAGTTCTCGACCGGGTCGTTGCCGCGGAAGGCGGTGTTCCAGTTCGGTGCGGTGAGGTTGGCGAACCAGCCGAGGCGGAAGGGATCAGCAGACATGGGTCGAGTGTGGGGGAGCGGGGTTTCTGTGCCGCAACGCGTGGATTCCGCCGGGGTTACGCCGATCCTGCGCCCGTGATCGCACCACGCCGAGACTTTTACGGCGGCGCAATGGCGGCGCAAATGCGCGTCGGTACCGTCTGGTCATGTTCAAACTCGGTTGGTTCGTGAACGGCTTCGCACCCAAGACCTGGCACGGCCCCTGGGCGGGTGAGAACCGCACGGAGTGGATGGGGCCCGGCTTCTGGCAGGACGTCGCCCGCGGCCTCGAGCGCGGCGGATTCGACATGTTCTTCCTGGAGGACACCGCCATGATCGAGGACACCTACGAGGGCTCCGCCGCTTACACGCTGCGGCACGCCGCCATGGCGCCGAAGAACGACCCGATGCCCCTGATGCCTCTGCTCGCGGCCGCGACGAAGCACATCGGCCTGGTGTCGACGATCTCGACGATCCAGTACCCGCCGTATCTGGCCGCCCGACTCGGCACGACGCTCGACCACCTCACCGAGGGCAGGATCGGCTTCAACGTCGTCACGAGCGTCAGCCATCGGGTCGCGCAGAACTACGGCTACGAGCGCCACCTCGAGCACGACGAGCGTTACGTGATGGCCGAGGAGTGGATGGACGCCGTCTCGCAGCTCTGGGAGTCGTGGGAGCCGGACGCCCTCGTGCTCGAGACCGACCCGCCGTTCTTCGCCGACCACACGAAGGTGAAGGCCGTCGACTTCGAGGGGAAGTACTTCCGCACCCGCGGCCCGCTCAACACCGTGCCGGGGCCGCAGCGACGCCCGGTGATCGCGCAGGCCGGCGGCTCGCCGAAGGGTCGAGACCTCGCCGCGCGCAACGCCGACGTCATGCTCGGGCTCGTGCAGAGCCCGGAGGAGATGGTGGAGTTCCGCGCGGACATGGACCGCCGCCTCGCCGCCTTCGGCCGCGACCCCGACGACCTGCACATCTTCTTCATGGCGCACGCCTACATCGGCGAGAGCGACCGCGACGGCCGGGAGCGCTTCGACGCCGTGGCCGCCTCACGCCACGATCCGTCGGCGATCGCGGCCAAGCTCTGGGCGATGTCGTACACCTCCGGCGGCGAGATCGACTTCTCGAAGTTCGACCTCGACGGCCCCGTGCCGACTCGCCTGGGGAATGGCGAGACCACCACGCACAAGGCCTGGACGGCCGCAGGAGCCGGCAAGACCCTGCGCGACGTCGTCACCGGCCCCGCCAACTACGGCCTCGACTTCGTGGGGTCCGCCGCGACGATCGCCTCGCAGATGGACGAGGTCATGCGGGCGACCGGACGCATGGACGGGTTCCTGATCCAGGGCATCGAGGACGAGCTGACCCGGCGCTCCCTCGCCGAGGTCACCGACGGCCTGTGCCCCGAGCTGAAGCGCCGCGGCCTGATCCGGAAGTCGTACGAGCACGACACCTTCCGCGAGAACCTCGAGTCCTGGTAGCCCCACTGCGACAAAACGCGACACCTGCGACGTGGATCCACGTCGCAGGTGTCGCGTTTTGTCGTGAAGAGAGACAGCGTCGCGCCTACTAGGCGGGGTCGCGGAGGTTGTCGCGCAGCAGCTGATGCTTGAAGCCCGAGCGGATCAGGCCGCGACGACGCAGCGCGGGCGAGAGCGCGTCGGTGATCGTCGAGATGTAGTGGCGGCTCATCGGCTGGTTGTAGATGAGGAACCCGTCGCCGCCCACGTACTCCATCACGGCCTCCATCTCGTCGGCGACGGTCTCGGCCGTGCCCACCAGCGGGAGCGACGAGATCCTGCCGCCCGAGGCCGCCTCGCGGATCGTCTTGTCGCCCCAGGCGCGCTTCGTGTTCTCGAGTGTCGACTGGTGGCCGTTCGTCGTGACGTCGGCCGGCAGCGGCTTGTCGGGGTCGAAGACGCTCATGTCGATCTCCTGCGTCGCCTCGAAGTGCGACATGTTGATCTCGAAGTTCGTCTCCTTGCGCCCGTTCCACTCGTCCTGGATCTCCCGGGCGTGCTCCTCGGTCTCGCCGATCAGCGGCAGGATCACGAAGAAGATCTTGATGTCGTCGGGGTTGCGACCGAAGCCCTCCGCGCGCTTCCGAATGTCGTCGCGGAACGCCTTCATCTCCTCCGGGCCGTTGGGGATGTTCAGGATCAGGTCGGTGTGCTTCGCCGCGAAGTCGCGGCCCTTGGGCGAGCCTCCCGCCTGGCAGTACACCGGGTAGTGCTGGGGCGACCGCGGCACGTTGAGCGGCCCGCGGGTCTTGTAGAAGCGCCCCTCGAAGTCGGCCCGGTGGACCTTCGTGTAGTCGGCGTAGTAGCCGGTCTCGGGGGAGGCCGTGATGGCGTCCTCGTCCCACGAGTCCCAGAGGGCCTCGGCAGCGCGCTTGAACTCGTCGGCCATCTCGTAGCGGAGGTCGTGCTCGGGCAGCTTGTCCATGCCGAAGTTCTGCGCGGCGCGGTCCTCGGACGACGTCACCATGTTCCAGCCGATTCGGCCGCGCGTGAGGTGGTCGAGCGTCGCGAACTGGCGGGCCAGCTGGAACGGGTTGTAGAACGTGGTCGACGCGGTGCAGATGATGCCGATGTGCTCGGTCGCGTAGGCGAGCATCGAGGCGGCGACCACCGGGTCGAGCTTGGGGGCGTAACGGGCGTGCTTGAGGGCCATCTCGCTGTTGCCCCTGTACATGTCGGGGACCATGAGGGAGTCCTCGAGCATGAGGAAGTCGAAGCCGGCCCGCTCGAGGTTGCGGGCCTGGTCGATGTAGAACCGGCCGTCCATCCAGTTCGTCGCATCGTCGGTGACGTACGGGGAGGTGGGCGATGCCGTCCACTCCGGGGCGGTGAGGTTGCCGAACCAGCCGAGTTGGAACACGTGGTGCCTTTCTGAGTGTGGGTGGGACGACCGAGGGGTGCCGACGAGACGTCGGCACCCCTCGGGGTGGGGCGGGTCGGAGCTACTTCGAGAGCTTCAGGTTGTAGTAGTCCATCCACTGGTCGGAGCGGGACGCGTAGCCCGAGACCTTCTTGTTGAGGAGCACGTTCGGCTGCGTCTGGCCGATGAACACGATCGGGCTCTGGTCGATGTAGATCTGCTCGGCGGCGTTCCAGGCCTTGCCCGCCTCGGCCGAGTAGGCGTCCTCGTACGTGTAGCCCTTGGCCACGGCGTCGTAGAACGGCTGGTACTCCCAGTCGGCGAAGTTGTTGCCGGAGCCCTTGGCCGTGTACACGGTGAGCTCGTAGCCGGGGACCATCGTGATCGCGTAGTCGCGGAGGATGAACGCCTGCGACGAGTGGTCGGACCGCTGCAGGTTGAACTGCGACTGGTTGACCTTGTTGATCGTGATGTCGAAGCCGGCGGCGCTGGCCGCGGATTGAATCTGGACCGCGGCGTTCACCATGTCGGAGTCGGAGGCCGACACCGTGAGGGCGAACTTCACCGGGGTGGTGACGCCGGCCTCCTTGAGGAGCTCCTTGGCCTTGGCGACGTCGTACGTGTAGTCGGGCAGGCCCGTGCCGTCGTAGCCCGGGGCCTTCCGGTCGAGGAAGCCGGAGCCGTTGCGCACGGCGAGTCCGTGGAACACGTTCTTGATGATCTTGTCGTAGGGCACCGCGTAGGCCATCGCCTGGCGGACCTTGACGTTGTTGAACGGCGCCTTGTTGGTGACGAGCGGGAACTCGATGTACTGGTTGGAGTCCTTGACCTCGGGGACGATGACGTTCGAGTTGCTCTTCGCCTGGGCGCTGGCCGCGGGGTCGACGTTCTCGGCGATGTCGGCGGTGCCCGACTCGACGGCCGTCACGCGGGCTCCTGAGTCGGGAACCACTCGCACGATGATCTTCTTGACCGCCGCCTGGCCGAGCACGAAGTCCTTGCGGGCGACGAGGGTGGCGCCCGACGACGCGTTCCAGGTCGTGACCTCGTAGGGGCCGAAGCCGAAGTTCGGGTGCGTCGCCGACCACTTCACGGCGTACGGGTCGGCCTTCGTCGCGTGCTGCTTCAGCCACGTCGAGTCGTAGATCTCGCCGATGAGGTCGGAGAGGAGCGCCTTGAGCTGCGCGCCGTAGCCGGCCCGGGCGATCGTGAACGACACGGTGTGGGTGTCGATCACCTTGATCTGCTTGGCGGGGTCGTAGAGCACCGGCGAGCCGGCGCCGTAGGCGATGGCGGTCGGGGTGTTGTACTTGCGCTGGAACGACCAGAGGACGTCTTCGGCGGTGAGCTTGTTGCCGTGGGCCGAGACCGCGTTCGTGAGGTGGAAGGTGTAGGTGAGGCCGTCGCTGGAGACGTCGACCGACTTCGCCAGGTACGGGTCGAACTTCGACGCGTTCTGCGTCTCGACGCCGTTCTCGCTCGTCTTCTCGTACGGCTTCTTGAGCAGCGTCGCCTGAGTATTGATCGACTGCTCGAGGCCGGAGAACGCGTAGTCGACCGCCCACCCCATGTTGTTGTCGGGCTCGACGATGGTGAGGGTGTCGGAGGAGGCGGAGCTCGACGAGCCTCCCTGAGACGAGCAGGCGGCGAGGACCACGAAGAGTCCTGCTGTCGCGAGGGCGATTCCGGCCTTGACGACGCGGCGCTGGCGCAGCGGCGTCCGGCCGACCGGGGGTGCGATGGGCATGGCTGTACTCCTGGGAGGTGGGTGGTGCGGTGGGAAGGGAGGGAAGGGGAGCTGTGGGCCGGCTCAGCCGTGCCGGATGATCCGGCGGTTGAGCGCGACCATGAAGACGGTGGTGAGCAGCATGGCGACCGAGGGGAAGAGCACCGGCCACCACTTGCCGACGAGCACGCCCTGCTCTTCGGTCGAGATCATCGAGCCCCACTCGGGAGTGGGCGGGGCGAGGCCGACGCCGAGGAATCCGAGGCCCGCGACGATGCCGATGGCCGACGCGAACACGAGCGTCGCGTTCTCGAGGGCGGGCCAGGCGGCGTTCGGCAGGATGTAGCGGAAGGTCCGCGAGAAGCCCGACTCGCCCGACACGGCCGCGTTCTCGAGGAACACCTCGCCCGAGACGCGCAGCACCTCGCTGCGGACCAGGCGAGCCTGGTTGGGGCTGAGCGCGACAACCATGGCCAGGATCAGGCTGACCTCGTTGGCGCCGAAGAACGCGACGAGCACGAGGCCGATGATGATCGCGGGCAGAGCCTGGAGGAGATCCAGGATCCGCACGATCAGCCCGCCGACGACGCGCACGCCCGCCACGTTCGAGCGTTCGGCGACGGCCGCGACGACTCCGACGATCATGCCGACCAGGGTGCAGGCGACCGCGGCGCCGAGGCCGATGACGACGTCGTAGCGGAAGCCGGCGACGGTCCGCGAGAAGACGTCCATGCCGGTGGAGTCGGTGCCGAACCAGTGGGTGGCGCCGGGCAGCACGTAGGTGTCGGCGATGACCTTCGTCGACGGGAACCGGCTCAGGTGGTTGCCGAACGCGCAGAGGAACAGGATCACGACCACGCCGAGCCCGTACAGGAACGTGCTGATGCGAGGCATGCGGCGGGGCGCCGACGGGACCATCAGGTCGTCCGCGGGCAGGGTCTTCTCGACGATCTCGGTGGCTGACGACATCAGGCACGCACCTTTCGAGGGGAGTCGGCGGAGCGGAGGAGGGAGGGGCGGAACTCAGGACGCGGCACGGAACACCCGCCTCCTGGGGTCCAGGACCCCGGTGATGATGTCGACGAGGAGGAACACGATCAGCGAGATCAGCGCGATGGCGAGCAGGATGCCCTGCAGTGCCAGGTAGTCCGACCGCTTCACCGCGTTGACCGCGTAGTTCGCCGACCCCTGCAGGGCGAACAGCTGCTCGACGACGACGGCGCCGCCGAGGAGGTAGCCGAAGAGCGTGCCGAACATGGCCACCGCCGGGGGAGCGGCGCGGCGCCACACCGAGGCGAGCACCGTGGAGTTCTTCCAGCCGGTCGAGACGAGGAACTTCGTCGAGTTCGCGCCCGCCGCCGCCTCGATGGAGGGGATCAGCACCTTGACGAGCATCGGCCCGTAGGCGAGGACCAGCACGAGGCAGGGCAGCCACAGGTGCGCGATCTCGGAGGTGAACACGGCCGAGTCGCCGGCGATGAGCGCGTCGATCAGCGGGAACCCGGTGACCGTGGGCGGAGCGCTGAGCGTGACGTCGAAGAGACCGATCGGCGCCGGCGCGATGTGCAGCAGCAGGTACAGCACCAGGATCCCGAAGATGCCGATCACGAAGTCCGGCACCGCCCCGGCGGCCCGTGCGATCCAGACGCAGATGCGCGAGACGGCGCTGTCGGGCCGGAGCATCACGCTCGTGCCGACGAGGAAGCCGAGCAGCACGATCCCGAAGGAGGCGAGCAGCGCGGTCTCCACGGTGCCGGGGATGACCCGGATCAGGTCGGCGAGCACCTCGGATCCCGAGGCGAAGCTGGTGCCCAGGTGCAGGGTCACCAGGTTGCCGAGGTAGGTGAGCAGCTGGTGCCCGATCGACCCGTTCAGCCCGAGGGCCTTCTGCGTCGAGAGGTACTGCGCGTGCGTCTGGTTCTGGCCGCCGGCCGCGTTGATCACCGGGTCGCCGGGGATCAGACGGACGAGGAAGAACACCGCGATGGCGAAGAAGAACAGGTAGATCGGCAGCATCACGACGCGCCGGGCCCACCAGAGGTGGTTGTTGGCAAGGATCTTCATAGCTCTCCTCATGCGTCGTAGGTGTAGGCGTCGACGAGCTGACGCGTGTAGTCGTGCTCGGGCTCTTCGAGCACGCGGCGGGTGGGCCCGTGCTCGACGACAACGCCGTTCTTCATCACGACGACGTCGTGGGTCATGAACGCCGTCGTCGGCAGTCCGTGCGAGACGAACATGAGCGCGCAGTCGGCGGTGTCGCAGTACTCCTTGAGCAGGTTGAGCACCGTGCCCTGCACGGAGACGTCGAGAGCGGAGACGGCCTCGTCGGCCAGCAGCACCTTCGGCTCGGGTATGACCGCGCGCACGATCGCGAAGCGCTGCCGCTGGCCGCCCGAGAGGGCCGCGGGCTTGCGGTCGAGGAGCGCCGCATCGAGGCCCATCTGCACCGTGAGCGACTCCATGCGGTCCTTCGCGTCCTTCGCGGTGAGGCCGCAGAGGGTCGTGTTGACGCGCATCATCGACTTCCGGATCGTCCATCGCGGGTTGAACGCGCCGCCGGTGTCCTGGCCGATCCACTGGATCGCGCGACGGTAGGCCAGCCACTCGGCCTGCGAGAACGAGTGGATGTCGCGCCCTTGGTAGAGCACGCGGCCCGACGTCGGGCGATCGAGGCCGAGAGCCATGCGCACGAGCGTCGACTTGCCGGATCCGGACTCGCCGATGATCCCGATGCGCTGGGACTCCTGCAGCGTCAGCGACACGTCGTCGAGGGCGGTGTGCGACTCGAGGCCCGTGCGGAACACGCGGGTGACGTTCTCGAACGCCAGGATCCCGCTCGGCTCGCGGGTGGCCGTCCCCTCGGGGGCGAGCGTCGTCTGGCTCATGCCGTGAACTCCTGGTTCGCGTCGATGGTGCGGAGGCGCTCGACGTCCCAGTTGGAGAGGGTGGGGATCGAGTCGAGGAGCCCGCGGCCGTACGAGGAGCCGGGGGCCTGTGCCGCGAGCTCCTGCGGTGTCATCGACTCCACGACGCGGCCGTTCCTCATCACGACGAGGTGGTCGACGTAGCGGGCGCAGAGCGCGATGTCGTGCGAGACGATGAGAAGCGCAGCACCCGTGGTGGCGGTGAGCTCGGAGAGGACCTCCATGGTCTCGCGGGCCAGCGAGGCGTCGAGGGCGCTCGTCGGCTCGTCGGCGATCACGAGCTGCGGCTCGGCGGCGAGGGCCAGGGCGATCATGACGCGCTGCCTCATGCCGCCGGAGAGCCTCGCGGCGCTCGACTTCCAGATCCTGTCGACGTCGTGGAGGCCGACGGACCGCAGGATGCCCTCGGACCTCTCGATCGCCTCCTTCGCGCTCGTCTTCCGCACCCCGTTCAGCACGGCCGTGAACTGCTTGCCGATGGTCGAGACCGGGTCGAGCGACGACATGGCGTCCTGGAAGATCGTCACCACGCCCGGCACCCGCGGGGCGATCAGGGTCTTCTGCTTCGTCGCGCCGATCGGGACGCCCTGGAACGAGCGCTCCTCGGACGAGATCGTCGCGTTGCGCGGCAGGAACCCGGAGATCGCCATGCACACCGTGGTCTTGCCCGAGCCCGACTCGCCGATGATCGCGTAGCGCTCGCCGGAGGAGATGCTGAAGGTGACGTTCTGCACGGCAGGCTTGCCGTCGTACGAGACCGACAGGTTCGTCAGCTGCAGCATCGGGCTGGTCGACGTGCGGACGGGCGCCTCGATCGTCGCGGACGACATCAGAACGCCAGCAGGTTCTCGCGGAGGGTCTCGCCCTCGTACGACGAGCGGATGAGGCCGCGCTTGCGGAGGGCCGGGCACAGGCCGTCGGCGTACTCCGAGATCGTGCGGCGGGTCATCTCCGGGTAGAAGAGGAAGCCGTCGCCTCCCACGTAGTCCATGATCTCTCCCATCTTCTCGGCGACGGTGTCGGGGGAGCCGATGAGGCCCAGGTCGCCGATCTGGCGGATGCCGGTGGCCACCTCCCGCAGCGTCTTGTCCTCGTTGCCGGTCACGTACTGGCGCATCGACGACTGCTCGCCGTTGCCGACGATGTCGGGCATCTTCGCGTCGAGGTCGAACTTCGAGAAGTCGACCTCTCCGCCCGAGATGTACGACATGTTCCAGAGCACCTCGGCGATCGCCTCGGGCGTCGACGCGCGCTCGACACGGGCCCGCTCGCGCTCCTGGGCGTGCTCGTCGGTCTCGCCGAGCATCGGCGTGACCAGGAACATCACCTTGAGGTCGTCGGGGTTGCGGCCGTGGGCCGCGGCGCGAGCGCGCATGTCGTCACGGAACGCCTTCATCTGCTCGGGGTTGTGGCCCATCGCGAGCATGGTGTCGGCGTTGCGGGCGGCGATCTCGCGACCGGGCACCGAGTTGCCGGCCTGCGCGATCACCGGGCGACGCTGCGGGCCGGGGATCGTGTTGAGCGGGCCGCGGACCGAGAAGTGCTCGCCCACGTGGTCGATGGTGTGGACCTTGGTGTGGTCGGCGTAGACCACGTTCTCCTGGTCGTGGACCAGCGCGTCGTCCTCCCACGAGTTCCAGAGCTTCGAGACGACGTCCAGCCACTCCTCGGCGCGGGCGTAGCGCTCGTCGTGCGGCGGCAGCTTGTCGTAGCCGAAGTTCTGGCCGACGCGGTGCGTCACGCTCGTCACGATGTTCATGCCGAACCGGCCCTCGGTGAGGTGGTCGATGGTGACGCCCTGGCGGGCGGCGAGGTACGGCGGGTACTGGGTCGTCGAGATCGTCGAGATGACGCCGATGTGCTTCGAGCCCTGCACCATGAGCGGCACGAGCGGCATCGGGTCGTTCTTCGGGGCCATCTGGCCCTTCGACAGGGCGTGCTCGGCGGTGCCCTGGTAGGTGTCCTCGATCATGGCGGTGTCCTCGATGAAGACGAAGTCGAACCCTCCGCGCTCGAGGGACGAGGTGAGGTCGCGGTAGAGGTCGGGCTTCGTCCAGTCGGTCATGCTCGTGCCGGCGTACGTGCCGTGCCACGGCTGGATTCCGAATCCGTTGCCCAAGAACCATCCGAGGTGAAACATGCGGCGAGACCTTCCGAAAGACCGTTGAGGGGTGATGTCGAACGAGTCTGTCGGGGGCTCTGACGCCCACGTTTTCGATCCCTTTACTTTTCTATTGCGCGCCCAGGGGGCGTGGATTCCCGGGCCTCGGAGGGTTCTAACGCCGCGGAAGCGGTGTCTTGCGCGCGATTCAGACGGCGGTCGTCGCGGTCCGGATCGGCGATGTCGACGGCGCCGGCGTGTGCACGTGAGTGATCGGGAACGACACGATGTCGGCCCGGTAGTGAGAGAACGTGTACTCCTGCACGTCGCCGTCGACGTCGTACAGCTTCTGCTCGCGCATGAGCACGGTCGAGCCGGGTGCGATGCGCAGGATCCGAGCCGTCGCCTCATCCGACGCCACCGCGTCGACGATGGTCTCCACGAGCCCGAGCGCCTTGCCGAAGGCCCGCTCGAAGCCGACCGCGAGGCTCGGGCAGGTCGCCCACGAGACGGGCTGCTTGTGCTCCGGCCGGTAGTAGGCCGTGCGGAGGCCGACCGGCTCGGAGCCGTCGAGGGTGGTGTGCTCGAAGACGTGCTCGATCATCCCGACCATGTCGGTCGAGACGCCCAGCGCCATGCGGATCGACGGCATCGAGCGCACGAGGCGGTCGTCAAGGGTGCGCACCATGAACCCGGGAGGGGCGTCCTTCGGCAGGATGTCGTCGAGGGGGATCTGGTAGCAGGGGTGGCTGACCCGGGTGCCGAGGCGCCTCTGCCGGATCACCAGTCCCTCGTCGGCGAGTTGCACGAGGGCCTGCCGGATGTTGGCCCGCGAGAGGCCGAACATCTTGATGAGCTCGTCCTCGACCAGCTGGTCGTCGGAGACGAGCATGCCCGAGCGGATGAGAGAGCGGACCATCTCGTAGGCCCGTCTCGTGTGGTTCGCCGGCTGGTGGCGCGGGCTGGGGAACGTGGTGGGTGCTGCGGATGCTGTCGACACGCGGGGCTCCAGTGAGTTGGCGGTGCACGGATTCAGTTCTCTCGGTTACCGGTGTAATCGACGAGTGTTTCCTCCGCGGGCCATGTCGCGTTACGGCGCGATTAAGCGACCCGTGCGCAAACCGTCTTGCTTTATCGATTGAGCTGGGCTAATTTAATCGATCAAGCACGTGTTTAAACGTGTAAGCATCGGGTCGGCCCCTGATCCGCCGACCCGGTGCCCACACCCTCGAGGAGGCGGGCCATGGTCAAGAGCGTCACGCTCAAAGACGTCGCGAAGCGAGTCGGCGTCACCGCGGCCGCCGCGTCCATGGCGCTCTCCGGCAGCGACCGCATCAGCGACACGACCCGCGAGGCCGTGAAAGAGGCGGCGCGCGAGCTGGGCTACGTCCCGAGCTCGGCCGGCCGGGCCCTGCGCAACCAGCGCGCCGGAGCCGTCGCCCTCATCGTGCCGAACTCGTCGCAACACGTGTTCGGCCACATGTACTTCATGCACGTGCTCACCGGTGTCTCCGAGTCGGCGAACGCGCACGACACTCAGGTGCTCGTCTCGACCAACGCCGACGAGGCGCAGGGTGTCGCCGCGTACGAGCGCGTCATGCGCTCCCGCTCGGCCGACGGGGCCATCGTCACCAGCGCCGCGATCGACGACGACAACATCCAGCGCCTCGTCGCCTCCGGCCTTCCCGTCGTCCTCATCGGCAACTTCCCGTACCTCGACGACGCGGTGAGCGTGGGCATCGACGACGTCACCGCGACCCGTCGCATCACCGAGCACCTTGTCGAGGTCCACGGGCGCCGCAACCTCCTCCATGTGACCGGCACCCTCGACCACCAGACCGGCGTCGACCGCCGGCAGGGCTTCCTCGACGCCGTCCAGGCCGCAGGAGCCAGGGGCGACATCATCGAGGGCGACCTCAGCGAGCAGTCGGGCGCGCTCGCCGTCGAGCTGGCGCTGTCGTCGGCCGAGGCCGGTACCCCGGGTGTCTTCCCGTACGACGGCGTCGTGTTCGCCAACGACGACATGGCCCTCGGCGGCATGAGGATCCTGCGCTCGAAGGGGGTCGCCGTGCCGACCGATGTGAGCGTCGTCGGATTCGACGACTTCGGTCTCGCCCGCGTCACGACCCCCGGCATCACGACCATGCGGATCCCGGCCGAGGAGATGGCCCGCATCGCCACCGAGCGCCTCTTCGGCCTGATCGACGGCACCGCCGACCTGGCCGCGCCATCGCACCTCGAGCTTCCCGTCGAATTCATCGCCCGCGCATCGTGCGGGTGCGCCGACGGCTGAAGGCGGTTCCGCGACCGCACTCGCATCACCCGAATTCCCCCGCATCACATCACCGCAGAAAACGTGAAGGAGCGTTTCGCAATGAAGAAATCCCGCACGGCCGCCCTGGCCGTCGTCGGTGCGATGTCCGTCGCACTGGCTCTCTCCGGTTGCTCGTCGTCGTCAGGGTCGACGTCGTCGGGCCCCGTCACCCTTCAGCTCTGGACCGGCTTCACCGGCGGCGACCGCCCCGGCTACGCCCAGATCGTGAAGGACTTCAACGCCTCGCACAAGGATGTCCAGGTGAAGCTCACCGTCGAGTCGTGGGACACCATCACCCAGAAGCTGCCCTCGGCGTGGCTGACCGGCTCGGGCCCCGACATCGCCGCCCCGTCGAGCGACCCCAATGCGATCGCCGACTACGTGAAGACGAACTCGCTGCTGCCCATCACGAACACAGGGTCGGGCGACTCGAAGATCAACACCTCCGACCTCATCAAGTCGACGATCGACGAGTATACGTACAACGGCAAGCTCTACGCGGTGCCGGCGAACTACACGACGCTGAGCCTCTACTACAACAAGAAGCTCTTCGCGGCCGCCGGCATCACGAACCCGCCGACGACCGTGGCCGAGATGGCGACCGACGCGCAGAAGCTGACGAAGGGCGGCGTCTACGGCATCTCGCTCGCCGACAACGCGACGATCCAGATGTGGCCCGTGCTGCAGTGGCTCGAGGGCGGCGACATCGTCAACTCGAACAACTGCTCGGTAGTGCAGACCGCGGCCGGCCAGAAGAGCCTCGAGACGTGGGCCAACCTCGTCGCGAAGGACAAGGTGAGCCCGGTCGGCCAGACTGGCGCCCAGGCCGACTCGCTCTTCTCGGCGGGCAAGGCCGCGATGGAGATCAACGGCCCCTGGGCCGCGCCCGGCTACAAGTCGGCCGGCATCGACCTCGGCATCGCGACGATCCCCACCGGCGTCGACGGCAAGTCGGTCACGCTCGGTTCGACGGCTCCGCTCGCGATCAGCGCGAAGACGAAGTACCCGAAGCAGGCGCAGGAGTTCCTCGCGTACTACACGTCGAAGGCGGTCCAGAAGAAGTTCTCGCTGACGACCGGGTTCCCGTCGGTGCGCACCGACCTCAACGACGACCCGCAGATCAAGGCCGACCCCACGATCTCGACCTTCTCCTCGCAGGAGGCGGACGCCCGGCTGTACCTGCCCAAGGTGCCGAACGCGACCAAGGTCGACACCGACGGCGAGACCACCCTCATCGGTCAGATCACCCGCGGCACGTCGATCGCCACGGCCACCAAGGCGGCGCAGTCGACCATCAACGGTCTGACGGGCTGCTCGCAGTGACCAGTGAGATCACCGGCACGGCCCCGTCGCGCGTCACGCGCGGCGGGGCGGTGCCCCCCGCTTCCGCCGAGAGCCCCGCCCGTCGTCGGCGCAGGCGCCCCCGCATCGCGCCGTGGCTGTTCATGGCCCCGTCGGCGATCATCCTCGGCGTCTTCGTGCTCTTCCCGATCGTCCGCTCGCTGTACTACAGCTTCTTCGACTGGACCGTCGGCGCGTCCACCCAGCCGTTCGTGGGCTTCGGCAACTACATCAAGCTCTTCCACGACTCGCAGTTCTGGAACGCGCTCCGGGTCACGCTCGAGTACACCGTGGTGTCCGTGGTCCTGCTGCTGGTCCTCGGCTTCATCACCGCTCTGCTGCTGCAGGGCGAGTCTCTCGCCAACCGGATCGTCCGCTCGGTCTTCTTCTTCCCGACGATCGTCTCCCTCGTCACCATCGGCATGGTCTGGAAGTTCCTTCTCGACCCGTCGATCGGTCTCGTCGACGGTCTCGCCGCGACCCTCGGGCTGCCGAGCGTCGCCTGGCTCACCTCCGTGCACCTGGCCCTGCCGACCGTCATCTTCGTCGGCGTGTGGAAGAGCACCGGGTTCGCCATGATCCTCTTCATCGCCGGGCTCAAGGGCGTCCCGCAGGAACGCTACGAGGCGTCGAACCTCGACGGCGCCGGCCGCTGGCAGACCATCTGGTCGATCACGCTGCCGTCGATCCGCCCCACGCTCCTGTTCACCAGTCTGATCCTGACGATCCAGTCGTTCCAGGTCTTCGACCTCGTCTACGTCATGACCGGCGGCGGGCCCCTCTACGCCACCGACTCGCTGGTGAACCTGCTCTACCGCGACGGCTTCGTGAACTTCCAGACCGGGTACGCGTCCGCGATCTCGTGGGTGCTGTTCGCGATCATCATGATCATCTCGCTCCTCCAACTCAGATTGTTCCGGTACAACGATGTCGACTGACGTGACCCGCGCCCCCGCCGCGGTGCAGCCGAAGGCGCCCGCAGGGCGCCGCACCCCCAGCGGCGGCGACAGCGCCCGCTCCACCGCCAAGTGGATCTACCTCGGCATCGGCCTCGTGCTGGCCCTCGTGCCGTTCATCTGGATGGTCTCCGGCTCGTTCCGCTCCGAGGCCGACCTGTTCAAGAACCCGGCGAGTCTCTTCCCGACGAGCATCACGCTCCACGGCTACATCGGCGTCTGGCAGCAGCTGCCGTTCCTCCGGCTCCTGGTCAACTCGTTCGTCTTCGCCGGCGTGACGACCGCGCTCACGATCCTGTTCGACTCGATGTGCGCCTACGCCCTCGCGCGCCTGCGGTTCAAGGGCCGCAACATCGCCTTCATCCTGGTGCTCGCGTCGCTGATGGTGCCGTTCCAGGTGACGCTGATCCCCGTCTTCATCGAGCTGTTCCACTTCGGCTGGCTGAACACGTACCAGGGCCTCATCATCCCGCGCGCGACGAGCGCCTTCGGCATCTTCCTCTTCAGGCAGTTCTTCATCGACATTCCGCCGGAGCTCGACGAGGCCGCCCGCCTCGATGGCGCCTCGCACTGGCGCATCTACTGGCAGGTGATCCTGCCGCTCGCGAAGCCGGCGATCGCCACAGTTGCGGTGCTCAACGGCATGAACCTCTGGAACGACCTGCTCTGGCCGCTCGTCGTGTCGACGTCGAACACCATGCAGACGCTGCCGGCCGGGCTCACCCTCTTCGGCGGGAACCACGTGACCGACCACGCGATCCTGCTGGCCGGCGCCGTGATCTCGCTCGTGCCGATCGCCGTCGCGTTCTTCTTCGCCCAGAAGTACTTCGTCGCCGGCGTCGCGCAGACGGGCCTCAAGTGAGCGCCACACCCGTCGGGGGCGGGAGGCGTTCGGACATCGCCGGGAGCGAGGCGTTCCGTGCGGGCGCACTCACCTGGATCCTGGGCATCGAGGACACCTGCGTGTACCCGCCGTCGCGGTTCGACATGAGCCCGCTCGACGAGCACGCGCTCACCGGCCACGACGAGCACTGGCGCGACGACCTCGACCTGGCGCGCTCGCTGGGGGCGACGGCGCTGCGCTACGGCGTCGACTGGCCCCTCGTGCACACGGCGCCGGGGGAGTTCGACTGGTCGCGGCTCGACGAGCGTCTCGCCTACGCGCACGAGATCGGGCTCACCGTGATCGCCGACCTGGTCCACTACGGCACGCCGACCTGGCTGGACGGGTCGTTCGCCGACCCCGGCTACGCCGACGCGATCGCCTCGTTCGCCGGGGCCTTCGCGGCCCGCTACCGCGGCGTCGTCGACCACCTGACGCCGTGCAACGAGCCGATCACCACGGCGTCCTTCGCGGGGCTCCGAGGCGTCTGGCCGCCGGCGCTCACCGGCTGGGCAGGCTGGGTCTCGGTCGTGCTCGGCATCGCCGACGGCGTCGTCGCCACCGTCGACGCCGTGCGGCGCGCGAACCCCGAGGTCGTCGTCGTGCAGGTCGAGGCGTCGTCGATCTTCCGGGCCGGCCACGCCGACCTCGACGACCACGCCCGCCTCCTCACCGAGCTCGGCACCCTCCCGACCGACCTCGTGCTCGGCCTCGTCGACGCGACGCACCCGTCGTGGGCGTGGCTGCTGTCGCAGGGAGCCGACCCGAGTCGGCTCGCAGCGCTCCAGGCCAGGGCGCAGGAGCTCGCCGCACTCGCCCCCGTCATCGACGTCCTCGGCGTCAACTACTACCCCGACCTCTCGCCCCGCACCCTCGTGCAGGACGGACCCCGCGTCGCCCAGATCGCCACCAACGACTGGGCTGACGGCCTCCGCGAGAGCCTCACGGCGTTCGGCGCAAAGTACGGGCTGCCGATGATCGTCACCGAGACGAGCATCGAGGGCGACGACGACCTGCGTGCGGCGTGGGTGCGCGACTCGGCCCGCGAGGTCGCGGAACTGGCCGCCGAAGGGCTCGACATCCGCGGCTACACCTGGTGGCCGCTGTTCGACTTCGTCGACTGGTCGTACGCGTCGGGCGGGCGCAACGTCGAGGAGTTCGAGATCCCCGCGTCGGTCGTCGCCGCGCGGCAGGCCGTCGGCCCCGACGGCACGGTTCCGAAGGAGCCGTACCTTCGCCGCATGGGCATCGTCCGCCTGGAGGAGGGCCCGGACGGCGACCTCCGGCGGGTGCCGACGGCCGCGGCGGCCGAGTTCGCGCGTGCCGCCGGTGCCTCGGCGCCGATGGCCCCGCGGAGTAGCGTGGCGGGATGAGCACTCGGGCCACGACCGTCGTCGAGACCTCGTCGGGATCGGTGAAGGGCGTGGCTCGCGACGCCGGGGTGACGGCGTTCCTCGGCGTGCCGTACGCAGCGCCGCCGGTCGGCACTCTGCGGTTCGAGCCACCGGCCCCGCCCGCCCCGTGGAGCGACGTGCGCGACTGCACCGAGCACGGGGCGACGGCGCCGCAGCCCGCGGGCGAGGGGGAGGTCGCCGAGCTCCTGCCCAATCGGATCTCGCCGGGCGACGACCACCTGCTCGTGAACGTGTGGACGCCCGACGTCGACGGCAGCGCGCCGGTCATGGTCTTCGTGCACGGCGGATCGTTCGTGACGGGCTCAGGATCGGTGCCCCTCTACGACGGGGGCTCGTTCGCCCGCGACGGCGTCGTGCTCGTCACGATCAACTACCGTCTCGGCGCCGAGGGCTTCCTGTGGACCGGTACCGGCACGCCCAACCTCGGCCTGCTCGACCAGGTCGCCGCGCTCGAGTGGGTGCGCGACGAGATCGCGGCGTTCGGCGGCGACCCGGTGCGCGTCACCGTCTTCGGCGAATCGGCCGGCGCCATGAGCGTCGGAGCCCTCATGGCCATGCCTCGGGCCGCGGGACTGTTCTCGCGGGCGATCCTCGAGTCGGGCGCCGGCGTCAGCGCGATCGCCCCGGCATCGGCGCAGCGCGTCGCCGGGCGGTTGGCCTCGATTCTGGGAGTCGATGCGACCCTCGAGGGCTTCCGGACGGTGCCGCCCGCCGCCCTCGTGGCCGCGTCGTCTCAGCTGGCCGCCGAGGTGGCGCGCCGCCCCACCCGGAAGTACGGGCGCGACGTCGGCCGCAACCTCATGATCTTCGAGCCCGTGGTCGACGGCGACGTGCTGCCCGGCCTGCCGGAAGACGTCATCGCCGCAGGAGCCTCGCGCGACGTCTCGCTCATGGTCGGCACGAACGCCGACGAGGCGCGGCTGTTCTTCGTGCCGACCGGCGCCGACCGCCGGCTCTCCGGGCTCGCCGGCCGCCTGTTCGCCTGGACCTTCGGCGCCCGCGGCCCCGGCGTCGTCCGTCGGTACGCGCGGAATCGGCCCGGCGTCGCTCCGGGGCTGGTCGCGGCGGCGATCCTGACCGACGGGTACTACCGGGTGCCTGCTCTTCGTCTCGCGCTGGCGCACGGTCTCGCTCACGTGTACGAGTTCGCCTGGCAGGCCCCCGCCTACGACGGTCGGCTCGGCGCGTGCCACGCCCTCGAGCTGCCGTTCGTGTTCGACACGCTGGCCGAGCCGGGTGCCGCCGAGCTCGTGGGCGACGATGCACCGCAGGAGCTGGCGACTGCCGTCCACGACGCGTGGGTGGCCTTCGCGACCACCGGCGACCCGGGGTGGCCGCGGTACACGGCGTCGGAGCGCGCGAGCAGGCGGTTCGCGGGGCCCGGTGACGGTGCCGCCGGAGCCGACGGCGTCACGGTGGACGACCGGGCCGACGAGCGTCGTCTATGGCGCCGACCGCGCGGCCTGCCCGGAGAGTCGGCCGCGCGCCGGGGAGTCCGCGCATGAGGTTCGAGTTCTCCGGTGAGGTCTACCGCTGGGCGGCCCGCAAGGAGCTCTGGACCTTCGTCGCCCTTCCCGACGACGCCAGCGACCAGATCGTGGCGATCGTCGAGGACATGACGAACGGCTGGGGCTCGGTGCGCGTCGACGCGTCGGTCGGAGCGACCCGCTTCCGCACCTCGATCTTCCCCGACAGGGAGAAGGCGTCGTACGTGCTGCCGATCAAGAAGGCCGTGCGCGAGGCCGAGGGCGTCGGCGTGGGCGACACCGTGCGGGCGTCGGTGACGCTCGTCGACTTCTAGCCGGCGCCACGCCTCCCGAAAACGACTCCGCGCACGTGTTTCGCGTCTGCGGAGTCGTTTTCGGGAGGGCGCGCTCAGCGCAGGCGCGCGGCGAGCGCGGCGAGCTGCGCGTCGCGGACGGCGGACGTCTGCGCCTGGACGAGGAGGAAGTGGGCCGAGCGCAGGAAGTACTGCGCGTCGTCGTCCCGCGCGAACCCCCGGCCCGAGCGCGCCACCACCAGAGCCCTCGCCGCCGACGTGACCAGCTCGCCGACTTCGGCCCGGACGGCGAGGCGCTCGGGCACACGATCACGGCGGTCGGGCGAGTCGGCGAGGGCGTAGGCGCGCCTCCGCAGGGCGGCGATCCGGGCGGAGAAGGGCTCGGCGAGGTCGCGTGCCCGCTGCTCCTGCGACCGGGTGAGGCTCTCGACGATCGACCTGGCGAGTCCGAAGAGCTGGGGCTTGGCGTCGGGGGAGCTCTGCTCGTCGCTCGTGCGCCACTCGGCCAGCGGGATCGTGTCGACGACGAGGGCGTCGGGCACCGTGGCGCCGCGCAGCTCGACGCGGGCGGTGAGGCTGCCTCCGAGGGCCGCGAGGTCGAGTGGCGTCGCGTGCATCGCCGGCGAGACGGGCAGGAGCGCGAGTACCACCGTCTCGCTCGTCGGGTCGACGCCGGCGGTGAGCAGCACCGTGTTGAGACCCCAGCCGGTGACCCACGAGACCGTGCCGTCGAAGCGCCAGCCGGGGCCGTCGCCCGCTGCGTCCGTCGCGTCGGTGACGCGCGTCGCCCGAACGTACCGCTCGGGGTAGTGCCGCACGTCGCTGAGGGCTGCTCCGGCGAAGATCTCGCCGTGCAGGAGCCCGCGGGTCACCTCGTGCCCCGGCTCTGCGCCGCCGAGCCACGTCTCGAGCTGCCCGGGGAGAGGCGCGTGCTGGCACCAGACCAGCCAGGTCGACAGGCACGCCGCGGCGAGGTCTTCGTTGATGCGGCGGTCTTCGGCCGGCCCGAGTCCGGCGCCGCCGTGCTCGGGGCGCGCGAGGTGGTTGAGGGCGCCGAGGTCGCGGAGGCGGTCGATCGTCTCGGCGGTCACGCCGCTGCGATCCGTCTCGATGCGGCGCGGGGCGAGCTCGTCGCGGGCGAAGTCGGCGACGGCCGCCACGAGGGGTTGCTCGGCGGCCCGGTCGACGGCGTCGGCCGATGCCGAGGACACGTCGGAGTCCCCGTCGGCCCGGGCGTCGTCGCCAACCGGGTCGTCGAGTGCGGGGCCGGAGGTCACGGCTCCCATTCTCCTGCGGCTCGCGGTGTCGCCGTGTGCGCGTGACGCCCCGTTGCGCTTCGCCCGGCGCCGCTCGCTCGGCCCGCCCTCCGCGACAAAACGCGACACCTGCGACGTCGTGGGGCGTCGCAGGTGTCGCGTTTTGTCGCTGGGGCGGGGCGGAGCGGGGCGGAGCGGGGCGGACGGGGCGGGGATGGGATGGGGGAAGGCAGGGGCTCAGCGCACGACACGGATGTTGAAGTCGCCGCCGCGGAACTGCTGCATCATCGCCGCGAACAGCAGGAAGTAGTGCTCCGCCGCCTTCGCCGTCGCGATGCCGCCGAGGTCGATCTGCGCCTCCGCGGGCCAACCGAGGTCGACGAGGAGCGACGAGACGAGGGCCTTCGCATCCTGGTCGTCGCCCGAGAGGAAGACGCTGGTGGGCTCGGCGAGCGACCCCGGCGCGACGGCGATCGTGCCCGGGAGCGTGTTGAGCGACTTCACGACCTTGGTGTCGGGCAGCGCCTTCTGCAGGAGCTCGCCGAGACTCTCGTCGGGGTGCATCAGCTCGAACGCGGGCGTGACCGCGTTGCCGAGGTCGAGGAGCGTCTTGCCGGCGAGCTCGCTCGCGAGGCCGGGCAGCACGTCGAGCGTGAAGGCGGCCTGGAGGGCGTTGACGACGAGGTCGGCGTCGCGGATCGCGTCGGCGGTCGAGGCGACCGGGGAAGCGAGGTCGCCGTGCGACGACGGGTCGCGCGAGCCGAAGACGACATCGTGGCCGGCGGCGAGGAATCCGCCGGCGAGGGTGGTGGCCATGTGGCCGGTTCCGAGGACTGCGATGCGCATGGGGTTCTCCTCCTGCTAGGGTTTAGTCGTTCGAATTTGAACAACGTCGACGCTAGCACTAGTTCGAATTTGAATCAAAGTGTTTCGCCCGTTTTTTATTGGGAGACCCCATGGCCGACGCCCTCAACCCCGACGAACTCGGCGCCTACTTCGCGCTCGTCGCCGCCGGCGACCTCCTGCAGCGGGCCGTGTCGACGCAGCTGGCCGAGCACGGGCTGACCCCGCTGCAGTTCTCGATCCTGGCGACGCTGTTCGAGGCCTCGGGCGCAGCGCCCGAGAGCCCGGGGCTCCGCATGAGCGACCTCGCCGACACCCTCGTCGTCTCCCGCAGCGGTCTCACGTACCAGGTGACTCAGCTCGAAAAGGCCGGGCTCGTCTCGCGCTCCTCGTCGTCGGCCGACAGCCGCGGGGTGGTGGCGGCGCTGACGCCTGAGGGGCTGGCGTTGATCGAGGCGGTGTTCCCGGGGCACGTGGCTCTGGTACGGGCAAAGTTCCTCGATCTCGTGTCGGCCGACGAGCTCGCGACGATCCGCTCGGCACTCGGGAGGGTCTCCGCCTCGCTCCGCTGACGTCCGGCGCTCCGCTCCCGGCGCCTCTCGTGACGCCGTGTGACGCTGTCGGTCGCGACATGACGGGCGCAGGAGCAGCAGAGACCCGCCCGGTGTCAGCATGAGCGCATGAGCGACTACTTCGACCGCGACGCCGACAAGACCTACACCAGGGTGTACAAGGCGCAGACGCCCGACATCCTGCAGAAGTTCTCGGAGTTCGACGCCGCCGTGTTCCAGGCGGAAGGGCGTGAGATCCCGCTGAAGTACCGCGAGCTCATCGCGCTCGCCGTGGGCATCACGACGCAGTGCGTCTACTGCATCGACGCGCACAGCCAGAACGCCGTGAAGGCCGGCGCCACCGAGGGCGAGCTCGCGGAGGCCGCGTGGGTCGCGACCGCGATCCGGGCGGGCGGCGGGTACGCCCACGGGCGTCTCGCGTTCAAGCTGTCGGGGGCGTCCGAGCCCCACGCGCACGGGTGAGCGGATTCACGGCAGGAGCCCTGCCCGACGTCGCCAGGCGGCCGGCCGGCGAACCACGAGGAACGGTGCTCGTCGTGGGCGGCCTCGACGAGAGCTCTGACGACTTCGCGCTGCTCACGGACCTCCTGGTGCTCGCAGGATTCGCGGTGACGGTCTTCGGCGACGTGTCGGTCGACCCCGACTCGGGCCTCGGCGGCGTGCGGGCGGCCCTCGCCGAGGTGAGTATCGCCGCGCCCGTGACCGTGGTGGGGTCGGACTTCGGCGCCGTCCTGGCGCTCACGCTCCTCGTCGCGGAGCGGCGACCGATCGACGCCATCGTGATCGGAGGGCTCGTGACCCGGCTCTCGCGGGCGTCGACTGTGCCCGTGGCCGACTTCGAGGCGCTCGGCGGCGTCGACCGTGCGGGCGGGGGCGCCGACCCGGCGCTCGACGGCGCCGAAGCCGTGCCCGCGACCGTGTCGGTGGCGCGCATCCCCGCCGGCTTCCGCCTGCCGCAGCCCGCGGAGGTGCGGGTGCCGGTGCTCGTCTTCCACGGCGACGCGGACGACGTCACGCGGGTGGCCGATGCCGTGTCGTGGGCGTCGCTCCTGCCGTTCGGGTCGTTGCGGCTCGTGCCGGGCGGCGATCACCGGGTGCTGACCGGTGAGGCGCGGCGGACCGTCGCCGCCGCGATCGTGCTGTTCCTCGAGCGGCAGCGCGCCGGGCGGCCCGTGCTCGTCGACGGCTTCGCGTCGACCGGTGTCCGCGCGACGTAGCGACTGAGCGCCGCAATGAACCCCCGAGCGGCCAAGAAACCATCGCGCGCGGAGGTTCATCGGCCGCACGGAGGTTCCTAGCGGCGGGGAGCGCCGGGCGGGGTGCGCCGGGCGGGGCGCAGGAGCAGCGGTCAGCCCACGGGGTAGCCGACAAACGCGAAACGAGAGCTGTCGGGCGCCCAGCTGTTGACGTTGATCGTTCCCTGTCCGCCGAGCAGCGGGAACGAGGCCACGGGAGTCGACCAGTCACTCGTCCGCACGAGGTGCACGACGACGTCGAGGTCGGCGGGGTGGCCAAGCGTTCCGGCCGGGAACGAGATGTACGTCGCCCACTCGCCCGACGGCGACGGGTGCGGGAACCAGTCGACGGTCGTCGACGTCACGAGGCGCTCGACGTCCGCGGCGCCGTCGCCATCACGGATGCGGGCGAGCTGCGCGTGCCCGGGCTCGGTCGCCCAGCGCTCGGTGTTGAAGTAGATCCACTCGTCGTCGGCGCTCCACTCGGGGCCGTCGATGTGGCCCGGGCCGGTGTCGATTCGTGCGGGCGAGCCCTCGGATCCTGCGCCCTGAGTCGACCTCGCGCCGGGCACGGGCGCCACGACGAGACGCCCGGGCTCGTCGAACGTCGTGATCTCGACGTAGGCGAGGCGGGTGGCGTCGCGCGAGACGCCGTGGAGGAAGTGCCAGCGACCGTCGTCGGGCGAGACTCGGGTGACCGGGCCGCCGCTGAGCGACGCGCGGTAGATGTGCCGGTCGCCAGCCGAGAGGAAAATCGACTCGCCGTCGGGGGAGAGCACGTGGTCGTTGTTGATCGGCGGGAGGCCCTCGTGCGGGATCTCGACGAGGTCGCGCTCGGTCTGCGTGCCGCGACCGGCGTCGTCGTCGAGGTCGAGCCGCCACAGCCGCCCGTTGCCGTTGAGGTAGAGCGCGCGGCCGTCGCGCGACCAGTTCGGTGCCTCGACCAGGATCCGATCGCTCTCGAACACGAGTGTCGGCTCGTCGCCGTCGACCCCTGCCGTCCACACCTGGGAGAGCTGCCCGCCCGAGAGGGTCCGCCACGGACCGCCATTGTCGTCTGCCATATGTCGAGCGTAGCAACATATCGTTAGCACGTGCTAACTTCGGGGCATGATCCAGCACACCGTCTGCTTCTCGCTCGTCCACCCGCACGACAGCGCGGCCGAACGCGGGTTCCTCGAGACCGCGGCGGCGACGCTCGCGGGCATCCCCGGCGTGTCCGGCTTCCGCATCGCCTTGCAGGTGTCGACGCAGAGCGACCTCGAGTGGCAGTTCGCGATGGACTTCGACGATCAGGCGGCGTACGACGCGTACTCCGCGCACCCGTCGCACGTCGCGTTCGTCGAGTCGCGGTGGGTGCCTGAGGTGGCGCGGTTCACCGAGTTCGACTTCGTGCCGTGGGGCGACGAGCGGTGACCGGCTTCATCTTCCCGCAGGCGGCCCCGACCCCGCTGCGCGGCATGCCGGCCCTGCGCTGGGGCGTCGTCGGCGCCGGCGGCATCGCGGGCGACTTCATCGATGCCATGCACGCCCACACCGACCAGCGCGCGGTCGCGGTGGCGTCTCGCTCGCCCGAGAAGGGCGCCCGGTTCGCGGCAGCCCACGGCGTCGACCGCGTCGTCGAGACCGTCGAGCAGCTGGCGATGTCGCCCGACATCGACGTGGTCTACGTCGCCACCCCGCACACGGCTCACCGCGCCGGAGCCCTCGCGGCCATCGCCGGCGGCAAGTCGGTGCTCATCGAGAAGCCGATGGCCACGAGCGAGGCCGAGGCGCAGGAGATCGCCGACGCCGCCCGCGAGGCCTGCGTCTTCGCGATGGAGGCGATGTGGACCGTCTTCCGCCCCGACTTCGCCGCCGTCTCGGCGCTTCTTGACGAGCGTGTGCTCGGCGACGTGGTCCTGGCCGACGCGTCGGTGGCGTGGCGGCAAGACCTCGGCGCCGACTCCCGGATGACGAACCCGGCCCTCGGCGGAGGAGCGATCCTCGACATGGGTGTCTACGCCTACTGGTTCGCGCAGTACGCGACCGGGCGGGCGACCTCCGTCTCGGCTAAGGGTCGGATCCTGCCGAACGGGGTCGACCTCGACGCGGTCACCGCGCTCACGGGGGCCTCGGGCGCTCTGGCCACGGCCTCCACCAGCCTCCGCACGACGGCTGACGGCCGCGCGTCGATCAGCGGCACCGCGGGGTCGCTGCGGTTCGTCGACAACTTCGTGTTCCCGGCTCGGTTCGCCGTCACGGTGGCCGAGGGCGCAGGAGCCGGCACCCACGAGTGGTCCGACCCCGCGATGCTCCTCGGCCGCCAGGGTCTCGCGTACGAGGCGGCCGGGGTCGCGGCCCTCGTCGCCGCGGGCGCTGTCGAGGCGCCCCGGCACACCCTCGACGACGCCGTCGCGCTCGCGCGCACCTCCGACGCGGTGCGGGCGGCCCTCAGCGTCGTCGCTGCATGAGCGTGCGGCGTCGCGGCGCGGGGCCCCGGCCGGTGCCGCGCGGCCCGGCTCTGCCCGGCCCGACCCGGCGCGAGGTCTTGCCCGGCCCGGCTCGGCGCGAAGTCTTGCCCGGCCCGGCTCGGGGTGGTGCGCCGCTTTTTTCCCTCCTCAACTACGGAGTTGAGGACGGGAAAAAGCAGCGCAACACCCCGCCGAGTCCGGGCGCGACGCGGCGCGGAGCCTCGAGCGGCGCACACCCCGATGCGATAATCCGACCGTGACGCCAGCAGACGACAGCGCGACGAGCGCAGCCGCGCAGCGCGCCGCGGCCAGCCCGGCCAGCCCGGCCGGCGCGACGAGCCCGGCCGGCGCGCCGCCCGACGCAGGCGCGAGCGCGCACGCAGACGCCTCCCGCCCGCCGACGATGAGCGACGTCGCCCGCCACGCGGGGGTCTCCCGCCAGCTGGTGTCGATGGTGATGCGGGGTCTGCCCGGGCCGAGCGAGGCGTCCGCGCAGGCCGTGAGGGCGTCAGCGAGGGCCCTGGACTTCAGGCCGAATGCGTCTGCCCGGCTCCTGCGGCAGAAGCGCACCCGCCTGATCGGGTTCATGGTGCAGACCCGGAACGTGTTCGAGCTGCGCGTGGTCGAGCGCATGCTGGAGCGCGCCGCGGAGGAGGGGTTCCACGTCGTGCTCGGACCGGTCAGCGCGACCCGGACCACCGACGTCGTCGTCTCCGAGCTGCTCGAGCAGCGCGTCGAGGCGCTCTGCTGCTACAACCCCGACCCCGAGTCGCTGGCGCTCCACCGCGCGCTCGAGACCATGCCCGTGGTGTGGCTCGGCGAGCGGTCGAGCGATCCGCGGGCCGACGTGGTCCGGACCGACGACGACACCGGGCTCCGGCTGCTCGTCGAGCACCTCGTCGCGCTCGGCCACACCGAGATCGCCTACGCCGGTGGCCTCGACGGGACAGTGGGCCCCGACCGAGCCGACACGTACCGCCGTGCGATGTCGTCCGCCGGGCGAGCCGACAGCATCGACGTGATCGAGGTGGGGTTCGGCGAGGAGGACGGCGCCGAGGCCGCGCGTCGGATCCTGCGCCGTGATCATCTGCCGACCGCCGTGATCGGCTCGAGCGACCAGTGCGGCGCCGGCGTGCGCGCGGTGCTGGCGCAGCACGGCGTCGAGGTGCCGGGCGACGTCTCGGTGACGGGCTACGACGACAGCGACGTCGCGAGCATCTCGTACAACTCGCTGACGTCAGTGAGGCAGGATGTGGAGCTCACCGTCGACGCCACCCTCTCGGCCGTGCTCCGTCGGCTCGGCGACCCGTCGCTCGCGCCCCGCGAGACGCCGACGCGCGCCACCCTCGTCGTCCGTTCCTCCACGGGCCCCGCCCGCTCATAGCCCGTAGCCGCCCCTGCCTCCGGCCCCGCCTCCTGCGACAAAACGCGACACCTGCGACGTGCGGGTGCGTCGCAGGTGTCGCGTTTTGTCGCGCGGGCGACCGTGCGGCCGGGGAACCTAATGTGAGCCGGCTAGCGCGCGAGGTGCTCGTCGAGCACCTCGACCACGAGGTCGTGCTCGACGAAGTCGTTCACGCCCGACGCCACCATCACGCCGACCTGCGTCGGCCCGATCCGCAGCGGCACGGCGCCGCCGTTGAACGCATACGCCATCGGATCGACCATGCGCGCGCGGGCGGGGTCGTCGACGCCGTACGCCTCCATCCGCTTCATGATGAGCAGCGACGACACGTCGAACCGACGCACGGTGGCGCACTTGCGGTCCATCCACCCGTCGTTGTCGGCCGAGGTGCCGGCGAGAGCCGCTTGGAAGACGCGCTGCTCGCCGAGCCAGATCGACGTCGAGATCGTGAGACCCCGCGAGCGCGCGAGGTCGATGAGCCGGCTGCCGACGGTGTAGGCGTCGTCGTGACCGAAGCTCGCGAACCGGAGCCGCGCCTCCTGCTCGTCGAGGGTCACCAGCATGGCGGGCAGGTCGGGGGAGTCGAGGATGGGCACGGGAGGCTCCTGTCGTCGTGTCTTGTCTCGTGCTAAAGTCGCCGCACGTGCTCAACTTAGCACGTGCTAACAAGGACGCGCCGACCACGACCGACATACGCGCACGACCGACACGCGCCCCCACGATGAACGACAAGGAGCCCCGTGCCCACCCTCACCTTCCCCGACGCCGACGTCTTCCGCGCGGGCGGCGGCGAGCCCGCCCTGCGCTGGGGCCTCGTCTCTCCGGGCTGGATCGCGGGGGAGTTCGTCCGCAACGTCCACGCGCACACCTTCCAGCGCTTCACCGCGGTGGCCTCCAGGTCGCAGGATCGCGCGGAAGCCTTCGCCCGCGAGCACTCCCTGGCCGCCGCCTACGCCTCGGTCGAGGAACTCGCGGCCGACCGTGCGGTGGACGTCGTCTACATCGCCTCGCCCCCGAGCGAGCACCTGCCCCAGGCGCTCGTCGCGATCGCCGCGGGCAAGCACGTGATGATCGAGAAGCCGCTCACGTCGACCGCCGCCGAGGCGCAGACGCTCGCCGACGCCGCCCGGGCGGCGGGAGTGCTGCTCATGGAGGCGATGTGGTCGCGGTACCTGCCGCAGGCGAGCGTGACGCGCGCACTGCTGGCCGACGGGGCGCTCGGCGACGTGCACGCGGTGATGGCCGACCACGGGCAGGCGATCTCGCCTGCTCCTGCGCACCGGCTGTCGCAGCCCGCGCTCGGTGGCGGGGCCCTGCTCGACCTCGCCATCTACCCGGTGCAGTTCGCGTCGATGGTGCTCGGCACGCCGACGAGCGTCACGGCGGTCGGCGCGCTCGCGGCGTCGGGCGTGGACGAGTCGGCGGCGCTCGTGCTGCGGTACGGCGGGGCTGACGCTGCGGGGGAGTCCGGCGCGTGGTCGACGCTCAACACCTCGATGACGACCAGGCTGCCCAACCGGGCAGTGATCGCAGGAGCAGACGCCCACCTCGAGTTCGCCCCCTACTTCTACAACCCGACCACGCTCACCCTCGGCAGCAACGACCACGGCGCCGAGACCGCGACCTGGGTCGACGCCGAGGGCCTCGTCGGCTTCGAGGCGCTGTCGTACGAGGCCACCGCCCTGGCGCGCTACGTCGGCGAGGGCCGTGGAGAGTCGCCGCTGCACACCCTCGACGAGACGGTGGCGATCCTCGCGACGATCGACGCGGCGAGGCAGCAGCTCGAGGCGGCGGCGGGCGTCGCGCCGTGGTCGTCGGTCGGTCAGGCCCGGTAGCTCCCATGCAGGCCTTCGCCACGCGCCACGAGGTCGACACCGACGTCGACATCTCGAGCGTGGCGTTCTGGTCGCAGACGTTCGACGAGCGCGACCGGGCGTTCGCACGCCTTCGCGCCGACGCTCCGGTGTCGTGGCATGAGCCGCTCGAGACGCCCGGCTACCCGAAGGCGATGCACGGCGAAGAGGGGTTCTGGGCGCTGACGACCGTCGCCGACATCCGGGCGGTGAGCCGTGCCCCCGAGCAGTTCTCGAGCGCGGTGGGGCAGGTCGCGCTGCGCCCGGCGCCGTTCCGGATCCAGCGCAACATGCTCGTCATGGACCCTCCCGACCACGAGGTGTACCGCCGAATCGTGTCGAAGGCGTTCACGACCCGCAGCGTCGCGGCGCTCACCCGGCGCATCGAGCGCCGCGCCAAGCAGGTGGTTGCGAGGGCGGCCCTCGCCGACGAGTTCGACTTCGTGCCAGCGATATCGGCGCAGCTGCCGCTCCGGACGATCGCCGACCTGCTCGGCCTGCCCGAGACGGTGCACGACGAGTTCGTCGTCGCGGCCGACGCGTACGTCGGTGCTGCGTTCCCGGGCGTGCTCGCGCCGGGCGACACCTTCGAGGCGTTCCACGACCGGCAGGTGGCGTGGCTGCGAGATCTGGTGGTCGCCTTCGCAGCTTTCCGCCGTCGAGAGCCCGGCGACGACCTCATGACGGCGCTGGTCTCGGCTCGGGTCGACGGGCGGCCGCTCGGCGATGACGCGATCCTGTCGACTGTTCTGCTGCTGATCGTCGCCGGAGACGACACGACCAAGCAGGCCACCACGCTCGCCGTCCTCGCGCTGCACGAGCAACCGGAACAGCTCGCCTGGCTGGTCGGCGATTTCGAGAGCAGGATCGAGGCCGCGCTCGACGAGCTCCTGCGCTGGGCCTCGCCCGTTCTCACGTTCGCCCGCACCGCGACCGTCGACACCGTGATCGGCGGCCGCTCGATCGCCGCCGGAGACAAGGTCGGACTCTTCTACTGCTCGGGCAACCGCGACGCCCGCGTCTTCGACGAGCCGCAGACGCTGCGACTCGACCGGCCGCGCGCCCAGCACGTCGCCTTCGGCGGAGGAGGCGTGCACTTCTGCCTCGGGAGCGCCGTCGCGCGGGCCGAGCTCACCGCGGTGCTCCGCGAGGTGGTGCGCAGGATGCCGCGAATCACCCTCGGCGAGCCGGTCTTCCGCGGCGGCGAGTTCGTCCACGCGGTGGAGTCGCTGCCCGCGCGCGTCCGCTGACCCCGCCCCGCCGCCCCGCCCCGCCCTCGTCCCGTTGCCCCGCCCCGCTCGCCGCGCCGCCGCCCGCCCGCCCGCCCCTTGCGACAAAACGCGACACCTGCGACGCGCCGGGGCGTCGCAGGTGTCGCGTTTTGTCGCGGGAGAACCCGGGAAGGCAGGGCCCTACGCGTGCATCACCTCGTCGACGTCGTCGACCCCGGCGGCGTGCGCCGCGGCGAGCCGCTTCCGCAGCCCCGGCGCCGCGATCGCCGCGACGATCGCCAGCGCACCGACTCCGGCGCACGCCCAGAACCCGATCTGGAACGCCGCGTCGGCCGGCAGCGCGAGCTTCCCGGTCGGCAGCGCGAACACCTTCGTCTGCGACGAGATCAGTGCGGCGATGACGGCCGTGCCGACGCTCGACCCGATGGTGCGGACCACCGTGTTGGCGCTGATCGCCTCGCCGGTCTGCGCCGCGGGAACGCTCTCGATGATCGCGTTCGACGCCGCCGAGAGGCCGAAGCCGATTCCGGCGCCGGTGAGGATTCCCGAGACGACGATCTGCCAGAGGTGCGCGTGCGACAGCGCGGGCAGCACGAACGCGGCGGCGATGAAGAGCCCGCCGATGACGAGCGGCGGCTTCGGTCCGAAGCGGCGCACGAGGGCTCCGGCGGCGGCCGAGACCACGATCATCATGAGCACCGTCGGCAGCAGGAACAGACCCGCCTGCGAGGCGTCCTTCCCGAACCCGTAGCCCGTGAAGGTCGGCAGCTGCAGCAGCGTCGGCACGAGCACGAACGTGCCGTACATCGCGAAGCCGAACACGAGCGCGACGACGTGCGCCGTCCATACCCCGCGCACCCGGAAGAGCCTCACGTCGATCAGCGGCTCCTTGACGCGCAGCTCGACGACGACGAATACCACGAGAGCGACGGCACCCAGGATCAGAAGGCCGACCGTCTTGACGTCTCCCCAGCCCCAGGTCTCGCCCTCGCTTACGGCGAGCAGCACGGCCACGAGCCCGATCGACAGGATCGCCGTGCCCGCGAGGTCGAGGCGACCCGGCTTGCGGACGTTCGACTCGGGCATGCCGAAGACGATGCCGGCGAGGCCGATCACGATCAGCACGAGCGGCAGCCAGAACAGCCAGTGGTAGTTGAGGTGCTGCACGATCGGGCCGGCGGCGACGATGCCGATGCCGGCGCCGATGCCGAAGATGCCCGAGAGGAGGCCGATGACGACGCTCACGCGCTCCTTCGGCAGCTCGTCGCGCACGATGCCGATCGACAGCGGCAGCACGGCGCCCGCGGCACCCTGCAGGATGCGCGCGACGATCAGCACGGTGAGGTTCGGCGCGAGGGCGGCGACGAGGGTGCCGACGAGGAGCAGGCTCATGACGACGATGAGAGTCCTGCGCTTGCCCCACATGTCGCCCATGCGGCCGAAGATCGGCGTGAGCACGGAGGCCGAGAGCAGGTAGGCCGTGATGACCCAGCTGACGCTGGAGGTCGACGCGCCGAGGTCTTTGCCGATCGTCGACAGCGCCGGGGCGACGAGAGATTGCAGCACGGCGTAGGCGAGGCCGCCGAGCGCCAGGTAGACGACGATGAGCGTCGTGTTCGGGCCCTTGTTCAGGCCTGCGGTGGGCACGGAGCCGGTGCGGGGGCTCTCGACTGTCTGCGTCATTCTTCTCCGATGTAAACAAATGCTGACTTGTCGAGCCTAGCCACTCTCGCGCTTAAGTCAATGCTTGTTTACATACGGCCGAGACGGCGTTACGTTCGTCGGGAAGCCCGGACCGATCTGGAAGAGTGGAGTCATGCCCGTCACCGCCACCCGCGACGCGATCAAGACGCGCCAGCTGCTGCTCGAGGCTGCTCGGCGACGGTTCGCGTACGACGGCTACGGCGCGACGACGGTCCGCGACATCGCTACCGACGCCGGGGTCAACGTCGCCCTCATCAACCGCTACTTCGAGTCGAAGGAGGGGCTCTTCGAGGCGTGCCTCACGCGCGCCGTCGAAGACCTCGACGAGCCCGCGTCTCGCGCAGGGGACGGCGCCGGGCTCTCGTTCGACGAGGCCGTCGCCGACCTCGTGGCGCGGGTCGTCGACAGGCCCGGTGGCGATCAGCCGCTCGAGCTCCTGCTGCTCCTGCGGTCGTCGGGAGATGAACGTGCCGACGTGGTGCGGCGCCGCACCCTGCGGAAGTACAGCGAGCAGCTCGCCCGCATCGCGGGGTGGGCGCCGGGCGGGTCGGACGACCTCGTGCTGCGCGCGCAGCTCGTGCTGTCGACGATCTTCGGCGTGGTGATCGTGCGGGCGTCCACCGGCCTCGATCTGCAACCCCTCGCGGGCGCAGGATCCGATCGCCTCTCGGGGCCGCTGCGCGACGTCGTGGCGACGCTCCTCCGCCCTCGTCCTTGAATGCTCCTCGTCGGACTTCCTATTCCTCCCAAAAACGACTCTGCGCACGTGAAATCGCGTGTGCAGAGGCGTTTTTGGGAGGGTTTGCGGGGCGGGTGAGTGCCCGGCCGCGACGGGACGGTACGTCGCCGCGGCCGAGCGACGGGGCCGGAGCCCCGCCGGCCGGGGCACACGCTCAAATGCCCCCGGCGGTCTGCGGTCAGGGGGCGGCGCGCGCCCCCGTCCGGCGGGGCGCGGTCACAGCGCGGCCCCGAGGGGGAGTCCGGCGGGGCGCGGTCACAGCGCGGCCCCGAGGGCGAGTCCGAGTGCCGCGGCGAACGCGGCGACGACGAGGGTGCCTGCGCCGTTGGCGAGGGCGGGTCCGATCCTGCACTCGGCAGCCAGTCGATAGGTCTCGAGACTGGCTGTGCTGAACGTGGTGTAGCCGCCCATGAGGCCGCCGCCGAGCACGAGGAGCAGCGCATGCGACAGGGCGCCGTGCAACGCGGCGCCGGTGAGGGCGCCCAGCACGAACGAGCCCGACACGTTGATGAGCACTGTTCCGAGGGGGAAAGCGAGGCTCCATCGGCTCCTGACCGCGCCGTCGACCACGAAGCGCAGGGCCGCGCCGACGCCGCCGGCCAGGCAGACCAGGGCGAAGGCGAGGGCGGGGTTCATCGGGAGGCTCCCGTCGAGCGGGTCGTCTCACCGGGCGCAGGCTCGAGGGTCGCGCGCCTGCGGGCCGTCTCGTGGATCCGCGAGCCGAGCGCGACGCCCAGGGCCGACGCGGCCACTCCGACGAGCAGCGACGCGGCCGCGTAGGCGAGCGCCACGCCCAGGGCGTGGTCGGTGACGGCGAGGTTCGCGGTGTCGGTCATGAAGGTGCTGTAGGTCGTGAATCCGCCGAGAACACCGGTTCCGAGCAGGAGCCGCGCCGCTCGCCGCCGCCCCTCGTCCGAGCCGCGTCGTCCGAGGAACTCGAGCAGCACCCCGAGCACGAACGCCCCCACGATGTTGATGGCGAAGATCGTGACGGGGAAGCCGCCCGCGGCGGTCGGCCAGGTGAGTGCGAGAGCCTCGCGGACGCCGGTGCCGGCGGCGCCGCCGAGCGCGACGAGGCCGACCGCGCGCGGCCGGAGGTGCACCGGGCGAAGGCCGCGAGGGGCGTCGGCGACGTCGATATCGGCGTCGAGGGGGAGTGCGGCGGCATGGTCGACGTGCGCCGTGGCACGGTCGTCGTGCGCGGTGCGGCCTCGCTCGGGGGCGGTCGGGCGTGCGGCGTCAGCGCTCGAAGACGGCGCGGTGTCGGTGGGCGGCTCGGTGCTCATGGGTCTCCTATCTCGTGGTCGAACAGCACCGCGCGGCCCATCGCGGGGTCGCGCCGTGACGCGTCGCCCACGAGGGGAGGGGTGCTGCCATGAGATAGGGACTGTTGTCGTCGCCTGGCCGGGTGCCAGATCGTCGAGGTTGGTGTCGGTGAGCCCCACCGCCGAGTCGCGCGAACACGACCTCGCCAGTAAAGCAGGTCCGGCGGGCAGGCGCTACGCGGCCCGGCCGGAATGCGCGCTAGGCCGGCGTCGCCACGGTGGCCGTCGCGCAGCGTCCGGCGGCGGGCGGTGCGCCGACGCCGCGGCTATGCCGCGGCTACGCCGGAACGGCCAGCAGCTGCGCCACCGCGTCGAGCGACCCGTCGGCGAGCGCGTAGTACGCCCAGGTGCCGCGCTTGCTCCGCGTGAGGAACCCTGCGTCGACCAGCACTTTCAGGTGGTGCGACACTGTCGGCTGCGAGAGACCGAGCGGTTCGGTGAGGTCGCACACGCAGGCTTCACGATCCTGGTGCGCGGCCACCATCGAGAGCAGACGGAGCCGGGCAGGATCGGCCAGCGCCTTGAGCGTCTTCGCCAAGCTCTCGGCGTGCTGAGCGCTCATCACCTCGCCCGTGACGGGGGAGCAGCACGACTGCAGGTCGCGGAGGGGAAGCAGCTCGATCGTGGGCATGCAGCCATTCTGCCGCATACATTGACAACCGTCGATGTTTAACGAAAGACTCGCCTCCATCGATGCTCGTCAATGGATGCGAGGGGAGGTGACACGATGGAGAATCTCTGCGAGGAGGTGGGCTGTCCGCCCGAACTCCAGCTCGACTGCTGCTCGACCGGCTGCTGCTGACGCGGCCTCGGCTCGGGTCTGCACCCGAGCCCGTCGCTCCTGAGTGCACCAGGGGCGGCGCCCCACCCACCTGGCACCCGTCCGACCCCACCCACCCGACTCACCCATCCGACCCGCCCGTCCGCCCCGCCCCGTGAGGAACCCCGTGACCGACACCCCCGCCGTCCTCTTCGTCTGCGTCCACAACGCCGGCCGCTCGCAGATGGCCGCGGCCTTCCTGCAGGATCGCGGAGCCCACCGGGTCGACGTCTTCTCGGCCGGCAGCGAGCCCGCCGACCGGATCAACCCGATCGCCGTCGAGGCGATGCTCGAGGAGGGGATCGACCTCCGCGCGGCCGTGCCCGCGATCCTCACGACGGACGCCGTCCGGGCCGCCGACGTCGTCATCACGATGGGGTGCGGCGACGCCTGCCCCGTGTTTCCGGGCAAGCGGTACGAAGACTGGGAGCTCGACGACCCCGCTGGCCGACCGCTCGACGAGGTGCGCGTGATTCGCGACGAGATCCGTCGTCGCGTCGAGGCGCTCGCGGAGTCGCTCGGGGTCTGAGCGCGCGGCGCTCTCTGCGCCGGGCAGCGTTTCACTGTATCGAGCGCGGGGCGCGCTCTGCGCCGGGCCGCGTTTCACGGGACGCGGCGCGTTTTCCGTGATGCGGCGCGTTTCCGGTGCCGGCACTGAGCGATGCGGCGCGTTTCACGCGATGCGGCGTGACGCGTCGCGCCGTGAAGCGTGAAACGCGCCGCGACGCTGCGCCTCGGGCTTCGGGGCAGGGCCACGGCGCTGGCGCTGGGCGCGGGGTGCTGGGCACGAGCGGCGGGGCGGCCCGCGCGGCGGGTCAGTGCGCCAGCAGCTCCAGCGCGATGACGGCGGCGCCCACCACGAGCTCGCCCAGCATGATGAGGAGCTTCTGCCAGGCGGGCAGTCTGATCCTGCGCACCGCCAGGTAGCCGACCACCACGAGGGTGGCCAGCAGGATCCCGATACTTCCGCCCAGCGCCACCGGCAGCCCCCACAGACCCAGGGCCGCGAGCCCGAGCAGGGCCATCGGCACCACGATCACGGCGATCGCTCCGAGCGACACGGCCACCATGTGCCGGAACTCCGGCCCCGTCGGCACGTGCGCGTGCACCGTGAGGTGGCTGAGGAAATCCGCGAGGAACACCGCGAGCAGCGTCCCCACCACCCCGATCAGCAGGGTGAGCGCCGCCTCTCCGACACCGCCGTGCGGATGCGTCTGCAGCGTGAGCACGATGGCGAGGGCCGTGAAGGTGACGTAGATGCGCTCCTTCAGGCTCTCGGCGCGCTGCTCGGCGTTCGGCTCGGGCGTGCGCGTGGGGCTGCTGTCGGACCGCGGGCTGCCGTCGGGCCCTGGGGTGCGGTCGGGGCCGTGGTCGGCTCTGGCTCCGGGCGCAGGATCGGCAGGCATCGGCGGGGTTACGTCGGTCACCCTCCGACTCTCTCACGGGGTGGGGCGGAGGTGTGCGGGTGGGGTTGTGGCGCCCGGCCGCCCCGCCGCGCCCCGCGCCGACGTTCGGGAGGAAGTTTCCGGGGCTCGGGAGGGATTCCGTGCCCCCGCGGACCTCCCGGGAGGAAGAACGACTCGTGCGTGCGGTCAGGGAGGAACGATTGCGCGAGAATCCTCCCGAATTCGCCGCCCTCAGGCTCCCGCGCGCGCTCGGGAGGACTTTTCGCCTCCCGAGGCGCTGACGCGCACGTTCGGGAGGAACCCGGCGCTCGAATCGCGCCCCCGCGAACGCGGCAATCCCGTCGGGGCGGAAGAGTTTCCTCCCCGCGCGACGAAACCGGCAGGAGGAGCAGACGGCGGCACGCGGCGTACGCCGAACTGCGTATTGGCGCCGCGCGGGGGCGGCGCTACCGTCTCGGCATGCAGCGGCGTCGGCGCGGAATCAGGCTCCGAGCGATCGTGACCACCCTCGCGCTCGCCGGGGTGCTCGGCGTCGCCGCGGCGATGCCGGCTGCGTGTGCACCAGGCGCATTCGCCGCCGCCACCGAGGCGGGCACACCCGCCGCCGCCCGTGTCGGCACGCTCGCCGCAGCCACTGAGGCCGGCACGTCGACCCCCACCGCCGTCGCAGCACGCGCGAACCCGTCGCCGGCGCCGAATGTTCCGCCGGTCGCGCCGCGCCTCGCTCCCGGGGAGCCTCTGTGGCCCCTCGTGTCGATCGGCTTCGGGGCGTGGGCGGTGCTGATCCTGGTGCTCGTCGCCCACATCGTCTGGCGTCGGCACCGCGACGTGGTCGACGAGCGTGCCCGCGGCGGCCGCCCGTCCCGCGGCGGGCCGCGCCCAGTGCGCTAGCGGCCCCTCGCCCGCCCCGCGCCCCGCGCCCTAGCGCCGACCCGCCCCGCCCTCACCCACGAACCCACCCCCACCACGGCAGACTGGCACCATGCCGACGACGCCACACGAATCCCCGCGCACCCTCTCGAACCTCCGGGAGGTGGGCGGCGACGGCCTGCAGGCGCGACTGCGGCCGGGGCGGCGACGCGTGTTCCGGGCGAACACGGAGACGGTGCCCGCCGACGCCTACCCGTCGACCGTCTCGCACGTCGTGGATCTGCGGCGGGCCGATGAGGCGGAGGCCACGCCGCATCCTCTGGCCGGGATGCCGGGGTACGTGAGCGCGCCGCTGTTCGATCCGTCGTCGGGCGTGGAGGCGGATCCTGCGGCCCTCAGCCTCGAACAGCAGTACGACGACTGGATCGAGCGCCACAGCTCCACCATCGCTGAAGCGCTGCGGGCCGTGGCGCGGACGGGCGGCGACGACACCGCAGCAGGAGCAGGCGAACACGCCGACGTCCTCATCTGCTGCGCCGCCGGCAAAGACCGCACCGGGGTGATGAGCCTCCTGCTCGCCTCCGTCTGGGGAGCCGACGACTCCACCATCGCCGCCGACTACGCCGCCACCGGGCCGAACCTCCGCGAGCGCTTCGCCCGCGAGCTCGCCGAGTCGACCGACCGCGAGCACACCCTGCGCATGCACCGCTGCGTGCCCGAGATCGCCGAGCACCTCCTCGCCACCCTCGAGGAGCGGCATGGCGGCGCCCGCGGCTACCTCCGTGCGATCGGCCTCACCGACGACGAGGTCGCGGCGCTCTGACCCTCGGCCGTCCGCGCGGCCGGGCGGCGCGTACGGGCGTGGGGCGCAGGATCGGGAACAGCTCCCGATCCTGAGCCCCACACCCCGCTAGCCCTCTACAGCCACCGCTTCACGCCGCCGTGGCCGGAGCACGTGCCCTGACGGTGTTCGCTGAAGCTGTAGGTTCCGTCGTTGCACTGCGCGGTCGCGCCGGCGGGCGGGCTCGGTGCGGCCTCGGGGCGGCACACCGTGTGACCGGAGCTGTTGACGTACGTGCCATTGGTGCACGTGGGCGCCGGTGCCGCCGGCTTCGGCACCGCCTTGCCGCCCGACACGCGGGCGACCGAGGTGTACCCGGACTTCGACCCCGTCGCGACGAAGGTCAGCGTCTTGCCGGCGTCGGACGACCGGATCGTGTACGTGAGCCCGTTCGCTCCCGAGATGTTCGCCCCGTTGAGGCGCCACTGCTTCGTGATGCCGACTCCGGCGGGCCATGAGCCGAGGCTGGCGGTGACCTTGTGGCCGACGGCGACGGTTCCGGTGATGACGGGCGCAGGAGCAGGGCTGATCGTTCCCAGCCCCGGCTTCACCGCCGCGCTCGTCTCGGCGATGGAGGCGTACCCGGACTTCGATCCGGTGACCGTGACGGTCACGGCCTGGTGCACGTCTGCTGCCGTGAGGCGGTACTGCGACTTCACGGCGTCCGTGATCGGCACGCCGTTGCGGTACCACCGGTACGCGAACGAGATGCCCGACGGGTGCCAGGTTCCGACGGTCGCCGACAGCACGGCGCCGGTGACGGCGTGGCCGCTGATGCCGGGCTTCGAGGCCTTCGTGAGGGAGGCGGGGTTCACGCCGACCTTCGCCGACATTACCGTGAGCGTGGCGTAGTTCGCTCGCGAGAGGGTCACGGAGACCGAGATGCCGTGCGCAGCGTCGGCGGCTGTCAGCGTGTACGTCGACCGCGTCGCACCCTTGATGGGTGCTCCCGCCCGGTACCACTGGTACCTCGTGGTCGTGGGCGTCGGCCACCAGTCGTCGCCCGCGATGCTCAGAGTCCTGAAGACGGTGGGGGTGCCGGAGACGGAGATGGTGTTGTCCAGCGTGCCGTTGAGGAAGCCAGCAGCGATCGGGATGCTGTTGCTGCCGTCGGAGTAGTCCTGGTAGCCGTCCCGCGAACCGGTGATGTTGAGCGAGATCAGGTCGCCGGCCAGGGAGGCGGGCACCGTGAATGTCGGGTTCGTCGCTCCCTCGATGGGCGTGCCGCCCTCGTACCACTGGTAGGCGATGTGAGTCGCGGCTGGGGTCCACTGCGGCACCGACGACGTGAGAGTCCCGCCGATCAGCCCGACGCCGCCGATCGACGGGAAGGGAGTGGCGTCGAAAGTCAGGAGGGCGCTGAAGCTCAGGGTGACCTGCAGCGACGAGCTCGGGGATCCGAAGACGAGCGATCCACTCGCACCCGTGGGCGTGGCTTCCCACGCGCTGTTGTCGTAGGTGGCGCCCGTCGCAGCCGTGATCGCCAGCGGTGTGCCCGTCTGGTCGAACGAGACGGGAGGCTCGAACCGGGTGCCTCTCACCAGCGGAAGCCCGGCGTAGGTCGTCGTCTGCGCGCCCGCGTTCGCGTTGACCTGCAGCGAGCTCAACGGCCTCAGGTCAGTGATGTGGTTGCCCACGAGGTCGAGGCTGCCCAGGTCGGTAAGACTCGCGAGCGGCGACACGTCGCTGATGGCGTTGTGCGACAGGTCGATGCTCGTCAGCTGCGTGAGACCGCTCAGCGGCGACACGTCATCGATCGAGCCGTTCGTCAGGCTCAGCGATGTAAGGCCGGTGAAGTCGACGAGCGCACTGTCGTCGGCGACGCCGGAACACTCGAGCGTGGTGACCGCGGCGAGCTCGTCTGTGGTGAACGTGTCCGTGCCGGCGGGCTCGTCGGTCGCGGTCGCGGTGCAGGCAGCGAGCGCAGGATCCGAGATGGTTACGGTCGACGGCGGCTGCGGCGGCTGCGGCGGGATCGGCGCGTCGGCGAAGGCTGTCGATGCGCCGATACCGGTCAGTGCGGCGGCGATCACGGCGATCGTGGTGCCGATGGCGAGCCTGCGGTGGCGCGTGCGGGTGTCTGATCCTGCGATCGAGCGGGCGCGACTGTGCGCCGGGGTGGTGCGGTGCATGGTGCTGATCCTTGTCGGGAGGGTCGTCGCGCGGCGCTGTGCAGCACGCCGGGGCGTGCTGCGAGGCTTCGGGGCCGCGTTCGCGCGAGGTGTGATCGTCGCTCACGTCTGTGGGCGTGAGGGAAGTGTAGGGCGGCGCGGCGCGCGGCACGCCGGTCGTGGCGGCCCCCGTTCGGGGGTCGTGGCGCCGGGTCGCCCCTCTGGCCCATGGCCGCAAGGGTCGGAGGGGTTCTCACCGGCGTACTTCAGGTTCGCCTGAATTCAGGCGAACCTGAAGTACGCCGGCACGATGTACCCGTTCCTCTCGTCGCCCGGGGCCCTCGCAGGCAGCCCTGGCCCCGCCACCACCGCCCGGCAGTGCGCGCCGTGACGGCACGACGCACAACGCACGACGGCCCCGGCGACACGCGTCACCGGGGCCGTCGTGGCTGCGTCGTGGGCAGCCTCAGCGCGCTACTTCGTCTGCGTCGTCCAGGTGCCTCCGTCGGCGCCGATGACGAGCACCGCGGGGCCTGACATCATCGGAACCGTGCCGGAGTACGTGCCGATCTCGTTGATCAGCAGCGGGTCGGAGAAGGCCTTGCCGGTCTCCTCCTCGACGGTGAAGTTGCTGTCGCCCTTGTACGAGGCGGTGAGGGTTCCGGCGCTGCCCGTGTAGAGGTAGACGCCGTCGCCTGCTCCTGAGCCCGAGGCTCCGATGGTCTGGGCGCTCGACACCGGCGAGATCGTGATGGTCCAGCCCGCGTCGGCGCTGACCTGCATCGTGACGCCCTTGTTCAGCTCGGTGAAGCCGTAGGCGGTCGTTCCGCCGTACGACCCGATCGTGTTGACGAGCAGTTCGCCGGTCGACTGGTTCGACGAGTCGAGGATCGAGATCGAGAAGTTGCCCGAACCCGTGTACGTGGCCTTGACGATGCCCGCGGTGGCGCCGGTCGGCAGGGTGATGACGTCGTCGCCCGCGCCCGACTTCGTGATCGGCGCGAAGGTGCCGTACTTCTTGGTCGCCCAGGCGGCGGGCGAGTTCGAGTCGCTCTTGGGGGCGGCGGCCTTGCTCGGGGTGGTCGCCTTCGAGGGCGCAGGAGCAGCGGGAGTCTTCGCCGCGGCCGGTGTCTCGGCCGCCGGAGCCGAGTGCGTGGTGGCCACACCCTCGTCGAACGCGGCTTTGGTGCTCGAAGCGCTGCTCGTCCCCGTCGCGATGCTGATGATGAGCGACACCAGGACGACGGCCCCGGTGACGATCCACGCGGTGCGCGCGACCTTCGGTGTGCGGCCCGCGAGCGGGCGGCCCTGCTTGTCGCGGGTGGATCCGGTGAGCACGAGGATCAGGTCGATCAGCGCCCAGATGCCGAGACCGCCCCAGGTGATCAGCTTCAGGATGCCCGTGCCCACCTTGCCGAGGTAGAACCGGTCGATGCCGAGACCGCCGAGGAGGAGCGACAGGAGCCACGTGGTGACGAACGACTTCGACGACTCGCCCGGCTGCTGAGGCTGCATGCCGTACGGCGCGCCGTAGGGCTGGCCGGGGGCGGGCGGGACCGCGCCGGGCTGGCCGTACTGCGGCGGGGCGGCCTGCGCGGTGGCGGGCTGGCCGTACGTGGGCGCGCCGGGCTGGCCGGGCTGCACGTAGGGCGGCGGGGTCGTCGGCGCGCCCGAGGAGGTCGCGTCGGGAGTCTCGTTGGTCATGGATGATCCTTGCTGTGTGTGATCTGATTCGGGTCGTGCGGGCGCGACGAGGAGACCCACCTTCGAGGACCTGTCAGCGGCGCCCCCGGGGCGCTGACGACTCGAACATCAAGGTGAGTAGCTTTCACTAGTTGACCATCGACCGCCGACGTTCCGAAACGACCCGTTCGGGGGCGGCGCTCGTAGCGCACGGTCACGACCCCAACCCCCACTCGCGGGCGAGCAGCCCGACGAGCTCCCGCTGCCGCACCTCGAGCGTCGCCGGGTTCCACTGCGGGTAGCGCAGCACCTGGCTGGTCAGCGCGAAGGCGACGGCGCCGCCTCGGCCGCTGAAGTAGGCGGCCTTCTTGCGTTCGAAGTCGTAGTTCTGGGCTTCGGAGTTCTTCATCCGGCCGAGCAGCACGAGGTTCGCGAGACGGTGGGTCCAGCGGGCGCGGTCGGCGTCGGAGAACGACTCGAGCCACGTGGACCCTGCCCGCGGGTTCTGCGGCAGCACGTGCTCGACGGTGATGACTCGGTGCTGGTAGGTGACTTCCGTTGCTCCTGCGACCGTGTCGTCGAGTCGCAGCAGGAGGTACTTGCGGATCTTGCTCGCGAGGTAGACGTCGCCGTCGATCACCGCGAGGGTGTCGCGGCGTTCGGCGGGCGTGAGCTCGAACGCGGGCGCGTCGAGGGGGTCGGTGCCGTGCTGGTCGGCCGCGTCGAGTTGGCGCAGCAGTTCGATGTGGCGGGTGACGCGCGGCGTGGTCCACACCCGCCTGATGTAGAGGCTCGCGGCGAGGCGTTCGAGCTTCGCGAAGAACCGGTCGAGCCAGGGGGCGTCGCCCGGGCGGGTGCGGAGGGCCCAGAGCGCAGGAGCCCGCCAATCGCGGTTGTCGAGCACGTCGAGGCGGCTGAGCCACGTGTTCACAGGGTGAGACCCGGGCCGAGACGTCTGCGCGGGTGACACCGCGTACGCCCGGTCGCGGATCTGCTGGTACGCCCGCGCGTACGGCACCAGCACGTCGTCGACGAACTCGGTGGCGCGGTCGGGCAGGTAGCGGCTGAGGACCTGCTCGGGGAACTCGCGGAGGAGCGAGGCGCGAGCACGCTGCTTCGATTCGACGAGTCGGATCTGCAGGAAGAGGTCGGCGAAGTCGTCGCGGCCGATGGACTCTTCGGCGTCTTCCCATTTGGCGGCGTAGCGCTCGGCGAGGGCGTGGCTGTCGTCAGAGGTGCTGCGAGCGGAGGTGCTGTCGGCGGAGGTGCTGCCGGTACCCGGGCTGTCGCGGCCTGGGCTGTCGCGGATCGCGCCGATGACGCGGGATTTCACGATGTCGGCGGGGGAGAGGTCGAGGCCGCGGGCGTTCATGACGCCGAAGATGCGGTGGGCGCTGTCGAGGTCGGCGGTGGAGACGGCGACGAGGTAGGTGCGGCTGGCGAGCTTCTGGGCGAGGTGGCGGCGTCGGTCGTCGCTCCAGCCGGCGAGCACGCGCTGCAGGGCCCGCGTGTTGGCGTGCAGGGCGCGCTGCGAGTCGGTCTCGAGCTGACCGGGCGTCAGGTGCAGGAGCCGCGTGGTCGCCCCGAGTTCCTGCACCTGCCGGGCGAAGAAGTCGGCGTCTTTCGATCGCAGCGCCACCCGCGGCTTGGCCGCGATGTCGAGCAGCGGGTCCTGGGGCTGGCGCACCATGTCGTCGAGGCGGGTGCGGAGGTCGTCGGTTTCGGACAGGTCGCGGAGCACCGCGAGCAGGATCGTGAGTGTCGTCAGCCGTTGCTGCCCGTCGATGACCTCGGCGCGCGGTCGCCCCTTCTCTTTGACGAGGACGAGCGACCCGAGGAAGTACGGCTCCTGCGGCGAGTGCTCGCACGCCTCCGCGAGGTCGTCGAGCAGTTCGAGCGCCTGCTCGGTGCCCCACGCGTAGGGGCGCTGGTACGAGGGGATCACGAACTCGTAGTCGCTGGAGAACACCTTGTGCAGGGCGACTTCGTGTGCGGCGAGTTCGGTCATGGTGTCGGTGCCGTGTCGCCGACGGGCGCGGGTGACGGTGTCGCGGTTGCCTTCTGCTCGCGGTGGGCGATGATCCGGTCGATCATGTCGTCGGCGTTCCCGGGAATGCAGGCCATGACGATCGAGACGGACGAACGATGAGGGTCGGCCGTGAACATGATGTCGACGTCATCGCTCGTGCCGTGTGTCCGCCACTGAGGGTCGCTCGGGGTCGACGGCGCGAGGCTCTGCACGTGCAGCCCGAGCGCACGCCAGAGTCCGGCCACCTCATGGGCAGTGCGCTGCCGCGATGTGATACCCGGCCCGAAGAGCACGTCGGCGTATCGAATGCCGGTCGAACCGTCTGAGAGCTTGCAGTCTTGAGGCGTGATGTCGAGGTCGTTCGACCCCACCGGTGCGGGCTGCCACCGCGCGTCACCCGCGTTCGCGAGCGTTCGCTCGTAGAGCTCGTACATGGCGTCGATGGACTCGTTCGGCGTCATGGAGTTCGTCGTCACGGATGCGCTCGGAATCTCGTTCGTGCAGCCGGCGAGCCCAGCAGTCGTCGCGAGTCCGAGAACGAGGCTGATGGCAAGCGTTCTCAGTCTCATGGCGCGCCGCCCGTGGACAGCTCGTCGGTGTCGATGCGCAAGGTCGCTATCGCGGACTCACTCGAAGAGGTGGGCGGCGCGAGGGTCGCGACGAGGCCGGCGAGGAGCCCCATCGAAGGGGTCCGTTTCGGTGAGGTGACGGCGGCATTTCTGCTCCGCGGCTGTCGCATCATTGCGGCTCGGGTGTTGGTGAGGGCGTATCGCCCGCCTCGAGTGCTTCTTTCTCTCGGTGCGCGATGACTCGGTCGATCATGCGGTCGACGTCGCCGGTGATGCAGGGCATCACGATGGAGAGCGATGCCGTGCGGGGATTGTCGGTGAACATCACGTTGTAGTGCGCGTCGGCACCACGGACGTCCCATTCGTCGTCGTTCGTGTGCGGCGCGGTCACGGCGACGGTCAGTCCGCGTGACTTCCAGTATTTCGAGACGAGGCGTGCGCTCGCCCCGGGGTCGACGGTTGGCGGGCCGTAGAGCCAGTCCGTGTAGCGAATACCCGCGTCTCCGTTCGAAAGCCGGCAGCTTTCGGGGGTGACGTCGAGATCGGTCGCGGGAGACGGGGGAGCGTCCCAACCACTGGCGCCAAGGGCTCCGACCGTTGCCTGGTAGAAGCCGTACAGTGCGGCGAGCGACTGGTCGGGCGTCGTCGTCGACTCTTGTGTCGAGGGCGCTGTTGAGCAACTCGAGAGCAAGACAGAAGTGGCAAGACTCAAGAACGCCACCGCCCATGGTTGTGAAACTCGAGAGACGTTCATGGCGTGCCTCCGTATCCGATATATCTGCCGAGAAGGATCTACTCGAAAGGGTCAAAACTGGGGCGGTTTAGTGAGCCACTGAGCCCGTCCGAAATCGGCGTGCGTTGTTGTTCATTTCGTGGCATCGTGGCCGGCGATGAGATCGAAGACATGTTCTTCGTGTTTCACGGCTCGGGAGAGGGGGCGTCGGTCGGGAATGCGCTGGCGCCGCCTGTAGGCGACCGTTTCTCCCGTTCGGCGATGACCTTGAGAGCCCACTCGTCGGAGTTGCCTCGAATGCACGGCATCACGAATGACATCGTTCTCGTGCGCGGGCTACTCGAGTAGACGATGCTGATATCCGGGCTGACCCCGCGAACATTCCATTCGTCATCGCTCGCCGTTACGGGTGGCTCAACCTTGACGTCCAGGCCTCGCGATCGCCAGTAGGACGCAACTTTCTCAGCATCGGTTTCTGACGTCTGGGACGGCGGCCCGAAGAGCCAGTCGGAGTATTGCATCCCGTCTTCGCCGTCAGAAAGTAGGCAGCTGTCGGGAATGATTCCGAGTGAGTCGGCATGTCTAGGGCGACTCTCCCAGCCGGTTTGATGCGTCGATTTCAGCGTGGCTTCGTACGTCGCATACATCAATGCAATCGATTCGTCGGGATTCTGCACGGTGGTGCCTTTTCCGGTCTCATGGGGGGCGCAGGCCGTCAGGGCGATCCCGATGGCCACGATCAATGCCGTCGCCTGGATCATGCTTCGCGGTTTCACGATCATGGCGATACCTCGGGTTCTGCACTCTGCTTCAGGAGAATCTGCTCCAAGAGAGTGCGTCGCGGTGGCGTGAATTTCACGAGCGCATTCTCGTGCCCCGTAGTCGCACGCGCGATATTGCGCAGTGACAGCGTCTGGTTGTCGAAGTACCCATAGCCGACACTCGGGTCCGGGCGAGTCTCGCTCTGCAGGAGGCCATCGTGTGCCGTCACCCCGGCGATCCCATCTGCCGCAGCCTCGTCGCCCACCGCGAGGCGAGTTGCGCCGAACATGGGGTCCATGGGGTTCTCGCGGCCACTTCCCAAGCGACCCGTCCACGCGTATTCGTCGCCTTCGCCGTGCTCGATGACAGGCAACACATTCTGTGCCTGCTCCGCATAGACGTGCGTCGCGTGAATGGCGGTGGCGTCGGGAACACTTGTGTCAATGCCGGCCGAGGCGACGCTCACAAAGTTATCGACGGCGAGGTCGCGCTGAGCGAGCGCGAGAGAGGCTGTGGTCGTGCCGTATGAGTGGGCCACCACGTTCAGGCGGAAGTTTCCCGGTTGCCGTGTCGCATTAAGTCCGGCGAGGTCGCGAGCAAGGGCGTCGGCCCCAGCTTGCGCCTTCGACGAACCTAAGACGGCAAGTGAGGGCGTCTCGAGCGACGGCACGGGCGGTGACTTGTATCCGACCCAAGCGACGACAGCTGGCGGCATCCCACCCGCTGCTTTCCGCTGCGCTTCGTAGACGTTTGCCGATGCTCGCACCCAACCGCGCATCTCGCGCGTCGATGATCCCATTCCCGGAACCATGTAGGTGACCGTAGGAGACGTGTCCATGTCGCCCAGAGCAACCGCGGCCAACGGGGGCTCGTCGCTGGTGAGCGAGATCAGTTGACGGCTGGGATCGGAATGTCTTCGCGTCGCCAGACTGATTTTGATGTCTTGGAGTGACGCTTTACGGACCTGGAGTCGTGTGAGGCAAGACCGGTAGGTCACCGCGAGGTCGGGCTGGCCCGGCGAACCTTCGCGAATCATGACGGCGAGCTCCGCAGACGTCTCATCAAGCCTCCGCGCGAGCTCCGCACGGTTCGCGGTGTCGCGCGCCCAGTAGGCGACGCCGTTGAGGTTGCCGATGGCCGTAGGAGCGGCGGCGACCAGCGCATTCTGCGCTGCCGAGTGATCCGTGCCGTCACCGAGCGATCGCCACCACTCGGCCACGACGGCAGGGCCGACGCCGCCGAGGGCAGACCCGAGCGCCGGGTGTGCGCGAAGAAGCGAGGTGACCTGCGCAGGATCCAGGTCGCCACGCGTCGTCAGCACGAGCAGGGTCGTCGCGTCGCCGGTGTCGTACGAGGAGGCATGCTCCAGCCCGGCAACGAACGACGAGACGGCGGCGTCCACGTAGTGCGAGCTCGCCGTCAGCGGGTGCGTGACGCCGAGCGAGGCGAATGCGGCGAGCTGCGCCGGCCACGTGTCGGGCAGAGCCGTGCGGAGGGCGGCGACGAAGGCGTCGTCGGCGTGCTGGCGTTCCAGGGTGAGGGAGGCAAGGGTGGCGGTCGCGGCGGAGATGGTGGCGAGCGACTCTGCGTGCTCCTGCGCCCTGAGGTCGACGGTGCTCGGGGCGGCGGTGCCGGAGCCCTCGAGGGGGAGGAGGTCGAGCGTGGAGCGGCTCTCGGTGAGGAGGGCGATCTGGGTGCGGGCGCGACGCTGGATGTCGTCGACTGCGGCGGAGTAGGCCCGGGCAGCGCGCGAGCACGTCTCGAGTGTGGTGTGGAGGCGGGCGAGCGCCGCCGTCTGGCGGGAGAGGCGGCCCGACCATGCGGTGGCGCCGCTGCCGCGCCAGAACGAGGGAACGGCGCTGAGGCTCGACGCCACGGTCGTGGAAATCGACGAAGCTGCCGCCGCGTCGCGCGTGAGTCGGGCGGCGAAGGTGTCGATGACGGTCGTGTCGCCGAGGCCTGGGTCGTCGGTGCTCCAGTCGCGCATCAGTGGACCGCCACACGGGAGGAGTCGGCCGCCGCCGCAACGCCATCGTCGGCCGTGGCGTACAGGTGTGCTGCGGACATCGCCCCGGCGCTCGCCGCATGGAGGGCCGACTCGATCTCGCACCACGTCACGTGGTACCAGACCGCGAACTCGTGGGCGGCGCTCGCGACCGCACGGCTGCCGCACCCCTCGAGGTCGGGCGGGGACGTGGAAGGCACCGTGTCGGCACACAGCCCGACGGCCGATGCCATGGCCTGGATCGCTGCAGGGTCAACCGCAAAAGTCGTCACTCGTCGTACTCCATCGTCGTTCCCTGCGGCGATGGGTAGAACCTAGCACATCACGTAGACATTCTCAGCGGGTACGAGTGGGCTGTGGATGACTGCGCGTCAGCGTCCCGTCATCCCACTCCACGACCCACCTCGCCGCATCGGCGAAGTGCAGCGTCGCGAGCGACGGCACGCACACATCGGGCGCAGCGCAGCGCCGCAGAGGCGCACCGGACGCTTACGCACAACTGCGTATTCCGATGGCGTTCGGCCCGCCGCTACGGTGCTCCCGACATCCCGGAGGCGTGAACGGGCGTCTCCGATTCCATCCGAGCAAGCAGGAGCCACCCGTGGACCTCGATCAACTCGCCGTCAAAGTCGTCACGTTCGCCGCGAATCGCGCGATGCCGGGGCTGGGAGCCCCGTTGGAGATGATCCTGAACGACCTGCTCGGTGTGCAAGACAGTCAGGTGGTCGTGCTCGCATCGATCGATTCACATGTGCAGGCATTGATCGACGGACCGTGGAAAACAGGCCGACGTTACCTCCGAGAGGCTGCGCTGCCGGGACGCACCGCTGATCAGGCCGCTGCCGCACTCGTCGAGGCGCAGGCCCATTTTCGCTCCGCCGTCGACCTCCAAACCCCGTCGACATTCGCCCGCGCTTCGGCTTGCCTCGACCTCGCGATGGTGTGCCAGCTCCTGGGAGACTCCGAGCTGGCCACGCTGTATGCGACCGAGTGCGCGCGCGAGGCCGACGCGGCTGTCCGTCCGTCGCGTGATCGGGCTGCGCGTTCCGGTGGACTGACCTCGCGGGTCGCGAACATGACTTCCACCGATCGATCGACGGCCGTGACGCTCATGGTGTTCGGCGCGGGCGGCTACCTGATCTCGAAGCGTGCGAAGCGCTCGCTCGAGTCCAAGACTGACGGCGGCTCAGAGCACCGCGGCCCCGAGTTCGACCAGAACGAGATGCTGAAGCGCGCTGCCGAAGCTCTCGGCGCTCCACCGGAGCCGCAGCCGTCGCTACCTGCCGGCACGTAGCCCATCCGACTCTCAGAGCTGGCCGCGCGACCGAAATCGCTCGTTCCGGGGTCGCAGGATGCGCGGGTCGACGCGCCAGTGGCGTGTGCGCCCCTACGGGGCTCGCGATCGTCCCTAGTGGAACGTCGGCTTCACCGCGGGGCTCGTGCGCGAGGTGGTGGCGTAGCCGCTCTTGGCGCCGGTGACCGTCACAGTGATGGCGTGGTGCGCGTCGGCGGAGGTGAGCTTGTAGGTCGACTTCGTGGCTCCGGCGATGGGCTTGCCGTCGCGGTTCCAGCGGTAGGTGAACGAGATGCCAGCAGGAGACCACGGACCGCGCGTCGCCGTCACGATGTGGCCGACGCGCGTGGTGCCGTTGATCGCCGGAGCCGACGTCTTCGTGAACGGCCGGCCGGCGACCCTGTAGGTCGGCGACGTGCGGGTCTGGGTGGCGTAGTCGGGCAGGCTGACGGTCACGACGTACGACAGCTTCGCGCCGAGGTCGCTGCTCTTCGGCGTGTACGACCCGGAGGTCGCTCCGGGGATGGCCACGCCGTTGCGGAACCACTGGTAGCCGTAGTTCACCTGGTAAGGCAGCCAGACTCCGGGCGCGGCATGCGTCTTCACGGTGACCGCGGGCAGCTGCGCGACGCCGGGCCCGGTGGTCGGCGGCGTGAGGATGCCGAGGGCGGAGGCGAAGCTGTAGGTGCCGGTGAAGCCGGGGAAGCTGCTGGTCCACGTGAGCGAGCCCGAGGTCGTGCTCGTGACGACGAAGTCGTTGTTGGTCTGGAGCTTGTACTCCGTGCCTGGCCCCGTGTAGAACTCGACGCGGCTGTCCCATCGGTCGTACATGACCGGTTCGTGCAGTGTCGCCCCGAAAGTCTCAGCGGGCCCGGTAACGGTCTGGTCGGTCGCAGTGATCGTCGCCACGTTGAGGAAGAGCAGCGGCGAGAGGTCGCTGATGTGGTTGCCCTCGAGGTCGAGGTGCTGCAGCTGCTGCAGCGGCCGGAGGGGCTTCACATCGCTGAGGCCGTCGTCGGCGAGCGACAGTGTGGTGAGGTTCGTGAGCGATCCGAGGGGCGTGAGGTCGCCGATCGCTCCGTCGTTGTCGAGGGCGCTGTCGTCGTCGAGCGACAGGCTGATCAGGCCGGTCAGCGTGCCGATCGCCGTGAGGTCGCCGATGGGGGAGCCGTCGAGGTCGAGGCTGGTGAGCCCGCTGTAGAGCCCGAGCTGGCTCGCGTCGCCGACTCCTGCGCAGGTGAGCGCAGTGAGTGACTCGAGGTCGGAGGTAGCGAACGTCGTCGTCGAGGGGTCGTCCCCCAGTGCGTCGGCCGTGCACGAGGCGAGTGCCGCGTCGCCGATGGTGACCTGGCTGCCCGTGTCGGTGCCCGTGCCCGTGCCGTCGGCGAAGGCGCTCGCCGGCGCGGCGGCGAGCCCGACGGTGCCGATGGCGATTGCCGCGGCGAGTGCTACGGTGCGGGCGCGGGGGAGTGCGGCTCGGGGCATGACGTTCCTCGGGTCGTGCTGTGATCGTGACGCGATGCCCTTGACGTGGCGCACCGCTCAAGCCGCAGGAGCGGCGAGTCTCCCGATCATAAGCGCCGCGGGCACCCGTCGTAGCCCGTCCCACCGCCCGATCGTCTCCTGTGTCGCCCCCAGTGCGGGGCACTCGTCTGTCCTGCCCGGCTCGGCTGCCCGCCGGCGCCCCGCGGAGCGGCTCGCCTGCCCACCCGCGCCCGCGCCCGCGGCTACCCCAACGGCTCGCCCCGCTGCGCGGCACGCCGCCGAGCGGTGCTCTCAAGCCGCGTGGAATGCGCGCCGCAGACAGTTTGAGACTGCAGTGACATCGACCCCGACCCCTACAGCCCTACCGATCCCCGCCACCATCTTCTTCGGCCACACCACGTCCACCCCGCGCACCGCGAACGAGCCCCCGAACAGCGGCCAGTCCGCCTCCACAAAGCACAGCATCCCGCGTACCGGAACCTGGTCACCCACGACGGAACTGACCCGCGCGACCTGCCCGAGCACCCCGTCGACGAGCTTCGTCTGATCGCGCCTCCCGACGACGAGTTTCTCGATCCGACGCCGCAGAATCCCGCCTTCGGCGACCAGCGCGGGCCGCTGATCCTTGTACCGCTTCGCGTCGACGACCCACACCCCAGCAGGAGTCACGACCACGTGATCAATGTTGGCCCGACTCCCCGGGATGCGCCGGTCGTGCAGCACCCGCACCGTCTCCGACGCCATCGCGTCGAGCCGCGCGCCCACGATTCGCTCGCCGTTCGCGCCCGACGCCCACGCTCGCGTGCTCTGCTTCTCGTTGCTCAGTGCCACGGCGATGCCGCCGAAGCGCCCCCACTCGGCCCGCAGCTTCGCCTCATCGTTGGCCCGTCGCCGCTCGTATTCGCGCTGCGCCGATCCTCCGGCCGTGCCGGCCCCGTCGTTCCCCATTCCCCAATTGACGCAGGATCGGGAGGTCCGCCGGAAGCCCCTTTTCGCCCGCAGCCAACTAACTCTTGCGATACCAGAATGTTTAACGCGAGTATTGGTGCATGCTCCGGGACTTCTCCGCCACCCACATCGTCGTCATGTTCCTGTCGCTGGCCCTGTTCGTCGCCACGATCTGGGCGACGATCAGCGTCGTCCGATTCAGCGTGATGTCCGTCCCGACCAAGGTGATCTGGGTGATCGTCCTGTGGGTTGCTCCGCCTCTCGGCGTGCTGGCATTCGGCCTGGATGCACTGTTCCGGTTACATCGCCGGCCGGCTATGCCGAAGGGATGAACGTCGCCAGGTACTCGCGCAGCGCTGGGTCGCACACGTAGACGAAGGTCCCCCGGATTCCGCGAGTCAGCAGCACGGTGTAGACGTTGCAGACGAACCGAAGGATGTCGTCATCGCTGTACGTGATGCCGAGAGCCTTGTTCTTCTCGGTGCCCTTGGGGTCGAAGTACGACTCGCGGTGGAAGACGAGTCGTCCGAGTCGCTTGTCGTAGCGAAGATCGGGGCCGATGATCACGCCCGCGTAATTCAGGTCGTAACCCTGCACGGTGTGGATCGAACCGACCTCGTCGAGTGCGCCGGGTGACGCAATCCAATCGACGGCGGTACCGTTCCAGCGAGCTTCGTATTCGCCGATCCTGATGTCTATCGCGGACTTGTCGTTCTTCGAGCTCCACTTCCACGCGAAGCCCGCGACCATTCGAGCCAGCCCGACCTCGTCGTCCAGCCTGCGGATCTCATCGTGCATGGCCTGAACGTCCTCGAACATCCTGAAGTCGTAGCCTTCGAAGGCTTCCGGTGTCTTCGGAATGCCGTCATCGTCCTGTTTCGGCTGCAGGATCCGACGGACGAACGAGACATAGTCCGATCCCGCCTGAACACGCATCTGTGACCGCAGCGGATACAAGCGGCCACCGGCGCGTGCGTCCTCCACCAGTCTTCGGACCGTGGCCGGGGCCAGGTCCGCAGGCCGAACGCTTTGCTCCGCGTCAACGAGAAAGATCGAATGCTGACTCTTCGCGCGGATCCAATCAAGCTGCGTCCGTGTGACGTCGTCCTCGCCGAAGAGATCCTCGTTGATCGTCTTGAACTTCGCGTTGAGCACGCCGGTGGGCTGATTCGCGCGTTGATTGAGCCGGTGAGCCTCATCGACGATGAGGAGGTCCCACGTGCCAACAGATTCGGCAGCCTGGAATGCCGTCATGACGGTGTCTGGATCCAGGCCCGGAGTCTTTCTGAAGACGCTCTGCACTGACTTGCGCAACGACTGCTGGGGGATGACCAACCCGACTCTCAGACCGGTCAGCAACTGGCGGTTGCCCTCCACGAAGAACTCTGCGAATCGACTGTCAGGGTCGATCTCGTCTGTCGACGCTGTGCCGGCGATATCGACGAGCAGCTTGAGGAGGAAGATCGCGACGACCGTCTTGCCTGTGCCCGGTGCACCCTGGATGACGATCGAGTTGGTCGCTCCGGATTCCACATCGGTCAACAATCCTTCGACGATGTCTTCGACGGCTGCTGCCTGATCTTCGTTGAGGGCCTTGAACGGCGACAACTTGAAGAGGGCGCCGTTCTCGATCTCAGGCAGCGCCCGACTGAAGATGCCCTCGGCGCGTAGGGCTTCGAAGACCTCCCGGAACGACTCGCGGTAGATCGCGCGGTCGTAGTAATTCGCTTCGGTGATCCCGTCGTTCCGATTAAGAACTCGCAACGAACCGTCGCCCGAAAGTAAAGAGATCAGATACGACTCGAGGTCTAGGCAGACGGACTTGTTGAATGTCGGGTCGAGCAGAACTCGCACGGTCGAGAGAGTGTCCTTCGAGCGGGACGACAGATGCTGGCGCATCCTCGAGGCTGCGTTGAGGGTCTCGCCGACGTAGACATCGCGGAGAGCGAGCCCCCTTTTCCCTGTCTCAGAGATCGCTCGTTCGGAGTTGAGCACGTAGACGACCGGCCAGTTGGTGAAGCGCTTGTCGGCCCTCTCCCACTCGGCAACTGACTCTCGAGAGAAGTCGAGGCGCTCGACGCTAAAGCCGGTCATACTTCGTGCTTCGGCCTCGCGCCTTGTCGACCGGGTACTTCTGGCGAGTGATCTCGAGCTTCTCGCGGACGATGGCCTCAGGGTCGAACCCCATCTTGTCGGCGAGGAGAAGGCAGTACGTCAGTACGTCGGCAAGTTCGCTCTTGACTCGCTCGATGTCGGCATCGTCGGTCCACTGGAAGCACTCCAGGAGTTCGCCTGCCTCGATGGAGATGCTCTTTGCGAGGTTCGCGGGGGAGTGGAACTGGTCCCAGTCGCGTTCGGCGGTGAATGTTCGCAGTTCGTCTCCGAGGCCTTGAGTTGTCACACTCTGACGGTAGCCGACGATGCGGAAGGGCCGGGAGTCGCGAGGCGTCGTGTTGATTCAATGGCGGGCGGCACCGGCCTACACGAAGTAAGCGTTCCACGCCGCCAGATAGCCGGCTTCGTCGGACGGCTTCATCGTGCCGGTGACGCGGAGCACCGCGTTGCCGTGCGCGTAGTCGTACTCGGTGCCGAGGATCGGGTTTGCCTTCAGTTCGGTCTGAATGTAGTTCACTCGGTTCGTCGCGAGAGCAGCCGACGGCCAGATCTCGATCGTAGCTCCGCAGTCCGCGCCGATGTCGGTGCAGGGCGTGCGCGAGTCGTAGAGCGTCGCCGCCTGCGTGTACTCGTTGGGGCGCCCGATGAGGTTGTTCGGATCGTTGTCCTCGGTGATCTGGAGAACATGCGTCACCTGCGGGATCTTCGACTGCAGGTCGGCCGAGATCGCCGCGGCCGTGACGACCGGTGCTGCCTTGGTCGGCGTCGGCGTCACGACCGGCGTAGCGGACGCGACGGACGAATTGTTGGAGCTCGCATGCTGCGCTTGCGACGAGGCAGACGTGCCGGTGGCCGCGCAGCCACTCAGAGTCAGGAGTGCGGCGCCGACGGCAACGACGGAGATGAGTTTCACGATCAATCCTTCGGGAGGCGCAACCAGGCTGCCCCCGACGAAGAGGTCGAGCGGCGCCCCCGAGGCGCTGACCCTCCGAGTATTCAAGGTGCGTTGCACTCACCAGTACACCAGTCCGCGCGCCCGACCGAAATCGCTCGTTCGGGGGTCGGAAGATGTGGCGCTCGCTCGTCCGACGCGGGCGTGACCCGCACTCACCAGCGCTAAGCAGCGTGGACCGTCCGCTCAATCAAGGCCGCAGTCGCTCCACACCGACCTAACCCCCGCAGCTCGACCAATCCGGTCAGGCCCGTTTGCGGTGTTGCGCTCGAGACGCAAATGGAATTGTCCACAAATTCAAACGGAGTTACGGGCATGGCGAGGGACCGCCCAGCCCACCCGGATATGCGCGCGAGTGGTCAATCTTGTGTGACCGCCGGGCGAGGCATCCACAACCGACGTTGTCGGTTCAATCGTCGTAGACGGTCAGGTCGATTGAGCCGAGTTGACCACTTCAGCTGGCGAACTGCGTGAGATCGAGTTCGGTTGCGGGCGATGCGACGGATGAATCAAGCCACGGCAGGATGTGCGTCGCGATCGCACTGGCGAGGCTCACCGGTACCGCATTTCCGATCTGTTTGGCGATTTGGGTCTTGCTCCCGTACCAGCGAAAGTCGTCCGGGAAGCCTTGAATCCGGGCCGCCTCAAGGTGGGTGATCGGTCGATGTTCGGTCGGGTGAAGGTATCGACCTTTTTCCGGCTTAAAGAATTCAGTGCGAATAGTCACCGACGGTCGGTCGAACCACAGACGACCCATCACGTCACCCGAACCCGACTTGTGCTTTCGCCAGCCGGGCGTAGATAGTTCGTCAGGCAAATCGTTCCGATTCCCTCCGGGCGGAATGGCTCGGTAACGGCGGATCGACGTATCGGTCGGATTGCGCGTCAAGTGCAATTCCGTTGTCAGATACGGACCACGTCTCAACGCTCTGTCCGGCGGTAGTTCCGTATCGACGACCCTTCTTGCTAGGCCCTCGAACGCGTCCTCGACAGTTGCTCGACGAATTGAAGTGGGGGGCGGGCCCAACGGTGGAAGTCCGCGCTGGCGGCCTATGACAAAAACTCGTCGTCGCGTCTGTGGGACGCCGTACTCGGCAGCATTCAAGACGAAGGGCTCGATCTCGAAATTTGCGAGGCCTCCATCAGGCCGCACCTCCTTCTTCAAATCTTCGAACTGCGGTGAGCGAAGGAACTGAGGCACGTTTTCGATGATGAACGCCTTCGGCTGCATGCGTTCGAGCGCATGCACGTACTCGCGCCAGAGCACGTTTCTCGGGTCGAGTGGGTTCTGCTTCCCGAGCGCTGAGAAACCCTGGCATGGAGGCCCACCGATGACGACATCGGCAGACGCGGGGAGTTCGCCCCGGAGCCAGTCTCGGATGTCGCCACTGAAGACATGATCGCCAAAGTTTGCGGCATAGGTCTTGGCCGCCATTCGATCGATCTCGACGGCCGCAACTGGCAAATAGCGGCCCGTCTCGACGAAACCTTGGGTCATCCCCCCACACCCGGCAAAGAGGTCCACGAGGTCGAAGATCGGCATGGCGCGATATTAGATCGAGCCACTGACTATCCGCGCGCCGGCGCGCCGAACCAGCACGAGTGCTTCGATCGCGTCGGTCGCAGAATCGGGGTTCTCGTGCTCCCAGACTCGGATCACCGCCCATCCCGTTGTTTCGAGCGAGTGGCGAGTGTCAAGATCCCGCGCCGAGTTGGTGGCAAGTTTCGCCTCCCACCAATCGTGATTCGTTCGCGGCGACGTCCGGTGCAGCGGACAGGCGTGCCAGAAACAACCATCGACCAGGACCGCGACTCGCTCGCGAGGGAACGCGATGTCGATAGACCTACGTGGCCGGTCGGGAACCGGAACGACCAGCCTGAAGCGGAATCCGTGAGCGTGCAGTCGTCGCCGGATGTCGATCTCGATCTCCGTATCGCGACGCCGTTGCTTGGCAAAACGCGCGCTAACGGTCTCATCGCGCGGCAGAGGACGCATGGCCGATATTCTACGTCTTTTTTGACCCGCACTTCGGGTCTCGGGGCCTTCGATGTGTAGGCGCGACACCTCCTCATGTTATGAAGGACTGCTGTTATCACTGAGGAGTCATCTTGGATCTGTACCCGCTGTTCGGAACCTGGGCAAAACAGTTCGGGCTCGAGGCGGCCGTCACGAAGTTCGCGGCTGTCGGTGGTCCGGAGCTCGCGGCGACATACAAGGAGCAGTTCGAGTCCGATCTCGAGACAGTCCAACTCGGTGGTCCAGCCATCGTCGCAGCAGGCAACGAATCCTGGTATTCGGGTTCGTCCGACGGCTCGATGTTCTGGCCACCTCTCCGGGCGCATTTCCGCGATGACCAGAAGTGGGGGGCGGAACGACTCAACGATCTCGAGGGGGCTGCGAACAAGGTCGTCGCGCACACGCCGCGACCTGATCGGACGCGTTATCAGGCCCGAGGTCTGGTCGTCGGGTATGTCCAAAGTGGCAAAACCACGAATTTCACTTCTGTTATCGCGAAGCTTGCTGATGAGCAGTACAAGTTCATCATCGTTCTTTCGGGCATTCACAATGGGCTGCGAAAACAGACACAGGCCCGTCTGAACAGTCAACTCAAGGGCCTGAACAACGAGCACTGGATCACGCTGACTGACGAGGACCGTGACTTCGGCCCGCAGGCTTCCGATGCGGTGAGCTTGCTCAAATCTACGGAGAAGGTCGTACTCGCGGTCGTCAAGAAGAATGCAACCGTGCTCGAGCGCCTCATCACTTGGCTGAGTGCTGATGGGGCGCGAGGCGCGCTCGAGAAGCTTCGGGTGCTGATCATCGACGACGAGGCCGATCAGGCGTCCGTAGCCACCGGACGCATCAATCCATTGATTCGTGACCTGCTCGCCCTTTTCCCGAGGAACACCTACATCGGGTACACGGCGACGCCGTTCGCAAATGTGTTCATCGATCCTGCATCCGCGGACCTCTACCCGAAGGACTTCATTCTCAATTTGCCTCGGCCCGAGGGATACTTCGGGACGGAGATGATCTTCGGGGTCGATGTCGTCGAGGAAGAGAACGAGAGTCCGGCTCCCGACGGTTACGACATGGTGCGGATCGTCCCCGAAGACGACGTCCAACTACTACGACCGGCCGGAAGGGCGAGTGCAGCGGGCTTCGTCCCCACCATGACTCCGGACTTGGTCGACGCCGTCAACTGGTTCTGGCTCGCAACCGCGGCTCGCCGTGCACGAGGCGATCGCTCGCACAGCACCATGCTCATTCACACTTCCGTAAAGATTGACGTTCAGGAATCCTTCAGGGATCCTCTCGAAGACTTGCGTTCCCGGGCTCTTGCTGCGATTCGCGCCGGAGACGAGGAATTCATCGGGACCCTTCGAACACTGTGGGATCGAGAGACGGCTCGGGTCGACTCGGCTAATTGGAATGGACGACAGCAAAACTCCTTCGAGTCCGTTCTTCGTGAACTCGGCGACGTGCTGGAAGCGCAACGTGTTGTCCTCGACAATTATCGGAGTACGGACCGACTCGACTACTCGTCGGGGCCGGTGGTGGCCATCGCGGTCGGTGGTAACACCTTGTCTCGTGGACTGACGCTCGAAGGTCTCGTCGTTAGCTTCTTCGTCCGAACGGCATCCGCGTACGACACTTTGCTTCAGATGGCACGGTGGTTCGGCTTCCGCCCCGGATACGAGGACCTGCCTCGAATATGGATGACCAACGCGCTCGAGCGAGCGTTTCGGCACCTGGCGACCGTCGAACGCGAGATGCGGGACGACATTGACCAGTATCAGCGCCAGAACCTTCGGCCGACGGACGTCGCGGTCCGGATCAGGACACATCCCTCCCTAGCTATTACAGCAAAGATGGGGGCAGCAGCCCCCGCAAAGGTGTCCTATGCTGGACGCCGGCTTCAGACCAGGTATTTTCTACGAGAGGACAGTGATTGGCTTAAGGACAACGTTGCTGCCGCATCCGACCTCGTACAAGACATCTCATCCAGCGGACGTGAGCCGGAGCAGCGCGGTACTGCCGTGCTTTACCGCGACGTGCCGGCGCATCTGGTAGTCGCGTTCCTCCGTCGTTACAAAGTGCACGAGGATTCTGCGGACCTGATGCCTCGGCAGCTCATGCGGTACATCGACGGCCAGCGGAACGGTGATCAGCCGGCGCTCGAAGAGTGGACTGTGGCCGTCGCGCAGAGCTCCGGGGCGCCGATCGAGCTCGGCGGCAAATCGTTTAGATCCGTCATTCGATCACGACTCGACACGGGAGTCGACTCCATCGCCGACATCAAAACCCTCATGAGCAAGCGAGACCGCGTGCTCGACCTCAGCACGTGGGAGAGCTACGACGCCGCCAAGCCCGAGAACGAACTCGTTCAGCAGCGCGAGCGCGATACGGAGTACCGTTCACGCGGCTTGCTCGTGCTGTATCCAATCGACGCGCGCAGTGAGCCTGTGGCGCCCGCGCGTGGAAGCGTGGCTCGAGTCCCGATGGATGCGGTCGCTCCAGTGATCGGATACGGCATCGTCTTCCCTGGCACCGTCGGGGGCGGGACATCGGTCGAAGTGACCCACATGGCGGTCGACCTCACTGGGGCCACCGGTAGCGCTTGGGACGAGGATGAGGAACAGCGAGAAGACCTGCAGGACGCCTTGTACTCGGTGGAGGGCGACGAATCATGACGACCGGTTCTCACGCGGTTTCGACACTTATGCGCGCCTGGGCCGTCCTGGAGCCGCCACGTACCGCCGAATTCTCATCCTTCGCGCTGCGTCTGCGAGCGGGGGAATCTGGACCACGCGCCGCGGTCGATCGTGAGGGTCGCCGGCATCTCCTCGTTCCGTATAGCGACGACGCCTCGATCCTCGTCGCCGAGCCGAATTCGGTGCTTACCTCGAGCTCGCGATCGCTGGCTTTCGGCGCCAGTGCTCTTGACTACGTAGACGTCACGTGTCATGACCCGTCGTTGCAACGGGAGTTCGATCAGGTCTGCGCCGATATCCTCGAAGCTTTCGACGAGGACGGTGCGGCGCGTGCCGCGACGCGTAGTGCACAGGTGATCGGCCGTTGGAGACGACTCCTTCGGACAGTGCGCTCTCGTGCCTTGAGCCCGGAGCAGCGGATAGGACTGTTCGCAGAGCTCAACATCCTGCGTGCCCTTGCTTCGGAAGGCCTGGCGGATGCCGACAGCTGGACGGGTCCGGAGGCCACGCCGCACGACTTCGAGTTCGAGGCTGCCTCCATTGAGGTTAAGGGTGTCGGGACGGACGCAGATCATATTGTTATCCACGGCGTCGAACAGCTGGACGCACTGGACGGCAAGCGCTTGCACCTCATCGTCGTAGAGGTCCGCGAGGACGCGGGCGGCGAGCGACTGGCCGACGTCCTCGCGGAAGCTGAATCGGTCGTCGCGACGCCGAGCGTTCTTCGATCAAAGGTCAACAAGCTCGGTTACAGTTCCGACGATGACGAGATCCGGTATTCGCTCGGACAGCTCTTCATGGTCTCTGTGAACTCGGATTTCCCTCGGATCGTGCCTGACGACCTCGTGGCAGGCGTCCCCTACGGACTTTCACGCCTTTCTTATCACCTCGACCGTGCAGTGGTCGTCGGGCACATGCGGCCGGCCGGGTTGGGCGAGATCAGAAACGCGATCTCGTGACCGCCCGATGGTGGTCGCAGCCTTTCGCCGAGGAAGGATCCGCCACGGCGGAGGGCATCATCAATCAACTTGGGCGGCCCGCACTCGACGAGTTGACGGTACTCGTGCGCGAGGCAGCGCAGAACAGCTGGGACGCGCGCACTGGTACGCCGAAGGTCGACTTCTCCGTCCGCGTCGCGCGCCTTGGTGACTTCGCATCCGCGTGGACGAAGCACCTTATGCCCGCTCCCGAAGGGGGTGCCGTCGCTCAACTAGCGCAGTATTTGCAACCCGACTCAGTCATCGTGACGGTCTCGGATCGGAACACACGGGGCCTGGGCGGACCCATGAGGGCAGGGTCGAAGGCTCCCGATGGAACGAGAAGTGATTTCGTTCAGTTTTTACGCAACGTTGGAGAGGCCCGCGACAGCGAACTTGGCGGAGGAACTTACGGATTTGGGAAAGGTATTTTCTACAGGCTGAGTGGGGCCTCGACGATCGTCGTCGACAGTTACTTGGCGGACGGATCCGACTCGGAACGCCGGCTCATGGGGGCAGCCCTCGGCGCGAGCTTCTACAACGACGAAGCGCGGCGCTTCACAGGCCGACATTGGTGGGGCGACGTCCGTGACGGCATTCCAGACCCTGTCCTCGGCGACAAGGCCGCATCAATCGCCCAGGAACTCGGGCTGCCTGGGTTCGCGGATGGGCGTACCGGGACCGATGTCGTCATCGTCGGAGCGCAGCTCGATGCCCCGGGCTCCGAGCTCGACTCTCTGACGGCGGTCGGTGAATTCCTCGCTTCGTCCATCCTCTGGAATCTCTGGCCCAAGCTCGTTCGATTCAAAGGGGAGGAGACGCCGATGAGTTTCTCCGTCGAAGTGGACGGCCATCCGATCGAAGTCCCGGATCCTTTGAGCGTGCCCCATCTTCGACCCTTCGCAGAGGCCCTTCAGGTAGTCCGGGCGGGCGAAGGCGTCTCGCACACGAGAAAGTCCCCACCGCGTGACGTGGGGCGGCTGGCTGTCGAAGTGGGCGTAGCCGATGCGCCGTCTTCGCCCATCGTTGATCGTGCCCGACCATTCGAGGGTGCTCCGCACCACGTTGCACGCATGCGCCTGGCGGAGTTGGTGGTCGACTATCTTCCGGGTCCCGCGCATCCGGATCCGATTTTCTCGTATGGCGGAGTCTTTCGTTCGACCGTCGACTCCGACGAGCACTTCGCCGCCGCTGAACCGCCGACCCACGACGATTGGGTCGAGGCAGGACTGCGCGGTACGAATCGGGGCGTCGTGCAGAACGCGCGCCATTTCATCCGTCGCGTACTCGACGATAAGTTCGACGCCACTGTCAGGGCGGAGGCTCGAGGCGCCGCCGGACTTGGAGTTGTTGCGTCGCGACTGGCCCGGCTGACCCCGGGCATCTCGGCCGGCGGAGCAACGCGGAAATCCAGTCGAACCGCCCCTTCGGGTGGTCGACGTCGCGAAGGCGCACCATTCAGAAGTGCGCGAATTCTCGATGGGCCCGCTCTTCACGTGTTCGGCGACCGGACCTTCGTCGTCACCAGAGTGTCGATCCCGGACCACACGTCCCAGAGCGTCTGGTACGCCGAGGCGTCGGTCGTGCTCGACGGCGGTGGTCGCGAGTCCGCGACGTTCGCCGGAGCGCGCACACCGGCCATCCTTGAGTGGCGGCCCGTGAATGGCGGGCCGTCGGTCGCGGGCAGCGCGATCATGATCGGTCCCGGGGCAGATTCTGAATGGTGGGTGTACGCGACCTACGTGGAGGACGCCGTCGTACGTGTCAACATCAGGCGGTCGAACGATGCCGCATGAGGTCAAGCCGTTTCGAATCCCTTTCTCGGAGACGTGGCGAGTAGGTGAGTGGCAGCTCTTCAGAGACGGCAATTGGCAAGCGTTGCCCGACCTCCTTGAGGATTGGGATGCCGACACCGATCTCCACGTTCGTCAAATGATCGACGTCGACCGTGAGGCCGTCATCGAGCAGTCAGGTCTTCATCCAGGTGCCGCGCTCGTGCTCACCGCGTCATGGTCGAGCTCGAGCAATCAGATGACCGATCTCATCGATCGCGTCTCCGTGCTTGAGCGTGTTGTCACGCTGGAGGCGACGCTGCCGTCGGGGCGCATCGGGGGCGTCCTCACCATCACCACAACACTCGCGCTGGGGAGATCGGAGGATGCAGGGGCCGTGGCATCAGCCCATGAACCCGGATCAGTCCTTCTGGACTCGACCACGACTCTCGCGCTCGAGGGAGATGGCGCGATGTTCCCTGTCGCGGTGATCGACTTCGCGGCAACACCGTTCGACGTTGATTCGAGCTGGTTTCTCGAAGTCTCGAGTGACCTGGACGCTCCATTCCTCGGAGTCTTTCAGTTACTCGTCAACGAGCGTGACGAAGAGCTCGTCCGCGCGATCACCCGGCCGTCCTCGGACGCCGGCGATCGGCAGCTGGTTTTCGGATTGGAGGAAGGCGTGGCGGGGGTGCTGGCCGAAGCGGCCCTGGCGATGCGAACCGAGCTCCGCGACGGCGGAACTTGGGAGGCAGGAACTGTTGGATCGGTGCTCGAGTCAATGCTCGATGACGTCGAAAGTCGTGGACTCTCGCTTCCGGGTTCTGGCCCGGAGGCTGCGTCCGACTTCAGGAGCCGCCTTAGCGGCGTCGTGCGCTCGCTTGGATACGGTAGGACCTTCACATGAGCGTCTTATGGCCACGACTAACGGCTTCGGTGGCAGCGGCTATGTACGTCGAAGCACGTCGAGGAACTCTTCGACCTTCGGATAGCCATCCGGCACAGATATTCGCGCCTGTTGGTGGACGGCGCGCGACGCCAAGCGAGGTCGCGGACCTAGCCTCTACTGTCCGACAGCTCGCTGAGCGCTTCGGATTCCCGGATCGAAGCGAGGTGACTTCGCGTATCGCGTTCGACCGCGCGGCAGTGCCACTGATCGGTACGAAGCTGGATCTCAGCTGGTCTGAGGCTGCCTCTAGGGACGTGTGGTCTTTCCTCGCGCTCGTCGCCCTGCCCGATGTCACGTCTTGGCGATTTGGGACCGACAATGTGGAGCGGTGGGTCGCCTCGGATCCGAACCGTCACACGTGGTCTCGACTGTGGTGGCAGGCCGTGGTCTTCGAGGGCGATTTGGCGCTTCTGGCCGAACTTACGGAAAGTGACCTCAATCAGGTTTTTGAACGCCGTCGAATCGGTGGTGACCCGCGCCTCGCATGTGCAATCGCACGTGCGGTCGTTTCGCGCACGATCGGCGGTGAGGGGCGGCGTGACATCATCCGTGACGTTACGGCGCGAGTCCGCCGACGCCTGGCATGGGCGGACATGTACTCGCTCGAGGCGAGCGTGCTGGACTCGGTGATATCGGGATTCGTTGATGAATCGATTCGGAGGATTCGGGTGTCCTAGCGCATCGCCCCGCCTGCGGGACAGGCTCACTGGGCCGCGTCTAAACGAATCGACGGCTCGATCGGGTGATTGCGGGCTATGTGCTCGAAGTCGCTTGCGCATCGTTAGTGAATCGCACGATTGGGACCGCTGAATGTTTCTTCTGGGAGGTCAACATCAAAGACAGAATGACAGGCGTCCTCGCAGGCATGGCCGCGGGCGACGCACTGGGGGCGGGGTACGAGTTCGGCCCCGCGCTTCCGGACGACGAGGCTGTCGCCATGCGGGGCGGGGGCGTGTTCAACTGGGCTCCGGGGGAGTGGACGGACGACACTTCCATGGCGGTGCCGATCGGCCGGGCTTTGGCTCGGGGGGACGATCTCGCTGCTCCTGCGACCCTGGGGTTGATCGTCGACGAGTGGGCGGTGTGGGCCCAGACCGCTCCGGACGTGGGGAATCAGACGCGAGCCGTGCTCGGGATGCTGGCGACGCAGGGCTCGAGCGAAGACGATGCGCGGCGCGCAGCCGAAGCGGTGCACCGGAGCCAGGGGCAGTCGGCTGGGAACGGGTCGCTGATGCGGACTGCTCCGGTGGCGCTCGGGTACCTCGACGACCCCGCCGGGCTGGCTTCCGTCGCACGTCGAGTGAGCGACCTCACGCACTTCGACCCGGAGGCCGGGGATGCGTGTGTGCTGTGGTGCTTGGCGATCCGGCGGGCTGTCGTCGACGGGGAGCACTCGTTGCGGGACGGTCTTTCGGCTCTGCCTGCTGCGCGGCAGTCGCTGTGGGCCTCGCGCATCGACGTGGCCGAGGCGTCGCAGCCGCGCGACTTCGAGCACAACGGGTGGGTCGTCGAGGCGCTGCAGGGGGCGTGGTCGGCGATCACGCACGGGTCGTCGCTCGTCGACGTGCTTTCGCGCGCGGTGCGGGGCGGGAACGACACGGACACGGTGGCGGCTATCGCTGGGGGGTTGGCGGGGGCGTACTACGGGGTCGGCGGGGTGCCGTCCGCGTGGCGCGAGGTGTTGCACGGGTGGCCGGGGTTGGACTTTGGGGGGTTGGTGGAGCTGGCGGGGGCTGCCGCTCTGGGTGGTGCGCCCCGGCGCTAGCGAATTCGACCCGAGCGCATCAAATACCGGACGCGTAGTCGGAGCGGACATCGGCCAGGGTCCGAGTCAGCGTCTCGTCGACGCACCAGAAATTCCAGCCGGCAACCGTGCCGCCGCCCTGCAGGAATCGCGCGGCACCGCTGACCGTCGCGAAGACTCGATCGGCCATCGCAAGGTGGCCGTTCTCTTCGACGATTGCGGTGGAGCCGCGATAGGCGGCGGGCTTGGCGTAGAGGACAGCGCCGGCAGAGACCGCGCCGGCGCGGAGTAGGTCGGCCACTTCAACCCGATACTGAGCCCTCTCAACGGCTGAGTCTGTCGAGCTCACGTGGCCCTGTGGCACCGGCCAGATCGCGAGGATGCTGTCGATCAGGCTCGATGTGCGGGTACGGATGTCCTCTTCGGTCCACGCCTCGGCGTGCTCGTGGACCACGTTCCGGACGAGCAGCAGGGTGTCGTGCCGAATCAAGGACGCGCGCTTACCAGCCTCGCCGGTCCAGCCTGCATTCGACAGCCGCGTGTTGAGGGACTGCGTGACCAGCGTCAGATTTCCGAGCGTCTGGACGAGCTGGTCACGATCGGTGTCGTTGACAGTGTCGTCGCCCCAGTTGGCGCGCCACTCCTGAGGCATGATGTGCTCGATCGTGCACACCCCGCGCGAAACCGGTGCCGCTGAGAATGGCCGTTGGCCATCGATCCCGAAGCCCCGATAGCGGTCCTCGACCGCCTCCAGCACCATTCGAAGACGGCCCCGACGAAGGCGTCGATAGGCCTCGAGGTCGACGAGCTCACGACGCACTTCGGCATCGTCGGGCCAATAGCCGACGGTAGATCGCTGCGACGTCAAGAAGTCTCGGGCCACGTCGTCGATGCGCGCTCCGGCAGGGCGCTGACTCAGCGTCGTCAGCAGGTCGACGATGAATCGGTTCGCGCCCTGCGACTGCACGCGCACGAGCGCTCGACGCACGAACCACGACTCCAGCACACCCAGGAACCGGTCGCGTTCGTCGTCAGTGATCGCGGCTTGCTCCCGCTCGCCCAGCCAGATCAAAACAGGCTTGGCCAGCTCGGAATCCAGGGTGCTGATTCTGTAGACGAAGAGCGCGACGCGGTCGAGGGCTCCGTCGTGCGACTCCGAGGCCTCCGTGAAGGCACGGTAGCGATCTGCCGCCGCCTTGAGGTCCTTCAGAAGTGCGTTCACATCACCCGATGACGAATTCACGTAGCGCTTGAACTGAGCGAACACCTCCCGCGCCGGGATATCGAGCAGTGTGCGCGCGGTGAGCCACTGAGTGAGGAAGAGCGAGCTCCGGGTGTAGCGGATGCGGCCCGCCGTGACTTCGGCCTCCCAGAAGGGGGTCTCGAAGGCGTACCAGTACTCCAGGTACGCCTGCTCGGTCGCCTCGTCAGTCCCATCGAATCTCTGGAAGACGAAGTTCTTGATCAGATCCGCGGCGGTCAGCGGCGTGCCGCGGGCATTCAGCGTCTCGAAGATCTCCTGCGCATCTTCATTCGCCTGCAATTGGATGGAAACGAGCTGGAGCCGCGTCGTCACGGCAGGCACGAGCAGGCCGGCTCGAGAGTCCGCGGTCGAGGCGTCGGAGTCGAGCCACGAGGCGATGCTTCGGGCGAAGAACTCGTGAGCGTCACGGAGTCGTCCTGCCGGGAGCACGCGGTAGTCGACGGGCGACGGAGCCGACATCACCGCGGCGAACGTCTCGCGGTCACGGTTGGTCGGCCACACCTTGAAGCGATCTTCGACGCCCACACGGAACGACTCACCGTTTTCGACAAGGCCTTCCACCTGGCCCGCGAGACCGACATAGCCACGATCGACCAGCTCGGCGTGGAGGGCGTCGAGCAAGACCTGGAGCGTTGTCAGCCGCTGCTGCCCGTCGATGACCGTGTGCTGTGGCAGGCCACCGAGGACGGTCTGCTGGGTCTGCAGGACCACGGCGCCGAGGAAGTGCGTGGCCTGCGAGTCGCCCGCTGCGATCGCGTCGACAAGTCTCGTGATGTCGTTCCACAGCGGCTCCCATTGGAGCTCTCTCGACCAGACATAGGGCCGCTGGAAGAGCGGAACCACCAACCTCTGAGGTGCGAAGAAGACCTGCTGCGGGGAGGTGACCTGCGTGAGCATTCGGGAGCTTTCGGTCGAGCGGGCGGGGCGGGTGATCCGACGATCTCACATCAGACCGCTCTCGGGCGGCGACGTGCAGGCGAATGTCCCGGTCAGTCCCTGTCGTCGTCAGCAGCGCTATCGAATAAACGCCCTCGAAGCGACCGCCCGCGACTCAGCGCCGCCGCGCCGAACTTGCCGGCGACAGTGACGCCCTCCGTGCCCAGACGGCTGGCGACCCTGATGCCCTCGGCGCCGAGCTGCGCTGCGGCCTCGACCCCCTCGGCTCCTGCCTCGAGAGCCTTGTCCTTCGTGTCGACGGCCGCTTCCGACCAGCGCCTCGAAGAGATCGACTCTCGGTCGCCCTCGATGCCGAGGCGCTCGTGGAAGGCGACGACGTCGGCGGCCACACCGTTGCCCGACTGGACGATGGCGCCGGGAGCGAACGGATGCAGCAGCACCTTCGAGTTCGCCGACGAGGCGGCTGCGTCCATGCGGCGCAGGAGCCCGAGCGTGGTCTGGCTGATGACGTTCCGGCGCTTGTCGCGTGAAAGCTCGACGCCGCGGCGGTGGGCGTCCAGCTCGTCGGGCGACGAGTCGAGGACGCGATCGAGTTCGAGGACCGCGAGGGCATCCTGCAGCTGGAAGCATCGCGCGATGACCGCGAGCCACTCCTCGACGGTCCCCTCGGCGTCGATGAAGGTGTCGTGGAGGTCGCCGACCTTCGAGTGGCGCTCCATCTTGTCGGCGAGGGCATCGAGCTGCCGGAGTGCGTAGGCCTGGGTGGTCTTGAGAGTCGACGACGTCCCCTGCACCTTCGACCAGGTCACCTCGGACACGCGGCCGACTTCTTCACGCAGGATCATCGCCTCGTCGATCTCGAGTTCGGCTCCGATCATGCCCGCCACGGCTTCGTCCTTCTGGGCTCGCAGCACGTCGTCGACCTTGGCGTCGATCGTGGCGAGATAGGCGGTGATCTCGTCCATGGACTGCTTCATGGCCAGCTGCGCCATGATGCCCGCGGCGCCGGCGAGGACGGCCGGGTTCGTCAGCATGGCGCCCGCACCGCGTGAGTACTCGAGAATGCTGCTGATCTGACCGTTGTTCGTCATGATCGCGCGTGCCAGCCCGGGCGTCGAACCCGCCATCGGTACTCCGGAGGCGAGGGCCGCGGCTGATGCCTGCGAGAGCTGGATCCAGCGACCCGAGTTGGCTGCGATCGTCGCGCCGGACTGCGCGGCCGCCGCGCCGACGCTGAGAGTCGACCCGAGTCGGGACAGGCCGAGGTCGCGCGACTCGGTGATGCCCTGACCGGTCAAGAATCGCTCGATCGCCCCGGGATCGCCGATGACGGCGATGCCGTTGCCATCGCGGATGAGTTCGAGTTCGTCGTTCATGCGTCCCCCCAAGGAAGCCGTGCTGGTGATCGTTGTCGTGATTGTGTCGTGAGCCGCCGACAGCGCCGGGTCGTTCGTCAGGACCCGCTCGACGCCGAGAACGGCACGACCAGCGCTAGCAGGATGAGGATGATCGGGACCGGCAGGAAGCCGCAGACGATGCCGGCGATGGCCTGGGTGCGGCGGAAGCCGCCGGCGCGGTTCGCGGTGCCGACGCCGATGAAGCCGAAGATGATGGCGAGCAGGGCCGGCAGCCAGCAGAGGAAGATGCCGGCGATCGGGATCAGCGACAGCGCGGCGCCGACGATTCCGAGGATGAGTGACGCGATCGCGAGGCCGTTCGACTGGGGCTTCGGCGCGAACTGGACGTAGACCTGCTGAACCGGCTGGTTCGGGTCGAAGTTCGACATGTGTGGCCTTTCCCGACCGAACCGCTCGGTCTCCCCGTCGACCATTCTGGTGGCTCGGGCGGGGCGTGAGGGAGCCCCAGGGCGGGGGATGGGGGTCGACCCGCGGGGCCCGCGACTGTCGGAGGCCACCCGTAGAGTCACGCATGACGAAAGGACCGCGCATGACCTCACCGTTCGAAGAAGCCCTGCTCGAGAGCCTCCGCGAGAACGCGGTCGTGCTCGACGATCCGGAGTGGAATTCCACGTCGATGCTCATCGACGGGCTCGTCGACGTGAACGCGCTGGCGATCCTGGCGTACCACCTGGCGGCCGACTTCGTCGACGAGAACACCTACGTCACGATCAACGGCCGGCGGCAGCCGCAGACGCCGATGGAGATCGCGCGGGCGCTGCGACGCAACGCGGTCGACTTCGACTCGTACACGGCGATCTAGGCCCGGCCCGCGCGGCAGACAGCGCAGCGGGCCGCTCGGCGGACCGGGAGCCGCGCGACGACGAACGCGTCCACGGCGGACGCGGCGCAGGAGCCGAAGCACACCTACCCCTCCCGCAGCACCCTCTCCTCCTCCCGTTGCACGGCCTCCGCGCGCGTGAAGAAGTCGATCATCGTGGAGAGTTCCGCGGGGGAGTATCGGGCGAGCAGCTCTGCACCGCGCCGGACGATGGGCTCGTGGAGGGCCCACGCGTGCTCCTGCAGCGACTTCGTCGTCGTCACGAGAACACGGCGCGCATCGGAGGGGTGAGGGGTGCGCACCACATGGCCGGCCGCGACGAGACGGTCGACCATCGTCGTGACACTGCCGCTCGTGAGGCCCAGGGCGGCACCGAGCTGAGCCGGAGTCGCACCGTCGGCGAACTCGAACATCAGGAGTTCGACGCAGCGTCCGTCGGTCTGATTGATGCCGAGCGCCGCCGCCACCGCGCGATCGAAGTCGTCGACGGCCGCCTGGTAGCGCCGGATCGCCTCGCCGAATGCGCCGACCAGATCAGCGGGCGCCGCCGCGTGACTTTCTCTTGACATTCAAGAGACCTTCCCTCATGCTCGTGTCGACCGATTTCACTTGAAAATCAAGATACACGGGAAGGTGGCGACAGTGAAGGTACTCATCATCGGCGGGGGAGTCGGCGGGCCCGTGCTGGCCCTCGCCCTGGCGAGGGCAGGCCTGGATGCCGAGGTCGAGGTCGTCGAGGCCCGCACGCCGAGCGAGGTCGAGGAGGGCTCGTGGATCACCTTCCAGGCCAACGGAATGGACGCCCTCCGCGCCATCGACGCCGCCGGCCCGCTCGAAGAGCAGGGCTACCCCGTCGAGACGATCTCGTTCGTCAACGGTCGCGGGCGCTCGCTCGGAAGCATGCCGCTCGCGGCGAGTCGCCCCGACCGCCTGACGTCGCGGATGCTCGCCCGCCGCACGCTCGCCGGCGGCATCGGGCAGCTCGCACGCGACCGCGGCATCACCCTCACGCACGGTGTCCGCTTCGTGAGCGCGCGCTACGAGGGCTCGCAGGTCGTCGCCACCTTCAACGACGGCAGCGAGCGGCGGGCCGACCTCCTCGTCGGAGCAGACGGCATCTGGTCGCGCGTCCGCACCTTCATCGACCCGAGCGCCGCGCGGCCCCGCTACGTGCCGGTGCTCAACGTCGGCGGCCACCTGCCCGGCTTCCGTGTCGATGTGCCGCAGGGCGAGTTCCGCATGCAGTTCGGAACCCGCTGCTTCTTCGCGTGGATGCCCACGCCCGACGGCGGCACCGTCTGGTTCGCCAACCCTCCGCACCCGGGCGAACCCGAGCGAGGGTCGCTCGAGCGGATCTCCGACGCCTCCTGGCGCTCCACGCTCCACACCCTCATGGCGCAGGATCACGGACCCGCCCACGACATAATCGACGCCGCGCCCGAACCCCTCCGCGCGTGGGCCACGTACGACCTCCCGACCGTGCGGCGGTGGCACGATTCCCGCGCGGCGGTGCTGCTCGGGGACGCCGCCCACGCGGTCGCGCCGTCCGCCGGCCAGGGCGCGTCGATGGCGCTGGAGGACGCGGTGACCCTCGCTCGGTGCCTCCGCGACGCGCCCGGAGCCACGGACTCCGCTCGCATCGCCGCCGCCCTGCCGCGGTACGAGGCGCTGCGCCGGGCGCGCACCGAGAAGATCGTCGCGTACGGGCATCGGTCGTCGAACTCGAAGGCGGCCGGGCCTCTCGGGCGGGTGGTGCGTGACGCGATCCTGCCGCTGATGTTCGCCCGTGCGGCTCGTGACGGCGGGAAGTCGATGATGTGGCTGCAGGGGCACCACGTGGAGTTCGATGCGCCCGTTGAGTTCTGAGGTCGCGGTGACGGTTCCGAGCTCGTGGTGACGCTTGCAGGCGGGCGTGCTCGCCGGCGCGCCGGCGCGCGTGCGTGCGTGGGCGAGGCGATGACGCGTGCTGGCCACGGGGCGCGCCCGCGCGCGGCCCGGCGGGGCGACGCGCCGGAGGGGGAGTCGCGCCGGGGGCGACGCAACGGTTTTCGGGCAACGGCAGGGTGCCGCGGCGGTGCGTCTTGCCCGAAAGGCGTTGGCTTGGCCGGCGGACGTTGCGTGAACCGGCGGACGTTGCGTGACCCGGCGGGCGTTGCGTGGCCTGGGGGAGCCTGCACGGACGGTCGAGCCGGCGCCTGGGCGACGAGGGGGTTGTGTCGCTCTGCGTTATACAGGTTCGCCTGAATTCAGGAATTCCTGAAGCTGGCCTCACCCTCGACTTGAACCCCAATTTCAGGTGCGCCTGAATTCAGGCGAAGCTGAAGGACGCCCGCGGGCACAGGACCCTGGCCGCCGGGCGGGCCGGCGGCTGGTGAGCGCGGGGGCGCGGCCGACCGGTCCGCGGGCTAGCGCGCGAAGGGCACCCCGGGGTCACGCCCGCAGGCGGTCCACGGGCGCGCGATCGGACCTGTCGCCGCGGGGGAGAGGCGCGGCACGATGAGGGCATGACCACGCTCCGCTTCAGCAACGACCCCGCCGACATCGACATCGAGGTCGTGCACCGTTGGTTGTCCGAGCAGTCGTACTGGGCGGCCGGGCGCAGCCGCGAAGCGCACGAGCGCGCGATGGCGGCGTCCCGCAACTACGCCGTGCTGGCGGACGAAGCTGCGCCGGGCGACCCCGCGAAAGGAGAGCGTGTGGCCAGCGACCCTGCGCCGGGCGACCCCGCGGCAGGCGAGCGTGTGGCCGGCGACTCCGCGCCGGGCGACCCTGCGCCGGGCGACCCCGCGACTGGCGAGCGCATCGTCGGCTACGCGCGCGTGATCACCGACGAGGTGACCTTCGCCTGGTTGGCCGACGTGTTCGTCGATCCTGGGTCCCGGGGCCTCGGAGTCGGCAAGCTCCTCGTGGCGGGAATCGTCGCCGAGCTGGAGCCTCTCGGCCTCAAGCGGATCGCGCTGCGGACGTCCGACGCGCACGGTCTCTACGCGCAGTTCGGCTTCGCGCCCCTCGGCGGCACGCCCGACGAGGGCATGTGGATGCAGCGCACTCCTGCCCCGGCCTGACGCCGAGTGGCACCGTTCTGCTGATGAAGCACGCCGCGCATCAGCAGTTTTCTGGCACTCGAGGGCGGCAGACTGAGGGTGTGATCGGCGACGAGGCTCCGGGCGATGAGACTCTGCGGGCGTTCGGGCTCGATCCGGGCGAGGCGGGCCTCCCCGTGCGGCTCGAGGGCGGGCGCGGGCTGACGTGGGCGGCGGGAGCCGTGATCCTGCGCCCCCATGACGAGCCCGACGAAGCGATCTGGAAGGCCGAGACCCTCGAGCGCCTGCCTCCCGGCGACGGGTTCACGGTGCCGGCGCCGCGACGCACGGTCGACGGCGGCTGGCTCGCCGACGGGTGGGAGGCCCAGGCCCGGGTCGCAGGAGCAGCCGCCCCGTCCCGCGTGGCCGACGTCGTCGCGGCCGGCACCGCCTTCCACCGAGCGTTGGCGAACGTCGAACGGCCGGCGTTCATCGCCCGCAAGACCAACCGCTGGAGCATCGCCGATCGCCTCGCCTGGGGCGACCCCGAGCCGCCCGGCGCCCCGGCCGCCGCGCTGCCGGACGACCCTCAGCTCGCCGCGCTCGTCGGCGCGCTCGAGCCCCTCGACCTCCCCTCGCAGGTGATCCACGGCGACCTGCTCGGCAACGTCCTCTTCGCGCCGGGGCTCCCGCCCGCCGTGATCGACTGGGCGCCGTACTGGAGGCCGGTCGGCTTCGGCGCGGCGGTCGCGGTCGCCGACGCGGTCGTCTGGCACGGGGTCGGGCTGCAGGAGCTGGCGCACGACCACGGCCACACCGGGTGGCGCCAGCTCCTGCTCCGCGCCCTCGTGTACCGCATCGCCACACAGCACTTCGCCGGCCGGTGGGACTCGCGCTTCGCCGCCCGTCACGCCCCCGTCGTCGCTGCCGCCCTCGCCCTCCCGCGGTAGCCCGCCGCCCTCGCCCCCGCCCGCCCTCGCCCCGCCCCGCTCCAGGGCGCCGAGTGGCAGAAAACTGCGGATGCGCGTCGCCCGACATCAGCAGCTTTCTGCCACTCGGGGGAGAGCAGGTGGGCCCGAGCATCGTGCCGGGCGCCCCGAGCTGGGCGTGGCGTCGTGTGCCGCGTCCAACGTCATTTCAGATCGCGTTGAATCCAACGCGATCTGAAATCACCGGGAGGACAACACATCCCGTGTCACGTGCCGAGCCTCCACGCTCCCGGCGAGTGGCAGAAAAGTGCGGATGCGCGGCACCCGGCATCAGCAGATTTCTGCCACTCGCGGGAGCGGGGGCGGGGCGGGGCGGGCGAGGGAGGCCAGCAGGAGCCAGCAGGAGCCCGGCTACTTCAGCCCCGACTCCGCAATACCCTGCACGAACTGCCGCTGGAAGATCAGGAAGACGATGATCACCGGGATCATCGACAGCAGCGTCACCGCCATGATCTGATCCCACGGGTGCGAGTACGCGCCGTTGAGCGAGTTGAGCCCGACCGACATCGTGAAGCGGTTCGACGTCTGCAGCGTGACCAGCGGCCAGATGAAGTCGTTCCAGCGCCAGACGAAGGTGAGGATCGTCAGCACCGCGATCAGCGGCCCGCTCATCGGCAGCACGACCCGCAGGAAGATCCGCAGCTCGCTCGCCCCGTCCACCCGCGCCGCCTCGATCAGCTCGTCGGGCAGCGCCACCAGGAACTGCCGCGCGATGAAGATGCAGATGCCCTGCGCGGCCGACGGCAGGATCACCGACCAGTACGAGTTGACGAGCCCCAGCTTCGAGATGATCACGAACTCCGGCACCACGATCACCTGGATCGGCACCATGATCGTCAAGAGCATCAGCGCGAACAGCGCGTTGCGGCCCCGGAACCGGTACTTCGCGAACGCGTAGCCGGCGAGCAGCGAGATCGACACCGAGATGAGCACGCTCGCGACCGAGATGATCGTCGAGTTCAGCATCCACGTGCCGATCGGCTGATCCTCGAACACGCGCGCGAACACGCTGAGGTCGAAGTGCTTCGGCCAGAGCGAGAAGCCCGAGCCCTGCGACAGGCCGCCGGGGCTGATCGCGGTGACGAACACCCAGTACACCGGGAAGAACATCACCAGCGCACCCAATGCCAGCAGCGCCCAGACGACCCACCTCCCGACCGCCCCGCGCGTCGACCCGCGTCGACGACGCCCCGCGCCCGACGAACCCGACGCGCCGGGCGCAGGATCCAGTACCCGCACCCCCGACGTCTTCCCTGCACCGACAGCCGTCACGACTCCTCCTCCGTCCTCTTCGCGATCCGATTCCGCAGCAGCGTCAGAAGCAGCAGCACCACGACCAGGAACACGCCGATCGCCGACGCGTAGCCCATCTGACCGTTGGTGAAGGCCGAGCGGAAGATGTACTGGATGAGCACCGTGGTCGAGAACCCGGGCCCTCCGCCCGTCATCACGTAGATCACGTCGAACGCCTGCAGCGAGAACACGACGTTCAGGACGATGAGCATGTACGTGGTGGGGTTCAGGAGGGGCCAGGTGATGCCGGTGAAGCGTCGCCAGGATCCTGCGCCATCGATCTGAGCCGCCTCGAGCAGCGACGGGTTGATGCCCTGCAGCGCGGCGAGGTACGTCACCATGCAGAAGCCGATGCGGCCCCAGACGACCGCGAGGATCACCGTCACCATGGCCCAGTCGGGCGACGTCAGCCAGCCGATGCGGGGCAGCCCGATCGCCTGGAGGAAGGCGTCGACCACGCCGTCGTTGCTGTCGAACATCCAGATGAACACCAGCGACACGGCGACGCCCGAGACCACCATCGGCAGGAAGTACAGGCTGCGGATGATGCCTCGGCCCGGCAGCTTCCGGTTCAGCATGATGGCGAGCAGGAGCCCGAGAGCCGCGCTCGTGGGCACCGTCCCCACCGTGAAGATGAGGGTGTTCTTCACCGCCTCCCAGAACAGCGGCGTCGTGAGCATCGTCTGGTAGTTCTGCAGCCCGACGAAGGTGCCGCCGCCGAACACCTGCACGTTCTCGAAGCTGAGCACGACGGAGGCGAGGATCGGGGCGAACGCGAACACCGAGAACAGCACGAGGCTCGGGGTGACGAACGCCCACGGGGCGACGCGCGACTCGCGCCGCGAGCGACCGGAGCGGCCGGAACGACCCGCGCCGCCGGTGCCTCCGACGGCGCCGGCGCCGCGACCGCGGGACGGGCGGCGCCCGCCGACGGAGATCCTCCCGTCGGCGGGCGCTTCACTGCGGGTGGGGACGCTCGTCATGACGCCGCGTTCTGGATGCCCGACGCGATGGCCTTCGCCGTCGCCGTCGGAGTCTGGCTGCCGATGAAGCACAGGTCGAGCTGGTCGGCCAGCACCTCGTTGATCGTCGCGAAGTCGGGCAGCGTCTCGACCTTCGCCATGGCCGCCGGCACCGTCTTCGCCTGCTCGCTGAACAGTGCCATCTGCTTCGACTGCGACGAGAACGTGAGCGTCTCGTCCTGCAGCGCGGTCCGGACGGGGAGGAAGAGGTCGGTCTCGCAGAAGTACTTCATGTTCGCCTCGTTGCAGACGAACTGGATGAAGTCGGCCGCGACGGCCGGGCTCTTCGACGACTTCGACACCGACAGCAGGTTGCCGCCGAGGTCGGAGGCGCGCGACTTGTCCTGCGGCATGTAGGTGATGTCCCACTTGTCGGTGGAGAAGCCCTTCGCGACCTCGCCCATGATCCAGTCGCCCCAGATCATGAGGCCGACCTGGCCCGACGTGAAGAGGTTCTCGACCGCCGCCGTCGTCGACCCCTTGATCGTGTTCGACTTCGGGATCAGGCCCTCGTTGTAGAGGTTCTGGAACCACGCGATCGCCTCGATGCCGGTGGCGTTGTCGATGGCCGGCGTCTTGCCGTCGTCCTCCAGCAGCTTGCCGCCGTGCATGTAGAGGAACGGCAGCCACCGGTACGCCGTGTTCGCCCCCTCGAAGCCGTACGCGACGGCGGCCTTGCCGGTCTCCTGCTTGACGTCCTTCGCCAGCGACAGGAACTGGTCCCAGGTCCACGCGTCGTCGATCGTCGTCGGGATCTTCGCACCGACCTTCGCCATGACGTCCTTGCGGTAGTACGTGCCGAAGGTGTCGGTGTGCTGCGGGATCCCGTGCACCTTGCCGTCGACCTGCGCGGCCTTCCAGAACGTCTCGCCGAAGCCGTCCCCGTAGCCCTTCTTCAGGTAGTCGTCGAGGGCGACGAAGCCGCCGTTCTGCGCCCACCGGCCGAAGCCCTGCCAGGTGTTGCGGATGATGTCGGGCGCGTTGCCGCCGGCGAGCTGGGTCGACATGTACTGGTTGAAGTCGCCGTTCGGCGTCACCTGCACCTTGATGTTCACGCCGGGGTACATCTTCTTGTACTCGGCGGCGAACTTGCGGTACGCGACGACGTCGGCCGGGATGTTCCAGGTGGTGAGCACCAGGTCGGCCTTCGTGCTCTTCGTCACCGCCGCGGTCCCCGCGCTGGCACCGGTCGAGGTGCTGCAGGCGGCGAGAGCGGGAGCGAGGGCCGCGAGGCCGGCGGCGCTCGCCGCGTACTTCAGGACGGTGCGGCGACTGACGCCGGGTGTCTCGCTGTCGTGTCCGGGCATGGGAACTCCTTTGTTCGTGGTGGGTGCGCGCGAGGGCGCGCGGGAGCGAGCCGGCGGCCGCTGTCGTTCCGCCGGGCGGGGTGGGTCTGAGTTCTGGTCTCTGGGGTCTGGTCGGGTGAGGTGGGGTGGGGTGGGGTCAGTGGGCGGCGTCGGCCAGCGCGGCGGGCTCAGGATCGGGGAGCGTGCTCGCTGCTCCTGCGCCCGGCACCTCGACCCCCTCGGGCAGCCGCAGCGCCTCGGGCAGGAGGGCGCGGTGGGCCTGGAGCAGTTCGTCGGTCATCGCGTGGATCTGGTCGAGGGTGCAGTGGGCCGCGGTCAGGGGGTCCATCGCGACGGCGTGGTAGACGTTCTCGCGGTTGCCGGTGAGCGCCGCCTGCACGGCGAGCGTCTGGACGTTGACGTTCGTGCGGTTGAGCGCGGCGAGCTGCAGCGGGAGGTCGCCGACGTAGGTCGGCTGCACTCCTGAGCGGTCGACGAGGCAGGGCACCTCGACGCAGGCGTCGTCCGGCAGGTTCGTGATGAGGGCGCCGCGGTTCGGCACGTTGCCGTAGATCACGCTCGGCACGCCGGTCACGAGCGAGTTGACGATCGTGGCGCCGTACTCGACGCTCGGCTCGAGGTGGTCCTTGAGCTTCGCGAGCTGCTGGTCGATGTCGCCCTGCTCGTCGTGTGCCGAGCAGATCTCGTAGTAGTCCCAGCGCTCGGGGATGAACTCGAGCGTCGTCTCGGCGTCCTTGCGGAAGTATGGCAGGTACTCCGAGGCGTGGTGGCTCGACTCGGTCTCGAAGAAGCCGAAGGCGTCCATGAGCGTCGTGCGGACCTGCTCGTTGCCGCCCTCGTAGTTGCTCTCGGCCGTGGCCGCCTCGCTGTGGTCGCCGTCATCCTGCAGGAGCCCGGCGCCACCCCGACCGCGGAGGTGCTTGGCCGCCATCACCTCGCGCAGCCGCGGGTAGAGGTCTTCGCCGTGGCGCTCGAACTTCAGGATCCACGCCTGGTGGTTGATGCCGGCCGAGATGTAGTTCACCTCGTCGTACGGCACGCCGAGAGTGCGCGCGAGCATGCGGGTCGTGCCCTGCACGCTGTGGCAGAGGCCGACGGTCGTGAGGCCCTTGGCGTTGAGGAACGCCGTCGCCATCGCCATCGGATTGGCGTAGTTGATGAACTGCGCGTCGGGGCAGAGCTCGAGGGCATCCTGAGCGATCGCCTCGTAGACGGGTGCGGAGCGCAGGAACCGGAACACGCCGCCGGGGCCGACGGTGTCGCCGACCGTCTGGTCGACGCCGTACCGGCGCGGGATCTCGACGTCCCAGCGGTACGAGTCGATGCCGCCGACCTGGAAGGTGATGATCACGACGTCGGCGTCGGTGAGGGCCTCCCGTCGGTCGCTCGTCGCGACGATGTCGGTGTCGAAGCCGTGGTGCTCGGCGAGCTCGCGGGCTCCTGCCGCCACTCGCTCGACGCGCTCGGCGTTGATGTCCATCAGGCACAGCTGCGCGTCGCGCAGGGCCGGGAAGCTCAGGAGGTCGCCGATGAGGCGGAAGGGGAACACGAAGCCGCCGGCTCCGATGATCGTGATTTTCGTCGTCATGAAGGGCAGGTTAGGAACCGACGCCGGGTCGTGACCTCCGTCTGGCGCGGTGGTTCTTCCAGAATCCTCAGATCGTGTCTATGGTGATCGCGTGAGCCAACGACGGCTTCTCGAAGCCCCCCTCCAGTCCGAGTCCTTCTGCGACCAGCCGCGCCTGAGTGACGTCGACGTCGAGGTCGACGTCCCCGCCATCTGGGTGCGACACGGCCGCCCGCCGCACATGCCGCGGCCCCACCGGCACGACGATCTCGAGCTGAACTTCGTCGTCTCGGGCGAGCTCGACTACCTGTTCGGAGGCATGCCGCTCAAAGTATGCGCTGGGCAGATCGCCGTGTTCTGGGGTGCCACTCCCCATCGTCTCGTTGAACAGGACGACGAGTCGTCGATCGAATGCCTCTGGGTGCATATACCGCTGGAGACCGTCTTCGGGTGGGCTCTGCCGCGCGACTACCTCAGCGACCTGCTTACCAGTCGACCGATCGTGCTGCCGTCCGACTCGGCCGGGCGCGACGTCGAGTCGATGTTCCACTCCTGGATGAGCGACCTCATGGACGAAGGGGCGCAGGACTTCGCGCTGCTGGAGATCCATGCGCTCGTGCGGCGTCTGCTGCATCGGCACGCGGAGCATCTGGCGGCGGTCGCGGCGTCGGAGGGGGCGGCGGGGGCCGATCCTGCGCCCCTGGGGCTGACGCCGACACCGGGTGCGCACGCCGACGGCATGCAGCACGTGGTCGAGATGGCGCGGTACGTGACGGCGAACTTCCGGTCGGAGATCGCGGCCGCCGACATCGCCCGCGCGACGCACCTCAACCCGAACTACGCGATGACGCTGTTCCGAGAGACGGTGGGCACCACGCTCGGCGCGTACCTCACGCGGTGCCGGGTGGCGGAGGCGCAGCGACTGCTGCTCACGACGAGCCTCACGACGGTCGAGATCGCCGACGCGGCCGGGTTCGGGTCGCAGTCGTCGTTCTACGCGCACTTCACTCGCACGTGCGGGGTGTCGCCGAGCGCGTATCGGCGCAGCCTCCGCTAGCCGGCCGCGCCGCCGCGCGCGCCGTCAGACAGGGCGGGCGGGGCGGAGGCGGGCGGCCGTCTGGCAGGGTGGAGGCATGCTCTCCCCGCTGCTGCGCGCCTGCCTCTTCGACATGGACGGCACCATCGTCGACTCGACACCCGTCGGCAACCGGGCCTGGGGGCGGTGGGCCGACGAGGCGGGCATCGTCGATCGCACGTTCATGGAGACGTTCCACGGGAGGCCGGGGCTCGAGGTGCTGGCCGAGATCCTGCCCGCCGACCAGATCGACACGGCCTTCGCGCGCCTCGTCGACCTCGAGGCGAACGACGTCGAGGGGGTCGAGGCGATCGCAGGAGCCGAGGCGCTCCTGTCGAGCCTCGACGACACGCAGCGCGCCATCGTCACGTCGAGCCAGCCCAGCATCGTGCCGGTGCGGCTGGCCGCGGCCGGGCTCGACCGCCCATCGATCGTCGTCACGGCCGACCAGACCGCGCGGGGCAAACCGCACCCCGACCCCTTCCTGCGCGGTGCGTCGTTGCTCGGCGTGGCGCCGGGGGAGTGTGCCGTCTTCGAAGACACACCGCCCGGCATCGAGGCCGCTCGGGCCGCCGGGGTCGCGTTCGTGGTGGGCGTGCGGGGCACGCATCCCGATGCCGCGCTGCAGGGTGCCGACGTGATCGTCGACGACCTCTCCGCCGTGCGCGTCGAGCCTGCCGCCGAGGGCGCCTTCCGGCTCGTCGTCTCCGCGTAGCCCGCCCTCCTCTGCGACAAAACGCGACACCTGCGACGCGCTCCGACGTCGCAGGTGTCGCGTTTTGTCGCGCGGGGAACCGGGAGCGGCGCGAAGGGGCGTGCGGCGGCGCGCCAAACTTGTTAGTCTGGCTAAATAACTATCGCCGACCGACAGGAGCGCCACCACCCGTGAAGAGACGATTCGCGTCCGGTTTCTCCCGCACCTTCGTGTCGCTGGGCACCCGCAACTACCGTCTCTTCTTCATCGGCCAGCTGGTGTCGAACAGCGGAAACTGGCTCACGAACGTCGCCCTGACGCTGCTCGTCCTCGATCGGACGGGCAGCGGCACGGCCGTGGGGTGGCTCGTCGCCTGCCAGTACGGGCCGATCCTGTTCTTCTCGATCTACGCCGGCTCGATCGCCGACCGGGTCGACAAGCGCAAGCTGCTCTACGTCACGCAGTCGCTCGAGATGGCCGAGTCGGTGCTGCTGGCGGTGTTCGCGTTCATTCCGGGCACGTCGCTCGCCGTCTTCTACGTGATCGCGACCCTCGGCGGCTGCCTGCTCGCGGCCGACAATCCGGCGAGGCGCTCGTTCGTGCGCGAGCTGGTGCCGCGCTCGCAGGTGTCGAACGCCGTCACGCTCTACAGCTCGATGGTCAACCTCTCCCGCATCGTCGGGCCCGCCATCGCCGGTCTGCTGGTCTCGACGCTCGGCTTCGGCTGGGCGTTCGCGATCGACGCCGCGTCGTACTCGGTCGTGATCGTCGCGCTGATCCGCATGAACGGCGCCGAGTTCTTCACCTCGCCGCGCGCCGTGAAGGCTAAGGGGCAGGTGATCGCGGGCGTCAAATACATCTGGCGCACGCCCGAGCTCGCGGTCTCGTTCGCCATGCTCCTGGTGATCGGCCTGCTCAGCTACAACTTCAACGTCACCTACCCGCTGCTCGTCGAGAAGGGTCTGCACGGCTCGGCGCTCCAGTACACGCTGCTGTACTCGTCGTTCAGCATCGGAGCGCTCGTCGGCACCCTGTTCGTGGCTCGGCGCACGACGATCACGCTCCGCACCATCATCCTGAGCGCAGGAGCCTTCGGAATCGCTCTCACAGCCCTGGCGTTCGTGCCGAACATCCCGGTCGCGTACCTCGTCGCGGCCGCCGTCGGAGCCGTGTCGATCTCGTACATGACCGCCACCACGGCGATGGCGCAGCTGCGCGCCGAGCCGTCGATGGCGGGTCGCGTGATCGCCGTGCAGACGGTACTGCAGATCGGCACCACACCGATCGGCGGGCCGCTGCTCGGATGGGTGGCCGATGTCGCAGGAGCCCGCGTCCCCATCCTCATCGGAGGCGTCGCCGCGCTCGCCACCTTCGCCGTGGCGGCGGCGACGGCCCGGCGCAGGATGAACGCCGACCCGCTCGAGGAGGTCGCGCGCGACACGGCGGCTACGCCGACCGTGTCGCGCTGACCGCCCGCCGCACCGGCTACGCGTCAAGGTCGGCCAGGTCGAGCACGAATCGGTACCGCACGTCGCCGCGCTCCAGGCGGTCCAGTGCCTCCGAGACGCGAGCGGACGGCAGCACCTCGACGTCGGCCGTGATGCCGTGCTCGGCGCAGAACGCGAGCAGCTCGGCCGTGTGCAGCCGGCCGCCGGTGCCTGACGCGAACACGCGCTTGCGGCCCGGGAGGAAGGCGAAGAAGCGCGGCGGGGTCATCAGCGGATTGCCGAGCATGCAGAACGAGCCGTCGAGACCGAGCATGCCCAGCAGGGGCTCGAGGGCGTGCTCGGCCGAGATCGTGTCGATGACGAGATCGAAGCGACCACGGGCATCCTGCACCGCCTGCTCGTCGGTCGTGTCGAGCAGGGCGGTGGCGCCGAGGCTGATCGCGTCGTCGGTCTTCGCCGTGCCGCGGCTCAGCACCGTGACCTCGGCGCCGAGAGCCGCGGCGAGCTTGACGGCGAGGTGACCGAGGCCGCCGAGCCCGGCGACCGCGACGCGGCTGCCCGGGCCGATGCCGGAGGCGACGAGGGGCTCCCAGACCGAGATGCCGGCGCACATCAGGGGTGCGGCCGCGGCCGCGTCGAGGCCGTCGGGCAGGCGGTAGGCGAAGGTCGACTTCAGCACGTACTCGCGGCTGTAGAGGCCCTGCGTCTTCGTGCCGTCGACGCGGTCGGTGCCGCCGTAGGTGGTGACGGGCCCCTGCCAGCAGTAGTTCTCCTGGCCGGCGAGGCACATCGCGCACTCACCGCACGAGTCGACGATCGTGCCGATCGCGACTCGATCGCCCATGACGAGGTCGGTCACGGCCGGTCCGACGGCGGTGACGACGCCGGTCGCCTCGTGCCCGGGCACGATGTCGCCCTCGCCGAGCATTCCCTGGATGCGGTGGAGGTCGCTGTGGCAGACGCCGCAGAAGTCGACTCGCACGGCGATGTCGTCGTCGCGGAGGTCGCGGCGCTCGAAGGCGGTGCGCTCCAGATCGGTGGGTCGGTCGCTCGCACTGTTGCTCTGCCAGCCGGTGGTCGTTCGCATGGGGGTCCTCTCGAAATCGTCCGCACGAAGCGGAATGACGATTCCGATACTACGCTTAAGCGGAAGATGGATTCCGCATAAGACCATGAAGAAGCGGACTCAGGAGGCGAGCGGCGTGCCTCCCGATGGTCGAAGCCCGTCGATGTGCACTCTGACGAACCGGCGCCAGCGCTCGTCGTCGGCCTCGGGCAGGGCCTCCATCACTCCTCGCAGAGCCACGAGTAGCGCCTTGATGTCGGCGCCTGTCACGTCGGATGAGAGCACGCCTGCGGCCACCGCGTTGACCGTGAGCTGCTCGACCTTGGCGTTCGTCACCGGACGATCGGTTCGCTCGCCGAGGCGGTCGAGCAGCGCGGCCGAATAGAGCCGCTTCTCGGAGGTGAATCGGCCGACGTAGTCGAGAAAGGTGAGCAGCCCGCGTTCCGCGTCGCCGTCGTCGAGGGCGGCGTCGGCGGCCGCGTCGAGTTCGGCGGAGAGCTGCTCGGCGATGGCGTCGAGCAGGGCGTCCTTGCCCGCGAAACGTCGGTAGATCGTGCCGACGCCGACTCCCGCGCGAGCCGCGATCTCTTCCATGCTGGCATCGGGGCCGCGTTCGGCGAAGGCTGCGCGAGCGGCCTCGATGACCCGCTGCTCGTTGCGCACGGCGTCGCGCCGAGGAGCACGAGCGCTGGCGAGAGCTCGCGAGGCGTCGGCGGTCGATGGCATGCCACGAGCGTATCCCGACGGCGCCGCGCCCTCGACGCAGCGTGTCCGCCGTCGGAGCGCTCCATTCCGAAAAGTGGAAGAATGGCTTGCGCAAATGACAGGACATAGGGGTAGGGTTCACGTGTCCTAATGTCAGAACAAAGGAGTTCCCGTGTCGACAACGACTGGTACGTCGGACACAGCCACGGGCGGCGCGATCTCGCTGCCGCCCCTCACCACAGGGCCCCACAGCAAGCGCCTCGGAATGGTCGCGCTCGTCGCCACCTTCGGCGGCCTCCTCTTCGGCTACGACACCAGCGTCATCAACGGCGCGCTCAGCCCGATGGTGCAGGAGCTGCACCTGACGGCGCTCTCTGAGGGCGGCGTCACCTCAGGACTCCTCTTCGGCGCCGCGGTCGGCGCCATCACCGGCGGTCGCCTGTCGGACGCCTGGGGTCGACGCAAGTCGATCATGCTCATGGCGGTGCTGTTCTTCATCGGCGCGATCCTCTGCGTCATCGCGCCGACGTTCGGCGTCATGCTCGCCGGCCGCATCGTTCTCGGCCTCGCCGTCGGCGCAGCGTCGACGATCGTCCCGGTCTTCCTTGCCGAACTCGCTCCGTACGAGATCCGAGGATCGATCGCGGGCCGCAACGAGTTCGCGATCGTGCTCGGCCAGCTCCTGGCCTTCTGCATCAATGCCGCCATCGCCATCATCGCCGGCGGCGAGGGCCACGGCGTGTGGCGCATCATGCTGGCCGTCGAGGCCCTGCCGGCGATCGCGCTGTTCATCGGCATGATCCGCATGCCCGAGTCGCCGCGCTGGCTCGTCTCGAAGGGCCGCGACGCCGAGGCGCTCGAGGTGCTGTCGACGCTCCGCACGAAGGAGCGCGCCGAGGCCGAGCTCAAGGACGTCGAGCGCGTCACGACGGAAGACAAGAACGTCGTGAAGATGGACCTCGGGTCGATCCTGCGCAACAAGTGGCTGATCCGGATCCTGCTCGTCGGCATCGGCCTCGGCGTCGCCCAGCAGCTCACCGGAATCAACGCGGTCATGTACTACGGCCAGTCGGTGCTCCGCGAGGCCGGCTTCGGCGCGCAGGTCGCGCTCATCGTCAACATCGGCCCCGGCATCGTCGCGGTGATCGGCGCCATCATCGCGCTGCGGATGATGGACCACTTCTCGCGCCGCCTCACGTTCATCCTCGGCTTCACGCTGACGACGATCTGCCACCTGCTCATCGGCATCGGCTCGGTCGCGCTGCCCGTCGGCAACCCGGCCCGCCCGTGGGTGCTGCTCGTGCTCATCATCGCGTTCGTCGGCTCGATGCAGACCTTCCTCAACGTCGCCACCTGGGTGACGCTGTCGGAGATCTTCCCGCTGAAGATGCGCGGCTTCGGCATCGGCGTGTCGGTGTTCTGCCTCTGGATCGCGAACGCCTTCCTCGGCCTGTACTTCCCGACGATCATCAGCGCGTTCGGCATCACGGGCACGTTCTTCGGCTTCGCCGTCGTCAACGCCCTCGCGCTGCTGTTCGTGTGGCGCGCCGTCCCCGAGACGCGCGGCCGCACGCTCGAGAAGCTCGAGGAGGACGTCACCACGGGCGCGATCTACACGCAGAACGTGAAGTCGCGCGCCTAGCCCCCCTCTTGCGACAAAACGCGACAATCGCGACGTCTCCGGGCGTCGCGATTGTCGCGTTTTGTCGCGGAGGAGTGGTCTCCGGCCAGGGCCTCCCGAAAACGACTCCGCGCACCCGATTTCGCGTGCGCAGAGTCGTTTTCGGGAGGCGCTAGGAGGTGTGCGGGCGCGGGCGACGCCGCGCGGAGCCGACGGCGAACGCGACGAGGGCCACGAGGGCGAGGGCCGCGCCGGTGAGCGGGATGGCGATCGACGCTCCCGATCCTGCGAGCTCGAAGCCGCCCAGGACGGGCGCGAGGGCGATCCCGACGTACATCGCGGTCGAATACCACGACAGGGCGATGCCGGCGGTGGCCGGGTCGATGCTCACGAGGCGGTGTTGCACCGGCACGACGGCGCCGAACGCGAGCACGCCCCAGACGAAGAACGCCACGGCGAGGAGCGCGTACGACCCTGCCAGCACGGGCACCAGGCCCAGCACGACGACCTCGCCGCCGAGCCCGATCGCGACCATGGCGCGAGAGCCGAGCCGGTCGGTCAGCCGCCCCGACAGGTTCGTGCCCACGACGCCTCCGAGACCGAAGAGCAGCAGCAGGATGGCGAGAAGCCCCGACGACCCCGACGTCGACGCCGCCGTGACCGGGCTCACGAAGATGTAGACGATGTTGAACCCGGCGGTCAGGAGCAGCGCCGACACGAGCGTCAGCACCATCGCGCCGCCTCGAAGCGTCGCCAGCCGAGCCCGCAGGCCGATCGCCGCACCGAGGGGCACGTCTCGCACGAGAACGCCGATCGCGACCGCGAGCAGGGCACCCAGGATCGCGAGAGCGCCGAGCGGCAGACGCCATCCACCGACGCCGGCCAGCGCCGTCCCGACCGGTGAGCCGAGTGCGGTCGCGAACGTGAAGCCGAGGGCGGCGATCGCCAGTGCTCGACCCCGCTGGTCGGCCGGAAGGAGCGTGGGCGCGGCCGCGGTGGCCGCGGGGACCAGCGCGGCACCGCCGATCGCGGCGAGGACGCGGCCGACCTCGAACATCCCGAGGCTGGTGCTCACCGCGGTCACGGCGGTGCCGACCGCGATGACGGCGAGCCCGGCCGTCATGAGGTGCGTGCGGTCGATGCGCGCGAGCCCGACCGAGAGGGCCGGCGAGACGACGGCCACGATGATCGAGTACAGCGTGATCGTGTAGCCGACGCTGGTCTCTGTCGTGCCGAGCCCGCGGGCGATCTGGGGGAGGAGACCGGCGATGACGAACGCGTTGGTGCCGACGACGAAGAGGGCGCCGGCGAGGATGCCGAGGCGTGCCGTCACGATGCGTGAGGCGTACGATTGTTCGATAACCGTCATACGATCAGAGTACGCCGTAGTTCGATAGTTGTCGAACTGTTTTTCGAAGGAGTCGCATGTCCGACTACCCCGTCCCCGACATGGCCGACGTGACGATGGTCGAGATCCTGCGAGCCGTGGCCGATCCGATCCGCCTGCACATCGTCGGCGTGCTGGCCGACGGCGAGCCGAAGGCGAAGACGCTCGACGGGTGGGGCGTCGACATCACGAAGTCGACCATGTCGCACCACTTCAAGATCCTGCGCGAGGCCGGCGTCACGCGCACGCTCGTCGACGGGCGCAACCATGCGATCCAGCTGCGGCGGCAGGAGCTCGATGAGAGATTCCCGGGGCTGATCCCTGCGCTCATCGCGAGCATGCCCGCCCCGCCCGCGGCGTAGCGAGCCTCCGACGCCTCCGTCCCCCGAGCCCGTCTCTTCGAGCCCCGGGCGACAAAACGCGACACCTGCGACGCCCCGATGTGTCGCAGGTGTCGCGTTTTGTCGCAGAGGGGGAGAGTGAGGGGCTAGGGGAGCCGCGGGTCGACGTGGAGCTTCGGCCCGGGCCCGGCGCCGGCGGGGCGTGAGCCGGCGAGCACGGGTCCGACCCCGTCGAGCGACACGGTGGCGGCGACGAGAGGCCGAGGGTCGACGACGCCCGACGCGTACGCCTCGATCGCCCCGGCGAGTCCGCCCGAGGCGCTGAGCACTCCGACCGCGGTCACGTCTTTCAGGGCGAGGTCGCGCGAGTCGACGAGCGACGGCGCGCCCGACAGCCCGATGAAGACGACGCGGCCGCCCGGCTCGACCAGGTCGACGGCGAGGGCGGGAGACGAGGCGCCGTTCGACGCGTCGATGACGGCGTCGAACGGGCCGGCGGGCGGCGAGTCCGCTCCTGCCGGGAGACCGGCATCGGCCGGCGCCGCGGACCCGTCGGCCAGCGACACGGTGTCGAACTCCAGGGAGCGGGCGAAGGCGAGCGAGCCTGGCGTGACCCCGGCGAGCTGTACCGCGGCTCCTGCCGCCTGAGCGAAGAGCGCGCAGAGCAGGCCGATGGTGCCCGGCCCGAGCACGAGCACGCGTGACCCTTTCGACAGCGCCGCACCGCGCACGGCCCGCAGTGCGTTGCCGCCGGGCTCGACGAGCGCCCCTGCGACCGAGTCGACCGACGAGGGCAGCGCGTGCAGCGACGACGCCGGCACCACGAGCTGCGAGGCGAGGGCTCCGGGCCAGCCGCCGCGGATCCCGATCTCGTACCGGTCGTCGCAGAGGTGCTGGCGCCCCGAGAGGCATCGGCGACAGTGGCCGCAGCCGAGCATCGTGTCGCCGGTCGTCCGCGTGCCGACGAGCGCCGGAGAGACGCCCGGGCCGACGGCCGAGATCGTGCCGCACCACTCGTGCCCGAGCCGCAGCGGGTACGCCGCGTGCCCCTGGTGCAGGTACGCCATCTCGCCCGAGAAGAACTCGGCGTCGGTGCCGCACACCCCGACCCGTTCGACATCGACGACCACCTGGCCCTCCGAGGGCGCAGGATCGGGCACCTCCTCGACCGCATACCTCCCCGGCCCGGTGACGACGAACGCGCGCACGGCCTACCGCGGCCCGACGACGGTCTGGCGCTGCGACCCCAGCCCGTCGATGCCGAGCTCCATCACGTCGCCCGGCTGCAGCCAGATCTGCGGGTCGAAGCCCATGCCGACGCCGGGAGGAGTGCCGGTGTCGATGAGGTCGCCGGGCTCGAGCACCATGAACTGCGACAGGTGGTGCACGATGAAGTAGGGGTCGAAGATCATCGTCGACGTCGAGCCGTCCTGCCGCCGCACGCCGTTGACGTCGAGCCACATTCCGAGGTCGCCGACGTCGGAGATCTCGTCGGGCGTGACGAGCCACGGCCCGGTCGGGTTGAACGTCTCGGCCGACTTGCCCTTCGACCACTGCCCGCCGCGCTCCATCTGGAACGCGCGCTCGGAGACGTCGTTGACGACGGTGAATCCGGCGATGGCGTCGCGGGCCTCGTCGACCGAGTCGAGGTACGAGGTGCGGCGGCCGATGACGATGCCGAGCTCGACCTCCCAATCGGGCTTCGTCGACCCGCGGGGGATCCGCACGTCGTCGTTCGGGCCGACGAGGGTGTTCGGCGACTTCGTGAACAGGATCGGCTCGCTCGGCACCGCCTGCCCGGTCTCTTTCGCGTGGTCGGAGTAGTTGAGGCCGATGCAGAGGATCTGGTGCGGGCGGGCGATCGGAGCGCCGACGCGTTCGTCGGTGAACGGGGTCGCTGCTCCTGCCGCCTGCTTCGACGCCACGAGCGCCGGAAGCGTGGCGAGGCCGCCCGAGCCGAAGAACGCCTCGTCGAAGTCGGGCACGACGTCGCCGACATCGACGTAGTGGTCGACGTCGACGCGCACGACCGGCCTCTCGTGGCCGGGTTCGCCGAGGCGCATGAGCTTCATGGTTCTCCTTCTGGGGTGGGGTGGCTGGAGGGCGCAGGATCCGAGTCAGTCCGCTCCCGACACGATCGCTCGGATCGCGCTGAGATCGCGCACGAGGTCCCCGATCGGCATGCGGTAGGCGAGCCCCGAGATGCTGATGCCGCCCGTGGGGACAGTCGGCGACGCGAGGAAGGCCGGCAGCGCGAGGCAGTTCACGCCGGCCTCGTTCTCTTGATCGTCGATCGAGTAGCCGCGCTCGCGGATGAGCTCGAGCTGGTCGTGAAGGGCCTCGGGTGTCGCGGCCGTCGTCTCCGTCCGCGCCTCGAGCGGCTCGTCGCCGATCCAGTCGCGCACGGCGTCGAGGGTCGGCAGCTCGTACGACAGCAGGAGCTTGCCGACGGCCGTCGAGTGCGCGGGGTTGCGCCCGCCCACGGTCGACGAGAGCTTCACGGCGCCGACCAGCGGGTCGACCTTCGACCGGTACACCACCCAGCGCCCGTCGAGGACGGCGTAGTGCGCCGTCTCGCCGTAGCGGTGGGCGAGGCGCTCCAGGATCCCGGTGACCCGCACGTGGTCGGGCCGCCCCTCGGCGTGCGCGAAGGCCAGGCGCAGGAACTCGTCGCCGAGGATGTAGTGGCCGTGGCCGTCCTGCGCCGCGAGGCCCGCGCGCCGCAGCGACGCGAGGGCGCGGTGCACCGTCGGCTTCGGTGCCCGGATGACCGTGACGAGCTCGTCGAGGCTCGCGCCCTGGGTGTGCTTGGCCAGCTCGACGAGCACCGCCAGCACGCGGTCGGCGCCGACGACGCGGTCGGGCTCGGCCGAGGCGGCGCCGGTGGCGGCGGCGCCGGTCGCCGTGACGGTCGTCGGAGCAGCCACGGCGCTCACACCCGCAGCGACGTCATGCCGCCGTCGACGCGGAGGATCGAGCCGGTCGTCGACGCGGCGACCGGCGAGGCGAGCGAAGCGATGGCGTAGGCGACCTCGTCGGCTGAGACAAGACGGCCGAGCGGCTGCCGCGCGCGAAGCGCCGCTGCCGCGGCAGACGGATCGGGCGCGGCGTCGAGCAGGCGGCCGACCCACGGGGTGTCGGCGGTGCCTGGTGCGACGGCGTTCACGCGGATGCCCTCGTGCACGTGGTCGGCGGCCATCGCGAGCGTCAGCGCGGCGACGGCGCCCTTCGACGCGGCGTAGAGGGCGCGCTGCACGACGCCGACGAACGCGACCGACGAGCAGGTGTTCACCACCGAGGCGTGGGCCGACCGGCGCAGGTGGGGGAGCGCGGCCCGCGTCACGCGGGCCATCGCCACCACGTTCACGTCGAGCACGCGATGCCACTCGTCGTCGGGGTTCTCGGAGACGTCGCCCGCGGCGCCGATTCCCGCGTTGTTGATGAGGACGTCGATGCCCCCGAGCTCCTGCGCCACCCGCTCGATCGCCGTGTCGACGGCCGACGAATCGGTGATGTCGCACTCGATCGCCAGCACGCCGTCGGGCGCCCCCGAGATCGCGCGATCGAGCACGGCGACGCGGGCCCCGCGTGACAGGAGGAGGCTGGCGGTGGTGGCGCCGATGCCACTCGCCCCGCCCGTCACGACGGCGACCAGCCCTTCGAACTCCGTTGTTGTCATGCCACGAGTATGGCTACAGTGAAGAAGATTTCCAACCCGCGGTTGTGAGTTCCAATAAATGGAACACGCGGCACCGAGAACGGACTGCAATGGAGCATCGGAGCTCTCAGTGGTACGGCGGCGACGACCGCAACGCGTACATCCACCGCGCATGGATGCGCCGCGGGCTGCCCGCCGACGCCTTCGACGGCCGGCCGCACATCGCCATCGCGAACACCGCGAGCGACCTCACGCCGTGCAACGCGCACCTCACCGAGGTGGCGCGGTCGGTGAAGGAGGGAATCTGGGCGGCCGGGGGAGTGCCGCTCGAGCTCCCCGTCGTCTCGCTCGGCGAGACGAACGTGCGCCCGACGGCGATGCTCTGGCGCAACATGGCCGCGATGAGCACCGAGGAGATGCTCCGCGCGAACCCGATCGACGGCGTCGTGCTCCTCGGCGGGTGCGACAAGACGATCCCGTCGCTGCTCATGGCCGCGGCCTCGGTCGACCTGCCGGCCCTCGTGATCCCCGGCGGCCCGATGCTCACCGGCACCTTCCGCGGCGAGGCGCTCGGCTGCGGCACCGACGTGTGGCGGCTCAGCGAGGAGGTCCGGGCCGGCACCCTCACGAACGAGCAGTTCCACCGCAGCGAGTCGTCGATGATCCGGTCGCGGGGCCACTGCAACACCATGGGCACGGCGTCGACGATGGGGTTGCTGGCCGAGGCGCTCGGGACGGTGCTTCCTGGGCTCGCCGGGACCCCTGCTCCTGACAGCCGCCTGCTCGAGATGTCGCACGAGTCGGGACGGCTGATCGTCGACCTCGTCGAGCGCGACCTGCGCCCGTCGCGTCTGCTCACGAAGGCGTCGTTCCACAACGCGATCGTCACCCTGGCCGCGATCGGCGGCTCCACGAACGCGGTCGTGCATCTGCTCGCGATCGCCGGCCGCCTCGGCATCGACCTGACGCTCGCCGACTTCGACCGCATCGGCTCCGGCGTCCCGCTGCTGGTCAACCTCCAGCCGGCGGGCACCTTCCTCATGGAAGACCTCTTCCGCGCGGGCGGCCTGCAGGCGGTCCTCCGCGAGGTGCAGGATCTGCTCGACCCCACGGCCATCACGGTCTCCGGCCGGCCCCTCGTCGACCACCTGAACGAGGCGACCGTGTGGGACGCCTCGGTCATCGCGCATAGAGAAGAGCCCCTGCAGCCCGACGCCGGGATCGCCGTTCTGCGCGGCAACCTGGCCCCGGACGGCGCGATCATCAAGCCCGCCGCCGCGTCGATCCACCTGCTGAAGCACCGGGGCCGGGCCATCGTCTTCGACTCGATCGAGGACTTCCGCGCCCGCATCGACGACCCCGACCTCGACGTCGACGCCGACTCCGTGCTGGTGCTTCGAGGCTGCGGCCCTCGCGGGTACCCCGGCATGCCCGAGGTGTCGAACATGCCGCTGCCGAAGAAGCTGCTCGAGCAGGGCGTGCGCGACATGGTGCGCATCTGCGACGGCCGGATGAGCGGGACGGCGTACGGCACCGTGATCCTGCACGTCGCCCCGGAGGCCGCCGCCGGCGGGCCCCTCGCGCGCGTGCGGACCGGCGACTGGATCACGCTCGACGTGCACCGGCGCCGCCTCGACGTCGACGTGCCGCAGGACGAGCTCGACGCGCGCGAGCCGAACCAGGCCACGCTCGACGGGTTCGCGAAGCCGCGCCGCGGCTGGGAGCGGCTCTACGTCGACCACGTGACGCAGGCCGACACGGGCGCCGACCTCGACTTCCTCGTGGGGTCGAGCGGAGACGCGGTGGCGCGTGAGTCGCACTGACGGGCGTCGCACGAGCGCGGTCGGCTCCGGCGGGAAGGCGTTCACCACGATCGGGGTCTCGGATCCTGCGCTCGTCGCGGCCCTCGAGCAGGCGGCGCCCGGAGCCGTGAGCTCGCGGCCGTCGGACCGCCTCGCCCTCGCGCACGACGCGTCGCACTACCTCGTCACGCCGCAGGTCGTCGTCACGCCGCGCACGGCAGCGGAGGTCGGGGCGGTCGTGGCGGCGGCTCGGGCACGCGGTGCCGGGGTCACGTTCCGCTCGGGCGGGACGAGCCTGTCGGGCCAGGCGCAGGCGCCGGGGGTGCTGATCGACACTCGCCGCCACTTCCGCGGCATCGAGCCTCTGGGCCCCGACGCCGCCAGGGTGCGGGTCGAGCCCGGTGCGACCGTGCGGCAGGTGAATGCCCGGCTGGCGGGGGCGCGGCGGCGTCTCGGGCCTGATCCTGCGTCCGAAGCGGCCTGCACGCTGGGCGGGGTGATCGCGAACAACTCGAGCGGGATGACGTGCGGCACCACGGCGAACACCTACGCGACGCTCGACACGATCGTGGTCGTGCTCGCCGACGGCACGGTCGTCGACACGTCGCTGCCCGACGCCGACGCACGTCTGCGGGCGGCGCGCCCCGACGTCCACGACGGTCTGCTCGCGCTGCGCGGGCGGGTGATGCAGGAGCCGACGCTGGTCGCCTCCGTCGCCCGCCACCACTCGCTCAAGAACACCATGGGGTACGGGCTGAACGCTCTGACGGACTTCGCCTCGCCCGCCGAGATGCTGGCCCACCTCGTCGTCGGCAGCGAGGGGACGCTCGCGTTCGTCGCGTCGGCCGTGCTCCGGACGCTGCCGGTGCGGGCGCACCTGGCGACGGCGATGCTGTACTTCTCATCGCTCCGCGACGCCACCGACGCCCTGCCGGTGCTCGTCGACTCGGGAGCCGCCGCGATCGAGCTGCTCGACGCCACCAGCCTGCGGGTGGCCCAGCGCGACGCCGGCGCCGATGCGTCGCTGCGCGATCTCGCCGTGGACGGTCATGCGGCGCTGCTCGTGGAGTACCAGGAGACCACGGCGGCTGGGCTGAGGTCGCGACTCGAGGTGGCCTCCGGCTTGCTGACCGCGCTGCCGCTCGCGCAGCCCGCCGCGTTCACGACCGATGCGGCCGCACGCGCGGCCCTGTGGCACATCCGCAAAGACCTCTACGCGACCGTCGCGGGCGCTCGCCCCTCGGGCACGACAGCGCTGCTGGAGGACGTCGCCGTGCCGGTCGCGAGCCTCGCCGACGTCTGCGAGCGTCTCGTCGGGCTGTTCGCCGAGCACGGCTACGACGACGCCGTGATCTTCGGGCACGCGAAAGACGGCAACATCCACTTCATGCTCACCGAGCACTTCGACGACCAGGCCTCGCTCGCCCGCTACGACGCCTTCACCGAGGAGATGGTGGCGCTCGTGCTGGCCGCCGGCGGCACGCTCAAGGCGGAGCACGGCACGGGGCGCATCATGGCGCCGTACGTGCGGCTGCAGTACGGCGACGAGCTCTACGAGGTGATGCTCGGGGTGAAGCGGCTGCTCGACCCCGAGGGCGTGCTGAACCCCGGCGTGGTGCTGCCGGCCGGGGACGTGTGGCCTGGCGCGGGCGCGACCGCCGACGTGGACGCCGCCGAGCGGCATGGTGCGCACCGTGCCGCCACCGTGCCCCTCAAGACGTCGCCGCCGATCGAGGTCGAGGCCGACTCCTGCGTCGAGTGCGGCTACTGCGAGCCCGTCTGCCCCTCGAAAGACCTCACCCGCACCCCGCGGCAGCGCATCGTGCTCCGTCGCGAGCGTGCCCGCGCGCTCGCCGCCGGAGACACCGCCCTCGTCGCCGAGCTCGACGCCGACTACGACTACGACGGACTCGACACCTGCGCCGCCGACGGCATGTGCCAGACGGCGTGCCCGGTGCTCATCGACACCGGCAAGCTCGTGAAACGCCTGCGGGCGACGCAGACGACCCCCCTCGAGCGGGCGGCGTGGGCCGGCGCGGCGAAGCACTGGGGCGCAGCGACGCGCGCCGGGTCGGCGGCGCTCACCGCGGCCGCGCACCTGCCGGCTCCGCTCGTCACCGGGGCGTCGCAGCTGGCCCGCGGGCTTCTGGGCGACGACACGGTGCCGCTGTGGGCGCGCGACCTGCCGGCGGGCGGAGGCGTGAGGCACGGGCAGACCTCCCGCGATCCTGCGGCCGTGTTCTTCCCCGCGTGCATCCAGACGCTGTTCGGGCCCGCGGCCGACGGCCCGGGAGCGTCGGGCGCCCTGCAGGCCCTCTGCGACCGGGCGGGCGTGGCGCTGCGCGTGCCGCAGGGCATCGGCGCCTTCTGCTGCTCGACGCCGTGGAAGTCGAAGGGCATGGGCGCAGGATCCGAGACCATGGCGGCGACCGTCCTCCCGGCCCTGTGGGAGTCGTCCGACCACGGCCGCCTCCCGGTCGTCTGCGATGCGGCCTCGTGCACCGAGGGACTCGAGGGTCTCGTGGCCGCCGCCGCCGCGTACCCCGGGCTGCGCGTGGTCGACGCGGTGACGTTCGTCGACGAGGTGGTGCTGCCACGGCTGCGCTCCGCGGGGCTCGTGCCGGTGCCAGCGCCTCTCGGCCGGCTCGCCCTGCACCCGACGTGCTCGTCGACGCGCCTCGGGTCGAACGACGCCCTGCTGCGCGTGGCCGGCGTCGCGGCGCGCGAGGTCGTCGTGCCCGACGACTGGGGCTGCTGCGCCTTCGCCGGCGACCGCGGCATGCTGCACCCCGAGCTCACGGCGTCGGCCACGGCGCGGGAGGCCGCCGGAGTGGTCGCCGCCGCACTCGACGGGGGAGCGTTCGACGCCTACGCCTCATGCAACCGCACCTGCGAGCTCGGCATGACCCGCGCGACCGGGCACCCGTACGAGCACGTGCTCGAGGTGCTGCTGCGCGCCCTCCCGCCCCGCTGAGCTCGCCTTCCACCCCACCCCCTCCGCGGCGAGCCGGCGCGACAAAATGCGACACCTGCGACACACGGGGGCGTAGCAGGTGTCGCGTTTTGTCGCAGGGCGGCGCCGGGACTACGCGTCGACGCGCGCCGCAGCCTCCGGCGCGGCGACGGCCAGCCGCGGCCGCCGAGGCGTCACGGCGGCGAGCAGTACCCCGCAGCCGGCGATCGCCGCCCCGAGCAGCACGAAGCCGAGCGCGGTCGAGCCCGTCACGTCGTCGAGCCAGCCGACGATGTACGGCCCGAGGAACCCGCCGAGGTTGCCGATGCCGCCGATGAGGCCGAGACCGACCGCGAGCACCTCGGTGCGCAGCAGCAGCGGCGGCAGCGCGAAGAACGCCCCGTGCACGTAGAGGCCCGCGGCGACGACGCAGAGCAGGACGTACTCGGGCACTCCGCCGCCGACGAACTGCCCGACGACGAGCGCGACCGCAGCAACCGAGAGCGGCACGAGCACGGTCGTGCGGCGCGAGCCCAGGCGGTCGGTGCGCGTCGAGATGACCACCATCGCGGCGAGTCCGAAGACGTACGGGATCGCCGTGAGGAACCCGACGAGCTCGGTCGACCCGCCGGTCATGTCACTGAGCACCTGCGGCAGCCACAGCGTGAAGCCGTAGAACCCGGCGTTGTAGAGGAACCAGGCGGCGACGAGCGCGATGACGATCGGGTTCTTCACGACGTCGCGGTAGCGGGTCGACGTGGTGATCGACTCGGTCTTGATGACCTCGTCGGCCGCGATGGCCGTCTCGATGTCGGCCGCCTCGCGAGCGGATGCCCAGCGGGCCCGGCGCGGGGTGTCGGCGATCACGAAGAACCACACGATCGCCCAGACGAGCGGCGGCAGCCCCTCGAGTATCATGACGCCGCGCCAGTCGAACGACGACAGCAGCGTGCCCGTGATCGGCGCCGCGATGATCGGCGCGAGCGGAATGGCGAGCAGCCACAGGCCCGAGGCGCGAGCGCGCTCCTTCTGCGGGAACCACCGCGACAGCAGGATCAGGGTCGCCGGCTGCACCCCGCCCTCGAACACCCCGAGAAAGAATCGCGCCGTGAACAGCTCGCCCGTGTTGTGCACGAGGCCCGTCCAGACGGCGCAGAGACCCCAGAAGACCATCAGGATCAGGACCACGTACTTCGCGCTCCACTTCTGCGCGATGATCGCCGCCGGCACCTGCGTGAAGAAGTAGCCGATGAAGAAGATGCCCGACACGAGACCCTTGTCGGTCGCGGTGAGGTGGAGGTCGTCGTCCATCTGCGGCAGCACGAACGAGAGGTTCGTGCGGTCGAAGTAGGCGAGGAGGTACATGACGCTGGCCACGGGGATGAGGAGGATCCAGCGGCGCCCGAGCGGCGGGCGAACGGAGGGTGCGGTAGTCACTGCGGTGTGTCCTGTCGACGGTGGGATGAGTGAAGGGCTAGGGGAGGGTCGCGAAAGCCCGCACGGGCGCCCCGTCGCTGCCCGGCACGTTGAGCGGCAGCGCGTAGAACGGCACCCGTTCGGCCGGGAGCGACCAGAGGTTCGTGAGGTACTCGATGAGCGGCGTGCCCGAGGCCAGCAGGATCGAGTGGCACGCCCAGTCGTCGGCGTGACCCCGCGGGTGTCGCTCGAAGTGCGGGTCGTAGGGGGCGCGCGTCGCACGATCCTGCGGGAAGTCGAATCCGGCGGCCGAGACTCCGCGCTCCTGCAGCCAGGTGGCGGCGGAGGCCGAGACGTAGGGGGAGCGCAGCCAGTAGTCGGGCGACGTGGTCGGGTGGCGGAGCTCGTGGTCGGTGCGGAGGAGCGCGATGTCGCCGGCGGTGACCGCTGCTCCTGCGCCCTCGAGGTGCTCGGCCGTGATCTCGGTGTCGTCGCCGAGGCCGGAGAGGTCGATCACGACCGCGTCGCCCGCGAGACGAGAGAGGTCGACCTCGCCGAGCGGCGGGAGCGCGTCGTCGAGGTGGCTGGGCGCGTCGACGTGCGTGAAGGCGTGCGCGGCGATGTCGAGCGTGGTCGACGTGAATGGCTGGCCCTCGGCGACGGCGTGCTTGTGCGCGAACGAGACCGAGAAGCGCCAGTGGTCGACGATCGGCATCGAGAGGTCGATGAGAGTGGGAGGCATGGGACTCCATTGTCGTGCTCGGCGATCGGCTGATCGTCTTTCCTATACGATATAGCGCCTCAGTGCGAGGCCGCAACACGCGCGAGTGAAGCGCTGTCAGCCGCACGAAGGCATCGGCGAGCAGGATCAGCAGCATGACCGACGATGCTCTCGACGACACCTTCTCGGGCAGCCCGCTCACGCGGCGCTCGCCGAAGACCCGCTTCCCGCTCCACGAGCAGGAACCCCGCGACACCTACCAGCTGGTGCACGACGAGCTGATGCTCGACGGCGTCGCCCGCATGAACCTCGCGACGTTCTGCACCACCTGGGTCGAACCCGAGGTGCGGGCCCTCATGGCCGAGTCGCTCGACAAGAACATCGTCGACAAAGACGAGTACCCGCAGACCGCCGAGCTCGAGACCCGCTGCGTGCGCATGCTCGCCGACCTCTTCCACTCGCCCGACCCGACGTCGACCAGGGGCACCTCGACGACGGGGTCCAGCGAGGCCGCGATGCTAGCCGGGCTTGCCGCCAAGTGGCGCTGGAAGGCCCGTCGGGCATCGGCGGGCCAGGGCGCAGGAGCAGGCACCCCCACCCCGAACATCGTCTCCGGGCCCGTCCAGGTCTGCTGGGAGAAGTTCGCGCGGTACTTCGACGTCGAGCTGCGCCAGGCGCCGATGCCCGAGGGCTTCACGCTCACGCCGGAGCAGGCGCTCGAGCGCATCGACGAGAACACCATCGCGGTCGTGGTCACCCTCGGCCAGACCTTCACGGGCCTGTTCGAAGACGTGGCGGCGATCAGCGCCGCCCTCGACGACCTCGAGGCGCGCACGGGTCAGAGCGTCGACATCCACGTCGACGCCGCCTCGGGCGGGTTCGTGGCGCCGTTCTGCGCGTCCGACCTCGTCTGGGACTTCCGGCTGCCGCGGGTGAAGTCGATCAACGCCTCGGGGCACAAGACCGGCCTGGCGCCGATCGGCGTCGGCTGGGTGATCTGGCGCGAGGCCGCCGACCTGCCCGACGAGCTCGTCTTCGACGTCAACTACCTCGGCGGCAGCCTGCCGACCTTCGGCCTCAACTTCTCACGGCCGGGCGGCCAGGTGATCGCGTCGTACTACGACTTCGTGCGGCTAGGGCGCGAGGGCTACACGAAGGTGCAGTCCGAGACGTACGCGGTCGCGAAGCACCTCGCCCGCGAGATCGCCGCGCTCGGCCGGTTCGCGATCGTGCACGACGGCAGCGCGCGGCGCGGCATCCCGGCCGTCACCTGGTCCATGCCGCAGGGCGACACGTCGCCGTTTACGCTCTTCGACCTCGCCGAGGAGCTCCGGACCCGCGGCTGGCTCGTCCCCGCCTACACGCTGCCCGCCGATCAGCAGCAGACCGCCGTCCAGCGCATCATCGTCCGCCACGGACTCAGCCTCGACCTGGCCGACCTCCTGCTCGACGATCTCCGACGGGCGCTCGAGAAGCTCGACGACCGGCCGCCGTCGCGGTCGCTCACCCCCGCCGAGGGGCGGAGCTTCGACCACACGGCGATCGCGCGGGTGGCCGACGCGAGAAGCGGCTCCTGAGCCATGTGCCGTCTCTTCGGGCTGCACGCCGGCACCAAGCCCGCCGACGCGACGTTCTGGCTGCTCGACGCGCCCGACAGCCTCTCATCGCAGAGCCACCGCAACCAGGACGGCTTCGGCATCGGCACCTGGTCGCCCTCGGGCGAGGCCGTCGTCGACAAGGCGCCGCGGCCGGCCTGGTCGGACTCCGACTTCGCGACGGCGGCCCACGACCTCACGGGCACGACGTTCGTGGCGCACGTGCGGCATGCCACGGCGGGCGGGCTGACCGACGAGAACACCCACCCGTTCCTGCAGCAGGGCAGGCTCTTCGCACACAACGGCGCCCTCGGCGGAGGCGACCTCGCGACCCTGGACGCGCATCTACGTTCGCTGTCGGTCGGCGGGCGGCCCGCGCTCGACCTCGTGCTCGGTCAGACCGACAGCGAGCGGTACTTTGCGCTCGTCACCGCGTCGATCGAGGCGCGGGGCGGCGACGTCGAGGCGGGCGTCGCCGACGCCGTCGCCTGGATGACCGGCCGCCTGCCCGTCGTCTCGCTGAACTTCGTCCTGACGACGCCGACCGACGTCTGGGCGCTTCGCCTGCCCGCGACCGACACGCTCTACGTGCTCGAGAGGCCCGCCGGCGGCGAGTCGGGCGGCGCTCTCCGGGTGCGGGGCAGTCAGCTGGCGGCAGGATCCGCGGCACTCGCCGACCGGGCCTCCCTCGTGGTCGCCAGTGAGCCCCTCGACGGAGAGCCCGGCTGGCGCGGCCTGGAGCCCGGCGAGCTCGTGCACGTCGGCCCGTCGCTCGCGGTGGAGTCGACCCGCCTGCCGTCGGCCTCCTAGCCCCGCGACCTGGCGGCGTGCCGCGCGACGCGCACCCGGTCGCCGCAGGCCGTCGAGCACCAGATGCGTCGGGCGTGATCCTGCCGGAACAGCCGGGAGCAGTCGGGTGCGGCGCACTCGCGCACCCTCAGAGCTGCGGGCGAGGCGAGGAGGGCGATGGCGTCGCGGGCGAGCGCTGCGGCGGCGTCGTCGACCCGAGCGCGGGCGCCTCGCGCGTCGGCGCCTCGCCCGTCGGCGCCCCGACCGCGGGCGCCGGGCGCGCCGGCGCGGTGCGGGACGAGGCGGGCGATCGCCGGGGCGTGCGGATCGCCGTGTCGGGTGCGGTGGCCGTGCCCGTCGACGAGCGCGGGGTCGGCGACGCCGGCCACGACGAGGGCGGGCACGACGGGCACTCTCGCGGCGGCGTCGTTGATCCGCCGCACCGCCTCCTGGGGCAGGCGCGACGGCCCGGCTTCCAGCGCCGCGCGCACGGCCGCTCGCAAGTCGGTGATCCGAGGCCCGGGCGCAGGATCCGAGTCCCCGACCGGCAGAGCGTGCTCCGTCGCCCACTCGCGCCACGCCGCCGCGTCGGCCACGAAGTCGACGGCACCGCGCGCCCCCACGACGAGCGTGTTCACGAGCGCGAGCGCGATCGAGTCGGACTCGCCGGGGGCGGGCGGGGGGAACGTCGCCATCGGGACGCCTTTCTTACGAAGTGATTACCGGGCTCCTGCGCCCCTGTCGTCGTCTCGACGCTAATGGTAAATCTTGGCAATATCCATTAGTTCTAAGGAGCATGTCATGAGAGCACTCACCCGCATCGGTGCCGTCTCGGCCGCCTCGATCGCCCTGGTCGGCGCGTTCGGTTCGGCCGCGCAGGCTGCGACGCCGTCGGCTTCGGCGGTCGCCGCGCACGCCTCGTTCAGTGCGCACGGCTCGTCGTCCGGCGCCGTGTTCGTCGAGACCGACAGCACCGTGGGCAACGCCGTGGTGGCCTATCGCCGCGCCGCCGACGGAACGCTCACCCAGTCGGGCCGCTACGCCACCGGCGGCGTCGGCGGCGTGCTGGGCGGCTCGGTCGTCGACCACACCGCCTCGGAGGGCGCCGTCGCGCGCAGCGAGGGCGACCTGCTCACGGTGAACGCCGGCAGCGACACGGTCACGTCGTTCCGGGTCGACGGAGACCGGCTCGCGCGCGTCTCGAGCGTCTCGTCGGGCGGCGACTTTCCCGTGAGCATCGCCACGCGGGGCGCCTACGTGTTCGTGCTCAACGCCCGAGACGGCGGATCGGTGCAGGGCTACCTGAATCTCGGCGGGCGTCTGGTCGCGCTGCCCGGCTCGCACCGCGCTCTCGGGCTCGACCCCGCCGCGACGCCGGAGTTCACGACGACGCCGGCACAGGTGTCGTTCACCCCCGACGGCAGCCACCTCGTCGTCAGCACGAAGGGCAACACGAGCGCGTTCGAGGTGTTCGGCGTGCGCGGCCTCCTCGGCCTCTCGGCGAAGCCCGTCACGACGACGGTCGCCGGCGCCGTGCCGTTCGGCTTCACCTTCGACGCGCGCGGCCGCATCGTCGCGACCGAGGCCGGCCCCAACGCCGTCGCCACGTTCGCCGTGCAGCCGTCGGGTGCCGTGACGCCCGTCTCGCAGACCCTCACGGGGCAGGCCGCGACGTGCTGGATCGTCGAGGCCGACGGGCGCTTCTACGCCTCGAACGCCGGCAGCGGCACGCTCTCGACCATCGCCGAGACCGCCTCGGGCCAGGTGTCGGTGCAGGCCACGACCGCGACCGACGCCGGAACCGTCGACGCCGCGGCCACGCCCGACGGGCGCTACGTGTACGCGCAGACCGGTGCGACCGGCACGCTCGACGAGTTCCGGGTGGGGGCCGACGGGTCGCTCGTGCGGATCGGCTCGGTCGTGGTGCCCGACGCGGTCGGCGGCGAGGGCATCGTCGCCGAGTAGTCGGGCTAGCGTGGAGGGATGAGCCAGCAGCGCCTCACCGTCGTGCTCGACGACGACCCGACCGGAACCCAGATGGCCACCGACGTCACCGTCCTGCTCGACTGGTCGGCCGAGGCGATCGCCGACGTGCTCCGCGCCGAGCGCGCCGTCTACGTGCAGACGAACTCGCGGGCGATCGACGAGTCGGCCGCCCGGGCGCTGGCCGCCGACCTGCGCGCCGCGATCGATCAGGCGGCGCAGGAGCTCGCCGAACCCGTCCTCGTCGTGCTCCGGGGCGACTCCACGCTGCGCGGCCACGTGTTCGCGGAGTCCGACGCCTTCCTCGGCGACGCGGGCCGGATCCTCTTCGTGCCGGCCTTCCCCCAGGGCGGCCGGACCACGATCGGCGGGGTCCACCGGGTCCGGATCGACGGCGTCGACGTGCCCGCGGGCGAGACCGAGTTCGCCGGCGACCCCGTTTTCGGCTTCCACTCGTCGAACCTCGTCGAGTGGGTGGCCGAGAAGGGAGAGCGGGCGGCGTTCACCGTCTCGCTCGCCGAGCTGCGAGACTCCGATCGCGAACCGGGAGCCGCCGTCGCCGACGCACTGGCCGCGGCGGCTCCCGGCGAGGTCGTCGCGCCCGACGCCGAGACCGACGACGACGTGCGCCTGATCCACGCGGGCCTCGAGCTGGCACTCGGCCGGGGAGTGCATGTGGTGGTGCGCTCGGCCGCGACGCTGGCCGCCCTGTGCGCAGGCAGGCTGAGCGACGGCTTCCTGCCGCGGCCGGTCGTGACCGCGGCTCCTGCGGCCCTGGTGGTGTGCGGGTCGCACACGGGTGCCGCGACCGAGCAGCTCGACCGCCTCGTCGCGCACCTCGGCGTGACGCCCGTCGAGGTCTCGACCGACGACGCCCTCCGCGAACCCGAGGCCGCCGGGCGCGCCGCCGCAGCCCAAGCGCGCAGGAGCCTCGAGACCGCCCGCGTGGTGATCCTCTCCACCGAGCGCCAACGCCGCGCCGCCGACGACACCCTGCAGCACGGCGAGCGCGTCATGCGGGCCCTCATGGTCGCCGCCCGAGAGCTCGCGCCGGGCTTCGCCGTGGTCGTGTCGAAGGGCGGGATCACGTCCGCCGAGGTGGCCCGCACGGCGATCGGCGCCGAGCGCGCGCACGTCCGCGGCCAGATCGCGCCGGGCATCTCGGTGTGGAGCCTCGACGGCGCGGCCGGCCCGACGACGCAGATCGTCGTGCCGGGCAACGTCGGCGGCGCCGAGACGCTCGTCGACGCCCTCGCGGCCGTCGGCCACGGCGCCGCCGGCTGAGGCGCTCGTTCCGGGCGAGGGCTAGCGTGGGGGCATGAGCCAGAGCAGCCTCACCGTCGTCATCACGGGGGGTGCGGGCTTCCTCGGCTCGCTCCTCGCCCGCACGCTTCTCAAGGCCGGGTCTCTCGGCGTCGGAGGGGCGGCACCGCAGGCGATCGGCCGGCTCCTGCTCGTCGATCTCGTGGCCCCGAGACCCGAGCTTGCCGCCGACGAGCGGGTCGAGGCCGTCGTCGGCGAGCTCGATGACGTGGCGCAGGAGCTCCCCGACGCCGACGTGGTGTTCCATCTGGCGGGTGTGGTCAGCGGCGCGGCCGAGGCCGACTTCGACCTCGGGCTGCACACCAACCTCGACGGCACGCGCCTCGTGCTGGAGCGCGCCCGCGCGCAGGCCACGCCGCCGGTGCTGGTGTTCGCGTCGTCGGTCGCGGTCTTCGGCGCCGACCCCGCGCTCGGGCCGATCGGGCGGGTCGACGACGACACGCTGCCCAGGCCGCAGTCGAGCTACGGCATCCAGAAGTTCATCGGCGAGCAGCTCGTCGCCGACTACGCCCGGAAGGGCTTCGTGCGCGGCCGCAGCGTGCGGCTGATGACCGTCTCGGTGCGGCCGGGAAAGCCGAACGCGGCGGCGTCGAGCTTCCTGTCGGGCATCATCCGCGAGCCGCTCGCGGGCGAGCGCGCCGTGTGCCCGGTCGATCCCGACCTGCCCGTCGCGCTGTCGTCGCCGCGGAAGACGATCGAGGGCATCATGCTCGCCGCGACCGCCGCCGACGACGCGTGGGGGAGCCTCACGGCGATGACGCTTCCGGGCCTCACGACCACGCCGAGGGCGATGGCCGCGGCCCTCGACGCGGTCACGGGCGAGGAGACGAGCGCCCTGATCGACTGGGCGCCTGATCCGGCGATCGAGGCCATCGTCATCACCTGGGCCGCCGACGTCGCGACTCCCCGGGCCGAGTCGATGGGACTCGCTCCCGAGGCGTCGTTCGACGACATCGTGCGGCAGTACGTGGAGTCGCTGGGCTAGCTACTCCACGCGGCCGGCGAACCGGTAGCGGAACCCGTCGCCGGTGTTCGCGGTGACGATGACGTCGTAGTAGCCCCACTCGTCGACCGGCCAGAAGACCGTGGAGGTCTTGCCGCCCTTGACCGTGACCGTCTGCGTCTTCGTGACGAAGTCGTTCGACGTGAGCGTGAAGATCGCCTGCGGCGTGCCGCCGTTCGCCAGCGCGAGCGAGAGGGCCGGCTTCTTCCCGGTGACCAGCGTCGCCGTCGCCGACGGGATCGGCACGTCGGTGTGAGTGCCTGAGAGGACCGTGCCGGCGAAGCGGCGGAGGAACCGGTCGGGGCCGTAGACCGAGAAGTCGTAGCGGCCGTCGAGGCCCGGGAGGGCGGCGTTCCAGGTGTACGAGGCCGTCGTCTTCGGGGCGAGGGTGTGCGGCGTCGACGCGAACGCGATCCAGGCGTTCGGGAACACCTGGTGCGAGACGCCCTGCGTGCCGTCGTTGTGCATCGTCAGCGTGACGGCGCCGTTCGCGCGGTTCACCGCCACGTTGGCGTACTGGCGGTAGGGGAGTGCGCGGTGCTGGGCGGTCCCGGGATCCTGCACCGGCATCTTCTGCGCACCGACGGCGGGTTCGCGGATCGACGGCTTGGACGCGTCGGCGTCCGCGGCCGCGACGAGCTTCTGCGTCTCCGAGAGGGGCAGCACCTCGGCGGCCGTCGGGATCGAGAAGTCGGGGTTCTGGAAGTCGAAGCACGACGTGAGGTCGCCCGAGATGGTGCGGCGCCAGGCCGAGATGTTCGGCTCTTCCACGCCCGTCCAGGTCTCGAGGAACCGGATGATCGACGTGTGGTCGAAGACCTGCGAGTTCACCCAGCCGCCGCGGCTCCAGGGCGAGACCACGGTGAGCGGCACTCGCGTGCCGTAGCCGATCGGCAGCCCGTCGACGTACTCGTCGGTCGTGCCCGGCTCGGCGAGCGGCGGGATCATGTGGTCGAAGTAGCCGTCGTTCTCGTCGTAGTTGATGAGCAGCACGGTGCTCGCCCAGGTGTCCGGGTTGCTCATCAGCGCCTGGATCACCGCGTTCGTGTAGTGCGCGCCGTAGTCGGGGCTCGCCGCCGGGTGCTCGCACCAGCCGTAGGGTGCGACGACGTACGACACCTCGGGCAGCGTGTTCGCCGCGGCGTCCTTGCCGAACTCGCTCAGCAGGTAGGTGACGTCCAGGCCCTTGCCGGAGTCGGGCTTCCAGCCGGTGTTGAGGCCGCCGTTGATCGCGAGGGCCTGGGTCGCAGGATCCGAGGACGCCAGCGCGTCGTGGTACTGGTGGAACAGCCACAGCGGGTTGTCGCCGTAGTCGCCGACATAGGGGTGGCTGCCGGAGTCGCCGACCTCGTCGTTCGAGTACGTCTTCCAGGTGACGCCGGCCTTCTGCAGGCGCTCCGGGTAGGTGGTCCAGCTGTAGACGGGGTTGTAGTCGGCCGGGTTGTCGGTCGCCGGGCCGCCGAGGCCGCCCTGCGGGTTGATCATGCCGGTCCACTGGTAGAGGCGGTTCGGCGTCGTCGGGCCGATCAGCGAGCAGTGGTAGTGGTCGGCGATCGTGAAGGCCGACGCGAGCGTGTGGTGGAACGGGATGTCGTCCTTGGTGAAGTAGCCCATCGTCTGCTCCGACTTGGCCGCCACCCAGTTGTTCCACGCGCCCTTGTTCCACGCCGTGTGGCCGCCGCCCCACGAGTGGTCGAGGCCGCCGGCGTTCTGCGCGTTGTAGTTCGCGGAGTCGAGCGGGAACGGCAGCATGTGGCCGCCGTCGGTGCGGGTCGGGTCGGGCTGCGCGAAGATCGTCCCGCCGCCCGGCAGCTCGAGGGCCTGCTTGTCGCTGTAGCCGCGGACGCCCGGGAGGGTGCCGTAGTAGTGGTCGAACGAGCGGTTCTCCTGCATGAGGATCACCACGTGCTTGACGTCCTTGATCGAGCGGGTGGCGCCCTTCTTGGCTGCTGACGCGGCGGACGTCGTCGCGGCGTCGGCGGAGGCGCCCTGCCCGAACGCGCCCGTCTGGGATCCTGCGGCCACACCCGCCATGATCGCGGCCGCGCCGCCGAGGAGGATCGTGCGACGGCTGACGCCCGGGCGGATCTCGGTCGGGTAGGAGTGGCCCTGGTCGAGGGGAGGGGCCGCGTTCAGCGTGACCTTCGGGGCGTGCTCTTCGGGCTTCGACTTGCTCATGGCTTCTTCTTCTCGTGTCGGTGTCGGTGCTACTTGACGGTGAAGGTGGTGACGACGGCCGCGCGGTTCGAGATCCACGCGTTGCCGCCGGTGTTCGTCGGGCCCTGCGGGAACCCGTCGACGAGCGTGTGCGACTCGTCGACCGAGAGCTTCCCGGAGTAGTCGACGTAGTCGAGCCGCTCCGGCCCGTCGGTCTGCGCCGTGCTCGTCGACGACGTGCCGGCGGCCGTGGCGGCGTCAACGGTCGCGGCCGCGCCGGTGGTGACGGGCGGGAAGATCGACGTGGTCTGGCCCGAGTCCTTCGCGGCGTTCGGGTGCTCGGCGCGGTAGGAGTCGGTGAGGCCGGCATCGAGCAGGAGCTGCGGAACCGGCCAGGCGACCGACCCGATGCCGCAGTGGCTCGCCGCCGTCTTGGACGTCCAGTCGCTCGCCGCGGGCGACTCGAGGTCGCCGAGCACGAGGTTCGGCACGTTCTTCGTCGTGGCCTTCTCGATCGCCTTCGACAGCGCCTTCGCCTGGCTGTAGCGGAGCGTCGCCTTCTCGGTCGCGACGATCTCCTTCGAGGTCGGCGTCGCCGTCGCTGCGCACGCGGCGGCCGGACCGAACGCGTCGGAGTCGAGCTGCGTGCTCCACACCTGGAGGCGGGTGCCCGCGACGTTCACGAGGGCCGCGACGGCGGGGACGCCGGTGGGCACGGCGCCGTTGTCCTTCGCCAGCGGGTAGCGGCTGATGATCGCCTGCCCGCCGGCCGACTCGACGTGACCCCAGCCGAGCAGCTTCGCGACCAGCGTGGCCTGCGTGCCGAGGGTGTCCTGGAGGCCGACGACGTCGAGGCGGTTCGAGACGATGGAGCCGACGAGCTTCTCGCGGGCTCCTGCGACATGGCTGCCGCCATCCCACATGTCGAGCGTCGCCGCCTTGACCTGGGGCTTCGCGTTCTTCGCGCTCAGCGGGAACTCGACCGTGATCGTGCCCGTGACACCAGCGGTGTCGGTCGCCTGGATCGTGACCGTGCCCTCGTCGTTCGCCGACTTGCTCGGGCTCGACGGCGTCGTGCCGGTGATCTCGCCCGTGGTCGAGACCTTGAGCCAGGAGCTGCCGGAGGTCTTCGCGAACGAGACCGCTGCCGTCGGCGAAGCTCCGCCCGGCCCGAACCAGAGGCCGTTCACGCTCGTGTCGACGGCGGTCACCGGGGCGGTCGCGGCGACGGTCATGTCGTCGGTGACGAAGTGGGCCGTGGTGGGGGTGGGGTCGTACGGCGGCGGATCCTGCACCTGGAAGGTGATCGGCTTGGCCAGCCAGGTGTAGCCGTCGTCGTAGAGCAGGTAGGCGGTGATGTCGTGCCCGCTGGTGAGGCCGGCGCCGCTGACCGTGAGGGTGCCGGACGTCGCGCTGCCGGTGTAGGTGTAGGCGGTCGACGGGCTGTTGTACGACTGGCTCGTGGGGCCGTCGGCCGGGTCGTTGTACACGCCGACCCAGTTGAGGGAGTTCGGGGTGTCGGTCGACCAGCTGAAGGTGAGCGGCTGGCCCGCGATCGGGTTCTTCGTGTCGAGGGTCAGCGTGCCCGTCGGCGAGGGAGCCGGGGCGGCCGCGACCTGGAACGTGATCGGCTGCGACAGCCAGGTGTAGCCGTCGTCGTAGAGGAGGTAGGCGGTGATGTCGTGGCCCGCCGTGAGCTTCGCGCCGCTCACGGTCAGGGTGCCCGAGGTGTCGTCGCCCGAGGCGGCGTCCTTCGTGTACGTGTAGGCGGTGCTGCCGCCGACGTACTTCTGGTTCACGGGGCCGTTGCTCGGCGTGTTGTAGACGCCGACCCAGTTGAGGTCGTTCGGCTGGTCGGTGGTGTAGCTGAACGTGAGGTCCTGCCCGGCGACCGGGTTCTGCGTGAGCAGCTTCAGCGTTCCGGTCGGGGTGGGCGCCGTCGCCGTCGGGGTCGAAGTGGCAGTCGGCGTGGACGTTGCGGTGGCGGACGCGGCGGTCGCCGCGGTGCCACTCGTCGCTGTGCCTGCTGTGGCCGAGGCGATGGACGGGATGGCGATGCCGACCACGGCGAGCGAGGCGACGATCACCCCGATCAGCAGCTTGCGCGAAACACGGGGCATGGGTGTCGATCTCCCTCGGACGCACGATCACCGGCTCGGCCGGTCGGCGCCTCTCAGGCGCCGGGACGACTCTTTCTGCATGATGTGAATCGACTCGGCCGCCCGTGTGACCGGACTCGGAATGGCGTCTGAACTTCGCGTGCCCCGGGGTACACCGGTGTCCGCCATGGAGCTCGCTCGGCGCTCCGCGCGTCGAATCGGCGACCGCGCGCGCCCTAGGGCCCGCGTTCACGCCGGTCGGGCGCGCCGACGCCGCCAAAGCGGGTCAGACGGAGTCGGCAGCCAGCGCAGGCCGGTCGATCGACTCCGGCAGGAGGCGGCCGAGCGCCAGCGCCCCGAGCGACGTCACGCCCATCCCCACGGTGGCGACGATCGCCCAGGTGATCGGCGTCGCGCTGCCGAGCAGCACACCGGCGAGCTGGGGCCCGATGAGCCCGGCGACCGACGACATCGTGAAGCTCGCCGCGTTGTAGCGGCCGCGCAGCTCGTCCGGGGCCAGCTCGTTCGGCAGCCCGCCCTCGACGGGTGCGTACATCGTCTCGCCGAGGCCGAACACGCCGAGCGAGACGACCAGGGCGACGCTCGCGCCGACGGTGCCGAGCCCGGGAAGGTCGGCGAACAGAGTGATCGCCCAGGCGAGCGTGAAGATGCCGCCGGCGACGAGCAGCATCCGGCTGCGACGCCAGCGGTGGGTGAGGCGGCTGACCAGGAGCTGCGTCACGACGATCGCGGCGGTGTTCGCCGCGAACGCGAACCCGACCGCCCGGGGCCCCGCCCCGACGACGAGCGTGGCGTACGCACCGAACGGCCCGTTGAGCTGGGCGTACCCGAAGAGGAAGAGGAGGAAGTTCACCGCGAGGAACGCGACGAAGGCCCGGTCGCGGAGCACGGCCCGGTAGCCGCCGTGCGTGCGGGTCTGGGCGTGCTCCTGCGCGCCTGCGTCGACCGCCACGGGCCCGAAGCCCGGGCTCGTGCGCAGGAAGACGACGACGATCGCCGCGAACGCGAACGTCGAGGCCGCGTCGAGCAGGTAGATGAGCTCGAAGGTCGCAGGATGCGCGACGCTGACGAACAGGCCCGACACGAGGCCGCCGATGCCGATGCCGGCGTTGAGGATGCCGAACCGCAGGGCGAACGCGTGCGGCCGCTTGTCGGGCGGGAGCTGAGCGGCGACGAGGCCGTTCATGGTCGGCCAGGTCATCGCGCTGCCACCCGACTCGAGGGCGACCGCGACGAACGAGACGACGACCGCGAAGCCGCCGGAGCCGACCGGCGCCGCGAGGAGCACGCCGCTGAGGCCCATGAGGGTCATTCCGACGACGATGAGGCGGCCGAGCCCCAGACGGTCGCTCAGCGACCCGCTCACCGGGGCGAGCGCGAACGCGGCGACCGCGCCGACGGCCACGATCGTGCCGGCCAGAGGCAGGCTGATGTGCCGCACGCCGTGCAGGTAGACGAAGAGGAACGGCAGCGTGAGGCCGGTGCCGAGCGACGAGATCATCGTGCCGGCGAGCGAGAACCGCCACGCCCGCCGCCCCGCGGCGATGCGTTCGTCTGACCAGATCTCGGTGGTGCTCACCCGACGACGCTAGCGCCTGCGACCGACACTGCCGCGCCGCGCCCGCCGGTCGTAGGGTGGGCGTGACGACGCGCCGGGCGTCTCGGACGGGAGCGATCATGACGGTGACGGGCATCGGCGGGCTGTTCTTCCGCAGTTCCGACCCCGAGGCGAGAGCCGCCTGGTACCGCGACCATCTCGGCATCGACGCCGGCGGCGACCGGGTGTGGGCGCAGGACCCCGGAGACACCGTCTTCGCCCCGTTCCCGGCCGACACCGACTACTTCCCCGCCCAGTCGCAGTTCATGCTGAACCTGCGCGTCGACGACCTCGAGTCGCTGGTCGCCCGCCTGGTCGAGGCCGGCATCGAGGTGGAGCGGCGGGAGGAGTGGGACTCCGCGGGGCTCGGGCTGTTCGCCCGGCTCAGCGACCCCGAGGGACTGCAGATCGAGCTCTGGGAGCCCGCCGCCGACTGACGGGTACTGCCAGAGGGGTACCGCCCAGGCCTGTCAGCGGCGAGAGCCCGGCCGTAGCGTCGGAGCCATGACAGAGACAGCGACCACCACGCAGTCAGCCCAGCCCACACTCACCCTGAACAACGGCGTCGTCATGCCGGCCGTCGGCCTCGGCGTGTTCCAGTCGAGCCCCGACGACACCGTCAGCGCGGTGAAGACCGCCCTCGAGCTCGGCTACCGCCACATCGACACCGCCGCCGCCTACCGCAACGAGCGGCAGGTCGGCGAGGGCCTCCGCGCCTCCGGCGTGCCCCGCGAAGACGTCTTCCTCGAGACGAAGATCTGGATCAGCCAGTACGGCTACGACGAGACCCTGCACGGGTTCGAGGTCGCGGCCCGCAAGCTCGGGGTCGAGCAGATCGATCAGCTGATCCTGCACCAGCCCGCTCCCTGGATCTTCGACCGCACCCTCGAGGCCTACCGCGCCCTCGAGACCCTGCTCGCCGACGGCCGCGTCCGCTCGATCGGCGTGAGCAACTTCACCGGCGAGCACCTCGACCGCCTGATGCAGGAGCGCACCGTCGTGCCGGCCATCAACCAGATCGAGCTGCACCCGTACTTCGCCCAGCACGACAACGTCGCGGCCGACGACGCGCTCGGCATCGTCACGCAGGCGTGGTCGCCGATCGGCGGCATCACGTTCTACCCGGGCTACGACAACGCCGGGCACAAGAACCCGCTGACCGACGACACGATCCGCGCCATCGGCGAGGCCCACGGCAAGACCAACGCCCAGGTGATGATCCGCTGGCACGTCCAGGAGGGGCGCAGCGCGATCCCGAAGTCGGTCAACGCGGGCAGGATCGCGGAGAACTTCGACGTCTTCGACTTCGAGCTCTCGGCCGACGAGCTCGCGGCGATCGACGCCCTCGACCTCGGCAAGCGGTCCGGGCCGAACCCCGACACCGTGCGGGGCCCCGAGGCGATGTTCGAGATCTCCGAGGACTGACCCGCAGCACCCCGCAGCACCCCGCAGCACCCCGCGACACGCCCCCGGACGACCCAGTTCGGGGGCGTGCGCGCGTCGGCGGCGCCCGCTACTGTGTTGCCGATCAGCTCACCTCGGCGCGCGAGGCCGATCACCCTCCGCGCCGACGCTCCCGGGGGACTCATGTACTACGCACCAGAACGCCCGCCGCTCCGCTTCGTCACGCCGCCGGAGTGGCCTCAGCCGTCGCCCGCCTGGGTCGCGCGCAACCAGGGCTGGCAGCCTCCCGTCGGCTGGCTGCCGCCGGTCGACCATCCCGGTGTCAGCCTCCGCCCCGCATCGCCCGAGTGGCAGTTCTGGGTGCAGGATCCGATCGCCTGGCCGGCCTTCCGCGCCCCGTACGCGAAACCCGCCCACCGCGCGATGCTCTGGGGTGCGATCTTCTTCGTCGTCGGCATCGTCGTGACGCTGATGGGCTACCTGGGCGAGCTCGGCGGCACCTTCCTCATCCTCTGGGGCGCCATCATCTTCGGCGGTTTCCGCCTGGTGCGCGGGATCGTCGCGTACCGCTCCGTCGACGCCACGGCCCGCGCGGGGCTCGGCGCGGCGGTCCGCCAGACGCGGGCCGAACTCGACCAGAGCGCCTACGCGGCCTACCTCGACCAGACGGCCAGGGACCGCGCCGCGACGGGGCGCCCGGCGATGAGCCTCGACGAGTTCGGCATCGCGCGCGACGCCGAGCCGTGGACCTTCGAAGCGCCCGGCTACTCGTCGTGGTCGACGCAGGCACCCGCTGGTCCGGTGCCGGTCGACTCGCCGTGGGCGTCAGGCTCGACGCCGGCCGCCGCGCCCGCCTGGTCGCAGGCCTCGGTGCCGCTGGCCTCCGCCGCGCCGACCCAGCGGCCCTCGCGCCGAGTCATGTGGATCGCCATGGGTTTCGCGGTCGTCCTCGTGGCCGGAATCGTGATCCCCATCGCGATCGCGCACGGCGGGTCGGCGTCGGCCTCATCGGGCGACGCCTCCGGCTCCAGCGTCGACGGCAACTACTACGTCGCCGACCACGACTGGAAGATCGACAACGCCGACTCGTGCGGCGACGCGGGAGACCGCTGCTTCGTCCTGAAATTCACCCCCGAGAAGACCTGCAGCGACCTCGACCTCACGTGGGGCTTCTCGTCGACCTCCACCGGCGACGAGAAGGCGCACCGCAGCACGAAGCTCTCCGTCGTCGCCGGTCACACGCAGATCGTGCGGATCCCCGACGACGCCGGGATCGACAAGCTCGACTACGTCGGGCTCGACGCCGCGAACTGCGGCTGAGGCAGCCGGCCGCGGCCCCTACCGTCCGGCGCGCAGCGAGTAGCCGGGATGCGTGGCAGGCAGGTGTGCCGTCCCCTCGGGGAAGAGCCGCTCGCGGAAGGTGCGGGCGGGCTCGCCGGGCGCCACGACCGGGGCGATGAGCCCGCGTCGCCGCAGCTCCGGCACGACCAGGTCGAAGAACGAGGCCGAGTCGCCCGTGGGGCCGGGCTGCACCAGGAGGCCGTCGGCTCCTGTGTGCTCCATCAGGGCCACGGTCTGGTCGACGACCTCGGCGGGGCTGCCGACGAACGGGTTGCCCATCACGCCGTTGACGCGGAACTCCTCGAGGATCTCGCCCACGGTCGGCGCGGCCGCCCCGTCGGACCCGGTGAAGCGCTCGATGTTCGTGCGGCCGGTCTCGCTGTCGGTCGTGGCGAGCGGCTTGGACGGGTCCATCTTCGTGAGGTCCAGGCCGGTGAAGAAGGCGTATTGCACCGCGGCGTCCTCGAGCGTGAAGAAGGCGGTGACCTTCTCGCGCAGCGCGACCGCCTCGTCGTGCGTCGGCGCGACGATGAACGTGCCGGCGACCAAGAACTTGATCGCGTCGGGCTCACGGCCGGCGGCCACCGCGCGGGCGCGGATGTCGGCGATCTGATCGCGTACCGCATCGGGCTCCGCGGCCAGGAAGACGCCCTCGGCGTAGCGGGCGGCGAGGTCGCGCCCCGAGGCCGACGCCCCGGCCTGGAAGAGCACCGGCGTGCGCTGCGGCGACGGCGGCACCGAGAAGATGCCGTCGGCCCGGTAGAACGGGCCCTCGTAGTGGATCTCGTGCACCTTCGCCGAGTCGGCGTACACGCCGGCCTCGCGGTCGACCTTCAGGGCGTCGGCCTCCCACGAGCCCTCCCACAGCGTCATGGCGAGTTTCAGGTGGTCCTCGGCGGCGGCGTATCGCTGATCGTGGGGCCGCATGGGCTCGCCGAAGAGGCGTGCCGAGGCGTTCTGGCCTGCGCCCGTGACGACGTTCCAGCCGATCCTGCCGCTCGAGTAGTGGTCGAGGCTGGCGAAGCGGCGCGCCAGAGGCACGGGCCGTTCGGCACTCGTCGACATGGTGACGACGAGGCCGAGGTGTTCGGTGACCGTCGAGAGGGCCGACATGATCGTCGCGGGGTCGGCGCGAGGGAAGAGCAGGGCGTGCTCGATGGCGGTCGGCGAGACGGTGCCGTCGATGAGGGGGTAGCCGAAGTCGTCGGCGATGAACAGGAAGTCGGCGCCGGCGGCTTCCGACCGCTTCGCGAGATCCATCCAGTAGTCGAGGGTGAGGAAGTTCACGCCAGTATTGTCGGGCAGGCGCCACGCGCCGAGCGGGCCCATCGTCTGGAATAGGCCGAAGGTCAGCGGCTTCGTCATCGGGGTCCTCTCGTGAACTGTTTGGTTCACTCTGCCGTACGCACATGTCGCGCGTGTTACGGCTAGTCGATGTGAAGACATGACCCAGGCTCAACTATTGTCGACAGAAACCCCGACACCGAGGAGCCCCGTGCCCGACGCCCCGCAGAGGCCCGACGCCGACGACACGACGGCCGCATTCGCGGCCGACCTGCGCACGCTCCGGCACGACGCCGGCAACCCCACCCTCGGCCAGATCGAGCGGGAGTCCGGCGTCTCGAAGTCCGTCGTCTCCGACGCGCTCGCCGGGCGCAAGCTGCCGAGTGCCCGCACCGTGCGCGGCGTCGTCGCGGCGTGCGGCGGCGACGCGGCCGTCGTGGGGGAGTGGGTGGCACGGCGCGACGCCCTGGCCAGCGCCACCTCCCGCGATCCCGAGCCCGACGACCAGGCGGCGCAGGAGCAGGCCGACACCCCGCGCGGGGCCCGCGTCGTCCGCCTCAGCACCGCCCTCGTGGCCGCCGCCGCCGCGCTCGTGGTCGGCGTCGGCGGCACCCTCGCCGTCGTGACGGGCCTGTCGGCCGGCAGCGCGAGCGCGGACTCCGAGCCGACGCCGACCGCGATGTACGCACCGCAGATCTCGGTGAAGGTCGGCGCTGACCCCGCCGACACGAAGTGCCTCGACGACGCCGTCGTCGCCGCGAGCGAGACCGGCTCGCGCGGCACGCAGCTGCAGATCATCTACTCGACGGCGTGCCACGCGGCCTGGTCGCGGATCACGCGGTTCGACAACGAGGCCACCGGCAACGAGGTGTCGACGAGCATCTTCCGGGTGATCGCGCCTCACGCGAAAGACCGCCAGTCGACGACGGAGCCCGATGCGCAGAGCGCCTACACGACCCTCCTCGTGCGGCCGACGCCCGACACCGAGATCTGCGCCACGGGCAGCATCACGGTGAAGGGCCAGACCATCGCGGTCGGCAAAGAGGTCTGTCTGTAGCCGGGGCGATTCTTCCGGAATCGTTCGTTCGGAGAAATCGGACGCCGCGAGGCTTGGCCGCTGCTCCTGCGCCCCGTAGATTCGCCCCGACGGCTGTAGCTCCGCCGTCCGACTTGAGGGAGTCGCGGGGGCGGGGCGTCGTCACGTGACCCGAAACGCGTGGCCGGCCGTCATCTTCTTTCGCTCCGAACCGAGAGACCGCGATGACACCCGACATGTCCACCGCTCTTCCGCCGAGCCCGCTCGCCGTGCCGCATCAGGCGGTCGCAGGATCGGCTCCCGCACGCCTCGAGGCCGTGTCACGCCGCACGCGCGACGCGCTAATCGTGCGCGTGCTCACGTCTCTCGCCGAGGAACTCGCCTTCAGCCCCACCATGCGAGGGCTCGGCGGCAGCGCGCAGCCGGCCATGGGCGCGATTCTCGTGGCCGTCGACCACCTGGTGCGCTGCGTCGACGACGGCGCCCCGGCGGAGGTCGTCGCCGGCCGCGCTGCGGCGATCAGCGGCTCGCTCGCTGTCGCCGACGCGCTCTAGCCCGCCGCCCCGCCGCCGGCCGGCCGCCGAGCCCACCCGCCAAGAGGGGGCAGAGCCGCGCCGAACGGGACAGTATGCTCGTGCTCGCCCGACCGCGGGCCCGCACGTGAGGACTCCGATGACGCTCTCCCTCTCCCGCCCCTTCTCGCGCCGGCGACTGCTACTCGCCGCGATCGCCCTGGCCGCGTCGGCGGCCGTCGTCGCCGCCATGGGCCTGGCCCACCCCGCGCACGCCACGCTCCCGCAGGACCCGTATTACCTGGACGCCGGCCAGGGGCTCACTGCCGGGCAGTCGGTCTACTCGGTGTTCAACCAATACACGCTCGAGATGCAGTCCGACGGCAATCTCGTCGAGTACGGCAACGGACACGCCCTCTGGCAGACACGCACGAGCGGGGCCGGCAACCACCTGCTGCTGCAGACCGATGGCAACCTCGTGGTCTACTCGAATAAAGGCAAGGCCCTTTGGCAGTCGGGGTCGCGGGGCAAGAACGCGGAGCTCTTCGTGAGCGACATCGACGTCTGGATCCAGGCCGGGGGTTACGAGATCTGGTCGGAGCACCCCGCAGACACTCACACGGCCACGACCGGCGACGTGATGACCGCGGATCAGAGCCTCGACAACGCCGTGTCCCGGCTCACCCTCCAGACCGACGGCAACCTCGTCGAGTGGAACACCAACCGTGTGACCTGGTCGTCCGGCACCGGTGGCAATTCCGGTGCCACCCTGCACGTGCAGAAGGACGGCAACGTCGTCATCTACTCGTCGAAAGGCAAAGCCCTCTGGAGCACGGGAACCGGGGGAGCGGGGTCCTCAGTGGTCTTCACAGAGACGAGCAAGGGCGTCGCCGAGGTGGTCAAGGCCGGCAAGGTCCTCTGGCACGCGGGCTGACGCGACAGCCGCGCACGAACCTTCTAGCGGCCGACGAACCTTCGCGCGCGGCGGTTCGTCGGCCGTTCGGAGGTTCTTAGCGGCGGACTGGCAGCGTCAGCGGGCCACGTACAGCTTCCGCAGCGGCTCGCGGACCGTCCAGCGCGTGCGCTCGCCCGCGTGCAGGGCGAGCAGCAGCCCCGGCGCCAGCTCGACCGTCTCGACCACCGCTCCGGCGTCGTCGAGGAAGTCGACGGTCGCGCTGCCGGCCACGATGAGCGACACCTCGTCGACCTCGACGTCGCTCGAGGCGCCGACGGTGTGCTCCCACACGCCGACCTCGACGTCGCCGAGCGTCGCGATCTCATGAGTCCCTGACTGCGGCGACCCCGAGATGACGTTCGCCTCGTCGACGTCCTCGAGCGAAGGCGCGATCTCGGCCAGCATCCGGCTGCGGAAGCCGCTCACGAGTCGAACCCCAGCCCGACCGCGTCGAGGGTCCGCAAGAGCAGGTTCCGCTTACCGCGCGAGTGGTCGGCGCGGTTCAGCGCCCACCGCGTCGCCTGCACGCCGAGGAAGGCGACCGGCTCGGGCGGGAACGGCAGCGGGCGCTTCGTCACCATCGAGAGGGTGGCCCGCTCGGTGTCGAGACCGGCCAGGCGGTCGAGCATCACGTCGGCGGCGAAGTGGGTCGACGCGACTCCGAGCCCCGTGAATCCTGCTGCTGAGGCCACACGCCCGCCGTGCGACAGCCCGAAGAACGCGCAGAACTGCGTCGAGGTGTCGATCGCGCCGGCCCACCGATGGCTGAACCTCACGCCGTCGAGCTGCGGGAAGGTCGAGAAGAAGTGGGCCGCCAGCTTCGAGAACGTCGCCGAGCGCTCTTCGTACGACGGGTCGACCCGCCGGCCGAAGTGGTAGACGGCGTCGTACCCGCCCCACAGGATGCGGTTGTCGGCCGTCAGCCGGTAGTAGTGGAACTGGTTCGCCAGATCGCCGATGCCCTGTCGCCCCTGCCAGCCGATCGAGGCCAGCTGAGACGGCGTCAGCGGCTCGGTCATGAGCACGTAGTCGTACACCGGCACGGTCATGAGGCGATCCCGGCCCACGAGCGACGGGAACACATTCGTCGCGAGGGCGATCTGCGCGGCTCGGACGGTCGCCCGGTCGGTCGTCACGCTCACGCGCGAACTCAGGCGCGCCGAGCCAGAGCCCCCGCGAGTGTCGCTCGACAACCCGGCGACCGCACTGTGCTCGAACACGTCCACACCAAGCGACACCGCGGCGCGCGCCAGTTCTTTCGCCAGTTTCGCCGGGTGCACGAGCGCCGACGTCCGACGGTTCCACGACCCGGCGAGGTACGTCGGGCTGTTCACCTGCGCCCGGATCGCCTCCTGGTCGAGAAAGACGCCGTCGCCCTCGCGCAGCCACTCGACCTGGTGCTCCTCCACGGCGACGTCGAGCGAGCCGTTGCGCTCGAACTCGCAGTCGAGGCCCAGTTCGGCGACGCTCCGCTCGATGGCGTCGAGGTTCTCCATGCCCAATCGATCGAGCACGGACATCTCGTCGGGCCAGCGCGCCTCGCCGTTGCCCTCGCCGTGGGTGAGGCTGGCCTCGCAGAAGCCGCCGTTGCGGCCGGAAGCCGCCCAGCCGACCGTCTTCGCCTCGAGGAGCACGACGCGCGCTCCGGGGTCGCGCTGCTTCGCGCGGATCGCCGTCCAGAGCCCGCAGTAACCGCCGCCGACGACGACCAGGTCGGCCGTCGTGTCGGCGGTGAGCGTCGGGTAGCGGGTCTCGTCGCCGGCATCCTCGAGCCAGAACACGGCCTGACGCGTGTCGCGCAGAGCGTTCTCGACGGCGCCGCGCGGCGGGAGGTTTCGTTCGAATGCGGTGGAGTGCGACACGGTGCCCTGTTCCTGATGCTTTTCGGAGCTTCGTCTGCTGAAAACGTAGCGGATCATGCGTTTCGCGCTGAATACCGTTGTTTCAAGTGCGTTTCGTCGATTGAACCGGTCGTCGGGTCGAGTATAGGATCGGCCCACCGTCCGAACGTACGTGTTCGGCGTGAGAACGACCCAAGGTTTATCCCGATACCACCGACCCGGGGGGGGCGTGCCCGATGACTGTTGCTTCCGAGACCTCCGCGAGCGCGCCCGGGGGCGCGCCCGCCCCGAGCACGACAGCCGGTGGCGCGGGCGCGTCGAGCGGCGCCGCCGTCCGCCTCGACGGCATCGGCCGCCGCTTCGGCGACTCGGTCGCGGTCGAGAGGATCGACCTCGAGCTCGCCCCGGGCGAGTTCTTCGCGCTCCTGGGCCCCTCCGGCTGCGGCAAGACGACGACGCTGCGCATGGTGGGCGGCTTCGAGACGCCGAGCTACGGCCGCATCTCGCTCGGCGGCCGCGACGTCACCGACCTGCCGCCGTATCGCCGTGACGTCAACACGGTGTTCCAGTCGTACGCGCTCTTCCCGCATCTGTCTGTCTTCGACAACGTCGCGTTCGGCCTGCGCCGCACGGGCGTTGCGAAGGGGCAGATCAAGGAGCGCGTCAACCGCTACCTCGAGATGGTCGGCCTGCACGGCTTCGGCCGCCGCACGCCCGGTCAGCTCTCGGGCGGTCAGCAGCAGCGCGTCGCGCTCGCGCGGGCCCTCGTCAACGAGCCGAAGGTGCTGCTGCTCGACGAGCCGATGGGCGCCCTCGACGCGCGCATCCGCAAGACCATGCAGGTCGAGTTGAAGCGCATCCAGCGCGAGGTCGGCATCACGTTCCTCTACGTCACCCACGACCAGTCCGAGGCGATGGCGATGGCCGACCGCCTCGCCGTGATGAACAAGGGCATAGCCGAAGACATCGGAACCCCCGACCGCGTCTACGACCGCCCGGCCACGCACTTCGTCGCGGACTTCCTCGGCACCTGCAACCTGCTGCCGGCCCCGAGCGGAACGACCGAGCGCCTGGGCATCCGGCCCGAGAAGCTGCACCTGCACCGCGTGGCTGAAGGCGCAGGAGCAGGCGCACAGCCGACCGGCGAGAACCTCCATGCCCGCGTCGAGACCGCCACCTACTTCGGCGCGTCGAGCGAATACGTCGTCCGCACCGCCAACGGCGACTCGCTGATCGTCTACGCGCAGAACGTCCACGACTCGGCGAGGGCCCACGAGGGCGACGACGTCGAGGTGTCCTGGGCGCCCGAGCACGCCTTCCCGCTGCCCGACGCCCCCGCGGCGGCCTGATGCCGGCGCACGAGACGCGCTTCTCGCGGCGGGCGCTGCTGCGCGCGGGGTTCGCAGGAGCAGGGGCGCTCGCCACGAGCGCGATCCTCAGCTCCTGCAGCATCGAGGGCACCATCGCCGAGCAGGCGCAGACGAAGACGAACTGGGCCAAGTACTGGCGGGAGCACCGGAAGACCGGCACGCTGAACTTCGCGAACTGGCCGCTCTACATCGACTCGGAGAAGGGCAAGTCGAAGTCGCTCGAGCTCTTCACGGCGTCCACCGGCATCAGGGTCGACTACCAGGCGGTGATCCAGGACAACGCGACGTTCTACGCCACCGTCTCGCCCGAGCTGCGTGCCCACGAGGCGACCGGCTACGACATCGTCGTGATGACGAACGGGTGGGAGCTCACGGAGATGATCCAGAACGGGTTCGTCGTCGAGCTCGACCACTCGCGGCTGCCGAACTTCGCGAAGTACGCCTCTTCCAGCGTGAAGAGTCCGAACTACGACCCGGGCAACAAGCACTCGGTGGTCTGGCAGACGGGGTTCACCGGCATCGCCTACAACTCGAAGCTGATCGACCGCGAGATCACCTCGTTCGAGGACCTCTTGGATCCTGCGTTCACGGGCCACGTCGGCATGATGAGCGACAACACCGAGCTCGGCAGCGCCGCCCTCCTCGCGATCGGCGTGAAACCGGCCGACTCGACCCCGGCCGACTGGCGTCGGGCCGCCGCGTGGCTTTCGAAGCAGCGGCCGCAGGTCACCGGCTACTACGACCAGAGCTACATCGACAAGCTCGAGAACGGCGACACCTGGATCTCGCAGGCGTGGTCGGGCGACGTGTTCCAGGCGCAGCAGTCGGGATTTCCGCACATCAAGTTCGTCACGCCCAAAGAGGGCCAGATGATGTGGCACGACAACATGATGATTCCGATGCAGGCGTCGCACCCGGTCGATGCGCTCGAGTGGATGAACTTCTACTACACGCCGAAGATCGCAGGCATCGTCGAGGACTGGGTCAACTACGTCTGCCCCGTGCCCGGTGCCGAGCAGTACATCCGTGGCCCCCTCGACGACAAGACCGTCGCGAACAGCCCCCTGGTGTTCCCGACCGACGAGGTGCTGTCGCAGTCGAACGAGTTCTACGTCTATAAGGACTACGACGAGTACGAGGAGTGGAACACCGTGTTCAACCCCATCATCCAGTCATGAGCACCGCGACCATGGCGACCGACCAGGTCGCAGGAGCAGGCCCCGCGCCGACCGGCCAGACCCGCCGGCCCGTGGGGCGTCGCGGCGTCCGAGCCGCTCCCTACCTGCTGAGCCTCGCAGGCAGCGCCTGGCTGCTCATCCTCTTCGTGATCCCGCTCGTGTCGGGCCTCATCGTGTCGCTCATGTCGGGCAACCCCGAGAAGGGCTTCACGTTCACCTGGGACTGGGGCGTCTACTCGAGCATCTTCGTGAACCCGGCCGTGCCGTACGCGACGTTCTTCGTGAGGTCGCTGGTCTACGGCGGAGCGGCGACGCTCATCACGATCATCGTCGGGTACCCGATGGCGTACTTCATCGCCTTCCGGGTGTCGCCGCGGTGGAAGAACGCGCTCCTCTTCCTCGTGCTGCTGTCGTTCCTGGTGTCGTTCGTGATCCGGATCGACATGTGGGCGTTCATCCTCGCCGACCAGGGGCCGCTGCTCACGATCCTCCGCGACCTGCATCTGGCGTCGAAGGACTTCCACATCCTCGGCACGTCGGCCGCGGTCATCGGCGGCGACGCCTACAACGACCTCGCGTTCATGGTGCTGCCGATCTACGTGGCGCTCGAGAAGATCGAGCCGCGGTTCCTCGAGGCCGCCGGCGATCTCTACGGGTCGCCGCGCACCGTGTTCTCGCGGGTGGTGCTGCCGCTGTCGCGGTCGGGCATCTTCGCCGGCGTGCTGCTCGTCTTCATCGACACCGTCGGCGACCCGGTCGACGCGTCGCTGCTCGGCGGCACGAACACGTACACGATCGGGCAGGCGATTCAGGACGCCTACCTCACCAACCAGCAGTACAACGTGGCCGCCGCACTGTCGACGGTGCTCATGATCCTGCTCGGCATCATCCTGTTCGTCTACGCCCGGATCGCGGGCACCGAGAACATCGAGAACCTCGTATGAGCGCTGTGACGCAGGATCCGAACGTCGTCGGCGGAGAGTCGCTCGACACGACGTCGCGGCGGGTCGCTGGGGAGCCTCGGCGGCGGCGTCGCCCGATCCTGCCCCTCATCTACTGGGTCGTGGTGGGCATCACGATGGTGCCGATCGTGTTCATGATCGTCTACAGCTTCAACGACGTGCCGACCGGGCGGATCTCGTTCCCCTGGTCGGGGTTCACGCCGTACTGGTACCTCAACCTCGGGCAGGTGTCGGGGCTGACGCACGCGTTCGCGACGTCGATCGAGATCGCCGTGCTGTCGGCGCTCATCTCGATCGTGCTCGGCGTGCCGATGTCGCTCGCCATGGAGCGCTACCGCTTCTGGGGCCGCGGCGCGCTCAACGCCACGGTCTACGCCGACATCGCGGCGCCGTCGATCGTGGTCGGCGCGGCGTCGCTGTCGTTCTTCCTGTCGTCGTCGATCTCGACCGGGTTCGTCACGATCCTGCTCGTGCACTCGACGTTCAACCTCGCTTACGTCGTCGTCGTCCTGCGCGCGCGGCTGTCGGGCGCGGGCACTGCGCTGGAGGAGGCGGCGGGCGATCTGGGTGCGTCGCCGGTGGTGGCCTTCCGGACGGTGACGCTTCCGCTGCTCCTGCCCGGCATCATCGCCGGTGCCATGCTGTCGCTCGCCATGTCGATCGACGACTACGTGATCACGTCGTTCGTGGCGGGGCCGTCGGTGACGTTCCCGCTGTTCGTTTACGGCGCCGCGAAGGTCGGCCTGCCACCGCAGGTGCTCTGCTTCGGCACGATCATCTTCGCCGTCGGCCTGCTGCTCGCGCTCGTGAACGCGCTCATCACGCGGCGTGCGCCGCGGCCGGCGTTCGACGACGAGTAGGGGTTCGCCGGCGGCGCACACGTCGGCGCCCCGTACGCGCGGCTTCTCGGCGTCTGCGCGCACCCTAGGGGCCGCGCGGAAGCCGGATGGCCGCGGTCACGCGTCCCTCGACGACTCCAGCCCCCGCACGTAGTCGGCGTTGCCGCGGATCGACGCCTTGTAGCGGTCGATGTCGGGGGAGTGGACGTGGTCGGCGATCACGTCCAACAGGGCCGCGACCGTCTCGTGCAGGCGCCCCTGAGCGTGCAGTGTGAGCGCCTCGAACGTCGCCAGGCTCGGCGAGTCGGGGTAGGCGGCGCGGGCGTTGGCGAACACCTCGGCCGAGCGCTCCAGCTCGCCGAGATTGCGCAGGGTCGAGCCGTACTGGCAGGAGCAGCGCCGAAGTACGTCGCCCTCCAGCCCGCGCGCGAGTGCTCGCTCGTAGTACCCGCACGCGGCCAGCTCGTCGCCGGCGGTGTCGTACGCGCCGCCCACCTCATAGAGCACGCGGGCGTCATCGGGGTGCTCTTCGAGGACCGCGATGAACGCGACGATCGTCGGCTGCATGTTCTCGCGGTCGCGTGCGGCGTGGATCGCGTCTAGGTGTGCGGCGAGGGTGGGGTCGGTGGGGGTGGTGGGCATCGTTGCAGTCTGCCGCGATGCGCAAGATGCGCGCTCGGAGATGCAAGAAAGCGAGAATACCTCTAAAATTAGTCACGACGTCGCCGTATCCCATGGCAGACGATTTCCCACGCCGATCTCCGACGATTGGGCTAGTCATGGCGCGACGCGGCACCCTCCGCACTGTGCAGGTCCTCCGTGCCCTGGCCGCGATCATGGTCGTGTTCGCTCATCTCATCGGACCCGACACTCTCGAGGGCCGTCTGCCGGGCCACGTCGGATTTCTCGATGGGCTGGGCCGACTGGGACCGGCTGGTGTGGGGCTCTTCTTCGTCATCAGCGGCGTGATCATGGTTCTGACGACGATGGACAGCGGCGCAGGCGTCGTCCCCGCCCGTCAATTCCTCCTGAAGAGGATCGTTCGGATCTACCCGCCGTATCTCGTGATCACGGCATTCCTGTTCGCTGTGAGCCTGGTGTCGCCCGGGGCCGTCGATTCATCGCAAGCCATCCGTCCCGACGACGTGGCGTCGTTCCTCCTGCTTCCGCAGCTCGGTTTCCCGCTTCTCCTGGTCGGATGGACCCTGGTGTACGAGATGTACTTCTACCTCGTGTACACGCTGGCCATGTTGGTGAAGGGTCGAGCGCGAGGCGTGGTGCTCGTCGCGTGGACAGCGGCCACGTTCGTCCTGATGGAGCTCGTCCCGGCGGGCGGAAATGCCTACCTGAACCTCGCGCGCGATCCGATCAACCTCCAGTTCGGCCTGGGTGCGCTGGTCGGCTGGCTGCTCGCGACGCGAAAAGCCGTCGCGCCGATCGTCGTGGCATCAGCCGGAACGCTCGCATCCGTCGTCGTCCTGGTCCTCGCCGCCGAATCATTTCCTCCCATTTCGGGAGGGTCATCTCTCGGCCGATCCCTGCTCATCGGTGTCCCGTTCGCGATTCTCGTCTACGGCGCCGTCGGCCTTGAGGAACGCGGCCTGGTGCGAGCTCCGTCGGTCCTGAGCCATCTCGGCGATGTGTCCTACTCGCTCTACCTGACCCATGTGGTGGTGCTCGGCGCGATCAAGCGCGCGGTGACCGGCCTCGACGACCAGCGCCTAGCCGTGCACCTCGGACTCCTCGTTCTGGCTCTCGCCGCCGTCGTCGTGGTCGCCGAGGTGTTCTACCGGGTCGTCGAGAAGCCGCTGCTCAGCGTGCTCCACCACCGTCTCGCTTCGGCCCTCGGCCGTCGGATGCCGCCGGTCCTCGATGAGAGGGTGCCGCCGGCCGCCGCGTGACCGACCGGCGCATTGCTCAGTGCGAGCTGAAGAAGGAACGGTAGGCTGCGGACGACTGCGGCAGCCTTACGTCCGTGCCGTAGAGGGTGAACTCGTTGTCGTTCATGTCGACGTCGAAGAGGATCTCGTACTCGACGAGGCCCGCACCGGTCCCCGAATGTCGTTTCACGAAATCCAGGAACCCCGTGACGAATGCCGGGCTGTCGCCGTATTGCGTGTCGGACGACCACTCGGAGACGGCCAGGGGAAGGCCCTCGTCGGCAGCGAAATCCGTATAGCCCTGCAGGCCGGTCGGCGCACCCCATTGGTCGACGGCGTCCAGTGACTGGGTCCACTGCGCTGATGTCGCGACATAGGGTGACTTGTTGTAGAAGTCGACCCCGACCACGTCCACATACTTCGCACCGGGGAAGAAACTCCGCCAGTCCATGCCCGTGCCCACCGACTGTCGATTGACGCTGAAGACGAGCTTCGCGGCGGGAAAGATCTCCTTCTGAAGGGCGCGATACCGCTTCCAGGCCGTCATGAAGTCGCGATAGTTGCTCGTGTTGACGCTCCACGGATACCAATCGCCGTTCATCTCGTGGGCGAAGCGAATGTAGGTCGTCGCGGATGTCGTCGAGCGAAGATGCTTCAGCTTGGTCAGCGACTCCGACCATCGGGTGTCGTAATCTCCGGCGGCGGCTCGGGCCCAGGTCTCGCCCTTGTCGATCGCTCCGACGGCTATGTCCAGAGGCTTGTGCCAGTCGGCGTACTGGCCGCCCTTCTGGAGCTGCCAGAAGTTCACGGAGTTCGCGTCGTCGTCGGACCATGTCCCTGCGATGTCCAGTGGGCGGCCGCGCCAGGACCCTATGCCGTCGTCGTTCACGGCCTGTGTCGATCCTGAGGCTCCCGAGAGCCACTTCCCGGTCGACTGGGTGACGGCGGGGTGCCGCGTGATCGTCGGAACCGGAGCGACGGCCTGTGTGCAGCCGCTCACTGCCGCGATCAGACTGATGGCACCGACCAGGGCAGCGCTCCTGAACCCCAGGGCTGCACTTCGCGAGCGAGGCGGCCTTTTCGACGTACGCAGTGAACTCATGAGTGCAGAGCCTTCGAGATCGGCAGGCCGATCTCGGCGGACAGCTGCCTCGTCCACGTTGCTGTCATGTGCCCTTCGTCGCGGTACATCAACGTGTGGCCCTGGATGACGCCGCACCAGGTCGACGAGCAGAAGAAGTCGTTCAGGTCCGCGTACGAGGCGCCGCCTCGCTCGAATGCCGTTCGCTCGGAGTCGATGAACGTCTGATCCACCGCGGTCGACCGAGGCGCGCCACAGGCACTCGCCTTCTCGAGGTTGACCGACAGGCAGATCGGTACGTTATCCGGCATCTGCGGGGTGTTCGCGAGTCCCAGAACCTTGGATGCGCGAGGAAGAAGCCTCAGGGTTCGTCCCACGGCCGCGTCCCAAGCCGCCTCGCGAGTCATGCCGTCCTGGTCGAAGGCTAGCTGATTCGTGTTGGCGAGGACGACGAGGGCCGGAGGATCCGCGCGAAGCTTCTCGAGGACCGCAGCACGCCAGGCGGTGCACTGCGGGTATCGGGTGAAGCCCAGGATCATGGTGACGTCGACGGATGCGCAGCCGACTTTCGAGTAGTCGACGACTCGAACGTGATTCGCCGTTCCCCATTTCTCGACGGCGGGAAGCCAGTGGTCGGCATGGCTGTCACCGAAGACGGCGACCGTGGTGGCACTCGAGGTGTCGCCGAACGCACAGTCGTTGACGTACACCGCCGAGACCGTGTGGACCATGCAGTTCTCGCGACTTCCATCGGAGACCGAGTCGGTGGCGTCAGCGAGCGCCGGCGTCACGTTGGAAGGGACTACTGAGGTGAACGTCGGGGTCGTCGTCGGCGACACGCTGTTCGCCGCGGTCGAGGAGGTCAGGGTGGACCGGGAGAAGATCGCCGAGGGGAGTGCGCTCGCTGCGACGAAGACGACGATCGCGACGACGGCTGTGACGAGTACTCGTCGGTTCGACTTCGGAGCGACGCCGCGTGCCGCACGTGATCGAAGGAACGGACGTTCGATGAACTTCCACGTGCCAGCTGCCAGAACCACGGAGAGCGCGACGAGCGCGAGCCGCTCCCAGAGAGGAAGTGTCGTGAGGCTGCCCGATGTCGAAGCCGGAAGCTGGAGGAGAGGCCAGTGCCAGAGATAGAGCGAGTACGAGATGTTGCCGACGAATTGGAAGCCCGAGGTCGAGAGGACGTTCTGAGCGAAGGTGTCGTCGACGCTTCCCGAGCCCGCCAAGATGACGATGGCCGTTCCTGCGACGGGAAGGAGCGCCGTCGGCCCAGGGAAGGGTGTCTGGTCGCTGTAGAAGACGGCCGCTCCGAGGATCATCAGCAGGCCCACCGATGTCGCCAAGGACACCGCGGAACGCGGCATGACGGTCAGCCATCGAGGGTGCGCTCTGACGATCATCGCGATGATGGCACCGGCGCCGAACTCCCATGCGCGTGTCGGCAGTGAGAAGAACGTCCATGACGTCGTCAGGTGCAGCAGGATGGCGGCGCCGACGAACGACAGGAGCACGAGTACGCCGACTGCCACGGCGACGGTACGCCGCCGCAGTTTCAGAGTGACGACGAGGATCGACAGCACGAGGGGGAAGACCAGATAGAACTGCTCCTCCACACCGAGCGACCAGTACTGCTGGAAGATCGACGGGTTGCTCACAGTCGAGTAGTCGACGTGGCTGTAGGCCAGCCACATGTTCGGCACGAACACTGCGACGGCGCGAGCCATCTTCCCCAGGTCGGGCAGGTCGAGCGGGGGCAGGAACACGAGGCCGAGCACGAGCGTCGCTGCGCCGACGAAGAGAGCTGCAGGCAGGATCCTGCGGGCCCGGCGGGCGTAGAACGAAGCGAATCCGAGGCGACCGTTCGCGTCCATGGCATCGAAGAGATGCGAGGAGATCAGGAAGCCCGAGATGACGAAGAACACGTCGACACCGACGTACCCGCCCGCGAGGAACGGAAGGCTCATATGGCTGATGACGACGAGACCGATCGCTATCGCTCGGAGACCCTGGATGTCCGTACGGCGGCGTCTCTGTGGGAAGGCGGAGGTCGTGACGGGCCTCTCGCCCTGTCGTTCGCCGGTGGTGACATCGGCGGATCGGGTGTCGCTCACCGTGGTTCCTGTCGTTTTCTTGGCGTCTGTCAATAGGCGCCGTCGGAGCCGACGACCGCTCGGAAGGTACGCCACATGATGATCACGTCGACCATGAGGGTCCAGTTCTCGATGTAGTAGAGGTCGAGGCGGAGCGCCTCTTCCCAGCTCAGACGAGAGCGGCCACTCACCTGCCACAGTCCGGTCATCCCGGGCCGGACCTTCAGACGCCTGTGAGCCGCGCTGTCGTAGAGCGCCACTTCGGCCGGACGTTGCGGGCGAGGGCCGACCAAGCTCATGTCGCCCCTGAGGACATTGAACAGCTGAGGGAGTTCGTCGACAGAGAAGCGACGCAACGTCGCACCGACGGAAGTCAGACGAGGGTCCTTCTGGATCTTGAAGAGCGGGGTGTCGCTCGTGCCCTGCTGTGCGAGCAGGTCCGCGAGGCGCGCATCCGCGTCGATCTGCATGGATCGGAACTTGAAGATCGAGAACGGTCGGTTGCCTCTCCCCACGCGTTCCTGCAGATACAGCACGGGGCCTCGGCTCGTCGTGGCGACCAGAAGTGCGACCGTGCCCATGATCGGTGACAGAGCGATCAGCAGTAGACCCGAGCCGACGATGTCGAAGAAGCGCTTGGCGATGCGCTGCGGCCCCGTATACGTGGGGGACAGGATGTGGATGAGCGGCAGCCCGGCGACGGGTTGGGTCTGGATTCGCGATTCGGCGACGTCGGTGAGACTCGGCGTGACCACCAGTCGATAGTCGTGACGCTCGAGGTCCCACGCCAGCCCGCGGATCCGCTGGGGGGTCATGGCGTCCGAACTCGTCAGCATGACGGTGTCGCCGTCATGTCGAGTCAGCGAGTCGACGAGGCGGTCGAGGAGGTCGCCTTCCTCGGCGCTCTCGCCCAGGTCCGGCACGATGACGTCCACGACCGCATACCCCGAGTCGGGGTGACGATCCAGCTGGTTCTTGGCATGGGCGATCGTCGTCGTCGAGCCGACGAGTACGGCCTTGTTCAGATAGAGCCCCTGCGCCCGCTTCGAGCGGAGCCACTGCCGCCAGCCCCAGCGGCCGATGAGCAGCAGCACGAGTCCGAGGGGCAGCGAGGGGAAGACATCCTGGGGTCGCACTGTCGTGCCGAACACGAACGCCAGGAGAGCGACTGCGCCGAGCGCGGTCAAGGAAGCATCGACGACCCGCTTGTATTCGAAGGTGCCCGTGCCGAGGGCACGGCTGCCTCGGCTGTCGAACACGGCGAGCGCCACCACCCACACCAGGCAAGCCACGGCGAGGAAGGGGACGCGCGCGTGCTGCTCGTCCCACAACTTCAGGATCACGAGCGGCGTACCCGTCGCGATGCCGATCATCGCAACATCGGTGACGATGACACGGGTCCGGTAATTGGCGATCCAGCCGCGTGAGCCGGCTGCAGAAGGCAGCGGGAAGCCTGCGGTGACCGCTTGGGTGCCCTCGACGGCTCGTTGCTGAGGAGGCACTTCGTAGAGCGCGTTAGACATGGTCGGCCTGCGTTTTTCGGGTAACGGCGGGCACACCTGTTACCGCTGCGGTCGGCGCGAAGTCGATCGGACTCGGGATGATCGATGTGTCAGTCGGGCTACGGACGCGAGCGGCGGGCGGTGAGACAGCGATCGGGTATCGCGTCCTGGAAAAGTAACCGGGCGGCGGTAAACCGGTCAAGCCAGATCTGAGGCAAACCCAACTTTTCCCAAGAATCACCCACAGCGGTGATTCTGAGTAACCCTCGGGCGAATTTACAGCCACCCTATCCGCAACACGCGTTGTCGAGTCGATCGTTACACGCTGTTCACCTGCCAGATTTCGATCCGGGTTTGAATGTGTAAAGATTTCTCACCTTGGACCCGAATCCAAGTCGCGTCCCGGCGCGAGATCCTGAAAGGGCTTCCCATGCGAGCCGCATCTTCTTCGCGCCATCCCGGCGCCACCTGGGCGATCGTGCTCATCGCCCTCGTCGCAGGAGCCGGCCTCGGCGTCGGCGGCGCGTCGCTTCGCACGCCCACGTACTCGAGTTCCGCTGAGCTCTCGTGGGACCCCTCGGCCCTCCGCTACACCGACGCATCCGCGTATGTGCCCGACTCCGTCTCGCTCGGCATCGACGTCGACACCCAGGCGACCAAGGTCGTGTCGGACCAGGTGATCAACGCCTCCAGCAAGGCGCTTGGCGTGACCTCGACGAGTTTGCGCAAGTCCGTCACGGCCACTGCCTCCGCATCGTCGACTCTGATCACGGTGACGGCCGCCGGATCGTCGCCCGCCCAGGCCCGGAAGATCGTGCAGACCGTCATCGGCAACTACCAGACGGAAGTGTCGTCGGACCTGAGTGCTCAACTCGTGAAGCAGGCGGCTCAGCTGCAGACTCCTATCGACACCCTGCGCCAGCAACTGGCCGCGGCCCCCTCCGGAGGTTCGCTTGCGAGCAACCTGTCCAACCAGCTGGCGTCACTGATCACCCAGCAGGTCGTCTACCGCTCCCAGGCGGATGCCAGTGACTCGATCAGCCCTCTGAGCGTCGTGCAGGCCCCGACCCTTCCAGACTCGATCGCCGGACCATCCGCTGCCGTGCTCGGCATCATCGGCGCCGCCCTCGGCCTGGTGATCGGTATCGGCATCGTCGCGCTGCTCCGCATGACCACGTGGGCCCGCCCGAGTCGAGTCGAGTCTCTCGAGTCGAGCGTCGTGCACCGCGACCGCGACCTCATGGCTGTCTGACACCTGTCCTCGCTCGTCTCGCCCGCACACACTCCCGTCTCCCGAAGGATGGAAATGCGCAGCATCGTCGTGTCCAAGTTCGTCCCCTGGCCGCCCAACAGCGGCGACAAGCGTCGAACCTTGGCGATCGCTCGCGCTCTGAAAGACGTAGGCGAGGTCGTCATCTGCGGCTTCGCCGCAGACGGGGAGGACGTAGCCGGACTCGCGTCCCAAGGCTTCGAAGTCCGAGCCGTCCCCCTTCGGCGCGGAATCCTGAAGACGTTGGTCGGACTCGTCCACGGTCAATCGCTGTCGGGTGCTCGATTCTGGGACGCCGATCTCGCCGAAGCCGTCGCGTCGGCGACTGGCGATCCCTTCGACACGATCGTCGTCGTGCACCCGCAACTCCAGATGTACCTGCCCAAGGGCGCGTGGAGCCGCGCGGTGATCGACATGCAGAACGTCGAGTCGGCGCTCGCCGCGCGGGTCGCCGCGACCCGTCGAGGCGTCGCCCGCGCCCTGTACGCCATCGACAGCATCGCATTGCGGAGGCTCGAGCGTCGAGCCGGCCGTGCTCGTCTCGTGACCGCGGTGAGCGAAGGCGACAAGCGAGAGCTCGTCACCGCGATTCACGCAGACAATGTGCTCGTGGTTCCGAACGCGTGGGATTCGGCGACACCGCTCCCGCCCACGGTCGACCCTGTCGTCAGCTTCGTCGCCCTCCTCTCGTGGGGTCCGAATGTCGCTGCCGCCGTCTGGTTCGCGACGAACGTCTGGCCGCGCGTCATCGAAGCCGTCCCGGAGGCTCGCCTCCACCTGGTTGGGCGCGAGCCGAGCGCCGAGGTGCGTGGGCTCGCGTCCGAAAGCGTCGTGGTCACGGGAACCGTCGATCGGCTCGAACCGTGGTACGAGGCATCGGCTATCTCTGTGGCTCCCCTTCTCGCCGGCGGAGGATCGAGGCTCAAGATCCTCGAGAGCCTCGCGTTCGGACGACCCGTTGTGGCCACCGCGATCGGAGTCGAGGGACTGGAAGACCTGATCGGCGACGGAGTCGTCGTCGCCGATGATGTCGAGGGCATGGCCCGGGAGATCATTACGTTGCTGCGTGACCCCGCGCTCGCCCAGCGGATCGGAGAGGCGGGCGTCGAGGCAGTCGACAGCCGCCATTCCTGGCGCTCGGCAACGGAGCCGCTTCTGGCTGCTGTCGCATCGTCGACCGCCGTGGGTTCGACGCCGTGAGCCGGCTGCGTTCGTCGGCCGTCGTGGTTGGCCTGGTGGCGTCCGTAGCTGCCGGACATGTCGTGTACCCGGCTCTGCTCGGGCTCGCGGCGCGATTCAGGAGCCGTGAACCGGTCAGGCCGATCATCAGTGAGTGGCCGCCGATCACGGTCGTGGTACCGGCTTACCGCGAGAAGGGCGTCATCGCTCTCAAGGTCGACAACATCAGGGACAACGGTTATCCGGGTGATGTGCGGATCCTCGTCGTCGCCGACGGCGACGCGGAGACAGCCGAAATCGCTCGTGAAGCAGGTGCGGACATCCTCCTGCTGGACCAGAGGGGCGGCAAATCGGCAGCGCTCAATGCCGGGGTGGCCCACGCCGAGACGGAATGGATCGTCTGCACGGATGCCAACGCCCAGCTCGTCGGCGGATCACTGCAGAACCTGGTCGCATGGTTGTCGGATTCGAGCATCGGCGCGGTCGCCGGCGAGAAGCTCGAGGGCGACGGGGGAGAACTCGCATACTGGCGATTCACGTCGTGGATCAAGCGCAACGAGTGGCGGACCGGAAGCACGATCGCACTGGACGGCGGTCTCTGCGCCGTGCGCAAGTCCGCGTGGCAGCCGATTCCCGTCGGCATCTCCTGCGATGACTTCTGGATCTCCCTCGACATGAACGACCGAGGTCACCGAGTCGCCTACGAACCGGATGCCGCCGTCCGCGAGGAGTCGATCGGCTCCTTCGCCCTGTCGTGGGAGCGTCGCACTCGCGTCATGGCGAGTAGCTTCTTCGTCCTGGCGCAGAAGCGCCGGATGTTGTCGCCGATGACCGGCGCGATCAGCGCCAAGATCTGGGGGCACAAGGTCTGGCGCTCGACATTGGGGCCACTCAGCCATGTCGCTCTGATCGGTCTGGCCGTTGCGCGCGCCCCCAGGAACCCGCTGGCGGGTGCATTCCTCGCGTTCAATGCCGTCGCCGCGATCGCCGTCGTGGCGGAAGCGCGAGGCCGTGACCTTCCGAGACCAGCCGGGATCGTGGCCCAGGTGGCGTACCTCCAGGCGGTCGCTCTTGCGGGCATGGTGAGGTTCGTGGCCGGAGACCGCGCGGTCACCTGGAAGAAACCCGATCGATGACGGCCATGTCTGCGATCGACCGGCCCCGTCGTCTGCGGCGCCAGCACGAAGGCCCGTACCTGGCCGCCATGATGCTCTGCACCATCGTGCTTCAACGGTTCGCCCTCAGTTTCGGCGGCAACTCGATTCCACTGATCCTGCCCGTCATTCTCGTCTTCATTGCGGTCGGCTACGCCACGCGTGTGCTCGAATTCGACCGCTTCCGCGGGATTCTCGTGGCGATTCTCTGTCTCACCGGGCTCGCCTGCTCGTTGGCGCAGATCGCGGTCGGGGCGGTTCCGTCCATCTTCTCGTTGGGTCTCCTCGCAGTCCTGTACGTGCCGGCTGCCTTTCGATCGTCACAGGGGCCGGCAGCCGTTGCTCTCGTCGCGACCGTCTTCACCCGACTCATGGTCGGCGCGGCCATCGTCGCCCTCCTTCAGTTCGGGCTGCAGTACGTGGGTCTCCCGAACGTCGACTGGATCGGAACGCTGCTCCCCACAGAGTTCACGGTCCAGGGGTTCAGCCCCAACGCGTTCATCGTGTACGGCTCCGAACTTCGCCGATCCAACGGCGTCATCTTCCTGGAGCCGTCCTTCCTGTCGATGTATCTCGGCCTGGCGATCCTGATCGGTATCCGGCGACGGACGCACTGGGCGGTTCTGCTGATTCTGCTGGCAGGCATGGTCCCGACTCTCGCCGGAAACGGTCTGGTGATCCTCATCCCCGGGGCGATCCTCACGTTCTTCTCGCCGATTCGGCGGAACCTCCTCGCCCTGCTTCCAGGCCTGGTCGCCGCCGTGGCCGCGGCGGCCGTTACTCCACTCGGTCGTTTGTATGTCGGACGTTCAGGAGAAGCATCGAACAGCACGAGCAGCTCGAGTTTCCGGTTCGTCCAGCCGTACACGCGCTTCCTGCCGGCATCGTTCGACTCGCCTTTCCACACGTTGTTCGGTCACGGTTCCGGAACGGCCGACGACTATCTCAACGGTCTCGGACTGAGCGACATCACTCGAGCCACCATCCCGAAGATCCTCTTCGAATACGGCATGGCAGGCGCGGTGGGGATCCTCGGGGTGATCTGCGTCCTCTTCGCACTCGGCCTCGCCGGTCGACCATGGCTCCTCGGCTTGGCGTTCGCGTTCCTGTTCCTGAACGCGTCGCTCCTCCAAGCCGAGCTCGTGTTCTGCACGGTGTTCTGGCTCAACATCCTGCCGCCACCGGAGCGAGCTTCGAGATATTCGGCGGCCCATCAACCGATCCTTCAGACGAGAGTGGTGGAGCCCGCATGACGATCACACCGCAACTCGACGAGAAGAGTGGTGAGCAGGCGACCCCGGCCGGCGGCCTCCGGCGCCGGGCGATCTGGATCATCGCGGACCAGGCTCTGTCGAGTCTGTCCAATGCCGGCCTGACGATCGGTGTCGCTCGCGTCGTCTCGGACACGCAGTACGGTGCCTTCGCGCTCGCGTTCACCGTGTACTCGCTGACGCTGGCCCTGTCTCAGTCGGTCACGAACCAGGTGCTCGTCATCGGCTATTCGGCGGCGGACTCGCCGAAGCGTCACAGAGCCGCGATGGCCGGGGCAGGTTCGGCCGTCGTCGTCGGGCTCGCGGCCACCGTCATCCTGGTCGTGGCGGGACTACTCGTCGGCATTCCCGTGCGCGAGACTCTCATCGCCGACGCCATCGTGCTGCCCGGTCTGCTGCTGCAGGACTTCTGGCGGACAGTATTCGTGGCGTTCGGCGCGCCGCGGAAGGCCTTCGTCAACGACCTGATCTGGACGGTCCTCTGGGCACTGGCCTTCGCAGTCCTGATCGCGCTTCACATCGACATGGCGGCTGTGTACTTCCTCGCGTGGGGGCTGACGGGAGTTGCTGCGGCGGTCTATGGGATCCGTCAGGCCGGAGCGCGACCCGCCCTCGGTCGCGCTCGACTCTGGCTCCTCGGACATCGCGACATCAGCGTTCCCTCTTTCGCCAACACCCTGTCGGCGATGGGAGCGATCCAGGTCGGATTTCTCATCATCGCCAGCATCGGAGGTGTCGAGGTCGTCGGTGCGCTGCGTGCCTCGCAGACTCTGCTCGGGCCGCTGAACATCATCGGATTCGCGCTGAGCGCGTTCGCCGTACCGGAGATCGTGCGTCGCGACCTTCGGGCCCGGGGTCTCATCCTGGCGGCAGTCGGTCTGAGTGGCGTTCTGGTGGTCGCGGCGGCGGCCTGGGGAGCGATCCTGCTGCTTCTTCCTGATTCCGTCGGTCGAGAGCTTCTCGGAGACACGTGGTCGGGCACCAGGACCACCATGCCGGGGCTGGTCCTCTACTACTGCTCGATCGTCGCCACAACCGGTGCCACCGCCGTCATGAAGGCCCTGAACAGGATGCGATCGGTGCTCCTCACGAGCGTCATCCTCGGCCCCCTGGTGCTCGCATTCTCGGTGGTCGGCGTCATCGTTCAGGGTGACCGAGGTGCCGCCGAGGGTTTCGGTCTCGCAGCCGCGGTCGTCATCGTGCCGTGTTGGATCCTGCTGGTCCGAGACGCGCGCCGCGGCAAGCGGCCCGTCGACGACGTACTCTGACCTGCCGGACAGATCGTTCAGCGCGAGCGAGCCAGGCGCGTGACGGCGGCGAGTATGCGTCCTCGCTTCGCCGCCGACCGGCGCTTTTCCACCATCTCGCGAGAGATCCGCGCGGGAACGATCGACAACGAGATGGCCCAGAGTGAGAACGCCACTCGCTGCGACAGCGTGTAGCCGGACCCGCTCACGGCCGCCGCGTAGCGGATGCCCGTCCGGAGCGTCGGGCGCCGACCCTGGAGCGCGTCTTTCATGAGGAAGCGCTCCAGCACGTAGGCAGAGCTCTCGATCCGCGGCGGGGTCATGCCCTTGTCGCGCAAGATCGACTCGGCCTGTTCCCAGCGCGAGCGGTATCGAGTCAGCTCACGATCCATGAGCTCAACCGTGGGATTGCCCCACGATGACTTGCTCGCCGCGTGCACCCTGTAGCGGGCCAGCGGCTGATTGACGGACACGACGTCTCCGAAGTAAGGAGCGACCTGAGCCGGAACGCCGTCGTACGCACCGCGTTCATCCAGGTCACGGTTGCGCAGGAACCGAAGGTAGTCGGTCCAGAACACGTTGCCGGACGTCGGCGCACACACGTAGAAGCCGAGTGTGCCGTTGTCATCGATCATCGATGCGCTGTCGTATCCGGCCCGATACGACGGGAACACGCTGTCGATCGCCGTTCCTGTTTCGTCCATGGAACGGAGCTGGAACTGAACCTTGACGGGACAGCTCTGGAGGAGATCGCCGAGCGATTCCAGGAGATCAGGCTCGGCCACGTCGTCGGCGTCGAGCAGGTAGAAGTAGTCGCAGTCGGTGGCATCGAGCGCGGCAAATGCAGCACTCAGCGGACCGCCGTTCTCTTTCGAGATGACGGTCACACGGTCGGCGAACTCGGCGATGACATCACGAGAGGAATCGGTCGAGCCGTCGTCCACGACGATGATCTCGTCGAAGGGAATCGTCTGCTCCAGAAGACTCCGGATTGCGGACGCGACGTAACGTTCGTAGTTGTAGTTGACGACAACGCCGACAACTCGGAATGCAGATGCGCGGGATTCCAAGATCATAGGGGCCCATCGTTGAGGAAGCGGTGGATCCGGTACCCACATCATCCCACAGGTGTCGCCCAGAGGACGCGACTCGGCTCGACGCGGCTCAGCGTCGCGTGAACCAGAGGGCTCGGCCAGCCGAATTGCGAAGCACGAGGTTGCCGTCGGACTGCATGGTGAGTGTCGACCCCGCGCCGCGACCCGACGTGCGGGTGTACCAGACCGGCGACGGAGTCGAGCGATAGAGGACGAGATTGGCGTCGTTCTGAAGACTCAGACGCGTTCCGTGCTTGCCCGCTGTTTTCGACTGCCAGATGGCCTTGTTCGCTGAGGTGTAGACGACGAGGTTGCCGTCCGACTGAAACGCGAGACGGTACTTTCCGTTCGACGACACGAGGGAGGAACCCGGGGTCATGGATGTGCCCGCCTTCAGCCAGCTCGGTGACGGAGCGGGCGACGACTTCGGCGCTGACGGCGAGGTCGCGGGACCGGACGTGAAGAAGGCCTTGTACGCGGCGGACGACTTGGGCATCGCTGCGTCCGGGCCGTAGAGCTGGAAGTCCCTGTTGTAGCCACCGACATTGAAGAGGATGTCGTACGCGATCTGCCCGGCGCCGTCCCCGCCGTTCGCCTTGGCATAGCTCAACAGGTCGGTGACGAAGGCGGGCGAGTCGCCGAACTCGTTGTCGCCGGACCACTCGGGGATGGCGAGCGGCAGTCCCTGGCTCTTGGCGTAGGCGAGGTACTGAGCGAGGCCCTTCGGCGCACCCCACTGATCCGTGTCCTGGAGGGACGATGACCACTGGGTATCGGATGACACGTAGGGATACTGGTTGTAGTAGTCCACGCCGATCACGTCGACGTAATAGCTGCCCGGGAAGAACTTCCTCCAGTCCATCCCCGTGCCGATCGACTCACGATTCAGACTGAAGACGAGCTTGGCCTGAGGAAAGATTCGCTGCTGCAACGCGCGATAGCGCTTCCAGGCGGCGTCGAAGTAGGTGTAGTTCGACGCATTGACGCTCCACGGGTACCAGTTGCCGTTCATCTCGTGAGCGAACCGGATATACGTGGTGGCCGTCGTGCCGGAACGGAGCTTCTTCAAGAGGGTCAGCGAGGTCGTCCAGCGCGCGTCGTATGCGCCGGAGGCCGCGGCCTGCCAGGTCTCGCCGGCATCGATGGCGCCGACGGCGACATCGACCGGCTTGTTCCAGTTCGCGAGGTCGCCACCCTGCTGGAACTGCCAGAAGTTCACGCTGTTGAGATCGTTGTCCGACCACGTGCCGGCGATGTCGACGCTCGCTCCACGCCACGTTCCGAAGCTTCCGTCCGAGACGCCGTTCCCGGAAGCTCCCGAGAGCTCACTGCCAGACGTCGTCGCGTTCGCGACTCCGTCCGTAGCCACAACGGGGGACAAGACGAGTCCGAATGCGAGAACGGCGATGCCGATCCTGCCGAAAATCCTCACGAGTACGAAGCGCTTCCCTGGTGCGTCGGGGTACATGTCCGTACTCGACGGTATGTCACTTCCAGGTGAGGTGCGAGTCCCCCCTTAGGTTGTCGGCACAAGTGCCGACAGTGAGGCACCCCCTACCGCGTCCCCCAGTCGTACTGCTGCTTGTGCAGCTTCAGGTAGACGAACGTCTCGGTCGCGACGACGCCGTCGAGCGACCGGATCCGCGAGTTCAGCAGGACGAGCAGCTCCTCGTCGTCCTCGCACACGACCTCGGCGAGCAGGTCGAACGTGCCGGCGGTGAGCACCACGTAGTCGACCTCGGGCAGGGCTGCCAGGGCATCGGCGACGATGCGCGTGTCGCCGGTCACGCGGATCCCGATCATCGCCTGCCGGTAGAAGCCGAGCTGCAGCGGGTCGGTCACGGCGACGATCTGCATGATGCCCGACTCGGTGAGGCGCTGCACCCGCTGCCGCACGGCGGCCTCGCTGAGCCCCACGGCTTTTGCGATCTCCGTGTACGAGCGACGGCCGTCCTCCTGCAGCTGCTCGATGATCTTCTTCGAGGTCGCGTCGAGGTGCGTGGGGGAGGTGCGCGGAACGGTCGCCATTCGACGATTCTCGCGATCTCGACGGCGTCAGACAAGCGATATCGCGCAGGATCGCGAACACTCGCCCGATATCAGTCGAGGGCGAGGACCCGGAACTCCCACGGCCGCAGGCTCTCCGCGGCCACGGTAGGCGCGTAGTTGCCGAGGAGCACGGGGTGGTCGGCCCCCGGATCCTGCGCCCTCGCCAGCGACAGCCCGTCGAGCGGCAGCGCCGCGCCCGAGAGGTTGGCCATCGCGAGCAGGCGCGACGTGTCGAGGGTGCGAGTGAACGCCCACAGCGCGGGGTGCGACGGCTCGAGCAGCTCGAACCGACCCTGACGGACGACCGCCGACGAGTGTCGCAACGCGATGAGGCGACGGTAGAACTCGACGATCGACCGCGACCCCGCGGCCAGGTCGGCCTGGACGTTGACGGTCGACGCCGAGGCGGGCGGCGCCAGCCACGGAACACCGGTCGTGAAGCCGACGCCGGGCCCGGCCGACCACTGCACCGGGGTGCGGGCGTTGTCGCGCGAACGGAATGCGAGCGAGTCGAGCACGTCGTCGAGAGGGCGCCCGGTCGCGAGCTCGTCGGCGGCCCAGTTGAGCGACTCGAGGTCGCGGTAGTCCGACAGCGACCGATAGCCGGCGTTCGTCATGCCGATCTCGTCGCCCTGATAGACGTACGGGGTGCCGCGATGCAGGTGCAGGATCCCCGCCAGCGCCGTGGCCGACTCGTACCGGAACGCGCCGTCGTCGCCGAATCGCGACACCGACCTCGGCTGATCGTGGTTGCCGAAGTAGAGGCTGTTCCAGCCGCGGTCGGCGAGGCCCTCCTGCCAGCGGGCCAGCGACGCCTTGAGCGCCGGCAGGGCGAGCGGGATGTTGTCGAATTTGGTGCGGGGGCCGTGATCGAGGCCGACGTGCTCGAACTGGAAGACCATGTCGAGCTCTCCGCGATCCTGCGCCGTGAACGCCACGGCGTCGTCGACGGTGGCGCCAGGAGTCTCGCCGACGGTGATGAGCTGGGCGTCACGCCCGGCGAAGACCCGCTCGTGCATCTCGTGGAGGTACTCGTGCACCTGCGGGCCCATGACGTAGCCGCGGCTCTCGCCGACCAGGTCGCGCTCGATCTTCGCGATCGTGTTGATGACGTCCATGCGGAACCCGTCGACGCCGCGGTCGAGCCACCAGGTCATCATCGAGTAGACCGCGTCGCGCATCTCGGCGTTCGCCCAGTTCAGGTCGGGCTGCTCGCGGGCGAAGATGTGCAGGTAGTACTGCCCGGTCGTCTCGTCGAGCTGCCAGCCCGGGCCCGAGAAGACGCTGTTCCAGAGGTTCGGCTCGCGGCGCGCGGCGTCTGCGGGGTCGAGCCCGGCGACGCCCGAGCGGTCGACCGGGTCGCGCCACAGGTACCAGTCGCGCTTCGGGTTGTCGAGGGACGACCGCGACTCGACGAACCAGGCGTGCTGGTCGCTGGTGTGGTTGACGACGAGGTCCATGATCAGCTTGAGGCCGCGCGCGTGACACTCCGCGAGCAACGCGTCGTACTCGTCGAGGGTGCCGAACAGCGGATCGATGCTCTGGTAGTCGCTGATGTCGTAGCCGTTGTCGACCTGCGGCGAGCGGTAGATCGGCGAGAGCCAGACGACATCGACTCCGAGATGCACGAGGTGGTCGAGGTGCTGCCGGATGCCGCCGAGGTCGCCGATGCCGTCGCCGTTCGAGTCGGCGAAGCTGCGGGGATAGATTTGGTAGACGACGGCGTTCGTCCACCACGGAAGATCGGTCGGGGCGTCGTCGCTCATGGTTCCAGCCTGGCACGACCCCGCGACACGCTTCGCAGGGGCGAGTCCCGGAGCACCGTCCACCCCGAGGAGTCCCGATGCAGAAGACCCCCACCGTCTACGACGTGGCGGCGCACGCCGGGGTGTCGATCGCGACCGTCTCGAGGGTCTTTCGTCGTCCCGACGATGTACGCGCATCCACCCGCGAGACCGTCCTCGCCTCCGTGCGCGCCCTCGGCTACGTCCCCAGCGCGAGCGCCCGCGGCCTCGCGGCACGGCGCACCGGCGTGCTGGGGCTCTTCTTCCCCGACTTCGACGACGTCGACCACACCGGCGACGCCGACCCCTCGATCGGCACCGACCCGTCGATCGGCACCGCCCCCTCCAGCGGCCCAGGCCCCGGGTCGCAGGAGCCCGCCGACACCCCCACGGCCACCGTCGAGATCGTCTCCGACCTGCACCCCGCCGACACCCCTCGGCGCACGGACCTCTACTTCGACGCCGTCCTCCGCGGCAGCGAGGTGCAGGCCTGGCGCGACGGCTTCACGCTCATGATCGGCGTCGGGCGGGGCTCGAACCCGGTGGAGATGGTGACCGACATCGCCGGGCGCGTCGACGGGCTGGCGCTGCTCGCGCACAGCGTGCCTGACGCGATCCTCGAGCACGTGTCGCGCCGCGTGCCGATCGTGCTCATCGCCGGCGACCGGCAGGGCGACGACTACGACCACGTGACCGTCGCCAACGCCGAGGGCATGCACGCTCTCGTCGCCCACCTCGTCGACGACCTCGGCGTGCGCGACTTCGCGTTCGTCTCAGGCCCGGAGGGGTCGCCAGACGACCAGGAGCGCTACGACGGGTTCCGTCTCGCGCTCGAGCAGTGTGGGCTCGATGCCCGGGCCGTGCCGGTGGTGCGGGGGGACTTCACGCGCTCGGGCGGCCGGGCTGTGGGCGAGCGGCTGCTCGCTGCTCCTGCGCCCCTGCCTCGGGCGCTCGTCTGCTCGAACGATCAGACCGCCCTCGGCGTGATGTCGGCGCTGGCCGCCGCGGGGGTGTCGGTGCCGGGCGACGTGATCGTGACCGGGTTCGACGGCATCGAGGAGGGGCGGCTGTCGTCGCCGCCGCTGACCACGGTCGAGCAGCCGATGCTCGAGCTCGGGCGGGCCGCGATGAGCGTGATGCGGCGCCGGCTCGACGACCCGGAGCAGGCGCCGATCAGCGTGCGTCTGCCGGTGAAGGTGCTGCTGCGGGGGAGCTCCGAGCCCGTCTCGTAGCGTCGCGCCGCGGCGCCCAGGGGTTGCATCGATCGATGTATGCGCTTACAGTCGAGTGCAGGTGCTCGCGCGGACGCGACGCGCCCGACCGACAGGAAGGCCGGAAGCAACGATGCTCCACGCCAGAAGATTCGCCCGACTCGCGGCCGTCGCCGCGGTGGTCGCGCTCGCCGCCGCCGGCTGCAGCATCCAGATCAAGTCGCGCCCCGATCCCTCGATCGGCAGCGACACGATGCTCATCGCCGCCGACACCGGCTCGCCCACGCTCACGCGCAACTTCAACCCGTTCCTCACGAACGCGCGCACCGCGACGCCGTACATCTACGAGCCGCTCGTCGTCGTCAACAACCTCGACGGCGCGCAGCATCCGTGGCTGGCCTCGAAGGTCGCCCAGCCGAACGCGTCGACGATCGACTACACGATCCGCACCGGCGTGAAGTGGTCCGACGGCAAGGCGTTCACGCCCGCCGACGTCGCCTTCACGTTCGCGCTGCTGAAGAAGTACCCGACGCTCGACACCACCGGCATCTGGCAGTACATCGGCTCGGTCTCGACCGCGGGCGACACCGTCACCGTGCACCTCAAGAGCGCCGACGCCCCGGCCGCGTCGATCATCTCGCAGGTGCTGATCGTGCCCCAGCACATCTGGAAGAGCGTCAAGCACCCCAACACCTGGCTGAACCCGAACCCGGTGGGCACCGGCCCCTACAAGCTCGGCAACTTCTACCCGCAGCAGTACAGCCTCGACAAGAACGACCTCTACTGGCAGGCCTCGAAGGTCGCGGCGAAGCACCTGATCCTGCCCGGCAGCAACACGCAGCTCGACGTCGTGACCAAGGGCTACGACTGGGCCTACTCGTTCATCAGCGACGTGAAGGGCACCTGGCTCGCGGCGAATAAGGACAACAAGTACTGGTTCCCGCCGGGAGGCACGATCGTGCTCTACCCGAACCTCACGAAGGCGCCGTTCAACAACCTCGACTTCCGGCAGGGTCTCTCGCTGGCTCTCGACCGCAAGGCGATCGGCGACTCCGCGGCCGAGGGCTACATGCAGCAGGCCGGCCAGAACGGGCTCCTGCTGCCCGCCCAGAACGACCTCCTCGACCCGTCGCTGCCGAACAAGGGCCTCATCGCACAGGACACCAAGGGCGCGCTCGCCGCGTTCGCGAAGGCCGGCTACACCGAGAAGGGCGGCAAGCTCGTCGATGCGCAGGGCAACCAGGCGACGCTCTCGCTGATGACGGCCAACGGCTACACCGACTGGCTGCGCGCGGTCCAGGCGATCCAGAAAGAGCTGGGCGCCGTCGGCATCCAGGTGAAGATCACCCAGCCGCAGCCCGCCGCGTACCAGCTGGCCCTGCAGAACGGCGACTTCGACCTCGCGCTCGGCGGGTTCGGCGGCACCGGATCGCTGTACCAGGACTTCAACGTCGCCCTCGACTCGTCCTTCGTGAAGCCGATCGGCAAGGCCGCGCCGAGCAATTTCGAGCGGTTCAGCGACAAGCAGACCGACTCGCTGCTCGCGCAGTTCCGCGCCACGACCGACAGCTCGACGCAGAAGCAGCTCGGGTACCAGCTGCAGCAGGTGGTCTACGACAAGCTGCCGTTCCTGTCGATCTACTACGGCGGCTCCTGGGGCCTCTACAACACCTCGAAGTTCACCGGCTGGCCGACGGCGAAAGACCCGTACGCGAGCCCGAAGAACTACCAGTCGACCCCGCTGCTGATCTTCACCCACCTCAAGAAGGCGAAGGCGAGCAGCTGATGCGCTGGATCAAGAAGCTCGGCCTGTTCGTCCTCACGCTCTGGGCCGCCGTCACCGTCAACTTCATCCTGCCCAGGCTCATGCCCGGTTCGCCGGCGGACGCCGCGATCGCGAAGCTCTCGCAGTCCGGCCCCGTCTCGAACGCCACGAAGAAGGCGATCGAGGCCCAGCTCGGCGTGCCGAAGGGCAGCCTGATCGCCCAGTACGGCGAGTACCTGCACCAGGTCGTCACCCTGCACTTCGGGGTCAGCTACACGTTCTACCCCGAGTCGGTGTCGTCGCTGATCGCCGGCGCGCTGCCGTACACGCTGATCCTCGTCGGCGTCGTGACGGTCATCGCGTTCGTGGGCGGCACGCTGCTCGGCGTGCTCGCGGCGTGGAAGCGCGGCACCTGGGTGGAGGCGCTGCCGACGCTCGGCGGATCGTTCATGAGCGCGTTCCCGTACTTCTGGACGGCCCTGCTGCTCCTGTTCTTCCTCGGCTACGTCGCCCACGCGTTCCCGACCTCGGGGGCCGCCGGCGTCACCGACACCCCGGCGTTCACCGGTCCGTACGTCACGGACGTGCTCTACCACGCCGTGCTGCCAGCGCTCACGATCCTGATCACGTCGCTCGGCGGCTGGATCCTCGGCATGCGCAACACGATGATCAACACGCTCGGCGACGACTACGTCACCTTCGCCGAGGCGAACGGTCTGAAGAGCCGCACGGTGGCGGTCCGGTACGCGGCGCGCAACGCGATCCTGCCGAACCTCACCTCGTTCGGCCTCGCCCTCGGCGGCGTGGTCGGCGGGTCGCTGCTGGTCGAGAGCGTCTTCGGCTACCCCGGCATCGGCTACCTGCTGCTCAAGGCCGTCACCAACCAGGACTACCCGCTCATGCAGGCGCTCTTCCTCATGATCACCGTCAGCGTGCTCGTCGCCAACTTCCTGGTCGACCTGCTGTACGGCGTCCTCGACCCCCGAACCCGGAAGTAGGTGCGACGATGACGTCGACTCTCGAACCCCAGCTGCCGCACGATGTCGCGACCGCCCAGGCGGAGGTCGCCGCGGCCCCGTCGCCGTGGCGCGTGGTGGTGCGCGCGGCCTCCACCATCTGGAGCAACCGCAAGTCCCGCATCGGGGCGGTCATGCTCGCGGTGTTCGTCCTGGTGGCGATCTTCGCGCCGCTCCTGGCCCCCTACGACCCCTCCGCGACGACGTTCGCCCGGAGCGCGAACGCCAGCGCCGCCCACTGGTTCGGCACCACCGCGGCCGGCGAGGACGTCCTGAGCCAGCTGATCCACGGCGCCCGCATCAGCGTGATGGTGGGCTTCCTGGCGGGCCTGTTCTCGACCTGCATCGCGGTCGTCATCGGCCTCAGCTGGGGCTACACGCGCGGCTTCGCCGGCGACGTCGCCGGGTTCGTCGTGAACCTCTTCCTGGTCGTGCCGTCGCTGCCGCTCATGATCGTCATCGCCGCGTACCTCCAGAACGGCGGCATCGTGATGATCATCCTGGTCGTCGTGCTCACCGGCTGGGCGTTCGGCGCACGCGTGCTGCGCAGTCAGACGCAGTCGCTGCGCTCGCGCGACTTCGTGACGGCGGCGCAGTTCTCGGGCGACTCGGCCTGGCGGATCGTGTTCCGCGAGATCCTGCCGAACATGACGTCGCTGATCGTCGGCAGCTTCTTCGGCGCCGCCACGAGCGCGATCCTGGCGGAGGCAGGCCTCGAGTTCCTCGGGCTCGGCGACTCGTCGACCGTGAGCTGGGGAACCATGCTCTTTTGGGCGCAGAACTCGAACGCGCTGCTCACCGGCCAGTGGGTGCTGCTGTTCGCGCCCGGCCTGTGCATCGCGCTGCTCGCGACGTCGCTCACGCTCATCAACTTCGGGGTCGACGGCCTCAGCAACCCGCGCCTGCGAGAGGGGAGCGGACGATGACCACGACGCTCGAGACCACCGGGGCTCCGGCCCCCACCGCTGACGACCGCCTCCTCGACGTGCGCGGGCTGACCGTCGTCTACGACACGTCCGGGGCATCCGGGGCGTCCGCTTCCGATGCGTCCGACGCCTTCCGCGCCGTCGACGACGTGTCGTTCACCCTGCGCCGCGGCGAGTTCATCGGGCTGGTGGGGGAGTCAGGATCCGGCAAGTCCACCCTCGGCTTCGCCCTCACCCGCCTCGCCAAGCCGCCCGCCCGCATCGCCGCCGGCAGCATCTTCTTCGACGGCACCGACGTCGCGACCATCGAGGGCGAGCAGCTCCGCGAGCAGCGCCACGGCGGGTTCGCGATGGTGCTGCAGTCGGGCATGAACGCGCTGAATCCGGTGCGGACGATCCGCGACCACTTCCGCGACATCTACCGCGCGCACCGTCATGTGCCGCGCGAGCGGTGGGAGTCGCGGTCGGTCGAGCTCGTCGGCAAGGTCGAGCTGCCCGGCACCGTCCTCGACCGCTACCCGGGCGAGCTCTCCGGCGGCATGCGCCAGCGCGTCTCCATCGCCCTGGCTCTTTCGCTCGAACCCCAGCTGCTCGTCTTCGACGAGCCCACGACCGCTCTCGACGTGCTCGTGCAGCACGCCGTGATGGAGACCATCACGCAGCTGCAGAGATCCGAGGGCTTCACCGCGATCCTGATCAGCCACGACCTCGGCATCGTGCTCGAGGCGACCGAACGGGTGCTCGTCATGCACGAGGGCCGCATCGTCGAGGACGCCCCGTCGCGCGAGGTGCTCACCGCCCCGAAAGACGAGTACACGAAGATGCTGCTCGGCCACTACGCCGACCCGCGCGCCGAGACGATCGAGCTGCCGGGCTTCGAGCACCGCGCCGTGCAGCCCACCACCTCGACCGGCTCGCGCGCCAGCGTCAACCGTGTCGCCACGAAGACGCTCGTCGTCGACAGCATCGGCATGGTCTACCCGCCGCCCCGTCGCGGTGAGAGCGCCGTGACCGCCGTCGACGGAGTGTCGTTCACCCTCGAACCGGGCGAGGCTCTCGCGCTGGTGGGGGCGTCAGGATCCGGCAAGTCCACCATCGCCAAGATCATCACCGCCGTCGAGCGCCCGACCTCGGGCACCGTCGCCTTCGGCGACCTGCGGATCGACCGGCTCAGCCGACGGTCGCGGGCGCAGCGCGAGCTGCACCGCGACATCCAGATGGTGTTCCAGGACCCGTACGCGGCGCTCAACCCGCTGCACACCGTGGAGTACACGCTCATGCGCCCGGTGCTGAACTACACCGGCCTGCGCGGGCGGGAGGCCCGGCGACGCATGCTCGAGCTGCTCGAGACGGTCGGGCTCACCCCGGTCGAGCAGTTCGCGCAGAAGCTGCCGCACCAGCTCTCCGGCGGGCAGCGGCAGCGCGTCGTCATCGCCCGGGCGCTGGCCAGCGACCCGCAGGTGATCATCGCCGACGAGCCCGTCTCGATGCTCGACGTGTCGCTGCGCGCCGGGGTGCTGGCGCTGCTCGACGACCTCCGTGTCGAGCGGGGCGTGAGCATGCTCTACATCACGCACGACCTCCTCTCGGCGCGCGTGGTGACCGACAACATCCTGGTCCTCAACCAGGGCCGCGTCGTCGAGCGCGGTGAGACCTCGGCGGTGCTGCGGAACCCCACCGACGACTACACGATCCGCCTGCTCGACGCGATCCCGAACCCGGCCCGCGACGGCGTCGCCTGAGTCGCGTCTCCCCGTCCGCCCGTACCTCACGCTTGGAGACACCCATGCTCGAATTCCCCGACGGCTTCCTCTGGGGCGCCGCGACCGCCGCGCACCAGATCGAGGGCAACAACGTCAACAGCAACTGGTGGGCGATGGAGCACGACCCCGGCACCACCATCGTCGAGCCGTCCGGCGACGCCGCCGACAGCTACCACCGGTTCCGCGACGACATGCGCCTCCTCGCCGACCTGGGCCTCAACTCCTACCGGTTCAGCGTCGAGTGGGCACGCATCGAGCCCGAGCGGGGCTTCGTCTCGCGGGCCGAGATCGACCACTACCGCCGCATGGTCGACACGGCGCTCGAGTTCGGCCTCGAGCCCGTCGTCACGCTGATGCACTTCACCGTGCCGCGCTGGTTCGACCGCGACGGGTTCTGGCGGGCTCCCGATGCCGCCGACCTGTTCGCGCGCTACGCCGAGATCGCGCTGCCCATCGTGTCGAGCGGCGTCCGCTACGTCTGCACGATCAACGAGCCGAACATCGCCGCGATGCTCGCCGGCGGCGAGGACTCCGCGAACCTCGTCGCGTACGGCCTGCCGAACCCCGACCTCGGCGTCGCCGACGCTCTGCTCGCGTCGCACCGCCGCTCGCGCGAGGTGCTGTCGTCGGTGCCGGGGCTTCAGTCGGGCTGGACGGTCGCGACCCAGGCCTTCCGAGCCACCGGCGAACCAGGATCCGCCGAGACCCTGCGCAGCTACGGCTACCCGCGCGACGACTGGTACCTCGAGAGCGCCCGCGGAGACGACTTCGTCGGCGTGCAGGCCTACACGCGCACCTTCATCGGGGCTTCCGGTCCCCTGCCGGTGGCGGAGGGGGTCGAGACGACGCTCACCGGGTGGGAGTACTACCCGCCCGCCGCCGAAGACGGGATCCGGAGCGCGTGGGAGCTCTCCGGCCACGTGCCCGTCATGGTCACCGAGAACGGCATCGCCACCGCCGACGACTCGCGCCGCATCGATTACACGCGCGACGCGCTCGCCGGGGTGCACCGGGCCATCGACGACGGTGTCACCGTGCTCGGCTACCAGCACTGGTCGGCGCTCGACAACTACGAGTGGGCGTCGGGCTACGCGCCGACCTTCGGGCTCATCGCGTGGGATCGCGAGACGTTCGAACGGATGCCGAAGCCGAGCGCGGCGTGGTACGGCGAGGTGGCCCGGGCCAACGCCCTCGCCGTGTGACGGCGGACCCTAGCCCCGCCCCACGAGCGGCATGGCAGGCGGCATGATCGTGAGGTTCGCGACGTTCACGCCGGGCAGCTGGTTCGCCATGTACAACACCGCGCGGCCCGTCTCGGCGACGTCGATCGTGGGTTCGACGCGCACCGAGCCGTCGGCCTGCAGGCTGCCCGCGCTGGATCCTGCGGTCATCGGCGTCACCGCGTTGCCGATGTCGATCTGCGAACCCGAGATGCCGAACGGCCTGCCGTCGAGCTGGATCTGCTTCGTCAGCCCCGAGACGGCGTGCTTCGCCACGGTGTACGGCGCCGAGAGCGGCCGCGGCGCGTAGGCCGAGATCGAGCCGTTCGTGATGATCCGGCCGCCCTGCGGGGTCTGCGCCCGCATCACGCGGAACGCCTCCCGCGCGCAGAGGAACGACCCGGTCACCGTGACGTCCATCACCGCCTGCCAGGTCTCGAGCGAGATCCGGTCGAGGTCGGTCGGCGGCGCGCCCGCCCCGGCGTTGTTGAACAGCAGGTCCACGCGGCCGAAACGCCGCACGGTCTCGTCGAACAGGCGCACGACGTCGTCTTCGCGGGTGACGTCGGCCACGAGCGGCAGGATCCGGCCCGACTCGCCCGCCACCTCGTCGAGCGCCTCCCGACGCCGCCCGGCGATCACGACCGTCCAGCCGTCGTTCGCGAGCTCCAGGGCCGCCGCCCGGCCGATTCCGGAGCCGCCGCCGGTCACCACGGCGACGCCCCGCTGCTCCTGCGCCCCCGCGTTCGCCGGCCGCTCGCCGTCGCCCGGCGCCGCCGCGCCCGCCTGCTGCCCACCCGCGTTGTGACTGGCCTCGTCGCTCATACCCGCACGCTACCAGCGGGCCCGCTCGCGTAATGCGCGCTTCACCGCGAGGCATCGGTAGCGAAACACCGCGCCGATTGACTGGGGCACGATCCCGTCCCGCCGCTCGAAGGAGTCCCCGTGCCCGACCGCTTCCACCTCGGATGGTTCCTCGACGGCTACCGCGTGCCCGCCTGGAACAAGCCGTGGTCGGGAACCTCGAGCCGCGACTGGCTGTCGGGCCAGTTCTACGTGGACATGGCGCGCGACCTCGAGAGGGGCTGCTTCGACTACTTCATGCTCGAGGACTCCAACTACGTGCCGAGCGAGTTCGGCGGCTCGATGGACGCCTACCTCAAGTACGGCCAGCGCGCCCCGAAGCTCGACCCGACCGCCCTCGCCAGCATCATCGCCCGCGACACCCGCCGCATCGGCGTCATCGCCACAGTCGCGACCACCGAGATCTCGCCGTTCCGTCTCGCCCGCCTCATGGTCACGCTCGACCACATCTCGGACGGCAGGATCGGCTGGAACATCGTCACCGGCTCGAACGACGCGGCCGCGCGGAACTTCGGCTTCGACCGGCAGCCCGAGCACGACGCCCGCTACGACCTCGCCGACGAGTTCATCCGCGCCGCGAAAGCCCTCTGGGACTCGTGGGACGACGACGCCGTCGTGATGGACACCGAGTCGGGCTTCTACGTCGACCCGTCGAAGGTGCACCGCGTCGACTTCTCGGGCGCTCATTTCTCCACCCGCGGGCCGCTGAACACGATTCCGGGGCCTCAGAAGCAGCCGGTGCTCCTCCAGGCCGGCGTCTCGCCGCGAGGCATGCGCTTCTCGGCCCAGCACGCCGACTCGATCATCGCCACGGGCTCCGACGTCGCGGCGATGAAGGCGGTGCGCGACGGCATCCGCGCGTACGCCGTCGAGGCCGGGCGCGACCCCGACGAGATCAAGGTGATGTTCATCACCGAGCCGGTGCTCGGCGAGACCGTCGAGGAGGCGACGGCGAAGGTGTCGCGAATCCGCGACGACGCCATGCGCACCTACGACCACAACCTCGGCGGCCTCTCGAGCGTGACGATGATCGACTTCGCGCAGTTCGACCCCGACCAGCCGCTGCCCGCGGGCCTCACCACGAACGGCCACCAGGGGCAGCTGAACGACATGATCGCCTCGGGCAAGACCCTGCGCGAGCTGGCCGCGGCACCGCTCGCGAACGGCATGCGGTTCGTCGGCACGCCGGCGTCGGTCGCGGCCGACATGGAGGACGTCATGCGCGAGGTCGGCGGCGACGGCTTCCTCTTCTCGTCGCTCACCCCGACGAGGCGCTACGTGTCGGAGATCGTCGACGGAGTGGTGCCCGAGCTCCAGAAGCGCGGGCTCGTCCGCACCTCGTACTCCGAGCCGACGCTGCGCGGGAATCTGCGGGCGTTCTGACCGCCCGACGCCGGTAGGGTGGCGGCGTGATCGACCCGGCCCCGCGCATCCTGCCCGCCCTGGGCCGCGAGTGGCAGCCGTGGGCCAACGGCGGGGGAGTCTCGTCGACCTTCGTCGAGGGGCCCGACTTCCGCATCGCGCTGGCCGTCATCGATCGCGAGGGCCCGTTCTCCGACTACTCGGGGTTCGACCGCACGCTGCTGCACGCTGGCGGTCCGCCGCTCACGCTTGTCGTCGACGGGGTGCCGCACGCGCTGTCGGTCGGCCGGCAGCTCACCTTCGACGGGGCCGCCGCCGTGTCGGCCGTCGGCGTGAGCGGGCCCGTCCAGGCCTTCAACCTGATGGTGCGGCGTGGTGTCGTCTCGGGTTCTCTCTCCGTCTCGCGCACCGACGTGGTCGAGGCGGGCGCAGGATCCGAGACCGCGCTCGTCCTGCTGCTCACCCCCGCGACCCTGGCCGACGGGCGCCCCCTCGCGCCCCACGACGCCGTGCTTCCGTCGCGCGCGCCCCTCGTCCTCGCCGCGCCCGCGGACGTCGCCGTCGTCCGTGCTGCTCCCGTCGCGCTCGCGTGACCCGTCTCGGCGGGGGAGCAGTGTTCGCCCTGGCGAGTTACAGGTTCGCCTGAATTCAGGAATTCCTGAAATTGACCTTCGACCTCACGTCCAGTTTCAGGTTCGCCTGAATTCAGGCGAACCTGAAAAACGCTGCGAGGAACACCCTCTCCCTCGGGATGGTCGCGACCCGCGGCGTGACGCGGCGTGTCGCGACGAGACGTGCGGCTCGGCAGTACCCCGGACGGGGCGTGGCGGCACCGACGGCAGAGCCCTAGCGTCGAGGGCATGAGGGGGAACTCGATCACGACAGCGCTCGCCACGGTCGCGCTCGGCGGCGCGCTCGCGGCCGCGCTCGCCGGCTGCGCCACCACCACGACCGGTGCCGCGACGGCTCCGACCGGGCACGCCACCGTGCGCACGATGTCGAAGGCCGAGGAGGTCAAGGCGGACGCGTTCGAGGCCGTCATGGACGCCACGTACCCGCACAGGTCGCCCCTCGTCAGCTACAGCGGCGAGCTGCAGCACGGCGACCCCGGCGGCATCATGGGGTCGGGGTCGGGTGTCGCTCCGGGCAGCTATGTGATGACGCTGGCCTGCACGGGCGCTGAGACCCTCACCTTCGAGCTCCGCTTGCCCGGCCAGACGGTCACGAGCCACCAGGTCACGTGCGGGACACCCACGACTGTCGGCGTGACGACGACCCAGCCCGGCTCGACCGGCTTCGGCGTGCGCGCGGTGACGGCCGCGCACCCCGACGCCTACTTCTTCGCCGGGTTCGCGAAGGCCTGAGACGCGGCCGCCCCGTCTCGCCGGCGAGACACCCGCGCCGGTCGGCCGACGTCGCGGCGGGGCTCCGCGCGGCATGATCGGAGGGTGACCACCTCGACGAGCACCACGCCCAGGCTCGACGGCGCCGGCCCCGACACCGTCTCGGCGCTCCTGCGTCAGATCGCCGACGTGGGGCGCGACCGGGCCCGCGGGGGATACTCGCGACCGGTCTACGGCGACGCCGAGCTGACCCTGCGCGAGTGGTTCGTCGCGGCGGCCGAAGCGCGCGGTCTCGACGTCGAGACCGACGGCAACGGCATCATCTGGGCGTGGTGGTCTGCTCCGGGGCAGGAGCGCGAGAACGCCGTCGCCACGGGCAGCCACCTCGACTCGGTGCCCGGCGGCGGCCCCTTCGACGGACCGCTCGGCGTCGCCAGCGCCCTGGTCGCCGTCGACGAGCTGCGCCGCCGCGGCGTGACGCCCGCCCGCCCGATCGTCATCGCCGTCTTCCCGGAGGAGGAGGGCTCGCGCTTCGGCGTCGCCACCCTCGGCTCTCGCCTCCTCACCGGCGCGATCACCCCGGAGCGCGCCCTGGCGCTCAAAGACGCCGAGGGCGACACCCTGGCCGACGTCCTCGCCCGAAGCGCACACGGCGCGCAGGGAACGCACGGCACGCACGGCACGTTCGGCCGTGACGACACGCGCCTGCGACAGCTCGGCCTCTTCGTCGAGCTCCACGTCGAGCAGGGCCTCGGGCTGCAGCCGCTCGGCGAGCCGATCGCCGTCGGAGCCTCGATCCTCGGGCACGGGCGTTGGCTCCTGCGCCTCACCGGCCAGGGCAACCATGCCGGCACCACGCTGATGCAGGGCAGGCAGGATCCCGTCGTCGCGGCCTCCCGCATCGTGGTCTCGATCCGCGACCTCGCCCGGGCCACCGACGGCGCACGCGCCACGGTGGGGCGTGTCGAGGCCACCCCGGGCGGCACGAACGTCATCGCGTCGAAGGTCGAGGTGTCGCTCGACGTCCGCCACCCCGACGACGCCGTCACCGCAGCGCTCGTGCAGCGCATCGCGACCGCCGCCGAGCTGATCGCCGCCGAGGAGGGCTGCGCCGTCACCCTCACCGAGCAGTCGCTCAGCCCCACGGTCGCCTTCGACGCCGGCCTCCGCGACCGCCTGCTCGAGGCCCTGCCCGGCGTGCCCGTGCTCGACACCGGCGCCGGGCACGACGCCGGAATCCTCGCGAGCGACGTCCCGACGGCGATGATCTTCGTCCGCAACCCCACCGGTATCTCGCACTCGCCGGAGGAGCTGATCGAGGACTCCGACGCCGAACGGGGCGCTGCGGCCCTCGCCGACGCCCTGCAGCACCTGGCCGGCCCGTCGGCGCCCGCTACCGTGGAGGGGTGACCGACACCGAGCGAGCAGACGCCCCGTCCTCCCGGGAGCGCCTGCTGGCACTGGTCGCCGACGTGATCCTCGAGCACGGGGTCGCCGACCTCAGCCTGTCGCGCATCGCCCGCCTGATCGGGTCGAACAACCGCATGCTGCTCTACTACTTCGGCTCGAAGGAGGAGCTTCTGAACCAGGCGACGCTCGCGGCGTTCGAGCGCTTCCCGCGCATCAACGGGATGCTCGGCCGGCTGCGCGGCGAGGGCCCGGGCGACGCTCTCGATCCTGCTGCCCGTCTTCTGCGGGCCTGGGCCGACATCTCGCACCCCGACAACCTGCCGTTCCTCGCGCTCTTCTTCGAGGCGTACGGCATCGCCCTGCACCTGCCCTCCGCGAACCGCGGGTACTTCACTCGCATCGCCGAGGCCTGGGTGCCCGAGGTCGAGCAGATGCTCGCAGGAGCAGGCGTCCCCGCCGACGCCGCGAGACTCCGGGCCGTCCAGGTCGTCTCCACGTGGCGCGGACTGCAGTTCGCCCTCCTCGCCGGCACGCCCCGCGACGCCCTCGACGCGGCCTACGCCGCGATGATCGCCGACATCGTTCGCTGACGCTCACCGCCTCGAAACGCCGCGGAAACACGAGCCCCGTACCGTTGAACTAATCAGTTCAACGACGGAGGTCTCCCATGGTCGATCGCATCGTGCTCGGCGCGTTCCACTCGATGAACGCCACACCGAAGTGGTACCTCGCGGACGATCCTCTGGGCTACCTCGACCTCGCCCGCTGGATCTCCCGCGTCCAGGCGTACGAGAAGGCCGGCCTCGACTTCGTCTTCTTCGCCGACTCGTACGGCTACCCTGTGCTCGACGGTCACGTGATCCCGCGGGCGATCGAGCGCGCGATCCAGACCACCGCGGCCGACCCGACCGTGATGCTGGCGGCGATCGCCGCCGCGACCGAGAGCATCGGCCTCGTGACGACGGTGTCGACGACGGTCGAGAAGCCGCAGATGGTCGCTCGGAAGTTCGCCACCCTCGACCACCTCACGAAGGGGCGCGTCGGCTGGAACATCGTGACCGGCTCCGGTCAGGCGGCGTCGGCGATGCTCTTCGGCGAGGAGGTCGTCGCCCACGACCGCCGCTACGACCGGGCGCAGGAGCACGTGGAGCTCTCGCTGAAGCTCTGGGAGGGGTCGTGGGAGGACGACGCGCTGCGAGTCGACAGGGGCACGGGGACGTTCGCTGATCCTGCGCTCGTCCATGAGATGGACCACGACGGCGAGTGGTTCGCGTCGCGCGGCATCCTCACGGTGCCGCCGTCACCTCAGCGGACGCCGGTGCTCTTCCAGGCGGGCACGTCCGGCCGCGGAAGGCAGCTCGCCGCGGACTTCGCCGAGACGGTCTTCCTCTCGTCCGAGCCCGACGCGACGGCCGCGCAGATCGCCGACATCCGCGCCCGGCTCGAGGCGAACGGTCGAGGTCGCGACGCGATCCGCTTCCTGCCCGCCGGCACGTTCTTCGTCGCCCCGACGCGCGAGGAGGCCGAGGCCAAGCGCGCGGCCGCGATCGGCACCACGTCGCTCGAAGACGCCGCCGTCGCCTACGCGTACTACACCGGCCTCGACCTGATGTCGATGGACCTCGACAAGCCCCTCGCCACGACGACCTCCGACCAGGGGCAGACCAACATCGACCGGTTCAGCGGTGCCGACGGGGCGCCCGCGCCGACGGTCCGCGAGATCCTCGAGGAGTTCCGGGCCAACAGCGTCATGACGGCGCCGTTCGTCGGGACGCCCGACGAGGTCGCCGACGAGGCGGTCGCGTACCTCGACGCCACCGGCGCGGACGGCTTCGTGCTGCAGCCCGACCCGTCGGGGGCGCCGAGCGACTTCCTCGAGCACGTGCTCCCGATCCTGCGCGATCGGGGCCTGATCAGGGCGCAGGAGCCCGGCCTCACGTTCCGCGAGCAGCTGTTCGGCGCCGGCCGGCCGCGGCTCCCGGAGACGCACCCGGGTGCCGGCTACCGTCGCGCGCCCGTGACCGCCTGACCGCGAGTCGCTACGGCCGCACCATCACCTTGAGGGCGTTGCGGTCGGCCATCGCGCGGTAGCCGTCGGGCACCCCGTCGAGGTCGACCGTGCGGTCGAACACGCGGCCCGGCTCGATGGTGCCGTCGAGCACGAGCGGCAGGAGCTCGGGAATGTAGTGCCGGGCCGGAGCGACCCCGCCCGTGAGAGTGAGGTTGCGGAGGAACTCGGGGCGGCCGAACGGCGCCTCGCGCTCCTGCGGCACCCCCACCCGGCTGATCGAGCCGCCGTCACGGACGATGCCGATGGCGGTGACCGTCGCGTCGCCGAGGCCCACGGCCTCGAGCACCACGTGGACGCCGTCGCCGCCCGTCAGCTCGCGGACGCGGGCGATCGCCTCGTCGCCGCGCTCCGGCACGACGTCGGTGGCGCCGAACTCGCGGCCGAGGTCGGTGCGGTCGGTGTGGCGGCCGAGCAGGATGATCTGCGACGCGCCGAGCAGCTTCGCCGCGATGACGGCGCTGAGGCCGACGGCGCCGTCGCCGATGACGGCGACGCTCTGGCCAGCTGTCACGCCGCCCATTTTCGCCGCGTGGTACCCCGTCGACATGACGTCGGAGAGTGCCAGCAGGCTCGGCACGAGCGCCTCGTCGAACCCGGCGGGCACGACGACGAGAGTGCCGTCGGCCTGCGGCACGCGCACCACCTCGCCCTGGCCGCCGTCGCCGTGCGTGCCGCCCCAGTTTCCGCCGTGGCGGCAGGAGGTCTGCAGGCCGTCGCGGCAGAAGTCGCAGGTGCCGTCGCTGTAGACGAACGGCGCGATGACGAAGTCGCCGACCTTCACGTCGGTCACGGCGTCACCGACCTGCTCGACGACGCCGACGAACTCGTGGCCCATGCGCGAGCCCTGCTCGGAGGGCTTCTTCGACGCGTAGGGCCAGAGGTCGGAGCCGCAGATGCAGCCCGCGGTCACCCGCACGATCGCGTCGGTGGGCTCGGCCAGAGCCGCATCGGGAACCGTCTCGACACGGACGTCGCCCGCTCCGTACATCAGTGCTGCGCGCATGGAAGTCCTCTCGTCGGCGCTGTGGTCGGCTCCAGTCTTCCGTGCCGCGCCTGGGAGCGCGGGATGCGGCTGGTCCCGGTACCGGTGGTGCCCCCTTCGAATCCGTACCCCGGCCGGGGACTGGTGCGCGCGGCTCCTGCCGAGCGGTGCTCCCTGAGCCCTACTTGATTGTCACGTCGCAGTCGGAGAGACCGCCCGGGATGGCGGAGCCGGGGCTTCCGCCGGGCTTCCGCAGCGCGAGCAGTGCGTTCCGGGCCTCCGCCGAGTTGACGGTCACGGTGGCTTGGGGAGTGTCCGGGCTGTCGTACACCGTCAGACCGGCCCTCGGATCGGAATGCTCTCGGATCCAGAGCCAGCTCGTCACGAGCCCGTGGAAGGTGTCGGCGTCGGGAAGACCGTCGACGACGTGCGTCTGCAGCCAGGCCTCGTCGCCGTGCTCGGGGTCGACCTGCAGGTCGTGGGGGAGTGCGACCGGGCGACTCGCCGTCGTGAGGAGGAGGCCCGACTCCGTGGTGGAGCCGAGCTCGTCCTGGTCGTAGGCGGCGACGGCGTCGTAGATCGCGTCGATGTGAGCCTCGCTGCACGTCCTGCGGATGCCCACCAGCACGAGCGACAGCGCCGGCACGTCGATCGCGTTCGGAGCCGAGTCGGTCTCGACCCACCGGACGCATGGCAGCGTGCTGATCTCCGACCCGGCCGGGGCGACCCTCGGCGTGGGGAACGCGGTGCTCACCAGGTAGGCGCAGCCGCCGAGGAGGGCGAGGGCCGCGATGAGGAGCGACGCCAGAGCGATCCAGATGCCGTTCCGCTCTCGCTCGTAGTGCTCGCGGAGCGGCGGCGCTACCGGGAGACCCCCGGTCGGCGGCTCCACTCGCCCCGCCTGCGGTCGTTCGTCCGACACGGCACCCCCTGCGCCCCGGCCCGCGGATCGGGCCCTCTGCCAGCCTGGCAAACTCGTGCGGCCTCGTGCGAGTCCCCACCCGGGGCACGTCACGTACGCGTGCCGCTCGCCGAAGAGGCTCCGGCGCCGGCGGCGGCCGCTACTTCTTCGGGCGCAGACGGCGAAGGGCGGTGCCCTTGTGCGCCGCACGAGCGCCGGTCTTCTCCGACTCGACGATGAAGACCGGGTCGTCGGCGCTCGCCGTGAACTTCTGGCCGTCGAACTCGGAGTCCTTCGTGCGTCGCTCGACGACCGTGCCCTGCGTTCGTCCCTGCGACGTGCTCCACGACACGCGGTCGCGCACCCGGATCGGCTCACTGCTCATCCGCCCGTTGTACGCCGCGGCTCCTGCACCCAGGCGACGCCGTACCCCGCGCGCTCGCCGATTCAGCGTGGCTTCGGCGGATCGCGCGAAGTCTTGTTGAGTCCGCGAAGCGGCAGGACAGCGAGCGCAGGAGCAGCCGCATACGCGAGAGTGCGTATTGCCCGGCGGCTCGGCACACCCCGACCATGGGCGCATGAGCGCGACACGCCATGACCTCGCCGGCCGCACCATCGTCATCACGGGCGGCAGCTCGGGCATCGGCCTGGCCGCCGCACGCGCTCTCCACGCCCGCGGGGCCGAGGTCGTGCCGATCGGACGCACTCCCGAGCGCGTGGCGGCCGTCGCAGCCGAGCTGGGCGCCCGGGCTCTCGTGGCCGACTTCGCGCGCCTCGACGACGTCCGCGAGACCGCCGAGGTGCTGCTGCGCGAGCACGAGCGCATCGACGTGCTCGTCCACAACGCCGGCACGGTCGTCCAGAAGCGCATCACGACAGTCGACGGGCACGAGATCAGCTGGCAGACGAACTACCTCGCCCCCTTCCTGCTGCAGTCGCTGCTCGCCGGGCGCCTGGTCGAGAGCCGTGCACACGTCGTCGTCACCTGCAGCGTCGCCCACTTCTTCGGTCGGATCGACCTCGCCGACCCCGGATCGTTCGATCGGCCGTTCACGATCCGCGAGTCGTACGGCAACTCCAAGCTGGCCCTGCTGCTCTTCGCCCGCGAGATCGCGCGGCGGGCATCGACGGACGGAGTGGCGGGGCAGGGCGGCGCCTCAGGCCAGCGTGGCTCGGTGACCGCCAGCGCCTTCCACCCCGGGTTCGTGAAGACGAACATCATCACCGAGCAGCGGGGCCTCGGACCCGCCTGGGTGTCGGCGATCGCCGAGCGCGTGCTGAACGTGACCAGCCCCGAGGTCGGCGCGGCGGCGCTGGTGCACCTGGCCGGGGCGCCTGATCCTGCGGCCAACAACGGAAGGTACTTCACACCGACCGTGCGCGCGGGCGCACCGTCGAGCCGGGCCTCGCGCGACGCGACGCTCGGGCGGGCCCTCTGGACGCACACCGAGCGCGCCCTGCAGCCGCACCTCGTCCGCGCCGTCTAGGTTGGGGGAGCGGCGCCGCCGCGCCGACCACTCGCGAGGAGCTCCATGCCCGACCTGTCGCTCGGCGCGTGACACTGTCGGGCTCGCGTCGAACGTCTACCTGACACCTGCGTCAGACAGGTCGACGGCCTCGCGACGCTACCCTCGAGACATGGCAGCAGCGACCAATCTCAACCGCACCGAGACCCGCGAGCGACGCGCGATCCTCGACGTCGAGGCGTACGAGATCGACCTCGACCTCACCCGCGGCGACGAGGTGTTCGGCAGCACGACGAGGGTGCGGTTCACCGCCACTCCGGGCTCGAGCACGTTCATCGACGCGCTCGCCGAGCGCGTGACGGGGATCGTCGTGAACGGGGAGCTCATCGATCCCGCGACCGCCTGGGACGGCAGCCGCATCGCGCTCACCGACCTCGAGGCGTCGAACGACATCGAGGTCGTCGGCGAGTTCGCCTACACGAACACGGGTGAGGGTCTGCACCGGTTCGTCGACCCGGCCGACGGCGAGGTCTACCTCTACACGCAGTACGCGATCCCCGACAGCCGCCGTGTCTTCACCGTCTTCGAGCAGCCCGATCTCAAGGCCACCTTCCGGTACACGGTCACCGCGCCGACGGCGTGGGAGGTCGTCAGCACCCAGCCGACGCCCGAGCCCGACGACCACGGCGACGGCCGGGCCACCTGGCGGTTCGAGCCGACCCCGCGACTGGCCAGTTATGCGACGGCTCTCGTCGCGGGGCCCTACGCGGTCACACGGGCCTCGCTCACCAGTGTCGACGGGCGTGAGATCCCGCTCGGGCTGCTCATCCGCCGATCGCTCGCCGAGTTCGCCGACGCCGACGAGTTCTTCGACGTGACGCGACGGGGCTTCGCCTACTACGAGCAGAAGTTCGACCGCGCCTACCCGTTCGACAAGTACGACCAGATCTACGCGCCCGAGATGAACTTCGGTGCGATGGAGAACGCCGGTGCGGTCACGTTCAACGAGAAGTTCGTCTTTCGCGGGCCGGTGTCCGACGCGGCGCGTGAGCAGAAGGCCGTCACGATCCTGCACGAGCTCGCCCACATGTGGTTCGGCGACCTCGTCACCATGAAGTGGTGGAACGACCTCTGGCTCAACGAGTCGTTCGCCGACTGGGCGTCCGCCGCGGCCGCGACCGAGGCCACCGACTGGACGACTGCCTGGACCTCGTTCCACATTGCCCGGAAGTCCTGGGGCTATCAGCAGGACCAACTGCCGTCGACCCATCCGGTCATGGCGACCATCGACGATCTCGACGACGTCCAGTCGAACGTCGACGGCATCACGTATGCGAAGGGCGCGAGCGTGCTCAAGCAGCTCGTCGCCTGGGTCGGCGCCGACGCGTTCGACGCGGGCGTCGCCGCCTACTTCGCCGCGCACGCCTTCGGCAGCACCGAGCTGAGCGACCTCGTCGCCGAGCTCGAGAAGGCTTCCGGCCGCGACCTCGGCGAGTGGTCGACGCTGTGGCTCGAGACCGCGGGCGTGGCGACGCTCCGACCCGAGGTCGAGGTCGACGACGACGGCGTCATCACCTCGTTCGCGATCACGCAGACCGCACCGGCCGACCACCCGACGCTGCGACCCCACCGGATCGCCGTCGGTGTGTACGACCATGCCGCCGCGGGCTCGGACCTCGTGCGAGCGCATCGCGTCGAGGTCGACATCGACGGCGCTCGCACCGACGTGCCCGACCTCGTCGGCGTCGACCGCGGCGCGCTCGTGCTGCTGAACGACGACGACCTGACCTACGCGAAGATCCGTCTCGACCCGGCCTCGCTCGAGACCGCGACGCGGTCGCTGTCGAGCATCGCCGACCCGCTGGCCCGCGCTCTCGTCTGGGGCGCCCTCTGGGACACCGCGCGAGACGCCGAGCTCGCCCCGACCGACTACGTCCGCACCGTGCTCGCCCATCTCGGCGCCGAGACGAACTCCGCGATCCTCCGCACGACGCTGGCGCAGCTGGTGCGCACCGTGCGCACCTACGTCGAGCCGTCCCGCCGTGCCGCTCTCCGAGACGAGGTGGCGAGCAGCCTCTGGTCCGCGGCCGCCGCGAGCCCGGCGGGCTCCGACGGGCAGCTGCAATTCGTGTCGGCGTTCGCCGAGGTCGCCTCCGCGCCCGAACACGCCGAGCGGCTCCGCCGACTGCTCGACGGCGACCTCACGCTCGACGGGCTGACGATCGACAGCGACCTCCGATGGCAGCTGCTCACCGGCCTCGTCGCGGCGGGCGGTGCCGACGAGACCGAGATCGACGCACTCCTGGCCGGCGACACGACGGCGACCGGTCTGCAGGCGGCGGCGCGAGCCCGGGCGGCGATCCCCACCACGCCTGCGAAGCGTCGGGCGCTGGCGATGGTAGTCGGCGATGCCGGGGTCTCGAACGGGATCGTGCGGGCCGCGGCCCAGGGGTTCTCGCGGGCGGACGATCCCGAGATCCTGCGACCCCTGATCGGTTTCGCCCTCGCCGGTTTCTCGCGCGTGTGGGAGTCGCGGGGCATCTGGGTCGGGTCGGAGTTCGCCGAGGGGTTCTGGCCTGCGGCGCTCGCCGACCGCGCCCTCGCCGACGCCGGCGTTCAGTGGCTCGCCGAGCACGCCGGGCCTTCCACACCCGCGGCCCTGCGGCGCGTCATGGCGGAGAACCTCGACGCGACCCGTCGAGCGCTCCGCGCCCAGGCGGCCGACTAGACCGCTACGCCCCGGTCGGGCCCGACCGCGACTTGCGCAGGCGACGCAGCGCGCTGATGACGATCGGAACCACCGAGACGAGCACGATGAGCACCGACAGCACGTCGATGTGGTTCCGCACGAAGTCGATCTGTCCCAGGAGCACGCCGAGAGTCGTCACGACCACCGTCCAGGCCGCGGCGCCGGCCAGGTTCCACGTCACGAAGCGGCGATAGCCGTAGTCGCCGGCGCCGGCGGCCAACGGCACGTACGTCCGCACGACCGGCACGAAGCGCCCCAGCACGAGAGCCGGCCCGCCGTACTTCTGGAAGAACGCCTCGGCCTCGTCCAGGTAGCGCGTCTTGAGCAGGCGGGCGTCGGGCTTGAACAGCCTCCGTCCGGCCGTCCGGCCGAGCAGGTAGCCGACCTGGTCTCCCGCGGCGGCCGCGACGAAGGCCACGACGACGACGAGCCACACGGGCACGCCGATAACACCGCTCGCAGCCAGCAGGCCCGCGGTGAAGAGCAGCGAATCGCCGGGAAGGAACGGGAACAGGAGCCCGGACTCGACGAACACCATCAGCGCCAGGCCGATCAGCACGGCTGGGCCGAGGGAGGTCAGGAAGCTCTGCGGATCGAAGATCATGCCGCGAGCCTCGCCTGCCGTCACCAAGAATCCGCTCAGGGTCGGGCCGCCACAGCAACCCGTACCCCGATTCTTGGGCACGGTGAAGGTGACCAGAGCATGCTCGCCTCATGACGCCTGCTGAGATGGTCGAACCTCTGCCGACCGAGCCCATGGATCTCTCCGAGCTGTTCCCCGACGGCAGCCTCCGGCCCGACGCCGGCTGACCTGCTCTGCCGCAGACGCTTCGGTCAGACGGCCGGCGCGGCCTCGAGCGTGACCGAGCGCAGGTCGGCGAGCGTCGCCCGCTCGATCTCGGCCAACGAGCGCTGCTCTCCGGGCGACAGCCAGAGCCTGAACGACACGCCGAAGACGGTGACTCCCGACTGGGCGGCGAGGGAGGCCTGCGGCTCGGCGACGCCCCGTGCTCGCAGCGCAGCGGCCATGCGCTCGGCCAGCGCCGTCATCTTCAGCAGCTCGCGCTCGCGCAGGCTCGGGTTCGCCTCGATGATCGACTGCCGCAGGATCGAGTAGTCGCGCTGGCGCGTGTCGAAGAAATCCGAGGCGCCGACCACGGCGTTCGCGATCACGTTCATGGGGGAGCCTTCGGGCGCGGCGGCGATGCGATCGACGAAAGCCGACTCGAACTCGTCCTGCCCGTTGAAGATGACCTCGCGCTTGTCGGCGAAGTGCCGGAAGAACGTCCGCTCGGAGAGACCGACGGACGCGGCGATATCGGCCGCCGTCGTCTCGTCGAAGCCGCGCGACGCGTAGAGCTCGAGAGCAGCCGCCCGCAGGCGGTCCCTTGCTCCCGGTTCCCATCGCACCATGTGTTCATCCTACGTGTGCGGACGCAGTGATGACAGTGCCTGCCGTCGGGTGTACAGTGATGACTGTCACTGACAACAGTCACTGACATCAACATTCGTCACACCGGCTCGCCGTGCCGACGGGCCGCGAAGGAGACCATTCCCATGACTGTTTTCATCACCGGAGCCTCGGGCTGGATCGGCCGCCACACCGTCGACGAGCTCCTCGCCCACGGCTACGACGTCGCGGGCCTCGCCCGGTCGGACGCCTCCGCCCAGGCCCTCGAGGCCAAGGGCGCGAAGGTCGTCCGCGGCGACCTCGATGACCTCGACAGCCTCAAGCGCGGCGCCGCCGACGCCGAGGCCGTGATCCACCTCGCCAATAAGCACGACTTCGGCAACCAGGCCGAGACCAACCGGGCCGAGCGCACCGCGGTCGAGACCCTCCTCGGCGAGCTCGAGGGCTCCGGTCGCGGCTTCCTCATCGCCGCCGGCGTCGCGGGCCTCGCGCAGGGCCGTCCGGCCACAGAGAGCGACCCGTCGCCGTTCTCCGGCCCCGAGGCCCCTCGTGGCGGCACCGAGAACCTCGCCCTCGAGTATGTCGATTGCGGTGTCCGCGCGATCAGCCTGCGCTTCTCGCCGACTACGCACGGCCACGGCGACCACGGCTTCATCTCGATCATCGCGCAGGCTGCCCAGCGCACCGGCGTCTCCGGCTACATCGGCGACGGCTCGCACGGCTGGGCCGCGTGCGGCGTCGAGGACACCGCGGTGATGATCCGCCTCGGCCTCGAGATGGCGCCCTCGGGTGCGCTCCTGCACGCCGTCGCCGAGACCAGCGTGCCGACCAAGGCGATCGCCGAGGCCATCGGTGCAGGACTCAAGCTCCCCGTCGAGTCGATCGACCCCGCGAACGCCGGCGAGCAGTTCGGGTTCCTCGGGGCGTTCTTCGGCATGGATCTCTCGGCCACGAGCGTCGCCACCCGCGAACTGCTCGACTGGGCGCCGACCGGGCCGACCCTGGTCGAGGATATCGCGGCCGGGGCCTACTTCGAGGTCTGAGCCGTCTGACCCGTCCTGACGCAGGCAGGGCCGGGCGCACAGCCCGGCCCGGCCTCGCCGGCTGGAAGGCGCGCCTCTCGACCTACGCGGGCACGTAGTCGAAGACGTCAGGATCCGGCCCGGTGCGGTGTCCGCGATCCAGCGTCGTGATGTCGGTCATCTCCTCGCCGGTCAGCTCGAAGTCGAACAGGCGGAAGTTCTCCTCCACCCGCGACCTCGTGACCGACTTCGGGAACACGATGTCGCCGCGCTGGATGTGCCAGCGGAGCGTCACCTGAGCCGGGGTGCGGTCGTGGGCTCCGGCGATCCGCACGATGGTCGGGTCGTCGAGCACGAGGCCCTGCGCGATCGGCGACCACGCCTCGGTGGCGATGCCGTGCTGGACGCCGTACGCGCGCAGCTCCTCCTGGGCGAGGTACGGGTGCACCTCGATCTGGTTGACGGCCGGCGTGACGGTCGTCTCGTCGCGGAGCCGGTTGAGGTGGTGGATCGAGAAGTTCGAGACACCGATCGAGCGCGAGACTCCCTGGTGGTAGAGCTCCTCCATCGCCTTCCAGGTCGGCACGAAGTCGCTCACGGTCGGCAGCGGCCAGTGGATGAGGAAGAGGTCCATGTACCCGCCGAGGTACTCGGCCGAGACCTTGCCGGCCTCGAGTGCGGCCTCGGGGTCGTGCGCGTCGTTGTTGAGCTTCGAGGTGATGAAGACCTCGTCGCGGGGGATGCCGGACTGCTCGATCGCCTGCCCGACCTCCTTCTCGTTGCCGTACATGCGGGCCGTGTCGATGTGGCGGTAGCCGACCTCGAGGGCGGTGAGGGTGGCGTCGAGCGTGTTCTCGGGCTCGACCTGGAACACGCCGAAGCCGAGCTGCGGGATCGTCTTGCCGTCGTTCAGGGTGATAAGGGGAATGTCGGTCATGCCCCCACCCAACCATCCCGGCGAGGCGCCCTCGTTCAGACTGGGTGCGTCGCGTATGCTTCCTTCGCGGCCACCCGACTCCGCGCCACCCGACGACGCCGGCCGCATCAGCACCGCTTACCCGCCCTGCACCGCCGACCCGAAGGCTTCCCGAGTGCCTCCCGCTCCCGAGCGCCCCGACGACCCGTCGTCGCGCGCGCCCTCCGACCTCCCTCCGGAGGTCGAGCGCACGGCACACGGGCGTCGCCGCAAGACGAGCGGGGGCGACTCCGGTGCCGTCTCGAGGCGGGCCATCCTCACCGCCACCGGGGGAGCAGCCGTGCTCGGCCTCGCCGCGGTCGCCACCTACGTGACCGACCCGTTCGGCAGCCAGGCGGCGCAGGAGCCCGCGAACACCCCGACGCGCGGACCGTCTCCCCGCGCCACCACCCCGACCCCCACCCCCGAAGCCACGGAGACCCCCACGGCCGAGCCGACCCCCACCGAGACCCCGAGCGAGACCGCGACCGCGGAGCCGACTGAGTCGGCTCCTGCGCCCGCCGTAGGCGCCATGCCCGCGGGCGACGTCACCAGCTACGGGATCCGGTGGACGCCCGTCTTCTCGGAGGACTTCACGACGCCCGCCGCGACCGGGCGGGTGCTCTCCGCGTACCCGAAGATGAGCGCCTACATGTCGGGCAAGGACACCTCGGGCTATGGCGAGTACGCCCCGAACCAGGTGCTGAGCGTGCACGACTCGGTGCTCGACTTCCACCTGCACTCCGAGAACGGGCAGCCGCTCGTCGCCTCCGTGCTGCCCGACGACTACGCGCCGCACACGTACTGCCGGGTGTCGATGCGCTACCGCGTGACGTCGGCGCCGGGCTACAAGTTCGTCGGGATCCTCTGGCCGTCGTCGAACGACTGGAACCAGGGCGAGATCGACTGGCCCGAGGGCGACCTCGACGCGCGTGCGCGGCCGGCGTCGCAGGTCGTCGGGCTCCTGAACTCGGCGGGTCAGCACGTCTTCTACCCGCTCGCGCAGTGGTTCGCGCCGACCGACCAGACCGGGTTCCACGTCGCCACCACCGAGTGGAGCCGCGGAATCGTGCGCTTCTACTGGGACGACAAGCCGATCGCCGTGGTCACCCAGGGCGTGCCCACCGCGCCGATGCGCGTCACGCTCCAGGCCGAGACCTGGGTGAACGCGGGCCCGGTGCCCACCTCCGCCGACGCCCACGTCGAGGTCGACTGGGTCGTCATCTACCAGCAGGCCTGACCCGGCACCGCCGCGCGGGGTGTCGGTGGGGCGTGCCAGGATCGGGAGCGTGACCGACATCGAGACCCTCACCCTGCCCGACTCCCGCCTCCTGGACTACCGCGTGAGCGGCCCGGCCGACGGGGTCCCGCTCGTCTTCCACCACGGCACTCCCGGCTCGGTGCTGCCGATCACGGATCTCGAAGAGGCTGCGCACGCCCGCGGCCTGCGGTTCGTCACCTACTCGCGTGCCGGCTACGGCGGCTCCGGCCGCAACGCGGGGCGACGCGTCGTCGACGTGGTGCCTGACATCCAGGCCGTGCTGGCCGCGATCGGCGCCGAGAGCGCCGTCGTCGCGGGCTGGTCGGGCGGCGGTCCGCACAGCCTCGCCAGCGCCGCTCGCCTGCCCGGCGTCAAGGCCGCCCTCGTCATCGCCGGCGTCGCCCCCTACGGTCGGCCCGACCTCGACTTCCTCGCTGGCATGGGCGACGACAACCTCGACGAGTTCGGCGCCGCACTCGAGAGCGAGGCCGCCGTCCGCACCTACCTCGACAAGGCCCGCGAGGGCCTCGTCGACGTGGCGCCGGGCGACATCGTCCGCGAGATGGCATCGCTGCTGCCCGACGTCGACCGCGCAGTGCTCACCGACCGCTACGCCGACGAGCAGGCCGCGAACTTCCGCGAGGCGCTGCGAGTAAGCGCCGACGGCTGGATCGACGACGACCTGGCGTTCATCACCGACTGGGGCTTCGACCTCGACGAGATCGACGTGCCCACGTTCCTCTGGCAGGGCACCGCAGACCTCATGGTCCCGGTGTCGCACGGTCGGTGGTTCGAGCAGCACCTGCCCCGGGCGACCGTCACGATCCTGCCCGACGAAGGCCACCCCTCGATCTCGCTCGGCGCTGTCGACGCGATGCTCGACCAGCTCGTGGCCGCCGCCGGCCTGTAGCCGGGCCCGTCGGCGCGGCACGCGGGCGCGCGTGTAGGCACATCTGCCTGTTGCAGAACTCTCAGGCGCGGCTTACTCTTCAGGCGTCAGCCGCCCGGGGGTGCGGCCCCCGCGAAAGCGGACACCCGAATGATCACAGCTCCTCCTGAAACCAGAGGTGTCTCGTGCGCCCTGCTTCCACTCTCGTCCCTCCCATGGCGAGCATCCCCACCGCCTGGCTCGAGCCCGTCGTCGAGGCGGCCGTCGACGGCATCGAGAGCCCCGCGCGCGTCGCCGCGGCCCTCGCGGCCGCGATCGGCGCCGACCAGGTGCTCACTGCCGACGTCGACTTCGCGGCCGGCGTCTACGTCGTCGAAGACCCGCGATTTCCCGGCAGCCGGTACGACGCCGACGTCCTCCTCACCCCGGAGGGCATGCATCCGGCCGTCACGAGCTACCTCGACGACCTCGGCGACCGCTCGCCCCGACGTGTGTCCGACATCCTGACCGACCGTGAATGGCTCGCGACGGTCGCATACCAGCAGGTGTTCCGCGCCTCGCGGGCGCGCTACCAGCTCAGTCTCGTCACCGAGCTCACGCCGCCGAACATCGGGCGCGGCTGGGTGCTCACCCGGTCGAGCCGCGACTTCTCGGACGCCGACGTCGAGATGGCCGCGCGAATCCTGCCGGCGCTGGCCGTCACCGCCGCTCTCGCACGGAGCGTGGCGGCGAAGAAGGCGGCGCCGGCGATCCTCACCTGGCGCGAGTCCGAGATCCTGCTCTGCCTCTCCCTCGGCGCGTCGGCGGAGGAGACCGGGGCGGAGCTGCACATCAGCCCCCGCACCGTGCGCAAGCACCTCGAGAACATCTACCGGAAGCTCGAGTGCCACGACCGGATCCACGCCCTGCGGAAGGCGCGCGACCTCGGGATCCTCGGTCCGTAGCCCCGGCCGCGGACGGCGAGAGGCCCCGCCCAGCAGATGCTGAGCGGGGCCTCCCACGGCGGATCGCGGTGCGTCAGACCTCGACGCCGGCGATCGCGGCCTGCGTCTGGACCTCGGCGGTCGCGGGCTGGCCGTCGGCGACCTCCTGCAGGGCCGACTGCTTGCGCAGCGGCGGCACCTTGAAGAACCAGGAGAGCACGAAGGCCAGCAGGATCACGGCGAGACCCACCCAGTAGATCGTCACGGCCGAGTTGTTGAACCCCGTGAGGAACGGACGGGTGAGGCGCTTGTCGGCGCCGTTGAGGTACGACGTGTCGCTCGTGTCGGACGTCGACGTGGCGCTCGAGGAGCCGGACGACTTGTTGATCTGCTTGATGATCGTCGGCGCCACCTCCTTCACGACGGCCTGGCGCTGCGACGCGTTCGAGTAGTCGATCGCGAGCTTGCCGTCGATCACGCTGGCGTTCGCCTTGGTGGCCGCGGCCTGCAGGGCGGCGGTCTGGGCGGGGCCGGCGGGCACCTGCGAGGTGATCTGCGTCGTCGCCTTGTCGAGGTTCGCCTGGATGCTCTTCTCGATCGGGGAGACGATCGGGGTCCAGATCTGCTTCATGACGCCCTTGTTCTCGGACGCCGTGGCGACGGCCGGGTTCATGGCGGCGTTGAGCGCGCTCGTCAGGTCGGTCTTGTTCGCGGTCGCCGAGGCGATGTTGCCGCCCAGGATCGAGAACAGCACCGACAGCAGGACGGCCGTGCCCAGCGTTCCGCCGATCTGGCGGAAGAACGTGGCGGACGACGTCGCCACACCCATGTCGCGCGGGGCGACCGAGTTCTGGCTGGCGAGGGTGATGGTCTGCATCAGCTGGCCGATGCCGAGGCCGATGAAGAACATGCCGATCATGAGGAACCACAGCGGCTTGTCGATCGTCATGAAGGTGAGGACGACGTAGCCGACCGCGGTGAACGCGGTGCCGATCACCGGGAAGATCCGGTAGCGGCCGGTGCGCGACACGATCTGACCCGAGACGATCGACGAGATCATCAGGCCGCCGATCATCGGCAGCGTGGCGAAGCCCGACTCGGTCGGCGTGAGGCCGGTGACGATCTGCAGGTACAGCGGGATCGTCAGCATGGCGCCGAACATCGCGAAGCCGACCAGGAAGCCGAGCAGCGTGGCCATCGAGAAGACGCCCGAGCGGAACAGCTTCAGCGGGATGATCGCGTTGTCCTTCATGACCGTCTCGACGATCAGGAAGCCGATCAGGCCGAGGCCGCCGAGGACGAAGCAGGCGATGGTGCCGACCGAGGTCCAGCCCCAGGTGCGGCCCTGCTCGGCCGCGAGGAGCAGCGGGACGAGCGTGACGATGACGAGCGAGGCGCCCCACCAGTCGATGACCGGCTTGGCCTTCTTGTCGAACTTCGGCAGGTGCAGGAACGCGATGACCATGAGCAGCGCGACGATGCCGATCGGCACGTTGATGAGGAAGACCCAGCGCCATCCGGTGATGAAGAGGATCTGGCTCGCACCCGAGAAGACGCCGCCGATCAGCGGGCCGATGACGCTCGAGATGCCGAAGACGGCCAGGAAGTAGCCCTGGTACTTCGCACGCTCGCGGGGAGCGAGGATGTCGCCCATGATGGCGAGCGGCAGCGACATGAGCGCGCCGGCGCCGATGCCCTGGAAGCCGCGGAAGGCGGCGAGCATGATCATCGACGACGAGAACGACGACAGCAGCGAGCCGACGATGAACACCGAGATGCCGAAGATGTAGAGCGGGCGGCGGCCGAAGATGTCGGAGAGCTTGCCGTAGATCGGCGTGGTGATCGTCGAGGCGATCAGGTACGCCGTGGTGACCCAGGCCTGCTGGTTGAGGCCGTGGAGGTCGTCGCCGATCGTGCGGATGGCGGTGCCGACGACGGTCTGGTCGAGGGCGGAGAGGAACATGCCGGCCATGAGGCCGTAGATCACGAGCAGGATCTGACGGTGAGTCATCACCGGCTTCCTGCTGGCAGCCTCGGAGCTGCCGTGCGCCCGGGTGGGCGCGGAGACGTCTGACATTGCGGTCCTTCGGCGTGGTGGGTGAAACGAGCGTGGTGCGTGTGGGGAGGCGGCAGGGGTGCCGGTGTGCGCCGAGTGACAGCGAGACCGCCTCTTTGCGCCTCCGCAATTTTGCAACAACGCAAGATTACACGCCTTGCAGGAATTCGTCGAGTTCTCCGGCGACGAATTCGACCGCGATTTGCGAGCGGTCGCCGTGTGGGCGCAGGAGGTGTGCCGTCGGTGCGCGGATCGCTCAGGTGGCGGTGATCGTGTTCGACGCGAGTGGCTGTGCGCCGGATCCTGCGGCATTGGATGCGATCACCACGAACCAGTACTTGGCACCCTTTTTCAGTCCGCCGATCGTGAGCGTCGTCGACGTGCCGGTGACGGGCGTGCCGCCGTAGGGCGAGGAGAGGCGATAGCTCGTGATGGGCAGTCCGCCGGTGCTGGTCGGGGGAGTGAACGTGACCGTGGCCGTCCCGTTCGGCCCGGCGACGGCGTGCAGCGCGGTCGGGGCTCCCGGTGCGGTCACGACGGTCGGTGCGGTGCCGAAAGTCTTCTCGGTGACGGCGCTCACGTTTCCGCTCGTGTCGACGTCGAAGAGCGCGACGGTGTACTGCTCGTTCGCCTGCAGCGCCGGGAGGGCCGCGCTCGCGCCGCTGACGGTCAAAGGCGTCCCGCTCGTCACCGTCGCACCGCGGCCGTCGCCTTCGACGAGTCGGGCGACGACGTAGGACGAGTCACTCGACGTCGAGGCCTTCCACGTGGCCTTCGTCGACGAGACGGTGAGTGCCGTCGTCGCGGCAGGGGCCGTGGTGTCGCTCCGGTACTGCCAGAGCACGCTGCCCGTCTGCACGTGCGGGTCGGAATCGCACGTCTGGCTGAACGTGACATCGGCCATCGTGGCGAAGCCGGTCGCATCCGTCGTGAACGCCTTGACGTCTTCGCTGCCGGTCGTGTCGCAGCCGAGGCTGTGCACAGTCGCCCGCACGCCGTAGCCGTTCAGATCGAGGATGTAGCCCGTCTTCCGACTGCCGAGAGGAAGCGTGCCGTAGTTCGGGGCCTCGAGAACCACGTTCGCGATCTCGTCGCCGGTGCTCGGATCGTCCGCCTCGAACGAGTACTCGCCGCCGTGCGCCTCGTACATCGCGGCCTTGCCGGCCACCGCGGACGTCGTGACGCCCTTGTCGACCGGGTCGGAGCCGCCGACGGTGATCGACGAAGTGCCGAGGTATGCCGTTCCCGACAGTGACACCGTCTCGGTCGTCGTTCCCACAGGAATCGTCAGCGCCGCGTCAGCGGGTCCGCCCGTCGTCGGGCTGAAGCCGATGAGGAGCGAGCAGGTGGCTCCGGCCGCGAGCGAGGCACCGCACGTGCTCTGCGAGACTCGGTACGCGGCGTGAGACTGCCCCGACGTGACGGGCGTCCCGAGGGCGACCTTGGAGGTGCCCGTGTTGTGCAGCGTCTCCACGGAAGTGAGCGCGGGCGAGCCGACAAACGACTCCGGGAAGACGATGTGGCGCGAGCCGACGATGACGGCCGACGCCGACTCGTTCTCGCCGAAGCGGAACTCGCCCACGCCCTCGATCACCGCGTCGAACCGGGTGATCGTTCCGTCGGTCGGGCTCGATGCGACGTCAAGAACGTCCATGATGTCGCCCGGGGCGTGCGGCGCTGCGTCGGCAAGAGGTACGAGGGTCGTGTCGTCGCCTCCGGGGTACAGGTACGTGCCTGCTACGAGTGGCTTGCCGACGGGCGGAGCGACGTTGAACTGAAGGAAGGAGCCCTTCGGCGTGGCGGTGGCGAGGATTCCGCGGGTCGTGTCGGCGTAGCTGAAGGTGAAGCCCGAGTCGGCGAACGACTGCGCACCCGCCACGTAGGGGTTCGCAGCCGCGAGCTGGATGATCGCGTTCGGCTTCGTGATCACGGGCGCGGACGCCTGCGCGACGCCGGCCGAGCTCAGTCCGACGGCCGCCAGGGCGCCGGCGGTGATGGCAACAGCCGCCACCAGAGTGGTTCTCTTCATCGTGATCCCTCTCCGCCGTCCGGGCGGCGGGCCCCTGTGCAGGATCAAGCGACTCTGCTCCTGGCTGAACTTTATTGCGCAGTGTGCACGTCGTCGGGTGGAACAGGGGTGAGATCGGGGGTGGAACCGCTCTGTGCGACGGTCGAGCGGCACGGACGGCTCCGGCTCGTGGCGGTGCGCCTACAGTGGCCGGGTGAGCACAGGCGACGATCGGCGACGGCGGCTGCAGGAGGCGGCCTTCGGCGGCGACGCCACCGACGAGCAGCGCCGTTTCGCCGCTGCCGAGCTACGGCGCCTCGCGAAGAGCCCCACCGGGTCGCAGGAGCCGGTCCCTCCCGCGCCACGACGCACGTGGCCGATCATCGTCGCCACGGCGGTCGTGGCGCTGGCGGTGGGCGCGGGCGCCGGCTGGGCGGTGGGGCACGCCGGGCGGGGCGGGCCCGTGGCGGCGTCGGCCCCGTCGGCGTCCGGCGATCCTGCGGCCACGTCGCGGCTCGAGGGCGGGGACCCGGCCGTCGTGCCGTCCGCGCAGACCCGGGAGGCCGCCGCCGACGCCCTGCTGGCGACGTCGAGGTCGTCGTCGGACGCCCTTCCGTCGCCCGCCAGCACCGACGGCCGCATCGTCGCCGCGACGAGCCACCTCGTCACGACGAGCGCGCAGGGGGAGCGGCTCTACATCGCGCGGCGATCCGGTGCCGCGGGCGGATTCTGCTTCGTGACCGTCTCGGACGACCACTCGTTCGGCGAGACGTCGGAGAACGCCACGTGCACCTCGCCGGCGAGCTTCGATCAGCGTGGGCTGACGCTCGCCTCCGCCGGCTACACCGCCGTGTGGGCGGGCGGGAAGGTGAGCGTCACCGTCACGAACGGGTCGGGCGGCTAGCTCGCCGGACTCCCACTCGAGGCGTCGCTACAGGGCGGCGCGGGCCGTCTGGGCGTCACGCCACAGCGCCTCCGCCCGGTCGCGGTCGAGCCGCTGGCCGTGCGACATGAGGTCGTGCACGACGTCGCCTTTCGTGGCGCCGCACCACGTGGCGCCCGTGCCGCGGCAGGTGCATCGCTCGTCGTCGCCGTCGACGAACGACGCTGCGGGTTGACGCTGGAGGCCCGGGTGCGGGTCGGCGGCGAGGGCGCGGCAGGGCGGGACGACCACCGGCGGCTCGGACGTTGCCTCGGAGAGCGCTGCCGCTGCTCCTGCGCCCATCACCCGCCGCATGAAGCGCACGTTCTCGCCGAACTGCCGTGCGAACCGTGTCCGCCCGACCGCCTTGGCGACCTTCGCCGAGCGCAGGGCCGCCTGGTCGAGTCTTTCGCCCATCCGTGCCTCCTCGTGCGGGTCGCGTGTCGTCGTCCGTTCCGACAGCATACGTCGCGCACCCGGCGGTCCTGCCCGCGCCCGGTCGACGGTTCCTCCCCAGCGCGCCGGGATGTGCCGCTGTCCACAGGTCGGGGGCAGGGCGCAGGATCGGGCGGCCGTCGCCCGCGATCCTGCACCCATGCTCCACGATCTCGAGGTCGACTCTGCCGACGCCCTCCCACCCCTGCCCGCGCTCTTCCGCGCCTCCGTGCACGGCCCGGACTCGCGGGAGACCAGGCGGATCAGTCGCGGCGCGGCTTCGGCCGACTTCGTGATCGTCCACCCGGGCGTCGGCGTTCGCAGCGTCGACTGGGCGGGACTCCGGCCACGCGAGCGGCATCGGCTGCACGTGCGTGCGGCGGCGGGATCGCTTCGGCCTCGGCTCGTGGCCTCGCATCGCTCCGCGGCGGCGATCCACGGCCTGCGAATGCTCGGACCGTGGCCGAAGCGCGTCCACTTCATCGACCCGCTCCGCACATCCGACCAGGCATGGTCGCGCGTCGTGAAGCACGCCGGCCCCCTCGACGACTGCGAGATCGAGGTCGTCGACGGCGTGCGGGTCACGACACTCGCCCGCACCCTGGTCGACCTCGCGCTGACGGAGCGATTCGCGGGCGCGGTGATTCCGCTCGACGGAGGTCTGCGCCGTGCTGGTGTCTCGACGGAGTCCCTTCTCGACCTGGTGGCCGCGCGAGCCGTCGCGCGGGGTGTTTCGGCGGCCCGGGCAGCGATCGAGTTCGCGTCGCCGCAGTCCGACTCGGGCGGCGAGTCGTGGTGCCGGTGTCGTCTTCTCGAGCTCGGCGCGCCGACGCCGGAGCTGCAGCACGTGTTCGGGCACGGCTGCGACCGGGTCGGTCCGGTCGACTTCTGGTGGGAGAAGCAGGGCGTCGTGCTCGAGTTCGACGGCGTCCAGAAGTACCTCGACGAGCGCTTCCGCAACGGGCTCTCGGCGGACGAGGTCGTCGTCCACGAGCGGAGGCGTGAGCGCAGGATTCTGGCGCGGCCCGAGGTCCGAGACGTGCGGCGCGCGGAATGGGGCGATGTCGTCGACATCAGGCGCCTGCGACGCCAGCTCGTCGAAGCCGGCGTCCCCGTGAAGTGACTCGCCGCACCCGCCTTGCCGCTAGGCAGGAGAGCGCCTCGCCCCAGCACCAAATTTCGGACACAACACCGACAAGATCGTTGGAGTCGTGTCCGGAATTTGGGTGGGGGAGGAGGCGACTTCGCCCCAGCACCACATTCCGGACACAACTCCGACGAAAGTCGTGGAGTTGTGTCCGGAATTTGGGTGGGGGGGTGGGTGGAGGAGGAGGGGTGCGCGTGGCCGCTACGCCTCAGAGACCTGGCCCGCGTCGATACGCAGACGGCGCTCCGCCCGCGCGGCGACGGCCGAGTCGTGCGTCACGATCACGAGCGTGAGCCCGCGGCTCGCCCACACGCCGAGCAGCAGCTCCATGATGTCGTCGCGCGTGCGCTCGTCGAGGCTGCCGGTCGGCTCGTCGGCCAGGAGCACGGTCGGCTCCTTGACGAGGGCCCGCGCGATCGCGACGCGCTGCTGCTGGCCGCCCGAGAGCTCCGACGGCAGATGGTCGGCCCGGGGTGCGAGGCCGACCGACTCCAGCGCGGCGTGCGCCCGGGCCTGCCGCTCTGGCCGGGAGAGCGTGCTCCAGGCGAACGCCGTCTCGACGTTCTCCGCGGCTGTCAGAGTGGGGATGAGGTTGAAGCCCTGGAACACGAACCCGATCTCGGTGCCGCGAATCCTGGCGAGGTCGCGGTCGCCCTGCGTCGACAGCTCGTTCCGGCCGAGCGCCACCCGGCCCGTCGTCGGCCGGTCGAGGGCGCCGAGCATCTGCAGGAGCGTCGACTTGCCCCCGCCGGTCGGGCCCTGGATCGCGACGGACTGCCCGCGAGGGATCGCGAGGTCGATGCCGCGCAGGGCCTCGACCGTGCGCTTCTTCTGCTGATAGGTCTTCGTCACCGCGGTGAGCGAGTACGCGAGCTCGACGGGGACGGGGGTCGCTGCGCCGGGAGCCGGCGTCAGCGTCACGCCGCTCACGCGACGCTCCGGAGAGCGGCGGCGGGGCGGAGTCGCGAGGCGCGCCAGCCGCCGATGGCGCCGGCGAGGAGTCCGCCGAGCACGGCGATGCCGACCGCGATCAGCACGATGTCGAGCGTGAAGGGGATGTGGAGGACGATGTCGGACGCGGTCTGCGCGGCGGTCGACAGGGCGCCCGGCGCGCCTCCTGATCCTGGGCCCCCACCTGGCCCACCGGATCCGGAGGCCTGCGTCGTCGCCGTCGAGAGCGTCGGCGAGATGACATCGACCACCAGGATCGCGGCCACGCCGACCACAGCGCCGATCGCGCCGCCGATGAGCCCGTTCACCAGAGACTCGCCGGCCACCTGCCGCACGATCCGGCCGTTCGACCAGCCGATCGCCTTGAGCGTGCCGAACTCGCGGGTGCGGCGGCTGACGCCGGAGACGGTGAAGAGGATCGCGATGACGAACGCGGCGAGGAGGACGATCAGCGACAGCCACGTTCCGAGGCTCTTCACGAGCGACGCGACGGTCGACAGCGATCCGGAGATGGTGGAGGCCAGCTCGGACTCGGTCGACACGGTGGCCTTCGGCAGCGCCTTCTCGATCGCCGACTGGATCGACGAGACGTCGGATGCCGAGTCGGCGGAGACGTAGATCGTCGAGATCTTGCCGGTCTCGCTGGAGAGCTTCTGGGCCGTGTCGAGCGGGATGTAGGTGTCGGCGGCGGTCGAGGACGACGACGAGGTCGACTTCACGATGCCGACGACGGTGAACTTCGTGCCGCCGATGGTCATGGTCGAGCCGACCTTGAGGCTGTTCGAGGTGGCGTAGGTCTTGTCGACCACGACGACGTCCTTGCCGTCGTCGGCGGTGGTGAGGTAGCGGCCGCTGGAGAGGCTGGTCGACGACATCGGGCCGACGCTCGTCGTGCCGGGGTTGATGCCGGTGACGGTGAACGAGTCGACGCTGAAGGACGACGAGCCGGTGGACGAGCCCGACGACGACGAGCCCGACGACGACGAGCCCGACGACGACGAGCCAGAGGACGACGACCCCGAGGACGAGGAGCCCGACGACGACGAGCCGGACGTGCCCGACCCCGGCGCCCCGCTCGGGATCGACCCCGAGAACGAACTGTCGGTGAGCGAGAGCGTGGCGGTGGCAGCCTTCACGCCCGACACCTTCTCGACTGTGGCGAGGGCGCTCGACGCATACGTCGCGGTGCCCATCGTCGTCGTCAGGCGATCCTGCGCCAGCTTCGTGGTGCCGGACGACGACGAGCCGGAGCCGGACGACGAGGAGCCCGACGAGCTCCCCGATCCTGAGCCGAAGGAGAACCTCTGCCCGCCGTTCGACGATGCGGTCGCCGCCTGCGTGACCGTGATGTCGGTGCCGACGCCGTAGACGCTCGAGAGGGCCGTTGACTGCGCGTTCTGCACGCCGGCCGAGAAGCCGTTGACGACGATGACGAGGGCGATGGCGAGCGCCATGCCGAGGGCGACGATGATGCTCTGCTTCTTGCGGTTGCCGAGCTCACGTCTCAGATACGTGATGAACAAGGGGGACTCCTCCGGATCGGGGTGATCCCGTCACGGTAGGAAGAGCGCCTTTGCCCGCCCCCTCCCGCGACTTGGAGAACCGCAAGAGAGCGTCCAGGATGCGCCAAGCAGACGTCAAGCGAAGCCCATGCGGCCCGAGGCGGCCCGATGGCGCCAGCAGCCCGCGCCGCGCGACTCAGACCTCGACGAGCCCCCGGTGGTCGCGCCGGTACGCCCGCGGCGTCGTCCCCGTGATCCGTCGGAACGTCCGCCCGAAGTGCGACAGGTCGCGGAACCCGCTCGCCGCCGCGATCTCGGCGATCGGCCGGTTGCTCGATCGCAGTTCCGACACCGCGTGCCGGATCCGGAGGCGCGTCGTGTACTCGACCACCGGCACCCCGACGCGCTGCGAGAAAGCTCGCGAGAAGTACGTCCGCTCGAGGTGCGCCCGCTCGGCGAGCGACGCGAGGGTGTGCGACTCGAGGAAGGTCTGGTCGAGATACGCCCGGACCTCCTCGATCGTCGCCTCGGCCGGCGAGAGGTCGCGGTGTTCGGGCAGCAGACCGCCCTCCATCACGGCACGGGCGCACACGGTGAGCAGGAGCCGGCAGAGAGCGTCGAGCGCCTCCACCGTCCCCGCCCGAGGCTCCGCCGTCTCGCGCGCGAGGAGGTCGAGCAGGATCCGCGCCTGGGCCGCGTCGCCCAGCTCGACCTGGGTGAGTCGGGGCCGGCGTGCGGCGATCGTGTCGCCGAACGGGATCAGGGCGGCGAGGGCCCCGTCGAGCGGGGCGGCGAGCCGGGGGAGTGCGTGGCTGTCCGGGTCCAGGTAGAGGTTCACGACGTCGATGCCCGCGTCGTCCGTCACGAGGCAGTGCTTCTGGCCGGTGCTCGTGACCGAGACCGACGGTGCCGTGAGCTCGAACTCGACGTCGCCGATGACGTGGTGGCCGCTCCCGGCGAAGACGAACGAGAGGAGGACGACGTCGAGTCCGTGCAGATCGCTTTCGGGATTCACGTAGTCGGGGAACGTCTCGACGGCGAGGCCGAACTGGCGGAGTGTAGGGATCCTGCTCCGCATCCCCTCCGGCTGCGACCGCATTTCGTCCGGTTGTGACCTGTCTGTGACCTCCGGAGGAGTCTCCAGGAGGGCAACCGGTTGAAACGGTTCAAAATCGGCAACATCGCCATACATGGTCACAAGATAGTCCTAGTCGGGGCGATTTCATATGGGAATCATTGGACGCACAGCGCGACGAAGTGGTCGCAGATACGAAGGAGTATCCATGTTCTCTCGACGGTTCCTCGTCAGGGCGGCCGCCTCGGTGGTCGGCGTGACGCTCGTCGCAGGCTCGCTCGCAGCCTGCTCGGCGGGAGGCTCGAGCAGCAGCAGCGGCTCGGGTGGCAAGGTCACGATCAGCTTCCTCACCCAGAACGACTCTCAGTCGGTCGCCACCGGCAAGAAGTACATCGCGGCCTTCGAGAAGGCCTACCCGAACATCACGGTCAAGATGGACACCCAGCCCGCCGGCACCCAGGGCGACAACCTCACCAAGACGAAGCTGTCGACCGGTGAGATGGACGACGTCTTCTACTACAACGACGGCTCGCTGCTCCAGGCGCTCGACCCCGACAAGCAGCTCGTCGACCTGTCCGACCAGTCGTGGGTGAAGGGGCTCACCAAGGACTTCAAGCAGGTCGTCTCGACCTCGAAGGGCCTGTACGGCGCCCCCGTCGGCACCTCGTTCGCCGGCGGCGTCCTCTACAACAAGAAGGTCTACTCGAAGCTCGGCCTCTCGGTGCCGACCAGCTGGGCCGAGTTCATGTCGAACAGCGAGAAGATCAAGGCGCAGGATCCGAGTGTCACCCCGATCCTGCAGACCTACGGCGACGACTGGACCGCCCAGCTCTTCGTCCTCGGTGACTTCGCCAACGTGGCGAAGGCCGACCCGAAGTGGGCGTCGAACTACACCAAGGGCAAGGAGAAGTACTCCAACCAGCCCGCACTCGCCGGCTTCCAGCACCAGCAGGACACCAAGGACGCGGGCCTCTACAATAAGGACTTCGCCTCGGTCACGAACATCCAGGGCATGAAGCTCCTCGCCGACGGGAACGCCGCGCAGTACCCGATGCTCACCGCGTCGCTCGCGACCGTGGCCCAGAACGAGCCCAGCGAGCTGAACGACATCGGCTTCTTCGCTCTCCCCGCCGACAACGCGGCCGACACGCAGGCCACGATCTGGCAGCCGAACGCCTTCTACATCCCGAAGACGACCACCGGCGACAAGCTCGACGCGGCGAAGAAGTTCATCGCCTACATCTCGTCGTCGAAGACCGGCTGCAAGCTGCAGCAGTCGACCGGCGTCGTCACCGGCCCGTTCGTCAACAGCGCCTGCAAGCTGTCCGGCTCCGTCCCGGCGGCCGTCACCGACGAGCAGAAGTACTTCGACTCGGGCGCCACGTCGTCCGCGCTGGAGTTCCTCTCGCCGATCAAGGGACCGAACCTCCCGTCGATCACCGTCCAGGTCGGCTCCGGCATCTCGACCGCCAAGCAGGGCGCCGCTCTCTACGACCAGGACGTCAAGAAGCAGGCCCAGCAGCTCGGCCTCCCCGGCTGGTGATCCGATGACCACGACCACGACAGCCCTCATCCCGGACGACGTGCTGCCGGCCCGGGCCCCCTCGGGGGCCCGCCGGCGGCGGATGAAGTCGATGTACCCGAGCTGGTTCTACATCCCGGCCGCGGCACTCTTCCTCGTCTTCTTCGCCATGCCCACGTTCGCGTCGTTCTACTTCGCGTTCACGAGGTGGTCGCTCTTCGCGCACACCTTCATCGGCTGGGCGAACTTCGTCGAGTTCTTCCAGGATCCGCAGTTGACGACCGGCTTCATCAACACCTTCATCTACGGTTTCGTCACCTCGGCTGCCAAGGTCGTGCTCGGTCTGGCACTGGCGGTGCTCCTCACATCGCCAGTGCTGGGCCGGGGGTACCTCCGGGCGGTGGTGTTCTTCCCCGTCCTCGTCTCCACCATCGGCGTCGGCCTCACCTTCAAGGCGCTGCTCGACCCGTTCCACGGCCTCATCAACGGGGTCCTGAAGAACGTGTTCGGCATCACCGGCCCGGGCTGGCTGACCGACCCGCACATGGCCCTGCTCACGGTCGCGGCGGTCGACGTCTGGAAGGGCGTCGGCATCGCGACCCTGATCTTCATCGCCGGAATCGTGGCCGTCCCGCAGGAGTACTTCGAGGCGGCCCGGGTGGACGGCGCGGGATCCTGGGCCATCTTCCGTCGCATCACGCTGCCCCTGTCGCGGCCGGCGATGGGCACCGTCATCATCCTGTCGCTCATCGGCGGCCTGCGATCGTTCGACCTCATCTACGCGATGACGCAGGGCGGCCCCGGCTTCTCGAGCGACGTGATCGCGTCGGTGATCTACAAGCAGTACCAGGCCGGGTTCTTCGGCCTCTCCACGGCGGGCAACGTGATCCTCTTCGTCGTCGTCACGGCGATCATGATCCCGGTGTCGCGCCTCCTCAACGGCAAGGGAGCCGAAGAAGAATGAGACACGCACAGCGAGTCACCGTCGGCGTCGTCGCCATCGTCCTCTCCGTCGTCATCTTCCTGGTGCCGTTCGCCTTCATCCTGCTGCAGACGTTCAAGAACCCGGGCGAGGCGGGCCTGCTCAACATCAACCTGCCCTCGCACTGGCAGTTCGTCGAGAACCTCAAGGAGGTGCTCGCGGCCGACAACGGCGTGATCTGGCGGGCGCTGATCAACTCCACGACGCTCACCGTGGTGAGCGTCGCGATCATGGTCGTCTTCTCGGCGATGGTCGGGTACGTGCTGCAGCGGCGGAAGTCCCGGATCAACGCGTGGGCGAACTTCTTCATCCTGGCCGGCCTCATCGTCCCGCCCGCGGTCGTTCCGACCATCTGGGTGCTGCAGGGGCTCCACCTGTTCAAGACGCTGCCCGGCATGATCCTGATCGAGGCGACCTTCGGACTCTCGTTCTGCATCCTGCTCTTCCGCGCCTTCGTCTCGACGATCCCGAAGGAGCTCGACGAGGCCGCGATCATCGACGGGGCGGGGCCGATCCGGCTCTTCTTCACGGTGGTGCTGCCGCTCCTGCGCCCCGTCATGATCACCGTGGTCGTCGTGCAGTCGGTGGCCGTCTTCAACGACTTCACCGGGCCGCTGTACTTCCTGCCCGGCGACGACAACGCGACCGTGCAGCTGACGCTCTACAACTTCCAGAGCCAGTCGCTGAGCCAGTACAACCTGCTCTTCATGGACATCCTGCTCATCACGATCCCGCCGCTGATCATGTACCTCTTCTTCAACCGGCAGATCGTCGCGGGCATGACCTCGGGCGCCATCAAGGGCTGATCCACCTCTCCGCTCCACTCCTCACGAAAGGGCAACATGAGCACCTCCGTCGGCACCCTCCGAGCCGAGACCCGCGACGACAGCGAGTTCGTCGCGACCCCCACCCCGCGCCTCTCCTGGACCACGACCTCGTCGTCGCCCGACTGGACGCAGGAGCACGCCGAGGTCCGCCTCGACGGTGAGGAGGTGGTCGAGCTCTCCGGTCGAGACTCGGTGCTCGTGCCGTGGCCGTTCTCAGAGTTGGCGGAGCGGTCGACGCACACGGTCGAGGTGCGGGTCGCAGGATCCGACGGCGCGATGAGCGAGTGGAGCTCGCCCGTCACCGTCCGCGCGGGATTCCGCGACACTCCGTGGGCAGCACCGCTGGTGGGCCTCGACACCCCCTCGCGGCAGGCGCAGCCCTTGCTCCTGCGCCGTGTCTTCGCCGTGTCGAAGCCCGTTCGCCAGGCGACGCTGTACGCCACGGCCCACGGCGTCTACCAGGCCGAGATCAACGGCCGGGTCGTCGACGACGAGACGCTGAAGCCGGGGTGGAGCGCCTACGGCGACCGGCTGATCCACGAGACGACCGACGTCACCGCGCTCGTCGCCGAGGGCGACAACGCGATCGGCTTCTCGGTCGCCGGCGGCTGGTTCACCGAGAGCTTCGGCTTCCGCGACGGGGCGAGGCCGTTCTACGGCGCCGACCCGGCGGTGGCCGCGTCGCTCGTGATCGACTACGCGGACGGCTCGAGCGAGTCCGTCGACACCGATGGATCCTGGCTCGCCACCGGCGAGTCGCCCGTCGTCGCCAGCGGCATCTACGCCGGCGAGTCGTACGATGCCCGCCTCGAGAAGCCGGGCTGGTCGACGGCCTCGTACGACGCCTCCGGCTGGGCGCCGGTGCGCATCGACGGCGTGCCGAGCGCGACCGTCACGGCACGGGTCGCCCCCGCCGTGCGCCCGATCCAGGAGGTCGCGGTCGAGTCGGTCGTGGCGAGCGCCTCGGGCGAGCAGATCCTCGACTTCGGGCAGAACCTGGTCGGGCGGCTCAGGATCCGAGTGTCCGGCCCCAAAGGCACCGTCGTCACGCTGAAGCACGCCGAGGTGCTCGAGCACGGCGAGCTCGGCCTGCGGCCGCTGCGCGCGGCGAAGGCCACCGACACGTACTCGCTGAAGGGCGAGGGCGTCGAGGAGTGGGAGCCCGAGTTCACCTTCCACGGCTTCCGGTACGCGCAGGTCACCGGGCTCGAGTCGCCGCTCGACCCGTCGGACGTCACCGCCGTCGTCCTTCACAGCGACATGCGGCGCACCGGCTGGTTCGAGTCGTCGCACACCCTGCTGAACCAGCTGCACCAGAACGTGGTGTGGGGCATGAAGGGCAACTTCCTGTCTCTGCCGACCGACTGCCCTCAGCGCGACGAGCGCCTCGGCTGGACGGGCGACATCGAGGTGTTCTCGCCGACCGCGAGCTTCCTGTTCGACACCGACGCGTTCCTCAGCTCCTGGCTGGTCGACCTCGACCTCGAGCAGAAGGCGACGGGCACCGGCTCGGTGCCGTTCGTCATCCCGAACGTGCTGCACGACGCCGCGACGCCCGCGGCCGCGTGGGGAGACGCCGCCACGGTCGTGCCGACGGTGCTGCACGAGCGCTTCGGCGACGTCGACGTCGTCGCGCGCCAGTACGACAGCATGAAGGCGTGGTCCGACTGCCTGCTCGCTATCTCGGGCGACACTCGTCTGTGGGAGGGCGGGTTCCAGTTCGGGGACTGGCTCGACCCGGTCGCGCCGCCCGAGCATCCTGCTGATGCCGCCACCTCGCCCGACATCGTGGCGAGCGCGTACCTCTACCGGTCGGTGTCGTTCACGGCCGAGGCCGCACGGCTGCTCGGGCGTTCGGACGACGCGGAACGGTACGGCGCGATCGCCGACGAGGTGCGCGCGGCGTTCCTGGCCGCGTACGTCGACTCGTCGTCGGTGATGTCGTCGGACGCCCAGACCGCCTACGCGACCGCGATCGTCTTCGGCCTCACGGCGGACGACGCGCAGCGCGACGCGATGGGCTCGCGCCTCGCGGCGCTGGTGTCGTCGAACGACTACAGGATCGGCACCGGCTTCGTCGGCACCCCGATCATCACCGACGCGCTCACGGTGACCGGCCATCTCGGCACCGCCGAGAAGCTGCTGCTCGAGACGAAGAACCCGTCGTGGCTGTACCCGGTGACGATGGGCGCGACGACGATCTGGGAGCGCTGGGACTCGATGCTCGAAGACGGCACGATCAACCCGGGCGAGATGACGTCGTTCAACCACTACGCGCTCGGCGCCGTCGCCGACTGGCTGCACCGGACCGTCGCGGGGCTCGCCCCCGCGGAGCCGGGCTACCGCGTCGTCCGGGTGGCACCGCGGCCCCTCGACGCGCTGGAGCACGCCAAGGCCGACTTCGACTCGCCGTACGGGCGCGTCTCGGTCGGCTGGCACCGTGACGGCGACCGGGTGGTCGTCGAGGCGACGATCCCGGCCAACGCGACCGCCGAGGTCTCGCTGCCGGGCTCGTCCGAGACGCTCACGGTCGGCTCCGGCTCGCACTCGTGGACGGTCGACGCGCTGGCTGTCACCGCCTGACTCGCCGCGCGCCCGTCAGCCGGCCCGGACTGCCGTCGCGCGCACGAGCAGCGCCTCGTGCGCGCGGCGGGCCCGCGCGACGTCATCGGCCGAGACGGGCCGATAGGTGTAGCCGGCCTTGGTCTTCATCTCGAGGAGCCGGCTGAGATGGCGGGCTGCCTGGGGATCTGAGCGCCGAAGGACGTCGACCGACTCCTGATGGTTTCCCGTCGGCGAGTAATCGCCTCGGGTCTCGATGCTGATCACGTCGGCAGACGCGATGCCGGAGTGCACCGCGAGCGTGACGTAGGCGTCGCCGAACTCGCCGACGTCGTCGCTCGCCTCCTCGACGAAGAGCGCGGCAGCATCGGCGAACTGGCGCGCCTTGCGGAGTCGACCGTCGGATTCGATTCGCCCGGCCGACCGCTGCGGAGTCATCGTGGACGGACCTCGCGCCGGAAGGCGGCGAGAGAGCCGTGGATCGCGATGCCGTCGACGGCGACGGACTCGAGGAGCGGTTCGTCGCCGGCGGCACCGACGATCGTCGATCGCTCGTACTCGACGATCTGGGGATCGTTGCCGCTCCATCGGAAAACTGAGTGGGCGAATGCATCGAGATCGTCGGCCCACTCGTCGGTCATCTCGCCGTCGCGTACGAACAGGAGGTCGAGGTCGCTGGCACTGGTCATCGTCGATCGGGCAGCCGAGCCGAAGAGGATCGCGTACGTCGGGCGCAGCTGAAAGCGCGACACGGCCTCGCTCATGCGGTCGCGCAGCCGGACGGCAAGGTGAGCCAGATCGGTGATGGCTTCGGCGGCGATGTGGTCGCGGTTCAGGCGGTAGAGCATTGAGTTGCCTGCAGGCTGCGTGTCGACGACGCCCTCGTGGGCAAGCCGTTTCAGGACCTTTCGGACCCCCTCGCCCGAGCCCGACCCCGACAGTCGGCGGATGGTCGACACCGTGTACCAGTCGTCGGCCCGCGCCAGGACGGCGAGAACGTCGCCGTCGATGGTCGGTGTGACCGTTCGCAAGGGCGCTGAGAGATCCATGCCCACTATTGTACGCGAATGCACACACTAGTTGGCGAAGACGCGGGCCCGTCAGGGGCGGAGCTGGCCGGCGGCGTAGCGGCTGGGCGGCACCGAGAAGGTCTGCCGGAACACCCGCGAGAAGTACAGCGGGTCGGTGTAGCCGACGGCGCGCGCGACCTCCGACGCCCTCAGCCCCGTGGTGCGCAGGAGCCGCGCCGCCTCGTCCATCCGCACCCGCCGCGCCCACGCGAGCACCGACAGGCCGGTGTAGCGCGCGAACAGCCGCTCGGCGGTGGCGGGGGAGCACCCGCCCGCCTCCGCGACCTCCGCGACGGTCACCGGCGACGACAGGTGCGAGACGATGTGGTCCGTCATGAGCTCGAGCACGGCCGGGGCGCCCGCCTGCTCGGGGGCGTGCGACCAGGCCGCGGACTCCTGCATCACCAGACCGCCCAGCGACCGGTACGTCGCCTCGTCGAACTCGTGTCGCACGAACCTCTCGACCGCGTAGGTCGCGAGCGAGATGAGACCCCGACCGCTGGTCGACCGGGCCGACATCAGGATCGGGGGCTCCGCCGACCCCGAGCCCTCGCCCGGCGCCGCCGCCCGCCGGAAGGGCGCGTCGAGCAGAGCCTCGCCCGGCACGTACGCCACCCGGGGCTCCACCGGCACGGCCTCGTCGTGCCAGGGCACCACGTGGATCGTCCCGACGGAGAACGGACTCCGGTCGTCCGGCCGGTAGTCGACGGAGTGCCGCCAGGGCAGCCGCAGCACTGTTCCGCTCGTCATCCGGAAGTCCTGCGAGCCCGCCCGGATCAGGCCGGCACCGGTGACGACCCAGACGAACGCCACGCTGGCGACGACCTCGTGGCGGATGCGCTCGCCTGAGCGGAAGCGGTACCAGTTGGCGCTGACGATCACGGGGCCGCCGCGCGCGCTTCGTCCATCCTGCGTCATGAATTTGATGCTAGACCGTGGCGAGCCGTCCGCGTGGAGTGATCGGAACGTCCATGTTCTGCGAGGCGGTGCTCTGTCGCTCGACGAGCGCCGAAACCTAGTCTCGAGGCACCAGCGAATCAGCGACGATCGACAGGAGAGCCTCGTGCACGTCACGGCCAACACCAGCATCTGCGTCGGGGCGGGGCAGTGCGTCCTCGCCGCCGAGGAGGTCTTCGACCAGGACGACGACGGCATCGTGATGCTGCTCGACGCCGACCCCGGCGAGGCCCAGCACGCGGCCGTCCGGCGCGCCGCCTCGCTCTGCCCGGCGCGGGCGATCGAGCTCTCCGAGTCGTGAGCGAGCACGACGGCGACGGGGTCGTTATCGTCGGCGCGTCGATCGGCGGCGTTATGTGCGCCGAGACCCTGCGCGCCGAAGGGTACGAGGGGCCGATCACGGTGCTCGGTGCCGAGACGACGACGCCGTACAACCGCCCGCCGCTCTCCAAGCAGGTGCTGACGGGGGAGTGGACGGGGCAGGAGCCGACGATCACCGACCGCGAGCGCCTCGCCTCGATCGGCGTCGACCTGCTGCTCGGCGTCGAGGCCACGTCGCTCGACACCGCTCGTCGCGTCGTCACGGCGGGAGGCCGCGAGATGGCCTACGACGACGTCGTGATCGCGACGGGTGTGCGCCCGCGGCGGCTCCCCGCCGTGGCACGGCCGGCCGGGGTCCACGAGCTGCGTACCCTCGACGACGCCGTCGCCCTCCGCGAGGAGTTCGCCGCGCTCATCGCGAGAGGCCCGGCACGCGTGGTCGTCGTCGGCTCCGGAGTCCTCGGCTCCGAGCTCGCCGCCGCCTGCCGCTCCCTCGGCGCCGACGTCGCGCTCGTGGGACGCACGTCGTCCCTCCGCCTCGGCCAGGTCGGCGACCGTCTCTCCTCCCGGCTCGCGCGCCTGCACGCGGCGGCCGGCGTGACCCTGGTCGCAGGAGCCGACGTGGCCGCGATCGACGGAACCGCACGCGTCGAGGCGGTCCGCCTCGGCTCCGGCGCCACGCTGCCCGCCGACCTCGTCGTCGTGGCCGTCGGCTGCCTGCCCGCGGTCGAGTGGCTCGCGGGCTCCGGCCTCCACCTGGCGGACGGCGTCGTGTGCGACTCGTCCGGGCGTGCGGCCGACGGTGTCTGGGCGGTCGGCGACGTGGCGGCCTGGCGTGACGACGCGACGGGTGTCGCGCGCCGCGCCGAGCATCAGCAGGGGGCGATCGAGCAGGCGCAGGCCGTCGCCCGGCTCCTGGCGACCGGCTCGGCGTCGCCCCGACCGCTGCCCTTCTTCTGGTCGGACCTCCACGGCACGCGGATCCAGTCGTACGGCGACTTCGCCGGGGGCGGCCGGCTCGTCGCCGTCGAGGGCGACCCCGAGACCGACGACCGGTTCGTCGCCGAGTCGCGGGCCGCTGACGGGCGCGTCGTCGGCGTTGTCGGCTGGAACCACCCGCGCGGGTTCCGACTCGCGAGGGCGCGTGTCGGCACACGCCCCGACAACTCTTCTGTTTACCCGGCCGCCGACCTCGTCGGCGCAGCGAAAGGCTCCCAGTCATGACCACCACCGACCAGGCCGCGTCGGCCTGCCCGTTCCTCCGCGGCGCCATCACGATCCCGCGCGACGGCACCCCGCTGGCCCCCTCGCCGCTCATCGGCGAGCTGCGCGACGAGAACGCCGCGACGCCCCTCGAGTACGCCGACGGCCACGTCGGCTGGATGGTGACCCGGCACACCGAGGCGCGCGACATCCTCGCCGACCCGCGCTACAGCCAGCAGCCCATGCGGCTCCCGCTCGGAAAGGGCTACCCGCAGAGCGACAGCGTCGACATCGACGACGACGCCCACGAGTCGCTGCGGCTGTCGAACCTGCTCGGGCTCGACGGCGAGCAGCACCTCCGCATCCGGCGTGCCGTGCTCGGCCGCTTCTCGATCAAGCAGGTGCGCGGGCGTCGCGAGGCCGTGCAGGCGATCGTCGCCGACCAGCTCCGGATCCTGCTCGAGCACGGCTCGCCCGCGAACATCACCGAGGTGTACACCGAGCCCATCTCGGCTCGCGTCCACCGCCTCGTGCTCGGGATCCCGGAGGAGATGTTCGACGGCTTCTACCGGCTCTTCGTCGGCACGTCGACGACGCAGGAGAAGTTCGACTTCATCCGCGAGGCCTTCGCCCTGAAGCGCGGCCTCCTCGAAGGCGGCGCCGAGCGCACCGAGGACGTCTTCGGCGACCTCCTCGCCGCCGAGGCCGACGGCAGCCTGTCGACGCACGAGATCGAGGGCATCGCGCTCGTCCTCATGACCTCCGGCCGCGACTCGGTCGCCTACCTCATCGCCACCGCGACGACGGCGCTCCTCACCCACCCTTCGCAGGCCGAGCTGCTGCGCCGCGAACCCGAGGTGATGACGACCGCCATCGAGGAGTTCATGCGCTTCGGCGCCATGTTCATCACGCTCTTCCCGCGCACCGCGACCGAGACCATCGAGTACGACGGCTTCACGGTCGAGAAGGGGCAGACCGTCTCGGTGTCGCCGGTCGGCGCCAATCGCGACGAACGGCATTTCGCCGATCCGACCGAGTTCGACCTCACGCGCGACGCCGGTGGCCACCTCGGCTTCGGGCACGGCCCCCACGGCTGCATCGGCCAGCAGCTCGCGCGCATCGAGATCCGCGAGGGCGTCTCGCAGCTGTTCGAGGCCCTGCCCACGCTCGCCCTGGTGCACGCCGACCAGCTCGAGCCGCAGCAGTTCGCCTCCGACGTGCCGACCTACGCCGCGGGCGCGGTGGTGGTGTCGTGGTGAGCGGGGCGGCCGGCGCGACCGAGACGACCGGCGCCGCGACGACCGTCGGCTGGACCGAACTCTGGCCCGAGGGCGCCGCGAGCCCCGAGTGGTCGCACTCCGGCGCCGCCGTGCTCTCCGACGGCCGCTTCCTCTTCGCCGAGCCCGGCGGCCAGGCGCTCATCGCTCTCGACGAGACCACGGGCGAGGCGACGCGGGTCGAGACTCCCACCCAGGTCGGGCATGGGCTGACGGTCTCGAGCGTGGAGGGTCGCGAGATCGTGTGGATCGCCGATCCTGGTGACGACTCGGGCGGCAGGATCCTGAGGTTCGACTGGACCACCGGCTCCGTCGCCGCAATGCCCGACCCCCTCACCCTCGACGGTGGCCTCGCGGACGACGACCCACGCCTCGCACTGCCGTTCCGACCGACGTCGACCGCGGTCGTCGAGACGCCCGGCCCGCACTTCGGCGAGCTCTGGGTCGCCGACGGGTACGGCCGCAGCCTCGTGCACCGGTTCGGCGTCGACGGCAGCGTGCTCACGATCGACGGCCCCGACACCGGCGTGGCCTTCGACTGCCCGCACGGCATCGCCGTCGACACCAGGGCGCAGGAGCCGCGCATCGTCGTCGCCGACAGGCTCCACTCGCGCCTGGTGTTCCTCGATCTGGAGGGCCGGGCGGTCGGAGTCGTCACCGACGAGACGGTCGCGGGCTCGGCGGCGATGCGGCGGCCGAGTTCGCTCGCCCAGCGCGGCTCTCGGATCCTGGTGACCGACCTCGTGGGTGCGCTGCTGTCGGTCTCGCCTGAGGGCCGCATCGCCGAGGTGCTGCCGTCGTCCGTCGACGACGAGCGGCCGGGCTGGCCGAACGCGCTCGACGCGAGCGGCGCCACCGTGCGCCCGCCGCTCGTCGAGGGGCACCTGAACAGCCCGCACGGCATCGCCGTCGGCCCGGCCGGGCAGGTGTACCTCACCGAGTGGCTGCTCGGCGGTCGGCAGCTCCGCCTCGATCTCGAGCCCCCGGCCTGAGCGACGGGGCGCGTGCCACGATGAACCCATGATCATCGTGACGACGAACGACATCCCGGGCTACCGGGTCACGAACGTGCTGGGCGAGGTGATGGGGCTCACCGTCCGCGCCCTGAACTTCGGCGCCGGCATCACCGCGGGCTTCCGGGCCATCGGCGGCGGCGAGCTGCCCGAGTACACCCGCACCATGCACGACAGCCGCATCGAGGTGATGAACCGCATGGCGGGTGAGGCCCAGTCGCGCGGCGGCAACGCGATCCTGGCCATGCGCTTCGACGCGAACGCCATCGGCAGCTACACCGAGATGTGCGCCTACGGCACCGCCGTCGTCATCGAGCCGCTGCCCGCGACCACGCCGCAGCCGGCACCGGGGGCCTACCCCGCGCCCACCGGCCCCGCCGCCTGACGTGGCCGACGGCACCCCGGGCGAGTCGAGCCGGGCCGGCTCGGGCATGCGCTGGAGCCCGACGCAGTACGACCTCTTTCAGAGCCACCGCGCGACGCCCTTCTTCGACCTCACGAGCCGGATCAGCTCGCAGGAGCCCGGCCCCCGCCGCGTCGTCGACCTCGGCTGCGGGCCCGGCTCCCTCACCCGCACCCTCGCCGAGCGCTGGCCCGACGCCGAGGTCGTGGGGGTCGACTCGTCGCTCGACATGATCCGGCAGGCACGATCGCAGGCCGACCTGCCGCCGAACCTGTCGTTCGTGATCGGTGACATCGCGTCCTGGGAGCCCGGGCCGCGCGACGACGTCGTCGTGACGAACGCGGCGCTGCAGTGGGTTCCGGGCCACCAGCGGCTCCTGCCAGGGTGGTTTGACGCGCTGCCCGCGGGCGGCTGGTTCGCGATGCAGGTGCCGGGTTCGTCGACGAACCGGTCGCACGAGCTCCTGCGCGAACTCGCCGCCTCGCCCCGCTGGGAGCCGCTGCTGCGCGACGTGATCCGGCCGGAGGAGAACGTGTCGAGCGCCTCGGCGTACCTCACGCAGATGCTCGAGTGCGGTCTCGAGGCGACCTCGTGGGAGACCACCTACGAGCACCTGCTGCAGGGCGACGACCCCGTGCTCGAGTGGGTGCGCGGCACGAGTCTGCGGCCGGTGCTGACGGCGCTCGGCCCCGACGACCGTGCGGAGTTCGAGGCGTCGTACCGGGCCCTGCTCGCCGACGCCTACCCGACGGGCCGCTTCGGCACGATCTACCCCTTCCGGCGGATCTTCGCGGTGGGCCGCAAGCCCGCCTGACCCCGCCGTAACGCGACACAACGCGACACCTGCGACGTCTCGCCGCGTCGCAGGTGTCGCGTTGTGTCGCGGAAGGGCAGGGCGACCGGCCCGGCGGCTAGGGTCGACGCATGGCCGAACCACGAACCGAACGCGGGCTCGACCGCCTCGTCAACTTCTCCGACGCCACCGTCGCGATCGCGATCACCCTGCTGATCCTGCCGCTCGTCGACGTCGCCACCGAGACGCGCGACCACGACCTCGGCACCGTATTCCACGAGAACCTCGGCGCCCTCATCAGCTTCGTCGTGACCTTCGCCGTGATCGGCCAGTTCTGGACCGTGCACCACCGAATCTTCGAGTACGTCCGCGCGTACTCGCCGCGACTCATCGCCGCCAACTTCGTCTGGCTCGCCGGAATCGTGTTCTTGCCCTTCGCCGCCAACGTGCTGTCAGGATCCGACGGCCAGCCGTCCATCTCGGCCCTCTACATCGGCACGATGGTCGTGGTGACCGCCGCGGCGTTCGGCATCGACCTGATCCTGATCCGCCACCCAGAGCTGTGCCACCCCGAGAGCGTCGGCGACCTGTCTCTCGCACCGTCGCTGTCGTTCATCACGCTGCTCGTCGTCGCCGGGGTGATCGCCGTCGTGTTCCCGGCGATCAACCTCTACGCCCTGCTGATCCTCTTCCTCGGGCGCGAGACGACGAAGCTGTACGACCGGTGGCTGCCCCGGGCGGCGGCGGTCGGTCGGCGGGCGGGCGACGCGAAGGCCGAGGAGGGCGCTACGAGCGAGTGACCTTCGGGTGCGGGTCGCGCTTGGGGATCCAGCGGGCCATGGCCGCTGCTCCGGCGAACCCGACGAAGCCCGAGACCACGATGCCACCGGCGAGGCCGATGATGCCGGTGAACAGCGACAGGATCGCCGGGCCGACGAACGCGCCGCCGTCGGACAGCTCGCGCCACAGGCCGAGGAAGGTCGGGCGGCCCACCGCCGGCGACATGTCGGAGCCCAGAGTCTGAACGATGCCCGAGCCGATGCCATTGCCGAAGCCCATGAGGACCGACACCAGCGTGAGCAGCACGAAGCCGTGCGTGAGCGGCATCAGCACCATCGCCACGCCCATCGTGAGGCAGCAGGGGATCGCGATCCACTTGCGGCCGTAGCGGTCCATGACGAAGCCGGCCGGATAGAAGATCGCCGCGTCGACGACGCCGGCGATCCCGTAGATGATCGACGACTCGGTGGCCGACAGCCCGATGTGCACCGCCCAGAGGGGGATCACGACCTGGCGGGTCGAGCGGATGGCCGACAGCAGCAGGATCCCGATGCCGAGCGTGAGAAACAGCTTCCAGTACCTCTGGAGCATGCCGATCGTGGTGGCCTTCGCCGCTCCCGGGATCGGCGTGCGGTCTTCGACGAGGTCGGGCACGACGTAGGCGATGAATCCTGCGCCCACGATCGTCACCAGCGCCACCGTGTAGGCGCCGTCGATGCCCCAGAGGCCGATCGCTCCGGCGGCCACGAACGGTCCGAGGAAGGTGCCGATGCGCGTCGAGCCGCCGAGGGTGGAGAGGGCGCGCGCCCGCATGTGGGCGGGCACGACCTGGGTGAGGTACGACTGCCGGGCCAGGATGAACACCGAGCTCGCGGCGCCGACGAGCGCGATGCCGAGCGTGAAGACGACGAGCCCGAGCGGCAGCAGGCACAGCGCGAGGCCGATCGCTGAGAGCACGCTCGCGCCGATCATGGCCCGGCGTTCGCCGAACTTCGTCGCGATGACGCCGGACGGGATGTTCGTGACCAACGAGCCGAGGCCGAGCACCGAGACGATGAGGGAGGCGAGGGCCTCGCTCGCGCCCCGGTCGATCGCGCTCACGGCGACGACCGGCAGGAGGGCGCCCTGCGAGAAGCCGTAGAGCACGCTCGGGCCGAATGCGCCGAGGGCGATACGGCGGAGGGAGAAGTCGTCGCTCGCCGTGGTGCTCATCGCGTTCACTCTACGCCCGACTGTCTCGACGTCGAGACAGTTCTGGGTGTGCGGCGGCGCTACGCTCGACCCATGAGACCGCTGCAGGCACGCATCATCGACGACCTCTCCGTCCGCCCCGAGATCGACCCGGCCGCCGAGGTCGAGACTCGGGTGTCGTTCCTCACCGACTACCTGCGCACCACCGGCGCGAAGGGCCTCGTGCTCGGGATCTCGGGCGGCCAGGACTCCTCGCTGGCCGGCCGTCTCTGCCAGCTTGCCGTCGAGCGCCTGGCCGAGGGCGGGGTCGACGTCGACTTCATCGCGGTCCGGCTGCCCTACGCGGTGCAGGCCGACGAGGACGACGCGCAGCTCGCCCTCACGTTCATCCGGCCGAAGAACACGGTGACCTTCGACATCAAGCAGGCCGTCGACGGGTTCGCCGACGAGTTCGTGCGCGCCACCGGCGGCCCGATCAGCGACTTCAACAAGGGCAACGTCAAGGCCCGCGCCCGCATGATCGCGCAGTACGCGCTCGCCGGCCAGACCGGCCTGCTCGTCGTCGGCACCGACCACGCCGCCGAGGCGATCACCGGCTTCTTCACGAAGTTCGGCGACGGAGGCGCCGACATCCTGCCGCTCTCGGGCCTGTCGAAGCGTCAGGGCCGCGCCCTCCTCGAGCACCTCGGCGCCCCCGAGCGGCTCTACCTCAAGGCACCGACCGCCGATCTGCTCGACGACAACCCGGGCCAGACCGACGAGGCGAACCTCGGCCTCAGCTACAGCGACATCGACGACTTCCTCGAGGGCCGTGACGTCGCCGCCGACGTCGCCGAGAAGCTCGAGGCCCGCTACCTCGCCACCCGCCACAAGCGGAACGCGCCGGTGTCGCCGGTCGACGACTGGTGGCGCTCGGCCTAGCCTGCTACACGCGAACCGCCGAGCGGCCAACGAACCTCCGCGCGCGACGGTTCGTCGGCCGGACGGCGGTTCTTAGGAGCCCGGTGGCGCAGGAGCAGCGGCACCCGCCCTCGGTAGAAACGTCAGCGCCGCCGCGGCCAGCAGCGCCGCCCCCGCGCACACGCTCCACACCGTGAGGTAGCCCGCGAGCGACGCGGCCCCGGCGCGCGGATCCGCGACGCTTCCGACATCGGCGAGGGCGATCGCGAAGACCGACGACGCCACCGCCCCGCCGACGGTCTTGGTGGTGTTCGTCATGCCGGTCGCGAATCCCGTGCGGTCGGGCGGCGCCGCCGCCGCGGCCGCCGCGGGCAGGGACGCGATGATGCCGCCCGTGCCGATGCCGGCCAGCGCCATCGCGACGGTGACCTCGACGGCGGTGGAGTGGAACGGCAGGAACGTCGCGTAGCCGATCGCGACGACGACGCAGGAGCCGACGAGCGACTCCCGGTCGCCGATCCGCCGTGCGACGGCGGGCAGGGTGAACGCGCCGACGGCGAGGAAGATCACGTAGATGCCGGTCAGGATCGACACGAACGACGCGGACAGGCCGAGGCCGTACCCGGCGGCGGCGGGCTGCGCGCGCACGTAGGTCGAGAGGGGGATCTGGGCGCCGAGCACCGACATGCCGATGAGGAAGGCCGTCGCCTGCAGGGGCCACTGGGCGCGCGAGACGAGGAGGCGGACGTCGATCAGCGGCTCCTGCCGCCCCCGCTCGTAACGGGTGAACGGCCAGATCGCGACGAGCCCCAGGACGATCAGGGCCCACGGCAGCGGCGACGCCGGGCCGGCGAGGCGGATCACGACGAACCCGGCCATGACGAGGCCGAGCACGACGACGAGCAGGGCGAGGCCCACGCCGTCGAAGCCGGTTCCGGGCCGGCCGGGGGTGCGCTCGATGCCGATCCAGACCACGACGAAGCACACGGTGACAGCGAGGGCGGGGATTGCGAGCACCAGAGTGAGCGGGGCCGAGTCGACGAGGGCTCCCGCCGTGAGGGCTGCGGCGATCACGGCGATCTCGAGGGCGCCGACCAGGATGCCCGCCGCCCGCCGCGTCAGCTGGTGCTGGTCGGGCGACCCCGCGGTGCGCCGGTGGATGATCGCCACCTCGACCGGCAGCCACACGACGTAGGCGCCCTGCAGCGCGAAACCGGCGAGGAACAGCGGGAACGAGGGGGCGAAGGCGAGCACCCAGGATCCTGCGGCCGTCGCGGCCGTTGCGATGAGCAGCACCTGGCGGTGGCCGATGGCGTCGCCGAGCCTGGCCAGCAGGGGCACGGTGAGCGCCGAGAAGATGAGCTGCGACGCCTCGAACCAGTTCACGTCGGCGGTCGCGATGCCGAGCCGCGCGGCGATGTCGGTCCAGATGGGGGAGTAGAAGCCCTGCAGCACACCGCTGGCGAGTTCCACGCCGACGAGCACGCCGACCACGGCGACGAGGCCCCTCGAGGGTGCGCCGGGCGAAGGGTTCTGCCCGCTGCGACCCGGCGCGGGCAGCTGCTCCGCGCTCATGCCGGGAGGCTCTCGATCAGGCGGCGGTACCACCGCACCCCGTCGGCGAGGTCGGCGACGCCGAGGCGCTCGTCGTACGCGTGGATCGCCTCGCGCTGCGCCTTCGACATGCGGAACGGCGTGAACCGGTAGACCCTGTCGGCGATCCGGGTGAAGTGCCGTGCGTCGGTCGCGCCGAGCATGACGTAGGGCGCCGTCACCGCGTCGGGGAAGACCTCGGCTGTCGTCGCCTCGAGCAGCTCGAACGCGTCGTCGAGAGGGGAGACCGGGCACGGCTCGTTCTCTTCGAGCATCCTGATGCGCACGTGACGGTCGCGGATCGCGCGGCGGATGTGCCGTACGGCACCCGCCACGGTGTCGCCGGGCGCCACGCGGATGTTGACCCCGGCCGTCGCCTTCGACGCGATGACATTGAGCGCAGGAGCCCCCGCGAGAGTCGTCAGGGCGAACGTCGTGCGCGTCATGGCCGCCGACTCGGGCCCCGCCGCGATCAGCGCCCGCGCGACGACCGGGCGCATCGCCCCGGCGCTCGCCAGGAGCCGGGCGAGAGGACCACGCGCGTGAGGCGCCATCCGCCGCAGCATCTCGACCGTGGTGTCGGAGAGCGCCGCGGGCATGGGGGAGCGGTCGAGACGGGCGAGCGCACGGCCGATCCTCGCCGTGGGCCCGAGGCGCGCCGGGGTCGACGCGTGACCGCCGCGGCCCTCGGCGATCAGCTCGACCGACGTCACGCCTTTCTCGGACACCCCGACGACCGCGATCGGCGCCGCGACTCCCGGGAACGACTCGTGGGCGACCGCGCCGCCCTCGTCGAGGATGAACCACGGCGTCACGCCGCGACGGCGCAGCTCGTCGACGGCCGCGGGCGCGTCGCCGCCCGAGACCTCCTCGGTGGCGCCGAACGACAGCCACACGTCGGAGGTTGGCGTGAAGCCGTCGGCCAGCAGCGTCTCCGCCGCCTCGAGGATCGCCACGACCGCGCCCTTGTCGTCGAGGGTGCCGCGCCCCCAGACCGCGCCGGCGTCGACCACGGCGTCGAACGGCGGGTGAGTCCACGGCGCCGAGAGGTCGGCCGGGACGACGTCGAGATGCGCCATCAGGATCACCGGACGGCCGCCGCCTGATCCTGCCCACCGGAACAGAAGCCCGTGCTCGCCGATGCGGGTGAGCCCGAGGCGGGCGTGGACGAGGGGGAAGAGCCGCTCGAGCGTGCCGAGGAGCGCGTCGAAGGCAGCCGTCTCGGGTGCGTCTCGCGGCAGGCCGGCGACGGTCGGCAGCCGTACGACCTCGCGGAGTTTCTCCGCGACCGGGAGACCGGGCGCGACCGCGGGCGTCGGCTCCGTCGGCACGGCGGCGTCAGGCCAGCGCGGACTCGATGACCGAGACGATCTCGGGTGCGTCGGGCTCGGTGCGGGGGCGGAACCGGTGCACATGGCCGCCGGGCGTGACGACGAACTTCTCGAAGTTCCAGGTGATGCGCCCGGCCTTGCCGGCGGCGTCGGGCGTCTTCTTGAGCTCGACGTAGAGCGGGTGCGCCTTCGCGCCGTTGACCTTGACCTTCTCCATCATCGGGAAGGTGACTCCCCAGGTCGCCGAACAGTACTCCGCGATCGCGTCGGAGGTGCCGAGCTCCTGCAGGAACTGGTTGCTGGGGAACCCCAGGACCGTGAAGCCGCGGTCGCCGTAGGCCTTCTGCAGGGCCTCGAGCTTCTCGTACTGCGGAGCGAGGCCGCAGCGCGACGCCACGTTGACGACGAGGACCACGCGGTCGCTGAACGCGCCGAAGGTGGTGCGCTCGCCCCGGAGGGTGGTGAGCTCGATGTCGTCCAGCGTCGTCGCGTTCAGAGTCATGGGCCGACTCTACGACGCGCAGGGGACACGAGCGCAGGATCACGGACACATGTCAGGCTGTCGTCATGACTTCCGAACCCCTCCTCCTGCCCCTGGGCGACGACGCCCCCGACATCGCGCCCTCCGCCTGGGTGGCGCCCGGCGCCTCCGTCATTGGCCGCGCGACCCTGCACGAGGGCGCGAGCGTGTTCTACGGGGCCGTGGTCCGCGCCGACACCGACGCGATCACGCTCGGCGAGCGGTCGAACCTGCAGGACAACGTCTCGGTGCACTGCGACACGGGCGCGCCGACCAGCATCGGCACCGGAGTGAGCGTCGGCCACAACGCCGTGCTGCACGGCTGCACGATCGAGGACGACGTGCTCATCGGCATGTCGGCGACCGTGCTCAACCGCGCGGTCATCGGGCGCGGCTCGCTCGTGGCAGCCGGGACGGTCGTGCTCGAGGACACCGTGGTGCCGCCCGGATCCCTGGTCGCCGGGGTACCCGGCAAGGTGCGGCGCGAGCTCACCGAGGCCGAGCAGGAGAAGATCCGCGCCAATGCGGCGCACTACGTCGAGCTCAGCGCGCAGCACCGCGAGGCCTGGGCGGCGCAGGCGCGGTAGCGCCACGGACGTGTAGCAGCGCCGGGTGGCGTCAGAGGCTGCGGGGCCGCTGGCGGAGCGACTCGAGGGCCATGCCCCGGGTCGAGTAGCAGCCGATGAGCTGCGCCGAGGCGAGATGCGCCCCGCGAAGGGCGGCGTAGCCGTTCCACTCGGTGCGGATGTACCCCAGGGTCTCGCCCGCGGCGGAGACCTGCGTGAGGCTGTCGGTCAGGTGGGTCGTCGTGATCTCCACGCGTCGCTTCGTCGCGGTGCGGGATCGTTCCGGTCGTGCAAGTGTCACGAGAGACAACCTACGGGGCGACCCTTGCGGAAGTCCCTGATTTTCCCTGGCGATCCACAGAAGTTCATCCTGTGGTCTCATGTACCCCGATCGGGTCCACCCAGAGGCCGACTGGCGACCGGCCTGGAATATGGATACCGTGCCTTGATGACCTCCCCCACAACGGGGGGCACGCCTGCCCCCGACGCCGATGCTCCCGACTCCGACGCCTTCGCCACGAGCGACTTCAGCCACGAGCAGGCCGGATTCGAGAAGGGGCTGAAGCCCCGACAGCTCCAGATGATCGCCATCGGCGGCGCGATCGGCACCGGTCTCTTCCTCGGCGCCGGCGGCCGCCTCCACTCGTCGGGCCCGGCGCTCGCGATCGTCTTCGCGATCTGCGGCGTCTTCGCGTTCTTCATCCTGCGCGCCCTCGGCGAGCTCGTGCTGCATCGCCCGTCGTCGGGCTCGTTCGTCTCGTACGCTCGCGAGTTCTTCGGCGAGAAGTTCGCCTACGCGGCCGGGTGGATGTACTTCCTCAACTGGGCGATGACCGCGATCGTCGACACGACGGCGGTCGCGCTCTACCTGCAGTACTGGAGCGCGTTCACGTCCGCCCCGGGCTGGCTGCTCGCCCTCTGCGCCCTCGCGGTCGTGCTCACCGTCAACCTGCTGGCGGTGAAGGTCTTCGGCGAGCTCGAGTTCTGGTTCGCCCTCGTCAAGGTGACCGCGCTGGTCGTCTTCCTCGTCATCGGCATCGTCTGGCTCGCCTTCGCGTTCCCCGTGCACCACGACGGCCACGCCGTCCACACCGGCTGGTCGGTGATCGCGTCGACCGGCATCCTGCCGAACGGGCTCCTGCCCGCGGTCATCGTCGTGCAGGGCGTCGTCTTCGCCTACGCGGCCATCGAGCTCGTCGGCACGGCCTCGGGCGAGACGCAGGAGCCCGAGAAGGTCGTCCCGCGAGCCATCAACACCGTGATCCTCCGCATCGCGGTCTTCTACGTCGGCTCTCTCGTGCTCCTGTCGCTGCTGCTGCCCTACACGGCCTACAAGGCGGGTCAGAGCCCGTTCGTGACGTTCTTCTCGAGCCTCGGCAGCCCCGCCGTCGGCGACATCGTCGGTTCGCTCATGAACTTCGTCGTGCTCACGGCGGCGCTCTCGAGCCTCAACGCCGGCCTCTTCTCGACCGGTCGCGTGCTCCACTCCATGGGCATGAACGGGTCGGCGCCGAAGTTCACGACGGTCATGTCGAAGGGCGGCGTGCCGTACGGCGGCATCCTGCTCACCAGCGCCATCACGCTGCTCGGTGTGGTCCTCAACGCGATCGTCGGCGCCGGCACGGCCTTCGAGATCGTGCTGAACGTGGCGTCGCTCGGCATCCTGACGGCGTGGGGCACGATCATCCTGTGCCAGATGCGGCTGCGGGCGTGGGCGAAGCAGGGGAAGGCGAAAGAGCCGACGTTCCGTCTTCCGGGCGCGCCGGTCACGTCGTGGCTCACGCTCGCGTTCCTGGTCGCGGTGCTCGTGCTCATGGCCATCGACTACCCGATCGGCACCTACACGGTGGGCTCGCTCGTCGTCATCGTCCCGCTGCTGATCCTCGGCTGGTTCCTCCAGCGCGACCGGATCCTCGAGATCGCCAGGACGCGGGAGGGGCTGACCGGGCCGTTCCCGGTCACCGGGCGCGATTCCCAGCGGCAGGTGCCGAGGTCGCCCGACGAGCCCTGATCTCGGGCGAGCCCTGACGCCGTGACGTCCTAGCGCGGCGTGACTGCCCGCCCGGCCCGTCCTGCCCGGCTTCCGCGACGGGCGTCGTGCACCCCGTCTCGCTAGCGTGGAGCGATGCTCTGGATCCAGCCCGTCCTCGCGGTCGCGGGAGCCGTGGTCGTGGCCCTCGTGGTCACGGCCGTCGTCTCCCTGATCTTCCGCCTGCTCGCCCGACGCGAGGCCTGGGCCTCCCGGCTCGTCGCGCGGGTGAGGTGGTCGTTCCGCATCACCGTCCTCGTGGCGCTGGTCTGGATCGCGTTCACGTACTCGATGGACGACATCGCGCCGCACGGCTACCAGGGCGAGGCGATCGTCGCGCAGGCGTTCCGCGTGGCGCTGATCGTCGTGGTCGCCTGGCTCGTGGCATCGCTCGCCATCTTCTTCGAAGACCTCGGGCTCGCCCGCTACCGCCTCGACCTGCCCGACAACCGGGTGGCGAGGCGCCTGCGCACGCAGGTGCTCATCATCCGGCGGCTCACGGTGGCGGTGATCGTGATCGTGGCGGTCGGCGCGGTGCTGCTCGGGTTCCCCGGAGTCGAGGCGGTCGGGGCGAGCGTGCTCGCGAGCGCCGGCCTCGTGTCGGTCGTCGCCGGCCTGGCCGCGCAGTCGACCCTGTCGAACGTCTTCGCGGGCATTCAGCTCGCCTTCAGCGACCAGCTGCGGGTCGACGACGTCGTGGTCGTGCAGGGGCAGTGGGGGCGGATCGAGGAGATCACGCTGGCCTACGTCGTCGTGCACATCTGGGACGACCGGCGCCTCGTGCTCCCGTGCACCTTCTTCACGCAGAACCCGTTCGAGAGCTGGACGAGGCGCAACTCCGAGCTGATCGGCGAGGTCGACTTCGACCTGGACTGGCGGATGGCGCCGGGGGAGATGCGGAACGAGCTCGATCGGATCCTGCAGGACACCGACCTGTGGGACGGCCGCACGAAGGTGCTGCAGATCACGGACGCCGTGGGCGGGTTCGTCCACGTCCGCATTCTGGTGTCGGCGATCGACGCGGCCACGCTCTTCGATCTGCGCTGCCGGGTGCGCGAGGAGATGATCACGTGGATGCACCGGTCGAGCCCGCAGACGATGCCTCGCACCCGCGTTCAGATCGAACAGGTGCAGGAGCCCGCCGAGAGCCGCCCCGCGAAGTCGACCGCGGGCGCGTCGGCGCTCTTCACCGGGGACAACGCCGACTCCGAGCGCACGGCGCTGTTCACGCAGGCCATCTCGCTGCCCGAGGAGGGCTGAACGCTGCCCGAGGAGGGCTGACCGCTGCCCGAGGAGGGCTGACCGCTGCCCGAGGAGGGCTGACCGCCGCTCGGGAGTGAAGGCGGAGGATCAGTCGGCGTGCTCGGCGTTGTCGCGCACGTTCCCGATCGCGATGGCGGTCGACGCGGCCCAGCTCACCCAGAGGAGGGCGAGACGCCAGTCGCGGGGCCCCGATCGCGTCGCGCGCACGGCGGCGATGCCGCTGAAGAGGGCGCTGATGACGGCACCGTTGAACAGAAACTTGCGCACGCGGAACTCCTTGGGGTCGGTGAGAACAACGCTACCCGTCGACCGACCTGTCGTCCCCCGGCCGAGGACTATCGGCCGTGTCGCCCACCCAGTACGGTTGCCCGGTGCGACTTCGAGCCCAGAGACTCCTCGGCGCAGCCTCCGTGCTCGCCCTCGCCTCCGTCGGCCTCGGCCTGGCGGGTGCGCACGACAGCGCCCGCGCGGCGACGACGACGGCAGCGGCGGTCACGAATCAGGTGAACATGCCGACCGGCAACATCGCCTCGAACGGCGTCACCTGGAAGCCGGTCGTCTCGCAGGACTTCACGAAGAACGCCGCGCGCGGCCAGTTCTCGAAGGTGTACGGCACGGCGTGGGCCGGCTACTCCGGCTTTAAGGACACCTCGAACCGCGGCGTCTATGCGCCCGACAAGGTCCTCTCGGTATCGGGCGGCAACCTGAACTACTACCTGCACTCGACGAACGGCGTGGCCCAGGTCGCGGCGCCGATGCCGAACGGCTACTCGCCGCAGACCTATGGCCGCTACGCGATCCGGGTCCGGACCGACTCGCTGCCCGGCTACAAGCTCGCCTTCCTGCTCTGGCCGACGTCGAACAACTGGAACGACGGCGAGATCGACTTCCCCGACGGCGACATGACGTCGAAGATGTACCCGGCGTCGGCGATCATCGGCACGTATGACAAGAACGGCAAGACGGTTCCGACCTTCGACAAGCCGCCGCAGTCGGCCGCCCCGACCATGGGCACGGGCTGGCACGACGCGGTGATCGAGTGGACCAAGGGCCACGTCCGCTGGTATTGGGACGGCAAGCTCGTCGGCCAGACGACGAACACCGCCGGCGTTCCGACGAAGCCGATGCGCTGGACTCTCCAGGCCGAGACGGCGGTCGACGGCACGAAGCTGTCGTCGTCGACGACCGGCAAGGTCCAGGTCGCCTGGGTCGTCCAGTACAAAGAGTCGTAAGGCGCACAGCACCACGTGAAAACCGCGATTCTCGGCGGAGTCCTCTTCGCCCTCGGCATCGTCGCCGCGCTCACCGGGATCATCTCCGGGCCCGACCTCTCGGCCCTCGTCGGCCGTGTCGCCCCGATCCTGGGCTTCGTCGTCGGCCTCACCATCGTCGCCGACCTGGCGGCCGAGGCGGGGCTGTTCTCCTGGCTCGCAGGAGCAGCAGCACGCTTCTCGTGGGGCCGCGTCTGGGTGCTCTGGCTGTTCGTCGTGGTCCTCGCGACGGTCTGCACGGTGTTCCTCTCCCTCGACACCACCGCCGTTCTGCTCACGCCGGTCGTCGTGCTCGTCGCCCGCCGGGTCGGCGCGTCGCCGCTGCCGTTCGCCTTCACGACGGTGTGGCTGGCGAACTGCGGGTCGATGCTCCTGCCGGTGTCGAACCTCACGAACCTCCTCGCGCAGCACACGCTCGGTTCTCCTGCGCCCCTAACGTTCGCCGCGATCGTGGGGCCCGCGGCGGTCGTCGGAATCGTGCTGCCCCTCGTCGCCGTCGCCGTGCGCTACCGGCGCGAGCTCGCGGCGCGCTTCGACGCCGCTCCCGTCGAGCCGGCCGCCGACCGGGGGCTGTTCGTGGCGGCGGGAGTCATCGTGCTCCTGCTCGTGCCGGCCCTCGTCTCGGGCGTGGCGGTGTGGATCCCCGCCGCGGCCGCAGCGGTCCTGCTCGTCGTCGCCTTCGCCGTCCGCCGCCCGGGGGCGCTGCGCCTCGGCCTCGTGCCGTGGGGCACGCTGCTGTTCGCGTCGGGGCTGTTCCTCGTGGTGGAGGCCGCCCACTCGCTGGGTCTCGCACGGCTCCTGGGCACCGTCGTCGGCACCGGCGACTCGTTCGGGGCGCTCGTGCGGCTCGCCGGGGGAGCAGCGCTGTCGGCCAACCTCGTGAACAACCTGCCGGCGTACCTCGCGCTCGAGCCCGTCGGCGGGTCGACGCTGCGGCTCGTCGCGATCCTCATCGGCGTGAACATCGGCTGCATCGTGACGCCCTGGGCGTCGCTCGCGACCCTCCTGTGGCACGGACGGCTCACCGGCCTCGGCGTCGAGGTGCCGTGGAAGAGGTTCATGATCGCCGGCCTCGGGCTCGCGGTCGTCGCGCTGCCGCTCTCGGTGCTCGCGCTGCTGTACCTCTAGACCTCTACGCGGAGCGGCGCTGCGCGCCCACCTGCGGGAGGTGCCGCACGCGAGGGACGAGGGCGTTGCGGGCGAAAACGAGGGTCTCGCGCATCATGGCGACCCGAGCCTCCTGCGACCCGGCCTTGCGGGTGTTGATCTCGGCGATGATCGAGCCCGACCAGTTCCGCGCCGCGAGCTCGGCCAGCACCGCCTCGACCGGCTCGGCGCCGCGACCCGGAACCAGGTGCTCGTCGAAGATGCCGCCGTCGTCCGACACGCGCGAGCCGTCGCACAGGTGCACGTGCCGCAGTCGGTCGTCGAGGGCACGGGCGAGCTCGAGCGAGTCGCGGCCCGAGAGCGAGGCGTGCGAGAAGTCGAGCGTGGCGGCGTCGCAGTCCATCGTGCTGGGGTCCCAGCCGGGCGCGTACATCTTCATCGACCGGCCGGCGATCTTCCACGGGAACATGTTCTCGATGGCGATGGTCACTCCGTACCGGGCGCTGATCGCGCGCACGATGTCGAGGAACTCCTCCGCGTAGCCCGACTGCCAGCGGAACGGCGGGTGCGCCACCACCGTGGGCGCACCGACCGCGACGGCCAGCTCGGCGCTGCGCTCCAGCTTCACCCGCGGGTCGCGTCCCCAGACGAAATGCGTCAGCAGGAGCACGGGAGCGTGGATCGACAGAATCGGCTGCCCCGTCTCGGCCGACAGCTCGAGCAGTCTCTCGGCACGGTGCGTCGCCGGATCGTTCGTGACCATGATCTCGACACCGTCGAAGCCGACCTCGCGGGAGAGGTGGAACGACGACTCGAGACCGAGAGGGTAGGCGCAGGAGGTGCTCATGCCGACGCTGATCATGGCGACGACGCTACGGTCGCGAGGTAGCGGCACCGTGAACGTCATATGACGGTGGTCGGTATATCGAACTACAGCCAGTCGCGCTTCTTGAAGGAGAAGTACAGCGCGACGCCGCCGACCACGATCGCGACGCTGGACACGGCGAACCCCACCCCCGTGTTGTAGCCGGGGAACGGCACGTTCTGCCCGAAGAAGCCGGTCACCGCCGTCGGCACCGCGATGATCGCCGCCCAGCTGGTCACCTTCTTCATCACGAGGTTCATCCGGTTCGACTGGATCGACAGGTTCGTGTCGAGGATCGTCGACACCAGGTCGCGCAGGGCGTCGGTCTGCTCGGTGATCCGCAGGACGTGGTCGTAGACGTCCTGGAAGTACGGCCGCATGTCGCCCGCCTGACCCATCGCGTCGCTCCTGAGCATTGTGTTGAGCACCTCGCGCTCGGGCGTCACCACCCGCCGCAGCAGAACGAGGCTCTTGCGGAGGTCGAACGAGCGCCGCTGGACGTCCATCGTCTGCTGCCGCAGCTCGAACATGCCGTCCTCCAGCCCGTCGATCTGCTCGTCCAGCGAGTCGGTGCACACGTACTGCCGGTCGACGATCGCGTCGTAGAGGCCCCACAGCAGGTACGAGACGCCGTGCTCGACGAGGTCCTTGTTGTCGTCCCAGTGCTTCGTGACGATGTCGATGTCGAACGACGGCTCGTGGATCGTCACCAGCGCCCGATGCGTGATGAACGCCTTCACCTCGCTCGTCTCGAGCGTCGCCGAGTCGCCGGAGAACACCGTGTCGTAGAGCGTCGTGAACAGGAACCGGTCGTAGCGCTCGATCTTCGGCCGCTGCCCCGGCTCCAGGGCGTCCTCGATCGCCAGCTCGTGCAGGTTCAGCTCGTCGGCGACCTTCTCGAGGTCCGCGAGCGTCGGCGACACGAAGTCGACCCAGACGAAGCAGTCGCCGTTCTCCAGGTAGTCGCTGACGTCGTCGAGGGGGAAGCCGTCGCCGACGATCTTGCCGTCGCGATAGGCCCGGGTGCGTGACATGGCCCGATCGTAACCGTGCGCGGGCGGGAGACCTGCCAGCCGGGAGCGGCGGTCGCCTCGACCGTGCGGGTAGCGTGGCCCGCGTGATGAACGACGAAGGAGTCCGACGATGACCTGGGGCCGTCTCGTGTGCGCCATCACCACCCCCTTCGACGACGACGGAGCCCTCGACCTCGCCGCCTTCCGCCGCACGCTCATGCACATCGAGCCTCACGTCGACGCCGCCTTCGTCGCCGGCACCACGGGCGAGTTCCCCGCGCTCGCCGAGGCCGAGCGGCACGACCTCTTCACGACGGCCCTCGACGTGCTTGGGCCGGACCGCACGATCGCGCACGTCGGCGCCGTCGACGCGGTCTCGACCGTGCGGATCGCCGCCGACGCGGCCCTCAATGGCGTGACCGGCTTCGCCGCGATCACGCCGTACTATCTGCCGGCGTCGGTCGGCGAGGTCCAGGGCCACCTGGCGAGGGTGCGCGAGGCGGTCACCGGCACTCTCCTCGGCTACTTCTTCCCCGACCGCACCGGCGTCGACCTGGACGCGGCGGCGATCGCCTCGGTCATCGCAGGCGCGGGGCTCGACGGCGCCAAGCTGAGCGGTCGTGCATCCGGGGTAGTCAGCGATGTCGTGCGCGCCACGGCGTCGCTCAACCGATCGATCAGCGTCTACTCCGGCAACGACGGCGATCTCGAGGGCGTCCTGTCGCAGGGCGGCTCAGGCATCGTCTCGGGCTGCTCCACCGCCTTCCCCGAGCTGTTCGCCGAGGCCGCGGCCGCCCTCGACGACACCGGGGGCTGGGGCGCAGGATCCGAGACTCTCCGCGCCGACCTGTCCCACGTCGCCGCCCTCGTCGCCCCCAGCATCGGCCGAGTGAAGTACGCCCTGAGCGCCCGGGGCGTCGCCTCGACCGCCGCGCGCATGTCGGTCGACCCGCCGCACGCCGACGTCCGCAGCGCCATCGTCGACGCGGTCGCGGCGCTCACCCGCGCCTGAGCGCCCCCGCCTGAACGCCCCGACCGCGCGTCGGGCAGAATCGGCGGATGCCGACCTTCGTCAAGACGCGCGCCGAAGCCCCGCCCGGCTTCTTCGAGGCCGAGGCCGCTGGGCTCGCGTGGCTCGGCGAGGCCACCGCGTCCGGTGGCGCGCGGATCGTCGGCGTCGAGAGCGTCGCCCCGGGGCGCATCGTGCTCGACGCGGTGCGCGAGGTGCGGCCGTCCGCCGAGGCGGCGCGAGCCTTCGGCACGGCGCTGGCGGCGACGCACGCGGCGGGGGCGAGCGCGTTCGGCGCACCTCCCGACGGATTCGGGGGGCCGTGCTTCATCGGGAAGCGTCCGCTGGCGACCCGGCCCCGCGGCTCCTGGGGCGCCTTCTACGGCGCGCAGCGCGTCGAGCCGTATGCCGACGTGGCGCTCTCGGCCGGGAGCATCGACGTGGGGGAGCGACGCGTCGTCCAGGAGGCGTGCGAGCGGATCGCGTCGGGCGCGCTCGACGACGGCGAGGCGCCCGCGCGGCTCCACGGCGACCTGTGGAACGGCAACGTGCTGTTCGGCGAGGGTGGCGTCGTGCTCATCGATCCTGCGGCTCACGGAGGGCACCGCGAGACCGACCTGGCGATGCTGCAGCTCTTCGGCTGCCCGTACCTCGACGAGGTGCTCGCCGCGTACGACGTCGCCGCGCCCCTGCGCGCCGGGTGGGAGGAGCGGGTGCCGATGCACCAGCTGCACCCGCTGGCGGTGCACGCGGCGGGCTATGGCAGGAGCTACGGCATCGCCCTCGTGCGGGCCGCCCGGGCGACGCTCGCGCTGCCGTGACAGAAGACGGCTCCTGCGCCGGGGCGCGGACCCGCGGCCGTCGGCGCACGCTCCTGGGAGCCTGATAGCCGGCCGCTGATACCCTCGGAATCCCGGGAGAGGTTTCCCGGGAGAACGAGGGAGAACCCCCGGCATGGCCGATTCCGACCACATCCAGCACGAGACCTACGGCTTCGTCGTCGTCTCCAACCGCCTCCCGGTCGACCACACGCTCGACGAGAACGGCGAGCTGAAGTGGGAGCATTCACCCGGTGGCCTCGTCACCGCGCTCGAGCCGGTCATGCGGGCCAACGACGGCGCCTGGGTGGGCTGGGCCGGTCAGCCCGACCTCGAGGTCGAGCCGTTCGAGAACGAGGGCATCAACATCGTGCCCGTGCCGCTCAGCGCCGAAGAGGTGCAGCGGTACTACGAGGGCTTCTCGAACGACACGCTCTGGCCGCTCTACCACGACGTGATCTCGGCCCCGACGTACCACCGCGTGTGGTGGGAGGCCTACGTTAAGGTGAATCGCCGGTTCGCCGAGCGCGCCGCGTCGGTCTCCGAGCAGGGCGCGGTGGTGTGGGTGCAGGACTACCAGCTGCAACTCGTCCCGAAGATGCTGCGCGAGCTCCGCCCCGACCTCACGATCGGCTTCTTCAACCACATCCCGTTCCCCCCGCTCGGCATCTTCTCGCAGCTGCCGTGGCGCGAGTCAGTGCTCGAGGGGCTCCTCGGCGCCGACGTGATCGGCTTCCAGCGGGCCGACGACGCGTCGAACTTCTCGCGCTCGGTGCGACACCTGCTCGGCTACGCCACCACTCGGCCCTACATCGACGTGCCGGTGGACGACGACACGGCGTCGGTGTCGCCGGTACCCGTGCCGTCGCACGAGCGTCGCGGCCGCCGCGTCCGGCGCGTGCTGGCGAAGCAGTTCCCGATCTCGATCGACTCGCGCGGCTACGAGGAGCTCGCGCGCGACCCCGCGATCCAGGCCCGCGCCCGCGAGATCCGCGAGGGCCTCGGCAATCCGAAGACCGTGATCCTCGGCGTCGACCGCCTCGACTACACGAAGGGGATCCGGCACCGGATGAAGGCGTTCGGCGAGCTCCTCGCCGACGGTCGCCTCAGCGTCGAGGACGCGACGCTCGTGCAGGTCGCGTCGCCGAGCCGCGAGCGCGTCGAGGCGTACATGGACCTCCGCGACGAGATCGAGCTGACCGTCGGCCGCATCAACGGCGACTACGCCACGATGAGCCACACCGCGATCAGCTACCACCACCACGGCTACCCGCGCGAAGAGATGGTCGCGCTGTACCTCGCCGCCGACATCATGCTCGTCACCGCCCTCCGCGACGGCATGAACCTCGTGGCGAAAGAGTATGTCGCCGTGCGGCACGACAACGACGGCGTTCTGATCCTGAGCGAATTCGCCGGGGCGGCCGACGAGCTCCGCAGCGCCCTGCTGGTCAATCCGCACGACATCGCGAGCCTCAAGAACACGATCATGCGCGCGATCGAGATGCCGCGTCGTGACCGCGTCACCCGCATGCGGGCGCTCCGTCGCCGCGTGCTCGACAACGACGTGGCGAAGTGGTCGGCGTCGTTCCTCCGGGCGCTCTCCGAGGTCCGGCCTGGGCATCGCATCGCCGCGCCCGGCACGGGGGAGCCGGCGGCGTGAGCGACCAGGCCGCCGAGACGGCGATGGCCGACGCCCTCGGCCTCATCGCGACCACCCCGCACCTGCTCGTCGCCCTCGACTTCGACGGCACGCTGTCGCCGACGGTCGACAGGCCGCAGGAGGCGCGAGCCCTGCCCGACGCGCAAGACGCAGTGCTGCGCCTCGCGGCCATGCCCCACACGTCGGTCGCCCTCGTCTCGGGGCGCTCGCTCGAGAGCCTCGCTCACGTGGGCCAGGTGCCCGACAGCGTGCTGCTCGTCGGCTCGCACGGCGTCGAGTACCGGGTCGACGGAGCTTCCGACGTGGCCCTGACCGACGACGAGAAGGCTACGCGCGAGACGATCCACCGGGTCCTCGACGAGGTCGCCGGCTCGTTCGAGAACGTGCACGTCGAAGAGAAGCCGGCCGGCTTCGCGCTCCACACGCGACTCGCGAACGGCGACGACACCGCGGCCGCCGAGCGGCTCGCCCAGGAGCGCGTCGCGTCGTCGACGACCGGCGTGACCGAACGCAGCGGCAAGGACGTCCTCGAGTTCTCGGTGCGATCGGCCACGAAGGGCGACGCGGTCCGCCGCCTCCGCTCGATCACCGGCGCGACCGCGGTGCTCTTCGCCGGCGACGACGTCACCGACGAAGACGGCTTCACGGCGCTCGGCGCGGGCGACTTCGGGCTCAAGGTCGGCGCGGGCGAGACCGCGGCGGCATTCCGCGTCGACGGCCCGCCCGAGGTGGCGCACCTGCTCGACGACCTCGCGGAGCTCCGCGCGCACCTCGGTCGCGCCTAGGGCGTGTCTCTGAAATCGCGGCGACCCGCCTCGACCGCCGCCTCCTCGATCCTCGCCCGGTAGTCGGCCCACTCGACCGTCGTGCGACCGGGGATGTTGCCGTCGCCCGGCCGTCGCCCGACCTCGCCGTCGATCTGCTCGCGGAGGATGTCGGCGTGACCGGCATGCCGCGCGGTCTCGGCGATCAGGTGCACCAGGATCCGGTGAAGCGTGACCGACCGCTGCCCCTCCTCCCACCACGGCACCTCGCCCACCGCGTCGAGCGGCAGCGCTTCGATCGTGGCGTCGGCGTGCTCCGCCGACAGCCGATGGAGCTCGAGCACGTCGGCGACCGTCTCGTCGCCCCTGGCCCACATGTCGTCGTCCTCCAGGCCGCCGGGGAGGTCCCACGGAGCGGCCACGCCGGACGGGCGCCCGAAGACGACCCCGAGGTACTCCAGCTGCACGCTCGCGACGTGCTTGATCAGCCCGAGCAGGTTGGTTCCCGTCGGCGTCAGCGGTCGATGCGCGTCGTACTCGCCGAGCCCGTCGATCTTCCCGGCGAGGCCGGCTCGGGCTTGCCGGAGGTAGTCGTGCAGAGTCGTCTTCTCGTCCATCCCTCCACCCTGGCCCTCCCGGCCGCGCAGGCCTACCATTCCGGTATGACGCCGCGGGGCGGGACACCGACGGCACATCCCGACGACGACGAGCGGGATGCGCGGCATCGCCACGACCTCGAGGCGCGCGTGTACGGGGGCGGGGAGGTCTCGCGGGCCGACGTCGACGAGCTGCGCAGGGTCTTGGCCGCCACGGGGAGCGGGGTGCGTGCGCACGAGCGGTCGGTCGTGGAGGGCGTCGCCGATCCTGCGCCCGGAGTCGGAGGGGCGGTCGGCGCGACCGAGGCGCACAACGTCTTCGTCGACCGCGTCACGCACCACCCGCGGCTGTGGCTGGCCGGGGGAGTCGTCGCCGTCGTGCTGGTCGCCGCCGTCTCGGCGGTCATCGCGTCCGGGGTGACGCGGGCCGGCGTGGAGGCGGCGGCGGACCCGATGCCGACGACCGAGGTGATCGGCAGCCCTCCCACGGTGACGAACGACGGGCCGGCGGCCGAGGCGGCCGCGCTCGGGGCCCAGTACTTCGCGGCGCCCCAGGGCCGCGACGACCACCCGGGCCTGCACCTGCACGGCATCGTCGCCTCGTCGACGCACCGAGTGCTCACCCAGTTCGGCCCGGGGTCGGCACAGACGCGAGTGTGGGTGGCGCAGGCCGACGACGGCTCGTTCTGCCTGATCATGGCCGTCGACCCCGACCGCGGCGCCTCGTCGTGCACGCCGGAGGAGGACGTCGTCGCGACGGGCGTGCGCCTCGACATGCTCGTGCCCGGCGGCGGCTCGATCGACGTCTCGTGGGACCTCTCGTCGGGCCTGCTCGCCTTCTCGCCCTACCCGGAGGGCGTGAGGATCGACGACTCGGGCAGCGCGGCCGGAACCGAGTAAAACAACGTCCGTCACGCCCTCTAGACTGGGCACCATGTCTTCACAACTCAACGAGTTCGGAGTCGATGTCAAGCCTCGCAGCCGAGACGTGACGGACGGCGTCGAAGCCACCACTTCCCGCGGCATGCTCCGCGCCGTCGGCATGGGCGACGAAGACTGGCAGAAGCCCCAGATCGGCATCGCCTCGTCGTGGAACGAGATCACCCCCTGCAACCTCTCGCTCGACCGCCTCGCGCAGGGTGCCAAAGAGGGCGTCCACTCGGGCGGCGGCTACCCGCTTCAGTTCGGCACCGTCTCGGTCTCCGACGGCATCGCGATGGGCCACGAGGGCATGCACTTCTCGCTCGTCTCGCGCGAGGTCATCGCCGACAGCGTCGAGACCGTCATGATGGCCGAGCGCCTCGACGGCTCGGTCCTGCTCGCCGGCTGCGACAAGTCGCTCCCGGGCATGCTGATGGCCGCGGCCCGCCTCGACCTCGCGAGCGTGTTCCTGTACGCCGGGTCCGTCGCTCCCGGCTGGGTCAAGCTGTCCGACGGCACCGAGAAGAACGTCACGATCATCGACTCGTTCGAGGCGGTCGGCGCGGCGAAGGCCGGCACGATCAGCGACGAAGACCTGCACGCGATCGAGTGCGCGATCGTCCCGGGCGAAGGCGCCTGCGGCGGCATGTACACGGCCAACACGATGGCCTCCGTCGCCGAGGCCCTCGGCATGAGCCTGCCCGGCTCGGCGTCGCCGCCGTCGGCGGACCGCCGCCGCGACTACTACGCCCACCGGTCGGGCGAGGCCGTCGTGAACATGCTCAAGCACGGGATCACCGCCCGCCAGATCCTGACGAAGAAGGCGTTCGAGAACGCCATCGCCGTCGCCATGGCTTTCGGCGGCTCGACCAACGTCGTGCTGCACCTGCTCGCGATCGCCTACGAGGCCGAGGTCGACCTCACGATCGACGACTTCAACCGCATCGGCGACAAGGTGCCGCACATCGGCGACCTCAAGCCGTTCGGCAAGTACGTCATGAACGACGTCGACCGCCAGGGCGGCGTGCCCGTCGTGATGAAGGCGCTGCTCGACGCAGGGCTCATCCACGGCGACTGCCTCACCGTCACCGGCAAGACCGTCGCCGAGAACCTCGCCGACATCAAGCCGAAGCCGCTCGACGGCGAGGTGCTGCGCACGCTCGACGACCCGATCCACCCCACCGGTGGCCTCACGATCCTGTCGGGTTCCCTGGCTCCCGAGGGTGCCGTGGTGAAGACCGCGGGCTTCGACGCCGAGGTGTTCGAGGGCCCCGCCCACGTGTTCGAGCGCGAGCGCCAGGCGATGGACGCCCTCACAGACGGCCTCATCAAGGCCGGCGAGGTCGTCATCATCCGCTACGAGGGCCCCAAGGGCGGCCCCGGCATGCGCGAGATGCTCGCGATCACCGCCGCCATCAAGGGCGCGGGGCTGGGCAAAGATGTACTACTCTTGACAGACGGACGATTCTCAGGCGGCACAACCGGCCTGTGCATCGGCCACATAGCACCCGAAGCGGTCGACGCAGGTCCGATCGCCTTCGTGCGCGATGGTGATCTGATTCGGGTCGATATCGCTGCTCGCTCGCTCGACCTACTCGTCGACCCGGCTGAGCTGGAAGCCCGCCGCAACGGCTGGGCACCGCTTCCTCCCGTCTACACCCGCGGGGTCCTGGCCAAGTACACCCGCCAGGTCAAGTCCGCCGCCGAGGGCGCCGTCACCTACTGACGCCGCCCGGGGCGAGACCTCGGTTTCGCGCAGGAGCCGAGGTGGCGGGCCACTCGTTCACCACCAGTCACAACGGAGCCGGCACTGATGCCTCCAGAATCAAGCCCCCTGCCCACCGCCCCGCGCACCCCGCGCACGAGTGCGCCCGAAGTCCTCACGGGCTCCGGCGCGATCCTGCGCTCCCTCGAGAAGCTCGGCGTCACCGACGTCTTCGGTCTGCCCGGCGGCGCCATCATCCCGTTCTACGACGAGCTGATGGCCTCGACGACGATCCGCCACATCCTGGTCCGCCACGAGCAGGGCGCCGGCCACGCCGCCGAGGGCTACGCCGCGGCTACCGGCAAGGTCGGCGTCGCGATCGCGACCTCGGGCCCAGGAGCAACGAATCTCGTCACGGCGATCGCCGACGCGTACATGGACAGCGTGCCGCTCCTCGCCATCACGGGTCAGGTGTTCTCGACGCTCATGGGCACCGACGCGTTCCAGGAGGCCGACATCGTCGGCATCACGATGCCGATCACGAAGCACTCGTTCCTCGTGACGAAGCCGGAAGACATCCCGGCGACCCTCGCGGCGGCGTACCAGATCGCGTCGACCGGTCGCCCCGGCCCGGTGCTCGTCGACATCACCAAGGACGCCCAGCAGAACACCGCGCCGTTCGTCTGGCCCGAGTCGGTCGACCTGCCCGGCTACCGCCCGATCACGAAGGCGCACGGCAAGCAGATCACCGCGGCCGCACAGCTCATCGCCGAGGCGAAGAAGCCGATCTTCTACGTCGGCGGCGGCGTCATCCGCGCCGGCGCGTCGAAAGAGCTCCGCACGCTCGTCGAGGCGACCGGCGCCCCCGTCGTGACCACCCTGATGGCACGCGGCGCGTTCCCCGACACCCACCCGCAGCACCTCGGCATGCCCGGCATGCACGGCACCGTGCCCGCGGTGCTCGGTCTGCAGGAGAGCGACCTCATCATCGCGCTCGGCGCCCGGTTCGACGACCGCGTGACCGGCAAGGCCGAGCTCTTCGCGCCCGAGGCGAAGGTCGTGCACGTCGACATCGACCCGGCCGAGATCTCGAAGATCCGCATCGCCGACGTTCCGATCGTGGGCGACGCCCGGGAGGTGATCCTGGACCTCATCTCCGCCTTCGGCGACATCACCGGTTCAGCGAAGGCCGATCTCGACGCCTGGTGGGCCCGCCTCACGCAGCTGCGCGCCGAGTTCCCGCTCGGGTACGCCGAGCCCGACGACGGTCTGCTCAGCCCCCAGAAGGTGATCCAGCGGATCGGCCAGCTGACCGGGCCCGAGGGCGTCTTCGTCGCGGGCGTCGGCCAGCACCAGATGTGGGCGGCGCAGTTCATCGAGTACGAGCGTCCGCACGCCTGGCTGAACTCCGGCGGCGCCGGCACCATGGGCTACTCCGTGCCCGCCGCCATGGGCGCGAAGGTCGGCGAGCCCGACCGCGTGGTCTGGGCCATCGACGGCGACGGGTGCTTCCAGATGACCAACCAGGAGCTCGCGACCTGCGTCATCAACAACATCCCGATCAAGGTCGCGATCATCAACAACTCGTCGCTCGGCATGGTGCGCCAGTGGCAGACCCTCTTCTACGACGGCCGCCACTCGTTCACCGACCTCAACACCGGTCACGAGACGATCATGGTGCCCGACTTCGTCAAGCTGGCCGACGCCTACGGAGCCCTCGGAATCCGCGTGCGCACCGAAGACGAGGTCGACGACGCGATCAAGCTCGCCCTCGAGACCAACGACCGACCGGTCGTCATCGACTTCGTCGTCTCGCGCGACGCGATGGTCTGGCCGATGGTGCCGCAGGGCGTGTCGAACTCCCTCATCCAGCACGCCCGCGAGCTCGCCCCCTCGTGGGACGACGAGAAGCCCGATGCCCCGGACGCATCCCGCCAGTCAGGAGCCGACAAGTGAGCCACGTCCTCTCCCTCCTGGTCGAAGACAAGCCGGGCCTCCTCACCCGCGTGGCCGGCCTCTTCGCGCGCCGCGGATTCAACATCGAGAGCCTCGCGGTCGGCAAGAGCGAGCTGCCCGGCCTCAGCCGGATCACCGTCGTGGTCGACGTCGAGGAGCTCCCGCTCGAGCAGGTCACGAAGCAGCTCAACAAGCTGATCAACGTGATCAAGATCGTCGAGCTCGACTACTCGCAGTCGGTGCAGCGCGAGCACATGCTGATCAAGGTGCGGGTCGACAACACGTCGCGATCGCAGGTGCTGGAGGCCGTGAACCTGTTCCGCGCGAGCGTCGTCGATGTCTCGACCGACGCCCTCGTGATCGAGGTCACCGGCGACACCGGCAAGACCACCGCGCTGCTGAAGGTCCTCGAGCCCTACGGCATCAAGGAGATCTCGCAGTCCGGCCTCCTCGCCATCGGGCGCGGAGCCAAGAGCATCACCGACCGGGTCTTCAAGAACTGATCCCGGCCGCCTCGAACCACACTGAACGACCCACCAACAGGAGAACCACGAAGTGACTGAAATCGTCTACGACAACGACGCCGACCTCTCGATCATCCAGGGCAAGAAGGTCGCCGTCATCGGCTACGGCTCGCAGGGCCACGCCCACGCGCTCAACCTCCGCGACTCCGGCGTCGAGGTCGTCATCGGCCTCAAGCCCGACTCGAAGAGCCGCGCCAAGGCCGAGGAGGCCGGCTTCACCGTGCACACGCCGGCCGACGCCTCGAAGTGGGCCGACGTCATCGTGATCCTCGCGCCCGACCAGGTGCAGCGTCTCGTCTACCGCGACGACATCGCCCCGAACCTCGAGGACGGCAACGCCCTCGTCTTCGGCCACGGCTTCAACATCCGCTTCGGCTACATCGAGGCCCCGACCGGCGTCGACGTGATCCTCGTCGCCCCCAAGGGCCCCGGCCACACCGTCCGTCGCGAGTACGAGGCCGGCCGCGGCGTCCCCGTCACCGTCGCCGTCGAGGTCGACGCGTCCGGTGCCGCATGGGACCTCGCCTGGTCGTACTCGAAGGGCATCGGCGGCCTCCGTGCCGGCGGCATCAAGACCACCTTCACCGAGGAGACCGAGACCGACCTGTTCGGCGAGCAGGCCGTGCTCTGCGGCGGCACCTCGCAGCTGATCCAGTACGGCTTCGAGACCCTCACCGAGGCCGGCTACCAGCCGCAGATCGCCTACTTCGAGGTGCTCCACGAGCTGAAGCTCATCGTCGACCTGATCTGGGAGGGCGGCCTCGCCAAGCAGCGCTGGTCGGTCTCCGACACCGCCGAGTTCGGCGACTACGTCTCGGGCCCCCGCGTCATCACGCCCGACGTGAAGGAGAACATGAAGGCCGTCCTCGCCGACATCCAGTCGGGCGCGTTCGCCAAGCGGTTCATCGACGACCAGGACGCCGGCGCGCCCGAGTTCCTCGCCCTGCGCGCGAAGGCCGAGGCGCACCCGATCGAGGCCACCGGCAAGGAGCTCCGCGCCCTGTTCGCGTGGAAGCAGCAGGACGCCGACTATGTGGACGGTCACGCCGCCCGCTAGTCCGCTTCATCACGAAAGGGTCTCGCCTGCGGGCGGGGCCCTTTCGCGTGCCCGGATCCATGCGGTTCCCGCCGAATCGGTGTCCGACACACACAGTTCGGTCTGGCACAATCGTCGGATGGCATCGAGCAAGAAGGCGATCCACTTCGGCGCCGGCAACATCGGCCGCGGCTTCGTGGGGCAGGTCCTCCACCAGTCGGGCTACGAGGTCGTGTTCGCCGACGTCAACGCCGAGCTCGTCCGCGCTCTCCGGGCCGCCGGGGCCTACTCCGTCCACGCCGTCGGCGACGACGAGACCGTCACGCGAGAGGTCACCGGGTTCCGCTCGATCGACAACGGCAGGCAGGCCGATGAGATCGCAGCCGAGATCTCGACGGCCGTCATCGTCACGACCTCGGTGGGGCCCAGGATCCTGCCCTCGCTCGCCCCCGCGATCGCTCGAGGGCTCGCCGAACGCGACCCCGACCTGCCGCCCCTGCTCGTCATCGCCTGCGAGACCGCCATCGCCGCCAGCGACACCCTCGCCGCGTTCGTGCGCGGCGTCTACCCCGGCGACCTCGAGGCCACCGCCGCCGTCTTCGCCAACTGCGCGATCGACCGCATCGTGCCCGAGCAGTCGCCGGGCCTCGACGTCACCATCGAGTCGTTCGCCGAGTGGATCGTCGAGCGCGCGGCCCTCGACGGCCGGCTCGACACCCCCTCGCTCGACGGCGTCCGCTGGGTCGACGACCTCTCGCCGTTCATCGACCGCAAGCTCTTCACGGTCAACACCGCCCACGCCACGGCCGCGTACTACGGCTGGGCGCGCGGCCTCCACAGCGTACGCGAGGCGCTCGACGACCCGGAGGTCTTCGTCGAGGTGCTCGGCGTCCTCGCCGAGACGAAGGCGCTGCTCGTGGCGAAGTACGGGTTCGACGCCGAGGAGCAGCAGGCGTACATCGATCAGATCCTGCGCCGCATCTCGAACCCCCACCTGCCCGACACCACCGGTCGCGTCGGCCGCAATCCGCTGAGCAAACTGTCGCGGCACGAGCGTCTCGTCGGCCCGGCCGCTCAGCTGGCCGAGCGCGGGATGCCGTGCGAGTTCCTCGTCCGCGCCGTGCGGGCCGCGCTCGACTTCGACGTGCCGGACGACGTCGAGAGTCGCGAGCTGCAGTCGATCCTCGGTTCGGGCGCGTCGGACGAACTGCTGACCGAGACGCTGACCGGCGTGTTCCCGGGGCACCCTCTCTACGAGCCCCTGCGCGCCGTCATCGCCGACAAGACCGCCGCCCTCCGTCGGGACGCCCCGGCCCGCGCCCCGCGCGGCGGCCGGGTCGGCGTATGACGGCCGACGCCGGGCGCGACGACGCCGCGACCTCGACCGCCGACGAGGGCGACGACGACGAGGCGCTCTCGTGGGGCGACTCGAGCGACCGCAGCTACGTCGAGGGGCCGGTCGTCGCCGTTCCCGACGAGTTGCGCGACGACGCCGATGACGCCGACGAGGCCGACGACGACGGCGACGAGCTGCCCGAGGGCGTGATCTCGTCGGCGGCGCTGGTCGGCCACGGGGTCGTGGCCGCGATCCTGCTGCTCTACGCGGTGGCCTGGCTCAAGTCGATCGGCAGCGTTGCGCCCGCGTTCGACAGCGTGCTCGCCGACTGGATGTGGCGCATCGGCACCTGGTTCGCGGTCGCCGCCCCGGTGCTGTGGTTCTTCGGCACCCTCTGGCTGGTGCCGACCCGGGCGATGCGGCAGCGGGCGATGTGGTTCGTCGCGGGCATCGTCCTCCTGATTCCCTGGCCCTTCGTGATCGGAAAACTCGGTTGAGCAGCGTGTCGCCCTCCTTCGACGAGCAGCCGGCAGGCGAGCCCGACGTCGAGATGCTCGACGAGTCGGCCGACGGCGAGTCCGTCGAGGTGCCGGCCAGTCGTCGCGCGGCGCTCATCACCCTGATCGTCGCCGCCGTGATCTTCGCATGGACCGTGTACGCCGCCGTCGGCAACGTGGTCCAGGTGCCCCAGCTGTTCGGCGAATACCGCGACTTCGTCACGAAGAACGGCGCGCCGGAGCTCGCGAAGACCACCCCGTGGTCCGCGCTCATCGCCGCTCTCGTCGTCCCCGTGCTCGGATACCTCGCCGGCCTCCGCCTGGGTCGCGGTCGCGCCCTCCTCAAGCGGATCGCGATCTTCGTCGTCATGTACGCGGCCGTGTGCGCCCTCACCGTGAGCCTCACGGGCTACGTCTTCGAGAAGTCGTCGCTCCTCTAGTTCGCCCAACGGGGATTTTGCGACAAAATGGTCCGCCGCTCCTGGGCATACTCTGCGATTTCCCAGGTTCGGCCTCCTGAGGCCGTTCCGCGGCCCCGGTCGCAGGATCCGCGTGGCTAGGGTTGAACGCAGCCCCGGTCGCGCTTCGGCCAGGGCGTCGTCTTGAGAAGAAGGGCTTCACCGTGGCAAAGCCGATCGTCCTGATCGCCGAAGAACTCTCGCCCGCGACCGTCGACGCGCTCGGTCCGGACTTCGAGATCCGGAGTGTCGACGGCACCGACCGGCCCGCGCTGCTCTCCGCGCTGCAGGACGCCGACGCGATCCTGGTCCGCTCGGCCACGAAGGTCGACGCCGAGGCGATCGCCGCCGCTCCGCGGCTCCAGGTCGTCGCCCGCGCGGGTGTCGGCCTCGACAACGTCGACATCAAGGCGGCCACGAACGCCGGTGTGATGGTGGTCAACGCCCCCACGTCGAACATCATCTCGGCCGCCGAGCTCACGGTGGGTCACATCCTGAGCCTGGCCCGCCACATCCCGGCCGCGCACAACGCCCTCGCGCAGGGCCAGTGGAAGCGCTCGAAGTACACCGGCGTCGAGCTGTTCGAGAAGACCGTCGGCATCATCGGCCTGGGCCGGATCGGCGCGCTCATCACCGCCCGCCTCCAGGCGTTCGGCATGAACATCGTCGCGTACGACCCCTACGTCACCCCGGCCCGCGCCCAGCAGCTCGGCGTCACGCTGCTGCCGCTCGACGAGCTGCTGCAGACGGCGGACTTCATCACGATCCACATGCCGAAGACGCCTGAGACGACCGGGATGATCTCGACCGAGCAGCTGAACCTGATGAAGCCCACGGCCTTCATCGTGAACGTCGCGCGCGGTGGTCTCATCGACGAGGATGCCCTCTACCAGGCGCTCTCGAACGACGTCATCGCCGGCGCCGGCCTCGACGTCTTCGTGTCGGAGCCGCCCACGAACCTCGACCTGCTGAAGCTCGACAACGTCGTGGTCACGCCGCACCTCGGCGCGTCGACCGACGAGGCCCAGGAGAAGGCCGGCGTCTCGGTCGCGAAGTCGGTGCGCCTCGCCCTCGGCGGCGAGCTCGTTCCCGACGCCGTCAACGTCGCCGGCGGCGTCATCGACGAGTACGTCCGCCCCGGCATCTCGCTCGTCGAGCGCCTCGGCCAGGTCTTCGCGGGCCTCGCGGACAGCCCCCTCACCTCGATCGACGTCGAGGTGCACGGCGACCTCACCGAGTTCGACGTCTCCGTGTACAAGCTCGCCGCGCTCAAGGGCGTGTTCTCGGACGCCGTGCAGGAGACCGTGAGCTACGTCAACGCGCCTCTCCTCGCCGAGCAGCGCGGGGTGACCGTGCGCCTGCTCACCGACGCCGTGTCGGAGGAGTACCGCAACATCATCACGATCCGCGGCGCTCTGGCCGACGGCCGCCAGATCTCGGTCTCGGGCACTCTCACCGGCCCCAAGCAGGTCGAGAAGATCGTCGAGGTGAACGGCTACGACGTCGAGGTGCCGCTCGCCAAGCACCACATCGTCATGGTCTACACCGACCGCCCCGGCATCGTCGCGGTCTACGGCAAGGAGTTCGGCGAGGCCGGCATCAACATCGCCGCCATGCAGATCGCCCGCACGACCGCCGGCGGCCAGGCGCTGTCTGTCCTCACGATCGACAGCCCGGCGCCCGAGGGTCTGCTCGAGAAGGTCCGTCGTGCCATCGACGCCGACGTGATGCAGGAGATCGACGTCACGCTGTAGCGCTCTGTGCGAGGCGGCCTGCACCGCCGTCGGCGGTTGCCGCCGGCCGCCGCGCCAGCGTTCAGAGGTCGCCGGCGTCGCGACGACGAGTGACCTGGCGACCCGTCGCAGGGTCGATCGTGGTCGACGAGGTGGTCTGGCGTCCGCGGAGCGTGAAGACGAGGCCGAGGATGAACACCACCACCCCGGCCGCCATCAGGATGTAGCCGATCAGGTGGATGTTGATGGCTGCCACCTGGAAGTTCAGGGCGAAGGCGAGGATGGCGCCGATCACGAAGAGGCCGATTCCGGTTCCGATACTCATTCATGCACCGTAGCCCTCGGGACGGGCGGCGTCCGGATCCTGCGCCGTCGGTAAGCTGGGGGTCTCAGCACAGACCTTCGAGGAGACCTTCATGGCGCGCACTGTCCGACTCGCAAGCATCCCGGGCGACGGGATCGGCCCCGAGGTCGTGGCCGAGGCGCTGAAGGTGCTCCGCGCGGCGGTCGACGGCGGCGAGGTCGAGTTCGACGTGACCGAGTTCTCGCTCGGCGCCGCGCGCTACAAGGCGACCGGCGACATCCTCACGGACGCCGACCTCGACGCGATCAAGCAGCACGACGCGATCCTCCTCGGGGCCGTCGGCGGCGACCCGCGCGACCCCGAGCTTCGAGGCGGCATCATCGAGCGAGGGCTCCTGCTCAAGCTCCGCTTCGCCCTCGACCACTACGTCAACCTGCGGCCGACGAAGGTCTACCCGGGTGTGCCGTCGCCGCTGTCGAACCCGGGCGACGTCGACTTCGTGGTCGTCCGCGAAGGCACCGAGGGCCCGTACGTCGGCAACGGCGGCGCCCTCCGCGTCGGCACCCCTGCCGAGATCGCCAACGAGGTCAGCGTCAACACGGCCTACGGCGTCGAGCGCGTCGTCCGCTACGCCTTCGACCTGGCGCAGAAGCGCCCCGCGCACCGCCTGACCCTGGTCCACAAGACCAACGTGCTCGTCTTCGCCGGGTCGCTCTGGCAGCGCACCGTCGACGCCGTCTCGGTCGACTACCCCGACATCGCGGTCGACTACCAGCACGTCGACGCGGCGACTATCCACCTCGTCGCCGACCCTGCTAGATTCGACGTCATCGTCACGGACAACCTCTTCGGCGACATCCTCACCGATCTGGCTGGCGCGATCAGCGGCGGCATCGGCCTGGCGGCCTCGGGCAACATCAACCCCGACGGCACCTTCCCCAGCATGTTCGAGCCGGTGCACGGTTCCGCTCCCGACATCGCAGGCCAGCAGAAGGCCGATCCCACCGCCGCGATCCTCTCGACCGCCCTTCTCTTCGACCACCTCGGTCTCCCCGACGAGGCGCGTCGGGTGACCGAGGCCGTCGAGGCCGACATCGAGGCACGATCCGCTCTGGCCGGGGCCCGCACCACCTCCGAGATCGGTGACGCCATCGCACGGGCCGTCAGCCGGGTCGCTACAACTCTCTAGATTTCGATTGGACGATCGGTCATGACGACTACCGACACCACCTACCCGCTGCAGTTCGAACTCACCCCCACGCCCGCCGCCCGTGCCGACGCCGAGCGCGAGGCCATGCTCGCCGATCCCGGGTTCGGCAAGTACTTCACCGACCACATGGTGCAGATCGAGTGGACGGTCGACGAGGGCTGGCACGATGCCGCCGTCGTTCCGTACGGGCCGCTGTCGCTCGATCCTGCGGCCTCGGTCTTCCACTACGCCCAGGAGATCTTCGAGGGAATCAAGGCGTACCGTCACGCCGACGGCTCGGTGTGGACCTTCCGCCCCGACGCCAACGGCCACCGCCTGCAGCGCTCGGCCGAGCGCCTCGCGCTGCCGAAGCTCGCGGTCGAGGACTTCGTCGAGTCGCTCAAGCAGCTCGTCGCCGTCGACGAGAAGTGGGTGCCGTCGGCCGACGAGACCTCGCTCTACCTCCGCCCGTTCATGATCGCGACCGAGAGCTTCCTCGGGGTGCGTGCCGCTCACCGCGTCGGCTACTACGTGATCGCGAGCCCGGCCGGCGCGTACTTCACCGGCGGCGTCGCGCCCGTGTCGATCTGGCTGTCGACGACATACTCGCGCGCGGGCAAGGGCGGCACCGGTGCGGCGAAGACGGGCGGCAACTATGCGGCGTCGCTCCTGCCGCAGGAGGAGGCGTACCAGCACGGCTGCTCGCAGGTGCTGTTCCTGAACTCCACCGACGGCGCCTACATCGAAGAGCTCGGCGGCATGAACGTGGTGCTCGTCTACAGGGACGGAACGATCGTCACGCCCGACAGCGACTCGATTCTCGAGGGCATCACGCGCGACTCGATCCTGCAGCTCGCGGAGGACCGCGGTCACCGAGTCGAGCGCCGGCGCGTGTCGATCGACGAGTGGCGCGACGGCGTGGCTTCAGGCGACATCGTCGAGGTGTTCGCGTGCGGCACCGCGGCCGTGGTCGTGCCGATCGCCGAGCTCAAGGGCGACGGCGTGTCGATCGTGTCGCCGGTCGCCGGCCCCGACTCGCTCACGCTGTCGCTCCGGGCGGAGCTCACCGACATCCAGTACGGCCGTCGCCCCGACCGCCACGGCTGGCTGACGCGTCTCGACGCTTAGTCGTCGGCCCTCGCCCTGACGGGCTCTGTCACGCGCGCTCGGGAGGAGAAAACTCCTCTCGAACGCGCGTTGTGCTTCAGGCGTGCCCAGTGCGCCGCGCTTCGGGAGGAAGTGCGCGCCGTCCGGGAGGGCAAATTCGCCGCCAGTCGCACCTCGGGAGGATGTGGCGGCGACTCGTTGACGGCAGGGAGGAAGGCCACGCCTGCTTCCCTCCCTGGGCCAGGGGCGGTCGCGCGCGGCTAGACGTCGAGGGTGTCGCCGGGAGCGAGCGTGACGACCTCGGCTCCTGCGGGCTCGACCATCGACCGCAGGCGGTCGAGGTGCATGCCGAGTCCGGTGGGGGAGAGCGTCCACTCATGGATCGGGAAGAGCTTCGATGGCGAAGCTGCGGCGACGTAGTCCATGGCCTCGCTGATCTTGAGCCAGGGCGCGCCGACCGGAGCCGCGAGCACGACACCGCCGACCGGAGGCAGCGTGTACGAATCGCCCGGGTGGAACAGCGTGCCGTTGACGAGCACCCCTGTGTTGTCGATGATCGGGATGCTCGAGTGGATCAGCGCGTGGTGGGTACCCGCGAAGCGCAGCGAGAACGGGCCGACCGCGCGCGTGTCGCCGTCCGCGACCACGTCGACATCGATGCCGAGGTCTGCGGCGGCGACAGCTGCGGCGACCCCGGCCGGGCCGAACACGCGCGCCGACGGGTTCGCGGCGACGAGCGCCGCCAGCTGCGCCGGAGTCCAGTGATCCGGGTGCTCATGCGTGATCACGATGCCGTCGACGGCGCTCACGTCGCCGAGCGATCGCGTGAATCCGCCCGGGTCGATCACGAGCCGACGCCCGCCCTCGTCGAGCACCAGAGCGGCATGTTCGTACTTCGTCACCTGCATGCCGCCAGCGTACTCACGGCGGCGGCGACCAGGCCGGGCGCAGGATCCGAGACTCCCTCGTCAGTGAGTACCTCTCAATTTGCAGCCGCCCCACCGACCTGGCATACTCGACGAGTCGCAAAAACGGCCCCATCGTATAGCGGCCTAGTACGTCGCCCTCTCACGGCGATAACACCGGTTCGAATCCGGTTGGGGTCACGATGCAAATGGCTTCTCCCTACGGGAGGAGCCATTTGCATCTCTGTGCTTATTTAAGGCCTAAAGAGACGGCGGCAGAGCCGCTGTCATAGTCGCCGGTTGAAACTCCGTCCGGGAGAGGGCCTAAAGGGCGGGGGAGCGCATCGTCCACCCAAAATCCGGACACAACACCACGGTGAGCGTTGGTGTTGTGTCCGGAAATTGGGTGGAGCGGAGGCTGCGGGGCGAGGATGCGGCGCCACTGCTACAGCCGCGGGTCGACGGCCTCCGACTCGAGCGCGAGCACCCCGAACACCGCCTGGTGCACTCGCCACAGCGGCTCCCCGGCCACGAAGCGGTCGATCGCCTCGAGGCCGAGGGCGTATTCCCGCAGCGCCATGGAGCGCTTCAGCCCGAGGTTGCGGTCCTTGAGGCGAGCGAGGTTCGCCGGCTCCGTGTAGTCGGGCCCGTAGATGATGCGGAGGTACTCCCGCCCCCGAACCTTGATTCCGGGCTGCACGAGGCCGCGCTCGAGGCGCTGCGGGCCGTCGAAGGGCTTCACGACCATGCCCTCGCCGCCCGCGGCGGTGAGCGACTCCCACCACGAGGTGGCGCCGGCGACGGATGACTCGTCGCCGAGGTCGACGGTGACGTTGCGCGTCGGGCGCACGAACGCGGGATCCTGCGCCGCAAGTCGGTCTGCGATCGACAGGTGCCAGCCGTGATCGCGTCGCGCGTGCGACGCTCCTTCGCTGGCGAGCAGCTGGAACGGCGCGAGCTGCACGCCGTCGAGCCCGTCGGTGCGGGCGACGTAGCGGCGGTAGGCGTCGACGTAGAGCGCCGCGTCGCGGGAGCGCGCCTCGGTGCGGGCGAGCAGGTCGCCCACGTCGACGCCCGACGCCGCAGCCCGAGACAGCGCCGACACCGCCCGGGGCAGTGCGTCCGTCGCAGCGGCGCCGACCGAGGCGTACTGGTCGCGGATCATGCTCTCGGCCTTCAGCGACCACGGCAGCAGCTCGGCGTCGAAGAGCATCCACGTGGTGTCGAGCTCGCTCCACAGCCCGGCACCGTCGACCGCGGCGTCGAGCCGGGCCAGGAAGGCCGAGCCGAGCGCGTCGTCAAAGAACGGCCGGCCGGTGCGCGTGTAGGCCACGCCCCGCCAGCCGTCGGGCGCGCCGAAGCGCGCGGGGTCGCGGGTGAGCAGCACGACGGCCCGCGAGCCCATGTGCTTCTCCTCGCAGACGACCTTCGACACGCCCTCGCGCCGGAACGCCTCGAACGCCTCGGCCGGGTGCTCCAGGAGGTCGGGGAGAGCCGAGGTGGCCGGCGGGCTCATCGTCGGCGGCAGGTACACGAGGTGCCGGGGATCGAGGGCGAACCGGCTCATCACTTCGAGCGCCCCGGCCGCCTGCTCCTCGCGGATGCTGATCTTGCCGTGCCACGACGTCTCGACGATCTGCTTGCCGAGCACGTCGCCGATCGCGAGCACGCCCGGCGCCCGCGACCCAGCGCCGGCCCCCGCCGACGAGGTCGCAGGATCCGACACCCCGAGCGGCTTGACGGGCTCGTACCAGACCCGTTCAGCGGGCACCTGCACCGACTCGCGCTCGGGGTAGCGGAGGGCCGAGAGTGCTCCGCCGAAGACGCACCCGGTGTCGAGGCAGAGCGTGTTGTTGACCCACTCGAGCTCGGTGGTCGGAGTGTGACCGTAGAGGACGGTCGCCGACCCCCGGTAGTCGTTCGCCCACGGGTACCGCACCGGCAGGCCGTACTCGTCGGTCTCGCCGGTGGTGTCGCCGTACAGCGCGAACGACCGCACGCGGCCCGACGCGCGCCCGTGGTACTGCTCGGGGAGTCCGGCGTGCGCGACGACGAGGCGCCCGCCGTCGAGCACGAGGTGCGAGACGAGGTCGCGGCAGAACCTCTCGACCTCGGCCCGGAACTCCGGTGTCTCGTCGGCGAGCTGCGCCAGCGTCTCGGCGAGGCCGTGCGACGTCTGCACGTTCTTCCCCTGCAGCGCGCGCACGAGCTTGTTCTCGTGGTTGCCCGGCACGGCGAGAGCGTGCCCGTTGGCGACCATGCCCATGGCGAGTCGCAGCACCCCGACGACGTCGGGGCCCCGGTCGACGAGGTCGCCGAGGAACACCGCGCGGCGACCCTCGGGGTGAGCGGCGTCGATCGGTCGGCCCTCGGGATCCTGCGTCACCTCGTAGCCCAGCCGGACCAGCAGGGTGACGAGCTCGGACAGACAGCCGTGCACGTCTCCGATGGCGTCGAACGGGCCGGTCTCGTGCGACAGGTCGTTGAGCAGCGGCTCGCGCACGATCGTGGCGGCCTCGACCTCGTCGACCCCGGTCAGCACGTGGACCCGCCGGAAGCCCTCCCGGCCGAGCCCGCGGAGCGACCGCCGCAGCTGGTCGTTCTGCCGTTTGATCACCGACGCCGGGAAGTCGCGATCCGTACGCGACTCGTTGCGCGCGACGCTCACGCTCTGCGGCACGTCGAGCACGATCGCGACCGGCAGGACGTCGTGCTCGCGGGCCAGCTCGACGAACGACCGCCGGGCCTGCGGCTGCACGTTCGTCGCGTCGATGACCGTGAGCAGGCCGCGCTTCAGCCTCGTCGCCGCGACGTAGCGGAGTGCGTCGAACGCGGCGCCCGTGGCGTTCTGATCGTTCTCGTCATTGGAGACGAGCCCGCGGAAGTAGTCGCTCGAGAGAGTCTCGAACGGCTCGAACGCCCGCGCGGCGAAGGTCGACTTGCCTGAGCCCGAGGTACCGACGAGCACGACGAGCGACATGCGGGGCACGGTGAGTTCGGCCATCAGATCCTCCTGAACAGGGCGAGCTGGGTGGGGGAGCCGTGCACGGGGTCGACGTCGCCGACGTCGCGATGCTCGACCGTGAAGCCGTGGGTCGCGGCCACACGCGACGCCCACTCCGCGAACTCGGCCCGCGTCCACTCGAACCGGTGGTCGGTGTGACGCATCGTGCCGGCGGCGAGCGTCGGGTAGAGCACGTTGTACTCGGCGTTCGGCGTCGTCACGACGACGCCGCCGGGCGCCGCGTGCCCGAAGACCGTCGCTTCCAGCGCGTCGAGGCGCGACGGCTCGATGTGCTCGATCACTTCCATGAGCACGATCGCGTCGCGGCCCCTGATCCGGTCGTCCTCGTAGGTCACCGACGACTGCAGCAGCCGGATCCGGGCGCGAGCCCGATCGTTCAGGTCGCGCAGGTGCAGACGGGCCTCCGCGACGTCGAGAGCCCGGGCCGACACATCCGTGCCGATGATCTCGGTGAACGCAGGATCGGGCACCAGCCGCGACAGAAGCGCCCCCGGCCCGCACCCCACATCGGCCACCCGCCGCGCCCCCAGGTCTTCGAGCGCCCGCATCACGGCCTCGGCACGGTGGATCCGCAGCGGAGTCGGCGCATCCGCGGCCACGAGAGCGTCGTCGGCCTCGTCGGAGGCCTGCGAGACCGAGTCGTCGAGCTCCTCGAGGCGCGCCGTGGCTCCCTGCACGAGCGAGCGCTGGTGCGCGAGGTAGCGCGTCGTGATGAGCTCGCGCTCGGGGTGGGCGCCGAGCCACCCGTCACCGGCCCGCAGGAGCTTGCCGATCTCGTCGTCGCCGACCCAGTAGTGCTTCGAGTCGTCGAGCACCGGCAGCAGGACGTACAGCTGCCGCAGCGCCTCGGCCAGCCGGACGGTTCCGGTGAGGACGAGGTCGACGTAGCGGGAGTCGCCCCACTCGGGGAACTCCGCGTCGAGCGGCACCGGCGTCGCCGCCACCGACCAGCCGAGTGGCTCGAACAGGCGTGCCACGAGGTCGTCGGCGCCGCGAGCGGGCAGCGCGGTCACGCCGATCTCCAGCGGCAGTGCGCTCGCCGCCAACTCGGGCCGCGCGTCGCAGCGCCCGGTCATGGCGGTCCGGAACACCTGCGACAGCGCCACCGACAGCATCGACGACGAGGCGTACGGGCGGTCGTTGACGTACTGCGCGAGCGTGCGGGCCTCGCCGCCGCCGAACCGGCGGCTCCGGGCCAGGCCGATCGCGTCGACCTCGAGCAGGAGCGCGGCCGTGCAAGCCTCGTCGGTCGCCTCCGGGTAGAAGACGTGGGCCGTTCCGACGCTCAGCGAGAACGACTGCAGACGGCCGGGATGCTTGTGGAGGAGGAAGCCGAGGTCCGACGCGTCGGTGCCGCGGTACGTGATGGTGACGAGCACGTCGCCACCCTACGGGACCGCGCGCCGCGTCTCCGCGACAGCGCGCGGCGTCCCTACGACGCCGCTGACCCGTCGACGCCGCTGGCCCGGCGCCGCGCTCGGGCGAGCAGCCAGGCCTGCAGCGGCCGCCCCACGGCGAGAAGCACGAGGCTCCAGAGCCCCACCCGCCCGGCGATGATGAGCGTCACGACGATGACGAGCACCATGAGCATCACCGGCACCCAGTCGACGAGCAGCTCGCCCTGGCTCGGACTCCGACCCTTGCCGTCGCGGAGGAATCCCGCGTGGGCCAGGAGGATCTCCTCGAACCGGTAGAGGACCATCGCCAGCAGCACCGTGCCGAGGTACAGCGCGTACGCCGACCGGTTGCCCGAGGGCGACCGTACCTCGATGACCGTCGCGACCGGCAGGAACACGATGCAGGCGAGCCAGAGCAGCGTCACGCGCAGCATGAGCGGCGGGTAGTCGGTGGCCCGCAGGAACAGGTGGTGGTGGTCGCGCCAGAACGACCCGATCACGGCGAAGCTGATGCCCGCGGCCGTCACGGCGTAGCCCGACTCGGAGAAGAACTGCTCAGGCGAGCGCACCGAGCCCGCGACGTCGACGAGGGGCAGGGCGACCAGCGTGATGGCGATCGCGACGACGGCGTCGGTGAAGGTCACCAGCCGGTCGATGGCGAGGCGCTCGGGGCGCTCGGGCTGGTCGGCGTCATTCATCGCCCCGAGCCTACGACCCGAGGCGCCGGGCCAGGCCGTCCATCCCCACGTCCACGAGATGGCCGCCCCACACTCCCACCTGCACCTGTGACGAACGCGTCCAGAGCGTGTGGCCGCTGGACGCGTCGACCGCGATGACCGTCGACCTGGCACCGGTGAACCCGGAGGCCGCGACGTAGGCGACGGTGTCGGAGGCGGCGACCACCGTGGATCCTGCGGGCACGTCGGTCTCGAACCGGATGCGGCCGGTCGCGCCGTCGACCGCGACGAGCTGCGCCTGCGAGCCGGTCGTGACCGTGTAGACGTCGTCGGTGCGTTGGCCGGGAGCGCTGCCGGCGAACGAGTAGCTGCCGACGTCGGTGGTCCACAGCGGCTTGCCCGTGCGGTAGTCGAGACAGGTGATGGTGTCGCCCGCCTCGTTTGTGACCGCGAGGCACGACCGCGTGGTCGAGTACGAGCCGCGCAGGTCGAGGTCGGACTTCCACAGCACCTGTCCGGTGCGGTCGAGGGCCGTGAAGCCGCGGGTCATGCGCGTGGTGACGCCCGAGCCGGACACGTTGGCTGCGAAGACGTCGTCGTCGTGCACCGCGTAGCCCGACGTCGTCGAGACCGGCCCGCCCCAGTCGGTCGCGACTCCTGTCGCCAGGGGGATCTGCAGGGTCCCGCGACCGCCGAGCAGGAGGCGGTCGGAGAGCGCGATCATCGTGGCCGACTCGTTGCCGTGGCCCGACCACACGATGCGCGAGAGGTCGTCGGCGTTCCGGAGCTCGTAGGTGTACTCGAGGCTGTCGCTGGAGAGGGCTCCGAGCGCCACGACCCTGCCCGAGGCGGTGTAGCGATCATCCTGCGACCAGGGCAGCTCGCCGGTGGTGTCGAGCACCTGGCCGGTGGCGAGCGACAGGTTCTCGACGACCTGCTGGTTGGCCGTCTCGGCGTGCACGAGCAGGTGCGATCCGTCGTCGAGCGAGGTCATGTCGGTCACCGAGGCGCCCTGCGACACGATGAAGTCGTCTGTGACGTCGTGCACCCAGCGCACGTCGCCGTCGCGTGTGTCGACGACGGCGACGCGCGAGCCGAAGCCGGCGGGCACCACCGAGCACGACGACTCCGGCGCGAAGCCGTACGCCCAGGCCCCGTCGGCCCGGATCGCGACGAGGTCGGCGCCGACGTCGAGGGTCGAGAAGCGGAGGCACTCAGGAGGCGTGCCGGGCGAGATGATCGCGGCGAGGTCGACGGCCCAGGACGACTGGTTCGGCGCCGAGCGGACGTCGTCGACGTGCAGGCCGCGCCACGGCTGCAGCGCCCCGTAGGTCGGCTGGAGCGCGCCGCCGACCGTCACGACGAGCAGGATCGCCGCCGCGAGGCAGCCGTAGGCGAGCAGGATCCGCCGGGTCACCGACAGCCGCGACAGAACGCGCGGCCGGCGATCACGTCGCTCGGCCTCCCACCGGACCCCCACCGCGGCAGGCGGCGCGGCCGGTGGCGCCGGGGTGAGGTGCTCACGCTGATCCTGCGCCCGGGGCACCCCCGAAGAGGTTCGCGGGGACCAGGCGCTGGTGTACGACGGCGGTCGCGGCGGAGCCCACGACGGGGTCTCGTCGACGGGTGCGTCGCCTTCGTCGACCACCGTGCCTCCTCGCACCGATGCCGGGGCGTCCTCGCCCCGGCGGTGCCGACTCTACTCGCCGAGAACGGTGCGCGGACGGTCGACGAGCTGGGTCGCGACGCCGTTCTTCGAGAGCCGCACGAGCTGCCCGCCCCAGAACGACGTGTCGCGGGTTCCGGCCTCCGGCAGCGTCCACAGCTGCTTGCCGGTGCGGGTGTCGAACGCCGTGATGCCGGTGGGCGTGCCGCTGTCCGACGAGACCTGGAGATACCCGGTCGTCCGGGCCGCCAGAATCGTGAAGCTCACCGGCGGCAGCTCGATCGGGTACTGCAGCCGCCCGGTCGCCCCGTCGAAGAAGTCGAGCTCGGTGACGTCGCCCTTGTTGCGGTAGACCATGATCTGGTTCGTGGTCTGGCCCGGCACGGAGTACGCGAACGAGCCCGTGGCGATGTCGGTCGACCATCGCACGCGGCCGGTGGCCCGGTCGACGCAGGAGCCGCGCGACGTGCCCGGCAGCGAGGTCATCAGGCAGTCCCGTGTCAGCCCCGAGAGGTCGCCGATCCCGCTGCGGGTCCAGAGTGCGCGGCCGGAGTCGTCGTACGCCGTCACGACGACGCCGCTGCGCAGCGTGTCGCTCGTGAAGAGCTCGCCGGAGTCCGAGATCGTGCTCGTGAGGTCGACCGAGCCGTTCCCGAGCTGCGTGATCCTCCCGGTGTCGGCGTCGATGCGAGACGACCGGCCGTCGATCGAGGCGAACGCCGCCGTGTCGGTGAGGATCGGCGCGTGGTCGTCGTCGAGCACGGCGGTCCAGACGGGCTCGCCGATGCGGTCGACCTGCGCGAGCTCGTACTGCGTCGCCCCCGAGCGCGCGACGCTCCCGCCGATGAGGACGAGCCCGCCGCTCACCGTGGGCAGCCCTCCGGTCGACTCCGGGTCGAGGGCGGTGGAGGAGAGGACGTCCCCGCTCGTCATGGACAGCGCCGCGTAGGTCGAGACGCCGTCGACGCTCAGCTGCACCAGCACGCTGTGCGCGTCCGGGACCACCGACTCGTATTCCAGCAGCACGGCGCCGCTGCGCGACGGGAACGAGCCCTGCAGGTTCTTCGACCAGAGGACCCTGCCCGTGTCGGTGTCGAGGAGCGCCACCGTCGAGTCGATCTGGTCGACGGAGGCCTGCGAGCAGCGGCTCGACGACCCCAGCGACGGCGTCGTCCCGGTGACCACGACGTAGCGCCCGGTCGAGTCCGACGACTGGAATCCCACGCAGCGCACCGGCACCCCGGGCATCACGGCGCGCGCCAGGTTCACCGACCAGCCCTCGGTCGTCGGCCTGGTGCGCAGGTCGGCGACCGGTGTCGTCCCGTAGGGCTCGAGGTCGCCGTAGCGCGGCGTGAGCGCCGTCCCGACACCCGCGACCACGGCGATGGTCGCGGCCATGACCGCCAGCAGCACGGCGATCCGCGCGGGGCCCGGCATCGTCAGCCTCCGTCGACGACGTCGAGGCGCAGGAGCCCACGGGCCGGCGAACGCGGGCGCCTCGGGCCGGGCCTCGGAGGAAGGGCGTCTCGCCGGCTCCTGCCACTCGACCAGCTCGCGCTCGGGTCGCGGTGGGCTCCACCCGCTCATGACCGCCTCCCCGCCGAAGCTCCAGGCGAGGGCTCGACACGGCACATGGTAGGAGCCGAGGCCGACGTCGGGGTAGATCGTTCGTGAAACCTGCTCGAAACGCGGCGGTAGACTCGAGAATCCGACACTCGACGATGGAGGGCACACCCTTGGGTAGAACGCTCGCAGAAAAAGTATGGGACGACCACGTGGTCGTCAAAGGCGCCGACGGCGCTCCCGACCTTCTCTACATCGACCTCCACCTTGTGCACGAGGTCACGAGCCCCCAGGCGTTCGACGGACTCCGTCAGGCCGACCGCCCTGTGCGCCGCCTCGACCTCACCATCGCGACCGAAGACCACAACACGCCGACCCTCGCCATCGACCGGCCCATCGCCGAGCCGACCAGCCGCGTGCAGATCGAGACGCTGCGCACCAACGCCGCCGAGTTCGGCGTGCGCCTCCACTCGCTCGGCGACGCCGAGCAGGGCATCGTGCACGTCGTCGGCCCGCAGCTGGGCCTCACCATGCCCGGCGTGACCGTCGTCTGCGGCGACTCGCACACCTCGACCCACGGTGCGTTCGGCGCCATGGCGTTCGGCATCGGCACGAGCGAGGTCGAGCACGTCCTCGCCACGCAGACCCTGCCGCTCAAGCCGTTCAAGACGATGGCGATCACCGTCGAGGGCGAGCTGCGCCCCGGCGTGAGCGCGAAGGACATCATCCTGGCGGTCATCGCCAAGATCGGCACCGGCGGCGGCCAGGGCTACGTGCTCGAGTACCGCGGCTCGGCGATCCGCTCCCTCTCGATGGAGGGGCGCATGACCATCTGCAACATGTCGATCGAGGCCGGAGCCCGCGCCGGCATGGTCGCTCCCGACCAGACGACCTACGACTACCTCGAGGGCCGCCCGCACGCTCCGCAGGGCGCCGACTGGGACGAAGCCGTCGCCTACTGGGACACCCTCGCCACCGACGACGACGCCGTGTTCGACGCCGAGGTCTTCCTCGACGCGAACGAGCTCGAGCCGTTCGTGACGTGGGGCACCAACCCGGGGCAGGGCGTCTCGCTCTCCGAGACCGTCCCCGATCCTGCGACCATCGCCGACCCCAACGAGAAGGCCGCGGCCGAGCGCGCGCTCGAGTACATGGATCTCGACGCCGGCACCCCGATGAAGGACATCCGGGTCGACGCGGTCTTCATGGGCTCGTGCACCAACAGCCGCATCGAAGACCTCCGCGCCTTCGCGTCGATCGTCAAGGGCCAGAAGAAGGCAGACGGCGTCCGCGTCATGGTCGTCCCGGGCTCTGCCCGCGTGCGCATCGAGGCCGAGGCCGAAGGGCTCGACAAGGTGTTCACCGACTTCGGCGCCGAGTGGCGCTTCGCCGGCTGCTCGATGTGCCTCGGCATGAACCCCGACCAGCTGGCTCCGGGGGAGCGCTGCGCGTCCACGTCGAACCGCAACTTCGAGGGCCGCCAGGGGAAGGGTGGGCGGACGCACCTCGTGTCGCCGCTCGTGGCCGCTGCGACGGCTATCCGGGGCACGCTCTCGAGCCCGTGGGACCTCGCGCCGGGCGACGACTCGGCTGCTCCTCCGACCTCCGACCTGCAGACCGAGGGGGCACTCTGATGCACAAGACCACCATCGTCACCTGCACCGTCGCGCCCCTGAAGCGCTCGAACGTCGACACCGACCAGATCATCCCGGCGGTGTTCCTCAAGCGCGTCACGAAGACGGGCTACGACGACGCCCTCTTCTACTCGTGGCGCCAGGACCCGGCGTTCGTGCTCAACCAGCCCGAGTTCCAGGGTGCCAAGGTGCTCGTCGCCGGGCCCGACTTCGGGACGGGATCGAGCCGCGAGCACGCCGTCTGGGCGCTGCGCGACTTCGGCTTCGAGGTCGTCATCTCGCCGCGCTTCGGCGACATCTTCCGCGGCAACTCGGGCAAGCAGGGCCTCCTCACGGCGGTCGTGACCGAGCCCGACGTCGAGCGCATCTGGGCGATCATCGACGAGTCGGTGGCGAGCGGGAAGGGTTCGCCCGAGATCACGGTTGACCTGCCTGAGCAGACGGTGAGTGTCGAAAGCGCCACGGGTGCTCGCCTCACGGTTTCGTTCGAGGTCGATGCTTACACTAAGTGGCGTCTCCTCGAGGGCCTCGACGACATCGCCCTGACCCTGCGTGACGAGGCCGCAATCACAGAATACGAATCGCGCCGCGCATCATGGCGGCCCAAGACATTGCCGGTGAAGTAGTGAACTCTCTCGTACAAGACGCAGCAGCAGCGGGTGCCCGTGTGGGGCTGAAGTCCGACGAGATCGTGATCCGTGGCGGCAAGCCGCTGATCGGTCGCATCGAGGTGCGCGGGGCCAAGAACCTCGCCACGAAGGCCATGGTGGCGTCGCTTCTGGGCGACACGCCGTCGATCCTGAAGGACGTCCCGGACATCAGCGACGTCAACGTCGTGCGGGGCCTGCTCTCGATCCACGGGGTGCGCATCACCGACCCGGCGCGCGGCGAGCTGATCCTCGACCCGTCCAACGTCGAGACGGCGCACTTCGCCGAGATCGACGCGCACGCGGGTTCCTCCCGCATCCCGATCCTGTTCTGCGGGCCGCTGCTGCACCGTCTCGGCGAGGCCTTCATCCCCGACCTCGGCGGCTGCAGGATCGGCGATCGCCCTATCGACTTCCACATGGACGCCCTCCGAGCTTTCGGCGCGATCGTCGACAAGTCGTACAACGGCATTCACCTCACCGCTCCGAACGGCCTCAAGGGCGCCAACATCGAGCTCCCGTACCCGAGCGTCGGCGCGACCGAGCAGGTGCTGCTCACGGCGGTTCTCGCTGAGGGCGTCACCGAGCTGCGCAACGCGGCGATCGAGCCCGAGATCATGGACCTCATCGCGATCCTGCAGAAGATGGGCGCGATCGTGAACGTCGAGCCCAACCGCGTGATCTTCATCGAGGGCGTCAAGTCGCTGAACGGCTACACGCACCGCGCGATCAACGACCGCAACGAGGCCGCCTCGTGGGCCGCCGCGGCCCTCGCCACCAAGGGCGACATCTTCGTCGAGGGCGCGAAGCAGCAAGACCTCATGACGTTCCTCAACGTCTTCCGCAAGGTCGGCGGCGAGTTCGACGTCCACGAAGACGGCATCCGCTTCTACCACCCGGGTGGCGAGCTGAAGCCCGTCGTCATCGAGACCGACGTGCACCCCGGCTTCATGACCGACTGGCAGCAGCCTCTCGTCGTGGCGCTGACCCAGGCGCACGGCACGTCGATCGTGCACGAGACCGTGTACGAGAACCGCTTCCAGTTCACCGAGGCGCTCAACGACATGGGAGCCAAGATCGTCGTGCACAAGGACGGCCTCAAAGACGTCCAGCGTCGCGTGGCGCGTCGCGACTTCGAGCAGGCCGCGGTCATCACCGGGCCGACCCCTCTCCACGGGGCCGACATCCGGGTGCCCGACCTGCGCGGCGGCTTCAGCCACCTCATCGCGGCGCTGACCGCCGAGGGCGAGTCGAAGATCACGAACGTCGGGATCATCGCGCGCGGGTACGAGCACTTCGTGGCGAAGCTCCGGAAGCTCGGGGCGGACTTCGACTTCGCAGGATAGTGTCCTCGCCCGATAGGCCTCTGCCGCCGTCGACACGTCGAATCCGCGAGCGGAACCTGACCTTCGGCGTCCTCGGACGCCTGGCCATGCCGATCTTCGTCGCTCAGGCGAAGTACACCGTCCGCTACAGCGAGAAGCTCCCGGCCACGGGCGGCTTCGTCGTGACGCCGAACCACTACTCGAACTACGACCCGCTGATCGTCGGCGTGATCCTGTTCCGACTGGGGCGCGTGCCGCGGTTCATGGCGAAGGCGTCGCTCTGGAAGGTGCCGGTGCTGCGCGGGATCCTGCGCTCCACCGGCCAGGTGCCCGTCGACCGCACCGGCCGCACGCGGGGCTCCGACCCCGTCGGCGCGGGCGCTGCGGCGATCGCACGAGGCGAGGGCGTGATCGTCTACCCCGAGGGGTCGCTCACCCGCGAGCCCGACCTCTGGCCGATGCGTGGCAAGACCGGCGCCGTGCGGCTCGCTCTCGAGGCGGGCGTGCCGCTGATCCCGATGGCTCAGTGGGGCGCGCAGACGATCATGCCGCGGTACGGCAAGGGCTTCAGCCTGTTCCCCCGCAAGCGGATCCGTGCGGCCTTCGGCGATCCTGTCGACCTGTCGGCCTATCGTGGGCGCAGTCTCACGCAGTCCGAGCTGCTCGAGGCGACCGAGAAGGTCATGCAGGCGATCACCGGCCTGTTGCAGGAGCTGCGTGACGGCACCCCGCCCGCAGTCCGCTACGACCCCGCGCAGCACAACCAGAGCGAGATCGGCCGTTTTGAACCCGAGAAGTAGAGACTCCAAACCGCCGAAACCGTCCAAGCCCTCCCGCTCGGAGCGTCATGGCCGCCGCGACAACTCGGGCCCCAGCGCCTCGCTGTCGGCCCTCAACGCCGGCTCGGTGACGACGGAGGCCATCTCGATCGTGCAGGCTCAGGCCCTCGAGCGGCGGGTCGCCGTGCTGGGTGCGGGATCCTGGGGCACGACCTTCGCGAAGGTCTTGGCAGAGGGCGGCGCCGAGGTGCAGATGTGGGCGCGTCGCCCGGAGCTCGCCCGCGAGGTCACCGAGACGCACCGCAACACCGACTACCTGCCGGGCATCAACCTGCCCATCGGGCTCACCGCGTCGCCCAGCATCCCCGCAGTTCTCGACGGGGCCGAGCAGATCTACGTATCGGTGCCGAGCCAGACTCTGCGCGAGAACCTCCGCGACATCCGCGACCTCGTGCCCGCCGGCGTGCCGGTCGTCAGTCTCATGAAGGGCGTCGAGAAGGGTACCGGCCTGCGGATGAGCCAGGTGATCGTCGAGGAGCTCGGGATCGATCCCGCGCTCGTCGCCGTCGCCTCCGGCCCGAACCTCGCGCTCGAGATTGCCAAGCGGCAGCCGACCGCCGCGGTCATCTCGTCGGAGAGCCTCGAGACGGCGACGCTCGTCGCCGCGACGGCCACGAACCCCTACTTCCACTCGTTCGTCAACACCGACGTGATCGGCACCGAGTTCGGCGGCGTGCTCAAGAACCTCATCGCGGTGGCCATCGGCATCGTCGACGGCGTGGGCTACGGCGAGAACACCAAGGCGTCGATCATGACGCGGGGGCTCGCCGAGATGACCAGCTTCGCCGTGTCGTTCGGCGCGCAGCCGTCGACGATGGCGGGCCTGGCGGGTCTCGGCGACCTCATCGCGACCTGCCAGTCACCCCTGTCTCGCAATAACACGGCGGGCCGCCTTCTCGGGCAGGGCTACCGGTACGACGACGTGGTGCGGCAGATGAACCAGACCGCCGAAGGGCTGTCCTCGGTCGCGCCGATCCTCGAGCTCGCCCGCAGCAGGGGAGTCGACATGCCCATCGTCGCCCAGGTCGCCGAGGTGCTCGCCGGTACGCTGGATCCGCGAGACATCGCGCCGCATCTCACCGAGACCGGAGAGCCACAGGGCGAATAGCCGGCTCGCCACCACCCGAAAGGCCCCCGTGACCGACACCGCTCCCGCTGCCCGCCTGAAGGTCGTCGTGCTCTTCGGAGGGCGCTCCAGCGAGCACTCGATCAGCTGCGCCACCGCGGGCGGCGTGCTCGCCGCCCTCGACCGTTCGAAGTACGACGTCGTGCCGGTCGGCATCACGAAGGAGGGCGCCTACACGCTCCAGCCCGACGATGCCGAGCACTTCGCGCTCGACGCGACGAAGCTGCCGGTGGTCGACGACAACGGCACGCGGGTGCGGTGGCCCGACTCGGCCGCCACGCGCGAGATGACCGTCGTGTCGGCCTCGGGCGAGGTGTCGTCGCTCGGGGACATCGACGTCGTCTTCCCCATCCTGCACGGCCCCTTCGGCGAGGACGGCTCGGTGCAGGGCATGCTCGAGCTGGTCGGCCTGCCGTACGTCGGAGCCGGGATCCTCGGGTCGGCCGTCGGCATGGACAAGCACTTCTCCAAGTCGGTCCTGCAGCAGGCCGGCATCGCCGTCGCCCCCTGGCTGACCGTCCGCGCGCACGAGTGGCGCGACCACCGCGCCGTCGTCGAGGAGCGCGCGGAGGAGCTCGGCTGGCCCGTGTTCGTGAAGCCGGCGCGCGCCGGCTCCAGCGTCGGGGTCTCGAAGGCCACGTCGCTCGCGTCGCTCGCCGAGGCGATGGAGGTCGCCCTCGCCGAGGACAACAAGGTGCTGATCGAGGCCGCGATCGTGGGCCGCGAGGTCGAGATCGCCGTGCTCGGCGGCGTCGACGGCGGAGCACCGCGTGTCTCGGTGGCCGGCGAGATCGTGCTCTCCGACGACCGCTTCTACGACTTCGAGTCGAAGTATCTCGGTGGCCCCGGGGCCGAGCTGCTCTGCCCCGCGCCGCTCACCGACGCCGAACTCGCAGCGTTCCAGGACCTCGCCGCCCGCGCCTTCGAGGCGATCGGCGGCGCCGGGCTCGCCCGCGTCGACGTGTTCCTCACCGACGACGGCTTCGTCGTCAACGAGCTCAACACGATGCCCGGGTTCACGCCGATCTCGATGTTCCCGGCGTGCTGGCTGGCCTCCGGGCTCAGCTACCCGGCGCTCCTCGACGAGCTGATCGCGCTCGGTCTCGCCGAACAGCGCTAGCCGCACGGCGCCGGCCCGCCGCCGTGCTGCGCTCCCAAGCCCGTAAAGAACCTCCGAGCGGCCAAGGAACCGCCGCGCGCTAAGGTTCGTCCGCCGCTTGGCGGTTCGCAGGCGAAGGGGCGGAAACGGACGGCCGCCCCGAGCACTGTGCACAGCTGCCGGCTTGTCCACAGATCGCCGACCGGCGGCCCGGTGGCGGGTAGGCTCGGCCACGATCGGCGTATGGATCCTGTGCCCCTCGCCCTCCGCTCCACTGACCTCGTGCACGCGGGTTTCGACGACCGTGACGTGCGTGATCGCGCCGCGCGGGGGCAGCTCGCCCGCGTCACCCGCGGCTCGTATCTGCCGAGCGAGGACTGGCGGTCGTTGGACGCACGCCAGAAGTACGTCTCGCTGATCCACGCGGTCGTGTCGGGGTTCGAACGGCAGTGCGCCGTCTCGCACTGGTCCGCAGCCGCAGTGTGGGGGCTGCCGGTGCCTGACGAGTGGCCTCGGCACGTCGAGGTCATCGATCCTGCGCGCTCGACCGCGCAGCTCGCCAGCCGTATCCGTCGACGCCCAGGCACACTCAGACGGGCCGATGTCCTGCCCCGGGAGTCCACGTGGATCACGTCGGCGGCGCGCACGGCGACGGACATCGCCCTGACCGGCCCTTTCGAGGAAGCCGTGCTCGTCTTCGACCACGGCCTGCGCCTCGGGCTCTTCACGACGAGCGACATCGAGCGGGAGCTCGCCGGGCGGCCCGGCGCCCGTCGGTCGCGCTCGGCCGCCTCGGCCCTCGGCTTTGCCGACGGCGCAGCCGAGTACGCGGGCGAGTCGTTCAGCCGCTGCGGGATGGCGGCGCGAGGACTTCTCATGCCGACCCTGCAGGAGGAGTCCCGGCGTGGGTGGCGACTGATCGCGAAGGCGGACTTCTGGTGGGAGAGCTCCGGCATCGTCGGCGAGTTCGACGGCGACTGGAAGTACTCCGACCCGCGGTGGCTCCGGGGCCGCACGCCCGCTGAGGCGATCGCCGACGAGAAGCGTCGGCAGAACGAGCTCGCGGCCCACCCGCGTGTGCGCACGATCGTGCGGTGGGACTACGCCGTGGCGCGGAACCCCGACGAACTGGCGCGGCGCCTCCTGGCGGCGGGCGTGCCGCGCGTGCGTCCGCCGGCCGGGCGACGAACCGTCGAGCGGCGAACACACCGCCGATAGGGGCGGTTCGTTGGCCGGAGGAAGGTTTACCGGGGTGGGCGGGCCGCCCTACTTCGACAGGGCGGACTGGCAGCTGCCGGTCTTCGGCAGGGTCTTGACGGCCGAAGCGACGTCGAAGAGCACGTTGCTGGCCGTCGGCACGGCCTTCGTGTCGACGACCACCTGCACTCCGGGCGATCGCCCGTAGGTCGTGTAGACGGCGTCCTTGTCGCCCGCGCCCGTCTGCGTGACGAGCCAGTCGACGCCGCCGACCGTGTAGCAGGCCAGATCGGAGACCTTCGGTGTCGTGATGCCGCAGGTCATGAGCACCGAGGCGGGCGAGCCCCACGCCGCCGTGCCCTGCGCGTTGGTCGAGCGAGCTGACAGTCCCTCGAGCGAGCTCGGCAGGCGCACGACGACCCCCGCGCACCCGACGGTGTTCGCGCGGGCGGCCGGCGTGAGCGACACCGTCGACGTGCAGCCGGCCACGAGCGGCAGGAGCAGCGCGAGAGCCAGCCCGGCGAGAGTGCGTCGGCGTGCGGAGGGGACCATCGAGGACACGTTAGCGTGAGTGGCATGAGCAGCGAGTGGACGGGCGACGAGACGGTCGCGAGCTTGGGGGAGGCCGAGACGCTGTCGCGGATCCTGCCCCTGATGCCCGCCGCCCGCGACACCCTGCTCGGCCCGGGCGACGACGCCGCGCTCGTCTCGGCGCCCGACGGTCGCTTCGTGGTCACGACCGATCTCATGGTCGAGGGGCCCGACTTCCGGCGCGCCTGGTCGGAGCCGCACGACCTGGGCTGGAAGGCCGCCGCTTCGAACCTCTCCGACGTCGCCGCGATGGGCGCCCGGCCGACCGCGCTGGTCGTGGCCCTGGCCGCGCCGACGAGCACGCCGATCGCCGTGCTCGAGGGCATCGCCCGCGGTCTCAGCGACGGCTGCGCGGCGATGGCGCCGGGTGCCGGCGTCGTGGGCGGCGACCTCTCGACGGCTCCCGTGCTCATGATCGCGGTCACGGCGTTCGGCGACCTCGGGGGCCGGGCGGCGGTCACGCGCAGCGGCGCGCGGGCCGGCGACGTCGTCGCGGTCTCCGGCGTGCTCGGCGATTCGGGCCGTGGTCTCGACCTGCTCTTCCGTCTCGCCGTCGATCACGAGGGCGAGCCCGACGCGCGCCTCGGCTCCGAGCTGCGCGGCCGCGACGCGGGGGTCCGCTGGCATCTCGCGCCGACTCCGCCGGTGGGCGACGGTGTCCGCGCCGCCGAGGCGGGTGCGACCGCCATGCTCGACCTCTCCGACGGCCTCGCCCTCGACGCCACCCGGCTCGCCCGTGCGTCGGGCGTCGTGATCGCCCTCGACTCCTCCTCGCTCGGCGACGACCCGCACGCGGCGCTCTCCGGCGGCGAGGACCACTCGCTCCTCGCGACCTTCCCGTCCGGCACGCCGCTCCCCGGAGGCTTCCGGCCCATCGGCACGGTCGTCCCGCGCGAACACGGGGCGCAGGAGCACGCGCACCCCGTCACCCTCGACGGCATCCCGCTGGCCCAGGTGCCCGGCTGGGATCCCTACGCCTGGTCGCCCGAGGCGCGCTGACCCTCGGGGTCGGCGGTCGCCGCACCGTCCGGAGCGACGCGTCTCGCCCACCACAGGACCGTGTCGCCGTACGCCTTGCTCTGCTCGAGCTCGAGCCCCGCGGGCCAGCGCGGCTCGCCGCCGCGGGCGCGCCGCTCGACGACGACGAGGGCGTCGTCGGCCAGAGCGGGCACGAGCGCCTCGAGATCGGCGTCGAGCGCGGGGGAGTCGAGCTCGTACGGAGGGTCGATGAACACGACGTCGAGGGAGGCCGGCGCCGCGTGGAGCAGCCAGGTGCGGACGGCGGACGCGGCCACCTCGACCGCCGGTGCCGTGGCTCGGCCGGCCCGGGAGGCGACGAGCCGGGCGTTCTCCCGGCAGATCCTGGCGGCCTGAGGGGCCTTCTCGACCAGGGTGACGTGCGCGGCCCCGCGCGACGCGGCCTCGAGCCCGAGCGCGCCCGTTCCCGCGTACAGGTCGGCGACGCGCAGGCCCCGGATCTCGTCGCGGGACTCCAGGGCCGAGAAGAGGGCCTCGCGGACCCGGTCGCTGGTCGGCCGGGTACCGGTCTTGGGCACGGCGAGAGCGGTGGACCCCGCGAAGCCGGCGATGATGCGTGTCACCAGGACATCCTGGCATGCGCGGGGCGAGTGGCCCCGACTCGGCTGTCGGCGGCCGCCTGTAGCGTGGTGGCGTGGTCACCTCCGTCGTCTCGCCACTCGACACGACGCTTCAGAACGCCCTCGGCGGGCGCACCGCGGGCGCCCTCAAGCGCGCCTTCGGCATGGAGACCGTGGGCGACCTGCTCAGCCACTACCCGCGCCGGTACGCCAAGCGCGGCGAGCTCACGGCGCTCAACGAGCTCGCGATCGGCGAGAGCGTGACGATCGTCGCCGAGGTGCTCGACGTGCGCGAGCGCACGATGCGGGCCCGGCGCGGGTCGATCCTCGAGGTGAGGATCGGCGACGGCCAGGGGATCCTCACGCTGACCTTCTTCAACCAGGGCTGGCGCGCGAAAGACCTCGTGCCCGGCAAGCGCGGCATCTTCGCGGGCAAGGTCGGCGACTACCGCGGCAACCGGCAGCTGGCGCATCCCGACTACGAGCTGTTCGACGCCGACGACGAGCGAGCGGCCGAGGCGGGCGACGTCACCGCCCAGGCCTGGTCGAAGCAGCCGATCCCGATCTACCCGGCCAGCGCATCGGTCGCGTCGTGGCAGGTGCAGAAGTCGATCGCCGTCGCCCTCGACACGCTGCCGCCGCTGCCCGACTCGGTGCCCGAGTCCGTCCGCCGCGAGCTCCAGCTGATGCCGCTGCGCGAGGCGTTCGAGAAGATCCACCGCCCCGAGCGCGACCGCGACTTCATGGCCGCCCGCGAGACGCTGAAGTTCGACGAGGCGTTCGTGCTCCAGGCGGCGCTCCTCCAGCAGCGAGCGCTCCTGCGGCAGTCCGCCGCCGTCGCGCGCGTCGCGAGACCCGGCGGCCTCCTCGACGAGTTCGACCGGCAGCTGCCGTTCAGCCTCACCGGCGACCAGGCGCTCGTGGGCGACGAGATCGCTCGCGACCTCGGCTCCGACGTCCCGATGAACCGCCTCGTGCAGGGCGAGGTCGGCTCGGGCAAGACGCTCGTGGCCCTCCGAGCGATGCTCGCGGTGGCGGAGTCCGGCGGCCAGTCGGCCCTCCTCGCCCCGACCGAGGTGCTCGCGGCGCAGCACCTCCGCTCGATCGTCGCCACTCTCGGCCCCGACCGCGCGGCGAGGCTGCACCCCGTCCTCCTCACCGGCCAGATGTCGACGGCCGAGCGGCGTCGCGCCACCCTCGCGATCGTCAGCGGCCAGGCGCACATTGTCGTCGGCACCCACGCCCTCATGAGCGACGGCGTCGAGTTCTACGACCTCGGCCTCGTCGTCGTCGACGAGCAGCACCGGTTCGGCGTCGAGCAGCGCGACGCCCTCCGGCAGAAGGGCCACGTGCCGCCGCACGTCCTCGTGCTCACCGCGACGCCGATCCCGCGCACCGTCGCGATGACCGTCTTCGGCGACCTCGACGTCTCCACCATCGCCGAGCTTCCGCGCGGCCGCCAGCCGATCGAGTCGTTCGTCGTGCCCCTCGACCGCCCGGTGTGGATCGACCGGGTGTGGAAGCGCGCCGCCGAGGAGATCGCCAAGGGCCGCCAGGTCTTCGTGGTGTGCCCGGCCATCGATGCGCTGAGCTCGCTCGAGAATCCCAACCCGGAAGAGGGCGAGACCCCGACCGGGACCGCCTCGGGCGACTCGGTCGACGTCGACGGGCCTCAGGGTGCAGGAGCGGCGGCTCACCTCCCCGAGATCGCCAACGTCGTCCGCACCCTCGCCACCCTCCGCACGACCGAGGCCCTGCAGGGGCGCCGCGTCGAGGCGCTCCACGGCCGCATGCCGTCCGCCGAGAAGGACGCCGTGATGCAGGCGTTCGCGCGCGGCGAGATCGACGTCCTGGTCGCCACGACCGTCATCGAGGTCGGCGTCGACGTGCCGAACGCCTCCACGATGGTCGTCCTCGACGCCGAGCGGTTCGGCGTCTCGCAGCTGCACCAGCTCCGCGGCCGAGTCGGCCGAGGCGGATTCCCGGGCCTCTGTCTGCTCGTGACGAGGGCCGAGGAGGGCTCTCTCGCCCGCCAGCGGGTGGACGCCGTCGCCTCGACCACCGACGGATTCGAGCTGGCGCAGATCGACCTCGAGCTGCGGCGCGAGGGCGACGTGCTCGGGAGCACGCAGTCGGGCGGGCGCTCGTCGCTTCGCCTGCTTCGTGTCGTGCACGATGCGGACGTCATCGAGCAGGCCCGCGAGGTGGCTGCCAGCGTGCTGGAGTCGGATCCTGCGCTCGATGGGCACCCCGCGCTGGCCGCGGCCATCGAGCGGCGTCTGGACGACGGCAGTCGCGCGAGCCTGTCGAAGAACTGACCCACCGGCGCTCTCCGGAAGCATCGATGACACATCCTCGAACCGTTCAGCCTGCGGACACGCCCGGCGGCTAGTGTGAGGAAATGAGCACCATCGCCGTCGTCCCGGGATCATTCGACCCGGTGACCCTGGGGCACCTCGACGTCATCGACCGTGCCGCCCGCATCTTCGACGAGCTGCACGTCCTGGTCGTGCACAATCCGGCCAAGAACGCCCTGATCCCGGTCGGGAAGCGGGTCGAGCTGATCGAGAGCGCTCTGGACGAGAGCCGCAGCCCCGCGACGGGCGATCGCTCGAACGTCCGCGTCACCAGCTGGAGCGAGGGGCTCCTCGTCGACTACTGCACGCAGGTCGGCGCGACCGTGCTCGTGAAAGGCATCCGCTCACAGGTCGACGTCGCCTACGAGACGCCGATGGCGATCATGAACCGGTCTCTGGCCGGTGTCGAGACGGTCTTCCTGCTGCCGGATCCCGCGCACGCCCTCGTCTCGAGCTCGCTCGTGCGGCAGGTCGCCGGGCTCGGCGGCGACGTCGGGCCCTATGTGCCGCGGCCAGTCGTCGAGTATCTTTCCGAGCAGGCCTCGATCAAGGGGGAGAAGTGACCACCACGACGTCCGACACGCACGCCCCCGGCGGCATGCGTTCCGGCGACGCGGCGGGCCGCGCGGGTGCGCCGAGCGACCTCCCGCCGATGGAGCTCGACGAGGTGCAGCAGCACGCCCGGTCGATCCTTGAGGCGATCGGCACGGTGATCGACGGCAAGGCCGGCGCCATCTCGACTGCGCTCACCGTGCTCCTGGCCGAAGGTCACCTGCTCATCGAGGACGTCCCCGGCGTCGGCAAGACGCAGCTCGCGCGGGCCCTGGCCAAAGCCGTCGACGCGTCGGTGAGCCGCGTCCAGTTCACCCCGGACCTCCTGCCCAGCGACATCACCGGCGTCTCGATCTTCGACCGCCAGCGGAACGAGTTCGAGTTCAAGCCCGGCCCCATCTTCGCCAACGTCGTCGTCGGCGACGAGATCAACCGCGCCTCGCCGAAGACCCAGTCCGCCCTGCTCGAGAGCCTGGAGGAGAAGCAGGTCACCGTCGACGGCATCTCGCACCCGCTCCCGACGCCGTTCCTCGTGGTCGCGACGCAGAACCCGGTCGAGATGGAGGGCACGTACTCGCTGCCCGAGGCTCAGCGCGACCGCTTCATGGCGCGGATCTCGCTCGGCTACCCCGACGCCGCGAGCGAGCTGCGGATGCTGCGGCAGCGCGAGACCCGAAGCCCACTCGACATCCTCGAGCCGCTGGTCAGCCTCGAGCAGCTGCGCCGAATGATCGCGACCGTCCGGTCGGTCTACGCGGCGAGCGTGGTCGAGCGGTACGCGGTCGACATCGTGCAGGCGACCCGCGTGCACCCCGACCTCCGGCTGGGCGCGAGCCCCCGGGCTACACTGCAGCTCATGCGGGCCGCGAAGTCGTGGGCGGCCCTGAACGGCCGCCGCTTCGTGATCCCCGACGACGTCGACGCGCTGGCCGGCCCCGTGCTCGGCCACCGTCTGATCCTGGCCGGTCGCGCAGGAGCAGGGGCGGTCGCCGCCGCCTACGACATCGTCGAGTCCGTGGTCGCCTCCACCCCCGTCCCGCTCGACGACGCCGTCTGAGCCGCACGTGAACGCTCCCCGGCGGCACCTGCCGCGCCCGACCCGGCGCGGCGTGGGCGTCGTCGTGGCGGGCGCCCTGCTGATCGGCGTGGGTCTCGGCCTGTCGTCCCTGCCCCTGGTCTTCGCGGGCGTCGCGCTGGTCGCCCTCGTGTTCGCGTCCCTGGTCGGTGTCGCCATCCGCGTGCCGTCGATCGAGGTGTCGCGGCGATTCGCGCCAGACCGTGCAGTCGCAGGGTGGTCGGTCGTCGAGACGGTGACGCTCGTCGCGCCGGGATCGCGCTCGCCGGTGAGCGTGCGGGTTCGCGACACCGTCGCGTGGCGTGTCATGCACTCGAGCGAAGGCCGCGTCACGACGATCCCGGGCGGGGGAGCGGCGACGGTGTCGTTCCTCCTCGACGACCTCCCGCGCGGTCGCCACCGCGTGGGCCCCGCTCTCGTCGACGTCGTCGAGGCGTTCGGCGTCGCGCGCCGGCTCGTGTCGGTGCCCGGTCGCAGCGAGCTCACGGTGCTCCCCGAGGTGGTGCCCGTGGGCCGCGGACGCGAGTCCCGCGCGCTCGGCGAGACCGGCCGGCAGCGTCGCGACCACACCTCCGGCGGCCAGGACGACCCCATCACGCGCGAGTACCGCCGGGGCGACGCCATGCGCCGCGTGCACTGGAAGGCGACAGCCCGGCAGGGCGAGCTCATGGTGCGGCAGGAGGAGCAGCACGGCCTCCCCAGCGCGCGCGTCGTCCTCCCCACCGACCCGGCGAACTGGCGTGACGCGCACCCGGCGCTCGGCTCGAAGCTCCCGGTGAGCGACGGCTTCGAGTGGGCCGTCTCGGCGGCGGCCTCGATCGCGATCGAGTTCGGCCTCGCCGGGTCCGAGACGCGCGTCGTCACCCTCGACGGCTCCCTGCTCGCCGACCACGACCCGGCGATGACCCCGCTCTTCCTCGAGATGCTTGCCGACATCACCCTCGGCGACGAGGTCGACCTGCTCAGCCCCGAGCCCGCCCCGCGCGAGCCCGTCATCGCCGTCGTGTCGAGCCTCGCGCCCCGCGAGATCGACGCACTCGGCCGCAGCCGCGGGCCCGGCGTGCGCGGCGTGGCCGTCGTGGTCCACCTCGACTCCGACCCGCTCACGCCCGACGACAGCGGCGAGGGGTCGCCGGGCAGCGTGGCGCGAGCGCTGCGTGAGACGGGATGGCTCGTGGTGGAGACCGACTCGGTGGCCGACGTGGCTGCCGTGCTGCAGACGCCGGGGGTGTTCGGTGGTTGACCTGCGCACCCGGCGCCAGGCTCCTGCGCCCTCGCAGCCCCGCCCCGCACGGCAGCCGGCGCGCCCGCGCTGGGGCCTCACCGCCGCCCTCTGGTTCACGCTCGTCGTGTCGCTGGCGAGCATCGGCGGGCTCTTCCAGGGCACGGGCTGGTGGTTCGCGAGCGCGACCGTCGCCCTCGTGGTCCTCGGGGCGCAGGAGCTCGCGCGAACCCTCCGCTGGCCGGCGCCCGCGGCGCTCGCCACCGGCCTCGTGGTGGCCGCGATCGCCTGCACGCTGACCGTCTCGGGCGGCACGGCCCTCCTCGGCGTCATCCCCACGGCCGACACGATCGACCGGGTGCGGCTCCTCGCTCAGCAGGCGAGCGAGACCATCGTCGCGGACCAGGCCCCTGTGCCGGTGTCGGCGGCGATCCTGGCGGTGATCGTGGGGTGCGTGGCCGTGGCGTCGATCGTCATCGACGTGCTCGCCAGGATCCTCCGGACCCCCGTCCTCACCGGCGCCGTCTTCGCCGTCGTGCTCGTCGTCCCCTCGCTGGTGCCCGATGTGCAGCCGAGCTGGCCCTGGGTCGTGCTGACCGTGCTCGGCTTCATCGTGGTGCTTCTCGTCTCGACCGGTCGCCGCCCGTCGCGGTCGACGGTCATCACGGGTGTCGCGTCGCTCGCCGCGGCGGGAATCGTGACCAGCCTCGTGCCGATGTCGGTCGACACCGCCCTGCAGGGGCTCGGCACCGGCGCCGGGATCTCGACGGGCGTCAACCCGGTGGTCAACCTCGGCAAGGACCTCCGGCGCGGCACGGCCGTGAACGTGCTCTCCTACACGACCACGGACCCGAACGGCGAGTACCTCAAGCTGGTCGACCTGGTCGACTTCTCGGGCAAGAGCTGGAGCCCGGCGAAGGTGTCGCTCAAGTCGTCCGACACCGTGTCGAAACTCCCGGCGGCCCCGGGCATCTCGTCGACCACGAGGCGGAAGACCGCCACGACGAAGGTCTCGGTGAGCCTGCTGCGCAGCCCCTACCTGCCGATCCCGGTGCCGGCGACGAAGATCACCGGCGTCGACTCCCAGTGGAAGTACGTCGACGCGTCGGGCGTGACCGTCCGCTCGTCGACGGAGGGCTCGCAGGGCCTCGACTACACCGTCGTCTCGAAGCCGGTGAACCCCACCCGGGCGCAGATCGTCGCGTCGCTCGGGCAGACGCCGGCCTCCCTCGCCGAGTACCGCAGCGTGAAGGGCGTCCCGGCGTCGATCTCGACCCTGGCGAAGAAGGTCACGGCGGGCGCCGCGAACCCGTTCGACGCCGCGGTCGACCTCCAGAACTACTTCCGCAACGGCGACTTCACCTACTCGGAGACGACGCCCGTGCGCGAGGGCTACGACGGCACCGGGCTCGACGCCATCTCGGTGTTCCTCAAGCGCAAGAGCGGCTACTGCGTCCATTTCGCCTCCGCCATGGCCGTCATGGCGCGCACGCTCGGGATCCCGTCGCGCATGGCGGTCGGGTTCCTGCCGGGCACGCAGAACGGCGACGACGAGTCGTGGACGGTCACCAGCAACGACCTCCACACCTGGCCCGAGCTGTACTTCCAGGGCCTCGGCTGGGTGCCGTTCGAGCCGACGCCCGGCCAGGGCACGACGAGCGACTACCTACAGCAGACAGGCAGCACCGCCAGCCCCTCGGCGAGTGCGACCGCGAGCCCGAGCGATTCCTCCAGCGCGTCCGCGTCGTCGTCGGCGACCGCCCAGGCGACCGCGACGAGCACCGGCGCCGTCCCGTCGAGCGCGGCGGCGGCCGCGACCACGGGAACACCCGTCGGGACGACACCGCTTCTGGCGGCCGGCATCGGGATCCTGCTGCTGCTCGCCCTCAGCCCGTGGTGGCTGCGGACGCAGCGGCGCCGACGGCGGCTGAGAGCGGGTCCGCCCGACGCGGCGCTCAACGCCTGGCGAGAGGTGGTCGACACGGCGAGAGACCTCGGCATCGCGGTGCCGGCGGCCGCAACGCCCGTGCAGGCGGCCGACGTGCTCCGGGTCTCGCTCGCCCGAGACGGCACGGAGCCCGGCGCGCCCGAGCTCGAGTCGCTTCTCGCCGCACTTCAGCGCGAGCGGTTCGGTGACGAGCCGGCCGCGCACGAGGTCCACGACCAGGCCCGGAGGGTCATCGCGAGACTGCGCCGCTCGGTCGGAGCACCCGCTCTCGTGCGGGCGACGGTGGCACCGCGCACGCTGTTCGCCGAGCAGCGTTCGCGACAGGCGATCTGACCAGGGGCACGATCCCCGCCCGACTCTGCCGGGGGAGGCCCTGCGGGGCGTACAATCGTCGCTCGTGTCTCATTTCGAAAAGACCCCGTACACCGTCGGTGTGCTGGACCTCATGCGCCGCCCGGGCGAGATGCGCCAGACCGATCTCGACGTCGTCGTGCCGACAAAGCTCGGCGAAGGCGTGATCGCCGTGCCCGAGGGCTCGACCCTCGAGCTCGACCTGCGCCTGGAGAGCCTCCACGACGGCATCCTGGCCTCCGCGCACGTCTCCGGAACCGCCGTCGGCGAGTGCAGCCGATGCCTCAAGCCGATCGAAGAGGGTGTCGAAGTCGATTTCGCGGAGCTTTTCGCGTATTCTGACGAGGAAGGTTTCGACTACCAGGTTCAAGACGATCACGTGGATCTTGAACCGGTCGTCCGAGATGCGGTGGTCCTGTCACTGCCCTTCCAACCGGTTTGCCGGCCAGACTGCCCTGGTCTCGACCCCGAAACGGGCGAGCGCATCGAAGATCTGGTCGACTACCACCCCCGTGAAGTGCTCGATCCTCGCTGGTCGGCGCTCGCCCAGCTCGCAGGCGACAGCCTGCAGGCCGACACGGACTCCAAGCCCACCGATTAGTCGTGTGCGGGAGGCGAGAGCCTCCGCGTGCACCGAGCACCACCGATACGAAAGCAGAGACAGACATGGCAGTTCCGAAGCGCAAGCAGTCGCGCGCCAACACGCACGCCCGCCGTTCGCAGTGGAAGGCCGCGCCCGTCACGCTCGTCAAGAGCGTCGAGGGCGGCAAGACCGTCTACAGCCTCCCGCACCGCGCCAAGGTCGTCGAAGACAGCGCCGGCACCGCCCTGTACCTGGAGTACAAGGGCCGCAAGGTCGCCGACGTTTGAGCCGCGTCCGACTCCGGTCGGTAAGCTCCTCGTCATGAGTCAGCCCGTGTCAGGTTCCGCCTCCCTCGAGAGCGGGCCCGACCGGGCTGAACTTCTGTCCACGCTCGGCGTGGATGTCTCGCCCGACCTGCTCGAGCTCGCCCTCACGCACCGCTCGTACGCGTACGAGCACGGCGGCATCGGCAACAACGAGCGCCTCGAGTTCCTCGGCGACTCGATCCTCGGGCAGGCCGTCACGGTCATGCTGTTCCGCGAGAACCCCGACCTCGACGAGGGGGACCTCGCGAAGCGGCGGGCCAGTCTCGTCTCGACCGTCGCGCTGGCGGAGGTCGCCGGTCACATCGGCCTCGGAGCCTTCATCCGGCTCGGGCGCGGGGAGGAGATGACGGGCGGTCGCAAGAAGCACTCGATCCTGGCCGACACCGTCGAGGCCATCATCGGGGCGACCTATCTCGACGCCGGCCCCGTCGAGGCCACGGCGCTCGTCATGCGTCTCATCGCACCCCTGCTCGCCGACCCCGACCGCTTCGGCGCCGCCATGGACCCGAAGACGAGCCTCCAAGAACTGGCCTCGGCCCTTGGCCGCGGCATGCCGAACTACGTCATCAGCGACTCCGGCCCCGACCACGACAAGCGATTCCACGCCGTCGTCCGCCTCGGGAAAGACGACATCGCGTCCGGCGAGGGGTCGAGCAAGAAGATGGCCGAGATGGCGGCGGCGCTCGAGGCATGGACCTCGCTCACCGCAGCGCAGGCCGGGGGCGGCGTCGCATCCGACGACACGGTCGGCTCGCCGGCATCCGCCGACGTCGCGACGACACCGGGCGCCGACTCGTAGGTGCCCGAGCTCCCCGAGGTCGAAGTCGTCCGGGCCGGCCTGCATCCCGCCGTGAGCGGCGCCGTCGTCGAGGGTGTCGCCGTCCTCGAACCGCGCTCGCTCCGTCGCCACGAGGGCCCGCCGAACGACTTCGTCTCGCGGCTCCAGGGCGCGACGATCCTCTCGGCCGTGCGACGGGGCAAGTTCCTCTGGTTCCCCCTCGAGCTGGCGCACGAGCCCGCGTCCGAGTCGTCGACCGCGCTCGTCGCCCACCTCGGCATGAGCGGCCAGGTGCTGCTGCGCGATCGCGAGGCCGCCGACGACCGGCTCCTGCGCATCAGGCTGGACCTCGCTCACCCGACCCGCGGCCACGTGCGCGTCGCGTTCGTCGACCAGCGCATCTTCGGGTCGATGGCGCTCGACGAGACCGTTCCGGTGGCAGACGGCGCCGCCGCGGGCTACTCGGGGCCGGGGCTTCTGGGGCACGACATGGCCGACGAGGGGGTGTCGGGCGGCGGGCAGCAGGATCCTGCGCCCTGGCTTCTCAGGATTCCCCACCAGGTCGCGCACATCGCCCGCGACCCCCTCGACCCGGCCTTCGACGACGCCGCGTTCTCGCGGCGCCTGCGGGCGCGGAAGACCGGCGTGAAGCGAGCCCTGCTCGACCAGACCCTGGTCTCGGGCATCGGCAACATCTACGCCGACGAGTCGCTCTGGGCGTCGAAGATCCACTTCGAGCAGCAGTGCACGTCGCTCTCGGCGCGGCGCGTCTCGCTGCTGCTGCTTGAGATCCGCGCGGTGCTCTACAAGGCTCTGGCCGAGGGCGGCACGTCGTTCGACGAGCAGTACAAGAACGTGAACGGCGAGTCGGGCTACTTCGCGCACAGCCTCAACGCCTACGGGCAGCAGGGGAAGCCGTGCCCGCGGTGCGGCACCCCGATCCGCCGAGTGTCGTTCATGAACCGCGGCAGTCACTTCTGTCCGCGCTGCCAGCGGCTGCGCTGACCGCCCGGCTGCGAGAGCCGGGCGGTCACCGCGGCGTTGGCTACGAGCGCCAGAGCACCTTCGAGCCCTGCGCGAGCGTCACGACGCCCGTCGTCGAGAGGCTGAGTGCGGCGCCCGAGGTGCCGGCGACGCCGTGGTGGAACCAGACGATCGGGCCCGTTCCGTCGAGCGCCTCGACGTCGAAGTCGCCGTTCGGGTCGACGAACGCGGCCGCCCCGGCGTGCCCGGAGGTGCCGCTCGACCAGACGGCCTTGCCGTTGACGTACGAGACGAGGTTGCCGTCCGACTGCATGATCAGCTGCGCGGGGCCGTTGTAGAGGTACCAGCCCGTCTCGAGCTCGGCGTACCCTCCGCCCATCGACGACGTGCCCGCCCCGGGGCTGCGCCAGACGACCTGGCCGGTGTTCCGGCGCACGACCCAGTAGCCGTCCTTGCCGACGGCGACCTCGCCCTCGACCTCGACGCCCGCCTTCGCGGTCTGCGTGCTCCAGAGCGGCTTGCCGTTCGACGTGTAGACGACCGCGTTGCCGTCGGTCTGCATCTTGAAGTAGGCGCCCGGGTGCCCGCCCGTCTTCGACGACCAGATCGCGCGGCCGTTGCCGACCTCCACGAGGTTGCCGTCGGTCTGCATCCGCAGGATGTACTGCCCTCCGGTCGACATGCGGTACTGGCCCGACTGCAGCGACAGGTTCGTCGGCAGCGTGTTCGGCGTCCGGTTGACGGGGCTCGAGGCGTTCGCCGGAGCGAGGCCGAACGCCGCCCCCGCGACGACCGCGGCCACGGCGACGGTGGCGGCTGCGCGACGGATGGTCTTCTTCATCATGGTGTCCCCCCAAGGACTCTCGGCAGCGGCTCATCCGCTGCGACACGGCCACGGTAGGCGACGCTCGGGGAGTGCCGCGTCGGCCGCGAGAGCGATGCCCCGTCATCCTGCGGTCGCGTCGCGAAGGCCCGGAATGACGGGGAAGTGGGTGCCGCGCCGCTACTCTGGGATGATCGGCGCAGGGCCGGTCGGTCAGGAAGGGGCGGCGTGTACCTCAAGAGCCTCACCCTCAAGGGCTTCAAGTCGTTCGCCCAGCCGACCACCTTCGCCTTCGAGCCCGGTGTCACCTGCGTCGTCGGCCCGAACGGCTCGGGCAAGAGCAACGTCGTCGACGCGCTCGCCTGGGTCATGGGCGAGCAGGGCGTCAAGACTCTCCGCGGCGGCAAGATGGAGGACGTCATCTTCGCCGGCACCTCGACCCGAGGGCCTCTCGGGCGCGCGCAGGTCGTGCTGACGATCGACAACTCCGACGGCGCTCTGCCGATCGACTACACCGAGGTGACGATCAGCCGCACCCTGTTCCGCAACGGCGGCAGCGAATACGCGATCAACGGCGAGGGCTGCCGACTCCTCGACGTGCAGGAGCTCCTGAGCGACTCCGGCCTCGGCCGCGAGATGCACGTCATCGTCGGGCAGGGGCAGCTCGACGCGGTTCTCCGCGCCACGCCGGAGGAGCGCCGCGGCTTCATCGAGGAGGCCGCGGGCATCCTCAAGCACCGGCGCCGCAAAGAGAAGACGATCCGCAAGCTCGAGGCGATGCAGACGAACCTCACGCGGCTGAGCGACCTCGCGGGCGAGATCCGCCGCCAGCTCAAGCCGCTCGGGCGCCAGGCCGAGATCGCCCGCGAGGCGCAGGGCATCGCCGCCGTCGTCCGCGACGCCAAGGCCCGCCTGCTCGCCGACGAGGTCGTCACCCTCCGCGAGGCGCTGACGACTCAGTCGAAGAACGAGAACGAGCGGAAGAGCGAGCGCATCGTCCTGCAGGAGCAGCTCGACCAGAACAAGCTCCGCGAGCAGCGTCTCGAGCAGGCCATGGTCGGCGACGCGGTCGACGACGCCCGTCGCATCACCTTCGGCCTCGAGAGCGTCCAGGAGCGCCTGCGGAGCCTGCAGAGCCTCGCCAACCAGAAGCTGACCCTGCTCGCCCAGCAGGCCGACGGCCCCGGCGTCGCCTCGACGGTGTCGTCGGGCATGGTCGCCGACGCGCAGGACGAAGCGGAGCGCCTCGCCGAGGGCGTCGCCGAGGCCGAGCTCGCCGTGGCTCAGGCCGCCGCCGAGGTCGCCACGGCCCGAGCCTCGCTCGACTCGCTCGACGACGAGATCGCCGCGCAGAGCGCCCTCGTCTCCCAGCACGACCTCGAGGTGGCGCGGCTCGCCAGCGCCGTCGAGGTCGCCCGCTCCAAGCTCGCCGCGGTCAAGGGCGAGCAGCTGCGCCAGTCCAACGCACTCGAGGCCTCCGAGGCGAGGCGCGAGTCGAGCCGAGAGGAGTTCGCGGCGCTCGACTCGTCGCCCGAGGCAATCGACGAGGGCGCAGGAGCAGCGGGAGAGCCCGCCGAGCCCATCGACCACGCCGCGGCACAGCAGCTCGCCGACGAGCGCGTGCAGGCCACGCAGGCCGACGTCGAGACCTTCCGCGACCGTCTCCACGCTCTCGAGCGCGAGCGCGACGGACTCGCGGCGCGCACGAGCGCCCTCTCGCTGGCCCTCGACCAGAACGACGCGTCCAGCGCCCTCGTGGCCGCCGCCCGACCGGGTGTCCGGGGACTCGTGGCCGAGCACGTCCAGGTCGAGCCGGGCTACGAGGTGGCCATCGCCGCCGCCCTCGGCTCCGTCGCCGACGCGGTCCTCGCCGACACCGAGGCCTCCGCGTTCGGGGCGGTCGAGCACGTCACCGCTGAAGAGCTCGGGCGCGTCGAGGTGGTGTGGGAGCACGTCCCGGCCGAGGCGCAGGAGCCGGCGCAGAGCCTCCCCGCGGGAGCCGTGGCGGCCGCCTCCGTCGTCACCGCACCCCCCGGGATCCTGCGCGCCCTCGCCTTCACCGCCATCGCCGACGACCTCGCCGGAGCCCACGCGGTCGCGGACGACCTCTCGCGGTCGGGCCGCCCGTTCACGGTCATCACGCGCGCGGGCGAAGCCGTGACCGGGCATTCGGTGCGCGGCGGCTCCGCCGGCGGGCGCTCGCGCCTCGAGCTCGTCGCCGAGCGCGACACCGCGGCCGAGGCCCTCACCGGCGTCAGCATCGAGATCGAACGCGCGGCGGACGAACTCGCCGCGGCTCGTGAGGCCAACTCGGAGGCCCGCACGGCCGCGAAGGCCGCGGCGACCGCCGCCCGCGAGGAGGAGACCCGCAGGGCGGCCCACGACCAGCGCGCCAGCCGCCTCCGCGCGGCGCTCGACGCCGCCGAGGCCGAAACCGAGCGCCTCGCGACGGCTCTCCAGGCCTCCGCCGAGAACGTGCACCAGGCCGAGCGCGCCGTCCAGGCTGCCGTCAGCGCGCACGAGGAGTACTCGGCGCAGCCGCGGCCGATTCTCGATGTGTCGGCCCGCGACGGCGTCCTCGCCGAGGTCGAGAACGCGCGCGGCGTCGAGATCGAGAAGCGGATCCAGCTCGAGACGATCCGCGAGCGGGTGCGCGCCGAGGTGTCGCGCGCCAAAGACCTGCAGCGGCAGCTCGACGAGCAGCGCGCCGCCGCCGAGGAGCACGCGCGCCAGACGGTCATCCGCCAGCGGCAGATGGCCGCGACGACCCGCGTCCTCGACGCCCTGCCCTCGGTGCTCGACGCCGTCGACCGCTCGGTCTCCGAGGCGAGGGGAGTCCTCGCCGCGCGCGAGAGCGAGCGGTCGACGCAGAACGCCGAGCTCGCGACGCTCCGCGCGGAGGAACGCACCCTTCGCGAGCGCCTGCACGCCGTCACCGAGAACGTGCACGGCCTCGAGATGGAGATCTACGAGAAGAAGCTCCACCTGTCGAGCCTGCTCGAGCGTGCCGGATCCGAGCTGGGTCTGGTCGAGTCGGTTCTGGTCGATGAATACGGTCCCGAGGTCGGAATCCCTGCGGCCACCGACGACGACCCCGACGCCCTTCCGCTCCCGTACGACCGCAAGGAGCAGAAGGCCCGCCTCGCGAAGGCCGAACGCACCCTCGCGCAGCTCGGCCGGGTCAACCCGCTCGCGCTCGAGGAGTTCGCGGCGCTGGAGCAGCGGCACAAGTTCCTCACCGACCAGCTCACCGACCTCACCGAGACCCGCAAGGACCTCCTCGAGATCATCGCTGAGATCGACGAGAAGATGCAGGCCATCTTCCAGTCGGCGTTCGACGACACGAAGGAGGCGTTCAACCGCGTCTTCCCGATCCTGTTCCCGGGCGGGTCGGGGTCGATCCAGCTGACCGACCCGGAGAACCTCCTCGAGACGGGCATCGAGGTCACGGTGAAGCCCGCGGGCAAGAAGATCGAGCGCCTCTCGCTGCTGTCCGGCGGCGAGCGGTCGCTGGCAGCCGTGGCGCTGCTCATCGCCATCTTCAAGGCGCGGCCCTCGCCGTTCTACATCATGGACGAGGTCGAGGCGGCGCTCGACGACGCCAACCTCGGCCGGCTCCTGACGATCTTCCAGGACCTCCGCGAGAACAGTCAGCTCATCGTCATCACGCACCAGAAGCGGACGATGGAGATCGCCGACGCCCTCTACGGCGTCTCCATGCGGCAGGACGGCGTCTCGGCCGTCGTCGGCCAACGCGTCGTCTCGGAGGCCGAGCGGGCGCAGGCCGCCTCGTAGGGCTCCCACCCGAACGGGGCGGCGCGCTCACAGACGCGGCCGGGTAGCCTTCGAGGGTGAGGGGATACTGGCCACCGCCCATCTGGGTGCCTGCCGAGCAGCCGGCGAAGAAGTGGATCGGCCGATTCGGCGGTCTCTGGATCGCCGGAGCAGGCGCGGTCCTCTTCGTGTACCTCCTCGTCGTCGGCGCGCTCCTGCTCCACAACGGCGCCGACGTCACCATCGCGCTCGTCGTCGGCTCGGTCACCGTCGCCGCCTCGTTCATCTACACGATGGCCTACCGGCTGGGGCCGCGCGACACCGTGAGCCTGTCCCGGCTCCTGCTCGCCTTCGGCCTCGGCGGCCTCGTCGCCGTGACCCTCGGCTCGACCTTCGACTCGCTGCTCACCAAGGCGGCTCCCGGGGTCGACGGCAAGACGAGCGTCATCGTGCTCTTCCTCGCCGGCATCTCGGAAGAGCTCGCGAAGATCCTCGCGGTCGTCCTCATCTCCAAGGGGCTGTCCGACAAGTCGATGCGCAACGGGCTCTTCCTCGGCGGCGCAGTCGGACTCGGCTTCGCCGCCATGGAAGACCTGGCCTACGCCTACAACTTCTACTCGAACCCGCCGCCGCAGCTGCATCTCACGCACATCGGGGCCGCGCTGGTACTGGTGCCGACCCGGGCGGTTCTCACGCCGCTCCTGCACCCGCTCTACACGGCGCTCTTCGGCGCCGCGCTGTTCTCGGCGTCGAAGAACGGCCGGTTCAGGATCACAGGGCGCGTCGTGATCGCGTACCTCGGCGTCGCGCTCGCCCACGGCCTCTGGGACGGCGGCGCGGGGCTGCTGCAGGAGCCCGCGCTGAAGCGGTACCTGCTGCTGCTCGCACCGATCGTCGTCTTCGTCGTCTATCCGGGCGTGATCGTCGGCACGGGCCTGATCTGGATCAAGGTCGCGCGCCGCGCGCGGTGGGCGTTCCAGCTGCCGGTCGCCTGGTGGCTCGCGCCGCCGCCGTTCGGCGGGCCCCCGCTGCCGCCTCCCGGCCCGCCAGGGCAGCAGGTGCCCGTCGGGGCGTGGCCCGCGCCGGCGTGGCCGCAGCCGCACGCCCAGCCCCAGCAGTCCGGCCCGCCCGCGCAGCAGTGGCCTCAGCCGCAGCTTCCGCCGGGGCCGCCGCCCGTGCCGCAGTGGGCGCCGCCCGCCCGCCCGGGCCGCCACCTCTGATCCTGCGCCCCATTGCCTTGGCGCGACAAAACGCGACACGTGCGACGCACGAGGACGTCGCAGGTGTCGCGTTTTGTCGCGGGGGAGGGGCCGGGACGGCCCACGGGACGAGGAGCGAGCTAGCCCTGGTCGCCGACGACCGAGACGGTCTCGTCGACGGCGTCGGCGAGCGAGTCGACCGGCTCGTCGTTGATCGACAGGACGTGCCAGCGGCCGTCGCGCCACTCGATCTGGTTCGCCGCCGCATTGTGGATGTGCCCGACCTCGCGGCCGAGCAGCGCCGAGAGCGTGAACCGGATGATGGTGCCGTGGCAGACGACGGCGATGTTCGCGCCGTCGCCGTCGAGTGGCAGCCGACTGTCGCGGATGTCGGCGATCGCGGCGAGCCCGCGCTCGGCGACGGCCCCGCGCGGCTCGATGTCGGGGAAGAACTCGTTCGGCTCGTCGGGGATCTTCGTGGTGGCGACGGTGCCCTCGCGCGACGCGTAGTCGCGCTCGATCAGCTCGGGGTAGGCGGCGCCCAGCTCGATGCCGAGCTCGGCCGCGATGATCTCGGCGGTCTCGCGGGCTCGCATCAGCGGCGACGAGACGATCGCCGACCACTCGTAGGGGGCGAGGAGGAGCGCGGCGCGGTGGGCCTGCTCGCGGCCTGTGTCGTTGAGCGGGATGTCGGACGAGCCCTGCAGCTGGTCGTGGAGGTTCCAGTCGGTCTGTCCGTGGCGGATCAGTTCGAGGCGCATGTCGTCCGTTCTCGTCGATCGCTCGACGTCGTGTGCGCCGGTGAGGCGCGGTGTCGCGCCTCTTGCCGCAGGACGGTCACGAGGCGCTCTTTCGTCGCGCGGCGACCTCGGCGCGCTGGTCTTCGTCTGCTCGGTCTCTGCTCGACTTCCGCAGGCTGAGGACGGTGGCCACCAGGATCGTCAGCACGATGAAGCCGAGCGAGACGGAGATCGGGATCTCGGGGATCCACTCGACGGAGTGGCCGCCGTTGATCCAGGGTACTTCGTTCACGTGCAACGCGTGGAAGACCAGTTTTACTCCGATGAACGCCAGGATCACGGCGAGCCCCTGCGCCAGATACACCAGCCGCTCGAGCAGCCCCGAGATGAGGAAGTACAGCTGCCGGAGGCCGAGGAGTGAGAAGGCGTTCGCCGTGAAGACGATGAACGCATCCTGCGTCAGACCGAAGATCGCCGGGATCGAGTCGAGGGCGAAGAGCACATCGGTGAAGCCGATCGCCAGCATCACCAGCAGCAGCGGCGTGAAGAGCCGTCGGCCGCCGACCTTCGTGGTGAGCTTCTGCCCGTCGTAGTCGGGCGAGGTGGGGATCACGCGACGCAGGATCCGGATGAGCCGGCTGTCGCCATCGCCCGAGTGGTCGTCGTGCCCGCCTCGCACCTGGCTGTACGCCAGCCAGAACAGCAGGGCGCCGAACAGGTAGAAGACCCACGAGAAGTTCTCGATGATCGTCACGCCCACGGCGATGAAGAGCCCGCGCGAGACGAGGGCGATCGCGATGCCGACGAGCAGCACCTTCTGCTGGTAGATCCGTGGCACCGCGAAGCTCGTCATGATGATGAGGAAGACGAACAGGTTGTCGACGCTGAGCGCCTTCTCGGTGATCCACCCGGCGAAGTACTGCCCGCCGAGGTCCCAGCCGCTCGTCAGCCCGACACCGACGCCGAACGCCACGGCGATGCCGATGTAGACGATCGACCAGGTGGCCGACTCGCGGATGGTCGGCTCGTGCGGCGTGCGGACGTGGCTGTAGAAGTCGAAGATCAGCAGGCCGAGGACGAACAGGATCGTCAGCAGCCAGATCCAGAACGGGGTCTCCATGCGGTCTCCTTCGGTCGGCGCGCACACTGCGCGCTCGGGTACCGAAGGTCTCTTCCGCCGCGGACTCGCGGGGCGAGGCCTGGGCCGACGCACCCGGGACCAGGTCGATCTGATCCGTATTGACGAGTGCGCCGCGAGAGGAATACTCCCCTTCAACACGGCCAGTCTAGCCGAGGGCGCAGGATGCGAAGGCCGCCCGGCTAAAGTTGCACCCATGGCAAATCCCTGGTCGCTCTCGGGCGCTCTCCGCGGCGTGTTCGGCCGCAAGACCATCGACGACTCGACGTGGGACGACCTCGAGACCTCCCTCATCGGCGCCGACTTCGGCCCCGACGTGACCGAGCAGGTGACCGACGAGCTCCGCGAGAAGGTCGCTCGGTACAACACGACCGACCCAGCCGACCTGCGCCGCATGCTCCGCGAGACGCTGGAGGAGCGCCTGTCGAAGCTCGACCCGACGCTCAAGCTGTCGAACCGCCCGGCGGTCGTGCTGGTCGTCGGCGTCAACGGCGTCGGCAAGACGACGACGATCGGCAAGTTCGCGAAGTTCCTGCGCAACTTCGACCGCTCGGTCGTCGTCGGCGCCGCCGACACGTTCCGCGCGGCCGCGGTCGAGCAGCTCGGCACCTGGGCCGAGCGCGCCGGCGTGTCGATCGTCAAGCCGCAGGCGCAGGGGCAGGATCCCGCGTCGGTCGCCTATCAGACGGTCGAGAAGGCCGTCCGCGAGGGCATCGAGATCGTCATCATCGACACCGCCGGCCGCCTCCACACCAAGGGCGGGCTCATGGACGAGCTCGGCAAGATCAAGCGGGTCGTCGAGAAGCAGACGGAGATCGCCGAGGTGCTTCTCGTGCTCGACGCGACGACGGGGCAGAACGGCCTGGCGCAGGCGGAGGCCTTCATCGAGCACGCGGGCGTCACCGGGCTCGTGCTCACGAAGCTCGACGGTTCGGCGCGCGGCGGATTCGTGCTCGCCGTGCAGGAGCAGACGGGCATCCCGATCAAGCTCGTCGGCCAGGGCGAGGGCATCGGCGACCTCACCGGCTTCACGCCGCACGTCTTCGTGCAGAACCTGATCGGCTGAAAGCCGACCGGGGCTAGACCGCCTGGCGGCCGGGAGCGGCCTCGAGCAGGTGACGCAGCGGCTCCTGCACTTCGCGGCCCCGCGCCTGCATCGTGCTGGCCCAGAGGCGCCCGGCCCGGTACGACGAGCGCACCAGCGGCCCCGCGAGCACGCCGCTGAACCCCATGTCCTCGGCGATCTCGCGCAAGTCGACGAACTCCTCTGGCCGCACCCAGCGGGCGACCGGCAGGTGTCGCGGCGACGGCCGGAGGTACTGCGTCAGCGTGATGATGTCGGTGCCCGCGTCGCGGAGGCGTTCGAGGGCGTCGATCACCTCGCCGTACTCCTCGCCCATGCCGAGGATCAGGTTCGACTTCGTGACGAGCCCCGCGTCGCGCCCCTGTCGCAGCACGTCGAGAGAGCGCTCGAAGGTGAACGCCGGCCGGATCCTGCGGAAGATGCGCGGCACCGTCTCGACGTTGTGGGCGAAGACCTCGGGCGCGGCGTCGAAGACCAGGCCGAGCAGCTCGGGGCGGCCCGAGAAGTCGGGCACCAGGATCTCGACGCCCGTGCCAGGGTTCAGCCGGTGCACCTCGCGGATCGTCTCGGCGTAGAGCCACGCCCCCTCGTCGTCGAGGTCGTCGCGCGCGACGCCGGTGACCGTCGCGTAGCGCAGGCCCATCTCGCGCACCGACTCCGCGACCTTCCGGGGCTCGGCGCGGTCGAGCGGCGACGGGCGCCCGGTGTCGATCTGGCAGAAGTCGCACCGCCTCGTGCACTGCGACCCTCCGATGAGGAAGGTCGCCTCGCGGTCCTCCCAGCACTCGTAGATGTTGGGGCAGCCCGCCTCCTGGCAGACGGTGTGCAGCTTCTTGTCGGTCACCAGCGCGGTGAGCTCACGGAACTCGGGCCCCTGCTTCGCCGTGGTGCGGATCCACGCCGGCTTCTTCTCGATCGGGGTGGCCGCGTTGCGGGCCTCGAGGCGCAGGAGCCGGCGGCCGTCCGGGCCCGCGCTCATGCCCGCCCGCCCACGAGAGCCGTCTGCGCCTGCCGTCCGTCGGCGGCGTGACCGTCGCGGCGCCGCTCGGCGAGAGTCGCGAGGTACGCGTCGAGGTGCGCCTCCAGAGTGTCGACGACGTCGCCGGGCGAGACCCTGCGGCCGAGGACCCTGCTGAGCGTGGTCACCCCGGCGTCCGCGATGCCGCACGCGACGATCGCGCCGTACGGCTCGAGGCTGTTGTCGCAGTTGAGCGAGATCCCGTGCATCGTCACGCCGTTCGCGACGCGGATGCCGATGGCGCCGACCTTCTCGTCGCGGAACGGGCGCCGGATCCAGGCGCCGCTGCGGCCCTCGACGCGCTCGGCGTCGACGCCGAACACCGCGCAGGTGTCGATCACGACCTGCTCGAGCGACCGCACGTAGGCGACCACGTCGAGCGGTTCGGGCAGGCGCACGATCGGGTACGCCACGAGCTGGCCCGGCCCGTGCCAGGTGATGCGGCCGCCGCGGTCGACATCGACGACCGGGCTTCCGTCGCGGGGGAGGTCGGAGGGCTCGGTGCGGCGGCCGGCGGTGTAGACGTCGGCGTGCTGGCAGAGGACGAGGTGGCTGTCCGCTGCTCCTGCGACCACCTCGTCGTGGAGGCGACGCTGCAGGGCGTAGCCCTCGTCGTAGTCGAGGGGCGGGCCGGAGAGTCCGAGGCGCATCGTCGTCATGCCGACACTGTAACTGATAAGTAGACGCAGTACAGAAACCTCGGCGCCACGGCTTTCGCCGTCGGCGATCGCGCGCCGGGCACGCACGGACGCGTCGGTTAAGATGGTCGGATCATGGCCACTTTTGGATCGCTCTCCGACCGCCTCGCGCAGACCCTCACCAACCTGCGCGGCAAGGGCAAGCTCTCACCCGCCGACGTCGACGGGACCGTCCGCGAGATCCGTCGCGCCCTGCTCGACGCCGACGTCTCGCTCGACGTCGTCAAGGCGTTCACCGGCGCGATCCGCGAGCGTGCCCTCGGCGACGACGTCAACAAGGCGCTGAACCCGGCCCAGCAGGTCGTGCAGATCGTCAACGAAGAGCTCATCACGATCCTCGGCGGTCAGCAGCGCCGCCTCGAGTTCGCGAAGCGTCCGCCCACGGTGATCATGCTCGCCGGCCTCCAGGGCGCGGGCAAGACGACGCTCGCGGGCAAGCTCGCCAAGTGGCTGAAGAAGGAGGGGCACACGCCCGTCCTCGTGGCCAGCGACCTCCAGCGCCCCAACGCCGTGACGCAGCTCCAGGTCGTCGGCGAGCAGGCGGGCGTTCCCGTCTTCGCGCCGGAGCCCGGCAACGGCGTCGGCGACCCGGTGAAGGTCGCGAAGAACGGCGTGAAGTTCGCCGAAGACAAGCAGTACGACACGGTCATCGTCGACACCGCCGGTCGACTCGGCGTCGACGCCGACCTCATGAAGCAGGCGTCGAACATCCGCAAGGCGGTCGACCCCGACGAGGTCTTGTTCGTCATCGACGCGATGATCGGTCAGGACGCCGTGGCCACCGCCAAGGCCTTCCAAGACGGTGTGGACTTCACCGGCGTCGTGCTCACGAAGCTCGACGGCGACGCGCGAGGCGGTGCGGCGCTCAGCGTCGCGAGCGTCACGGGCCGCCCGATCATGTTCGCGTCGACGGGCGAGACGCTCGACGACTTCGAGCCGTTCCACCCCGACCGCATGGCGAGCCGTATCCTCGACCTCGGCGACATCCTCACCCTCATCGAGCAGGTGCAGAGCGCGTTCGACGAGAAGGAGGCCGCCGAGATCGCGGAGAAGTTCGCGACCGACAGCTTCACCCTCGACGACTTCCTCAAGCAGATGCAGCAGCTGCGCAAGATGGGCTCGATCAAGGGCATGCTCGGCATGCTCCCGGGTGCCAAGGGCATGCGCGAGCAGCTCGACAACTTCGACGAGCGCGAGATCACGCGCACCGAGGCGATCATCCAGTCGATGACCCCGCAGGAGCGCGCGAACTCCAAGCTGCTGAACGGGTCGCGCCGGCTCCGCATCGCCCGCGGCTCGGGCATGACCGTGACGGACGTGAACCAGCTCGTCAACCGCTTCGAGCAGGCCGCGAAGATGATGAAGACGGTCGCCAAGGGCGGCGTCCCGCAGGTGCCGGGCATGGGCCCCATCCCCGGTGCGAGCTACGGCGGCCGCAAGCAGGTGGCGAAGAAGAAGGGCTCGAAGGCGGGCAACCCGGCCAAGCGCGCCGCGGAGAACGCTCGCATCGCGGCCGGCGAGCGGGCTCAGCCTGCAGCGGCCCCGGCGGGCGGCTCCGGCTTCGGCCTCGGCGGCCGTGGGGGAGCGAAGCCCGCACCCACCGAGGAGGAGCTCGCCAGCCTGCAGAAGTTCCTCGGCCGCTGACCCGCCGCCGTGGCCGCTCTCCCGTACGTCGCTGAGGACTTCGCCTGGCCGGAGTCCGTCGACCCGCGTGCCGTGCGGTTCATCGAGGGCTACAACGGCACCGCGGGTGCGCGGAACGTCGCAGCGTGGCAGGGCATCGACATCGTGCCCCGGATGCTCCGGGACTCGACGGCGGTCTCGACCGCCTGGACCCACACGGGCCTGAGCTTCAGCAGCCCGATCGTCGTGGCGCCGTGGGCGAGCCAGACCTTCGTGCATCCCGAGGGTGAACGCGCCACCTCGCGCGGCGCGGCCGACTCGGGTTCGCTCCTGGTCTTCTCGTCGAACAGCGCGACCGCCGTCGGCGATCTGCCCTCCGACGGTGCACCCTTCTACGCCCAGGTCTATGTCCCCCCGGTGCGCGACGACCTCGTGCCCTACATCCGCGAGGCCGAGCGGGCGGGCGCCCTCGGGCTCGTCCTCACGCTCGACACGCCCCCGACGCGCGAGGAGTTCCCGTTCCGGGCGGCCGTGGAGCGCATCCTGCCGCCCTCGGTCAACTTCGCCGGCGGCGCGCCCGCCAAGGCCGGAGACCTCGGGCCGGGCGACATCGAATGGCTGCGCTCGATCACCTCGCTGCCCGTGTGGGTCAAGGGCGTCCTGGCCACGGCCGACGTCGAGCTCCTGCTGTCCCTCGATGTCGCCGGGATCATCGTCTCGAACCACGGCGGGCGGCAGCTCGGCGCCGCCGTCACCACCGCGTGGGCCCTGCCCCGCGTCGTCGACGCCGTCGCTGGCCGCGTGCCGGTGTGGGTCGACTCCGGCATCCGCTCAGGGGAGGACGCCTTCCGCGGCCTCGCGCTCGGAGCCGACGCCGTGCTCGTCGGTCGCCCCGCCGCCCGGGCCCTCACCGAGGGCGCGGAAGGCGTGGCGCGGCTGATGGAGGCGCTCCGCGAGGAGCTGCACGTGGCCATGATGCTCTCGGGCGTGACCGACCTCGCCGCGTTCGACCGGTCGTACCTCGCCCTCTGAGGGACGCGCCCTAGGCCCCGGCGACGCCGTCGCGCAGCTCGGCCACGAGGTGCGCCACGACGGCCTTGAGGCTGCCGTCGCTGCGCGCGGCGACCGCCAGCTGCCGCTGGTACGAGGCGCCGTGCTCGACGATCGTGTTCACGCCCATGAGCTCGGGCACGCAGCCCAGGCGGTGGGCGACAGGTTCGAGCCGGCCCAGCAGGTCGACGAGGTCGTCCGTCACGAGCCGCTCGTCGCCGGCGGCGTTCTGGATGACGATCGACTCGAGGCCGTAGCGAGCGGCGCGCCACTTGTTCTCGCGGACGAACCACGACGGCATCCTGGGCAGCTCCTCGCCCCTGTCGAGTCGCTCCGAGAAGTCGTCGACGAGGCACTGGACGAGCGCCGCCATCGAGCCCACCTCGGCGACCGTCGAGATGCCGTCGAACACCCGCACCTCGAGCGTTCCCCACTTCGGTGACGGCCGGAGGTCCCAGCGCAGCTCGCTGTGGTCGTCGATCACCCCGGTGCGAGTCATGTCGCCCACCATCGCCTCGTACTCGCCCCAGTCGTCGAACTGCGGCGGCAGACCGGCCGTGGGCAGCTGCTGGAACATCATCGCCCGGTTCGACGCGTACCCCGTGGCCTCGCCGACCCAGAACGGGCTCGAGGCCGTCAGCACCTGGAAGTGCGGCACGTAGGTCAGCAGGGCGTTCAGGATCGGCAGCACCTTCCGGCGATCGTCGATCCCCACGTGCACGTGCACGCCCCAGATCATCATCTGACGTCCCCACCAGCGCGTCCGGTCGATGAGGGTCTCGTAGCGCTCGGAGTCGGGCGTCACCTCCTGCTGGAACCACTGGCTGAACGGGTGGGTGCCGGCGCAGAGGAGGTCGGCCCCGAGCGGCTCGGCCTCGTCGCGCACAGCGGCGATGGTGCCCTCGAGGTCGGCGACGGCGTCGGCCACCCGCTCGTGCACTCCGCTCACCACCTCGACGGTGTTCGTAAGCAGCTCTTTCGTGACCCGATCGCCGTCGTCGTTGAGGTGACGGAGGGCGCTCAGGATCCGAGGCGCGTGCGGTGCCAGCTCGCCCGAGGTCCGATCGACGAGCGCGAGCTCCCACTCGATGCCCAGCGTCGAGCGCGGCGAGCGTGAGAACTCGATCTCCGGCGAGGGGTTCATCCGCCCATCGTGCCAGGGCACCGGGGTACGCGGCACACGGCAAGTCCATATCCTCCGAAGAAGGGGCGCCGTTTTTGCAGGGTGTCTCACGACTTTGCGAGCGTCGCTCGAAACACGCTCCTGCGCGCCGTGCAGTCTTCGGTCGTGGACTAACCTTTTGGGCGGCGCAGGCTCACGAAGCCCGTCGGTGCTAGCTAGGGAGGCATACGCGATGCAACTGGTCGTCCGCGGAACATCAACCCGACTCGAAGGCGAACTCGACATCCCGGTGTCGAAGTACCACGCCCACCGCGCTCTCGTCCTGGCCTCCCTCGCTCCCGGCCGCTCCGTCATCACCGGCGTCTCCACCACCCGTCAGGTCGAGTGGACCGTCGGCACGCTCCGCGCCCTCGGCACGAAGATCACCATCAAGGACGGCACGTACATCGTCGAGGGCGGCCCGTACAAGGCCACCGACGTCGTCGACCACGGCTCGAAGGGCGCCGAGGGCCTGCTCAACATGGGCTCCTCCGGCACGACGCTCTACTTCATGGTGGGCCTCGCATCGCTCGCCGACCAGCCGATGACCCTGACGGGCATGAAGTACTTCCGTCGCCGGCCGATCAAGGCCCTGCTCGACTCGCTCAAGCAGATGGGCGTGACCCTCGACGCCGACGAGGACCGCCCTCCGGTGCACGTCCAGCCGGGCCGACCCCTCGGCGGCGACGTGTCGATCGCCGGCACGCTCAGCCAGTGGATCTCCGGTCTGCTCCTGGTCGCGCCGTTCGCCCAGACCGACACCACGATCCACATCACCGGCGGCACGCTCAACGAGCAGCCCTACGTCGACCTGACGATCCGCATGATGCGCATGTGGGGGCTCGAGGTCACCCACTCCGACGACTGGCTGACCTTCCACATCCCGGCGAACCAGACTGCCACGCCGCACGACTACGTGATCCCGGCCGACATCGGCTCGGCCGCGTTCGGCATCGCGGCGGCCGCGATCCACCCCTCCGACGTGCTCTTCAAGGGCCTCCGCACGCATCTGACGAGCGAGACCGACCACCCCGAGTCCGAGTTCCTCGACCTCTCCACGGCGATGGGCGTGCCGTTCTCGATCGACGAGAAGACCGGCTTCGTCCGCATCACCAGCGACGGCAAGCCACTCAAGGCCATCGACATCGACTGCCAGCCGATCCCCGACCTCCTGCCGATCCTGTCGACCATGGCGACCTTCGCCGAGGGCACCTCGACGTTCCGAAACGTCGGGCACATCCGGCTCAAGGAGAGCGACCGCGTCTCGGCCATGCTCCAGCTCAACAACCTGGGCGGCTCGGCCGACCAGACCCACGACGAGCTGCGGGTCACCGGCGCGTCGGGCCCGCTCACGGGCGCACCGCTGTCGTCGTTCAACGACCACCGGGTGCTCATGTCGCTCGCGATCGCGGCGACCAGGGCGGTCGGAGCAACGTCGCTCACCTACCCGCGCGCCTACCGCATCTCGTATCCCACCTTCCTCGAGGCCATGACCTCCATCGGTCTCGACCTCGACATGGGCGACCCGAAGAGCCTCGAGAGCGCCGAGAACGTCGAGTTCGAACGCGACGAGCTGAGCGAGGAGGCCTCGCTGCAGGAGGCTCCGCTCGAGCTCCAGGGCGTCGATGCCGATCCGCTCGTGCTCAGCGAGAAGGTCCGCGCTCTGGCCGAGTCGCAGCCCGACGAGCCCGCCGTGATCGAGGTCGGCGGGGTCGAGCCCGTGACCACGACCTGGCGCGAACTGCAGGACGAAGCGGACCGCGTGTCGCAGCTCCTGCTCGAACTCGGCGTCCAGAAGGGCGAGTCGGTGGCCATGCAGCTGCCGAACTGGAAGGAGTTCGTCGCGATCACGCTCGGCACCGTCCAGATCGGCGCCGTCGCCACCCCGATCATGCCGGTGTTCGGCCCGCGCGAGACCACGATGACGCTGTCGCGGTCGCGCGCCCGCGTCGTGTTCCTGCCCAACGTCTTCCGCCGTCGCCGGCCGGCGATCGAGCTGCTCGACGTCATCGACGAGGCGAAGGCGCAGAAGCGCCGCCTCGCCCTCGAGCACGTGGTCGTGCTGCGCTCGGAGAGCCGCGGCGACGCCGGCGCCCACAGCGACGTCACGCCGATCCCGCAGGCGGTCGCCGCCCGGGTCGAGGCGTCGGAGTGGAACTGGCGCTACTACGACCTCGCCCTCGCCGCGGTCACGCCCGACCAGGGGCTCATCCGCGAGCGGGCGCCGAAGCCGGACGACGTGTGCCAACTCCTGTTCACCTCCGGCACCACGGGCGAGCCGAAGGGCGTCCAGCACCCGCACCGCACGCTCGGCCTCGCCACGGCGATGGAGGTGGCGCACCTCGGGCTCACCACCGACGACCGCATCTACATCCCGTCGCCGCTCGCGCACCAGACCGGTTTCCTCTACGGCATGCTGCTCTCGTGGCGCCTGGGCGTCGCGAGCGTCATCCAGCCGGTGTGGGACGCCCAGATCTCGCTGAACCAGGCGTTCGCGCAGGGTGGAGCGACGTTCGTCCAGTGCGCCACGCCGTTCCTCACCGACCTGGTCGACGCGGTCGAGGCGGGCGCCCGGGCTCCTGAGTCCCTCCGGATCTTCGTCGCCACCGGCGCCGCGGTGCCGCGCGCCCTCGCGCAGAAGGCGACGACCGTGCTCGCCACGAGCGTGCTCGGCGCGTTCGGCACCTCCGAGACCTGTCTCGGCGCGCTCTCGACGCCGTTCGACGCGCCGGAGGACGCCTGGGGGAGCGACGGCAAGCCGCTCCCCGGAATCCGGCTGCGGATCGTCGACGACGAGGGCGTCGAGCTGCCCCGAGGCACCGAGGGCAACTACGAGCTGCACTCGCCGACGATGTTCGGCGGCTACCTCGACCGTCCCGACCTCACCGACGACGTCTTCACGAGCGACGGCTGGTACCGCACCGGCGACCTCGCGAAGGTCGACGAGAAGGGCTTCCTGCACATCACCGGGCGCGTGAAGGACGTCATCAACCGCGGCGGCGAGAAGATCCCCGTGGTCGAGATCGAGAACCTCCTGTACCAGCACCCGATGATCACCGACGCCGCCATCGTCGCCATGCCCGACCCGCGACTGGGCGAGCGCGCCTGCGCCTTCGTCGTGGCAGCCAAGCCCGACGCCCACCTCGAGTTCGCCGCGATGCAGAAGTACCTCGGCGACGCGGGCGTGTCGAAGTACTACTGGCCCGAGCGCCTCGAGTTCATCGACGAGATCCCGCGCAACGTCGTCGGCAAGGTCCAGAAGAACGTCCTGCGCGACATCGCGGCCGAGCTGGTCGCCGCGTCGTCCGCCGAGTCCGCCGCCGCCGGCACCACCGTCAAGGAGAAGTAGAGATGACCACCACCGCCGCCGCGACGGCCGCCGATTTCGACGAGGCCGACTTCCAGGCGATCAAGGCCGACATCACCGCCTGGGTCGAGGGCCCGGGCGAGGCGTACGCCGACGAGATCGAGGCCACCGGGCAGGTGCCCGACCGGCTCCTGCCCGAGCTGCGCGACCGCGGATACCTCTCGCTCGCAGCCCCCGTCGAACTCGGCGGCCGAGGCATCCCGTTCTCGCGCTACCTCGAGCTGATGGAGATCGTGTCGCGCTCGCACGCATCCATCCGCATGCTCGTGCACGTCATCAACGGCACCTGGCGCGCCATGGTCCCCTTCGCCACCCCTGAGCAGCTGGAGGAGGTCGTCAAGCCCTCCATCGCGGGCACGAAGCTCGTCGCCTTCACGCTCACCGAAGCCACGGCCGGCACCGGGCAGGATCTCCGCACCACGGCCCGCCTCGAGGGCGACACCTGGTACCTCAACGGCGAGAAGCACCTCATCACCTTCGGCGTGAAGTGCGACTACTGGCTCATCGCCGCCCGGATCGAGGGGTCCACCGCTCCCGACGGCTTCGTCGCCTTCCTCATGCCGAACACCGGGCTTCCGGGCGCCGAGGTCATCGACGACAGCGACACGATGGGCGTGCGCGGCACGGACCACGCGATCCTGCGCTTCACCGAGACCCCGGTGCCGGCGTCGGCCCTCCTCGGCGAGGAGGGCGACGGCCTCAAGGTCGCCCTCGGCGGGTTCCTCCTGCCGAGCCGCGTCTCGGTCGCCATGAGCGCCGTCGGCCTCGCCGAGCGCGCCCAGCAGCTCGCCGTCGAGTACGCCAACCGTCGCGAGACCTTCGGCAAGAGGCTGTCGAGCCGCCAGGCGATCCAGTTCTACCTGGCCGAGAACTACGCCGACATCGCGGCCGCCCGAGCCCTCGTCATCGAGGCCGCGAAAGCCTACGAGGAGGACCGCGCCGACGCCGGTGTGCTCTCCAGCGCGTCGAAGATGGTCGCGGTCGACATGCTCGCCCGCGTCACCGACAAGGCCCTCCAGGTCCACGGCGGCCAGGGCTACTGGAAGCGCAACAAGATCGAGCGCGTGTACCGCGACGCTCGCGCGCAGCGCTTCGAGGAGGGCACGAACGAGATCCAGAAGCTCGTCGTCGGTCGTGCCGTGGTCTCCGGCGCCGTCTCCTACTGATCCACACCCTCGCAGAAAGGCCTCTCGTTGGCTGACTCCACCACCCGTCCTGTAGCCCTCATCACCGGTGCCTCGCGCGGCATCGGCAAGGTGCTCGCGCTGAAGCTCGCGAGCCGTGGCGTCGACGTCGTCGTGACCTACAAGAAGAACGCCGAGATGGCCGAGGGCACCCTCGCCGAGATCCGCGAGCTCGGAGCGGACGGCATCACGGCCCAGCTCGACGTCGAGCAGCCCGAGTCGATCGACGCGGTCTTCGCGACGGTCAAGGAGACCTACGGCAAGCTCGACATGTTCATCGCGTCCGCCGCTGCGTCGGCCTTCAAGCCGGTGTCGGAGCTGAAGCTCCACCACCTCGATCGCAACTACGCGACGAACATCCGCTCGTTCGTGCTCGGTGCCCAGGCCGCGGCGGCCATCATGCCGAACGGCGGCCGCATCGTCGCGATCACGAGCTACGGCTCGCTGCGAGCCTTCCCCACCTACGCGTCGCTCGGGGCGGCGAAGGCCGCCAACGAGGCCTACGTGAAGTTCATGGCGACCGAGTTCGGCCCGCGCGGAATCACGGTCAACGCCGTCAACGGCGGGCTCATCGACACCGACTCGCTCGACTACTTCTACAACTCCGTGCCGGGCATGGCGCCGATGGAGACCGTGCTCGAGAAGATCCCGCTGCAGCGCAAGGGCACCGCCGACGACGTCGCCGACGCCGTCGACTTCCTCCTGTCCGAGAAGGCGGGCTACATCACCGGCCAGACGCTGTCGGTCGACGGCGGCCTGACCGTGATCGCGCCGCCGTTCTGGGCCGACACGACGAGCCCCCTTCGTGACGCGGTGCTCGGTGGCTCCGACGCCTCCTGAGGTCTCGGATCCTGAGCCCTCGGGTCCTGAGCCCACTCTCTCGGGCTCGTCCGCGCTCGAGCTGACCCGACGGCCCTGGTCGCTGGGCTCGCTCCGGCTGTCGCACCGCGTGGTCGTGGGCAGCATGCACACCGGGCTCGAGGTGAAGGACGACGGCGGGGCGGCGCTCGCGCGCTTCTACCAGGAGCGCGTCGAGGGCGGCGCCGACCTCGTCATCACGGGTGGCCTCGCGGTCAACTCCGAGGGTCGCGGCGGCGAGGACTACGCCGTCCTCGGGCAGGAGGCCGACGACGCGCGATTCCGGCGGGCCGTCGCCGCAGTCCACGAGGCGGGTGGGGCCATCTCGGCCCAGCTGTTCCACGCGGGTCGATACGCCCTGACGGCCGGGCTCACGAAGCCCGACGGCTCACCCGAGCGGTCGGTCGCGCCCTCGCCGGTCCCGTGGCGAGCGGCCCGCGGCGTCGTACCGGTCGAGCTCACCGACGAGGGCGTCCGCAGAACCATCGGCGACTTCGCCTCCGCGGCCGCGAGGGCGCAGGAGCTCGGGTTCGACGCCGTCGAGGTCATGGCGTCCGAGGGCTACCTCGTCAACCAGTTCTGCTCGCCGATCACGAACCAGCGCGACGACGAGTGGGGTGGCGACGCTGCTCGCCGCCGCCGCTTCCCGCTCGAGGTGCTTCGCGCGGTGCGTGCCGCGGTGGGGCCGGCCTTCCCCGTGAGCTTCCGTGTCTCCGGTGACGACCTGATGCCGGGCTCCTCGACGCCCGACGAGGTCGACGCGCTCGTGACAGCCCTGGTCGAGGCCGGTGTCGACGGCATCAGCGTCGGCGTCGGCTGGCACGAGTCGACCGTGCCCACCGTGCAGGCGGCCGTGCCGCACGGCGTCTGGGTGCCGATCGCCGAGCGCCTCGCTGGGGTCGTGCGGGCGACCACCCGCCCGGAGGTCGCTGTCATCGCGAGCAACCGGCTGACCGACCTGCGCGATGTGGAGGACATCCTGTCGCGCGGCACCGTCGACGCCGTGGCCCTGGCGCGTCCGTTCCTCGCCGACCCGGCGATCGTCGCCAAGAGCACCTCGGGCCGGTTCGATCTCGTCACCACCTGCATCGGCTGCAATCAGGCGTGCATCGACCGCTCGATCTTCGGAAAGCCCGTCTCGTGCCTCGTGAACCCGCGGGCCGCGCGCGAGCTGGAGTTCCCGCTCGTGCCGAGCCGCCGGATCCTGCGGACCGCCGTCGTCGGCGCCGGCCCCGCGGGCCTCTCGGCCGCCCTTGACCTCGCCCGCCGCGGCAACGACGTCACGGTCTTCGAGGCTCGCGAGAACCTCGGCGGCCAGTTCGATCTGGCCGCGTCGATCCCGGGCAAGGAGGACTACGCCGGCCCCGTCCGGTCGATCAGCGCCGAGCTCGAGCTGCTCGGCGCCTCGATCGTCACCGGCACGAGGGTGGGGGCGCAGGAGCTCGCCGCATACGACCACGTGGTGGTGGCCACCGGCGTCTCTCCGCGTGTCCTCGACCTGCCCGGGATCGACCTCCCGCACGTGCTGAGCTACGAGCAGGCCCTGCGAGGGGGCGTGCCCGACGGGACCGTCGCCATCATCGGAGCGGGCGGCATCGGAGTCGACACGGCGGCGTTCCTCGTCGAGTCCGGCCACGAGGCGACGCGCGCCTCGCAGTTCGTGGCGTCTGTCGGTCTGCCGTCGTCCGCGACGGACGCGTCGTCGGCTCCGCAGCGGCGCGATGCCACGAGGCCGCATCCCGTGCGCCCCGGTTCGCAGGTCACGCTCGTCAGCCGGTCGGGCAAGTTCGGCAGCGGCCTCGGCGTGACGTCGAGGTGGGTGGCGGTCGGTCGGCTCCGCGAGGCCGGCGTGAACTTCGTCGGGGGCGTCTCGTACCGGTCGATCCGGCCCGGCTTCCTGGACGTCGCGGACGAGTCGGGCGACCTCGTGTCGCTGCCCGCCGACGTGGTCGTCGTCTGCGCCGGGCAGGAGCCCGTGGCCGGCCTGGCCGCATCGCTGGCGGCCGCCGGGATTCCCCACACCGTGGTCGGGGGTGCCCTGGACGCGCGTGCCGTCGACGCGGTCCGCGCCACGACGGAGGGTCTCGAGGCGTCGCGTCGCGTCGCCCCCTGACCCTCGCTCCTCCGCCCGCCGCCCCCGTGCGGCCCAGTCTTTCGCCGATCGCCTTCCCTCGGGACGGAGTAGTCAGTGCGGGTGAGTTACAGGTTCGCCTGAATTCAGGCGAACCTGAAATTGGGGTTCAGGTCGAGAGTGAGGCCAACTTCAGGAATTCCTGAATTCAGGCGAATCTGTACAACGCTCGAGACGAACTCTTCTCCGGTGCTCCGGCCTGACGACCAGGCCTTCACAGGCGCTCAGCGAGGGTGCTTCGGACCTGGGTGCTGTGGAAAGCGGGAATCGCCGGTGGCGCGGCCTGGACAATCGCAGCATGAGTCCAGACCGAGCACCATCGGGAGACGCGTGGGACGCAATGGGTCACCCGGCCCGCCGATTCATCATCCGCGAGCTCGCTCAGCGCGAGAGCCTGTCGCGCGAGATCGCGGAAGCCGTGCAGCACGTGTTCGGGCTGGGCTGGCCGGCAGTGACGAGACATCTCAAGATCCTCAACGCGGCCGGATTCGTCCGCGTGCGCCGCGTCTGGAACGAACGGCTTTACCGGTTGGACGATCAAGCGCTCGATCGACTGGAGGACGACGTCCGAGAACTCGGCCGATTGTGGAGAAAGCGAACCGGCGGCGGATATCACGGTCTGTACGACGAAACTGACGACAGCTGGGGCCGTCCGCGACAACCGCGCAGGCCGGTCGACGCCGCCGAGGCGTTCGACCGACTTCTGCGCGACGAAGGCATCGATCCGGCGACCGGGAAGTTGGTCCGAGACGCACCGGGGGAGGGATTGGCCGAAACGGCGGGGGTCTGACAGAATGGGGGGTCGAGTCTGCGCGCGCCCGACCCTCTAATCAGGCGCGACGCACGACCCCATCAGAGCTTTCGAGCCGAGTGTGCCCCCACGCTCACGGCTGGCAACTCGCACCGCAACCATGCACACAGGAGAACCGTGGCAGTCAAGATCCGTCTGAAGCGACTCGGTAAGATTCGCGCGCCCTACTACCGCATCGTCGTCGCCGACTCGCGCACCAAGCGCGACGGCCGCGTGATCGAGGAGATCGGCAAGTACCACCCCACCGAAGAGCCCTCGCTCATCGAGGTCGACTCCGAGCGCGCCCAGTACTGGCTCGGCGTGGGCGCACAGCCCACCGAGCAGGTCACCGCGCTGCTCAAGCTCACCGGCGACTGGGGCACCTTCAAGGGTGAGAAGGACGCCAAGAGCACCGTCAAGACCAAGGCCGAGAAGGTCGCCTTCGTCGCCGACGAGAAGAAGAAGCCGGTCCTCAAGCCGAAGACCGAAAAGGCCGCCGAGCCGGCTCCGGCCGCCGAGGCGCCCGCTGCTTCCGAGGCTCCCGCGAGCGACGAGGCCGCCGCCGAGTCGACCGAGGCGTAGTCAGTGCTCGCACCTGCACTCGAACACCTCGTCCGGGGGATCGTCGATCACCCGGACGAGGTGCAGGTGGTCTCGAAGACCTCCCCGCGCGGCGACGTGCTCGAGGTCCGCGTGAACCCCGAAGACCTCGGCCGCGTCATCGGACGCGCCGGGCGCACGGCCAAGGCGCTCCGCACCCTCGTCACGGCTCTGGCCGATGGCAAGCGCGTGCGCGTCGACGTCGTCGACACCGATTTCTGATTCGGTGACCGACGCACCAGTCCCCGGCGGCGACGACGAGCGGACCCGCCTCCGGGTCGGCCGCCTCACCAAGGCGCACGGTCTCAAGGGCGCTCTCAAGCTCGAGCTCTACACCGACGCCCCCGAGAAGCGCTTCGTGCCCGGCGCCGTCTTCGCCCTTCAGGTGCCGCGCGACTCCGCGTGGCACGGCAAGACCGTCGAGCTCGCAGAGCTCCGCTGGTACAACTCGCACCCCGTCGGCTTCTTCAAGGGAATCGACGACCGCACCGCCGCCGAGACGCTCGTCAAGGCCATCCTGTGGATCGAGCACGACGGCGTCGAGGTGAGCGATGAGCCCGACGCCTGGTTCGACCACCAGCTCGTCGGCCTCCGCGTCCTCCGCGACGGCGCCCAGGTCGGCACCATCGCGCGCGTCGACCACCTGCCCGCACAGGACCTCCTGGCGATCGACACCGACAGCGGCGAGGTCCTCGTCCCGTTCGTGAGCGCGATCGTGCCGAGCGTCGACCTCGCCGCAGGCACCGTGACAGTCACCCCGCCGGTCGGCCTCTTCGAGCCGAACCCCGACGACGACGCCGTGCCGAGCGGCGACGCCGCCGCGACGAGCAGCATCGGCGACGACGACGCGAGCGACGACTCCGCACCGTCGGCCGAATGACCTCGCGATGCGCATCGACATCGTCAGCATCTTCCCCGAGTTCTTCGGCGTGCTCGACGTCTCCCTCCTCGGCAAGGCCCGGCAGCAGGGCCTCCTCGACGTTCGCGTCCACGATCTCCGCGACCACACCCACGACCGCCATCGCACCGTCGACGACACCCCGTACGGCGGCGGCGCCGGCATGGTGATGAAGCCCGGGCCGTGGGGCGAGGCCCTCGACGACCTGCTCGGCGAGAGCGAGACCGAAAGCGACGGCGCAGCGCAGGAGCCGGCTCCTCGCGTGGTCATCATCGTCCCGTCGCCCGCCGGCCGCCCCTTCACGCAGAAAGAGGCCCGCGCCCTGGCGCTCGAAGACCGCCTGGTCTTCACGTGCGGACGCTACGAGGGAATCGACCAGCGCGTCATCGACCACGCCGCGACGCGGCCCGGTGTCGAGGTGCGCGAGATCAGCCTCGGCGACTATGTCCTGAACGGCGGCGAGGTCGCCGCGATGGCCATGATCGAGGCGATCGGCCGCCTCGTCCCCGGCGTGGTCGGGAACCCCGAGAGCCTCGACCAGGAGAGCCACGAGGGCGACGGGCTGCTCGAGTACCCGAGCTACACGAAGCCGGCCGAGTGGCGTGGGCTGGCGGTGCCCCCGATCCTGCTCAGCGGAAACCACGGTGCGATCGACGCGTGGCGCCACGAGCAGCAGCTCGAGCGGACCCGTCGCGTCCGGCCCGACCTGCTGCCCGACGCCGACGCGGCCGAGTAGCGCGCGTCGGCCGGGGCGCGCGTCAGTCGCGAGCGGTCAAGACCAGCGGCCCGTCTTCGGTGATCGCCACCGTGTGCTCGGCGTGCGCCGTGCGCGAGCCGTCCTTGCTGCGCAGGGTCCAGCCGTCGGCGTCGGTGTAGATCTCGTCGGTCGTCGCCATCAGCCACGGCTCGATCGCGATGACGAGGCCGGGCTTCAGCGGGAAGCCGCGGCCCGGGCGCCCGTCGTTGGCGATGTGCGGGTCGCCGTGCATCTCGGTGCCGACGCCGTGGCCGCCGAACTGCAGGTTCACGCCGTAGCCCGCCCGGTGCGCGACGGTGCCGATCGCCGACGAGATGTCGCCGACCCGGTTGCCGGCCTGCGCTGCGGCGATGCCGGCCGCGAGCGCCTCCTCGACGGTGGCGATGAGCTTCGCGTCGCCGGGGGTCTCGTCGCCGCCCACGACGAAGCTGACGGCGCTGTCCGACACCCAGCCGTCGACCGAAGCGGCGAAGTCGAGCGTCAGCAGGTCGCCCCGCTGCAGGCGGTAGTCGTGCGGGAGTCCGTGCAGAACGGCGTCGTTGACCGACGTGCAGATCACCTTGCCGAACGGGCTCGCGCCGAACGAGGGGTGGTAGTCGATGTAGCAGCTCTCGGCCCCGCGGGCGTTGATCATGCGGTGCGCGAGGGCGTCGATCTCCAGCAGGTTCACGCCCGGCTCGGCTGCTGCGCGGGTGGCGTCGAGCACGGAGGCGACGAATCGACCGGCAGGTCGCATCGCCTCGATCTCGGAGGGCGTTCGGAGGTCGATCATGCTCCCATTCAACACGGTCGCAGGCTCGTCTTCGAAGGCGTGGCAGGAGCCCGCGAGAGTGTGGCACAATAGACGCTTGTGCCCGCGCACGACTCTGCCACAGGGGAGTCCGCATCTCACGGGTACGGTGTCGATCGCGAGGCGAAGTCTCGCGCGGCCCACTTCCTTTGACAATTCACACCCGCGTTCGACCTGTGGCGGTCGCAGAGAGCGAATCATCATGAGCCACATCCTCGACAGCCTGGATGCAGCGTCGCTTCGCAGCGATGTCCCCGACTTCCGCGCCGGCGACACCGTCCGCGTCCACGTGAACATCATCGAAGGCACGCGCTCGCGTGTCCAGGTGTTCCAGGGCATCGTCATCGGCCGCCAGGGCGACGGCGTCCGCGAGACCTTCACGGTCCGCAAGGTCAGCTTCCAGGTCGGCGTGGAGCGCACGTTCCCCGTGCACTCGCCGGTCATCGACCACATCGAGGTCGTCACCCGCGGTGACGTCCGCCGCGCCAAGCTCTACTACCTGCGCGAGCTCCGCGGCAAGAAGGCGAAGATCAAGGAGAAGCGCGAGAACTGATCTCGCCGCACCTTCGCACGATCCTGAGCCCCCCGCCCGTACACTCGGGCGGGGGGCTTTTCGCATGACACGGAAGAATCGATGACTGAGACGGGTACGACGCACTCGCGCGAGGAGCGTCGGGGCGGCGGATGGAGATTCCTCCGCGACATCCTCATCATCGTCCTCGCCGCTCTGCTGGTCTCGTTCCTCATCAAGACCTTCCTCGTGCGCTCGTTCTACATCCCGTCGGTGTCGATGCAGAACACCCTGCAGGTCAACGACCGGATCCTCGTCAACGAGCTGGTGCCGCGAATCGAGTCGATCCACCGAGGCGACGTCATCGTCTTCACCGACCCGGGCGGCTGGCTGTCGAACAGCGAGACGCAGACCTCGACGACGTCGTCGAACCCGGTCGTGCACGCCGTCCAGGACGCCCTCACCGCCGTCGGCCTCGGCACGGCCGACTCCGACAACCACCTCGTCAAGCGCGTGATCGGACTGCCGGGCGACAAGGTTGCCTGCTGCAACGCCTTCGGCCAGATGACGGTCAACGGCGTGCCGCTCGACGAGCCCTACACGAAGCTCCCGCCGGGCGTCACGCGCGAGTCCCAGAACGACTTCTCGGTGACGGTGCCGAAGGGCGAGCTCTGGGTCGAGGGCGACAACCGGTATTCCTCGGCCGACAGCCGGTACCAGCGCGACACCCCGACGAAGGGCTTCGTGCCGGAGGCGGACGTCGTCGGGCGGGCGTTCGTCATCACCTGGCCGTCGAGCCGGTGGAGCTGGCTCTCCTCGTACCCCGATGTCTTCCAGGGCACCGGCAAGGGGGCGTCGTGATGGCCGTCGTCGACCCGACGATGGACTTCGAGCGCGAGCTCCACGACTCCGGCGCCGGCTGGGTCGTCGGCTGCGACGAGGTCGGGCGCGGCGCGATCGCCGGGCCCGTGGCCGTGGGCATGAGCGCCGTCCTGGCCGGGTTCTCGCCGCTGCCCGCGGGGCTGCGCGACAGCAAGATGCTCAGCGAGAAGAAGCGCGAAGAGCTGTACCCGCAGGCGCTCGAGTGGTGCTCGGTGTCGGCCGTGGGGCTCGCCGGGCCCGAGGAGGTCGACGAGATCGGCATCATCGCGGCTCTCGGGCTCGCGGGGAGGCGAGCGCTGGTGAGCCTGCACGAGGCGGGTGTCGAGATCCTGCGCTCGGTCGTGGTCCTCGACGGCAACCACGACTACCTGACCCCGGCTCTGACCAGCGCGCCGACGGTCGTCACCCGCATCAAGGCCGACCGCGACTGCGGCTCGGTGGCGGCCGCCTCGGTGATCGCCAAGGTGCACCGCGACCGGCTCATGATCGCCCACCACGACGACCACCCGGGCTACGGCTGGGCGGCGAACAAGGGCTACGGGTCGACGACCCACTACGAGGCGCTGCACGAGCTCGGCCCGTCGCCCCTGCACCGGCTCACCTGGCTGCACTGACGTAAGATGAGCGTCCGATGGACGACGACGATTTCGAAGACTACGACCGCGAGGTCGAACTGGCTCTCTACCGCGAGTACCGCGACGTGGTGTCGCAGTTCCGGTACGTCATCGAGACCGAGCGGCGCTTCTACCTGGCGAACGAGGTCGAGCTCGTGCGGCGCGACACCGAGCACGACTTCTACTTCGAGCTGACGATGAGCGACGTCTGGGTGTGGGACGTCTACCGCTCCGACCGCTTCGTCAAATCCGTCCGCGTGCTCACCTTCAAAGACGTCAACGTCGAAGAGCTCACAGCCCGCGACCTCGAGCTGCCGAAAGAGCTGGCGCTCGACGAGTAGGGCCCTGCCCGCTCCCTGACCCTTCCACCCCTCCTCCACAGGGGCGCAGGATCGGCAGCCCTCTCCACAGATTCCCTCTCACCCCGTTCCCGGCTCCTCCCTTCGGCGATCCTCGACCCGGGAGGTCGAGATGACGAAGTCGACGAGAAGCAGAGAGCTGGGCATCCGCGGCGAGCAGGAGGCAGCTGAGCACCTGGAGAGGTCGGGGTTCCGGATCCTGGCCCGCAACTGGCGGTGCGCCGAAGGGGAGATCGACATCGTGGCGCACGAGGCCGCCACTGGCGACGTCGTGATCGTCGAGGTGAAGACCCGGCGCGGGCACGGAGCCGGCCATCCGTTCGAGGCGGTGAGTCGCGAGAAGCTCTCACGGCTGCGGACTCTGGCGACCGCCTGGTCGCTGGCGCACCCCGGCGTGGGGTGCCGGCGGCGGATCGACGTGGTCGGCGTGACGGCGTGGCCCGACGACAGCCTGACGGTCCAGCACCTCGTGGCGGTCGACCTGTGAGCGTCGCACGCACCCGGGCGGTGTCGCTGCTCGGGCTGACCGGCGCCCTGGTCGAGATCGAAGCCGACATGAGCGACGGCCTGCCCGGGTTCCTACTCATCGGCCTTCCCGACGCGTCGCTGGGTGAGGCGCGCGATCGCGTCCGGGCGGCCGCGTCGAACTCCGGCTGCCCCCTGCCGCCGCGCAAGCTCACCGTGAACCTGTCGCCGGCGTCGCTGCCGAAGCACGGCTCGTCGTTCGACCTCGGGATCGCCGTCGCGGCCCTCGCAGCCGCCGACCTCGTCGACCGCGAGTCCATCGAGCGCGTGGTGCACCTCGGCGAGCTCGGACTCGACGGTCGCCTCCGGCCGGTCAACGGGATCCTGCCCGCGGTTCTCGGGGCGGCGCGCGCCGGCGCGGCGACGATCATGGTGCCCTCTGCCAACGCCGATGAGGCCTCGCTCGTGCCGGACGTACGGATCGTCGCGGTGCCGAGCCTCCGCGACGCCGCCATCTGGCACGGCGGCGACTTCGCTCCCGAGCCGGTCGAGGCGATCGCGCGAGAGACCCCTGCGCAGAGCGAGTCTCCCACGCTCGAGCTGGGCGACGTGATCGGCAACCCGGCGGCCGTCGACGCGCTCATCGTGGCGGCGTCCGGCGGGCACCACCTGCTCATGGTGGGCCCGCCGGGTGCGGGCAAGAGCATGCTCGCGGCGCGCCTTCCCGGGATCCTGCCGGATCTCGACGTCGCCTCGTCGCTCGAGGTGTCGTCGCTGAGATCCCTCAGCGGGCGGGGTGTCGCGGGTGCGCTCGAGGTGCGGCCGCCGTTCGAGAGCCCGCATCACTCGTGCAGCGCGGCCGCCCTCGTGGGAGGCGGCAGCTCGGTGATCCGACCGGGTGCGGCGTCGCTGGCGTCGCGCGGCGTGCTCTTCCTCGACGAGGCTCCCGAGTTCGCCGTCTCGGTGCTCGACTGTCTGCGTCAGCCGCTCGAGTCAGGGGAGGTCACGATCCATCGGTCGCGGGCCGTCGCTCGATTCCCCGCGCGGTTCCAGCTCGTGGTCGCTTAGATAGCGTCTGACGCGTCAGTGCTACAGTCGGGGCCATGGATGGCGCATTGGATCAGGCTCGGGCAGAAGCGCCTGCGCCATCGTCATGGCGAGTTTGGAGTACGTCGCGCGGTTATCGGAGAGGCGCTGACCCCGCCTCGTGGATCGCGGAGCGCGAGTGGCTAGATTCGCAGATGCTCGAAGAGGGTTCTCCCTTCATCCTGTCTCCCGATGGCGGATTTGATGTCGATGTAAATCGCTACCTGTCACGGGCCGTGATGCTGTCGCGTTCCATAAACACGAGGAAGGCGTACGCCGATGATTTGGCGCGTTTTCTCACGTTTCTCGGCTTAGGTCGGCCTGGCAGTCGTGAACCGATCGACTGGCGCGAGGCAACGGTCGAAGACCGTCGTCGTTTCAACTTCTGGCGGAATCGGAGTCCGGAAGGCCCTCACGTCTCAGCGAGAACGTGGAACCGCGAGGTCACGGCGGTATTTCAGTTCTACGAGTGGGCGGTCAACGAGGATCTTGTCACCGAGTCTCCCTTTGAGACCAAGAAGACGTGGAGGAGCCACCGTGCGGGCGGCGGTTGGGTCCGCGTTCCGACGGAGACTCGAGCGGATGACGATGCGTCGTTCGCGACTTGGCTGACAGCATCGGAGTACCGGCAGTGGCGCGACATCGGGATCCGTGGATTCACGGCACGGGGTCTGCCGGATACGGCTTTCCGGGGGCCGCAGGCTGGCCGCAACGTGGCGTTCGTTGATCTGATGGTGAGTTCCGGGATGAGGCTGACGGAGCAGGCAGTCCTGTTGAAATCGGACGTCCCGAGTCGTTCCGGGGGCAACTCGCATGAACGATTGCGCCTCTCCGCTCGGACGACAAAGGGCAGCAAACGGCGGCATGTGTACGTTCCTCATTCCGTACTTGGCGAGATTGAGGCGTACTGCGAGTTCGAACGCGCTCAGGTCGTCGAAGACGCGCAAATGCGTGGCGACTACGGGTCGTTGGAAGACTGGTTTCTGCAGTCGTCGCCGACGGTAGCGACCGTTGTCGGTCCCAGCGGAGAGAAACGAAAACTGGCGACTCTCACGGCTCGCGAGCGAATGCGGGTTCTCGTCAGAACCGAGGCGGGCTTAGAGCCGGCCGCCCTGTGGCTTTCGGAGCGAGGTTTGCCACTTCGACCGCCGAGCTGGCAAACGATATTCCGAGGGGCCAATGAGCGCAACGTGAAGGCCGGCACCGGCATTACCTGTCATCCTCACGCGCTCCGCCACACGTACGCAATGGCCACGCTGGAGAAGCTCCAGCGAGGCCAGAACGATGTTCTCGCCGACAAGTCCGAGCGGCAGCGAATGCACTACGCCCAGGTGTTCGGAGATCCCATCAACTGGTTGCGACTTCGCCTCGGTCACCGATCTGTCACGACAACCCACCTCTACCTCCGGCTTCTGGGTGACCTCGAGATGGAGACACGGCTTCGTCTCCTGGGTGATGACCAGGAATGGTCGCTTCCTGTCGACGACGGAAATCAGATCACCGACCACTCGATGGCGAGGACTCAACTGTGACCCGACGCGCACGTCCCACCGGCAACGGAGTTTCCTCGGTCCAGCCTCTTCACGGCGATGGCTACGTCGATCCGTTGACGGTCATGGATGACGGGACAGTCCGAATCGCATTCTCCGGGCTTGATGGCCGGACAGCGACGCTCTCCACTGCGTCTTGGCCGATGCGCCAGCTACATGAAGCAATCGGGCGTCAATTCGCTCAGATCGTGACCGTCAGCGGCACACGTAATACGCTCGCGTCGGCAAAGAGTCTCTGGAGCGACTGCAGGAAAGTCGTCCGCTACCTCTCGGAGGAAGCCCCCGACCTTCCGGGCCTCGGGGCTCTGCGCGTCGAACACGCGCGTGAGTTCTGGGCGGATCTCACACGGAAGAACTCGGCTAGTGCAGCGGCCATCATCGGCAATGTCAACGTCGTCCTCGGCAGCGACGACTCGCTTGACAGCGGATTTCTCGTCGAGCTCGGTCGTCCGCGACGCCAGAATCGTTCGGCAAACCGTGACGGACTCGGCAAGGACCTCAGCGACGCGGAGTTCGAACGAGTCAAGGCCGCCGCGCGCAGCCAGGTCGTCGACATTCGGCAGCGCGTGCGAAAGGGGCACCGCTTGATTGAGGCCTACCGGAACGACCCCGAGGCGGTTCCCGCCCACGAGAGACGTTTGGCCGCACTTCTGACAGAGTTTGCCGACACAGGGTTCATGCCGGTCCTCGCGCCCTTGGGGCCCGACTACCAGTACAACAAGGGCCGGATGAAGTTCGCCGCCCACATCTCCCTCGTCGAGGCAGACATGATGCCGCTGTTGGCACTCTTCTGCTGCCTCTCCGGGCGCAACTCGGAAATTGTGAAAGAACTCCCTTTCCGCCACGAGATTCGCGACGGCGTCGCACTGAGCTGCAAAGTGGTGAAACGTCGCTCGGGCAAGCACAGTTGGAACGAAACCGCAGTCTGGGAGATTGGCCGAGAGAGTCGACAGCTTCACGAGCCCGGGGGATTCTTCCTGCTCATCCAAGAACTCACGTCGATGGCCCGGCCCCACGTGGACCAAGACCGACTATTCCTGACCTGGGTGAACCCCTACGGAAAATACCGCGACGGATTCCGGTTCGCGTGGTCTCAGGGCCTGGACCAGATCAAGATGCTCTGGGCGCATTGGGCCCGAGAGCAAAACCTCGTCAACGACGACGGTGGAGAACTCGTCTTTGACCTGAACGCTGTCCGCACGGCATTCATTCGTCAGCGATCACGCGCCCTCGGAGGGCACGCCCCCTCGTCAACGTTCCAAAACAGCCTCGAGGTCCTCTTCGACAACTACCTCCGAGGAGATCCCGAAACCATCCAATGGGCCAGGAATCTGGTCGCCGACACGTACCGCGACGTCGAGGTCATGATCCGCGCTCAGCACGCGAAGACATTCCAGGCCACGGGTGGCCGCATCCCGTCCCTCGACGACGACACCTCAGAGGGTGCCCCGGATCCGGCACTGCGCGCCTACAACTCCTGCGCCGATCTCCTTCTCGGACCGGTCAACCCAGGGGAGCCCTGCCGGGCAAGTGTCCTGACCTGTTTCAGGTGCCCCAATGCGCTTGTCGGCGAACGTCACCTCCCCGCACTGGTTCATCTCGAACGTGACCTCCGGGAACGCTCCGAAACGATGCCCATTCACGATTGGTGGGCGCTGTTCGGACAGGCGTGGATGGCCCTCACCGAAGACGTCCTCACGCGGTTCACCGACGCGCAACTCAACGCGGCCGAGGAGGCGGCTGATGACTTCCCGCCGCTCGAATGGCTGGAGGACGCCGCATGAGTCACGTAGGCCTCGCCGCATCCGCAGCAGCCCACGAGCCGACGCCTTCCGTATTCGGCCGACGGACAATCCGCCTCGATGACGCCCGCGGGACCCTTCCGACCTTCGCCGATGACGCGTGGGATCTCTCCGCCATCCAACTCGCCGAGAACCTTCGCAAGCTGACCTTGAACTTCGCGGCCCTGCCACCGTTCTACAAACTCGTCACGAAGAACCTTTTCCGCACCCTGATCACACTTGAAGGCTCGGACGGTGAGGCTGCCATGGCCGCAGCCACAATCCACACCAAACTCTCCAACATCAAAGCGTTCCTGGAATGGCTCAGCGCCGACGGTGAGCCCGCCCTGTCGGCTGTGACGATGAGAGACCTGGAGCGATTCACCGACTTCGCGGTCTCCACCTGGAAATCCGTCAAAACGAAGCCCTTCGACGTCGTCGACGCCGTCAGGCTCTTTTACCTGTTCCGCCAGGAACTCGACGGCGACGGTCTCATGGTCGACCCCGGCCAGACCGAGTGGCGCCGATCCACTCCCTATCCACGATCCAGCGCCGACAACACCACGCTGCGCATCCCGGAAGGCGTTCTCCGGCCCCTTCTCGAATGGTCACTGCATTGGGTCGACCACTATGCACCCGACATCTTCCGCGCCCGCGACGAATACTTCGAACTCCGAAGCCGAGGCCGAGTAAGAGCAACTCGACAGCGTTTCGGAGACCCGGGTGTCCCTGCCATCGGTGAACTCGCCAAAGCCCGCCTCCGTGACGTCTTAGACCGCTACGTCAAAGAAGGACGGCCTTTGCCTAGCCGGCATCTATCAGGGGACGACCGTCGGGTCAACGTGCTCGCGCTGGCGCGAGAAGCGCACGCCAACGACATCTACATCGGCACCCATGGACGCGAACTTATCGATACCGCTGCGTCCATTGTCGGCATCGATGACGACACCTACCTGCGAACGGAGACATCAGCGCTGGGGGACCGGCCAGCTCTCCCTCGTTTCAACACGACGAACTTCCTCAACGAACTTTCAAACCTGCAAGCCGCCTGTTACGTCCTCATCGCGTTCTTCTCGGGCATGCGCGATGACGAAATCAAGAGCTTGCAACGCGGGTGCCTCCGTGAAGTGCACGATTCGACCGGCGCGATTACGCGCTTCCACGTCAAAGGCATCGCCTACAAGAACGAGCCCCCGGGTGGCACCGAGGCGATGTGGGTTGTCGGGGAGTACGCCGCTCGATCCATTCGTGTTCTCGAGCAGCTACACCCGGAGACGCAGGCTGCACTATTTGCGGCGCCAGCGCACGGGCAGAGCGCGCAGAAGCGATCCAGACAAGCTGTCCCGTACTCGAAAACAAACCTCGACCTTGCGCGGCTCGTGGCCGTCATCAACGGTCTCATGGATACCGCAGGGGTCGGCGAGTCGCTCCACCATGAAGGCAGCCCTTGGTCACTGGCTACGAAACAGTTCCGACGGACTCTTGCTTGGTTCATTGCTCGAAGGCCCGGTGGTTCCATCGCCGGCGCAATCCAGTTCCGCCACCAAACAGTGCAGATGTTCGAAGGGTATCTCGGCACGGACACGGCGGGATTCCGCGTCGAGGTCGAGGGCGAAGAGACCCTGCTGCGCGGCGAGTACCTGATCAACGTTGCCCAACAGGGAGCGGGCCACTTCCGAGGCCCGTCCGCAGCCATAGCGGATACGCGTGCAGCAAACTTCGCGTCCCGAATCGGTTTTCCCGGAAACGTCGCGGAAGGCACCCGCCAGTTCGACATCGCCGTCAAGCGCGCTCAACCTGACGTCTTCCACGGACCGCACGTGACCTGCGTGTTCAATCGCCCCAAGGCGGCGTGCCTCAACGGCGACACGAAGGCCGTCAGGCCAGTCTTCGCTCGCTGCCGTCCATTCGCCTGCGCCAACGTCGCGCTCGACGACGAGAACGTGCAGTTCTGGCAGGACGAGTATGTGGGAGTGCAGCGTCTCCTCGCAGTCTCTGCCACACTCGCACCATTTGTCGTCGATCAGATGACGACATACCTTCAGAACATCGCTGAACTGCTGGGAATTGAAGGCTAGACGAGCATGGCTACTCCCAAGGACCTCAACCGGGCCGATGTCGAACGGCTCCTCGCCGCCTACCTCGAAGAAGCGGAAGCGGACGGCGGCGAGCCAACCGTCGCCGAGTTCGCTCGTCGCCTCGACGTCAAACGACCCGCGTTCATCTACGCCTTCCCCGATCTCGTCGCACGCATCGTCTCACCACCATCACGACCGACGCTTGAACCTTCAGTCCGGGAAGCTCTCGAAACTAAGCTCCAACGCGAGCGCGGCAGGCGACGTGCGGCCGAACGTGGCCTCGAGCTCTACGCCGCCCAAATCCGCCGGCTCACCCTCACGAACGCAGAGCTCGAACGGCAGCGCGCGGCTCTCGAGGCAGACCTGGCCTCGCGAGAGGGCATCGCCGACCTTCGGAGCCGGCGACCCCGTAATCCATAAGTTCGGGTCGCGTCGGCAGTCGAGGACTGGTCACTGGTCTATGAGCCTGCGAATCGAGACTCCGAGGCACCCCTAAACGGGGGTAGGACGATTCGTTGCCATCTTTCGGGGTCGTCGTTAGATTTCTCTCACGATCACTTGGGGGAATGACAGTGAAAATCAAAGTATTTGTCGTGTCGGTCGTTGCTATCACGTCGATTGCCGTGGGGATGGGGTCGGCGGCGTCGGCGGCGCCATCGGCCAGCACCACGTCCGCATCAACGCCGGTCGCTGCGTCGACAGGGCAGGCAGTGACGGCCGAACAAGCAGCGGAACTGGCTAAGAACGGAGTCGCGACCGGGGTGGCTCCTAGCGTCCCGGGCTCGGCACCGAAGATGAACGCCATGAAGTCGAAGACGTGTTCTGCGCCTTCGTCCGCGGGCACATACGAGTGCCTCGAGCCGGCCACCGTGGCGAACGTTGGAAAAGCGGAGATGGCCAAGCTGCAGAAAGCGGCGGCGGGCATCGAGACGAAGCCTTCTAACTCGGCGAAGGCGCCACAGCAGTCTGCCGCGGCCGTCGATGCCGACGGGACCCCGCTCTATCCCGTCGACTCATGTCAGAAGGCTCAGCCTGAAGGCGAAGTAGTCCAGACCAGATTCGAGGCTTGCCAACTCGACGACTGGGTTGCCGATATCTATCAAACGGATGACGACGGCAGTCAGGAACTCATCGGTTGGGTCGACGGTATCGACGCGATTTACTCGCAGATGGTCGACGGCTCGACGAACTGGGCATCCGGTGTGGACCTGGAAGTACTCGACACGGTTGGGGCGGGCGCTTCGGCAGTGTTGACGGCCGAGCCCGTGTGCGCAGGTGATGCCTGCAACGTGCTCGAAATTGACGCAATCAACATGGACCCGGTGACAGCCGAGGACGAACAAATCGGGTCGGCCTACTACGACTGGACACCCGTCAAGGGTGGCACCGGCCTGGGCGAAGTGGCTTGGACCGTTACCGTCGAGACGCCCGGTGCAGTGCCCGGTACAGCGGAGTTTAGGAACGTGCCGACGCGCTGCGACAAGGCTCTGCCGAACAGCAACAGCGTCGGTTGCGTCGACCCCGACACAACCGAATACATCCTGTTCGACACCACGGTTCTGCCATCATTCACGCACCACCTGGCCGAAGCACTCGGATCGGGTCTGCCTGGAGCCGACTACGGCAGCAACCCTTCGCCCCTGCACAGGCTCGTGAACGCCACGCTCCGCAACAAGAACCGCTCGACAGCCTGCCCGGCATCCTTCCCTCGACCTTCGGGTGAGAGTTGCGACGAATACCCATTCGCCTCGACCAAGGAGGGCGCCTTCACCGGCAACGGCGCCGGCGCCCGTACGTTCGATGGTTGCGACATCACCCTGCCGAATCCTTCGTCGACCGGGCCGACCGGTTGTAGCGTCTGCATGATTGATGCGACTCAGAACTCCAAGGCCGGTTCGGATCTTCAGGTGCAGCTCTACCGCCCGTACCGGATGCTCGACGGCGACACGTTCAACGTCGACTACACGGTCATCAACTAGGAGATGAGCCATTGACCAGCGGAGTCATCAACGTCGACGACCACCTCTTCTACCTGAGTAGCCGGGCAATGTACGACTTCGGGGCGGCACGGCAGAGCAGGATCGACGGACTCGTAAGCGATTTCGACGGAACGTTGGCTGTCATGGCCGGCATAGCCGCTGGACCTGTCCGCATTCATGCCTCTCTCGTGGACGAAGCGCCTCAAGATCTCGACACGACACCTGACACAGGTTCGGGTCGACTCATCACAGCGGGACCGCTCTACTTCTACGGGCCCGACGGCGACACATTCAGCCCGCCAGAATTCGCTGCCGTCGAACGCAGCGCGTACGGAGTCCAAATACAGGCCGAGGGGCGGGACGTTGCCTGGGACCTCGTCGTGACCGAACCTGTCGAGGACTACAACGTCATCGTCTGGCCCCTCCGCCCAAGCGAACGGTTCGCACTCCTCAAGCAAGCGCACAAACAAGCACTGGCCAGAACAACGCCAGGAGTCTTCGTCGGCGAAGAAGCGCGCAGAAGGCAACGCGAGGCACGCGCGCGGCAAGAGCAAAAACGGAACGGCGGTGACGTCGGTCCGGGGGAAGCCGCACATCGGTGAGTCCAAGGCTTGAGCAGGTTCAGTACGTCGCGTCGATAGACATCTCGTCTCTGCACGTCATCGGCGCGCAAGCCGCGAGCGAGATTAGGTCGAACGACACGGATGGAGACCTGATCATGTCGCTTCCCGATGGCCTGCTCGTGACAACGGCAGCCGAGGACGGCGACGTACCGGTCACGGCCGAGCGTTGGGACAGTGAGCCGCCCACCGATGAGTCCTGGGAGGAATCGTCGGAGATAACTATCGAGACGCACTCCGAGGATGGGAATCTGTGGGTCGGTGGATATGACTACACCAATCCGGAAGAACCCATTCTGACGGGCGGGAATGACGGGCGATTCGTTCTGCGGGTGTATGCCTCTGGCCGGCAGATCCCGTGGGTCGGACCGATCACCGAGAGCTACCTCGTGCAGGTCTGGCCTTCGGAATAGCCGGATCTCGCAATGGCTCTGTGCGATTCGTTCGTCTATCTCAAGGTGCCTTTGGCTGCGTCTCTAGGTGCCCGAAGTTCCTGACCTAGTCAGCCCGGTCGGGAGTACCGACCTTTCCCATTGGCTCTGCTCAGCTCCCCTCGGGCGCTTCTGGTTCTGACTAGTCAAAGTAGCGCCATAAGATGGCGGCCAATCCCTGCCCCTGCGGGCAGTACGGCGCGCGGGACGCCGCGTGCACGTGCTCGGCCCAGTCGCGGCGGCGCTACCTGGCCCGGCTCTCCGGGCCGCTCGTCGACCGCATCGACATGCAGCTCCGGGTGGCCCGGATCGCGTCGGCGCAGTTCCGGCTGGCGGAGAGCGGCGAGGTCACCACGGTCTCGACGGCCGATGCCCGCGAACGGGTCCTCGGCGCACGTGCGCGTGCCCGCGAACGCCTGCGCGCGACCCCGTGGTCTCTGAACGCGGAGGTGCCCGGGCAGTTCCTCCGCAGCGGCGACCGACGCCTCGACGCCTCGCGCACGGGCGCGATCGATCGCGCCCTCGAACTCGGCACGCTGACCATGCGGGGCTACGACCGCGTTCTCCGCCTGGCCTGGACTCTCGCCGACCTCGATGGCGCCGACCGGCCCGACCGCTCGCACGTCTCGAATGCGCTGGCGCTGAGGAGGTCGCTGTGACCGGGCGAGGGCTGCTCGCTGGCTTCGGCGACGGCGAGATTGCCGACATGCTCGGCGGTGTCGGCCGCGCTGGCGGCGCTGACAATGTCGCCCGCGCTGCGGGCGCCGGCGGCGCCGGGGCGAATGACGCCCTCGCCAGCGCCGTGTGGTCGTGCCTCACAGAGCCGGGCGACGGCGCAGCAGGCCTTCTGCGTCTGGCTCTGGGGCCGGCCGGTGCTCTGGCGGCGCTCGAACTGCCCGACGACGAGATCGTGCGCCGCCTCGAGGCACGCGGTGCCGGCGAGGCGTCCCGTGTCGATCTCACCGGCGCGCGCAAGCGCTGGGAGCCGCGCATGTCGGCGACCGCCGTGCGATCCGCCTTCCGCGCCGCGTCCGTCCTCGGGGTGCGCCTCGTCGTTCCCGGCGACGCCGAGTGGCCCGCGGGCCTCGACGATCTCGGCCTCCACGGCCCGGCAGCGCTCTGGATCCGGGGCGACGCGGGTGCGCTCACCGCGAGACCCGGCATCGCGATCGTGGGGAGTCGTGCCGCGACCGGCTACGGCGAACATGTCGCAGCCGACCTCTCGGACGGTCTGAGCACTCGAGGGTGGTCGGTGTTCTCGGGCGGCGCGTACGGCATCGACGGAATGGCGCACCGTACGACCGTGGCGTCCGACGGCCTCACGGTCGCCATCATGGCGGGCGGCGTCGACCGCTACTACCCGGCCGGGAACGCCGACCTGCTCCGCCGCGTCGCGGAGACGGGTGCGGTGGTCGCCGAGGCGCCCTGCGGAACCACGCCGTCGCGCTGGAGATTCCTCCAGCGGAACAGGCTCCTCGCCGCCACGACGGCGGCGACCGTCGTCGTGGAGGCCGGGCATCGCTCGGGCGCGCTGAACACGGCCAACCACGCTCGCGCGCTCGAGCGGCCCCTGGGCGCCGTGCCCGGTCCGGTGACCTCGCCCGCGTCGGCCAGCTGCCACCGGCTCCTCCGGGAGGGCGGCGCCGAGTGCGTGACGAGCCCTGACGACGTCGTCGCGCTCGTGACCGGAGGCGTCCTCGACGACGTCGCCCGCTACGGGCCCGGTCGCGACGCACCAGGCGAGATGCGAGTCCTCGACGCCCTGTCGACCCGGTCCGCGCAAACGGACCTCGACGTCGCGCGACGCTCTGGTCTCGCCGCGGGCGAGATACGGGGGATCCTGGCTGTGCTCGAACTCGGCGGCCGCGCCGAGGAGCGCGAGACCGGCTGGGTGAGATGTCATTAGGCTCGGGCCGTGACCGTCTCCGCGACCCCGCCGACACCCGACTTCACCATCGCGCACCTCAGCGACACGCACTTCCTCGGCGGTCGCGCCCCGTGGGGCGGCGTGATCGACACCGACACGCAGATCGAGTCCGCTCTCGCGCAGCTGACGCGCTCAGGGCGCCGCCCCGACGCGATCGTGCTCACGGGCGACCTCACCGATCTCGGCGAGCCCGAGGCCTATCGCCGCCTCCGCGCCATCGTCGAGCCCGTCGCCGACGACCTCGGGGCGCAGCTGGTCTGGGTCATGGGCAACCACGACGAGCGCGGCGTCTACGCGCGCGAGCTCTTCGGGGAAGACCTCGAAGGGCCCGACGAAGACCATCCCCAGGATCGCGTCTACGACGTCCGGGGGCTGCGGATCATCGCCTTCGACAGCACCGTGCCCGGGTATCACCACGGCGACGTCGACGCGGCGCAGCTGGAATGGCTGCGCGGGGTTCTCGCGGATCCTGCGCCCCACGGAACCCTGCTGGCACTGCATCACCCGCCGATCAAGACGCCGCTCGAGCTGATGAACCTGCTGCAGCTGCAGCACCAGGACGACCTCGCGGAGGTGATACGCGGCACGGACGTGCGAGGCGTGCTCGGCGGTCACCTGCACTACTCGACGTTCGGGCTGTTCGCGGGTGTGCCGGTCTCGGTGGCGTCGGCCACCTGCAACACCATGGACCTCACGGCGCCGCCGCGCGAGCTGCGGCAGATCGACGCGCTGCGGACCTTCTCGCTCGTGCACGTCTACCCCGACGGACTCACGCACTCCGTGCTTCCCGTCGACGACTACGAGCCGGTCGAGACCCTCGACTCCGACTTCCTCGCCCGTATCGAGGCTCTTCCCGCGGCCGAGCAGTTCGAGCGATTCTCGAAGAAGCGGACGATCGGCTGATCGTGGCGGAGTCGATGGCGCGCGCGGTCGAGGACTTCCTCGGCCACCTGCGGCACGCCCGCGGCCTCAGCGACAACACGGTGCGCGCCTACGGCACCGACCTCGACGCCCTCGTGGCCGACATCGGCTGGAGAGTCGACGGCACGCCCGGCGTCGACGGGCTCGACCTCGAGACCCTGCGCGACTGGCTCTGGCGCTCGACGGAGCAGAAGCTCGCCCGAGCCACCATCGCCCGGCGCTCGGCGTCGGCGCGAGGCTTCACGAAGTGGCTGCACGAGAGCGGCCGCCTGCCGACCGATGTCGGGGCACGTCTCCGTGCGCCGAAGGCCGAGTCGCACCTCCCGCGGGTCCTCACCGAAGAGCAGGTCGACGGGGTCCTGCGCGGGCTCGCCGAGAGGGCGGCCGGCGGCGAACCCGGCGCCGTGCGCGATCTCGCCGTGATCGAGCTGCTCTACGGGTCGGGGCTGCGGGTCTCCGAGCTCACCGGACTCGACAGAGGCGGCGTCGATCTGGAGCGCCTCACGGTCCGTGTGCTCGGCAAGGGGGCGAAGCAGCGCGTCGTTCCGTTCGGCGTGCCGGCCGCCGCCGCCCTGTCGGCCTACCTCGACCGCGGAAGGCCCGTCCTCGCCGCCCAGGAGGGCGCGGACCCCGCCGCGTTCTTCCTCGGCCGATCGGGCCGGCGTCTCGGCTCCCGCGCGGTCTACTCGCTCGTCGCGCGTCTCCTCGAGCCGCTGCCAGGCTCGGGCCCCGCGGGGCCGCACGCCCTCCGTCACACCGCGGCGACCCACCTCCTCGACGGCGGAGCCGACCTCCGGGCCGTCCAGGAGCTCCTCGGGCACGCGAGCCTCGGCACGACGCAGATCTACACGCACGTCTCCACCGAGCGCCTCCGCGAGAGCTACCGCTCGGCGCACCCGCGCGCCTGAACCCGACGGGGCCGCCGCGTGGTGCCCCGCTCCCTGCCGCCGCGCCACCGGCCCGTCACGGCACCGGGCGCGTCGGCAGCAGCACGGCCGGCCGCAGCTCACCGAGCAGGAGCAGCGGATTCACGTACCGCCCATCGACCCGCGCGCCCAGATGCAGGCACACCGACACGCCGCAGTGCCCGGTCACGAGGACCCCGATCGGCTGCCCCCGCGCGACCGCCTCACCCTGCTTCACGACGCCCGCGACCGGCTCGAAGCTCGACAGCACGCCGCCGCGATGCTCGATCGACACCACCGGGCGGTCCACGACCGTGCCCGTGAAGTGCACGACCCCCGCCTCGGGCGCGACGACGACGGCCCCGTCCGCGGCGGCGATGTCGACGCCGCGATGGCCGGGCGACCACGCCTCGGCCGGCTGGACGTAGCCGCGCACCACGTCGTGCGGTGCGGGCAGCGGCCACGTCCACCGGCCCGTGAGCGACGACGGCACGGCCGGCGCCGCACTGGAGACCGGGGCCGCCGCCGCCTGCTCGAGCACCACCCCCGGCGCCACGCCCGAGAGCACGACCAGGGCGAGCAGGAGCACCGCGAGAGCACCTCGGCAGAGTCGGGCGGGCGGACGCGGCCGTGCGGGCGGAGAATCGGGCGAGCGGGACATACGCCGATCCTGCTGCGTGATCGACCGCTCGCCGGACGGCGTATGGTGCAGGTGGTGCACAACGTTTCGTGCATCGCATTTGTGGGGGAGAGGTGATCACGAGTCGCCCTCCTCGGAGCGCTTCCGCGACGGAAGCCGACGGGGCCGCGAGAACGGCCCGCTGAGAAGAGATGAGTACCGTGTCACAACCGACCACATCACCGATCGAACTGAGAAGGCTCGACCGCAAGGTCACCGCCCTGGCTGTCGTCGCGGCCATCGGCGGCTTCCTGTTCGGCTTCGACTCGTCGGTCATTAACGGCGCAGTGAACTCGATCACGTCGCACTTCAAGATCCCCGAGGCTCTTTCGGGCTTCACCGTGGCGTCGGCCCTGATCGGCTGCGCTGTCGGCGCGTACGTCGCCGGTCGCCTGGCCGACCGCATGGGCCGCATCCGCGTCATGCTGATCGGCTCGGGACTCTTCCTCGTCTCGTCGATCGGGGCGGGCCTCTCGTTCGCCGTGTGGGACTTCGTCCTGTGGCGCCTCATCGGCGGACTCGGCATCGGCATCGCCTCGGTCATCGCGCCCGCGTACATCTCCGAGGTCAGCCCGAAGGCGATCCGCGGCCGGCTCGCGTCGTTCCAGCAGCTCGCCATCACCCTCGGCATCTTCGCGGCCCTGCTCTCCGACCAGCTGCTCGTCACGGGCAACAACGGCGACGCCTCGGCCAACCTCGGCCCGTTCGAGGCCTGGCGGTGGATGTTCCTGGTCGGCATCATCCCGTCCGTGGTCTACGGCGTCCTCGCGCTGACGCTTCCCGAATCGCCGCGCTATCTCGCTGGTGCGGGCCGGCGGGACGACGCCCGTGACGTGCTGTCGAAGATCGTGCCGACCGAGACGGTCGAGACGAACCTGAAGGACATCGAGGACGCCATCCAGAAGGAGGCCTCGATGGAGACGAAGGCGAGCATCCGCGGCACCGTTCTGGGGCTCAAGGGCATCGTCTGGGTGGGCATCATCCTGGCGATCCTGCAGCAGTTCGTCGGAATCAACGTGATCTTCTACTACTCGACGACGCTCTGGCAGGCCGTGGGGTTCAAGGCGTCGCAGTCGTTCCTCATCTCGACGATCTCGTCGATCATCAACGTCGTCGTCACGTTCGTCGCGATCATCTGGGCCGACCGCTGGGGTCGCCGCCCGCTGCTCATCGCCGGCTCGGTCGGCATGACGCTGAGCCTCGCCTTCATGGCGATCGCGTTCAGCCAGTCGCACCTCGTGAACGGCAATCCGCAGCTGCCCGGCGCCTGGGGCCCGATCGCCCTCGTCGCGGCCAACATCTTCGTCATCTCGTTCGGCGCCACCTGGGGTCCGCTCATGTGGGTCCTGCTCGGCGAGATGTTCCCTCCCGGCATCCGCGCCGCCGCGCTGGGCATCGGCTCGACCTTTAACTGGATCGCGAACTTCGTCGTCACCGTGATGTTCCCCGTCCTGGCCGGCATCAACCTCGCGTTCGCCTACGGGATCTTCGCGTTCTTCGCCCTGGTGTCGTTCTTCTTCGTGTTCTTCAAGATCAAGGAGACCAAGGGCCGCTCGCTCGAGGAGATGGGCGAATCCGCCCTCGCGGGGGAGGCCTCCGCGCGGGCCTAGGCCTGCTATTATTGCCACGCAGCCCGCTCGGCGGGCTGACTTCGCGCGCCTACAGCATTCGCAACCGAATGCATCCGGCACCATCCCCACTCGGTCCCTCGTAGAGGGCGGGAGCATGGGCCCGGGCGCCAGGCAGAGGCGGTCGACCGACCGTCCATCCAACCGAAAAGCGTGCGCGCGTGAGCGCGCAGAGAAAAGGAGAACGGCCATGGCCGTCGTCACCATCCGCCAGCTGCTCGACAGCGGCGTCCACTTCGGACACCAGACCCGCCGCTGGAACCCGAAGGTGAAGCGCTTCATCCTCGCCGAGCGCTCGGGCATCCACATCATCGACCTCCAGCAGTCGCTCGGCTACATCGACAAGGCCTACGACTTCGTCAAGGAGACCGTCGCGCACGGCGGCACCATCCTCTTCGTTGGCACCAAGAAGCAGGCTCAGGGCTCGATCTCCGAGCAGGCGATCCGCGTCGGCCAGCCCTTCGTCAACCAGCGCTGGCTCGGTGGCCTCCTCACCAACTTCCAGACGGTCTCGAAGCGCCTCGCTCGCATGAAGGAGCTCGAGGAGATCGACTTCGACGACACCACCCAGGGCTTCACCAAGAAAGAGCTCCTGATCAAGAAGCGCGAGCTCGACAAGCTCCACAAGACGCTCGGTGGTATCCGCAACCTCACGAAGACGCCGTCGGCACTCTGGGTCGTCGACACCAAGAAGGAGCACCTCGCGATCGACGAGGCCAAGAAGCTGGGCATCCCGGTCATCGGCATCCTCGACACGAACTGCGACCCCGACGAGATCAACTTCCCGATCCCGGGCAACGACGACGCGATCCGCTCGGTGGGCCTGCTCACCCGCATCGTCGCCGACGCCGCGGCCGAGGGTCTGATCCAGCGCCACCAGAAGCCCGACGAGAACGACGCGGTCGCCGCCGAGCCCCTCGCCGAGTGGGAGGCCGAGCTCCTCGCGCAGACCACCGAGGCCGACGACAAGCAGGCCGTCGAGCTCCGCGAGGCCGTCGCCTCCGTGGGCGAGAAGACCGAGGCTCCCGAGCCGACCGAGGAGAACGACGCCGACGCGCAGGTCGCCGAGAAGGCCCTGGGCGAGCCCGTCGCCGAGCCGGTGGCCGAGGCCGACCCCGAGGTCGCGAACGCGGTCGACGCCGACGCCGCTGCGGTCGACGCCGAGTCGTCCAAGTAATCCCTTCTCTCAGCAAGCCACGAAAGGGCACATCCATGGCCAACTACTCCCTGGCTGACGTCAAGGTCCTCCGCGACCGTCTCGGCGCCGGCATGCTCGACTCCAAGAACGCTCTCGTCGAGGCGGAGGGCGACCTCGAGAAGGCGATCGAGATCCTGCGCGTCAAGGGTCTGAAGGGCGTCGCCAAGCGCGAGGGCCGCACCACCACGGCCGGTCTCGTGACCGCCGCCGAGGGCACCGGCTCCGCGACGATCATCGAGCTCGCCAGCGAGACCGACTTCGTCGCGAAGAACGAGAAGTTCATCGCTCTCGCCGAGAACGTCCTGACGGCCGTCGCGGCCGCCGGTGCGACGTCGGTCGAGGCCGGCAACGCTAGCGCCATCGAGGGCACCACGGTCGAGTCGTTCGTCAACGACGAGGCCGCGCTGCTCGGTGAGAAGGTCGAGCTCCGCCAGGTCGCGACCGTCTCCGGCGACCACTTCGCGATCTACCTCCACAAGACCTCCAAGGACCTGCCTCCGCAGGTCGGCGTGGTCGTGGGCTACACCGGCGGCGACGCCGAGACCGCCCGCTCGATCGCTCAGCACATCGCCTTCGCCGCGCCGACGTTCCTGTCGCGCGACGAGGTCCCGGCCGACGACGTCGAGCGCGAGCGCGCCATCGTCGAGGAGACTGCGAAGAACGAGGGCAAGCCGGAGGCGGCGCTGCCCAAGATCATCGAGGGTCGCCTGACCGGCTACTTCAAGGAGATCGTCCTCCTCGACCAGGCCTACGCGAAGGACAGCAAGCTGTCGGTGCAGAAGGTCGTCGACGAGGCGGGCATGACCATCCAGGGCTTCGCCCGCGTGAAGGTCGGCGCGTAACAGCGACGTGAAGGGGTTCGAGACGAGCAATCGTCTCGAACCCCTTTTCCATGCACCCCGATACCCTGACACCAACCGTCCGGCGCGCGCGGGCGCCGTCGAGAGAGGCCACATCATGAAGACACCGAAGACCAACCGCAGGCGCGTCCTCCTCAAGCTCTCCGGCGAGGCGTTCGGCGGCGGATCGCTCGGCGTGAACCCCGACGTCGTCAGCCAGCTCGCGGGCGAGATCGCCGAGGCCTCGAAAGACGTCGAGGTCGCGATCGTCGTCGGCGGCGGCAACTTCTTCCGCGGCGCCGAGCTCAGCCAGCGTGGCATGGAGCGCGGCCGGGCCGACTACATGGGCATGCTCGGCACCGTCATGAACGCCCTGGCCCTCCAGGACTTCCTCGAGCAGACCGGCGCGTCGACCCGCGTCCAGTCCGCCATCTCCATGACGCAGGTGGCCGAGCCCTACATCCCGCGGCGCGCGGGCCGCCATCTCGAGAAGGGCCGCATCGTTATCTTCGGCGCAGGAGCAGGCCTCCCGTACTTCTCGACCGACACGGTGTCCGCCCAGCGCGCCCTCGAGATCGGCGCCGACGAGGTCCTGGTGGCCAAGAATGGCGTCGACGGGGTTTACTCCGACGACCCGCGGACCAACCCGGCGGCGACGAAGTACGACCACCTGACCTACCAGGACGCCCTCGTCAAGGGCCTCAAGGTGGTCGACTCGACCGCGTTCAGCCTCTGCATGGACAACGGCATGCCCATGCACGTGTTCGGCATGGAGCCTGCGGGCAACGTGGCGAAGGCGATCCTGGGCGAGCGCATCGGAACCCTCGTCAGCAACTGATCGCGACGCGGCGGGCCGGGCGTCCGCCCACCGCCGCCCGAGTAAGCTGACCAAGACATAAGGAGCATTGTGGCGATCACAGACGTACTCAGCGAGACCAAAGAGAAGATGGGCAAGGCCGTCGACGTCGCGAAAGACGACTTCAACACGGTCCGCACCGGTCGCATCAACCCGGCCCTCTTCCAGAAGATCCCGGTCGACTACTACGGCACGCCCACCCCGCTGTCGCAGCTCGCGTCGCTGCAGGTCCCCGAGGCCCGCACGATGATCGTCACGCCGTACGACAAGACGGCGCTGAAAGAGATCGAGAAGGCCATCGCGACCTTCCCGAACCTCGGGGCCAGCCCGACGAACGACGGCACCATCGTCCGCGTGACGATCCCCGAGCTCACGCAGGACCGCCGCAAGGAGTTCGTGAAGATCGTCAAGACGAAGGGCGAGGACGCCAAGATCGCGATCCGCAACATCCGCCGCAAGGCGAAAGACGACCTCGACTCGCAGAGCGATGTCGGCGAGGACGAGATCGCCCGCGCCGAGAAGGAGCTCGAGGCGATCACCAAGAGCTTCGTCGACCAGATCGACGAGGCCCTCAAGAAGAAGGAAGCCGAGCTGCTCGAGGTCTGATGGCGCGCATGGACGACGACCCAGGCGCTCCCGAGCACCACCAGACCGGAGCCGAGCGCGCGCAGGCGGCCCGCTCCGACATCGAGGCGCAGCTGCGTGCGCAGCGCGCGAGGCTCGAGGCGAGCAACGAGAAGCTGACGGCCCGCACCGGCCGCAACCTGCCGGCGGCGATCGGCATCGGGCTGGGCCTCGGCGGCTCGGTGCTGGTGAGCCTGATCCTGTTCAAGGCGCTCTTCATGATCGTCGCCGTCGTCCTGATCTTCTTCATCGTCTTCGAGCTGACGACCGCGATCCGGGCCGCGGGGCGCGACGTCCCGCGTGTGCCGAGCGTCGCGGTCGGCATCGCGATCGTCCCCGCCTCGTACTTCTTCCGGGCGGAAGGGCAGTGGCTGACGCTGATCGGCGGCATCGTCGTGATCTCGCTGTGGCGGCTCGCCCTGCAACTGGGCTCGTCCCGGCGCACCGGCGCGACGGACCTCTGGCGCGACCTCGGCTCCGGCGCGTTCGTGCAGATCTACACGACCTTCCTCGGGTCGTTCCTCGTGCTCCTCACAGCTCAGCCCGGCGGGCAGTGGTGGGCTCTCGCGACCCTCATCGTCGTCATCTCGGTCGACACGGGCGCCTACGCGACGGGTCTGTCCTTCGGCAAGCACCCGATGGCACCGCGGATCAGCCCGAAGAAGACCTGGGAGGGCTTCGCCGGCTCGGTGGCGGCCGCGATGATCGCGGGCGTGCTGATCTCGCTCTTCATGATCCACCAGCCCTGGTGGCTCGGCCTGGTCATGGGCGCCGTTCTCACCCTCACGGCGACGATGGGAGACCTCACCGAGTCGCTGATCAAACGCGACCTCGGCATCAAGGACATCTCGACCTGGCTGCCCGGTCACGGCGGGTTCCTCGATCGGCTCGACTCCACGCTGCCGTCGGCCGTCGTGGCTTACGCGCTGTACCTCATCTTCGCCGCGCACTAGGCGACGCTCGCGACGCGCATCCTGCGACTCGCGCGAACGCGCATCAGGCGATGCTCGCGACGCGCACAGGTCGCACTCACGTCCTCCCTCGGAAACGTACGGCACAATGGGCGCGTGAGTTCGACTTTTTCCACGGTGAGCGGTTCGCAGCGCGGCTATGACGTCCAGCAGGTCGAGGCCTTCCTCGCCGAGGCCCGCAGCGCGTACTCCGGCGAGCCCGACGCCCCGCACGTCACCGCCGAGACCATCCGCCAGACCGCCTTCGCGATGGTCAAGAACGGCTACATCCCCGAGCAGGTCGACTCCGCACTCGAGCGGCTCGAAGACGCCTTCGCCATGCGCGAGCGTGAGCGCGTGCTCCGCGAGACCGGGGACGAGACCTGGTTCACGCAGGCGCGGTCGGTGGCCGAGGCGATCGTGAACCGGCTCGACCGCCCCGAGAAGCACCGCTTCGACCGAGTCTCGTTCCTGTCGAACGGCTACGACACCGGCGACGTCGACCGCCTCGTCGAGAAGCTCAAGGGCTACTTCTCCGAGGGCAAGGCTCTCAGCATCGAAGACGTCCGCACGAGCGTCTTCCGGCCGAAGCGCGGCGGGTACCGCGAGGGCCAGGTCGACCTGGTGCTCGACAGCGTCGTCGACGTGATGCTGGCCGTCCGCTGACGGTTTCCCCGTGTCGATCACGGGGTGCAGGATCCGACTCACCGTGGTTCGGCCTTGGCGGCTCGTGATCCGTCCGTTATAGTTGTCGGACTTATGGGTAGGCACGCGGCAGTACACGTATCCGGTAAGGCTCGTCCGACAGACGCCGACGCTCTCGCGTCGGCAGGCGCCGTCGACGAGGAGTTCCGCCGGGAGGGCGTCGAGCGACCCTCCGCGACGCAGACGGGCGACCGCGCTGCGGCCACCGCCGGGTCACGTCGGGCGCTTCGCGAGGCGGCTGCGACGGCCGCCGCGGCTGAGGTCGCGCGGCCCGTGGCTGCTCCTGCGCCCGCCGTCAAGCGCGTCGTCTCACCGGCGCCGGTCGCCATCGACGCGCCGGCCTTCCGTCGCCCGATCCTCACGCGCAAGCGCGTCGCACTGCCCCTCGTGGGCTTCGCCGCGACCTTCGCCTTCGTCTCGGGCTCGCTGATCAACCCGCTGTCGGGCGCCTACGCCTCCACCGCCTCGGGCACCGACGTCGCCACTCCGGCCGTCGCGACCCGTATCGCCGGCCAGAACTACCAGGTGACGGCGACGGGCGGCCCGTCCGCCTCGCGCGACAGCTACACCGTCAACTACACGCCGCCGGTGGTGAAGAAGGCCACCGTCAAGGCGACCACCACGTCGACGAGTTCGGCCACGACCACCACGACCGCGACTGCTCCCGTCGCCGGCACGCCCGACCCCGGCAGCGCGCAGGCGATCGGCGCCCAGATGGTCGCCGCACGCGGTTGGGGCACCGACCAGTACAACTGCCTCGTCTCGCTCTGGAACAAAGAGTCCGGCTGGAACGTCTACGCCTCGAACCCGAGCGGCGCCTACGGAATCCCGCAGGCCCTGCCGGGCAGCAAGATGTCGAGCGCCGGTGCCGACTGGCAGACCAGCGCCGCCACCCAGATCACCTGGGGTCTCGGCTACATCCAGGGCCACTACGGCACTCCGTGCGCGGCCTGGGCGCACTCCGAAGCCGACAACTGGTACTGATCCTCCCGGGGTCGCCCTCATGCCGCGCAGCAACCGCCCACGGCGCGGATCGTCACGCCCCGACGGCGACGACGAGGCCGGCGACCTCTCGCGTGTCCTCTACGGCGGCCAGCACACCGAGATCCGTCGCGGGCGCGCGTACACGGTCCAGGCGATCGCCGGCACGTCGTCGACGAAGCCGTACGTCTGCCCGGGCTGCACGCTGACCATCGAGCCCGGCACCCCGCACATCGTCGCCTGGCCCGCCGACGGGCTGTTCGGCGAGGAAGCCGATCTCGCCTCCCGGCGACACTGGCACAACCACTGCTGGAGGATCTCATGACGGCAGGCCACCCCGAGGCCGAGTCGACCGAGCGCATCGAGGTGCGCGGCGGCGTCCTCCTGCCCGCGAAGCGCGCAGACATCGAGCTGCACACCGACGACGGCCTCACTCTCGTCGGGGAGCTCTCGGTTCCTGCCGACCGCGCCCCCGTCGCGACGCTGCTGACGCTGCACCCGCTGCCGACCGCGGGCGGCTTCATGGACAGCCACATCATCCGCAAGGCCGCCGCCCGACTTCCGGCCCAGGCCGACCTCGCCGTGCTCCGGTTCAACTTCCGCAGCGTCTCGTCGCCCCGGGGCCGCTCCGAGGGCGAGTTCGGCGACGGCGAGACCGAGGGCTACGACCTCGCGGCGGCGATCGCCTTCCTGGACGAGCAGGGTCTGCCCACGCCGTGGCTGGTGGGCTGGTCGTTCGGCACCGAGGTGGCGATCAAGCACGGTCTCGAGCACGAGATCGCAGGAGCAGTGCTCCTGTCGCCGCCCCTCCGCCGCGCCACCGCTGACGAGCTCGCCCGCTGGCACGGGGCTGGTCGGCGCCTCGTCGCCGTGATCCCCGAGTTCGACGACTTCCTGCGACCCGCCGAGGCCCGGCAGCAGTTCGCCAGTGTGCCCGAGACCGAGCTCGTGGAGGTGGAGGGCGGCAAGCACCTGTGGGTGGGCGAGAACCAGACCCGTCGAGTTCTCAGCGAGATCGTCCGCGTCGTGAACCCCGACGCCCTGCCGCTCGGCGAGCACTGGCCCGCCTGACCCCGCCCCGCGACAAAACGCGACACCTGCGACCCGACCGCGCGTCGCAGGTGTCGCGTTTCGTCGCGCTAGCGCTCGTTCTGCCGGGGTATGACCACCTCGCGCACGATCAGCAGCACCGCCGCCGCCACGGGAACCGCGATGAGCGCACCGAGCACGCCGAGCAGCGTGCCGCCCACCAGAGCCGAGATGATGACGATGACGCCGGGCACCTTGACCGCCTGGCGCATGACGCGGGGCGAGAAGACGTACGCCTCGACCTGCATGTAGATGAGGTACCAGACGGCGATCGAGATCCAGGTCGCAGGGGAGAGCGGCAGGAGAGCGACCTGGGCGCAGACGATGACAGCGGCGGCGCCGACCGTGCCGACGAGCGGGATGAGCGCGCCGATGAACGCCAGGAACGCGAAGAAGGCCGGCAGCTGCGCCCCGACGATCGACAGCACGATGAAGCTCAGCACGCCGTTCAGCAGGGCGAGGGCGACCTGGCCGATGACGTAGCGGCCCACCGAGGCGCTGATGGCGTCGGCGAGTCGGGCGAACTCCGACCGGCTCGACTTCGGCACCAGCTGGTACAGGCCGCTCTTCATGCTCTTGAGCGAGGCCATGAAGTAGAGCGTGAGGATCAGCACGATGATGGTGCCTGTGACCCCGTTGGTGATGGCGACACCGACCGCGAGCACGCCGCCGCCGATGGTCACGATGTTCTTCGGGTCGGTGAGGAAGCCGATCACCGTGTTCAGGGCATCCTGCACGTTGAAGACGTTCTTCGGCACGAGCGACTGCAGGTTGTCGACGAACTGCTGGGCGGTGAGGCTCTGCAGGTAGGTCGCGAGATTGTTCACGAGGTCGGTCGTCTGGCTGACGATGGTCGGCACGATCGCGAAGACGACGCCGACGAACGCGGCGAGGACGGCCACCATGACGATCGCGACGGCGGCGGGCCGAGGCACCCGGCGCGCCTCGAGGAAGGCCACGACCGGGTCGAGGCCGAGCGCGAGGAAGAGGGCGACGCCGACGTAGGTCAGGATCGTCGAGAGCTCGCCGAGCGCCGTTCCGATGAGGACGGCCGCCAGGACGCCGAGCCCGCCGAACAGGCCCAGCCGGAACGCGCCGTGGATTCTCACTCGGGGGAGACCTGCTCGATCTGGCCGATGCTCTGGCGGACGTTCTCGAAGTACGCGGCCACCTGGTCGCGCTCGCGCGTGATCTCCGCGAGGCGCTCCTCCGCGTCGCCGATGATGTCGCGCGCCTGACGCTCGGCGTCCTTCACGACGAACTCGGCCCGCGACTGCGCGTTGCTGATGGTCTCGCCTGCGACGCGCTCGGCGTCGAGCCGGGTGGTGCGCGCCTCGGTGTACGCGGCCTCCTCGGCCGCCCGCGACTCGCGGCGCTTCGTCTCGGCCCGTGCGGTGACGTCGGCCAGCTGCCGGTTCGCCTCGTCGAGATAGGTCTGGGTCTCGGCGACGGCGTCGTTGTGGCGGCTGATGAAGTCCTGCTCGGCCTCGTCGCGCTTGGTGGCGAGCTCGGCGTCGAGGTCACGGCGCGCCTCGGCGGCCTCGCGCTCGAGGATCCCGTGCACCCGCTCGCGCTCCGCGCGGAGCTCGGCGTCGAGGGTCTCGCGCTCGTTCTGGAGGCGGGCGCGCTGCTCCTCGTCGTCGTGAGCGAGTCGGGCGCGCGTCTCGGCGAGGTCGGCCTCGAGGTCGGCCTTGGCCTGAGCCTCCTCCGCGGCGAGGCGAGCGGCCTGGTCGGCGACCTCGCGTGCGAGGGTCGACCGCGTCTGCTCCTGCTCGCGCTCGATCTGCTCGCGGCTCTGGCGCTCGGTGCGCTCGATCTCGTCGCGGCTGGCGGCCTTCGCGGCCTCGATGTCGTCGTGGGCGTCGGCGACCTCGCGGTCGAGGTCGGCGCGCGTGGACTCGGCTTCGCGCTCGAGAGCCGTGCGCTGCGCCTGCGCGTCGGCGGCGAGGGCCTCGCGGGCGGCGGAGATCTCGCGCTCGAGAGCGGCGCGCTGGTTCTCGCGGTCGTCGTCCAGCTCTTCGCGGGTGTTGATGACCTCGCGGTCGAGGGCGTCGCGGCGGCTGCTGACCTCGCGCTCGAGCTCGGCGCGGGTGGTCTCGTCGAGGCGTGCGAGGTCGTCCCTGACCGTGGCGGCCTCGAGCTCGAGGTCGGCCCGCTGCCGCTCGGAGTCGCTGAGGAACCGGGCCCGCCCCTCTTCGGTCTGGCGGTCGAGGTCGGCGGCCTCCTCGCGCGCACGGGCCAGGTCGCCTTCGACCTGCTGCCGGAGCTCGGCGACCTCGCGCTCGGCGTCGGAGCGCAGGGCCGCGGCCGTGCGCGTGGCCGTCGACACGGCCTCCGCCGCCTCGGTGGTGGCGGTGGCACGCGTGGCGGCGGCGTCGCGCTCGGCGTCGGCGATCATCGCCGCGGCATCGGCGCGTGCGCGCTCGACGAGCCGGTCGGCCTCGCCGGTGGACTCCTCGACCTGGGCGGCGGCGCGCCCGCGAGCGTCGTCGAGCATGTCGGCGGCGCGCTCGCCCGCCTCTTCGACGATGCGCTGCGCCTCGGCGGCGGAGGAGGTGCGCAACTCCGACGCGTTCTTCTCGGTCGTCGCGATGAGGCGACTCGACTGCTCTTCGGCCACGCGGAGGGTCGACTCGAGCTTCGCACCGAGACCGCGGTAGCTGGGGGCTCCGACCTCGTCGAGCTCGGCCTCGAGGTCGGCGATGCGCTGCTGGAGCTGACGACCCTGGTCGGCCACGTCGGCCCGGTCGTTGTTCGCCTTGATGAGCTCGCGGCGCAGGTCGCCCAGGGCCTTGTCGACCTCCTCCTTGCGGTAGCCGCGCAGCTCGGTGCCGAACTCTGCCTCGTCTGTCGCCACGTCTTCTCCTGAATGGTCTCCGGGCCCGCAAAGGGCGAACCTCCGCATTTTAGCGGGATACCCCTCCTCAGGGCGGAGGTAGGTTGCTCTCAGAGACGTCCGCTAACCTGAACCGTCTTAAATTCGCTGCCGCTCAGCCCGAGGGCGAGCCCGGTCCGATCCGGGTCGGCGGCACGAAGGGAGTGAACACGTGCGTTTCGTCATCGCCGTCATCACGCTGGTGGTGGCGGCCCTGCTGGTGCTGCTCGGCCTGGCCCAGCGGACCGTCTTCGCTCCGCCCTCGTCGGTGACCTCGTCGGTCTCGACCACGAAGTCCGACGCGACGCTCACCGTCATCAGCGCGAAGGCGCTGAAGGGCTACGCGGGCCGCGAGCACATCGTCATCTCGGGCAGCGACCAGACGATCATGGCGGCGTACGGCCGCACCAGCGACATCAAGGGGTGGGTGGGCGACGCGACCTACAACTCGGTGACCTTCGACAAGACCACCGGCAAGCTGGTCACGAAGAAGATCTCGGGCTCCGAGACGACCGTGCCGAATCCCCACGGCAGCGACCTCTGGTACCAGGAATACCGCGGCTCCACGCTCGACTTCTCGCTCGACGCGCCGAGCGACATCTCGCTCATCATCGCGACCGACGGCACGCACCCGGCCCCGTCGTCGATCTCCGTGACCTGGCCGCTCTCCACCGCGACGCCGCTGGTGGGCCCCCTGATCTCGGCCGGCCTGCTCGTCTTCCTCATCGGGATCCTGCTGTTCGTGTGGGCGATCCTGCACCACCGCCGCCTCCGCGGCCCGCGCCGCTCGTCCGGCGGTGGTCGCGGCCCGAAGCTGCCCCGGTCCGAGCGACCGCGCTCGGTCCGGTCGGGTCGCCGCACGGCCCTCGGCATCGAGAGCGGTTCGAAGAGGCGGACGCGCAGGATCATCGCGGTCGTCCCGGTCGTGGTCGTCGCCTCTGTCGCACTGGCAGGCTGCTCGCCCGACTACTGGCCCCAGCCCGCGAGCGGCGACGCCTCGAGCCAGGCGACGCCGACGGCCACGGCCACGACGGCTCCCGGCAACCAGCTCCAGCCGCCGGCCATCACGCAGACCCAGGCGACCGACATCATGCAGCGCGTCGTCTCGGTCGAGAACGTGGCCGACAAGTACTCGAGCGCCCGCGTCCTCGGCGGCCGCTTCGAGGGGCCGGCCCTCGCCCAGCGCTCCGCGTACTACACGATCAAGAAGACCGACAAGACGGCAGCCGCCCCGGTGACGATCCCCGAGGGCAAGCTCACGCTGACCCTGCCGCAGCAGACCGACACCTGGCCGCGCACCGTCTTCGTCGTCGTGCAGTCCTCGACGAGCACGACGACCGCCCCGGTCGGCGTCATGCTCAAGCAGGACTCCGCCCGCGACCCCTACAAGGTCGACTATCTCGTCGGTCTGGAGGCGCAGGCCAAGCTCACCAACCTCCCGCCGGCGTCGCTGGGGGCCGCGCGTCTCGCTCCCGACGTCAAGCTCCTGCTGGTGCAGCCCGACGCTCTCGCGGCCGACTACGCCGACATCCTCAAGAACGCCGACGCCAGCGACTTCGCGAAGTATTTCGACGCGACGGGCGACACGCTGCGCGACAAGATCGGCCGACCGTACAAGCTCGCGAAGGCCGCCAAGCTGCCGTCCACGGCCAAGATCGCCTACACGTCCGCCGTCGGGTCCGAGCCCAGCATCGCCCTCGCCACGAACGACGCCGGTGCGATCGTCTCCGTGTCGCTGAACGAGATCGAGACGGTCACGCCGACGAAGGCCGGCGCCGAGGTGAACACCGAGGGCGAGGTCAAGTCGCTCTCGGGTGTCGCGAAGTCCACCAAGGGCATCACCGCGACCTACGGCGTGCAGCTGCTGTTCTCCGTCCCGCCGGTGGGAAGCAAAGACAAGGTCGAGCTGTTGGGATTCAGCCAGGGCCTGATCTCCGCGAAAGAGGTGTCCAAGTGACCAACGTCCCCCCGTCCCCGGCGTCGCTCCGCGGCGCAGTCGACCTCTCCTCCCTCGTCAACCGCGCGCAGGCGCCTGCGCCGGCTCAGGGCGCAGGAGGCGGCGCCGCGCCGTCCGACACCACCCCGACCGGCACCCTGCCCTCCCTGGTCGTCGACGTCACCGACGCGACGTTCGGCGCGGTCGTCGAGCTCAGCCAGACGGTCCCGGTGATCGTCGACATCTGGGCGGAGTGGTGCGGCCCGTGCAAGCAGCTCTCGCCGATCCTCGAGAAGGTCGTGAACGAGTACGCCGGCCGGATGGTCCTCGCGAAGGTCGACGCCGACACGAACCCGCAGCTCACGCAGGCGTTCCAGGCTCAGTCGATCCCGACGGTCGCGGCGATCGTCGGCGGTCGACCGGTGTCGCTGTTCGTCGGCGCGCTGCCGGAGGCCCAGGTGCGCGACGTGCTCGAGCAGGTGCTCGAGCTGGCCGCGCAGAACGGCGTGACCGGCACCGTCGCCGTCGACGGTGACGCGCTGGCCGAGCCTGCGGGAGAGCCCGAGCCCGAACCACTGCCGCCGCACCACCAGGACGCCTACGACGCCATCGAGCGCGGCGACTACGAGGCGGCGCAGGCGGCCTATCGGACGGCGATCGCCCAGGACCCACGCGACCAGCTCGCCGTGGCGGGCCTGGCGCAGGTGTCGCTGCTCGCACGCCTGCAGGGGACGACGATGGCCGAGGTGAGGAACGCGGCTGCCGCGGCTCCTGCCGATGTCGATGCCCAGCTCGCGGTGGCCGACCTCGACGTGTCGGGAGGCCACATCGACGACGCGTTCGATCGCCTGCTGGCACTGTTCCCGTCGCTCGATGCCGACGGGAAGAACGCCGTGCGTACGCGGCTGCTGGAGTACTTCGAGATCGTCGGGACGGACGCCCCGAGCGTCGTCGCCGCCCGACGTCGCCTCACGATGCTCTTGTACTGAGCCGACGGAGCTTTGCGGCCGCCATCCACCCACGGGTGGAGGGCGGCCGCCGTCTTTCCACCCGCAGCCCGCCCTGGGGCCGTGGGGCGCCGATCGCCGCCGCGCCAGCCTGGACGAGGAGGTCGGCACGGTGCCGCCTCCACGGTGAAAGGCGGTTCCCATGGCTTCCCTCCTCGCCCGGATCGGCGGATTCAGCGCGCGACACCGATGGTGGGTGGTCGCGGCGTGGCTCGTGCTCCTGGTCGCCGCCGTCGGCTCGGCCGGCGCGTTCTCCAAGTCGCTCGAGTCGACGTTCACGATCGACGGCCTGCAGTCGATCGACACCCTGAACACGGTGCAGAAGGAGTTCCCCTCGGCGGGCGGCTCGGGCGGCGACGTCGTCTTCGCGGCTGCTGCGGGCCAGAAGCTCACCCCGGCCGACGCCCAGGCGGTCGCCGACCTCACGACGCGCCTGAAGTCCGTGCCCGGCGTCACCGGCGCGGTCGACCCGTTCACCGCGCCCGCCGCGGCGAAGACCCTCTCGCCCGACGGCCGCATCGGCTACGTCGCGGTCTCGATCAGCGGATCGGACCCCACGGCCGCGACGACCCGCGGCGTCGAGCACGCCATGGCCGCGGTGCGCAGCGACGACCTGCAGGTCGAGGCGTCGTCGGGCCTCGTGCCGGCCACCACGGCGTCGAGCAGTCAACTCGTCGGCATCGTCCTCGCCTTCGTGATCCTGTTCATCACGTTCGGATCGCTCCTCGCCGCGGGCCTGCCCCTCGTCACGGCCCTGTTCGGCCTGGGCACGAGTGTCGCCACGATCTACGCCTCGACGGCGTTCGTGAGCCTGAACTCGACCGCGCCCGTCCTCGCGATCCTGCTGTCGCTCGCCGTCGGCATCGACTACGCGCTCTTCATCGTCAACCGGCACCGTCGCAACCTCCTCGCCGGTGTGCCCGTGCGCGGGTCGATCCGGCTCGCGGTCGGCACCGCCGGCTCGGCCGTCTTCTTCGCCGCCGCGACCGTCATCGTGGCACTGGCGGGTCTCTCGGTCGTCGGCGTCGGATTCCTCACGCAGATGGGCCTCTCCGCGGCGTTCGGCGTGCTGGTGGCGCTCTTGGTCTCACTCACCCTCACCCCGGCGCTCCTGAGCGTCCTCGGCGTCCGCGTGCTGTCGAAGCGGGCCAGGCGCAGGATCGGCGAGACGACCGACGCGGAGCGCCGCACGCTCTCGACGCGCTGGGTCTCCGGAGTCCTGCGTCGCCCGGTCGTGTTCGTCGTCGCCGCGGTCGCGGTGCTGGCGATCCTCGCGGTGCCCCTCGCCGGACTCCGCCTCGGGCTGCCGAACGACGGCGACGACACCCCGGGTACGACCACCCGCGAGGCGTACGACCTCATGGCCGAGGGCTTCGGCGCCGGATTCGACGGCCCGATCCTGGTGCTCGCCCACGGCGCGACCGCGTCCGACGTGCCGGCCCTCGAGAAGGCCCTGGACGGCACCGACGTCGACCGCGTGATTCCCTCCGGGGTCGCAGGATCCGACGTCCTCCTCACCGTGATCCCCGAGTCCGGGCCGTCCGACGCCGCCACCGAGACACTCGTGCACACCCTCCGGCGGTCGTCGGCTCAGCTCGGCCTCCCGCAGGGGGTCTCCCTCGAGGTGACGGGCACGACCGCCGTGGCGATCGACATCTCGCAGCGACTCCTCGAGGCGCTGCCGGTGTACCTCGCGCTGGTGGCGGGCTTCGCGTTCCTGCTGCTCATGGTGGTGTTCCGGTCGCTGCTGATCCCGCTGAAGGCGGTGCTGAGCTTCCTGCTGTCGCTCGGCGCGGCCCTCGGCGCGACCGTCGCGGTGTTCCAGTGGGGGTGGCTCGGCGGGCTCTTCCACGTGGATCCTGCGGCTCCGCTGCTGAGCTTCCTGCCGATCCTGGTCGTCGGGGTGCTGTTCGGCCTCTCCATGGACTACGAGATGTTCCTCGTCTCGGGCATGCGCGAACGACGCGCCCACGGCGACTCGTCGCCCGCCGCCGTCACGACGGGCTTCTCGAACGGGGCCAAGGTGGTCGCCGCTGCGGCGCTGATCATGATCGGCGTCTTCGGCAACGGCGCGGTGATGGGGCACGGCACCGTGCAGCCGATCGCGTTCGCGCTGGCCGTGGGCGTGCTCGTCGACGCCTTCGTGGTGCGGATGACGCTCGTGCCGGCGGTGATGCGCCTGTTCGGCGACGCGGCGTGGTGGCTGCCCCGGTGGCTCGACCGCGTGCTGCCGAACGCGGACGTGGAGGGTGCGGCGCTCGAGCGCGAGAAGACGGAGGGCGGGCGGCTCTCGGATCCTGCGCCCGCCCTCGTCGGAAGGTAGGGCTACTCGAGGCGCAGCCAGATCACGCCGAGAGGCGGCAGCGTCACGTCGGCGGACGCCGGGCGACCGGCCCACGGGTCGGCCGTCGCCGTGACGCTGCCCATGTTGCCCACTCCCGACCCGCCGTACTCCAGCGCGTCGGTGTTCAGGATCTCGTGCCACACGCCCGCCGCGGGCAGCCCGAGGCGCATCTGCACGGGCTGCCCCGAGAAGTTCGCGCAGACGGCGACGCGCGAACCGCCGGGCGTCTTGCGGAGGAACGCCACGACGCTCTGCTCGGCGGCGCCGCCGTCGATCCACTCGAAGCCGTCGGTGTCGAAGTCGTGCTGCCAGAGGGCAGGCTCGCCCTGGTACACGTGGTTGAGGGTCTTCACGAGCGAGTGCAGGCCCTGGTGGGTGGGCTGGTCGAGCATCCACCAGTCGAGGCCGCGCTGCTCGCTCCACTCCGAGGGCTGCCCGAACTCGGAGCCCATGAACAGCAGCTGCTTGCCCGGGTGGCCCCACATGAAGGCGAGGTAGGCGCGCAGGTTCGCGCGCTTCTGCCACTCGTCGCCGGGCATCTTGCCGTAGAGAGAGCCCTTCCCGTGCACGACCTCGTCGTGGCTGATCGGCAGCATGAAGTTCTCGCTGAACGCGTACACGAACGAGAACGTGATCTCGTTGTGGTGGTAGCTGCGGTACAGCGGGTCGCGCTGGATGTACTCGAGCGAGTCGTGCATCCAGCCCATGTTCCACTTCAGGCCGAAGCCGAGCCCTCCGTCGGCCGTGGGCCTCGTGACGCCGGGCCACGACGTGGACTCTTCGGCGATCATGACGATGCCGGGGTTCTTGCGGTAGGCAGTCGCATTCGCCTCCTGCAGGAACGAGATGGCCTCGAGGTTCTCGCGGCCGCCGAACTTGTTCGGCACCCACTCGCCGTCGTTGCGCGAGTAGTCGAGGTAGAGCATCGAGGCGACGGCGTCGACCCGGAGGCCGTCGATGTGAAACTCCTCGAGCCAGTAGAGCGCGTTGGCCACGAGGAAGTTGCGCACGTGCGAGTCGCCGAAGTTGAACACGAGGGTGCCCCAGTCGGGCTGCTCGCCGAGGCGCGGGTCGCTGTGCTCGTAGAGGGGCTGGCCGTCGAAGCGGGCGAGGGCCCACTCGTCCTTCGGGAAGTGCCCGGGCACCCAGTCCATGATCACGCCGATGCCGGCCTGGTGGAGCCGGTCGATCAGGTAGCGGAGGTCGTCGGGCGTGCCGAAGCGCGACGTCGGGGCGTAGTAGCCCGACACCTGGTAGCCCCACGAACCGCCGAACGGGTGCTCGGCGAGCGGCATGAACTCCACGTGGGTGAACCCGAGGTCGCCGACGTAGCCGATCAGCTGGTCGGCGAGGTCGCGGTACGACAGGCCGGGGCGCCAGGAGCCGACGTGCAGCTCGTACACGCTCATCGGCTTCGACCACGGCTGGCTCGACGCCCGGCCCTCCATCCACGCGGTGTCCTGCCACTCGTGGAACGCCTTCGTGATCACGGAGCCGGTCGCGGGCGGGGTCTCCGCCTGACGGGCCATCGGATCGGCGCGGTCGACCCAGCGGCCGTCGGCGGTGAGGATCTCGTACTTGTAGACGCCGTCGGTGAGGCCGGGCACGAACAGCTCCCAGACGCCGTTGCCGTCGAGGCGGCGCATGGCGTGGGCGACGCCGTGCCAGCCGTTGAAGTCCCCCTTGACTCTCACTGCCTGCGCGTGCGGCGCCCACACCGAGAACGCGGTGCCGACGGTGCCCTGGTGCTCGCGCACGTGCGAGCCGAAGACCCGCCAGAGCTCTTCGTGGCGGCCCTCGCCGAAGAGGTACAGGTCGACGTCGCCGACGGTCGGCCAGAAGCGGTACGGGTCGTCGGTGGTCCACGCGCCGGAGGCGTCGTAGGTCGCCTCGACGCGGTAGGCGCCCGGCTCGATGATGGCCAGCGCCTCCCAGATGCCGTGCGAGACGTGCGCCATGGCGAGGCGTGCCCCGGTCTCGAGCACGAGCGTGACGCTCTGAGCGAGAGGGCGGAGGACGCGCACGAGCACGCCCGAGTCGAGGTGGTGCGGGCCCAGGATCTGGTGCGGGTGCGGGTGCGACCCGATCGACACGAGGTACGCCTCGTGGCCGTCGAGCGGCGGGACGAGCTGGGTGTCGGTGCGGGGTGTGGCGCTTCCGGTGGTCATGGTGCTGCCTCCTAGGGGGCGCGGTTGTAGTCGACGCTGAGGATGTGCGCGGGCTCGACGAACGAGTCGAGGCGCACGTAGTCGTCGTCGGTCCAGGTCCAGGACTGCTGGGTGATGAGGTCGCGCACGGTGAACCGGCTGCCGGGCTCCAGGCCGATCGCCCGGAGGTCCAGGTGCACGGTCGTGTCGCGGGCCGAGTGCGGGTCGGTGTTGACGACGACGATGATCGCGTCGGACCGCCCCGAGCGGATGTGCCTGCCGTCGAGGTACTTCGAGTAGACGAGGATCGCGTCGTCGTCGGAGGAGTGCACGGTCAGGTTGCGCAGCTGGCGGAGGGCGGGGTGCGCGCCGCGGATCCGGTTCAACTGGGTCAAGTACGGGGCGATGGAGGCGCCCGCGGCCTCCTCGCCGGCCCAGTCGCGCGGCTTAAACTCGTACTTCTCGTTGTCGATGTTCTCTTCCGAGCCCGGGCGGGCGACGTTCTCGATCAGCTCGTAGCCCGAGTACACGCCCCACGTCGGCGACGCGGTGGCGGCGATCGCGGCGCGGATCTTGTACGCGGGCACGCCGCCGTACTGCAGGTACGGCGTCAGGATGTCGTGGGTGTTGACGAAGAAGTTCGGGCGGAACCACGGGCTCGTGACCTTCGAGATCTCGTGGAGGTACTCCTCGAGCTCCCACTTCTCGTTGCGCCAGGTGAAGTAGGTGTACGACTGCTGGAACCCGACCTGCGCCAGGGCCTGCATCATCGCCGGCTTGGTGAACGCCTCCGCGAGGAAGACGACCTCGGGGTGGTCGCTGCGGATGTCCTCCAGCAGCCACTCCCAGAAGTGCACCGGCTTGGTGTGCGGGTTGTCGACGCGGAAGATGGTGACGCCGCGATCGATCCAGAACCGAACGATCCGCAGGATCTCGCGGCTGAGGCCCTCGTAGTCGTTGTCGAAGTTGAGCGGGTAGATGTCCTGGTACTTCTTCGGCGGGTTCTCGGCGTACGCGATGGTGCCGTCCGGCAGCGCCGTGAACCACTCCGGGTGCTCGGTGACCCACGGGTGGTCGGGCGAGCACTGCAGGGCCAGGTCGAGGGCGAGCTCGAGGCCGACGTTCTTCGCCGCGCCGACGAACCACTCGAAGTCGGCGAGGGTGCCGAGCTCGGGGTGGACGGCGTCGTGGCCGCCGTCAGCCGAGCCGATCGCATAGGGCGAGCCCGGATCGTTGGGGCCGGCGTCGAGGGTGTTGTTCGGACCCTTGCGGAAGGTGCGGCCGATCGGGTGCACCGGCGGGATGTACACCACGTCGAAGCCCATGCGCGCGATGGCCGGAAGGCGCTTTGCCGCGGTGCGGAAGGTGCCGCTCTGCCACGACCCGTCGTCGCGCTTCTTGGCGCCCTCCGAGCGCGGGAAGAACTCGTACCAGTTGCCGACGGCGGCGCGGCTCCGCTCGACGCGGACGTGCTTCTTCGCGCTCTGGGTGATGAGGCTCGCGAGCGGCCGCGCGAAGATCGCGGCGTTCAGGCGACTGTCGGTGGCGACCTTGAGCCGGGCCTGCGGGCTCAGGGCGGCGTTGCCGAGGGCACGGGCGGCGTCGGCGAGGAGGGCGTTGGACGAGTCGCGCTTCGAGGCCCTTTCCAGCAGGAGCCGACCGGAGGCGAGCACGTTGTCGATGTCCTGCCCGGCCGGGATCTTGATCTCGGCCGTGTGCAGCCACGTCGCCCAGTCGTCGGTCCAGGCCTCGACCTGCCAGGTGTAGGTGCCCTCGGCCTCGAACAGCCACTCGGTGCTCCAGAGGTCGGTGCCAGGGATGCCCGCGGTCATCCGCTGCCGACGGACGGCGCCGGTCGGCTCGGTGACGACGATGGCCGCGTCGATGACGTCGTGGCCCTCGCGGAAGACCGTCGCCTCGAACGGCACGACCTCGCCGACGAACGCCTTGGTGTCGAACGCGTCGTCGGGGGTGCGCGGCCTCAGCCCCGCGATCGGGATCCGGCCGGTGATGGTTCTGGCCGGGCTCTGCCCGACTCTGGACTGTTCTCTGGTCACCACGACACCGACGCTACCCGGTCCGCGACGGCGCGGGTCTGAGATTGCCCCCCGCTTTGGGTGCATGCGTCGACATGAATTCGCTTGTCCGCACTATGGGGGACCGCTAATGTCGTCATCACAGCAACGGAAGGTCAGCTGAACGACCATCCCGACGAACCGTCCGCAGCTGTCTCTCGCTCCGCCGGCGCACTCCTGCGCCCGCGCCGGTGCCGGGTCCCCGCCCGAATGGGACCCGTCACCGGGCGATGGCGGCGAACGTCCCTCCGGTGGCCCGGGCGAGGTCGCCCGGCGTCAGCTCGACGTCGAATCCGCGTCGTCCGCCCGAGACGAAGACCGTGTCGTAGAGCTCGGCCGTCTCGTCGATCACCGTGGCCAGCGCCGTCTTCTGCCCGACGGGGCTGATCCCGCCGACCACGTAGCCCGTGCGTCTCTGGGCGAGCGCAGGATCAGCGAGTGCCGCCTTCTTCGCGCCGACCGCCGCCGCGAACGCCTTCAGGTCCACCCGCCCCGACACTGGCACGACCGCCACGGCGAGGGCGTCGTCCGTCTGCAGCACGAGGGTCTTGAACACCTGCCCCTCGTCGAGGCCGAGCAGGGCCGCGGCCTCCTCGCCGAAGTTCGTCGCTGTCTCCTGGTGCTCGTAGGTGTGCGCCGTGAAGGCGATCCCCGCTCGCTCGAGCGCGAGCGTGGCCGGAGTGCCGGGGGAGGAACTCACGACACCTTCCACAGCGTCACCGTCGGGCCCACGACGTCGTAGAGGTCGCCGGGCTTCCGCGGCGTGGGGTCGAACGTGTCGCCGCTGGTCCACAGGGCCTCGTACGAGCGGACCCCGCGATGCTCGGGGAGCGTCACGGCGACGCTCGACTCGGAGCCGTGGATGCTCACGAGGACCCGGTTGAACTCCTCGAGCTCGGGCGTGGAGGCGGCGAGGTACTGGAGGGTGCGTCGGTGCGGGTCGTTCCAGGCGTCGCCGGCCACCTCTGCTCCTGCGGCATCGAACCAGGTCATGTCGGTCGCCGACAGCGTGACCTGGCCCATGGTGCCGAAGCGGACCGGTCGGAGGGCGGGGTTCTCGCGGCGGTGGCGGATCAGCGCGCGGGTGTCGGCCAGCAGGGCGGCCTTCTCGTCGTCGAGGATCCAGTCGACCCAGCTGGTCTCGTCGTCGGAGCAGTAGCCGTTGTTGTTGCCGCGCTGCGTGCGGCCGATCTCGTCGCCCGCGGTGAGCATGGGGATCCCGGCCGATAGGAACAGGGTCGCCAGGAGATTGCGGGAGGCGCGGCGGCGGGCGTCGATGATCCACGGGTTGTCGGTCGGCCCCTCGGCCCCGTGGTTGAACGACCGGTTGTCGTCGGTGCCGTCGCGGTTGTCCTCGCCGTTGCGGAGGTTGTGCTTCGCGTCGTACGAGACGAGGTCGGCCAGGGTGAAGCCGTCGTGGGCCGTGATGAGGTTGACGCCGGCCAGCGGGCCGCGGTCGTGCGCGTAGATGTTGCTCGACCCGGAGATCTTTGACGCGAAGCTGCCGAGGCCGTTCGCGGCGACCCCTCCGCCGCGGGCGTCGGCGATGTCGCGCAGCCAGAAGTCGCGCGCGCGATTGCGGAAGCGGTCGTTCCACTCGCTCCAGCCGTCGGGGAAGTTGCCGGTCTGCCAGCCGCCGAGCCCGACGTCCCACGGCTCCGCGATGAGCTTGACCCCGGCCAGAGCCTCGTCGTCGCGGATAGCTCTCAGCAGCGGTTCCTCGCTGCTGAACACGGCGTCGGTGCCGCGCCCGAGCGTCGCCGCCAGGTCGAAGCGGAACCCGTCGATCTGGCACTCGTTCGCCCAGTACCGCAGCGAGTCGAGGACGAGACGGGCGCCGGCCGGCAGCGACGTGTCGAACGTGTTGCCGCAGCCGGTCACGTCGATCGGGTGACCCGCCTGGTTGTGCCGGTAGTAGGCGCCGTCGAGACCGCGGAAGCTCGTGACCGGGCCGCCCTCGCCCTCCTCGGCCGTGTGGTTGTAGACCACGTCGAGCCAGACCTCGATGCCCGCCGCGTGCAGCAGCCGCACCATGCCCTTGAACTCGCGCAGGATCGCGCTCGGCCCGCCCAGCTGCGCCTCGCGCGACGCGTACGCCGGATGCGGCGCGAAGTACGACAGCGTGTTGTAGCCCCAGTAGTTCTCGAAGCCCTGCTCGACCAGACGCTGCTCGTCGACGTGGTGATGCACCGGCAGAAGCTGCACGGCCGTCACGCCGAGAGCGGTCAGGTGCGCGATCGTCGACTCGTGGGCGAGGCCCGCGTACGTTCCGCGCAGGTCGTCGGGCACCGCCGGGTTCAGCCTCGTGAGCCCCCTCACGTGCGCCTCGTAGACCACGGTGTGATCCAGCGGCACCGCCGGCTTCTCCACCCCGCCCCAGTCGAACGACTCGTCGACGACGATCGACCGCCACTCGCCGCGGCCCGTGCGCGCCAGCCCCCGCGCGTAGGGATCGAGCAGGTTGACCGCAGGATCGAAAGGCGTCACGACCCCGGCGTCGCTCACCCGGTCGCCGTCCGCCCGCAGCCAGTAGCGCCTCCCGGGCGTCAGCCGCGGGTCGGAGCCCGTCCACACCCCGGACGCGTCGCGCGTCAGCGGAACGACCCGCTCGGTCGGAGCGTCGTCGATCACGAGGTCGATCGACGACGCCGCCCCCGACCACACGCGCAGCGTCGGGCCGGCCTCGCCCCACCGCACGCCGAGGTCACGGAACGGATCGGCCTTCGGGGGCGCGGCGCTCACCAGGTCGACGTCGGACATGCGATCTAGAGTAGTGAACCGGACGATGCCGGATTTCCGAGATCGGAAACACGGCCGAAACGTAGGCAGGAGGCCCGGCCCATGGCCGTCTATCTCGACCACGCGGCGACAACCCCCATGCTGCCCGAGGCGATCCAGGCCTACACCGCCGCGCTCTCGACCGTCGGGAACCCCTCGTCCATCCACAGCGACGGGCAGAACGCCAAGCGGGTGCTCGAGGAGGCACGAGAGACGGTCGCCGCCTCCCTCGGCTGCGACCCGATCGAGGTCGTGTTCACCTCGGGCGGCACCGAATCGGTGAACCTCGCGGTGAAGGGACTCTGGTGGGCCCGGCAGGAGGGGCCGGTGAAGCGCCCCCGGATCCTGGTGCCCGGAGGCGAGCACCACGCGACCGTCGACACCGTCGAGTGGCTCGAGCGGTACGAGGGCGCCGTCATCGACTGGCTGCCCGTCGACGCCTACGGCCGCATCGTGCTCTCGGCGCTCGCCGCGGCGCTGGAGGCGCACGACGACGTCGCGCTCGTGACGTTCCTCTGGGTGAACAACGAGGTCGGGACGATCCAGCCCGTCGACGAGATCGTGGCGCTCGCCGCCGCCCACGGCGTGCCGACGCACTGCGACGCGGTGGCGGCGTACGGCCAGGTGCCCCTCGACTTCCGCTCGATCGGCCTCGACGCGCTGAGCGTGTCGGCGCACAAGGTGGGCGGCCCCATCGGGATCGGAGCCCTCGTGCTGTCGCGCGCGGCGACGGTGGTGCCGCTGATCCACGGCGGCGGCCAGCAGCGCCAGGTGCGCAGCGGCACGCAGGACGCCCCGGCGGCCGTGGCGTTCGCGGTGGCCGCCCGGCACGCGTCGCGCCCCGAGAGCGCGGGGGAGTACGCCCGGCTGCGCGATCGCGTCGTCGACGGCGTTCTGGCGAGGGTGCCGTCCGCGATCCTGCGAGGAGACCCGGTCGACCGGCTGCCCGGCAACGCGCACTTCACCTTCCCGGGCTGCGAGGGCGACTCTCTGCTGTTCCTCTTGGATGCGGCGGGCGTCTCGGTGTCGACCGGGTCGGCGTGCCAGGCGGGGATCCCCGAGGCGTCGCACGTGCTCCTCGCCATGGGGCTCTCGGATGACGAGGCCCGCGGAGCGCTCCGGATCACGGTGGGGCACTCGACGACCGACGCCGATGTCGACGCGTTCCTCGACGCCCTGCCCGACGCCGTGGCGCGTGCGACGAGGGCGGGCTACGCGGCGCGCGAGACGCGCCTGAGCGGCACCCACGCGCAGACGCCGCAGAGCACCGCGACTCCGACGAACGCGGCCAGGTAGCCGACCACGGGGGCGAGCGCCGCCAGGATCATCGGCAGGAAGAACCCGGCGTAGCTCACCGAGTAGAAGATCGCGGTCAGCCCGGCGAGGTCGTTCCCGTCGGCCATCGCCTGCACCGCCGACAGCCCGGCCACCATGCACAGGCCGTAGCCGGCGCCGAAGATCGGAGCGGCGACGAGCACGGCCGCGATCGACGAGTCGAGGGCGGCGGCGACCAGGATCACGGCGCCGATCCCGGCGAGTGCCACCCCGACGGTTCCCGACCGACCGTGCAGGGCCCGGTCGATGGCCGCGAACGCGAGCTGCACGGACGTCCCGACGCCGAGCGTGATGACGGTGGCGAGGGTCGCGAAGGCGACGTCGAGGTGCCCGGTCCGAGCCGTCACGAGACTCGGCCCCACGGCGAAGGCGAGAGCGGAGGCCCCGAAGATCCACGGCGCGATGGGGAGGACTCGGCGCAGGAACACGCCCCGGATCGCCGGGCGGATCCGGACGTCGCCGATGATCGCCGTGATCGACGGGTCCGGCTGCCGGGTCTCGGCGGCTCCCAGGACGACCACCAGGCCGACGAGCGTCGCGGCGATCTGGACCGCATACGGCAGGATCGTCGGCCACGGCCCCCACTGAGCGAGTACGCCCGCCACACCCGCCCCGCCGCCGAAGCCGAGCGAGAGCGTGATCGACGCACGTCGCGCCCCCGCCTGACCCTGCCCGCTCGCCTCGGAGAGCTCCTTGATCCAGCTCGATCCGACGACCATCGCCACGGCGACGCTCACGCCGCTGAGGAACCGGCCCGCGCACATGCCGGCGATCGTGGAGCTTCCGAGGGCCAGGATCACGCTGCCCGCGATGCCGATCGGCAGCCCGGCGAGCATGATCCGCCTGCGGCCCCACCGGTCGGACCACGTGCCGGCGAGCAGGAACCCGGGAACGAGGCCGATGACGTAGACGGCGAGGAAGAGGTCGACCTGCACCTGGTCGTACCCGTCGATCGACCGGTACATGAGCATGAGAGGGATGAAGTGGTTTCCGCCCCAGGCCAGCGCCGCCACCGCCGGGGCCACTCGGAGGAAGCCGCGAGGGTCGTCGGTTCGGGTCACGCCACCAGCCTGGCACGCTCCGCCGGCGCCACCAGCCATGCACGCTCCGCCGACTAGACTCGAAAACCATGATCGAGCTCGACTTCTCCGACCGGATCGCGGCCCTGCGCTCCACCTTCGCCGACATCTCCGCCGTGGTCGGCCCGGAGCGCCTCGAGGCGGAGATCGCCGACCTCGAGAAGCAGGCGAGCGACCCCGAGCTCTGGAACGACACCGAGAACGCCCAGAAGGTGACGTCGGCGCTCAGCCACCGCAAGTCCGAGCTCGAGAAGATCACCACGACCGCGCAGCGGCTCGACGACCTCGAGGTGCTCGTCGAGCTCGCGAACGAGGGCGACGACCAGGAGTCCGCCGACGAGGCGACCGCCGAGCTGGCGAGCATCCAGAAGATGATGGACACCCTCGAGGTCCAGACCCTCCTCGACGGCGAGTACGACCCGCGCCCCGCGGTCATCACGATCCGGTCGGGCGCCGGCGGCGTCGACGCCGCCGACTTCGCCGAGATGCTGCTGCGCATGTACCTCCGGTACGCCGAGCAGCACGGCTTCAAGACCACGGTGATGGACACCAGCTATGCCGAAGAGGCGGGCATCAAGTCGGCCACGTTCGAGGTCGACGCACCCTACGCCTTCGGCACGCTCAGCGTCGAGGCCGGCACGCACCGCCTCGTGCGGATGTCGCCGTTCGGCGCGGCCGGCAAGCGCCAGACCAGCTTCGCCGCCGTCGAGGTGATCCCGCTCATGGAGGAGACGGAGTCGATCGACATCCCCGAGAACGACATCCGCGTCGACGTCTTCCGCTCCTCCGGCCCCGGCGGCCAGTCCGTCAACACGACCGACTCCGCCGTCCGCATCACCCACCTGCCCACGGGCACGGTCGTGTCGATGCAGAACGAGAAGAGCCAGATCCAGAACCGCGCCGCGGCGATGCGCGTGCTGCAGTCGCGCCTGCTCCTGCTCAAGCGCGAGGAAGAGAACGCGAAGAAGAAAGAGCTCGCCGGCAACATCACGGCGTCGTGGGGCGACCAGATCCGCTCCTATGTGCTCGCGCCGTACCAGATGGTCAAAGACCTCCGGTCGGAGTACGAGGTCAACAACCCGTCGAACGTGTTCGACGGCGACCTCGACGGGTTCCTGTCGGCGGGCATCCGCTGGCGGAAGCGCAAGGAAGACTAAGTCTCTTCGATCCTGCGACCGGGTCGCGCTGTCGGCACGTTCCCAGGCGATTCCGAGGCTCGCCCGGGAGGCGCGCCTCCTGCCGTTTCGGCTGTACCCCGCCTAGTCTTGCCCCGTCATGATTCGCTTTGATGAGGTCTCCAAGTTCTACGCCGGCAACCCCCGCCCGGCGCTCAACGGCATCTCGCTCGAGATCCTGAAGGGGGAGTTCGTCTTCCTCGTGGGTGCCTCGGGCTCCGGCAAGTCGAGCTTCTTGCGCCTCGTGCTGAAGGAGGAGAAGCCCTCGAAGGGGCAGATCCACGTGCTCGGCCAGCGCCTCGGGTCGCTCTCCAGCCGCAAGGTGCCGTACTTCCGCCGTAACCTCGGCGTGGTGTTCCAGGACTTCCGGCTGCTGCCGCAGAAGTCCGTCTTCGACAACGTCGCCTTCACGCTGCAGGTGATCGGCAAGAGCCGCGGCTACATCCAGGAGGCCGTGCCCGACGTGCTCAAGATGGTCGGCCTGGCCGGCAAGGCGCAGCGTCTGCCGCACGAGCTCTCGGGCGGCGAGCAGCAGCGGGTGGCGATCGCGCGTGCCATCGTCAACCGTCCCGCGATCCTGCTGGCCGATGAGCCCACGGGCAACCTCGACCCCTCGACGAGCGCCGGCATCATGACCCTCCTCGACCGCATCAACGCCTCGGGCACCACGGTGCTCATGGCCACGCACGACGCCGGCATCGTCGACCAGATGCAGCGCCGCGTCATCGAGCTCTCGGGCGGTAACGTCGTGCGCGACGAGCGCTCGGGCGGCTACCAGACGCAGGCCGTGCCGATCGTCCAGGTCGCGCAGGAGCAGGCGGTAGCGTCGACCGGGTCCGTCACGGCCCAGACCGCCCCGGCGCCGCGACTCGACACCTCGTCGATCGAGAAACAGTCCGTGCCGAGCTGGGGAGCCGACAAATGAGGCTCGGGCTCGTCTTCAGTGAGGTCGGCCAGGGCCTCCGCCGCAACCTCTCGATGGTCATCTCCGTCGTGCTGGTCACCTTCATCTCGCTCACCTTCGTCGGCGTCGCCGTGCTGATGCAGATGCAGATCAACCAGATGAAGGGGTATTGGTACGACAAGGCGCAGGTTGCCGTCTACCTGTGCACCGACACCGACACGACCGGCAACTGCACCGGAGCCAAGGCCACCACCGACCAGGAGGCGCAGGTCAAGGCGCAGCTCCAGTCGACGACCCTGTCGCCCTATATCAAGAAGTTCTACTTCCAGGACCAGCAGCAGGCCTACGACGAGTTCAAGAGGCAGTTCGCGAACAGCCCGGCCACGGAGTTCGTGCAGCCGTCGTACCTCAACGAGACGTTCTGGGTGAACCTCAAGAACCCGTCGCAGTCCGACGTGCTCATCGAGGCGCTGTCGAACCAGGCCGGAGTGCAGAGCGTCGTCGACCAGAGGGGCTACCTCCAGCCGATCTTCGCCGTCCTCAATGCGGCGAGCTACACGGCCATCGGCATCGCGGTTCTGATGCTGATCGCGGCCGTGCTTCTGATCGCCACCACCATCAGGCTGTCGGCGTTCTCGAGACGCCGAGAGCTCGGCATCATGAGACTCGTCGGGGCGTCGAACCGTTTCATCCAGACGCCGTTCATCCTCGAGGGGGTGATCGCAGCGCTCGTGGGATCGGTTCTCGCCGGAGGGGCGATCTACCTCATCGTGCGGTTCTTCGTGCGCGACTACCTCGCGGCGTCGTTCGCCTCCACGCCGTTCGTCGGCATGAACGCGACCGTGTTCGTGGTGCCGCTGCTGATCGTCATCGGCGCGGTGCTCGCCGCGCTGTCGGCGAACGTCGCGATCCGGCGGTACCTCAAGGTCTGACGCCGGCGCCACCGCCCTCTATACTGGGAGGCTGCCCTGATCGGGGCGGAGCGACAGCGACAGCGGGAGGCACAGCATGGCGAAAGCGCCGTCCGAGAGGGACAGAGGCGAGAAGGTCGTCGCCACGAACCGGCGCGCCCGCTTCGACTATCTGATCGACGACACGTACGAGGCCGGCATCGTCCTCACCGGCACCGAGGTCAAGGCGCTGCGACAGGGTCGGGCCTCGCTCGTCGACGGCTACGGTTACATCGACGACTCCGGCGAGATGTGGCTCGACGCCGTCCACATCCCCGAGTACACCGAGGGCACCTGGAACAACCACTCGCCGCGCCGCAAGCGGAAGCTGCTGCTCCACAAGGCTCAGATCGTCAAGATCAGCCACAAGACGAAAGAGGGCGGCTACACGCTCGTCCCGCTGCGCATCTACTTCGCCGACGGCCGGGCCAAGGTCGAGCTCGCCGTCGCGAAGGGCAAGAAGGAGTACGACAAGCGCCAGACGCTGCGCGAGCGCACCGACCGTCGCGAGGCCGAGCGGGCGATGTCGTCTCGACGCAACATGGGCGACTGAGCTAGACTGAATGGCCCGCTTCGGCGGCACGAGGTTCGGCTCACAGCCGGGCGAGCACAACTCCACAGCGCACGACAGAAGGCCCAGCATGGGGATGATCGGTTTCGACATTGCCTGTATGCGAACGAGAAGCGGGCCGAGGATGTGGGGTTATCTCGTAAACGCTCCCCGCAAAACAATAAGTGCCAATAAAAAGAGCACTGACTTCGCTCTCGCTGCGTAAGCAGTAGAGCCCTAAAAGTCCGTCAGACCGGTGACCGTTCTCTAACCGGATCCTGGCGTCAGCTAGAGAACTCGCTGCACGGTTGCGTCACAGGGCCGCGCGGGACTTCCACTGCGACTGGGCTCGTCCACCTAGATGCCGATAGCAAAGGTGGGAGCCGAGCAGAACGAATCAATCGGCTACACCCGTAGAAGGCGTTCAATCTCAGCAGTGGACGGGGGTTCAATTCCCCCCATCTCCACCAATTTGTCTTCTGTCGTGCGCTGGTGCGCCCGCCACGCCGGTCCCCGCCCGGCGCGGGCCTCTCTCGTGCGCTGGCAGTCGCGACAAAAAGCGACACCTGCGACGCGTTTAAGCGTCGCAGGTGTCGCTTTTTGTCGCGGGGGGACGCGCTAGCGGGCGAGGGGGAGCTCGAAGGCCATCGTCGTGCCCGCGGACGACGTCGACTCGACGCGCACCCGCCCGCCCTGACGCTCGGCGATGTCCCGCACGAGCGACAGCCCGATGCCGAAGCTCTGCCGGTTGGCCGTCGGCCCGTCGGCCCTCCCGTCGTCGCCGCTCGGCGCCGAGTGCGCGAAGCGGTCGAAGACGCGCTCCGGGGCGATGCCGGTGATGCCGGGCCCGTCGTCGGCGACGCGCAGGGCGAACGACGCCCCGGCGACGGAGGCCGAGACGCGCACGGTGCCGCCCCGGGGCGAGTGGCCGATGGCGTTGTCCACGAGGGCGACGGTGCAGCGGCGGAGGGCGGCGGCCGGGATGGCGACCCGCCCTGGCTCCTGCGCCGTGATCTCGAGCGTGACGCCCCGATCTCGGGCGAGGATCTCGAGCGATCGCACCGCCTCGGCCACCACGGGTGCGGCGTCGATGGCGGCGCTGTCAGCCCGGTCGCCGCCCGCGGCGAGCAGCAGGTCGTTGACGATGTCGATGAGCGCGCGCGAGTCCGAGCGCAGCTCTGCGACGGTCTGGCGGGTGCTCGCAGGATCAGGAGCGCCGTCGGCGTCGAGTCTTCTCTGCAGCACCTGGATCCGTGCGTCCAGCACCGCGAGAGGCGTGCGGAGCTCGTGGCTGGCGTCGGCCACGAACTGCCGCTGAAGCCGCAGCGCTGTGCCGAGCGGCTTGACGGCCCGCCGCGCCACGAACCAGCTCACGAGCCCGGCGAAGACGACCGCGCCCGCGCCGAGGAGCACCAGCGCCTGCATCACGTCGGACGAGTCGACGTACACGTGGCTGGACGAGTGCTCGAGGTCGATCTGCTCGCGGGGGAGCGCCTGGTGCAGCAGGAACACGATGCCGATGACCACGATGCCGAGCACGAGCACGGCGGAGGCCGCCATGATCTGCCAGCCGATGACCAGCGACGCGCGCCGCGTGGCGCGGGCGTCGGGATCGCTCCGGTCGGCGCGGGGCGACGAGCCGGAGTCTGTCACAGCGACCCCAGCCGGTAGCCGCGCCCGCGCATGGTGAGCACGATCTCCTTCTCGGTCTTGCGACGCAGGTAGTGGACGTAGGTGTCGACCGTGCCGGGCTTCTCGCCGGCGGGGAAGGCCACGCGCAGCAGGTGCTCGCGCGAGAAGGTCCGCTCGGGCTCGCGGGCGAGTACCGCCAACACGCCCGACTCGCGCTCTGTGAGCACGACGTGGTCGCCGTAGGGGGAGGTGAGCACGTGCTCCTCCGGTGCGAAGCGCCAGGAGCCGATGGGCAGCGTCGACCCGGAGGCGCTGAACGTGCGGGTGAGGGCTCGAAGGCGCGCGAGGAGCTCGTCGAACTCGAACGGCTTGACCAGGTAGTCGTCGGCGCCGGCGTCGAGACCGTCGACGCGGTCGGCGACGGTGCCGAGGGCCGTGAGCATCAGGATCGGAGACGTCACCCGACCGCGACGGAGCCTCTCGACGATGCCGAGCCCCTCGATCGACGGCAGGCGCCGGTCGACCACGAGCACGTCGAAGTCGCCGTCGAGACCGGCGACGAGCCCCTCGCGGCCGTCGACGTGGCGCGTGACGTCGTACACCTCCGACAGCACCTCCTCGATGAGGGGGCCGAGGCCGGGGTCGTCTTCGATGAGAAGAAGCGTCGGCCGGGCTCCTGCGCCCCTCGCGTCAGCGTTCATGGCCCCAGGCTACCGGGCGGAGAAGGGGCGTCACGGGAGGAGCCTGTCGCGCGCGTTCCCAGAAAGGGCCAAGGCCGCCCGGATCGCCAGTGCGTCGCAAATACCCCAGGGGGGTATAGGGTTCTGGGGAGATGACGGAAGGCTGGTGGACATGTTCGTGCTCGACGCGATCCTCGACGCGCTGAAGATGGCGGGGCTCATGGGGTGGGAGATCCTCTGGCCGCTGCTGCTCGGCTTCACGCTGTCGGGCGTGATCCAGGCCGTGGTGCGCACCGAGCGCATCACGAAGCTGATGAGCGACGACTCACCTCGGTCGATCTCGGTCGCGACGGGCCTCGGCGCGCTGTCGTCGTCGTGCTCCTACGCCGCCGTCGCCCTGGCGCGGGCGCTGTTCCGCAAGGGCGCGTCGTTCTCGTCGGCGATGGCCTTCGAGATCGCCTCGACCAACCTCGTCGTCGAGCTGGGCCTCGTCCTCGCGTTCGTGCTCGGCTGGCAGTTCACGGCGGCCGAGTTCGTGGGCGGGCCGCTCATGATCCTGCTGGTCGCCCTCGGGTTCCGCCTCTGGATGCGGGGCCGGGTCGCCGAGGCCGCGCGCGAGCAGGCCGACCGCGGGCTCGCCGGCGGCATGGAGGGGCACGCGGCGATGGACATGTCGGTCGCGGGCGACGCGCCGTTCCTCCGCCGTCTCTTCTCGAAGCCGGGCATCGTGTCGACGTCGCAGTACTTCGTCATGGACTGGGCGTCGGTGCTGCGCGACATCGTGATCGGCCTGCTGATCGCCGGCGCCTTCGACGCCTGGGTGCCGAAGGAGTGGCTGCAGGCCGTCTTCGCCTCGCACCACCCGGCCGTCTCGTTCGTGATCGGGCCGCTCGTCGGGCCGCTGCTCGCCGCGGTCTCGTTCGTGTGCTCGGTGGGCAACGTGCCGCTGGCGGCCGTGCTGTGGAACGGCGGCATCTCGTTCGGCGGCGTGGTGTCGTTCGTCTTCGCCGACCTCATCATCGTGCCGATCATCCTCATCTACCGCAGGTACTACGGCGGGCGGGCGGCCTTCAGGATCACGGCCGTGTTCTACGGGGCGATGGTCGTCGCCGGCTACATCGTCGAGCTCGTCTTCACGCCCCTCGGGCTCGTGCCGACGGGGCGCGACGTCACGATCCTCGACGCCGGGATCTCGTGGAACTACACCACCTGGCTCAACATCGCCTTCCTCGTGATCGCGGCGCTGCTGCTCGTCGTGTTCGTGCGGTCGGGCTCGTGGTCGATGCTGGCGATGATGGGCGGCAGCCCCGATCAGGAGCACGACCACTCGCACCACGACCACGGTTCGGCGGGTCACGACCACGCCGCGCACGACCACGCCGCGCACGACCACGCTGGTCACGACCACTCGCACCCCTGAGGCCTCGAGTGGCCCGGAACGTACGCGAGTCCTCGCGGCGGCGTACGTTTCGGGCCACTCGGGCAGCGGGGTGTCGCTACGAGGAGGCGGGCTTCGCGTACGACGTCGCCCCGGTGCCGGCGTAGGCGCCGCCCTCGACGATGAGGTACTCCTTGCGGATGGGACGACCGGCGAAGAACGCCTCCAGGATCTCGCGAGTGCCCGCCGCGTACCGGTACTGCGACGGTAGCGACGATCCCGAGACGTGTGGCGTCATGCCGTGGTGCGGCATCGTGCGCCAGGGGTGGTCGGCGGGGGCGGGCTGGATGTCCCAGACGTCTCCCGCGTATCCTGCGAGCTGCCCCGAGTCGAGGGCGCGGACGATCGCGTCGCGGTCGGCGATCGCGCCGCGCGCGGGATTCACGATGTACGCGCCGCGGCGCATGGTCGCGAGGCGGGCGTCGTCGAAGAGCCCGCGCGTCTCGTCGGTGAGCGGTGCGTGGACGGTGAGGACGTCGACGAGCGGCAGCATCTCGTCGATCGACTCGTGGAAGGTCAGTCCGAGGCGCTCCTCGACGTCGTGGGGGAGCCGCGCCCGGTCGGTGTAGTGCAGGCGCACGTCGAACGGCGCCAGGCGCTCGAGGACGGCCCGGCCGATGCGCCCGGCGGCGAACACGCCGACGTCCATGCCCTCGAGGTCGTAGGCGCGGGCGACGTTGTCGGCGATGTCCCATCCGCCGTCGAGCACCGTCTCGTACGCGGGCAGGTAGTTGCGCACGAGGGTGAGCACCTGCATCACGGTGTGCTCGGCGACGCCGATGCTGTTGCTGTACGTGACCTCGGCGACGGTGATGCCCTTCTCGATCGCCTTCGCCAGGTTGACGTGGTCGCTGCCGATGCCGGCCGTGATCGCGATCTTGAGGTTCTGCGCTTTCTCGAGGCGCTCGGGCGTGAGGTAGGCGGGCCAGAACGGCTGCGAGATGACGACGTCGGCGTCGGGCAGCTCGCGCTCGAACACCGAGTCGGGGCCGTCCTTGTCGCTCGTCACGACGAGCGTGTGCCCGGCGTCTTCGAGGTACTTCCGCAGGCCCAGCTCGCCCGACATGCTGCCGACCAGCTCGCCGGGTGTGAAGCCGAGCCCCTCCGGCGTGGGCAGCGTCTGCCCGTTCGGGTAGTGGTCGATCTGCGGCAGGCCGTCGCGCGCGTACTCGGGCGGGTAGCCGGTCTTGGGGTCGGGGTACAGGACGAGCAGGACTTTGGCCATGATCACTCCATCGTGGGTCGGGGCGGTTGCTCGTCGAACGTACCCCCGGCTCCTGCGCCCCGCTGTGCCCGCCGCTACTTCGCGAGCGCTGTGAGCGTCGCCTCGTGCAGCAGGCCGTTGGTGGCGAGCGCCGAGCCGTGCCAGATGCCGTCGCCGCCGTCGATTCCGCCGAAGCGCCCGCCGGCCTCGCGGACGATCACGTCGAGCGCGGCCATGTCGTACGGCTGCAGGTCGAACTCGCCCGAGATGTCGATGGCGCCCTCGGCGACGAGCATGTACGACCAGAAGTCGCCGTACGCGCGCGTCCGCCAGACCTGCGACGCCAGCGCCAGCAGCTGCGGCACGCGGTCGGCCTTTATCCAGTACTGCAGGCCGTTGTAGCTGAGGCTCGCCGCGTCGAGCGTCGACACGGCCGAGACGCGCAGGAGCCGCGGCACGGCCGCCCCGCCCTCGCTCTGCTCCGCGACGAACGCGCCGCCCCCGGCACGCGCCCACCACCGCCGCCCGAGGGCCGGAGCGCTCACCACACCGACCACGGGCTGCGAGTCGACCACGAGCGAGACGAGCGTGGCCCACACCGGGACACCCCGCAGGAAGTTCGCCGTGCCGTCGATCGGGTCGACGATCCACTGGCGGTGGGGCATGCCCTCGATTGAAGTGCGGCCGGTCTCTTCGCCGAAGAAGGCGTCGTCCGGGCGCTCCCTCGCGAGGAGGTCGCGGATCCTGCGCTCCACCGCCCTGTCGGCGTCGGTGACGTGCGTGTGGTCGGCCTTGAGCGACACGTCGAGGTCGGCGGCGCGGTAGCGGGCGTGGCTGATCGCGTCGGCCTCGTCGGCCAGGCGGAGGGCCAGCGCGAGGTCGTCGGCGTACGAGGCGTCGTCGGAGTGCGAGGGCGAGGTGGTCACGAAGCCAGGCTATCGGCCGGCATCAGCCGGAGACGGCGCCGCCGGTCGACTCGACGAGGGAGAGCAGGGACTCGAGGCGCTCGCGACCGACGTCGCCGAGCTCGCCCTCCTCGACGCGGTCGACGATCTCCCAGTCGTGGGCGTCGACGAGGGCGATGCCGTCGGGCGGCTCGTAGCCGGGCGGGAAGACGGCGTGGGAGGCGAACGACCGGAGGATGTTCTCGGGGTCGACGTGCCCGAGGCCGAAGGAGCGGACGCCGGGAGTGTCGATGATCCTGCCGCCCGTGGGCACCCGGAGCGAGACGGTCGACGACGAGGTGTGACGACCCCGGCCCGTGACCGTGTTCACCACCCCGGTGGCGCGGGTCGAGCCGGTGAGAGCGTTGACGAGGGTCGACTTGCCGACTCCCGAGTGGCCGACCGTGACCGTGACGTGCCCGTCGAGGATCGCCCGCAGCTCGGCGAGGGTCGGCTCGTCGACGCGCGTCGACGAGGAGGTGACGACCTGCAGGTCGAGGCAGGCGAACTGCTCCGCGAACGGCTCGGCCGACGCGAGGTCGGTCTTGGTGATGCACAGGATCGGCTCGATGCCCGCGTCGAACGCCGCCACCATGTAGCGGTCGACGAGGCGCGGCCGGGGCTCGGGGTCGGCCGCCGCCACGACGATGAGCATCTGGTCGGCGTTCGCGACGATGACCCGCTCGACGGCATCGGTGTCGTCAGCGCTCCGTCGCAGAAGCGTGGTGCGGTCGTGGACGCGGACGATGCGCGCCAGCGACCCCTCGGCGCCGGAGGTGTCGCCGACCACGTCGACGACGTCGCCGGTGACGACGCTCTTCTTGCCGAGCTCGCGGGCACGGTTGGTCGTGATCTCGCGCTCGTCCGGCGTGCCGGCGGCCAGCAGGACGCCGTAGCGGCCGCGGTCGACCGTCCAGACCACACCCACGGCGGCGTCGTCGTACGTCGGCCGCTGCTTGGTGCGAGGCCGGTTGCCCTTGGGGTTCGGGCGGACGCGCACCGACGACTCGTCGTACTCGCCGTACTCCTCGTCGTCGTCAGCGTCGTCGACGTCGTCCCACCACGGCATCCGCGCGCCTACAGGAAGCCGAGAAGGCTCGTGTCGGCCGGGCTGACCGAGACGGTGCGGCCGAGCAGGTCGTCCCAGAGCTCGACGAACTGCGGCAGGGTCTTCGAGACGACGCGCACATCGTCGAGCTCGACGTTCGGCACGGCGAGGCCGATGATCGCCGCGGCGTGGGCCATGCGGTGGTCTTCAAACGTGCGCCACTGGCCGCCGTGCAGGGGCGAGGGTTGGAGGTGGAGGCCGTCGTCGAGCTCGGTGACGCGACCGCCGAGTGCGTTGATGTCGTCGGCGAGAGCCTTGAGGCGGTCGGTCTCGTGGCCGCGCAGGTGACCGATGCCCGTGATCGTGCTCGGGCCCTCGGCCAGCGCCGCGAGGGCGACGAGGGCGGGCGCCAGCTCGCCGCCGCGCGAGAGGTCGAGGTCGACGCCGGGCAGCGACCCGCCGCCGACGAGGCCGACGCCGCCGTCGACGGTGAGCCGGTCGCCGTCGCGGGTGACCGTTGCACCCCACAGCGGGAGGAGCTCCTCGAGGTCGCCACCGACCTGGGTCGTCTCGGTCGGCCAATTGCGCACCGAGACACGCCCGCCCGCGACGAGAGCCGCGACGAGGAACGGGGCGGCGTTCGAGAGGTCGGGCTCGATGGTGACGTCGCGGCCCAGGATCGGCGACGGCGGCACGACCCACACCCCGCGCTCTGGCGACTCGACGGCGACCCCGCGCTGCGCGAGGGCGTCGATGGTCATCTCGATGTGCGGCATGCTCGGCAGCGTCTCACCGGTGTGGCGCAGCGTGAGCCCGCGGGTGAAGCGAGGGGCGGCCAGCAGGAGCCCGGAGACGAACTGACTGGAGGCCGACGCGTCGATCTCGATCTCGCCCCCCTCGATCTCGCCGGTGCCGTAGAGGCTGAACGGCAGAGTGCCTCGGCCGTCGTCGGAGACCTCGACACCGAGGGCCCGGAGAGACTCGATCGTGGTGCGCATCGGGCGACGGCGGGCGTTGACGTCGCCGTCGAACGTGACCGGGCCGGAGGCGAGAGCCGCGACGGGCGGCATGAAGCGCATCACCGTGCCTGCCAGGCCGCAGTCGATCGACGAGCCGCCCGTGAACGCGCCGGGCGTCACCCGGAGGTCGGGGCCGTACGCGCTGTCGTTCGGCACCTCGTCGATCTGCGCCCCGACGTCGCGGAGCGCCTCGATCATCAGTTTGGAGTCGCGGGAGTGCAGGGGCAGGCGGATCAGCGACTCGGAGTCGGCCAGCGCGGCGAGCACCAGCTCGCGGTTCGTCAGCGACTTCGAGCCGGGCAGCGACACGACGCCGTTCACCGGCTCGGTGACGGTCGGCGCGACCCAGAAGCCCTCGTCGATCTCGGGCTTCTTCTGCGTCTCGCCGCTGCCGTCGTCGTAGGGGTTGAACTCCGGGTCGGAATACGTGAATACCTGCATCGGTTGTCAAGGGTAATGCACCCCGATCCCGGAGGAACCGTGGCAACTGTCACCGCAACGCGTGCCCCGAGCATCGCCGAACTAGAATCGGCGCTGATGAGCACTTCCGAGGGCGCCACCCGTGCGTCGGCCGAGTCCACCAGCGCCGAGTCGAGCGAGAGCGAGACCGAGGCCGTCGAGAGCGCCCTGGAGGCCGTCCCGTCGACGGCCGACGTGCGAGCGCTCTTCGAAGAGCAGGCGCTGCCGTTCATGGACCAGCTCTACGCCGCCGGCATGCGCATGACGCGCAACCCCGCCGACGCGGCGGACCTCGTGCAGGAGACCTACGTCAAGGCGTTCGCGGCGTTCGGGCAGTTCACCCAGGGGACCAACCTCAAGGCGTGGCTGTATCGGATCCTGACCAACACGTTCATCAACAACTACCGCAAGAAGCAGCGCGACCCGTACCAGGGCACCATCGACGAGCTCGAGGACTGGCAGATGGGCGGCGCCACGTCGGCGACGCTCACCACGACGTCGCGGTCCGCCGAGGCGGAGGCCATCGACCACCTGCCCGACTCCGCCGTCAAGGAGGCGCTGCAGAAGGTGCCGGAAGACTTCCGGCTGGCCGTCTACCTCGCCGATGTCGAGGGCTTCTCGTACCAGGAGATCGCCGACATCATGAAGACCCCCGTCGGCACCGTCATGAGCCGACTCCACCGAGGGCGGCGCCTGCTGCGCGACCTGCTCGGTGACTACGCACGCGATCGCGGGATCGCCGTGCCAGAACCTTCCACGAAAGGCAGCAAGAAATGACCGACTGCGGCTGCGACAAGGCGAAGGCCGAGCTGGTGGAGTACCTCCACAACGAGCTCGCGCGCGACGACGCGAGCGACATCCGCGAGCACATGGCCGGGTGCGCCGACTGCTCCAGCGAGTTCCACGTCAACGTCGTCATGACCGAGACCGTCCAGCGGGCGTGCCGCGAGACCGCTCCGGAGGAGCTCCGTGTCCAGGTCCTGGCGCGGCTGCGCGACCTGCAGGCGAGCCACGGCTGATCGCGAGGTCGGGCGGCCCGTGCGGGTCTCGGATCCTGCGCCCTGCGCGTGACGTCACACCGTCGTGACGTGCTGTAGCGTCGGGGCATGACCGCCACCGTGGAGTCGCTCGGCGAAGCGACGCCTGATGACCTCGTCGATCTCGTGCACCTCATCGAGCTGCTGGGCTACAGCGTCGACGCCGAGCGGCTGGCCGCGCGACTCGGCCACCTCGACAGCGCGGCGGGCTATGAGACCTGGGTGGTCCGCGACGAGGGCGGCAGGATCTCGGCCGTCGCCGGCGGGCACGTGCTCTGGGCCTACAACGCCGACCGCCCCGCAGCCCAGCTGATGCTGCTCGTGGTCCGTGAGGACGCCCGCCGCGAGGGGCTCGGCTCGCAGCTGCTGTCGCACTTCGAGGCGTGGGCGCGGTCGCACGACGCGGCGTCGCTCGCAGCGGTCTCGGCCGCGGCGCGAGAGAACGCCCACCGCTTCTACCAGAAGCGCGGCTACCACGCGGCCGGCAGCGCCTACACGAAGATGGCCTAGCCCCCGCCCTCGACCCCGCACGAACGAGAAGGCCGCCACCCCGAGGGGTGGCGGCCTTCGCCGTGGGTCGGTGGCTCGCTAGCCGAGGGCGCGGTCGAGCAGGGCGGCGAGCTCGCCGGCGCTGCGCTTCGACGACCCGTTGGCCGGCGACGCCGACGCCGGACGCGACGCGACCGCGAGCGGTCGGCCGAGCTTCGGCGCGAGCTCGAGCGCCATGAACGGCCAGGCGCCCTGGTTCTCGGGCTCTTCCTGCGCCCAGACGAGCTGCGCGTTGGGGTAGCGGTCGGTGATGCGGGTGATGTCGCCGGCCTCGAGCGGGTACAGCTGCTCGATGCGCACGAGCGCCACACGGTCGGCGACGCCGCGCTTCTCGATCTCGCCGAGGAGGTCGTAGTGGATCTTGCCGGAGTGCAGGACCACGCGGGTGACCGCCTCGGGGTTGGTGATCCGTGCGTCGTCGATCACCGGCTCGAACCGGCCGGAGGTGAACTCGGCCACATCGCTCGTCGCGCCGCGCAGGCGCAGCATCGCCTTCGGGCTGAAGACGATCAGCGGCTTGCGCGGCCTCGCGTACGCCTGGCGGCGCAGCAGGTGGAAGTACGAGGCCGGGGTCGACGGGCGGGCGACGGTCATGTTGTTCTCGGCGCACAGCTGCAGGTAGCGCTCGATGCGAGCCGACGAGTGGTCGGGCCCCTGGCCCTCGTAGCCGTGGGGGAGCAGCAGCACGACGCTCGACCGCTGACCCCACTTCTGCTCGGCGCTCGACACGAACTCGTCGATGATCGTCTGGGCGCCGTTGGCGAAGTCGCCGAACTGGGCCTCCCAGAGCACGAGGGCGTCGGCCCGCTCGACCGAGTAGCCGTATTCGAAGCCCATCGCCGCGAACTCGCTGAGCAGCGAGTCGTAGATCCACAGCTTCGCCTGGTTGTCGGTGACGTTCTGGAGCGGGATCCACTCCTGGCCGTTCTCCTTGTCGTGGAGCACGGCGTGGCGCTGCACGAAGGTGCCTCGACGGGAGTCCTGGCCGGCGAACCGCACCGGCGTGCCCTCGATGAGAACCGAGCCGAGGGCCAGGAGCTCGCCGTACGCCCAGTCGATACCGCCCGAGCGGCTCATCTCCGCGCGCTTCTTGAGCAGCTGCTGCAGCTTCGGGTGCACCGTGAAGCCTGCGGGCGGATTGTCGAACGCGTCGCCGATCGACTCGATGACCGAGACGTCGACGGCGGTGTCGAACGAGGTGCCGGTCGCGGCGTCGTCCTGCTGGGCAGCCGGGCGCTCGAGGTCGGCGACGGCGCCGCCGTCCTCGGTGATGATCGGGATCGACCCGGTCTGCGCGGCGTGCGTCTCGGCGAACGCACGCTCGAGGCGGTCCTGGAAGTCGCGGTGCGCCTGCTCGTACTCTTCGTCGGTGATGTCGCCGCGGCCGACGAGAGCTTCGGTGTAGAGGGTGCGGACACTGCGCTTCGCGTCGATCAGCGAGTACATCAGCGGCTGGGTCATCGACGGGTCGTCGCCCTCGTTGTGACCGCGGCGGCGGTAGCAGACGAGGTCGATGACCACGTCGCGCTTGAACTCCTGCCGGTAGGCGAACGCGAGCTCGGCGACGCGGGCGACGGCCTCGGGGTCGTCGCCGTTCACGTGGAAGATCGGCGCCTGGATCGTCTTCGCGACGTCGGTCGAGTAGATCGACGAGCGCCCCTCGCTCGGCGACGTGGTGAAGCCGACCTGGTTGTTGATGACGATGTGGATCGTGCCGCCGACGCGGTAGCCGCGCAGCTGCGACATCTGCATCGTCTCGACGACCACGCCCTGGCCGGCCATGGCGGCGTCGCCGTGCACGAGGATCGGCAGCACCGAGAAGGCGAGCGGCACACCGCGGTCCTGCTTGGCGCGGACGATGCCCTCGAGCACTCCGTCGCCGGCCTCGAGGTGCGAGGGGTTGGCGGCGATGTAGACGGGGATCGTCGAGCCGTCGGCCGAGGTGAACTCGCCCTCGGTGCCGAGGTGGTACTTGACGTCGCCGGAGCCCTGGACGGTCTTTGGGTCTTGCGTGCCCTCGAACTCGCGGAAGATCTGCCCGTAGGTCTTGCCGGCGATGTTGGTGAGGACGTTGAGGCGGCCGCGGTGGGCCATGCCAATGGCGACCTCCTGCAGGCCCGCGGTCGCGGCGTCCTGGATGATCGTGTCGAGCAGCGAGATCGCCGACTCGCCGCCCTCGAGGCTGAAGCGCTTCTGGCCGACGTACTTCGTCTGCAGGAAGGTCTCGAACGCCTCCGCCTCGTTGAGCTTGCCCAGGATCCGCATCTGCTCGTCGTGGCCGGGCTTCTGGTAGGGGACCTCGACGTGCTCCTGCACCCAGCGGCGCTGCTCCGGGTCCTGGATGTGCATGTACTCGATGCCGATCGTGCGGCAGTACGAGTCGCGCAGGACGCCGAGGATGTCGCGCAGCAGCATCGCGGACTTGCCGCCGAAGCCGCCGGTCACGAACTCGCGGTCGAGGTCCCAGAAGGTGAGACCGTGACGCTCGATCTCGAGGTCGGGGTGGATCCGCTGGCGGTACTCGAGCGGGTCGATGTCGGCCATGAGGTGGCCGCGTACGCGGAAGCTGTTGATGAGCTCTTGCACCCGCGAGGTCTTGCCGACGCGCTCGGACAGGTTGACGTTGATGTCGGGGGTCCACTTGATGGGCACGTAGGGGATGCGGAGGGCGGAGAAGATGCCCTCGTAGAAGCCCTGCTCGCCGATCAGCAGCTCGTGCACGATCTTCAGGAACTCGCCCGAGCCCGCGCCCTGGATGACGCGGTGGTCGTAGGTCGAGGTCAGCGTGATCGTCTTGCCGATGCCCAGCTCGACCAGCGTCTTGGGGGAGGAGCCCTGGAACTCGGCCGGGTACTCCAGCGCGCCCGCGCCGATGATCGAGCCCGCGCCCTTCATGAGCCGCGGCACGCTGTGGACCGTGCCGATGCCGCCGGGGTTCGTGAGCGAGATCGTGTTGCCGGCGAAGTCGTCGGCGGTGAGCTTGTTGCCGCGGGCGCGCTTGACGATGTCCTCGTAGGCGGCGACGAACTGCGCGAAGCTCATCGTCTCGGCCTTCTTGATGCCGGGTACCAGGAGCGCGCGAGTGCCGTCGGGCTTCGGGATGTCGATGGCGAGGCCGAGGTTGATATGGGCAGGGGTGACGACGGAGGGCTTGTCGTCGACCACGTCGTAGTAGACGTTCTGGCTCGGGAACTGCTTGAGCGCCTGGACGAGCGCCCAGCCGATGAGGTGCGTGAACGACACCTTGCCGCCGCGCGTGCGGCGGAGGTGGTTGTTGATGACGATGCGGTTGTCGATCATCAGCTTCGCCGGGACGGTGCGGACGCTGGTGGCGGTGGGGACCGTGAGGCTGGCGTCCATGTTGGTGGCGAGGCTCTTCGACATGCCGCGCAGCGGCTGGACGACGTTCTCGGCCTCGGCCTGCGGCTCTTCGCCCTTCTTCGGAGCCGTCTGCGGCGCCTCCGCCGGGATCGGCTTCTCCTTCGGCTGCACCGAGGTCGTGCGGGCGGCGACGACCGGGGTGGAGGCGGTGACCGGCGCGGGCACCGACGCCGGGGCGGCGGAGGGCGCAGGAGCCGCGGCTGCCGCGGCCTGGGCGGGTGCCGCGGGCGTGTCGTCGGCGGGCTTGTAGTTCTCGAGAATGGGCCACCAGGACTGGTCGACGGAGTTCTTGTCGACGACCCACTTCTCGTACTGCTCGTCGACGAGCCATTCATTGGCACCGAACTCGTCGGAACCCTTGTCGGTCGTCCCGGTCACGTGGCTTGACACAGCCGATCGCCCACTCTCCGTTGATTGTTGATCAGGGCCGGCCCGCCCGCGAGCCGACATGTCAAGACTAATCGTTCGACACCGAGTGATGGGCGGAGGTCTCTCGGCGCTTCACCCAGTTCGCGGCGGGAATAGGTTGGGGCTCATGAGGTACTACGAGACGACTCCGACGCACGATCTGACGTACTCCGACGTGTTCCTCGTCCCGAGCCGCTCGGGCGTCACGTCGCGGCTGGACGTATCGCTCGACACGGGCGACGGCACCGGAGCATCGATCCCCATCGTGTCGGCGAACATGAACTCGGTGACCGGCCCGCGCCTCGCGGCGACGCTCGCCCGCCGCGGCGGTCTCGGCGTCCTGCCGCAGGACATGCACCTGCAGGATCTCGACGCCGCCATCCGGTGGGTCAAAGACCAGCCCGTCGTCTTCGACACCCCGTACGCGATGGCCCCCTCCGACACCGTCGAGCAGGCCCTCACCCGCCTTCCGGCCGTCGAGGGGCAGGGCATCGTGCTGCACGAGGCGAACGGCGGGTTCGTCGGCTGCCTTCCCGCGCAGCGGCTCGCCACGGCACCCCGGGACGCGCTCCTCGGCGACCTCCTGCACGGGCCGCTGACCTCGCTCGACGCCGACGACATCGACGGACCCCGCGCGGCCTTCGACCTCCTGGTGGCCGCGGACCTCGACTTCGCCCCGGTCCTGCACCAGGGCCACGTGGTCGGCACGCTGAGCCGGAAGGGCGCGCTCCGCTCGACGCTCTACCGGCCCGCGCTCGACCGCGACGGCCGGCTCGTCGTGGCGGCCGCCGTCGGCATCAACGGCGACGTCGCCTCGAAGGCGAAGGCGCTCGTGTCGGCCGGGGTCGACGTCCTCGTCCTCGACACGGCGCACGGCCACCAGGAGGGGATGCTCCGCGCCATCTCGACCGTGGCCTCGCTCGGTCTCGGGATCCCGATCGTCGCCGGCAACGTCGTCACCGCCGACGCCGTGCGGCACCTCGTCCACGCCGGCGCGACGATCGTCAAGGTTGGCGTCGGCCCGGGCGCCATGTGCACGACGCGCATGATGACGGCCGTCGGGAGGCCGCAGTTCTCCGCCGTGCTCGAGACCGCCGACGCCGCGCGGGCGCTCGGGGCGCACGTGTGGGCCGACGGCGGCGTCCGCTACCCGCGCGACGTCGCGCTCGCGCTGGCCGCCGGCGCGGCGAGTGTCATGATCGGGTCGTGGTTCGCGGGGACGATCGAAGCCCCGGGCGAGCTGGTGTCGGATCCTGCGGGCGCCGTCTACAAGGAGAGCTGGGGCATGGCGTCCACCAAGGCGGTCCGGTCGAGGTTCGAGCGGCTCGACCCGTACGAGCTGGCGCGGAAGACGCTGTTCGCCGAGGGGATCTCGTCGTCGAAGATCCACCTCGACCCGCTGCGGCCGAGCGTGGAGGACCTCCTCGACATGATCACGTCGGGCGTGAGGTCGTCGCTCACGTACGCCGGGGCCAGGTCGCTGGCCGAGTTCTCGGATCGCGCGCTCGTCGGCATCCAGTCCGCCGCCGGGTACGAGGAGGGGAAGCCGCTGCCGGTGTCGTGGTGACGCCCGGCGGTTCGGCGTTTTCTCGGTCAGCCGCGGTCGCCGTTCCGTAGAATGGCGGGACGATGGACGACCCCCACCATAAACCTGTCTCGCCCACCCGTGTCGACTACACGACACGATCCCTCCCGCCGAAGCGGAGGTCCCGCCGATGAACGAGTGGATCCTGCTCGCCATCGGTCTCGTGCTCACCGTCGGCACCGGCTTCTTCGTCGCCAGCGAGTTCTCGCTCGTGAACCTCGACCGCGCCGACCTCGAGGCCCGGCAGGAGCGCGGCGAGAAGCGCCTCGGCGTCACGATCGGCGCCCTCAAGGTCACCTCGACCCACCTCTCGAGCGCGCAGCTGGGCATCACGCTGACGACCCTGCTCACCGGTTTCACGATGGAGCCGGCGATCGCGACCCTCCTCGAGGACCCGTTCCGCTCGTTCGGCGGCGATCTCGCGGTGGTCGACGTGGTCGCGCCGATCCTGTCGATCGTCATCGCGACGCTTCTCTCGATGATCATCGGCGAGCTCGTGCCGAAGAACTTCGCGCTCGCCCTGCCGCTCGCGACCGCGCGGCTCGTCATGCCGTTCCAGGTGGGGTTCACCGCGGTGTTCCGCCCGGCCGTCGCCCTGCTGAACGGCACGGCGAACGTCGTGCTGCGCTCCATCGGCATCGAGCCCAAGGAGGAGCTGTCGGGTGCTCGCACCGCCGAAGAGCTGTCGTCGCTCGTGCGCCGCAGCGCCTTCGAGGGCAGCCTCGACCTCGACACGGCGACGCTGCTCGCCCGCACCCTCGTCTTCAGCGACCACACCGCCTCCGACGTCATGACACCGCGGCCGCGGGTGACGAGCGTCGCCCGCACCGACCCGGCGTCCGCCGTCCTCGAGGCGGCGCGTCGCACGGGCTACTCCCGGTTCCCGGTCACCGACGACGACATCGACGACATCGTCGGCCTCGTCCATGTGAAGCAGGCCGTGTCGGTGCCGCGGAAGAAGCGCGACCAGGTGCCGGTGTCGGCGCTGCAGACCGACGCGATCCGGGTGCCCGAGACGATGAAGCTCGACTCGCTCCTCGGCGAGGTGCGCGGCAAGGGCTACCAGATGGCCGTCGTCGTCGACGAGTACGGCGGCACGGCAGGCGTGGTCACGCTCGAAGACCTCATCGAGGAGCTCGTCGGCGAGGTGTCGGACGAACACGACCGCACGCGCGTCGACGTGGTGAGGTCGCGTGGCTGGCTGACGTTCCCCGGGCTCCTGCGACCCGACGAGCTCTGGGAGCGCGCGAACGTGCGCGTGCCCGACGACGGTCCGTATGAGACCGTGGGCGGCTACCTCATGGCGATGCTCGGCCGTCTGCCGGTCGTCGGCGACGTCGTGTCGACCGACGAGGGCGAGTTCCGCGTCGAGCGGCTCGAGGGGCGGCGCATCGACCGGGTGCGGTTCACTCCGCGCGCCGATCTCGAGAGCGGCCCGGTGCCGTCGGCCGACGCCCAGGGCGCAGGAGCCGGGGAGGTCCGCTCGTGAGCGACTGGCTCGGCATCATCTGGCTGATCGTCCTCCTGCTCGGCAACGCCTTCTTCGTGGGTGCCGAGTTCGCCGTCATCTCCGCGCGCCGCTCGTCGATCGAGCCGAAGGCGGAGTCCGGCAACCGCTCGGCGCAGACGACCCTTTACGCGATGGAGCACGCGACGCTCATGCTGGCGACGAGCCAGCTCGGCATCACCGTGTGCTCGCTGCTGATCCTCAACGTCTCCGAGCCGGCGATCCACCACCTGCTGGAGGGCCCGCTGCACCTCACCGGTCTCACGGACGGACTCGTCGACACCGTCGGCTTCATCATCACGCTGGTCGTGGTGTCGTTCCTCCACGTCGTGTTCGGCGAGATGGTGCCGAAGAACCTCTCCTTCTCGGTGCCCGACCGCGCGGCGCTTCTCCTCGCGCCGCCGCTGGTGTTCGTTGCGCGCATCTTCCGCGTCGTCATCGTGACGCTCAACTGGCTGACGAACGCGGTGGTCAAGGCGTTCGGCGTCACGCCAAAGAACGAGGCGACGAGCGCGTTCACGGTCGAGGAGGTGCAGACGATCGTCGCGCAGTCGCAGCGCGAGGGCGTCCTCCTGGACACGACGGGCACCCTGCGGGCCGCGTTCGAGTTCACCGAGAAGACCGTGGCCGACGTCGCGCTGACGATGGACTCGCTGGTGACGCTGCCCGACTCGGCCACGCCCGCCGACGTCGAGAAGGCCGTCGCCCGCAAGGGGTTCTCGCGGTACGTGCTCGTCGACGGGCGAGGAGAGCCGACCGGCTACCTGCACCTGAAGGACGTCATCGACCTCGACGAGGCGGAGTTCCGCGAGCCGGTGCCGCCGAAGCGGATCCGACAGCTCATCTCGATCTTCGAGGGGACCGAGCTGGAGGACGCCCTGGCGACGATGCGTCGCGCGGGCGTGCACGTGGCGCGGTCGTTCGACGCGACCGGCGCCACGCGCGGCGTGCTCTTCCTCGAGGACATCCTCGAGGAGCTCATCGGCGAGGTCCAGGACGCCACCCGCCGCGCCTAGCCCCGAGATTCACGGTGAGCGGCGTCCCGACGGGTGAAATGCAAGGCGGAGGACGCAGCCATGGCGGAGCCATCGCGAGGACGACAACGCCGCAGATTGCCCGCCGGGGCGTCGCTCACGAGTGGAAGGGGGCGCGGTGGTATTGCTGCGGGTAGTACGGCAGGTCGACGCCGAGCTCGAAGGCGGCTCGCAGGGCGAAGTGCGGGTCGCGGAGGAACTCGCGGCCGACGAACACGACGTCTGACTCGCCCGTCGCCACGATCTCCTCGGCCTGCTGCGCCCCGATGATGAGCCCCACGGCGCCGGTCTCGACGTCGCCGTCGCGCTTCACGGTCGCGGCGAGCGGCACCTGGTAGCCGAGGCCCACGGGGATCTCGGCCTTCGCCGCGATGCCGCCGGAGGAGATGTCGAAGAGGTCGGCACCCGCATCCTGCGCCCAGGCCGCGACCTGCGCGGTCGACGCCTCGTCCCAGCCGCCGTCGACCCAGTCGGTCGCCGAGAAGCGGACGACGATCGGGAAGCCCTCGCCGGTGGCGGCGCGGATGCCCTTCACGGCGTCGATCACGATGCGGGCGCGGTTCTCGAGCGACCCGCCGTACTGGTCGGTGCGCTCGTTGCTGAGCGGTGACAGGAACTGGTGCATGAGGTAGCCGTGGGCGGCGTGCAGCTCGACGAAGTCGAAGCCGGCCTGCTGCGAGCGGACGGCAGCGTCGACGAACGCCTGGACGACGCCCTCCACCTCGGCGGCCGTGAGCTCGCGAGGCGTGTCGAGGCCGTCGAACGCGATCGGCGACGGGCCGACGACGGGCCAGCCGTGCTCGGCCTCCGAGAGCGTGCCGACCTGAGGGTCCCAGGTGCGGGCGGTCGACGCCTTGCGGCCGGCGTGCGCCAGCTGGACGCCGATCTTCGATCCCTCGGCGTGCACGAAGTCGACGATCGGGCGGTACGCGTCGCGCTGCTCGTCGTTCCAGATCCCCAGGTCGTTCGGCGAGATGCGGCCCTCCGGCACGACGGCGGTCGCCTCGGTGATGATGGCTCCGGCGCCGCCCCGGGCGAACGAGCCGAGATGCACCAGGTGCCACGTGGTGGGCACGCCGTCGCGCTTCTCGACGGAGTACTGGCACATGGCCGGAACCCAGAGGCGGTTGCGGAACTCGGTGCCGCGCAGGGTGATGGGGGCGAAGAGGGCAGACGTCATGTTCAAGACAACAGTCGTCGCCCGCGTGCATTCCCGGGCGGCGGGCCAGGGCTCAGACCGAGGGCGCAGGAGCCGCGAGACCCCGGAGGAACGACTCGAGCCCGGCCGGCGACGTGAACACGTGGCCGGTGATGCCGAGCTCCTGCGCCCCCTCGATGTTCTCGGCCTTGTTGTCGATGAAGACCATGGCGGACGGCTCGATGCCGAGCTCGTCGAGGACGGTGCGGTAGATCGAGGCGTTCGGCTTGAGGTCGTACATCTCGGCGCTGACGTAGACGTGGTCGAAGAGCGAGCCGACGGGGGAGAACCGGAGCGGCGAGGCGTAGTCGAAGCCGGCGTTCGACAGGATCGCGAGAGGCGTGCCGCCCTCGTGCAGGGCCGCGATGACGTCGACCGTGCCGGGCTCGGGGTCGATCCAGGCGGGGAAGTCGATCGCCCAGAGCTCGTGGATGCGGGTGATGGACAGGTCGAGGCCGTTCTCGGAGGCGAGGGTGCGCCAGTAGTCGACGACCGACAGGGATCCGCCGTCGAGGGCGTGGCGGTGGCGGCCGTAGCTCGCCCAGAACGCGTCGATGTCGGTCGCGCCCGCCAGGGCGAGGAGACGGTCGCGAACCGAGTCGGCCGGCGTCCGGCTGATCACCTCGCCGTAGTCGAAGACGACGGTCTTGCCGGGCAGCGACAGCGGTGCGACGGGGTTCGAGGTCATGTGGCCACGCTAGCGGCTGCTTGGGCCCGCTCGGGGGGCGGCGCGGATACTGTCGAGGGCATGACCGAGACGTACACCCCCTTCGGGCCCGCCGACGCCGCGCGCTGGATCGCCGTTCCGAAGGTCGACGACGACAAGTACAGCCGCGGCGTGCTGGGGGTCGTCACGGGGTCCGATCAGTACCCGGGCGCGGCCGTCCTCGGAGTCGAGGCGGCCCTGCACACCGGCGTCGGCATGCTGCGCTACCTCGGGCCCTCGCGCGCCGCCGACTTCGTCCTCCACCGGCGACCGGAGGCCGTGACAAGCCCTGGGCGCGTGCAGGCCTGGCTGCTCGGCTCGGGCATCGACCCGGCGACGCTCGACGGCGTGACCGCGAACCGGTTTGCCGAGGCGGCGGAGTCGGGTGTGCCGCTGGTGCTCGACGCCGGTGCCCTCTCGCTGCGCGAGCAGACAAGTGCGCCGGTCGTCGTGACGCCGCACTTCCGCGAGCTGGCACGAGCCACGGGGAAGACCGTGGACGAGATCGCCTCGGATCCTGCGCGCGCCGCGGCCGAGGTCGCCGAGCAGTGGGGCGCGACCGTGCTGCTCAAGGGGCATCACACTTTCGTGGCGGGGCCGGACGGCAGCCGCTTCGTGGCCTCGAGCGCTCCCTCGTGGCTCGCCACCGCCGGCGCCGGTGACGCGCTCGGCGGGATCCTCGGCGCCCTCGTCGCCACGCACGCCGATCAGGTGGCGCAGGATCCGGCGGCCCTGCCGGCCCTCGCCGCCACGGCCGCCGTCGTCCACGGCCTGGCGGCCTCCCGGGCGTCCGGCGGTGGGCCTCTCACGGTGCTCGGCCTCGTCGCGGCCGTGCCGGGCTGCATCGCCGAACTCGTGGCCGGGGCCGGTAGCGTGTCAGCGTGACGACAGCCCCGGGCCGAGCCCAGCCCGCGCCCCGGAGCCCGATCGCCCTGTTCTGGGCGGCCTTCGTCGGGGTGCACCTGTGTCTCTGGGTGCTCGAGGGCGTCGCACCGCACACGCCGCTGAACGACGTGAGCCAGGTCTACTACGACTGGGTCGACGCCGGCCTCCACGGGTCGGGATGGGTCGGCGTGACGCTCGACTGGGTCTACCCCTCGGCGGCGCTCCTGCCCATGCTTGCCGCGGCCGGGCTCGGTCTCGCCCACTACACGACGACATGGCTGGCACTGGTCACCCTCCTCGACGCGGCGGCGATCGCGTTCGTCACCCGGGGCGGCACGTCTCGTCGCGAGGTGGGCTACTGGTGGCTGGCCTTCCTGCTGCTCCTGGGGCCCATCGCCCTGGGTCGTCTCGACTCGGTGAGCGTGCCGCTGGCGATCGTCGGCCTGCTCTACGCCGTTCGCCGCCCCGTCGTCGCCGGGGTGCTCGTCGGCCTGGCCACCTGGATCAAGGTCTGGCCCGCCGCCCTCGCACTGGCCCTCCTCGTCGCGGTGGGTCGCAGGATCCGCGTGGCGATCGGCCTCGTCGGCGTCAGCCTCGCGACCGTGCTCGCCGTCCTCCTTCTCGGCGGCTCGACCTCGGTGGTCCTGTCGTTCGTCGGCCAGCAGACCGGCCGCGCCCTGCAGATCGAGGCGCCCGTGACGACCTGGTGGCTGTGGCAGGAGGCCCTGCACGTGCCGGGCACGACGACCGCGTTCGACTGGCTGCTGCTCACGTACCAGGTCAGTGGCCCGGGGGCTGTGGCTGCGGCGCGCGCCATGACGCCGATCATGGGCGTGGCGATGCTGGGGGTCGCGGTGCTCGGCGTCCGCGCCGTCCGTGGCGGCGCACGGCCGGTGCACGTGCTGGCGCCGCTCGCCCTGGCCTTCACCGCGGCGTTCATCGTGACGAACAAGGTCGGCTCGCCGCAGTACCAGACCTGGATCGCGGCGCCGGTCATCCTCGGGCTCCTGCTGGCCCGCCGGGGTGGCGGGTCGTTCGTCGTCCCCGCCCGCCTGGCGCTCGTGATCGCGGCCCTGACCCAGGTGATCTACCCGTGGGCCTACGACCCCCTCGTGGCCGGTCAGCTCTGGATCGTCGCCGTCATCACCGTCCGGAACGCCCTCGTCGTCGCCCTCCTCGGCTTCGCGGTCGTGCGTCTGTGGCACGTCGGCGCGCCCGCGATCGACCGCGTCGCCGTACCGACCGGCGCGCGGCACGAGGCCGACGAGCCCGTGACAGGATGAACCCATGCTCGTAGCGTTCAGCGTCTCCCCGTCCGGCGGCCCGGCCGCGGGCTCGGAGCCCGACTCCGTGCACACGGCGGTCGCGGCGGCCGTCAAGGTCGTGCGCGACTCCGGGCTCCCGAACCGCACCACGTCGATGTTCACCGAGATCGAGGGGGAGTGGGACGACGTCATGGCCGTCGTCAAGGCCGCGACCGAGGCCGTCGCGCCCTTCGGCCGCCGGGTGTCGCTCGTGCTCAAGGCCGACATCCGCCCCGGGCACACGGGCGAGATCGACGGCAAGGTGGCGCGGCTCGAGCAGGCTCTCGACGGGGAGAGCGGCGAGGGCTGATCGGGCTTCCCGATCCTGCGACCCGATTTGTTGCCCTCGGCGGCAAAACGGTGCCTCGCTTGTCGTGACAAGGGCCCGGCGGCCCTAGCATGGGAGGACGGGCACGCGCCCGACGGACTCGATGGCGAGCCGACCCGCTCCCCACCGCACCCGTCTCGAAGGCCCGCCCGTGTCATCGCTCGCACCCGCCCCTCTCTCCGCCACGCGCCGCCGGCTCGCGCTGCTGTCTCTCGCGATGGGCGGCTTCGGCATCGGCGCGACCGAGTTCGTCGCCATGGGGCTGCTGCCGAACATCGCCCACCAGCTGCTTCCGACGGCGTACGCGGCCTCGGCGGAGGACGCCACGGCGCACGCGGGCATCCTCATCTCGGCGTACGCGCTCGGCGTCGTCATCGGTGCGCCCACGATCGCGGCGACCACCTCGCGCATGCCGCGGAAGAAGCTGCTGCTGATGCTGCTCGCCGCGTTCGTCGTGGGCAGCGTCGCGTCCGCCGTGCTGCCGACCTTCGGCCTCGTCGTGCTCGCCCGCTTCGTCGCCGGGCTGCCGCACGGCGCCTACTTCGGCATCGCGTCGCTCGCCGCGGCGAACCTCATGGGGCCGGGCAATCGCGGCAAGGGCGTCGCGTTCGTCATGGCGGGACTCACGATCTCGAACGTCGTCGGCGTGCCCCTCATCACCGCTCTCGGGCAGGCGGCCGGCTGGCGCGTGGCCTACGGGGTCGTCGCCACGATCTTCGCCCTCACCTTCATCGCCGTGGCGATCGCGCTGCCGCACCAGCCCGCCGCCGAGGGCGCCTCGATCAAGCGCGAGCTGAGCGCCTTCGGCAAGCCGCAGGTGTGGCTCGTCATGGGCGTCGGAGCGATCGGCTTCGGCGGGTTCTTCGCCGTCGACAGCTACGTCTCGACCGCGGTCACGCAGGGGGCGGGGGCGCCGGAGGCGGTGGTCCCGTTCGTCCTCGTCGGCATCGGCCTCGGCATGACCGTCGGCAACCTCCTCGGGGGCTGGGGCAGCGACAAGAGCATCGGGAAGACGCTCGTCGTCGGCTTCACGGGCCTCCTGGTCGCCCTGGCCGGCTACGCGCTGACCTCCCACGCCATCGCCGGGATCTTCGTCTTCGCGTTCCTGCTCGGCACGTTCTCGTCGATGATCAGCCCGGCGATCCAGACGCGGCTCATGGTCGTCGCGGGCGACTCGCAGGTGATCGCGGCGGCACTCAACCACTCGGCGTTCAACATCGGCAACAGCCTCGGCGCCTTCCTCGGCGGCGTGGTCATCGCGGCCGGCCTCGGCGCGGGCGCCCCGGCCTGGGTCGGGTTCGTGCTCGCGCTGTTCGGGATCGCGCTGACGGCGATCAGCTTCGCGGCGCAGAGGCGGTCGACCCGGCGTGACGGGCTCACGGGGGCGACTCCTGCGACGCAGCCGGTGCCGATCGCCGGGCTCTGACCCCTCCCGGTGGGACGGGCCCGATCGTGGCCTGATGCGACAAAACGCGACACCTGCGACGCTGTCGGGCGTCGCGGGTGTCGCGTTTTGTCGCGGCGAGAGAGCCGCAGGGGACAGCGGAGGGGCTAGAAGCCGGCGGAGGGCGCGGCGTCGTCCGTCTGCAGAAGGATGCCGTCCTGGATCGCGCGCTTCCGCAGGGCCACCTTGGTGCCCACGTCGAAGCCGGCGACGCGGTACTTCTCGCGGATGCGCTTGAGGTAGCTCTTCGCGGTCTCCTCCGAGATGCCGAGCTGGTAGGCGACGGCCTTGACCGGCTCGCCACCGCCGTAGAGGGCCATGACGCGGCGCTCCTGGGCGGAGAGCTTCGGCACGCCGCCCACCTCGGCGGCGTTGAGCGCGAGGTCGAGCTCGGCCGAGATGTACGACTCGCCGTTGGAGGCGGTGCGGATGGCCTCGACGATCATCTCGGCGTCCTCGCTTTTGACGAGGTAGCCGAGCGCGCCTGCGGCGAGGGCCTCGCGCACGACGTTGGGCTCGGAGTACGTCGACATGAGCACCGTCTTGACGCCGGCGGTCTTGAGGGTCGAGATCTTGAGCGAGATCGGCAGGTTGTCCTTGAGGTCGAGGTCGAGCAGCACGACGTCGACGGGGAACTCCGGGTGCGTGAGCAGCTCGGGCCACGACGCGACCGCGGCGACCATGGAGATGTCGCTGGCGGCGCCGCGGATCCACTCGCTGAGCGCGCCGAGCAGCATCTTGTGGTCGTCGACGAGGGCGAGGCGAATACGGCCGTCGGAATCAGGCACGGATGTTCTCTCTTTCACTGAAGATGAGGTGAAGCACAGTGTTGACGAAATCTTAGGTGTCTGCAGGGTTTTCGACCGTGCATCTGATGGCGAGCCGCAGACTTCCGCTCTGGGTGGAGGTCTGGAAGTCGCCCACGCGCTGCAGCGCGCTCCACGTCGGCGGAGTCACCCGGTTGCGGCGGATGCCGGTCGTCGAGACGTCGATCGGCACCTCGACCGTGCGACCGGCGAGCGACGCGATGGAGTTCGACTGGGTGATCGGGCCGAGGGTCAGGGTCACGCTCACGCCGGCGGCACGCGTGCGACGGTCGCCGAGCAGCAGCCACACGGCCTGAAGCAGACCGTCGCGCTGTTCGGGCGCCAGGAGCCCCGCGAGGCTCGACGGGTCGGAGAGCTTGACGGCGCGCCCGAGGTACTCGGACTCGGTGACCGCGTGGTACAGCCAGGTCTCGCGGCGCCCTTCGATGAGGTGCAGGCGCAGCTCGGTCGCGAGCGACGCGGCGGTCGACGCGACCTGCGGCTCGAGGGGGAGCGGGACGTCGCCTGTCGCGACGCCGTCGAGGAGCTTCTCGGCGGCGAGGTCGAGGCGGGCGAGCTCGTCGCTGGCGAGCATGCCGACCGCGAGGCGCGGCTGGGTCACGGTCGACTGGACGAGCACGCGGTCGAGCTCGATCTGGATCATGCGCCGGAAGCGCTGCACGAGGTAGATCGCGATGAGCGCGGGGAGGATCGCGATGCCGATCATCGACACCTGCTGCGGGAACGTCTTCGCGGTGATGGGCGTCGTGAGGACGACGGCGACGACGAAGGCGACGAACAGGACGCTGAGGCAGATGATCAGCTCGCAGGCCGGCCGGAGGGTGACGAGCGGCAGGAGCCCGAAGCCCACGGTGATGCTCGCGGTGGCGTAGGCGCCGACATTGTGGAGCGGCCAGATCGCCACGAAGTCGAGGCCGACGACGATCGCGAGCGCGACGCAGACGCCGATCATCACGGTGGCGGTGAGGCGCTCGCCCTGGATCGCGACGAGGGTGACGACGCCGATGAACGTGGCGAGGTAGATCAGCCAGGCGATGATCGCGGGAGCCGCCACGGGGTACACCGACAGGTGGACGAGGAAGAAGATGAGGCTGTAGATCGCCTGCACGGCGGCCACGGCGGCGGCGCCCATGCCGAGGTACCCGGTGCCGAGCGTCGCGCCGGCCTGCTGCGCCTGGCGGAGCGACCGGGCTCCTGTCGAGGAGGTCGGGAGGCCGCGAGCGGCGCGTCGGTGGCGCGGGACGCCGAGGGTGTTCTCGTCGAGGCCGGAACTGCTGCTCATCGCGGTGCCTCCAGGACGACGGTGGTGCCCGCGCCGGGGGCGGAGAACAGGCGGGCGCTGCCGCCGACGTCGCGGAGGCGGTTGACGACGCTCTCCTTGAACCCGAGGCGCTCCTCGCTGACGCCGTCGAGCTCGAACCCGACGCCGGCGTCGGTGACCATGGCGCGGACCATGGCGTCGTCGTGGATGATCGTGACGTGCGCCTCGGTCACGCCGGCGTGGCGTCGGACGTTCTCGAGGCACTCCGCGAGGGCGAGCAGGAACGCGTCGAGCACGTGCGACGGCAGCAGCACCTGGCCGGTGCCGTGCCACGACACCTCAAGGCCCATGCGCCCGAAGCGCTGCTTGACCGACTCGAGGGTCTGCCCGAGCGGGCTCTCCTCGGCCGTCTCGAGGTTGTAGTTGCCGGCCTGCTGCGGCTGCGGGGTCGATCCGAGGCGCAGATGGCGCAGGAGCCGCGCATCCTCTGCCGCCTGAGCTCTCAGCGCATCCGGCGTCACCCCGAACCCCGAGTGGGCGAGCAGCGTCAGCGTGGCGAGGACCGTGTCGTGCAGGAGCCGGGCGCCCTGACGGCGCTGCGCCTCGGTCTCGGACGCCTGCCGCTCGGCGCGGTGGGCGTTGCCGATGGAGTAGATGCGGCGGGCGGCCCGAGGGACGCTGTTGCCGATCCAGAAGCCGGCGACGAAGCAGAGGACCCAGCCGAGGAGGACCGCGGCGACCTGCACGGTGAAGACCGAGTGCATGCCCACGATGACCATCGCGACGACGAGGACGGCGGCGATGATCGCGAGGACGACGCGACGCGTGGTGGAGGAGAGGAGGAGGGCGAAGGAGGCGATCGAGCCGCCGACGAGGGGGATGACCGCGGTGGCGAGCGGCCCGTCGACGTGGCCGGGGAGGAGGGCGATGGCGCCGGCGCCGAGACCCGAAGCCATTCCCAGGACAACCCACAGGAGCCTTCCACTTCGGCCCACCATGATGAGGAAGACGATCATCAGAAGGCTGAACAGGGCGATGGCGCCCTGACGCGGCAGACCCGTCACCCCCGGGTAGCTGATCGACACGAGTGACACGACCGTGCAGGCGATTCCGAGGAAGCGCGTGGTCGTCCGCAGGAGGCGATCGCGCTCCTGGGCGAAGAGGTCCATTCGTGTCCAAGAGAGGTCGAGAGTCAGGCGTCGGTAACGCGCCTAGACACATCGTTCCATAATTCGGGCCCGGCGGAGCGCCGCGGCGCGCGATTTCGTGCCCGAAACGAGACCGAACGGTGTGGAACTCAAGCTTCAAGCAGTGCTCGAAGGTACTTCCCGACGTATTCGTTCTCGATGAGGAAGCCGTCGTGACCGAACTCGCTGGCGACCATCACTGCTCCTGAGGCCTCGGTCTTGGCCCTGTGGTCGTCGGTGTCGGGCGCGAACCGGGACGACGGCCGGAGGCTCTGCGCGATGCGCCGCTGGTCGTCGGGCGGGAACAGCCGGTCGCTGTCGATGCCGAGGATCAGCGACTTCGCCGTCACGCGCTGCAGCGCCGTCTCGACGCCGCCGCGGTCGCGCCCGAGGTCGTGCGAGTTCATGGCCCGGGCCAGGGTGATGTAGCTGTTCGCGTCGAAGCGGCGCGTGAACTTGTTGCCGTGGAAGTCGAGGTAGCTCGCGACGGCGAAGCGGCCCTGGCCGACCATCGGCGACAGCTCGCTCTGCCAGGATCGGCCGAAGCGGTCGTTGAGCTCGTCGGGCGAGCGGTAGCTGAGCAGCGCCATGCGCCGCGCGAGGGCGAGGCCGCGGTAGGGGCCGTCGCCGTCGGGGGCGTCGTAGTAGTCGCCGCCGGAGAATGAGGGGTCCATGTGGATCGCCTCGATCTGGACGATGTTCTGCGCGATCTGGTCGGCGCTCGTGAACGACGTGGTCGACAGGGCTGCGAGGCGCTCGACGCGGTCGGGGAACGTGACGGCCCATTCGAGCGCGTGCATGCCGCCCATCGACCCGCCGACGACGGCGGCGAAGCGGTCGATGCCGAGGGCGTCGGCGAAGCGGGCCTGCGCCTCGACCTGGTCGCGGATCGTGAGGTGCGGGAATCTCGCGCCCCACTCGCGGCCGGAGTCGTCGAGGGAGGCGGGGCCGGTCGACCCCTGGCAGCCGCCGAGCATGTTCGGGGCGACGACGAACCAGCGGTCGGTGTCGACGGCGAGCCCCGGACCGACGATGCCGGTCCACCAGCCGGCGGTGGCGTGCCCGGCCGAGGCGTCGCCGATCACGTGGCTGTCGCCGGTGAGGGCGTGGAGCAGCAGGATCACGTTGGAGTCGTCGGCCGCCCGCTCGCCGAAGGTCTCGTAGGCGATGCGCGGCTTCGTGAGGACGTCGCCGCTCTCGAGAGCGAGGTCGTCGATCGTGACGAAGCGTCGGCCGCCCACGGGGTCGCCCTCGCGCCAGGCGCCGGTGGCCGGCGGCTTGCCCAGCATCGACCTGCGTGCCCGGTCGGTCACGACGCTCGAGGGCACCGTGTCTTCGGAGGTTGTCTGCCAGTCCATCGGTCTCAGTGTGACAGGAGACGGGCCGCGCCCGCGAAGTGTGACGCGATGTGCGGCACGCGGGTCGCGGCCCGTCTCGACGGTGTCGGAGCGGTCGCAGGATCTCGGGTCAGCTCGACTTGAGGAGCCCCTCCGTCACCTGCCGCGCGGCTTCGAACCCGGCCTCGAGGTCGGCCTTGAGGTCGTCGACGTTCTCGAGCCCGACGCTGAGGCGCACGAGGCCGGGCGTCACGCCGGTGGTGAGCTGCTGCTCCGGCGTCAGCTGCGAGTGGGTGGTCGAGGCGGGGTGGATGACGAGCGAGCGCACGTCGCCGATGTTCGCCAGGTGGCTGAACAGCGACAGCCCGTCGACGAGGGCGCGGCCGGCGTCGACGCCGCCCTTCAGTTCGAACGAGAGGACCGCGCCGACGCCTCGGGGCGCGTACTTGTTGGCGGCGGCGTACCAGGGGCTCGTCGGCAGGCCGGCGTAGTAGACCGTCGAGACGTCGTCGCGGGCGTCGAGCCACTCGGCGATCTCCTGAGCGTTCTGCACGTGGCGCTCGATGCGGAGGCTGAGCGTCTCGATGCCCTGGATGAGGGCGAAGGCCGTGTCGGCCGAGTTCGACGAGCCGAGGTCGCGGAGCAGCTGGACGCGCGCCTTGATGATGTAGGCGAGCGGGTCGCCGACGGCCGCGGTGTAGCTGGCGCCGTGGTACGAGGGGTCGGGCTCGGTGAGCTCGGGGAACTTCTCGACGTTCTTCGACCACTCGAACCTGCCGCCGTCGACGATGAGGCCGCCGATGACGGTGCCGTGGCCGCCGAGGAACTTCGTCGCCGAGTGCACGACGATGTCGGCGCCGTGCTCGAACGGGCGGATCAGGTACGGGGTGGCGATCGTGTTGTCGACGATCAGCGGGACGCCGTTCTCGTGGGCGATGCCCGACGCGAGCTCGATGTCGAGGACGTTGATCTTCGGGTTGCCGATCGTCTCGGCGAAGAACAGCTTCGTGTTGGGGCGGACCGCGCGGCGCCACTCCTCGGCGTCGTCCTGGTTCTCGATGAAGGTCGTCTCGATGCCGAGCTTCGCGAGCGTGTACTTGAAGAGGTTGTAGGTGCCGCCGTAGATCGACGACGACGACACGATGTGGTCGCCGGCCTTCGCGATGTTGAGCACGGCGAACGTCTCGGCCGCCTGGCCGGACGCCACCAGGAGCGCGCCCGTGCCGCCCTCGAGCGCGGCGATGCGCTGCTCCACGACGTCGTGGGTGGGGTTCATGATGCGCGAGTAGATGTTGCCGAACTCGGCCAGCGCGAAGAGGTTCTTCGCCTGCTCGGAGTCGCGGAAGACGTACGAGGTCGTCTTGTAGATCGGGGTGGCGCGGGCGTGCGTGGTCGGGTCGGGCTGGGCCCCGGCATGGATCTGCTGGGTCTCGAACTTCCAGGCGGGCTGGTCGGTCATCATGGCTCCTGACTGTGGGTTGCCTGAAGCGTAGGAGCGTCCCCTACGAGCGGGCAATGGATCGGACATGCGACGTAATCTCACGCGGGCCGGGTCGACTAGCGTTGCTGACGAAACCACGTCGAGAGGAACATGTCAGCATGGCGAAACGCGTACTGGTCACCGGAGCGAGTTCGGGCATCGGGGAGGCGACCGTGGAGCTGTTCCGCGCGCGCGGCTGGGACGTCCTCGCCGTGGCCCGCCGTGAGGACCGCCTGCAGGAGCTCGCGGAACGCACCGGCGCCGAGTGGTTCCGCGCCGACGTCACGAGCGACGCCGACATGGAGGCCCTCCGCGACCACGTCGAGGCCACCGGTCCGCTCCACGCCCTCATCAACAACGCCGGCGGAGCCTTCGGCCTCGCCACGGTCGAGGAGGGCTCGATCGACGACTGGCGGAACATGTACGAGGTCAACGTGATCGGCACGAAGCGCACGATCTCGCTGCTCCTGCCGGCCCTCCGTCGCGGAGCCGACGACGCTGGCTCCGGCGACATCGTGAACATCACCTCGATCGCCGGGCACAGCGTGTACGAGAAGGGCGCGGGCTACAACGCCGCCAAATTCGCCGAGCACGCCCTCACCGCGGTCCTGCGCCTCGAGCTGAACGGCGAGCCGCTCCGCGTCATCGAGGTGGCGCCGGGCATGGTCAAGACCGACTTCTCGCTCGTGCGGTTCGAGGGCGACCAGGCCAAGGCCGACGCCGTCTACGACGGAGTGGTCGCGCCGCTCACCGCCGACGACATCGCCGAGGCCATCGTCCACTCGGTCGAGCTGCCCAGCCACGTCAACATCGACCTCGTCACCGTCAAGCCCGTGGCCCAGGCCGCGTCGACGAAGCTCGCGCGGGGCGAGCTCGTCACGAAAAAGTAGCGGGCGGCGACGAGCGATCGGCCGGTGCGCCGAGCGCTCAGCCGATCGACACGAAGTCGCGGACGTCGTCGCGGGGAAGCTCGTCGACGACGGCGCCGACCTCGAGGTCGAGCAGCTTCACCCAGCCGCCGGAGGACGACAGGAACGCCGTGTCGGACGCGTCCCGCCCCGTCGCGATCCGGATCAGGCTCTGCCGCGGAGCCAGCGCCGTCGCATCGACGACGAACCAGGTGCCCTCGACGAGCGCCTCGGCAACCGCGTGGAAGTCCATCGGGTACAGCCCGGGCGCGTACACCGAGACCAGCCTGGCCGGCACGTCGAGTGCTCGCAGGAGCGCGACGACGAGGTGCGCGTAGTCGCGGCAGACGCCCCGACGGTCGAGGAACGTCTGCACCGCGCCGTCCGTCGGCGCGCTCGACCCGGGCACGTACGACAGGTGCGCGCCCACCCACGAGGACACCGCGGAGACGAGCTCGCGTCCTGCGAGGCCCGCGAACTCGCTGCGCGCGGTCGGGAACAGTGTGTCGGACTCGCAGTAGCGACTCGGGCGGAGGTACTGGATCTCGTCGAGCGGGACTGTCGCGATCGGCTCCTGCCGCCCCTCGACCTCGACCCGGTAGTCGATCTCGCAGGTGCCTGGCTGCATCTCGGCGACGTGCAGCCGCGTGCCCCGGTCGTCGACGATCTCGCGGACGTCGAGCGGCGCGCCGCCCTGTGACACCGACAGGGTCTCGGAGATCCGCTGGCCGTCGGAGGCCGCGACCGACAGGACCAGCGAGGCCGGCGCCTGGGCGCTGAGGGTCATCCGCGAGAAGGCGCTGCGCTTCATCCTGCGAGCATGCCATGCCCGACGGGCGCTCCGTCGCGCTGTGCGTCGTGCGCAGAGACCGACACCAGCTCGTGCGAGACGCCGTCGGAGCCCGTCTCGACCAGGTGGCCGCCCCAGAGGGCGATGGACTTCGCCCGGTACGTCCATAGCTGGTGCCCGCTGGCGACGTCGAACGCGATGAGGGAGTCGGAGTCGGCCAGAGACGAGTCGATCGCATACCCCGTTCCCACCGACTGCCCGACCACGACCGCTCCGCGCGGCAGCGTCGTGGTGAACCGGGTCCGCCCCGTGGCCCCGTCGACCTCCGACACCGTCAGAGTGCTGTCGGTCGAGCGCACCAGGCCGACCGTCTCGACGTCCGACGTCGTGGCGCCGGTCGGGGTGCCCAGGGGCGAGCCGGTGAAGTCCGTCGACCACCGCACCGCGCCCGAGGACGGGTCCAGGCAGGTCAGCTTCGACGTGACCGAGGTCATCATCACGCACGACCGCGACGTCGTGAGGCTCGTCACCGCCAGCGCCGGCACCTGCCAGATCGACCGCCCCGAGGGGTCGAGGCGCACCACGTACGACCCCAGCCCCACGCCCTCCGCGATCGTCACCCCCAGCACCGAGTCGCCGACGACCCGGATGCTCGACAGCTCACGCAGATCGCTGCCCCAGCGCGACACCCGCCCGGTCGCCCCGTCGACCGCGATCGTGCCCGTCGTCAACGGCACGAGCAGACGATCGCGCAGGAGCTGCGGAGACACCGACTGCGACACCGTCTGCCGCCACACCACCCGCCCGAGCGATCGCGCTCGCCGCAGCTCGTACGTCGTCAGCTCGCCGCCCTGGTTCGGCTCGGCGCTCAGCACCAGGTCGCCCGAGACGCCGAAGTTGACTGCGGCGTCGGAGTTCGCCACCGCGGAGTGGTCGACGACCCGGCCCGTGCGCGTGTCGACGAGCACGAGAAACGAGCCGTCCGCTCCGTTCACGCCCACCACCACGCCGTGGACCGACGCCGCCGCATGCCTCACGATCGAGAAGACCGTCGTGTGCAGGAACGCACCGAGATCGAGACGCCACAGCGTGCGCCCCGTGTCGGGATCGACCATCATGATCCGCCCGGTCTGCTCCACCGCCTTCGACTCGCACGACGCGTTCTGACCGGCGGGCCCGACGCTCGGCAGCAGCGCGGTCACCAGCTCGTGCCCGGCATCGATCTGCCCGGTGTCGACGCGCAGACAGCCGCGCGAGAGGGACGGCGCCAGCCGATGGGGGAGATCGGCACTCCAGCCCGACGCCGTCGGCGCCGACCGCAGGTCGTCGAGGGACGTGCCGCCGAACGGAGCCTCGGAACCGTAGACGGGCTGCGTCGCCACCCCGGCGACGACGACGAGCGCCACCACGACCAGGAGCGCGCCGTACGCCACGGCGATCGCCCGCCCCGGCGAGAACCGCCGCACCGGACGACGCCGGGCCGACCCGACAGGCTCCTCCGACACCGAGCCCTCCGCGTTGGAACGCCCCGCAGCGTGCTCGACCGGCCACCCGGCCTGCTCGCCGAACCGCGCCGTCGTCCGGTCGAGCCCCTCGGGGCGGGCGGGACTCCACGCCGTCATCCTCGACCACCTCCGCCCGACCTCGTCACCCCATCCTCGTCCACGCCGCACCCGCTCGTCGACGCACGGCACCGGGCACGTAGGGTCGAGGTGATGCCACAGAGAACACGACGCACGACCATCGACCGACGGACCTTCCTCGCCGGGGGAGCAGCCGCGGGCGCATTGGCGCTCGCGGGATGCACTGCGCCTGCTCCTGCGCCCACCACGTCGCCCTCGGCCACGGCGACCGCCACCGGGCCCGACGACTGGACCTCGCTCGCCTCGGCGGTCCGCGGCACGCTGCTGCGCCCCACCTCCAGCGGGTACGCGACCGCGCGACTCACCGAGAATCCGCGATTCGACGACGCGAAGCCACTCGGGGTCCTCGAGGCGGCCTCGGCGGCGGACGTCGCAGCCGGCCTCGCCTTCGCCCGCAACACCAGGACGCCCCTCGCCGTCCGCTCGGGCGGACACAACTACGCCGGCTGGTCGGCCGGAGGGGCGTCCGGCACCGACGTGAAGCCGTCGCTCGTCATCTCGACCGCGGGGCTCGACGATGTGCGGATCTCGGGCGAGGGCACGCTCACCGTGGGGCCCGGCGCCTCCATGGCGAAGGTGTACGCCGCGCTCGGCGAGGCGGGGAGGGCGATCGGCGCAGGCTCCTGCGCCACCGTGGCCATCGGCGGGCTGACCCTCGGCGGCGGAGTCGGCGTGCTCGCACGCTCGTTCGGCCTCACCTGCGACCAGCTGACCGGCGTCGAGATCGTCACCGCCGACGGCGCCGTCCACCACTGCACCGCCACGAGCGACGCCGACCTGTTCTGGGCCAGCCGCGGCGGCGGAGGGGGCGTCACCGGCGTCGTCACATCGATGACCTTCGACACGCAGGCCGCACCGCAGGTGACGATGTTCGCCCTCACCTGGCCCTGGTCGGCCGCCGCGCAGGTCGTCGCCGCCTGGCAGGACTGGGCGCTCGCCGAAGGCGCGCCCGATCAGCTCTGGTCGACGCTCAAGCTGCTGGGCGGGCAGACGCACCCCTCGGGCCCCGCCCTCACGGTGTCGGGCACCTGGACCGGCGACTCGGCCGCGCTCGCAGCCCAGCTGGCGCCGCTGCTGAAGGCCGTGAAGACGGCGCCCACGAGCAATGTCGCGACCTCGCACACCTACCAGGACGCCATGTTCCGGTACGCAGGATGCGCGGACCAGCCCGCCTCGAAGTGCACCACCGCTCCCGGCGGCGTCCTCGACCGCGTCGCCGAGTCGGGCACGTCGCATCTGCCGACCACGACCTTGCCGGCCGCCGGGATCGCCGCTCTCGTGGCCAAGGTCGAGGCCGCGCAGAGCGTCGTCGGCCTCACCGAGGGCGGCATCTCGCTCGACGCGCTCGGCGGTGCGGTGTCGCGCGTCGGGGCCGCCGACACGGCGTTCGCCCACCGCTCGGCGCTCATGAGCGTGCAGTACACGGCCACGTTCGCCGACGGCGCCTCGCCAGCCGCCTACGACTCGTACGTGCGCGGCTTCCGCACGGCGATGGGGCAGTACTGGAGCGACACCGCCTACGTCAACTACGCGGACCCGTCGCTCAGCGACCCCGGGCAGGCGTACTTCGGCGACAATCTAGCGGGGCTGAAGTCCATCGCCAAGAAGGTGGACCCCGACGGCATCTTCGCGCAGCCGCACCTGCTCGACTAGAACATACGTTCGAACGCGCGTAGGGTGTGGGCATGTCCCTTTCCTTCCAGGCCTCGCTCTTCGACTCGCTCGACGACACCCCGTCGCCGCGACTCGGCGCCCTCGGCTCGGCCGTCGAGCGCATCGAGCTCGACAGCGGCGCCTGGCTCGATCTGCGACCCGGCTGGGTCGCGGGCTCCGACGAGCTGTTCGAGCGTCTCGTCGAGCACGTGCCGTGGAAGGCCGACCGTCGCGAGATGTACGACCGCGTCGTCGACGTGCCGCGCCTCGTCTCCTGGTTCGGGCCCGGCGCCCCGCTGCCCGACCCGACGCTGCCCGAGGCCATGGACCGCCTCAACGACCACTACGGCCGGCCACCCCGTCAGGTGTTCGAGACGGCGGGTCTGTGCTTCTACCGCACCGGCGACGACAGCATCGCCTGGCACGGCGATCGCGTCGGGCCGGCCATCGACCGCGACACGATGGTGGCGATCGTGTCGGTCGGCGCCGCCCGCACGCTGGCGGTGCGGTCGCGGGCGACGGGAGTCGTGCGGCGGTTCCCGCTCGGCCACGGCGATCTGCTCGTTATGGGCGGCAGCTGCCAGCGGACGCAGGAGCACGCGATCGCCAAGACGAGGTCGGCCGTCGGGCCGCGGATCAGCATCCAGTACCGCCCCGTCTGGGCCCGTTCGGTCTGACGTCGGTCGCGTCGTCGGCGTTCCCTCGGGGTCGCGCGTGCCGCTACGGTAGAGCGCATGGTTCTGGTACCCGATGAGACCCCGATCGCGGCCCGCGACTCGACCAGAGAGATCCTGGGCTGGCTGGAATTCGGCGAAGCGGCTCGCGACCTGGCGCAGGACGTCCTCGGCTCCGGCTTCCGCCCGGACGTCATCGTGGCCATCGCCCGTGGCGGCCTCGTGCTCGCCGGCGCCATCGCCTACGCGCTCGACACGAAGATGTGCGGCTCGATCAACGTCGAGTTCTACACCGGCGTGAACTCCGTGCTCGACGCCCCGGTCGTGCTGCCCCCGGCCCTCGACGCGCCGTCGCTGGCGGGCAAGCGCGTGCTGCTCGTCGACGACGTCTCCGACTCGGGCCGCACTCTCGAGCTCGTCCGCAACCTGCTGCGCGAGATCGGCGCCGACGTCCACACGGTGTGCCTCTACGCGAAGCCGCGCACGATCCTCGAGCCCGACCACGTGTGGCGTCACACCGCCGACTGGATCACCTTCCCGTGGAGCGCTCTGCCCCCGGTGACGGTGTCCACGTGAGCATCCACCTCGTCGGTGGGGGCTGGTCGGCCGAGTCGACCGAGGTCTACGAGCTGTTCGTCGCCGAGGCGGCGACCCGCGCCGCGCGCGTCGGTCGCGACGTGCCCCGCATCGCGGTCCTGATCGTCGTCGAGGACGACGTGCCGTCGGAGGAGTTCCGTACGGGCTATCCGGCCATGCTGGCGTCGGTGGGTCCGTGCGAACCCCTGGTCCACGAGGTCGACGGCGGTGAGGCGTTCGACACGGTCGTGCTCTCCGACATCGACGCGCTCCTCGTCGCCGGCGGCATGACGCCGGCGTACTTCGACGCGGTGATGCCGATCGTCGATCAGGTGCGGCTCCTCGTCGCCGACGGGCTGCCCTACCTGGGGTTCTCGGCCGGCGCGATGATCGCCGCCGACACCGCGATCCTCGGCGGCTACATGATCGGCGGCGTCGAGGTGTGCCCGGCCGACGCGGCGGAGGACCTCGACGAGGTGACGCTCGTGCAGGGCCTCGGCCTGGTCGACCTGGCGATCGACGTGCACGCGGCCCAGTGGGGCACGCTGACGCGCCTCATCGCGGCGACCGAAGCGGGCATGGTCACGGGCGGCGTCGCGATCGACGAGAACACCGTGCTCGTGGTCGGCGAGGGCGCCCTCGCCGTGATCGGCTCCGGCAGCGTGTGGCGGGTCGAGCCGCAGATCGACGACGACGGCGAGATCACGGGCGTCTCCGTCGGCACGATCGGCGTCGACTGACCGTGGAACCCCGTCCCGTCGCAGACCTCGTCGACCCGGGCTGGGCGGCCGCTCTCGAGCCGGTCAGCGGTCGGATCGCCGAGATGGGCTCGTTCCTGCGGGCCGAGGTCGCGGCCGGTCGGCACTATCTTCCGGCCGGGTCGTCGGTGCTCCGGGCGTTCACGTACCCCTTCGACGAGGTCAAGGTGCTGATCGTGGGGCAGGACCCCTACCCGACGCCGGGGCACCCGATCGGACTCTCGTTCGCCGTCGACCCGCACGTCCGCCCCGTTCCGCGGAGCCTCGCCAACATCTACCGCGAGCTGCAGACCGACCTCGGCATCGAGCCCGTCCCTCACGGCGACCTGCGGGCGTGGTCGTCGCGCGGCGTCATGCTTTTGAACCGGGTGCTCACCGTGGCCCCGGGCGACGCCGGCTCGCACCGCGGCAAGGGCTGGGAGGCCGTCACCGAGCAGGCGATCCGGGCCCTGGCGGCTCGACGTGGGCCCCTGGTCGCCGTGCTGTGGGGGCGGCCGGCGCAGGAGCTGAAGCCTCTCCTCGGCGACGTCCCCACCGTCGAGTCCCCCCATCCGTCGCCGTTGTCCGCGTCGCGCGGCTTCTTCGGGTCCCGGCCGTTCAGTCGCGTCAACGCGCTGCTCGAGAAGCAGGGCGCCGAACCCGTCGACTGGCGGCTGGACTCGGTTCCGCCCGACGTGGCAGGGTGAGCGGGTGCTTGAAGAGGAATACCAGCCCAGGCGCCAGCTGCCTCGCCACCTGAGGCCTGCGCCGGCTCCTGAGCCCGAGTTCTCGTTCGAGATCAGGCCCGCGACGGCGACCGACATGCCTGCGGTGCGCGACGTCTACAACCTCTACGTGGCGAACTCGACGGTGACATTCGACTCGCGGCAGAAGTCGCTAGGCGAATGGCGGGCCGTCTTCGCTCGCGCCACCCGGCTGCGACTGCCGTTCCTCGTGGCAGTGTCGCCTGCCGGCACCGTGCTCGGCTACGCCCACGTCGAGCCGTGGCAGGGGCGGGAGACGAACCGCTCGATCGTCGAGACGTCGATCTACCTCGGGCCGGCGGCGACCGGGAAGGGACTCGGGCGAGCGCTGCTGGCGGCGCTGCTCGACGCCTGCCAGGAGGCCGGGATCCGGCAGATCATCGCGATCATCGCCGACCAGGGCGCCGACGCGTCGATCCGGTTGCACGCGTCGCTCGGGTTCAAGGAGATCGGCCGGATGGGGCGGGTCGGCTTCAAGTTCGACCGGTGGCTGGGCACCGTGACGATGCAGAAGAACCTGAAGAAGAAGTCGCGGGTCGGGCGCTAGGAGTCGCGGCGAGTCGATCGCGGCGCTAGTGCGTCGCGGCCGCGCTGTGCCGCCCGCCGACCTCGAGGAGCGCGACGCCGGCGATGACGAGCACCATGCCGCCGATCTGCACGAGGGTGAGCGACTCGTGGAACACCAGCCACGAGATCACGGCGACCAGGACGACGCCGACCCCGGCCCAGATCGCGTACGAGATGCCCAGCGGGATGCCCTGGTTGAGGGCGCGCTGCAGGAGCACGAACGAGGCGATGTAGCCGACGGCGACGATGGCGTACGGCCACACGGGCGCCTTGCCCTCGGCGCCGGGGGTGCTCGTGACGCGGAGGAACGTGGTCGCGACCACTTCGCTGACGATCGCCGCGGCGAGGAGGAGGTAGCCCATGGCTCTCACCGTAGCGTCTCGCCGTGAATGACTCGTGCCGTGCCGGGCGTGGTCGCCGTCGCTAGTGGCTCCTCGCTCATCGCTTTTCCCTGCGCGGCTGCCAGTCGTCGCCGGGGAGGTTGTCCCATGGACGTTCTTCAGGTTCGCCTGAATTCAGGAATTCCTGAAGCTGGCCTCACCCTTCACCTGAACCCCAATTTCAGGTTCGCCTGAATTCAGGCGAACCTGAAAGACGCCCTGCGGCATACCTGCCCGCGGCCGGTGCTGTAGGGGGGCGCAACAGTGTCGACCGGGCGGACCCCTGATCCCGTGCAGGCCAAACGGCCCGACCGGCGGGAGGATGCCGGCGGGCCGATCGGCCTCGCTCGACTCAGCGGTGCAGGCGTGCCCTGAGGGCCAGGGCCAGGCCTCCCATCACGAGAAGCGCCGCTGCGACGAGACCCGCGAGCGGGTTCGCGCTGCCGGTGTAGGCGAGGGTGCCGGAGTCGGCGAGGGCGGTGGTCCCGCCCAGGCCGGCCATAGTGGCGTTCCCCGCCAGCGAGGTGTCGAGGGAGCCGGTGACGACGTCACCCGTTCCCGAGCCGATCCCGGAACCCGAGGTGGACGAGCCGCCCGGGATGGTGGAGGTTCCGGGGTCGGAGGTGCTTCCGCCCGTGTTGCCGCCGGTCGAGCCGCCCGTGTTGCCGCCGGTCGAGCCGCCGGTCGAGCCGCCAGTGTTGCCGCCGGTCGAGCCACCCGTGTTGCCGCCGGTCGAGCCACCGGTCGAGCCGCCAGTGTTGCCGCCGGTCGAGCCACCCGTGTTGCCGCCGGTCGAGCCACCGGTCGAGCCGCTGCCCGTCGACGTGGTCGAGCTGTCGCCGATCACCGAGACGGCGTCGCCGCCCACGGTCACCGGCAGCGAGATCACGGGGGTGATCTGCGTGCCGCTCAGCAGGCCTCCGTCACCGGTGGTTGTGCTGCCCGCGGTGGTTCCGGTCGCAGGATCCGAGGCGGTCGTCGACCCGGTCGAGGTCGCGTCGCCGAGCACCGACACGGCGTCGCCCGTCGCCGTGACCGGAGCGGTCAGCGTCGGGGCGATCTGCGTGCCGGAGGCGGTGCCGTCCGAGCCGGTCGTGCTGTCACCGGCGGTAGTGCCGGTGCCGGTGCCGGTCGAGGTGCCGGTGGTCGGCGCCGAGGCGCCGCCCGTCGTCGAGCCGGTCGAGGTCGCGTCGCCCAGCACCGAGATGCCGTTGCCCGAGACGGTGACCGGTGCGGTCACGTCGGGGACGATCTGCGTTCCCGAGGCGATGCCGCTGGTGCCCGAGGTGGTGTCGCCCGATCCTGCGCCCGGAGCCGGCGCAGCCGACCCCGCAGGAGTGCCCGAGGCCGTCGACGACCCGGTCGACGACGAGTCGCCCAGCACCGAGATGCCGTTGCCGGCGATCGTGATCGGCACGTCGAGCCCGATCAGCGCCTGGGTGCCGCCGAGCGTCGACGAGTCGCCGCTGGTCGTGGCCGGCGAGCCGGTCGCAGGAGCCGCGGCAGAGCCGCCCGCCCCCGCGTTCGACCCGCTCGATGACGAGTCCCCGATCACCGAGATGCCGTTGCCCGACACCGTCACCGGCACCGTCAGCCCGATGAGGGCCTGCGTGCCGCTGGCCGTTCCGTCGCTGCCCGACGTCGTCGGAGCGGCGGCCGAGGCCGCGGCCGGAGCCAAGCCGGAGGTCGGCGTAGGAGCCGCGTTCGACCCGCTCGAGGACGAGTCCCCGATCACCGAGATGCCGTTGCCGGACACCATCACCGGCGCGGACACGGTCGGGGCGACCTGGGTGCCGGAGGCGGTGCCGTCGGAGCCCGAGGTGCTGGGCGCGGCGGCCGGAGTGACAGCCGACGAGGCGGGCGCGGGGGTCGAGGAGGCCGGCGCGGCCGAGGCCGTGGAGCCGGTCGACGTGGACGATCCTGCGACCGAGACGGCGTTGCCCGAGACGGTGACGGGCAGGTGCACGGAGACGATGCCCTGCGTGCCCGAGAGCAGACCGTTCGAGCCGGTCGTCGTCGGAGCGGCGGCGGGCGTGGTCGCCGCCGGCGCTGCCGCGGCCGAGGCCGGAGCAGGTGTCGCGGCGGGTGCCGCCGACGTGCTGACGGCGTGGCCGAGGACGCTGATGGCGTTGCCCGCGGCCGTGACGGGGGCGGTGATGCCGCCCGTGACCTGGGTGCCCGACGCGATGCCGTCGTTCCCCGAGGTCGTGGCGGCGTTGGCCGCCGTGGCGCCGAGGGCCCAGAGGCCTCCGACGAAGCAGGCTCCGATGAGCCCGCGGAAGACGTACTTGTTCATGGTGAGAACTCCTGATTCGCGGATGCGATGCATCCCGGGTGCGAAGACACGCGGCCGGTGGCCGGGTGCGAAGTGACCTTGCCTGGCACTGCGCGAGGCGGTGCCGACGATGCCGCGACAAGGCGGCGGGGCTTCAGGCCGCGCTGGAGGCGGCCGAGCCGAGGTCAGTCAGGAGTGGTGTCGGACTCGAAGGTCGGCGCCGCCGGCGCGGTGAGGTCGGCGGCGCGAAGTGCGAGGGTGAGGCTGAGTGCGGGGCGCGCGAACCCATCGGTCGTGACGGCCGCCGTCGTGCTGCCAGCCGAGGCTGCGCCCGCCGTTCCGCCGCTCATGGTGCCCGCGGGAGTCCCCGGGGTCGGGCCCTGCGGCGCCGGCGACGTCGGCGCCGTGGCCGGGGCGGTCGGCTGTTGAGTCGAGCCGAGGCCTGCGCCGGCCGAGACGGTCGACGTGGCCGGGATCACGGTCGCAGGAGCAGCCGACACGTTCGCCGTGGAGATGCCCGGGGCGGCGAGGAGGGTCGCCGCCCCGGGCGTGCCGGCAGCGGTCGTCGTCGTGGCGGCCGGCGGCAGCTCGGAGAGGATCGGGGACGTCGGGAGGATGGTCGGCGGGAGGACGACCGGGCCCGTCGGCGCGGTGGAGGCGAGGCCGCCGGCGAGGGCCGAGACGGTGTCGTCGACGGTGCTGACGAGCGGTGCGGTGAGGGTCGCGACGGGCGCCGACCCGGTGAGAGATCTGACCAGCGGGACCGCGTCGACGACAGAGTCGAGGGTCGAGGCAAGGGGGGTGACGACGCTGCCGACGAGCCCCGGCCGAACGGGCGACGAGGCGGACGCAGGCGCCGCAGGCGCCGCGGTCGTGGGGGTCGAGGAGGGTGCAGATGCCGCGGTCGTCGTGGTCGACGACGGGGCGGGCGTCGCGGTCGCGACCGGCGCCGGGGCGGGTGCGACGTCGCTGAGGAGGCTGCCGACCGTCGCTCCGACGGTGGACGCGACGGGGACGGTGACCTGCTGGGTCAGCGGGGTCGTGATGGCCGAGACGACGTGCGCGAGGCTGCCGACGAGGCCGGGGTCCGCCTGTGCGGCGGCTGCGGGGCCTGCTGTCGGCGTCGCCGCCGGGCGTGTCGCGACCGTCGAGCGCGGGGCGGGCGCCGCGGCTGGAGTGGCTGCTGGGCGAGCCGGGACCGCCGGTCGCGCGGCCGGCGCGGACACCGTGGCGGGCGCGGCCGGCGTGTGCGCGGCCGCGGCGGGCGCGGAGACCGCGTGGGTGGCCGGTGCCGCGGCGACCGCGGGCGCGGAGACCGCCGAAGCCTGCGCCGGCGCCGCAGAGGCCGGCGTGATCGCCTTCACGACGTCGTGCACGACGCCCGCCAGGGTCGACCCCAGCGTCGGTGTGCTCTGCGCGACAGATGTCGTCTGGGACGTCGACGGGACAGTCGACGCGGCGCCCTCGGCGGTGGCGGCCGAAGCCGACTGCGGCGAGAAGAAGATGCTGATCACGACCCAGATGGCACCGGCGAGCGCGGCGAGGAGAAGGACGCGCAGAAGGCGCGTCGACCCCAGGGGTCGCCTCGCTGTCGCTGCCGCCTGATCCACGGCGATCACCTTCACTGGTCGATCGTGCTGATGTGGGCCAGAGTGGTTGGCTCGGGCCCCGCGCGCTGGTTGGACGCGTGATGTCGTCACCATACGCTTCGGTACGGTGGCGTGTCCAGATTGGTGGGGCGGCGCTGCGGTTCGGGTTCGAGTGGCCGCGCGGCGATCGCGATCCTGCACCCTGAATGGGCCCTGGGCCCTGGATAAGCTCGGGGCGATGTTCGAACTCCACCACCTCACCGCGCAGGAGCAGTACGACTGGCTGCGCCGCCGCGAGGTCTCGCCGCGCGAGCTCGCCGACCACTACCTCGGCCGCATCGAGCGGATCGACCCGGGGCTCGGGGCCTTCGCGACCGTCACCGCCGACCGAGCGAGGGCACGCGCCGACGAGCTGACCGCCGCCGGGCCCGGCCCGCAGCCGCTGTGGGGGCTGCCTCTCGCCGACAAAGACCTGTACGACCGAGCGGATGTGCCGACCGGGTCGGGGTCGAGGCTGTCGAGGGGCAGGATCCCGCGGGTGTCGTCGCCGATCGTCGCGGCGGTCGACGAGGCGGGCGCGGTGAGTCTCGGCAAGACGGCGACGCCCGAGTTCGGTCTCACCAGCTACACCGAGAGCCTCGTCGGCCCTCCGGCGCGGAATCCGTTCGACCTCGATCGCAACGCGGGAGGGTCGAGCGGGGGAGCAGCGGCAGCGGTCGCGGCCGGACTCGTGCCGTTCGCTCCGGGGTCGGACGGCGGCGGCAGCATCCGTATTCCCGCAGCGGCATGCGGCCTCGTCGGGCTCAAGCCGAGCCGTGGCCGCGTGCCCGCGCAGTCGGGCATCGCCAGCCTCGGCGGGCTCAGCGTCGGCGGCCCGATCGCTCGGACGGTGGCCGACGCCGGAATGCTGCTCGACGCGCTCGTCTCGCCCGACTCCGGCCCGGCGCGCCACCCGTACAGCCTGCGCGCGCCCGAGAACCCCGAGGGGTCGTTCCTCGGCGCGGCCGTCCGTGGTGAGGGCAGATTCCAGATCGGTGTGATGACGACGAGCCCGTGGGACTCCGAGTACGACGTCCGCCTCGACCCGAGCGTGCTGGACGCCCTCGGTGTGGCGACGCGTGAACTCGAGGCCGTCGGGCACGGACTCGACGAGACCGCTCTCGGGCCGTCGGACTACGGACGGTGGTTCCGGGTGCTCTGGCAGGCCGGCGCCGCATCGATCCCGGCCGAGGGCGCCGACCTCGGGCTGCTGGAGCCGATCACCCGCTGGCTCGTCGAGCGGGGGCGCGCGATGTCGGCGCGGACCCTCGCGGAGGCGCTGTCCGGGCTCCTGGCGTTCGAGCGGTCGGTCATCGCGCAGTTCGATGCGTTCGACGCGGTCCTCACGCCGACGCTCGCGCTGCCGAGCCGGCCGAACGGCTGGTACGACACTGAGGACGCCGAGCGGAACTTCGATCAGCAGTGCCTCTACGCGCCGTTCACGTCGTTCGTGAACGTCTCGGGCCTCCCGGCGATCACGCTGCCCGTGCACGAGGCCGACGGACTGCCGGTCGGCGTGCAGCTGATCGGCCGCCCCGGGCGTGAGGACGTCCTGCTCGCGATCGGCGCGCAGCTCGAGCGGCGCCTGCGCTGGCAGCGTCGGCACCCGCCCCAGTGGTGACCCGCTGACGCGCGCCCTGCCGCCGCCTGCCCCCGCCTATCCCGCCCCGCCCCCGCCCACCCCGCCCCCGCCCACCCCGCCGAGTGGCAGAAAAGTGCTGATCAACAAGCTCTCGATCAGCACTTTTCTGCCACTCGGCGGAGGTCGGGCGGCGGAGGTCGGGCGGAGGCGGAGGGTGGGGCGGAGGCGGAGGGTGGGGCGGAGGTCGGGCCGGCGGGGCGGGAGGGAGCGGACCCGCTAGGCGGGGAGGGTCGGCACGGCGGCGATGAGCGCGCGCGTGTAGGGGTCCTTCGGCGCCCGGAGGACGGCCTCCGTCGCCCCCTGCTCGACGATCCGGCCGGCGCGCATCACCGCGACCCGATCGGCGAGGTGGTTCACCAGCCCGAGGTCGTGCGACACGATCAGCATCGCCAGCCCGCGCTCGTCGCGCAGTTCGCGGAGCAGCTGCAGGATCTGCGCCCGCACCGTGACGTCGAGCGCGCTCAGCGGCTCGTCGCCGACGAGCAGGCGCGGCCCGTGCACGAGGGCCCGGGCGAGGGCGATGCGCTGCCGCTGACCACCCGAGAACTCGTGCGGGTAGCGGTCCGCCGCCGCGCTCGGGAGTCCGACTCGGTCGAGCATCTCGGCGACGAGCGCACGGTGCGAACCCGGGACGTCGAGGGCCCGCAGCGGCTCGCGGACGGTGTCGAAGACGCGCATGCGCGGGTCGAGCGAGGCGTACGGATCCTGCAGCACGACGCCCGTCTGGCGCCGGAACCAGCGCAGCGCCCCGGCGCGACCGGGTGCGACCGGTCGGCCGTCGAACTGCACCCGACCCGTCGTCGGGGTGTCGAGGGCCAGCAGGATCCTCACGAGCGTCGACTTGCCGCTGCCCGACTCGCCGATGAGGCCCACCGTCTCGCCGTCGCCCACCTCGAGCGACGCGTCGACGACGGCGTGCCTCACCGCGCCCGGGGTGAAGAGCGACTGCCGCGGCAGCGTGAAGTCGCGCCCGATGCCGCTGCCCGCGAGGAGAGCGCCGCTCACGAGGCGCTCCAGGTGGTGTCTCGGGCGGCGGCCACGAGGCCCTGCGTGACGGGATGCGTCGGCGAGTGCAGCAGCGTGTCGAGGGCACCGGTCTCGACCGCACGCCCGTTCGCCAGGACGACCGCGTCGGTGACGATCTGCGAGAGCACAGCCAGGTCGTGGGTGACGAAGAGCAGCGACATGCCGCGCTCCTCGACGAGGCGGTGCAGCAGCGCGAGCACCTCGGCCTGCGTCGTGACGTCGAGCGCGGTCGTCGGCTCGTCGGCGAGCAGGATCGCGGGGCGTCCGATCAGCGCCATGGCGATGCCGACCCGCTGCCGCTGACCGCCCGAGAGCTGGTGCGGGTAGAGGTCGACGATCGTCTCGGGGTCGGGGAGGTTCACCTCGCGGGCGGCCTCGACCGCACGGGTGCGGGCGGCCGCGGCGGAGAGCCGCTCGTGGATCCGCAGGGTCTCGCCGATCTGACGCCCGACGGTGCGGAGCGGGTTGAGGGCGGCGAGGGGATCCTGGAACACCATCGCGACGTCGCTGCCGCGCAGCCGGGCGAGGGCGCGCTCGGGGAGGCCGACGAGCTCGCGGCCGTCGAGCCGGACGCTGCCCGTGACCTCGGCCTCGTCGGGCGCGAGTCCGACGAGCGAGAGGAGCGTGAGCGACTTGCCCGAGCCGGACTCGCCGATGAGGCCGAGCCGGTCGCCGTCGCCGAGAGTGAACGCGAGGTCGTCGACGAGGCGGGTGCCGCCGATCGACACGGTGAGGCCGGAGACGCTGAGGGTCATGAGTCCTTCCGATCCTGCGAACGCGACTGCGCCCTGGATCGCGACACCCGCAGCCGAGGGTCGCTTGCCTCGCGGATCGCGTCGCCGAGCAGGTTGAACGCGAGCACGGTGAGGGTGATGGCGGCGCCGGGCCAGACGACGCTGCCGGGGTGGATCGCGATGTAGACCTGGAGGTCGTTCAGCAGGCGACCCCACGACGCCGTCGAGGCGGACGCCCCGTAGCCGAGGTACGACAGGCCGGCCTCGGCCAGGATCGACGTGGCCATGGCCAGCGACAGCTGCACGACGAACACCGGTGCCACGTTCGGCAGGATGTGGCGCACCAGCACGCCGCCCGACGAGACGCCACCCGCCCGGGCCGCCAGCACGTAGTCGGTGCCGCGCACCCGCCGGATCTCGCCCCGGGTCACGCGGGCGATGTTGACGCCGTAGCCGATGCCGACCGCTGTGATCACGACTCCGAGCGACCCGCCGAGGATCGACGACAGCAGCATGGCGATGAGGATCACCGGGAACGCGATGAGGATGTCGATGAGCACCGCCATCGCCTCGCGCACCCACCGCGCGGTGAGAGACCCGAGAGCCGCCAGCCCGATGCCGACGAGCGACGCGAGCACGCCCGCCAGCACGGCCACGATCAGGGTCGTGCGGGTGGCGGCGAAGACGTACGAGAAGATGTCGCGCCCGATGCCGTCCGTGCCGAACAGGTGCGCGGGCGACGGGGTCTCCCACTGGTGGTACGGGTCGGTCGCGAACGGGTCGTGCGGGGTCCAGAAGGTCGACACGACCGCGCTGATCACGAGCAGCAGGATCCACACGCCGGCCGCCACACCGGCCGGCCGCCGGAGAAGCTCCCTCACCATCCTCACGAGTCGACCGCCCGCTGCCGGGGGTCCACGAGCCGGTGGACGATGTCGACGGCGAACCCCAGCACCAGCACGAGGCCGGTGAGCGCGAACAGCTCGCCCTGGACCTTCGTCAGATCGCGCACGCCCACGTCGGAGACGAGCATGCGGCCGACGCCGGGCAGGGCGAAGAGCTGCTCGACGAGCACGGCGCCGACGAGCAGACCCGCGATCTGCACGCCGAGCACCGACACGACGCTCAGCATGACGTTCGGCAGCCCGTGGCGGATCACGGCCTGAGTGCGGGTGAGGCCCTTCGCCGCCGCGGTGCGGACGTAGTCCTGGCCGAGGGCGTCGAGCGTGGCCGAGCGGGTGAAGCGCAGGATCACGGCACCCTCGATGATCCCGATCGTCAGCGCCGGCAGGATGAGGCTCCGGAGCGCGAGGCCCGGCTGAGCCCAGCCGGCGGTCGGGTAGCCCTGCGTCGGCAGGAGCTTCAGCTGGACCGCGAACACGGCGATGAGGATCATTCCGCCCCAGACGGCAGGGACGGCGGCGAGGGCCTGGGCGATCACCGAGAGGGCGGTGCCCCCGATCCTGCGACGGTTGAGAGCCGAGATCACGCCCAGGGGCACGCCGAACGCGAGGCCGAAGACGAGGGCCAGCCCGGCGAGGGGAAGCGTGACGGACATCTTCTGGACGAGCTGGCTCGAGACCGACGAGCCCGTGACGAGCGACCTGCCGAGGTCGCCGTGAACAAGCCCGCCGAGCCAGGCACCGTACTGCACCACGAGCGGCCGGTCGAGCCCCAGCGATCGCCGGATCGCGGCGACCTGCGCCGGGGTGCCCTGCGTGCCGGCGATGACCTGCGCCACGTCGCCCGAGAGCAGGCGGAGCGTGAAGAAGATCAGGGCGCTGGCGACGACGAGGCCCAGCAGCAGCAGGACGACGCGCGACAGGACGAAGCGGAGCATCCGCTACGACTTGGCGAGGTTCGCGAGGTTCAGGCGGGCCGAGGTGCTCGACGTCGGGAACCCGGTGATTCCCGAGTGGATCGCCGTGATGGTCGTCGCGGTGTAGAGCCACTCGGCCGGTGCGTCGTCCGCCACGATCTTCGCGGCCTGCCGGAGCTTCGCGTCGGCCTCGGCCTGCGTCGTCGCGGTCTGCGACTCGGCGTAGAGCGTCTGCACCTCTTTGTTGTCGTAGCCGAAGTAGTACGACGGGTCGGCCCACTCTCCGAAGTCGTGCGACTCGGCGTGGTCGACCATGCTCAGCTGGTACGTCGGCAGGCCTGTCTTCGGCACCGTGAACACGTCGTTCAGCCAGGTCGTGAAGTCGACCTGCTTGACCTTGAGGGTGATGCCGACGGCCTTGAGCTGCGTCGTCAGCACGTCGCCGATCGAGGCCGGGTAGATGTTCGGGTACTCGAGCGTGAGGGTGAGGTCGGTCTTGCCGGCCTCCTTCAGCAGCTTCTTCGCGTTCGCAGGATCGTAGGCATCGACCGAGTCGAGGTTCTCGTACCCGGGGTCGAGCTCGGGGATCGGGCCGCCCTGGCGCACGCCGGCACCGCCGAGGGCCTTGATGAGCGCCTTCGTGTCGATCGCCTCGCGGATCGCCTTCCGCACGCGGATGTCGGTGAACGGGGCCACCTTGTTGTTGAACGCGAGCGTGTACTTGTCGGTCGTCTTGCCCGTCTTGAGCGCGATGTCGCTCGAGCCCTTGAGCTGCGCCGACAGTGTCGGATCGACGGCGGTCTGGACGTCGACGTCGCCCGACTGCACCGCGTTGATGGCGGCGGACGGGCTCGTGTAGTACTTGAAGACCACTCCGGCGACCTTCGCCTTCTTCCCCCAGTACGCCGAGTTGCGCACGAGATGGATGCTGTCGCCCTGCTTCCAGTTCTGCAGCTTGTACGGGCCGGTGCCGTTCGCCGTCGTCTTGAGGTCGTTCGTCGCGGCCTTCTCGAGCACGAGGCCGGCGCGACCGGAGAGCGCCCAGAGCAGGCCCGAGTCGGGCTGCTTGAGCTTCAGCTGCACCGTGTCGGCCGATGGCGACGAGATGCTGGTGACGTCGGCGAGGTCGGCCGTGTTCTGGAAGGTCGGGGTGTCCTTCACCTGCTCGAGCGACCAGACGACGTCGGCGGCGGTCATGGCTGCGCCGTCGTCGAACTTCACGCCCTGCTGCAGCGTGAACGTGTAGGTGAGGCCGTCGGTGGAGATCGTGTGGCTCTTCGCGAGCACGTTGACGATGCCGTTCGTCGAGGTGCGCCCGACGAGTCCCTGGTAGACGTTGTCGATGAGGACCTGTTCGAGCGCGATGCCCGAGGTGGTGCGGATGTCGAGGTCGGTGGGCTCGAGGACGAGCCCCACGTTCACCGTCGCGCCCGTGTCGGGCTTGGTCGACGAGCCGTTGCCGCCCCCTGCGCCCGACGTGCAGCCGGCGAGGACGAGAGCGGTCGCGGCGGCGACGGCCGCGAGGGGGAGGAGGCGTCGGCGGGCGACGGAGAGTCGACCGGAGCCGAGAGCAGGGCGCTGGGACAGGCGCATGTGCGGGTGCAGACCTTTCGGGACGTGCTGCGGCGACACAGGGGTCGTGGTCGTCGCAGGACTGACGGACCACCGTGTCGTCGGTGAGCACGGTGCTGCGGAGGGCTCCAGGTGCTGTGGAACGCGTGTCGCTTGCGGACACGGAGCCGTGCGGAGTCTCGCGTCGCTGGTGAACGCGAGACCGCTCTCCACCACGGGTCGCTGCTGAACCCGAGGCCAGCAAGAAAAGTACCACGGGGCCTGCGAGTTTCCTCGGATGTGACGCCGCCGGTAGCGACGTAGGTAAGCCTTACCTATAGTGAGAGGGACATGTTCCTCGATACCCGTGAGCCCGCTCTGCAGCCCAGCGCCACCCGCATCCTGTTCGCCGGCGACAGCTCGTCGATCGACGACATCCAGACGATGCTCGAGGTGCTTCCCATCTGCGCGCGCGGCCAGGTGTTCATCGAGGTCGCCGACGCGTCCGAGATCGTGCCCGTCACCGCTCCCGGTCGCGTGAGCGTCACCTGGCTCGATCGGTCCCGCCGCTCCGGCCGGCCGGGCACGGGCGAGCGGTGCACCAGCGGCGTCGCTCTCGACCGGGCCGTCCGCGCCTGGGTGGAGGAGTTCTTCGTCGACCGCGAATCTCTGGTCGACGGCGACTACGTCTTCTGGATCGGCGGCCCGGCGGGCTTCGCCTACGATCTGCGGCACGACCTCGCCGAGGCGTTCAACGCGGCGCCGAGCGCGCTCTAGATCCTGCGCCCGGGGTCGGCCGCCGCTCCGGCCGTCTTGGCGGTTCCTCAGACTGCGTCTGCCACGATCTTTTCGTGGGGATACTTCTTGCGTTGATCGGGGCGATCTGCCTGGCCGTCGGCACCGACGTGCAGCATCGCGGCGTCCATCAGAGCGCAGGATCGAGGGGCCGCACGACCGAGGGCTCTCTCGGCAGCCGGGGGCTCGCCCGCCTCCTCGCGAACCCGGTGTGGGTCGGGGGCACCCTCTTGATCGGGCTGTCGACGATCCTGCAGCTGGCGTCGCTCCTCACCGCGCCGCTCGTCGTGGTGCAGCCCCTCGGCGTCGTGGGGCTCGTCGTCACGGCGTGGCTCACCTCCCGGCGCACGCGGCAGCCGCTGCCGCAGCGGCGGCGACTCGGCATCGCGCTGTGCATCATCGGTATCGGCGCGTTCGTGGTGACGGCGCTGGCGGTGGGGCAGGATCCCACGGTCACGAACGGCAGGGTCGTCGCGGTCGTCGCGGTGCTGGTGGTGTGCGCGGGTCTCGGGTTCGTCGTCCATCGCGTCACCCGGCGAGCCATGTCGTACTCGCTCGCCGGTGCAGTCATGTTCGGCTTCGTCGCGACGCTGGCGCAGGTGCTGCTCAAGGCCTGGCAGAACGGCGCGCTCGGCTGGATCAGCCTGCTCGCCCTCGCCGGCTGGATCGTCGCGCTGCTGCTCGGCATGAGCTGGGTGCAGCAGGCACACGCGAAGGGCACCTCGACGCTCGTGCTCGCGGGACTGACCGTGGTCGACCCGCTCGCCGGGGTCGTGCTCACGGGGACGCTCTTCGGCGAGCTGTCGGCGGCGCCGGCCGGGGCGATCGTCGGGATGCTGGCCGCGGGGGCCGTCGCCGTCGTCGGCGTGACGCTCGTGCAGCACGACTGAGGGTGCGGGGGCGTCAGCCGCCCAGGGCAGCGAGCCAGCAGACGAGTATGACCAGGGCGGAGAACGCCAGGAACGCGATCAGGCACGCGAAGCTCACTGCGATGCGTCGTGCCGCGGCACGCCAGCCCGGGACGCGCGCGACGCCCAGCAGGTCCGTCTCGATGGCGTAGTCGTTGTCGCCCATCGTGTTCGTCGTCACCAGCAGGAAGCCGTGCGGGCGGCCGAACAGAGCCACGAAGTGCGACTTGCCGCCGCGCCCCTCGATGGCGAAACGAAGCACGCGAGCCGTCGAGAGATCGACGGCACGGCGCCCGAGAACGGTGCGGCCGACCATCAGATCGCCTTCGCGTCGGGTCATCGAGAGCCAGGCGGTCGGCAGCACCACGTACCACGAGAGGATGCCGAGAACGAGCGAGATGCCCATCGCGGACTGCGAGAGCGGGGTGCCGTCGCCGCCGTGTGCATCGAGGCTGTCGAACGTGGTCCCCGTGGCGCGGCAGAGACCGATGGTCACGAGCATCGCCGCGATGAGGGCGCGACCGAACCAGATCCAGGTCGTGGGCCACACACGGCGCCACGCGCGGACGATCCAGCTCCCCACGAGTTCGAGCCCGTGGAGACCTCGCTCGTCGAAAGGACGCGACTGGCGGGGGTCGGCGGCGTGGCTCACGGCAGAATCCTAGGTCTCGGTCGGGGCCGCCACGCCGCGCGGCACCCGCACTGGGGGAGGCGGCGCGCCGGGCCGGTGGCTTAGACAGGGTGGCATGGCATCGTTCACCGACCCGGTCGTGAGGCCGAGGATGCAGGGCAAGGCGCGTGGGATCCTGCGCGCCGGATTTCCCGTCACACCGCTCACGTCGCCCGTCACAGTCGACGGCACCGCCTCCGTCTCCACCGCGGGCGAGAACCCCGACCGCGTGCTGCTCGTGGGCAACGGCCCGCTGAGCGGGTGGGGCGTCCCCTCGCAGGAGGAGGCGATCCCCGGTCACCTCGCCCGCGAGCTCTCGTACCGCACCGCCCGCGCCGTCGAGGTCGACCTCGTCGTCGACCTCGCCGCCCGGATCGAGACGGCCTCGACGCTCGTCGACGACGTCGACCTCCACTCGTTCGACGCCGTCGTGGTCGTGCTCGGGGTGAGCGACGCGCTGCAGCTCCTGCCGCAGTCGCAGTGGCGCGACGGGCTCGCGTCGTTCGCGCAGACGCTCCTCGGCGGGGTGTCGGCGGCCGTCGACGTCGTGTTCGTCGGCATTCAGTCCCCGAGCTCGGTGCCGTTCCTCGGGCTGCCCGTCGGAGGGCGCGTCGATCGAGCGGCGTCCGACTTCAACGCGGTGACGCGTTCCCTGTGCGGCGACCGTCTCCGCTACCTCGAGCCGCCGGCTCTCGACCGGATCGGGCCTGCGCGGCCGGACGTGCCCGGGGCTCCTGCGCCCTCGGACCCCCGTGAGATCGCCCAGGTCTCGGCCGGCTACAACGTGTGGGCGGTCGCGATCGCCGACACCCTGGCGCGTCTTCGGGCGCAGAACGTGGCCTGGTCGCGCTAGAGTTATGCTCCCGCTCGGCGTTCGGCCGGGCCCGGTGATGGCTCGCGTCCGCCGCCAAGGGCGCTTTCGATGAACAGCATTCGCATCATTTCCGACAGCAGGGGCGGCTTCACGCCCGTCCGGTGAGTCGCACGGCGCGGTCGCCGCGCTACCGGCCCGCCATCTGGTCCCCTGCCGGCATCGAGCCGCTCGAGACCGGTACCGAGGCCAGGATTGACGTGGTCGTGGCCGGCACAGAGGTCAAGCTGGCCGCAGCTGCGATCCACGAGGCCATTCGGCGTCCGCTGCGCTCAGTCATCGTGCACACGGTGGCTGAGCGCGTCGCCGCACTCGACGGATTCGACGAGTGCGACCGTCTGCTCGACGAGCTGCAGGTCGATACCCTCGTCGCGCGCTTGCGGCTGGCCGAGCTCGCCCGCTGGCTCTGCCGTTTCGGCCCCGACGACCGGCACCTCGAGGTCGGCATCCTGCTGCTGTCGAGCCTCGACGCGCCCCTCGATCGGCTGACCCTGGCGCGCCTGGACCCCTGGAGTTCGTAGCCGCAGCGCTCCTGAGACACCCGCGACCCGACGCATCGGGGCGCAGCAGCAGCGAGAAGTGTCGGGTCAAGGGTGTCTCGCGCGCGGCGACGGTAGCCTCGGGGGATGAGCGACGGTTTCCCTCGGGCAGGCGGCGCTGTGCCCTCTGTCCGCCTTTCAGGCGGCAATATGAACGCCGTCCGCCGCGAGGGCGACACCGTCACGCGCCAGGCCGGGCCGTGGACGCCGACCGTGCACCGCTACCTCCGATACCTCGAGCGGGCCGGCGTCACGTGGGCGCCGAAGCCGCTCGGAGTCGAGGGCGACCGCGAACGCCTCACCTTCCTCGACGCCGACGTGCCGGTGTACCCGCTGCCGGAGTGGGTGTGGGCCGACCACGTGCTGGACGAGGGCGCGCGGATGCTGCGCGAGCTCCACGACGCCAGCGTCGGCTTCGGCCTCGAAGGCGCCGTCTGGCAGTCCGCGACGAGGGTGCCCGCTGAGGTGATCTGCCACGACGACTTCTCACCGCACAACCTCGGTTTCCGTGACGGGCACCTCGTCGGGGCGATCGACTTCGACATGTGCTCGCCGGGGCCGCGGCTGTGGGACATCGCGTACTTCGCCACGCGCGTCGTGCCGCTGACCGACGATCCGCCGGTCGGGGCGCCGACGATGGGCGACGCTCCTGCGAGGGTGTCTCGGATCCTGCGGGCCTACGGCTCGGACGCCACGTACGACGACGTGCTGCGCGTCGCGATCATCCGCCTCTGGGATCTCGCCGAGCTGTCGCGCGACAAGGCACGCGAACTCGGCAAGCCCGAGCTGAATGGCCACGCCGACATGTACGAGCGCGAGGCGCGCTACCTCGCCGCCCGCCGCCCCTGACCGCCGCTTCGATCGCGCGCTCGGGAGGAAATGTCTCCTGCCGAGCGAGCCGACGCGACAAAACGCGACACCTGCGACGTGCGGGGACGTCGCAGGTGTCGCGTTTCGTCGCACGGGCCGGGAAGGGGCAAGCGGGAGGCAGGGCGCTACAGCCCAAGCAGCGCACCCCACTGCGACGTCGCCGTCGCGATGTCGAGGACGCGGTGCAGCGCCACCCCGTCGAAGTCCCACAGCTCGAGGTCGAGGTCGAGGTCGTCGGCACCCGGCTCGGCGAGCGTGATGCGCAACAGCGGCGCGAAGACCTCCGGCTCGATCACGGGCTCGGTGGCGGTCGTGATGCCGGTGACGCGCGAGGTCTCGATCGACGCGACGCGCCACGTGGGTGCGACGCCGGCGTAGAAGATCAGCGATCCGTCGACGACGACGGCGGTGAGGTAGGACTCTCCGACGACCGGCAGCTCGCGGTGCCCGGTCTCCTCCTTCTCGACCGCGCGCAGCACGATCCGTGCCGGGAAGGTGGCCCGCACGTGGTGCCGTTCCACCCCCGGGTGCATGTCGGCGACCTCGGCGTCGCGGGCGATGGCTTCTTCGTCGTGAGCTTTGGTGGGCATTGCTCGAACCTACGCGCGACTGCTGTTGCTCCTCCCAAAAACGACTCCTCGCACCCGAATCGCGGTGTGCAGAGTCGTTTTTGGGAGGATCAACGGGCTACCGAACACCCGCACGGGCCAGAGGCACCACCATCGGCGTGCCCGTCTGCGGGTCGGGGTGGATCTCGCAGGGGAGCCCGAAGACGTCCTCGACCAGTTCGGCGGTGAGGACTCCGGCCGGATCGCCTTCCGCGACGATCCTGCCCTCCTTCATCACCACGAGGTGCGTGGCGTAGCGCGCGGCCTGGTTGAGGTCGTGCAGCACCGCGACGAGGGTGCGGCCCTGCCGGTGCAGCGACGCGCAGAGCTCGAGCACGTCGTACTGGTGGGCGATGTCGAGGTAGGTGGTCGGCTCGTCGAGCAGCAGGAGCGACGTCTCCTGCGCCAGCGCGAGCGCGATCCAGGCGCGCTGCCGCTGCCCGCCGGAGAGCTCGGCGACGTGCCGGTCGGCGAGGTCGACTACGCCGGTCGCGAGAAGGGCGGCGTAGACGGCGGCCTCGTCGGCGGCCGACCACTGCCGGAACAGCGTCTGGTGCGGAAACCGCCCGCGGCCGACGAGGTCGCGGACGACGATGCCCTCGGGCGCGATCGGCGACTGCGGCAGCATGCCGATCCGCCTGGCGACGTCCTTGCTGCGGTAGTCGCGCAGCGGTCTGCCGTCGAGGGTCACGGTGCCGGCCGCGGGCTTGAGGGTGCGCGCGAGCGCCTTCAGCAGCGTCGACTTGCCGCAGGCGTTCGGCCCGATGATCACGGTGAGCTCGCCGTCGGGCACGTCGAAGTCGAGCTCCTCGGCGATCACCCGGTCGTCGTAGGCGAGCGTGAGCCCGCGGGCGCTGAGGGTGGCCATCAGACCGTTCCTTTCTTCCACTCGCGCACGAGCAGGTAGCCGAGGTAGAGCCCGCCGATGCAGGCGGTGAGCAGGCCCACCGGCAGCTGCGACCCGAACGGCGACTGCTGCACGAGGAGGTCGGCGAGCACCATCATGAACGCACCCATGAGGGCCGAGAGGGTCACGCTCGCCCCGGGGGTCCGGGCGAGACGGCGGGCGACCTGGGGTGCGGTGAGGGCGACGAACGAGATCGGCCCGGCGGCGGCGACGGCGGCCGTCGAGAGGCCGAGGGCGGTGAGGACCACCAGGGTGCGGGTCCGCGAGCTCCTGCCGCCCAGGGCGTCGGCCAGCTCGTCGCCCATCTCGATGAGGTCGAGCCGCCGGGCGAGGGCCAGAGCGCACGGGCCGAGCACCGCGATCGTGATCCAGACGACGGCGACGTCTCCCCACGAGCGGTCGGCCAGCGTGCCCGAGATGTACGCGCCGAGCACGACGGCGTCCTGCGACGACACCGCGGTGATGACGAACTGCACGTAGGCGAGCGCCATGGCGGCCACGCCGATGCCGACGAGGATCATTCGCGACGGCGAGGTGAAGCCCCGACCCGTGCCGAAGTAGACCAGCGCGATGGCTGCGAGCGAGCCGAGCAGGGCTCCGACGGGCAGCGGCAGGATCCCGGGCAGCAGCAGCCCGAACGTCGCGGCCCCCGCGCTCGCCCCCGACGAGAGCCCGATCACGTCGGGGCTGCCGAGCGGGTTCCGGGTCACCGTCTGGAACAGCGCGCCCGCCACGCCGAACGCCGCGCCGACGCCGATGGCCGTGACCAGCCGCGGCCCGCGATAGACGTTCAGGATGAACGCCGCCCGCGCGTCCGGGTGGGCGATCGACGCGGCGAGCTGCCCGAGCGGGATCCCGAGCGACCCGAGCGTCAGGGTGAGCAGGCTCGCGGCGAGGAGGGCGAGGGCGAGCACGCCGCCGACCACCGTCGCCCGGCGGGCGATCGGCACCGCGAGCCAGGTTCCGGCGCGCAGGATCGGGCGGGGGCGCGGCCGTGCCGCTGCTCCTGCGCCCAGAGGCTTCGCGCTCACGATCGCCCCCGCATCCGCCGCACGGCCAGCAGCAGCACCGGCGCCCCGAGGAACGCCGTGATCACGCCGACCTCGATCTCGGCGGGGGCCGCGATCACCCGGCCGAGGACGTCGGCGAGCAGCAGCAGGGCTGGCCCGACGAGCGCCGAGAAAGGCATGAGCCAGCGGTGGTCGGCCCCGGTGAACGATCGCACGATGTGGGGCACGGCGAGGCCGACGAACGAGATGGGGCCGACGGCTGCGGTCGACCCGGCGCAGAGCAGTGCGGCGGCGACGCCGCCGATGAGGCGCGTCCGGCCGACCTTCGCCCCGAGCGCGGTCGCGGTGTCGTCGCCGAGCGCGAGGGCGTTGAGCGACGACGGCAGGATCGCCGACAGCGCGAACCCGAGAACGAGGTACGGCAGCACCTGCCCGACGAGCGACGCGTCGCGGCCCGCGAGCGAGCCGACGACCCAGAAGCGGTAATCGTCGAAGACCTGCGGGTAGCTGAGGCTGACGGCCTGGATGTACGCGCCGACGACGGCGGTGATGACGGCGCCGGCGAGCACGAGCCGCACGGGCGTGGCGCCCCGGCGGCCGGAGCCGAGGGCGAAGACGGCGGCAGTGGCGGCGAAGGCTCCGGGGAGGGCGAGCCACACGCGCTCCTGTCCGGTGCCCGCGGAGAAGAACGCGATGCCGGTGACGAGCGTGGCGCTCGCGCCGACGTTGACGCCGAGGAGTCCGGGGTCACCGAGCGGGTTGCGGGTGAGGCCCTGGACCACCACGCCGGAGACCGAGAGGGCCGCGCCGCAGAGGAGGCCGAGGAGGGTGCGCGGGATCCTGCTCTGCACGACCGTGTCGTCGTAGGCGTGGCCTGGGCTCACGAGCGCCTGCCACACGGTGCCGAGGGGCACGTGCTGCTGGCCGACGGAGAGGCTCAGGAACACGGCGAACAGGAGGACGCCCCCCGCCAGCGCGAGCGCGGGCAGCAGCGTGCGCGCACGGGGCGACGCCCGTCGCGGGCCGGACTGCGAGAGTCCGGCCCGCGGGGGCGCCGCTGTGGCCGTGTCAGCCAACGTTCGAGGCGGCCTTCTTGATCATCTTCACGTAGCGCGGCAGGGCGTACGGCACGCTCAGCGGCGTGATGAAGGTCGACGCCATGGCGAGCTTCTGGTCGACGTTCGGAACGTAGGAGCCGCGCTTGACGGCGGGGATCTGCGCGAACAGGGGCTGCGCCTCGATCTGCTTCTCGTTCGCCTCGTCGTTGAACCAGGTGAAGAGGATGTCGGTCTTGTCGAGCAGGTTCGCCTTCTCGAGGCCGATGTCGCTGGTGAACGTGTCCTTCGAGGCGGGGAGAGCCGCGATGGACGGCGTCTCGGTGAGCCCGAGCGCCTTGATCACCTCGACCCGGGGGTCGCCCTGCTGGTAGATCGACAGCGATCCCGGCTGAGCCGAGTAGACGTAGGCGAAGGTGAGGCCCTTGAACTCGGGGTTCTTGGTCGAGTAGTTCGCGAGCGTCGTCTTGAGGTCCGCGATCTGCTTGTTCACCAGGGTCGTCTTGCCGAGGGCCTTGCCGATGAGGCGCATCTGGGTGTCCCACTTCGTCTGCCACGGCTGGCCGGGGTAGGCGACCGTCGGCGCCAGGGCGCTGAGCGTCTTGTACTGCGCGGCCGTGATGCCGGACTGCGGCGCCAGGATCAGGTCGGGGTTGAGCGCCGCGATGGCCGACACGTCGATGTCGGGGTAGACGTTGAACGTCGCGGGGATCGCACCGCCCATCTTCTTGATGGCCGCGGTGTCCCACGGGTAGTCGCCGGTCGAGTCGTTGCCGAACGTCTGCTTCTCGATGCCGACCGGCACGACGCCGAGCGAGATCGCGGTGTCGGTCGAGCCCCAGCCGATCGTGACGACGCGCTTCGGCGCCTTGGTGATGGTCGCCGAGCCGAGGGCCGACTTGATCGTGACCGGGAAGGCGCCCTTGTCGGTGCCGGAGGTCGACGACGAGCTGCTCGCCGACGATCCGGCCGAGGTGGGGGTGCTGCAGGCCGCGAGGCCGATCACGAGGCCGGCCGCGACGGCGACGGCTGCGATGCGGCGCGCGGTCTTCGACAGCGCTGTGGGGGTGAACACGGGAGGGTTGTTCCTTTCGGGAGATCGGGCGGCAGGAGCCGAGATTCTCGGCTCCGGGAGACGCGCCCGGTGGTCTGAGGTCGCCTGGTGCGACGCAGTGCTAGTTCTCGGCCTTGCCCTGCCGCCAGTACCCCATGAACGCCACCTGCTGGCGGTCGAGGCCGACCTCCGAGACGAGGAAGCGGCGCAGGGTCTTGATGGCGGAGGCCTCGCCGGCGAAGAACGCGTAGAGGTCGGCGCCGGCGGCGGAGCCGTCGGGCACCTCCCAGAGGATCTCGTGGTCGACGTCGATGTCGGCGAGCGTCGAGGCGTCGACGGGGTGCCCGTGATGCTGGGCCGTGACGTAGCGGCCGGTCCAGTCACGGACGGCGGCCACGAGGGCGTCGCCGTAGGGGAGCGGGCCGGCCGAGGGAGCGTCGCGGGGGAGCCAGTGCACGTCGACGGCGTCCGGCACGATGAGCGGCAGGATGTCGGCGCGGGTCGGGACCTCGAGGAAGACGCAGCCCCGTGCATCCTGCGCCAGGGTCTCCAGGATCGCCGCGATGGCCGGCACGGCGGTCTCGTCGCCGGCGAGCAGCACCGTCGCAGCGTCGCCCGGGTTCCACTCGATGCCCATCGGCGGCTGGCCGCTTCGGGCGTCGGGGCCCACGACGACGAGCTCGTCGCCGACGCGCGCTCGGCCGACCCAGGCGGAGGCGGGGCCACCGTCGCCGTGGGTGACGAAGTCGACGTCGATCTCGCCCTCGTGGCGGCGGATCGAGCGGGCCGTGTAGGTGCGGATCGGGTTCTGACGCTCGGCGGGGAGCTCGCGCCACGCCTGCCACCAGCCCCAGTCGTCGCTCTCGTCGTCGTTCGTGGGGAACGTGTCGAAGCCCGAGTCGGCCAGGGGCAGCACGACCTTGATCCGCTGGTCGAGGCCGCGATCCGAGAAGTGCTCGAGCTCGGGCGCCGCCAGCGTGACCCGGACGAAGTTCGGGCTGAGCCTGGAGAGACGGCTCACCTGAACCCGGTAGGGTCGCTGGGTCGGCCGGGTTCGGGTGGAAGTTAGCACACCCTAACTATGGCATGCCTTACCTAACCTGCTGCAACCCGGCAGGTCACAGGTCGCTCGGAATCGAGACAAGCCGACTGGAGGTCTCCCACACCACCTCGGCCAGGATCCGATCCTTCGCCTGGGGCGCCTGTCGCCCGTACGGCTTCAGCTGATCGAAGTAGGTGCCGCTCGGCACGCCCACGGTGGTGGGGCCCGAGAGCGTCGCCAGGGGCACGGCGCCGGCGTCGGCGGAGATGCCGTAGCTGCCGCCGGTGAGCGTGTTCAGCACCCGCATCGACGCCGAGTCGCTGCCGAAGCTCGTCGACACGAAGCCGGGGTGGAACGCGTAGGCCTGGATGGGCGAGCGGGCCGCGAGCTGGCTGATGAACATGTTGGTCAGGAGCTTGCTGGTCCCGTAGGCGAGCCACCCACCGGCCCACGGGCGCTTGCGCCAGTTGAGATCGTCGAGACGGACTCGGCCGAAGAGGTTGGCCGTGCTCGACGTGGAGACGACGCGGCCTGCGCTCTCGACGATCCTCGGCAGCAGCAGCCGGGTGAGGAGGAACGGCGCGAGGTGGTTCGACTGCAGCGTGCGCTCGAAGCCGTCGGTCGTTTCGGAGCGGTGGCTCACGAGGCCGCCGGCGTTGTTCGCCAGGACGTCGATCCGCGGGTTCTCGTCGAGGAGGCGCTGCGCGAGGTCGCGGACCTCGTCGAGGCGGTCGAAGTCGGCCACGTGGGCGGTGCCGCCGATCCTGCTCGCCACCTCCTTGGTGCGCGCCGTGTTGCGGCCCACGACGACCACGTGCGCGCCGCCCTCGGCCAGCGTCGCGGCCGCCTTCGCGCCGATGCCGCTCGACGCACCCGTCATGATCACCGTGCGCAGATCGCTTGGCTGGTGCACTGCCTGCACGTCGTCGGTCACCGGTAGCCGCCCTTCTCGAGTCCCGCCTCGACTTCGAACCGGTTCGTGTGCGGGTCACGACCGGCGATGGCGTACAGGATCGGCATCAGCAGCCCGTACCGCTGCCACTGGCGCACGTGCACGGCCTCGTGCTCGAGCACGTCGTCGCCGTCGTTGTCGCGCGTCAGATAGACGCGACCCACCGTGGTCCCGCCGCGGCCGAACACCCACCGGGGGAGCCCGGTGCAGACGATGAGATCGCCGACGACCCGGATCCGGCCCGTGCTGAGCGGCGCGCCGATGACGAGCACCAGGGCCGTGGCGACGGCGCAGCCCGCCCGCGACACGGGGGAGTCGAGCAGGGGATTCTTCACGAGGGGCCTTCGTCGTGCGACAGGGACCCCTCGTGCTTACTCCGGTCGGCCGTATGCGTCCAGAAGACGCAGCCACACCTCGGTGACCGTGGGGTACGACGGGACCGCGTGCCAGAGGCGATCGATCGGCACCTCCGCCACGACGGCGACCGTCGCGGCGTGAAGGAGGTCGGAGACCTCGGGGCCGACGAACGTCGCGCCGACGAGCACCTTGCGCGACTCGTCGACGACGATGCGCGCCTGCCCCTTGTAAGTGTCGGACTTCAGGCTGGAGCCGGCCACCTGGGCCATGTCGTAGTCGACGACCTTCACGTCCATGCCCTGCTGCTCGGCCTGCGCCGCGGTCAGCCCGACGCTCGCGACCTCGGGGCTGGTGAAGGTGACCTGGGGGACGGCCGCGTGGTCGGCGGTCGCGACGTGGGCGCCCCACGGCTCGGCGTGGACCGGCTTGCCGAGCGCGCGGGCGGCGATGACCACGCCGGCGGCTCTTGCCTGGTACTTGCCCTGGTGGGTGAGGAGGGCGCGGTGGTTGACGTCGCCGACGGCGTAGAGCCAGTCGGTGCCCTCGACCAGGAGGGTGTCGTCGGTGTGGAGCCAGTCGCCGGGGGTGAGGCCGACGGTCTCGAGGCCGAGCGACTGCGTCCGCGGCACGCGGCCGGTCGCGACGAGGAGCTCGTCGGTGACCACGGTCGTGCCGTCGGACAGCGTCGTGGTGACGAGGCCGTGCTCGTCGCGGTCGACGCGGGTCGGGCTGGTGTTCAGCCGCAGGTCCACTCCGAGGTCGCGCAGGGAGTCGGCGACCATCTCGCCGGCGAACGGCTCGTTGCCGCCCAGGAGCCCGGAGCGCGCCGCGAGCGTCACCTTCGCGCCGAGCTGCTGATAGGCCGTCGCCAGCTCGGCCGCGACCACGCCGCCGCCGATCACCATGAGGCTCGACGGGATCGACTGGGCGCTCGTGGCTTCCTTGTTCGACCACGGCTTGGAGTCGATCAGGCCCGGGATGTCGGGCAGGAGCGCGTCGGAGCCCACGACCGCCGCGACCGCGTGCGTCGCCGTGTACACCGTGTCGCCGACGGTGACCTCGCGGACGCCCGTGATCGTGGCGTGCCCGCGGATCAGGTCGATGCCGGCGCCGGCGACCCAGTCGGCCTGCCCCTGGTCGTCCCAGTTGCTCGTGAACGAGTTGCGGCGGTTCAGCACCGCCTGCACGTCGAGTTCGCCGGTCACCGCCTGGCGGGCGCCGTCGACGGCCTTCGCGCCGTCGAGCACGGTCGAGCTCATGAGCAGCGCCTTCGACGGCATGCAGGCCCAGTACGAGCACTCGCCGCCGACGAGGTCGGACTCGACGAGCGCGACCTTGAGACCCCCTCGGGTGGCGTAGTCCGCCACGTTCTCGCCGACCGCGCCGGCTCCGATCACGATGAGGTCATAGGTCGTCATGGGTCGAACGTATCGTGCCGCACGTGGCTCGGCTCGCCGAAGTCCTTACGACGCCGGAACATCGCCTGGGAAGCCGGTGTACCCCGGGGCGTACGGTGCAGGCGTCGACGCGATCGCGTCGACACCACCGACCACAGGAGGTCACCATGGGACTCAGCGACAAGATCCAGAACGCCGCCCAAGACGTGTCCGGCAAGGCGAAGGAAGCCGCCGGCAAGGCCACCGACAACCCGAAGCTCGAAGCCGAGGGACACAAGGATCAGGCGGCCGCGTCAGCGAAGAAGATCGGCGAGGACGTCAAAGACGCCTTCAAGTCCTGATCAGCCGCGTTCTGAGGCCCGTCGCACTTCGGTGCGGCGGGCCTTCGCGCATCCTGCGGCCGTGCCCTAGTGGCCGGTGAAGGTCGCCTCGCCCCGCTGCTGGAACGACTGCATGCCCAGGCGGGAGTCCTCGGTCTGCATGAGACGCACGAGCTCGGACTGCAGAAGATTCTCGGCTGCGGCCTCGCCAGCACGTACGGCGATGCGCGCGTTGGCGAGCGTCGCCTGGACGGCGAGGGGAGCCTGCTCGGCGATGCGGTGCGCGAGGTCGTACGCGCGGTTGTAGACCTGGTCGTTGAAGACGACCTCCTGCACGAGGCCGATGCGCAGCGCCTCTTTGGCGTCGAAGGTCTCGCCGGTCAGCATCCAGCGCATCGCGTTGCCCCAGCCGACGCGCGCCGGGAACCGCGTGGTCGCGCCGCCGAACGGCAGGATGCCTCGACGCACCTCCATCTGGCCGAAGCGGCTGGTCTTCGCCGAGATGACGATGTCGCTCACCAGGGCGAGCTCGACGCCGAGCGTGAGGCACGTGCCCTGCACCGCCATGACGACCGGCTTCGACAGCTGCGTGCCGTCGACCTGCCACGGGTTGATGCCGCCCTCGGGCACGATGTCGAGGCCGTCCGGGGTCACGGCCTTGGCCACGTCGGCCAGGTCGAGGCCGGCGGTGAAGTGCTCGCCCTTGGCGTGCAGGAGCCCGCACCACAGGTCGGGATCTCTCTCGAGCAGCCCGTACGCGAGGGACAGCTCGTGCAGCATCCGCAGGTCTGCCGCGTTCCGCTTCTCCTCGCGGTCGAGCCCGATGATGAGCACGTGGCCGTCGCGTTCGACGGTGACGCGCGGCCGGTCGGGATCGAGGTCGGCGAGCTTCTTAGCCTTGCTGGGGGTCATGAGGCGATCGTAGTCAGCGGGCCAAGGCCCCGACGATGCGGAGGATCGTCCCCATGTCGTCGGCCGCGGCCTCGGGGGTGGCCGGCGCGAACGAGCAGAGGCCGGCGCCGACGAGCTCGAAGCGGGCCCGCAGCTCCTGGATCGTCTGCACCAGGGTGGCCGGCGCGAGACCGAAGGGCTGCGGGTCGAGGAGGCCGTCGAACTCCGACGGGTCGAGCACGTCGAGATCGACGTGGATGTACACCGAGGATGCCCCCGTCGCGGCCACGGCCTCGACGACCTCGGCCGGGTCCAGCTCGAACGCCGACACCGTCGTGATGCCGGCCTCCTCGATGTAGGCGTCTTCGGCGTCGTCGTAGGTGCGGGCCCCGGCGAGGACGACCCGGCTCGGCTCGAGCCGCGGAGTGCCCGCCGCTGCCGCGGGCAGGGACGCAGCCGCGAACTCGCCGTCGGCGCGCCCCAGCAGAGCCCCGAGCACCATGCCGCTGAACGCGCCGCTCTCGCTGGTCGCGGGCGAGTTGAGGTCGGGATGCGCGTCGAACCAGACGACCGCCGTGTCGTCGCGCAGAGCGTGCCGGACCGCCGTGAACTCCACACCGCAGTCGCCGCCGACCACGAGCGCGACCTCGGTCGACTCGTCGAGCACTCGCGAGAGGTCGTTCGACACGGCGGCCACCGACGACAGCCGGTGGATCGCCGTGCCGAGACCGTCGCCGGCGCCGACCGGCACCTCGACCATCGCGCTCGCCTTCGCGGGCAGGTCTCCGAAGATCGCGTTGGCGCCCTCGGACAGTCTCATCGCACGCGGCGAAGGAGACCCCTGCCACTGCGGTACGGCGACGAACCTCATCCCGTCAGCATGGCATACGGGTCAGGATCCGAGAGGCTTCGACTCCCACTCCTCGACCGGCGCGGCGCCCCCGCCGAGCTTGAGCTGCGCGAGACGGGCCTCGACCTCGGTCTGGGCGTCGAGATTCTCGAGGCTCTCGAACTGCGCGTCGAGACTGGAGGCCTGGAGCTCCTGCTGGCCCATGACCTTGGCCTCCTCGCGACGGATCTTGTCCTCGAAGCGGCCGAGGTCGCTGGTCGGGTCGAGCACGTTGATGCTGCCGATGGCGTCGTTGACCTTCGACTGGGCCGACGCCATCTTGGAGCGGGCGACGAGCTCGTTGCGCTTGTTGTTGAGGTCTTGGAGCTTCTGCTCCATCTGCGACAGGCCGGTCTTCAGCTTGTCGACGACCTGGGTCTGCTGGGCGATGGTCGGCTCGGCGTCCTTGGCCTCCTTCTCGCTCGACATCTGGCGGCCGATCGCGACCTTGGCCAGGTTGTCGAACTTGTCGGCCTCGGTCGTGTTTCCGGCGGTGCGCAGCTCGTCGGCCTTCTTCGAGGCGGCGAGGGCCTTGTTGCCCCAGTCGGCCGCGGCGTCGACGTCTTCCTTGTGGTCCTGCTCGAGGAGGCGGAGGTTGCCGATCGTCTCCGCGACGGCGTCCTTTGCGTCGGCGATGGAGTTCGTGTAGTCGCGGACCAGCTGGTCGAGCATCAGCTTGGGGTCTTCGGCCTGATCGATGAGGTTGTTGATGTTCGCCTTCGTGAGCTGCGCGATGCGCCCGAAGATCGACTGCTTAGCCATCGGTGCTTTCCTTTCGTGATGCCCCGCGTGGGGCGTGAGTGTTCACCTGTCGTCCGAACTGCGCGTCGTGCCGGTCTCCGGTCAGAAGCGGCCTCCGCTGGAGTCGAAGCCGCCGCCGCCGCCTCCGCCTCCGCCGCCTCCGCCGCCTCCGCCCCCGAAGCCGCCGCCTCCGCCGAAGCCGCCCCCGCCGAAGCCGCCCCCGCCGAAGCCGCCGCCGCCACCCCAGCCGCCGCCTCCGCCGCCGCCGTTGAGGAGACCGCCGATGATGACGCCGGTGAGGATGCCGCCGAGGTTGGCGCCGCCCTGGCCGCGACCCATGCCGCCGCCGAGACCGCCCATGCCGAAGCCCTGCTGTTGGTACATGCCGACCTCGTCGTTGGCGTCGTTGGCCGCCGCAGAGGCCATGGCCGCCGCCTGCTGCGCCTCGGCGACCGCAGTGTTCGGGTCGTTCGTGGCCAGGCCGACGGCGGTCTGCAGGTGCCGCTCGGCCTCGGAGAGCCGGGTGCGCGGCCCCGCGGAGATGGCGCCGCGCCTCGTCTCGATGAAGTCCCGCGCGGCCGAGATCTGACTGCGCGCGTTGAGGAGGGCCTGGTCGAGCGTGGCCTGGGCGCGCTGCCGAGACACCTCGACGTCGCGGACCGCCGCCATCGCCGTGTCGATCGACGTGTTGGCGGCCGTCAGCCGGTCGAGCACCGCCAGCGGGTCGTCACGGTTGGCGTCGGCGAAGCCGAGCGCGGCCTGGACCTCCGACACCGCGGGCGCGAGACCCGTGCCCTGCGTGGCGTCGGCGGCCGGCACCTTCTGAGCGGCCACGAGGTCCTGGCGGAGGTCCTGCGAGGCCGCTTCGATCGAGGCCTGGGCTGTGCCGAGCGACGTGCCGGCCTTGTCGATGGCATCGAGCAGCTGGACCACCTGGACGAGCGCCTGCTGACCGCGCTGCACGCTGCCGACGGCCTCGCCCTTATTGTCCGCGGCGATCTGGCCCTCGGCCTCGGTCGCGGTCTGCTCGACGAACTCGAGCAGGCGGTCGGCCTGGTCGGGGTTCTGGGCGACGCTCGCCACCGCCTTGGCCGAGTAGGTGGAGGTCAGCGACGCGAGTGTCTTCTCGGCCGAGTCGGCGCGCTGCTTCAGCTCGGCCGCCGACGTGTGCAGGCGCGCGGTGTCGTCCACGACGGTGGCCTCCGAGGCGCGGAGCTTGTCGTAGGCCTCGGACTGCGCCTCGATGTCGGCGTGCGCGCCCTCGCAGAGCTCGATGATCTGCTCCGTCCACGACCGGGTCTCCTCGGGCGTGTCGGGAATGTCGTCGTCGAGCTTCTGGCGCAGCTCGAAGGCCTGGCGGACCTTCTGCTTCGCGGAGTCGACGGCCCGCGCGAAGGGTTCGGCGGCGGCGGAGCCGAACTGAGCCGACGCGAAGTCGACCTCCTGGGTGGCCTGCGTGATCTGGTCGTCGATGCCGACGAGGAGGGCCGCGGCTCTGCGGGTGAGGTCGGCCTGGGACGCGCGGCTCTTCTCGAGCTCCTGCGCCCTGGAGCGCCGCCGGCGGACCGACACGATGATCACGATCACGACGATGATGACGACGACGATGCCGAGGACGATCGGGATCCAGGTGAGGTTCGGCGGCCCTGCGGCCTTGTCGATGCCCGAGGCCATCGCGGTGGCGGCGGCCGCCCAGTGCGAGTCGCGCAGCTGCGGCACGAGGTCGTTCGTCTCGATCGAGGCGAGGTCGGAGTTGGAGAGCTTCGACGCGGTGTTCTTCTCGACGTCGTACTGGCGATCCTGCACGGCGATCGACAGGAGGATGTCGTTGGCGCCGAGGTTGTTCAGCTTCGCGGTCGCGGCACCCCACGAGGTGCGATCGGACGGGTTGGAGAACGTCGGCACGTAGACGACGAGCAGGTTGATGCCCGTGTCGGAGTTCAGCTTGTTGAGCGACGTCGTGATCGTGGCCTTGTCGCTGCCCGACAGCACGCCCGCCTGGTCGAGGACGTAGGCGCCGTTCAGGTCGACAGGCGACGTCGCCTGCGCCGCAGGCGCGGGGCCGACGAGGGCGACGGCGGCCGCGGCGACGAGGAGGCCGTACGTCGCCAGACGGAGGCGGAGAGGGGCGGGCCGGCGCCCAGACCTCGCGCCGGTGCCGATCGGTGTGGGTTCCCGGAACACTGTTCTCTCCTGGATCGTCGCGACACGCCGCGGTGGCGCGGAAAAACGGTTGCCTGGCGCCCACGCTATCCGCGAAACGACGCCGATGGCCGGGAGTTTAGCCAGGAGTCTCGTGCGCTGTATGTCTTAATGGGGAGCGTGCCTCGCGTCCCCGCTCCGCTGCTGGCGGTGGCGGCGATCTTCTCCGTCCAGTTCGGCAGCGCTTTCGCCCGTCTGCACTTCGACGAGGTCGGTCCGACGGGGGCCGCCACGCTGCGACTCGTCTTCGGTGCGGTGATCCTCGTGGTGGCCGTGCGGCCCCGGGTCGGGCGCTGGCGTCTGCGGCAGTGGGTGGCCGCGATCCTGCTCGGGTTGGCCCTGGCCGGCATGAACTCGCTGATCTACCTGGCGCTCGCGCGGATCCCCCTCGGCGTCGCGGTGACGCTCGAGTTCACCGGGCCCCTCGCGGTCGCGCTGGCGCAGACCCGCCGCTGGCGAGACGCCGGCTGGGCCCTGCTCGCGTTCGTCGGGGTGGTGCTGCTCGGCGTGGGGTCGACCGGATCGATCGCGCTCGGGGGAGTCCTGCTCGCCTTCGGCGCGGCCGCGTTCTGGGCGGGCTACATCTTCGCCTCCTCGCACGCGGGCCGTCTCATCGACGGCATCGACGGGCTCGTGGTGGCCGTCGTGGTCGCTGCGATCGTCGTGTCGCCGTTCGGCGCCGGTCGCGCCTGGCACGCGGTGGTGCAGGAGCCGACGCTGGTCGCCGTGTTCCTCGCGGTCGCCCTTCTCACGTCGGCCCTGCCCTACGCCCTGGAGATGGTCGCCCTCCGCCGCATCGAGACGAGGGTCTTCGGAGTGCTCTCGAGTCTCGGCCCCGCGGTCGCTGCCCTGGCCGGTCTCGTCGTCGTGCACCAGGCCCTCGACGCACGCGAGATCGTCGCGCTCGTGCTCGTGACGGCCGCCTCCGTGGGCGTTACGGTGACGAGGCGGTCAACCGGTTCTGCGATGTCCCACGATGTCAGCCTCGGCTGAATCGATGTAACCCGAAAAACCCCGTCTTGCCAGGCGATTCTGGGGATCGGAGGGGTGTTTTGTCCCCCTGGCCGAGGGTACAGTTCTGTCTAGACGGTCGCTGGTGGTCCCGGCGGCAAACAGCGTCGTTGAGGGAGGACACCATGGGAGCTGTTCTGGAGCGCACATCGCAGGCGGAGGTCGTTCCGCTGGGCGACGGATACAGCCGAGTCTCGACGCCCACTGCGGGTGTCATCGGCTTCGTGAAGGAGAGCGCCGGGCGCTACGAGGTCCTGCGCGGTCGGGTGCGGAGCGCCACTCGCGCTGAGGGTGCCTACGGCTCGCTCGACGTCGCGGTCATCGCACTGACGTACTCCTGATCGGCGCCTGCTGATCCATCGCGGCTGCGGGGCGACCGACTGGTCGCCTGCCCTGCGAACACTTCGAGCGGCTCGGAGCCTCACGGTTCCGGGCCGCTTCTCGCTGCCCGGACCGTGGCGTGGAATGTGCCCCCAGTAGGATTCGAACCTACGCCCCTGCCTCCGGAGGGCAGTGCTCTATCCCCTGAGCTATGGGGGCCCAGATGCTTCAACCGTAGCAGTCCTCGAGTGCCCGGTGAGCCACGACGGGGTTGAGTGGGCGCATGAGCATCGAGACGCGAGACATCCGCCGGATCCTGCGCCAGGCGAAGACCTTCCCGCCCGACATGCCCGCCTTCGACGCCGACGCGGCCCCCGACGAGCCGTTGGGGCTCCTGGTCGACTGGCTGTCCGCGGCGATCGAGGCCGGCGTCAACCAGCCGCACGCGATGACCCTGTCGACCTGCGACAGCACCGGCCACGTGACGGCCCGCACGCTACTGCTGAAGGACGTCGACGACGCCCTGTGGTTCGCGTCGAGCGACGAGAGTCCCAAGGGGCGCCAGATGGCCGAGAACCCGCACGTCGCACTGACGCTCTACTGGCGCGAGCAGGGCCGCCAGATCCGGGTCGAGGGCCAGGCGCAGCCGGGCCCGGCCGAAGTCGGTGCGGCCGACTTCACCGCGCGGCACCCCGACTCGCGCGCTGTCGCGATCGCCCTGCCGCAGTCGAGCGCCTACGACCCTGGGTCGCAGGAGCCGCAGGCCCGCCTGGCCGCCGCCCGAGAGCTCGTCGCCCAGGACGACGACTTCGCGCCCGACGACTGGACCGCCTACCGGGTCGTGCCCACCGTGGTGGAGTTCTGGCAGGCGACGACCGGGCGCGACCAGGTCCGCCTCCGCTACGACCGCGTCGGCGAGGGCACCGGCTGGACGAGCACGCGCCTCTGGCCGTGAGACGCAGCGGCTGAGAGTCGCCAGCCGCAGCGGCTGAGAGCCGCTAGCCGCGAGCCTTGAGCACGCCCAGCGCCGAGTCGACGATCGGCTCCGCCCCGCCGGGCTCGCCGAACGCGGCCGTGTCGGAGATCGCGACGACCCAGTACGACCCGGTGAACGCCTCGGCGGTGCCCGTCTTTCCGTCGAGCGAGAAGTAGCCCTCGCCGGCGTAGGTGGGCACCTGCTGGCTGGAGGTCACGAGCGCGTTCTTGAGGCGCGTGAGGCTGGCGTCCGAGTACTGCCCGACGGCGAGGGTCATCGTGTCGCCCGACGACGAGGTCCAGGTGCAGACCGTGCCGTCGTCGGCGGCGATCACGGCCGCGTCGCTCTCGGCCGGCGGCTTCGGCTTCGCGTCGGCGGTCATGCCCGAGTAGATGGTGAGGACGGACGCGGGTGCGAGCGTGTCGCAGGGGATGCTCAGGGCGGTGGCGTCAAGGGGCGCCGAGCCGGCTGCCCCGGTCGGCGTCGGCGTCGGCGTGGAGGCGGCGGACGCCTGCGGGGTGTGCGAGGCTGCGCCGGTCGGAGCGCCTGATCCTGTGCACCCGGCCAGGAGCAGCGGGACGGTCAGCGCGCCCAGCGCCACCGCCGCACCTCGAAGGCGGCGGGCGCGGTCACGGACGGGGGAGTGTCGTGTGGCCGGATGCATGCACACCATCTTCCCGTACGCCCGCCCTGTGCCGAAAAGGGCCGGTCGCGGCCCGGTAGGATTGTCGACCGTGACTCCCGCCGAACTTTCCGTCTCGCTGCTCGCCATCGTCCAGGGTGTCGTCGAGCGCCGACGCGAGGCCGACGCCGAGCTCGCCGAGGTCGCGGTCACCCCCGCCGACGCCGCCCTCGAGCGCCCGAAGAATCGCGACCACGGCGACTGGGCGTCGAACGTGGCGATGAAGTTCGCGAAGCGACTCGGCACGAACCCGCGCGCTCTCGCCGACGAGATCGCCGGCGACCTCGCCGAGGTCGACGGCATCGCCTCGGTCGACGTCGCGGGCCCGGGATTCATCAACATCACGCTCGAGGCCGCCGCCGCCGGTCTCCTCGCGAAGACCATCGTCGACCAGGGCGCCCTCTACGGCTCGGGCGACTACTACGACGGCGTGACGATCAACCTCGAGTTCGTCTCGGCCAACCCGACCGGCCCGATCCACATCGGCGGCGTCCGCTGGGCCGCCGTCGGCGACAGCCTCGCCCGCGTGTTCGAGGCGGTCGGCGGTCAGGTGACCCGCGAGTACTACTTCAACGACCACGGCGCGCAGATCGACCGCTTCGCCCGGAGCCTGGTCGCCTCCGCCCTCGGCGAGCCCACGCCGGAGGACGGCTACGGCGGCGACTACATCTCCGAGATCGCCGCGCGCGTCATCGACACCTTCGACGGCGACGTCCGCGACCTGCCCCGCGACGAGGCGCAGGAGCTCTTCCGAGCCGTCGGCGTCGAGTTCATGTTCGCCGACATCAAGGCCTCGCTGCACGACTTCGGCGTCGACTTCGACGTCTACTTCCACGAGAACTCGCTGCACGAGTCGAAGGCGGTCGAGCGCGCCGTGGCGCGGCTGCGCGAGCTCGGCCACATCTACGAGGCCGACGGCGCGACCTGGCTGCGCACCACCGAGTTCGGCGACGACCGCGACCGCGTCGTGATCAAGTCCGACGGCGAGGCCGCCTACATCGCGGGCGACATCGCGTACTACCTCGACAAGCGCGAGCGCGGCTTCGAGCGCAACATCATCATGCTCGGCGCCGACCACCACGGCTACATCGGCCGCATGATGGCGATGTGCGCGGCGTTCGGCGACACCCCGGGCGTCAACCTCGAGATCCTCATCGGCCAGCTCGTCAACCTGCTGAAGGACGGCGAGCCCGTCCGCATGTCGAAGCGTGCCGGTACCGTCGTCTCAATGGAGGACCTCGTCGACGTCGTCGGCGTCGACGCCGCCCGGTACTCGCTGGTGCGCTCGTCGATGGACTCGATGGTCGACATCGACCTCGACCTCCTCACGAAGAAGAGCAACGACAACCCCGTCTTCTACGTGCAGTACGCCCACGCGCGCACCTGCGCCGTCGACCGCAACGCGGCCGCATCCGGCGTCGACCGCTCGGCCTTCGACGCGTCGCTTCTCACCCACCCGACCGAGGCTGCTCTGCTCGGCGCGCTCAGCGAGCTCCCGCGCGTCGTCACGCAGGCCGCCGAGCTGCGCGAGCCGCACCGCGTCGCCCGCTATGTCGAAGAGGTCGCTGGCACCTACCACCGCTGGTACGACGCCTGCCGCGTCACGCCGCTGGGCGACGAAGAGGTGACCGACCTGCACCGCACGAGGCTCTGGCTGAACGACGCGGCGGGGCAGGTGATCCGCAACGGTCTCGGCCTCCTGGGCGTCTCGGCTCCCGAGCGGATGTGACGATGAGCGACGAGGCCCGACTCGAAGCCGTACCCGCCGCTGACTCGCCCGGTCGTCGGCGCCGTCGACGCCGCCGCGTGACGATCCTCGTGATCGTCCTGGTGGTGCTCGCCGCGCTCTGCGTGGCGGCCGAACTCGTCGCGCGCCACGTCGCCGAGGCCGAGGCCGAGAAGCAGATCGACTCCTCGCTGCCCGCGGGGACGACGGGCACGGTGGGCGTGAAGATCCACGGGTTCTCCGTGATCCTGCAGGCCCTGTCGGGTCATCTCGACGACGTCTCGCTGGCGTCGCACGACCTCGTCGTGCAGAAGATCCCGCTGACCTTCGACGCGACCGTGACCGACGTGCCGCTGAAGCAGGGCGGCACGACCGGGCCGATCGACGCGACGGTCGTCATCGACCAGAAGGCGCTCAACGACTCGAAGCTGCTCCAGAACGCGTCGGGCAACATCGCGCTCGGCAGCGGCACCTTCTCGTACGACTCGTCGATCAACATCCTCGGCCTGCAGCTGCAGTACAAGCTGACGGCGAAGCCCAGCGTGACGTCGAACGGCAAGTCGGTCGTGCTCACCCCGACGAACGCGGCGATCTCGTCGTCGAACTCGTCGATCGACGTGTCGAGCCTCCTGCAGTACCTCAAGACCCAGCCGCCCACGATCTGCGTGGCGTCGTCGCTGCCGACGAGCGCGACCCTCACCGGCATCGGCGTCACGCCGGGCGTGGCGACGTTCCACCTGCACTCGACCGGCCTGCCGCTCGACTCCGCCGCCCTGTCTGAGAAGGGGACCTGCTGATGCCCGGAGCGAACCCGCTCGCACCCGACTGGCTCGACCTGCCCGACGACGCCAACGACCTCGTGCCGTCGGTCTGGTCGTCGACCGCGTCGCGCGACGCGGCGGGCGCGCTCACGTTCGGCGGCGTCTCGGCCGAGGCTCTCGCCACCGAGTTCGGCACGCCGCTCTACGTCGTGGACGAGGCCGACTTCCGAGGGCGCGCCAAGGCTGCCATCGAGGCCTTCGAGCAGGAGCTCGCGCGAATCGGCTCACGGGCCAAGGTCTACTACGCCGGCAAGGCCTTCCTCTCGGCGGAGGTCTGCCGCTGGGTGAGCGAGCTCGGCCTGAACGTCGACGTCTGCACCGGCGGAGAACTCGCCGTAGCCCTCGCGGCCGGCGTCGACCCGGCCCGCATCGGATTCCACGGCAACAACAAGTCCCGCGCCGAGATCGACCGCGCGGTCGCCGCCGGCGTCGGCGCCATCGTCATCGACAGCCTGGTCGAGATCGGCAGGATCGCCGAGGCCGCACGGCGACACGGTCGCGTCCAGCCGGTGCGCCTCCGCGTGAACAGCGGAGTGCACGCGTCCACGCACGAGTACCTCGCCACCGCCCGGGAAGACCAGAAGTTCGGCATCACGCTCGCCGACACACCCGCCGCCGTGCGCGAGATCCGAGGCCACGAGGGCCTGACGTTCCTCGGCCTGCACTCGCACATCGGCTCGCAGATCTTCGGCACCGACGGGTTCGCCGAGGCCGCCCGCCGCCTCCTCGCGGTCCACGCCTCCCTCCTCGAGGGCGGCGCGGTGCCCGAGCTGAACCTCGGCGGCGGCTTCGGCGTCAACTACACGCGAGTCGACGACGCAGCCCCGATCGCCGATCTGGCGCGCGGCATCGCCGACGTGGTGGCGGCCGAGTGCGCGGCGCTCGGCATCGACGTGCCGGTGATCGCGGTCGAGCCGGGCCGGGTGATCGCCGGGCCCGCCGGCGCCACGCTGTACACGGTCGGCACGGTGAAGGACGTCCAGGTCGCGACCGACGACTCGGGTTCCAGCGCGGTCCGCCGGTACGTGAGCGTCGACGGCGGCATGAGCGACAACGCGCGCACGGCGCTGTACCGGGCCGACTACTCGGTGCGGATCGCGAACCGGGTGAGCACGTCGGCTCCTGCGCTCGTCCGCATCGCCGGGAAGCACTGCGAGTCGGGCGACCTCGTCGTCCTCGACGACTACCTCCCCGGCGACGTCGAGCCCGACGACCTCGTCGCCGTGCCCGTCACGGGCGCCTACTGCTGGAGCCTCGCCAGCAACTACAACCACGTCGGCCGACCGCCGGTGGTCGCCGTCCGCGACGGAGCGGCCCGCGTCATCGTCCGGGGCGAGACCGAGAGCGATCTGCTGGCGCGTGACGCCGGCCTCGACACAGAAAGCACCACAGCATGATCGAATACCGCAACGTCCGCGTCGCCCTCCTCGGCGCCGGGTCCGTCGGCAGCCAGGTCGCACGCCTCCTGCTCGAGCACGGCGACGAGCTCGCGGGGCGCGCGACCGCCGGCCTCGAGCTCGTGGGCATCGCCGTCCGCGACCTCGACGCGAAGCGCGACGCCGACCTGCCGCGAGAGCTGTTCACCACCGACGCGCACTCGCTGATCCTGGGCGCCGACATCGTCGTCGAGCTGATCGGCGGCCTCGAGCCCGCCCGCACCCTGGTGCTCGAGGCTCTGGGCTCAGGAGCCGACGTCATCACCGGCAACAAGGCCCTCCTCGCCAACCACGGCCCCGAGCTCTTCGCGGCCGCCGAGCAGGTCGGCGCGCAGCTGTACTACGAGGCCGCCGTCGCCGGCGCGATCCCGATCATCCGCCCGCTGCGCGAGAGCCTCGCCGGCGACCGCGTCAAGCGCGTCATGGGCATCGTGAACGGCACGACGAACTTCATCCTCGACCGAATGGACACCCTCGGCGAGTCCCTCGAGGACGCCCTGGCGACCGCCACCGAGCTCGGCTACGCGGAGGCCGACCCGACCGCCGACATCGAGGGCTACGACGCGGCGCAGAAGGCGACGATCCTGGCGAGCCTCGCCTTCCACACCACCGTGCCGCTCGTGGCCGTGCACCGCGAGGGCATCACGCAGGTCACCCGCGAGCAGGTCGTCGCGGCGCGGAAGGCCGGCTACGTCGTGAAGCTCCTCGCGATCTGCGAGCGGCTCGTCGACACCGACGGCACCGACGGCGTGAGCGCGCGGGTCCACCCCGCCCTGGTGCCGCTCGGCCACCCGCTGGCCGCCGTGCACGGCGCCAAGAACGCCGTCTTCGTCGAGGCCGAGGCGGCCGGCGACCTCATGTTCTACGGCGCCGGCGCCGGGGGAGTGGAGACCGCGTCGGCGGTGCTCGGCGACCTCGTCTCCGCCGCCCGCCGGCACGTCATCGGCGGGCCGGGCCTCGCCGAGTCCACCCACGCCAACCTCCGCGTGCTGCCGATGGGCAGCGTGACGACCAGCTACCAGATCACCCTCGACGTCGCCGACCAGCCCGGCGTCCTCGCGACCGTGGCGGGGCTCCTCGCGCAGCACGGCGTGAGCGTCGAGACGGTCGAGCAGACATCGGGCGTCGTGTCGTCGGGCGTCACGGCGTCGTCCGGCGTCACAGGGCAGGGCGCCGGCGAGGCCACCGCTACGCTGGTGATCGGCACCCACCCGGCCCGAGAGTCCGCTCTCGCGGCCACGGTCGAGGCGCTGACCACCGCAGCCGTCGTGAACTCCGTCACGAGCGTGCTCCGGGTCGAAGGGGCCTGACGTGCCCCGCCGCACCACCGAACACGACAGTCATAACGAAGCAAGGGGAGCCTGATGGCCCACCAGTGGCAGGGTGTCCTGCGCGAGTACGCCGACCGCCTCGACGTGACGGAGGCGACTCCGATCGTGACTCTGGGCGAGGGCGGCACGCCGCTCATCCCGGCGCGCGCCCTCTCCGAGCGCACGGGTGCGAACGTCTACGTCAAGTACGAGGGCATCAACCCCACCGGCTCGTTCAAAGACCGCGGCATGACGATGGCGATCTCGAAGGCCGTCGAGCACGGCGCGAAGGCCGTCATCTGCGCCTCGACCGGCAACACGTCGGCCTCCGCCGCCGCCTATGCCGCGCACGCCGGCATCACCGCCGCCGTCCTCGTGCCCGAGGGCAAGATCGCCATGGGCAAGCTCAGCCAGGCAGTCGCCCACAACGGCCAGCTGCTGCAGATCCAGGGCAACTTCGACGACTGTCTCGACATCGCCCGCGACCTCGCCGCGAACTACCCCGTGCACCTCGTCAATTCGGTCAACAACGACCGCATCGAGGGTCAGAAGACGGCCGCGTTCGAGATCGTCGACGTTCTCGGCGACGCGCCCGACTTCCACTTCCTGCCGGTCGGCAACGCCGGCAACTACACCGCCTACACGCGCGGCTACCGCGAAGACCTCGAGGCCTCGCGCGCGACGAAGCTGCCCCGCATGTTCGGCTTCCAGGCCGCGGGCAGCGCCCCCATCGTCTCGGGCGAGGTCGTCAAGCACCCCGAGACCATCGCCAGCGCGATCCGCATCGGCAACCCCGCGTCGTGGCAGCTCGCCCTCGACGCGCGTGAGCTGACCGACGGCTACTTCGGTGCGATCGACGATGCGGCGATCCTGCGCGCTCAGAAGATCCTGTCGAGCGAGGTCGGCGTCTTCGTCGAGCCGGCGTCGGCGATCAGCGTCGCCGGACTCCTCGAGCGGCACGAGGCCGGCCAGGTCCCCGCAGGAGCAACCGTGGTGCTGACGGTCACCGGCCACGGCCTCAAAGACCCCCAGTGGGCCCTCCGCACCGACGACGGCGGCGAGGTCACGCCGACCGTGGTCCCCGTCGACACGGCCGCCGTCGCCGACGTGCTCGGCCTCGCCCGGGCGTCTGCATGACCCACATGCCCGAGGCGGCATCCGTCCTCGTGAAGGTGCCCGCGACCAGCGCCAACCTCGGTCCGGGCTTCGACACGCTGGGTGTCGCCCTGTCGCACTACGACGAGCTCGTCGTCACGGCGACCCCGGTCTCCGAGGGCGTGCCCCGCACGGTCTCGGTCGAGGTCCACGGCGTCGGCGAGGGCGAGGTGCCCACCGACGAGTCGAACCTCGTCGTGCGCGCGATCGACTACGCCTTCACACAGCTGGGCGTCGACCTGCCGAGCCTCGCGCTGGTCGCGCACAACTCGATCCCGCACGGCCGCGGCCTCGGGTCGAGCGCCGCCGCGATCGTGTCCGGCATCATGGCGGTCAAGGGTCTGCTCGAGGGAGTCGTCGAGGTCTCGTCGTCGACGCTGCTGGGGCTCGCGACCGATCTCGAGGGTCACCCCGATAACGTCGCTCCGGCACTGTTCGGCGGCCTGACGATCGCGTGGACCACGCCCGAGGGGCCGTCGCACAAGCGCCTCCTCGTGCACCGAGGCGTGTCGCCCGTGCTGTTCGTGCCCGAGTCGACCCTCTCGACGAAGGTGGCCAGGGCGCTGCAGCCCGCGTCCGTGCCGCACGCCGACGCCACCTTCAACGTCTCGCGGTCGGCGCTGCTCGTCGCGGCCCTCATCCAGAGCCCCGAGCTGCTCCTTGCGGCCACGGAAGACCGGCTGCACCAGAGCTACCGGGCGAGCGCGATGCCCGAGACCGACAGCCTGATCCGGGTGCTGCGGGAGGCGGGGCTGGCCGCGGTCGTGTCGGGCGCAGGCCCCTCGATCCTGGTGCTCGGGTCGGACCCCGCGCAGAGGCTGCTGGCCGCCGATCTCGTGGCCGAACACGCCGTCGGCGCCTGGCGGCCGCTCATGCTGGCCGTCGACCTCAGGGGTGCTACAGTGGTGCCGCACCCGGTAGAAGCCGAGCCGCACGCGTAGCAACCGCTACGCCGCGACCGTTGCAGGCCCGGGTTGCACGTTTCTTCTGTACTCACCCAAGCGCGCACTCTCCTTCGAATCGCTGTGCACCCGTACAGCTTCATCGAGTCGCCGTGTTCCCACGCGGCAGTCGCGTGGTCGTCGCCCGAGGCGCGACCGGCTCACCCCCGCCGATCCGTGCGGGGGCGCGAAAGGAAACCACTCAACGTGACCGATATCACCACCGATCAGACCGCCGACCTGACGTCGAGGCGTCTGCCCGAGCTCCAGGCTCTCGCCTCGACCCTCGGCATCAGCGGCATCTCCAAGCTCCGCAAGGGCGACCTCGTCGCCGCCATCGTCGCCGCGCAGAGCAGCGCCGGCGACGCGGCCGCCGAGCAGCCCGCGGCCGCTGCGCCCGAGGCCGCCGCCGAGCAGGCCGCCCCCGAGGCGACCGCCGCCGAGGCCCCGGCCGCGGAGGCCCCCGCTCGCGCCAAGCGCGCTCCGCGTCGAGCGACCTCCACCAGCACCGCACCCGTGGCGGCCGCCGACCACAGCCACCAGGGCGAGTCCGGCGTCCAGCCCCTCCTCGACCTCCCGACCGAGACGCCCGTGAGCGTCGAGGCCGAGGCCGCCGAGGCCGACACCGACTCCGAGGTCGTCTCCGGCGACTCCGCCGCCGCGTCGACCGGCGGATCGAACCGCCGCCGTCGCGGATCGCGCCGTGCCACCGACCAGACCGTCGCGGCCGAGCAGGCTGCGGCCCCGGCCGGCGAGTCGGCTGCTCCTGCCACCCCCGCCCAGATCGACCTCGATCTGCCCCCGCGCCAGTCGCGCGCCGACCGAACCCGCGCCGAGCAGGCGCGCCTCCGCGAGCAGCGCGAGGCCGAGGCCGCCGCGTCGGCCGCCGTCGACTCCGCCGCCGACGCGCAGCACGGCAGCGCCCAGCAGGGCAAGGACGCCCAGGGCAAGGACACGCAGAACAAGGAAGCACAGGGCAACAGCCAGCAGGGCAACGGCAACCAGGCCGAGGCCCAGGGCGACCAGCCCACCGGCGGAAGCCGTCGCAGCCGCAACCGCAACCGCGGCGGCAACCAGAACCAGCAGAACCAGCAGAACCAGCAGGCCGGTCAGGCCGCCGAGGGCGACGACGAGTCGCGCAAGCAGGGCGGCAACCAGCAGCCGCAGCAGAACGGCGGAAACCAGAGCCAGGCCGCCGCTCAGCAGGCCGAGGGCGAGGGCCGCTCGGCCCGCAGCCGCCAGCGCGACCGCAAGCGCGGCCGCTCGAACCAGAACGACGACTTCGAGCCCGAGATCACCGAGGACGACGTGCTGATCCCGGTCGCCGGAATCCTCGACGTCCTCGACAACTACGCGTTCGTCCGCACCACCGGCTACCTGCCGGGTGCCAGCGACGTGTACGTCTCGCTCGGCCAGGTGAAGAAGTACCACCTGCGCAAGGGCGACGCGATCGTCGGCGCGATCCGCCAGCCGCGCGAGGGCGACAACCAGCAGGGTCGCCAGAAGTACAACGCGATCGTCCGCATCGACTCGATCAACGGCCAGACCATCGACGACGCCTCCAAGCGCGTCGAGTTCTCGAAGCTGACGCCGCTCTACCCGCAGGAGCGCCTGCGCCTCGAGACCGACGCGTCGAAGCTCTCGACCCGCATCATCGACCTGGTGTCGCCGATCGGCAAGGGCCAGCGCGGCCTCATCGTCTCGCCGCCCAAGGCCGGCAAGACGCTCGTGCTGCAGGCAATCGCCAACGCCATCGCGCAGAACAACCCCGAGGTCCACCTCATGGTCGTGCTCGTCGACGAGCGCCCCGAAGAGGTCACCGACATGCAGCGGACGGTCAAGGGCGAGGTCATCGCCTCGACCTTCGACCGCCCCGCGGAGGACCACACGACGGTCGCCGAGCTCGCCATCGAGCGTGCGAAGCGCCTCGTCGAGCTGGGCCACGACGTCGTCGTGCTGCTCGACTCGATCACCCGCCTCGGCCGCGCCTACAACCTCTCGACCCCGGCCTCGGGCCGCGTGCTCTCGGGCGGCGTCGACTCGTCGGCGCTCTACCCCCCGAAGCGCTTCTTCGGAGCCGCGCGCAACATCGAGAACGGCGGCTCGCTGACCATCCTGGCCACCGCCCTCGTCGAGACCGGCTCGAAGATGGACGAGGTGATCTTCGAGGAGTTCAAGGGCACCGGCAACATGGAGCTCCGCCTCTCGCGCCACCTCGCCGACAAGCGCATCTTCCCCGCCGTCGACGTCAACGCCTCCGGCACGCGTCGCGAGGAGATGCTGCTCAGCCCCGACGAGGTCAAGATCACCTGGCGTCTGCGCCGGGCCCTCGCCGGGCTCGACCAGCAGCAGGCCCTCGAGATCATCCTCCGCAACCTCAAAGAGACCCAGTCGAACACGGAGTTCCTCGTGCAGGTGCAGAAGTCGGTCCCGGCGGCCTCGGGTCACCAGGAGTAATCGTGTTCGAGTCAGTAGCCGTGCTGCTGGCCGAGCACGAAGATCTGCAGAATCAGCTCGCTGATCCTGCCGTTCACGCGGATGCGGCCCGGGCTAAGAAGATCAACCGCCGGTACGCCGAGCTCAGCCGGATCGTCGCCGCGCACACCGCGTGGCAGGGCGCCGGGGAGGACCTCGAGGCCGCTCGCGAGCTCGCCCGCGAGGATGAAGCGTTCGCCGACGAGGTGCCCGCGCTCGAGGAGGCGCTCGACACGGCGCAGGAGAAGCTGCGTCGCCTGCTGATCCCGCGCGACCCCGACGACGGCCGCGACGTCATCATGGAGATCAAGGGCGGCGAGGGCGGAGCCGAGAGCGCGCTCTTCGCGGCCGACCTCCTGCGCATGTACACGCACTACGCCGAGTCGAAGGGCTGGAAGACCGAGCTCCTCGAGCGCGACGAGTCCGACCTCGGCGGCTACAAGAACGTCCAGGTGGCGATCAAGTCGAACGCCTCCGACCCGTCGCAGGGCGTCTGGGCGCACCTGAAGTACGAGGGCGGCGTGCACCGCGTGCAGCGCGTGCCCGCGACCGAGTCGCAGGGGCGCATCCACACCTCGACGACGGGCGTGCTCGTCTTCCCCGAGGTCGACGAGCCCGAAGAGGTCGAGATCAACCAGTCCGACCTCAAGATCGACGTCTACCGCTCGTCCGGCCCCGGCGGCCAGTCGGTCAACACGACCGACTCCGCCGTGCGCATCACGCACCTGCCGACCGGCATCGTCGTGGCGATGCAGAACGAGAAGTCGCAGCTGCAGAACCGCGAGGCCGGCATGCGCGTGCTGCGTGCCCGCATCCTGGCGCGTCAGGCGGAAGAGCAGGCGGCCGTGGCCTCCGACGCGCGCAAGAGCCAGATCCGCGGCATGGACCGCTCCGAGCGCATCCGCACCTACAACTTCCCCGAGAACCGCATCGCCGACCACCGCACCGGCTACAAGGCGTACAACCTCGACGCCGTCATGGACGGCGCCCTCGAGCCCGTCATCGATTCCTGCATCCAGGCCGACGAAGAGGCGCGTCTGGCAGAGATCGGCGATCAGGGGGAGTGACCGCAGGCGATCTGCCCGATCCTGCGTCCGCCGCCCCGGTGACGATCTCGTCGCTGGTGGAGACAGGGCGCAGGATCCTCGCCGAGGCCGGCATCCCGACCCCCGCCGTCGACACCGAGCTGCTGCTCGCGCACGTGCTCGGCAGGTCGCGTGGCGAAGTGGCCGTCCAGTCGCTCGTCGGAGGCTCGGCCTCGGCTGACCAGGCCGCCGCCTTCACCGCCCTGCTCGCACGCCGCGCCGCGCGCGAGCCGCTGCAGCACCTCACCGGGCTCGCGCCGTTCCGGGCGCTGGAGCTGCGGGTCGGCCCCGGCGTGTTCGTCCCGCGCCCCGAGACCGAGGGCGTGGCTCAGATCGCGATCGACGCGCTCACCGCGCGCGCCGAGGAGACCCCGATCGCGGTGGACCTCTGCACCGGCAGCGGCGCCATCGCGCTCGCGCTCTCGACCGAGGTGCCGCGCGCCCGGGTCTACGCCGTCGAGCTCTCGACGGAGGCCGCCGTGTGGACGCAGCGCAACATCGACGCGGTCGACCCGTCGGTGACCCTCGCCGTCGGCGATCTCGCCGACGCTCTCCCGGAGCTCGACGGGACGGTCTCGGTCGTCGTGTCGAATCCGCCGTACATCCCTGTCGGGATGGTGCCGCGCGACCCCGAGGTGCGACTCCATGATCCTGCGCTCGCGCTCTTCGGCGGACCCGACGGGCTCGACGTGGTGCGCAGCCTCTCGCAGCGGGCTCTCCGCTTGCTCGTGCCCGGCGGCACTCTCGTGATCGAGCACGGCGAGGAGCAGGGGAGCGCGATCCGCGACCTGCTCACGGCCGACGGCTGGCGAGCCGCCGCGACGTTCCCTGATCTCACCCGCCGCGACCGGACCACGACGGCGCTCCGATGAAGTCGCTCGGGTGACGGCCAGTACACTGGCGCACGACATGCCTACGATCTACGACTGCTCCGTCGACGCCGACCTGCTCACCGGAATGCGACTCGCCCGCCAGGCGATCTCGCGCGGCGAGCTCGTCGTGCTCCCCACCGACACCGTCTACGGTCTCGCCGCGGACGCCTTCGACGCGGCCGCGGTGCAGCGCCTCCTCGACGCCAAGGGGCGCACGCGCCAGTCGCCGCCGCCGGTGCTGGTCAAAGGCCCCGAGACGCTCGCCGCGCTGGCGGAGAGCGTCCCGTCGCTCGTGCAGCCGCTCATCGACGAGTTCTGGCCGGGCGGACTCACGGTGATCCTGCGGGCTCAGCCGTCGCTGATGTGGGATCTCGGCGAGACCCGCGGCACCGTGGCGCTCCGCCAGCCGAGCAACCACCTCGTGCTCGAGCTGCTGGAGGAGACCGGGCCCCTCGCCGTGTCGAGCGCCAACCTCACCGGCAAGCCCGCCGCGACGACCGCAGCACAGGCCGCGCAGATGCTGGGGGAGGCGGTCTCCGTCTACCTCGACGGCGGCGAGGCCGGCACCGCGTACGAGCAGCGCCCCGGGGCGAACTCCGGCTCGACGATCGTCGACGCGACCGGCGCCGACGACGGCGTACTGCGCATCGTGCGACACGGGGTGATCTCCGACGACGACATCCGCCGAGTGGCGGGAAGCGACGTGGTCGTATGACCTCCGTCGCACCCCCGAGGTCCGGGCCATGAGGTACTACCTGCTCGCGGCGGCGATCTCGGCCGTCGTCAGCTTCGCGCTCTCCGTGCTGGCCTGGCGGCTCGGCACGAAGTACCGCCTGGCCCCGAAGATCCGAGAGCGCGACGTCCACACCAACCCGACGCCCCGGCTCGGCGGCGTCGCCATGTTCGCCGGCGTCGTGGTGGCGCTGCTGTCGGCCTGGCTCGTCTTCCCGCTGATCGCGCACGTCGACTACTTCCGGCTCGTCTTCGAGTCGCCCGGCCACGTGATCGCGATCCTCGCGGCGGCCGCCATCATCGTCGTGATCGGGGTCATCGACGACCTCTTCGACCTCGACTGGATGACCAAGCTCGCGGGCCAGATCATCGCCGCGGGCCTCCTCGCCTGGCAGGGCGTGCAGCTGGTGTCGCTTCCGATCGGCGGGCTCACCATCGGGTCGAGCTACATGTCGCTGATCCTGACGGTCCTCGCCGTCGTCCTCGTCATGAACGCGGTGAACTTCATCGACGGGCTCGACGGCCTGGTCGCCGGCGTGACGATCATCGCCAACGGCGTGTTCTTCATCTACAGCTTCGTGCTCGCCTCCACCAGCGAGTACGGCTACTTCAACCTCGCCGCCCTCATCACCGCGGTGCTCATCGGCGCCTGCCTCGGCTTCCTGCCGCTCAACTGGCACCCGGCCAGGCTCTTCATGGGCGACGCCGGCGCGCTGCTCACCGGCCTCCTCATGGCGACGAGCGCCATCTCGGTCACCGGCAACATCGACCCGGCGTCGACGGATCGATCGACGCTGCTGCCGGCATTCCTGCCGATCCTGCTGCCCTTCGCCATCCTCATCGTGCCGCTGCTCGACTTCGGCCTGGCGGTCCTGCGCCGGGTGAGCGCGGGCAAGTCGCCGTTCAGCGCCGACCGCAAGCACCTGCACCACCGGCTGCTCGACATGGGGCACTCGCACTTCCACGCCGTCCTGATCTTCTACGCGTGGACCGCCGTCGTCGCCGTGAGCTGCCTGCTCTTCGTCTTCGTGCCGGCCCACGTCGTCGTGCTCTTCTTCGCCGTCGGTTTCGTGGTCTGCGCAGCTCTCACGCTCGCCCCGCTGAGCCGGCGCAAGCGCGTCGAGGCGGCGGTGCAGAGCGCCCGCAGCGGCACGACGGCCCCGATCACCGCGGGGCTGACCGAGCCCCAGCGCTTCGACGCCCTCGACGAACGCGGGCAGCGAGCGGCGCTCGCCCCAAAGCCCAGCCTCGACGAGGAGCGCACGGTCGTCACCGCGCTCCGGAACCCCACCGGCCCGGCGCCGCGCGTGCCGTCGACCCCGGCGAGCCACGCGCCCGCCACGCCTCCCAGCCGTTCGTCCGGCAACGACTCCGAGAGATCCTCCGCATGACTCCCCAGACCCCGCCCGCGGGGCCGCTCCGGCCCGCCACGATGAACCCCGCGAACAACCGCATTTACCTCAGGATCCTGACCCTCGGCTCGCTCCTGGCGCTCGGCATCGCGGTCGTCGGCTGCATCGTCGGGGGAGTGACCGTCGGTGTGACAGGCGTCGTCGGGGCCCTGATCGGGACCGCCCTGGCCCTCGTCTTCACGGGTCTGACTGCGGTGAGCATCCTCCTCGGCCTCAAGGCCTCGGGCGGCACGCTCATCAGCGGAGCGTTCTTCGGGATCGTCCTCGGCGGGTGGCTGCTGAAGTTCATCCTCTTCCTTGTGATCGTGATCCTGTTGAAAGACGCGGCCTTCGTGAATACGCTGGTGATGTTCCTGAGCATCGTGGTCGGTGTCGTGGGCAGCCTGGTGGTCGACGTCGTGGTCGTCACCCGATCGCGCATGCCCTACGTCAGCGACATCGCACTTCCGGGTGACTCGACGTCGAGCGAAGACGCCTGAAATCCCGCGAAAAACCTGCCATCCGGCCCGTCATTGGTGCAATCGCGCGTCATTCTGTTGATAGGCTGTACGTGTTCGTGTCCCCGGCCTGTGAACTGCCGAAGGGTCGCTTCCCCATAGATCATCGCCGCGTCGCGCGGCAGCGTGTGGGGGCTGTTCGACAACAGCTGTTGGCTGTTGACCAGGAGCCCGTGCCCGGTGCCAAGTGCCCGCGTCCCGAATCAGGAGATAGCGCTGTTAGCTAACGCCATCACCCTGTTGCATCCTCTCGCCGCCGCGAGCGATAGCAGCGGAGGTTTCCAAGGCCCATCGATCGACGAGTTCTTCCCGAACGGCCTCCTGTTCGTCGGCACGCCCTTCGAGATCAACCGGATCATGCTGGCCCGGTTCTTCATGACCGCCCTCCTGCTGGTCCTGTTCTGGCTCGGCACGCGCAAGATGAAGCTCGTCCCCGGTCGCTTCCAGAGCGTCGTTGAATTGGGCTTCGGCTTCGTTCAGAACGGCGTGGCGAACGACATCCTCGGCAAGAAGGACGGCCGTCGCTTCACGCCGCTCCTGGTCTCCGTCTTCTTCACGGTTCTGTTCTTCAACCTCTCCGGCACGATCTTCGGAATCCAGATCGCCGGCACGTCGTTGATCGGCGTTCCCCTCATCCTCGCGATCGTGGCGTACGTCGCGTTCATCTACGCGGGCGTGAAGAAGCACCCGGGCACCTTCTTCCGCAACGCCCTCGTACCTCCGGGCGTGCCGTGGCCCCTGTACTTCCTCGTGACGCCGATCGAACTCGTCTCGACCTTCGTGCTCCGCCCGATCACGCTGACGCTCCGACTGCTGATGAACATGATCGTCGGGCACCTGCTGCTCGTGCTGTTCTTCACGGCGACCTCGTTCTTCTTCTTCGAGTCGCACAACCTCTTCGCGCTGTTCGGCATCGGCACGGTCGCCTTCGGCTTCGCGTTCACCCTGTTCGAGATCTTCGTCGCTTTTCTGCAGGCGTACGTCTTCGCCCTGCTCACCGCTGTGTACGTTCAGCTCGCGCTGAACGACGAACACTAACAACGGCCCGGGCACCCGCCCGAGCCGCCATCACGGAAGGAAACACAACGTGGACGCAACAACCGTTCTCGCCGCCATCAACGGAAACATCGCGACGGTCGGTTACGGCCTCGCTGCGATCGGCCCCGCCATCGGCGTGGGCATCGTGGTCGGCAAGACCATCGAGTCCGTCGCCCGCCAGCCCGAGCTCCAGGGTCGCCTCACGGTGCTGATGTACATCGGTATCGCCTTCACCGAGGCGCTGGCGTTCATCGGCATCGCGACGTACTTCATCTTCACCAAGTAGGGCTGACGCATGACCAGCGCACAGATCCTCGCGGCGGCGGATTCGCACAATCCGCTGATCCCCGCGGTTCCCGACCTCATCTGGGGTGGTCTCTGCTTCGTCGTGATCGTTCTGTTCTTCGTGTTCTACGCGCTTCCGCGCCTGCAGAAGAACCTCGACGAGCGCGCCGAGGTGATCGAGGGCGGCATCAAGAAGGCCGAGAACGCCCAGGCCGAAGCGGCTGCCGCACTCGAGGAGTACAACAAGCAGCTCGCCGACGCCCGGTCCGAGGCCGCCAAGATCCGCGAGCAGGCTCGTGCCGACGCCACGCGCATCGGCAAAGAGGTGACCGCCCAGGCTCAGGCCGACGCCGATCGCATCACGGCCAACGCGCAGGCGCAGATCGAGGCCGAGCGCCAGAGCGCCCTCGTCTCGCTCCGTGCTGAGGTGGGCTCGCTCGCGATCGACCTCGCCAGCGGGGTCATCGGCGAGAGCCTCAACGACGACAAGCGGGCCTCCGCCATCGTCGACCGGTTCCTGGCCGACCTCGAGTCGTCCGACGCCGCGGGCGCGCAGCCGAAGGCGGGCAGCTGACCATGGGCTCCATGACCAGAGAGGCCACCGCCGCAGCGCGCGGCGTGCTCGCCGACCTCGGTGGCGCGGTCGACCTGGCCACCGGCGAGCAGCTGCTCGACGCGGGCCGAGTCATCGGCTCGAACTCGAAGCTGCTCGGATTCCTGGCCGACCCGGCCGAGGACGCCGCCAACAAGAAGGCTTTCATCGACCGGCTCTTCGCCGGATTCGGCGAGCCCACCCGTGCGCTTCTCACCGTCATCGCCGGCAGCCGCTGGTCTTCGCACACCGACCTCCTGGCCGGCGTGGAGGAGATCGGCATCCGTGCCATCGCGCGCAGTTCGTCGAAGGACGTCTCGATCGAGGGCGAGCTCTTCGCCTTCGGTGAGATCGTGGCGTCCGACGCATCCCTCGAGCTGGCGGTCGGCACCAAGCTGAGCGACGGTCCGGCGAAGGCCGCCCTCGTCGAGAAGCTCCTCGGCGGCAAGGCATCCGCGGGTACGGTCGCGATTGTGTCGCAGCTGGTGCAACAGCCCCGCGGGCGGCGTATCGGCGAGCTCCTGCGCAACGCATCGGCCATCGTGGCCGACGAGGCGGGCGAGCTCGTCGCGGTCGTCACCAGTGCCGCACCGATCGGCGCCGAGCAGGTCGCGCGGCTCGAGCGCGGGCTCGCGAAGCAGTTCGGCCGCAGCCTCACGGTGAACATCGTGATCGACCCCTCGATCCTCGGAGGTCTCCGAGTCCGGGTCGGTGACGAGGTCATCGACGGTAGCGTGTCGACCAGGCTCGCCGACCTCCGCCTCCAGCTCGCCGGCTGACACCGGCATCAGTCATCGGGGCACTGTTCCGCCAGGCACTGCCGCCCTCCACGCACTACCCAGTTACGACAAGGAATCACGATGTCAGACATCAAGATCAGTCCTGACGAGATTCGCGACGCCCTCAAAGACTTCGTCTCGGCGTACGAGCCCTCGCAGACCTCGACCGAAGAGGTCGGCCACGTCATCGACGCCGCGGACGGCATCGCCCACGTCGAGGGTCTCCCCGGCGTGATGGCGAACGAGCTCATCCGCTTCTCGAACGGCGTCCTCGGCCTCGCGCAGAACCTCGACGAGGACGAGATCGGCGTCATCGTGCTGGGTGAGTTCTCCGGCATCGACGAGGGCATGGAGGTGACCCGCACGGGCGAGGTCCTGTCCGTGCCGGTCGGCGACGCCTACCTCGGCCGCGTGGTCGACCCGCTGGGCAACCCGATCGACGGCCTCGGCGAGATCGCCTCCGAGACGCGTCGTGCGCTGGAGCTCCAGGCTCCCGGCGTCATGCAGCGCAAGTCGGTGCACGAGCCGATGCAGACCGGCATCAAGGCGATCGACGCCATGATCCCCGTCGGCCGCGGCCAGCGCCAGCTGATCATCGGCGACCGCCAGACCGGCAAGACGGCCATCGCGATCGACACGATCATCAACCAGAAGGCCAACTGGGAGTCGGGCGACGAGAACAAGCAGGTCCGCTGCATCTACGTCGCCATCGGCCAGAAGGGCTCGACCATCGCCTCGGTGAAGGGCGCCCTCGAAGACGCCGGCGCGATGGAGTACACCACCATCGTCGCCTCGCCCGCCTCCGACCCGGCCGGCTTCAAGTACCTCGCGCCCTACACCGGCTCGGCCATCGGCCAGCACTGGATGTACGGCGGCAAGCACGTCCTCATCATCTTCGACGACCTGTCGAAGCAGGCCGAGGCCTACCGTGCCGTGTCGCTGCTCCTGCGTCGTCCGCCGGGACGCGAGGCGTACCCGGGTGACGTCTTCTACCTGCACTCGCGTCTGCTCGAGCGCTGCGCGAAGCTGTCGGACGAGCTGGGGGCCGGCTCGATGACCGGTCTTCCCATCATCGAGACCAAGGCCAACGACGTCTCGGCGTACATCCCGACCAACGTGATCTCGATCACCGACGGCCAGATCTTCCTCCAGTCCGACCTGTTCAACGCGAACCAGCGTCCTGCCGTCGACGTAGGCATCTCGGTGTCGCGCGTGGGTGGCGACGCCCAGGTCAAGTCGATCAAGAAGGTCTCCGGCACGCTCAAGCTCGAGCTGGCCCAGTACCGCTCGCTCGAGGCGTTCGCGATGTTCGCGTCCGACCTCGACGCCGCGTCGCGCCGTCAGCTCGCCCGTGGCTCGCGCCTGACCGAGCTCCTCAAGCAGCCGCAGTACTCGCCGTTCCCCGTCGAGAAGCAGGTCGTCTCGATCTGGGCCGGCACGAACGGCAAGCTCGACGAGGTGCCGGTCCCCGACATCCTTCGCTTCGAGGCCGAGTTCCACGACTACCTCGAGCGCACCGGCGACGTCCTCACGAAGCTCCGCGACACCAACGTGCTCTCCGACGACATCGTCGAAGAGCTCGAGAAGAGCGTCGACGGCTTCAAGAAGGAGTTCCAGACCGGCGAGGGCAAGCCCCTGGCCTCGGTCGGGACCGAGCAGTTCGAGGCGACCGCCCGCGAGGACGTCAACCAGGAGAAGATCGTCAAGTCGCGCTGAGCTCCGGCTCACCCCGCTTGACGACCTGACCCTCACCGACACAACAGGAGACACATGGGAGCGCAACTTCGGGTCTACCGACAGCGCATTCGCTCTGCCCAGACGACCAAGAAGGTCACCCGGGCGATGGAGCTCATCTCGGCCTCGCGCATTCAGAAGGCGCAGGCCCGGATGGCCGCGTCGGGCCCGTACTCGCGTGCAGTGACGCGTGCCGTGTCGGCCGTGGCGACGTTCTCGAACGTCGACCACGTGCTGACCACCGAGCCCGAGACCATCGACCGCGCGGCGATCGTCCTCTTCACGTCCGACCGAGGCCTGAACGGCGCCTTCTCGTCGAACGTGCTGAAGGCGGGCGAAGAGCTGGCGACCCTGCTGCGCAGCGAGGGCAAGGACGTCGTGTTCTACCTCGTCGGCCGCAAGGCGCAGAGCTACTTCTCGTTCCGCAACCGCGAGTCGGAGCAGATCTGGACGGGCAACACCGACCAGCCCGAGTTCGCCACCGCGAAGGAGATCGGCGACGCGGTCGTGTCGAAGTTCCTCACGGACTCGAACGAGGGCGGCGTCGACGAGATCCACGTCGTCTACAACCGGTTTGTCAGCATGGTCACGCAGACGCCCGAGGTCGTCCGCCTGCTTCCCCTCGAGGTCGTCGAAGGCATCGACGAGCCGGAGGAGAACGCGATCCTGCCGCTCTACGAGTTCGAGCCGGAGGCGGAGGACGTCCTTGACGCCCTTCTTCCCGTCTACATCGAGAGCCGCCTGTTCAACGCCATGCTGCAGTCGGCCGCCTCCGAGCACGCCGCACGCCAGAAGGCGATGAAGTCCGCGAGCGACAATGCCGACACGCTGATCCGCGACTTCACCCGGCTCGCCAACAACGCGCGTCAGACCGAGATCACGCAGCAGATTTCCGAGATCGTGGGCGGCGCCGACGCCCTCAGCTCGGCCAAGAAGAAGTAACAAGAAGAGAGAGAAACCATGACTGACACCGCCACCGCGCCAGTCGCGGCCGAGGCGACCGGGGGAGTCGGGCGCATCGCGCGCGTCACCGGCCCCGTCGTCGACATCGAGTTCCCGCACGACGCCATCCCCGGCGTCTACAACGCGCTGAAGACGACGATCACCCTGGGCGAGCAGACCATCGAGCTCGTGCTCGAGGTCGCTCAGCACCTCGGTGACGACCTCGTCCGTGCGATTGCCCTGAAGCCGACCGACGGCCTCGTCCGCGGCCAGGAGGTCACCGACACCGGCGCCCCCATCTCGGTGCCCGTCGGCGACGTGACCAAGGGCAAGGTCTTCAACGTGACCGGCGACGTCCTCAACGGCGTGCCCGGCGAGACGATCGAGATCACCGAGCGCTGGCCGATCCACCGCGACCCTCCGGCGTTCGACCAGCTCGAGTCGAAGACCCAGCTGTTCGAGACCGGCATCAAGGTCATCGACCTCCTCACGCCGTACGTCCAGGGTGGCAAGATCGGCCTGTTCGGCGGCGCGGGCGTCGGCAAGACGGTCCTCATCCAGGAAATGATCCAGCGCGTCGCGCAGGACCACGGCGGTGTGTCGGTGTTCGCCGGCGTCGGCGAGCGCACCCGTGAGGGCAACGACCTCATCATGGAGATGGAGGAGGCCGGCGTCTTCGACAAGACCGCCCTCGTCTTCGGCCAGATGGACGAGCCGCCGGGAACCCGTCTCCGCGTCGCCCTCTCGGCCCTCACCATGGCCGAGTACTTCCGCGACGTGCAGAAGCAGGACGTCCTCCTCTTCATCGACAACATCTTCCGCTTCACGCAGGCGGGCTCCGAGGTGTCGACGCTGCTCGGCCGCATGCCGTCCGCCGTGGGCTACCAGCCGAACCTCGCCGACGAGATGGGCATGCTCCAGGAGCGCATCACCTCGACGCGCGGTCACTCGATCACCTCGCTGCAGGCGATCTACGTGCCGGCCGACGACTACACCGACCCGGCTCCGGCGACCACCTTCGCCCACCTCGACGCGACGACCGAACTCTCCCGCGAGATCGCCTCGCAGGGTCTCTACCCCGCGGTCGACCCGCTGACGTCGACGAGCCGCATCCTCGACCCGCGCTACCTGGGCGAGGACCACTACAACACGGCCATCCGCGTCAAGGCGATCCTGCAGAAGAACAAGGAGCTCCAGGAGATCATCGCGATCCTCGGTGTCGACGAGCTCTCCGAGGAAGACAAGATCACCGTCGCCCGCGCGCGCCGGATCCAGCAGTTCCTCTCGCAGAACACCTACATGGCGAAGAAGTTCACCGGTGTCGAGGGCTCGACCGTCCCGCTGAAGGACACGATCGAGTCCTTCACGGCGATCGCCGACGGCGAGTTCGACCACGTCGCCACGCAGGCGTTCTTCAACGTCGGCTCCATCTCGGACGTCGAAGAGAAGTGGGCGCAGATCCAGAAAGAGAACGGCTGATCATGCCGCTGACCGTGAACCTCGTCTCGGCCGACCAGCAGGTCTGGTCGGGCGAGGCGGCGCAGGTCACCGCCCGCACCACCGAGGGCGAGATCGGAATCCTGCCCGGGCACCAGCCCGTGCTGGCGATCCTCGCCTCCGGCCAGGTGCGCGTGCGCGAGACCGGTGGAGGCATCGTCGACGCGACCGCGGAGGACGGCTTCCTCTCGGTCGAGAACGACACCGTCACCATCGTGGCCCGCAACGCGGCCCTCGCCTGATTCTCTCTTCTTCTCACTGAGCCGCTCGGCTCCGGGGCTTCTGCCACCGGAGCCGAGCGGCTCAGTTCGTTCCCCGGGGTCACCGTGCTGTTTCTTCTCCCACCGTCCGAGACCAAGCGCGAGGGCGGATCGTGCGCGCCGCTCGACTTCTCGGCGCTGTCGTTCCCGTCGTTGGAGCGCCAGCGGCGATCGCTCGCGACCGCCGTCGTCCGACTCGCCCGCGACGCCGACGCGTCGATGCACGCGCTCAAGATCGGCGAGCGGCTGAGGTTCGAGGTCGACCGCAACCGGGCGCTGAAGACGTCGCCGACGCTCCCTGCGCTCCAGAGGTACACGGGCGTCGCCTTCGACCCCATCGGGGCGGACGATATGACGCAGGAGCAGACGGCGTGGGCGGGCGAGCACCTCGCCATCCACTCAGCCCTCTTCGGCGTCGTGGGGGCCCTCGACCCCATCCCCGCGTATCGGCTCTCGCACGACTCCCGGCTTCCGTCACTCGTCGAGAAGGGCGTCAGCCTCCGTTCCGTGTGGGCGCGGCCCGTCGCTCGCGCGCTGGCGTCGAGAGGTCGTCCGATCGTCGATCTCCGGAGCGAGTCGTACACCGAGCTCGGCCCCGCCCCCGAAGGATCCGCGTATGTCCGCGTGGTCTCCGACGACGGCGGACGACGCCGTGCCCTCAACCACTTCAACAAGAAGACGAAGGGCACGCTCGTCCGCATGCTCCTCCGATCGCGACCGGAGGTGGACTCCGTTCGAGACTTCGTCGACTGGGCTGGGGGCGAGGGCATCGTCGTCGAGCAGGCCGGGGACGAGCTGGTCGTGGTGTCGGAGAGCGTTCTCGACGAGTGACCACGCGGGGATCGCTCAGCCGACGAAGTCGATGCCCTCGTGCTCGAGGAGCCACCTCTTCGTCGGCACACCCCGGCCGGGTGTGTAGCCGGTGAGCCGGGCTCCGGCGCCCAGAACGCGGTGGCAGGGGACCAGGAGCGCGACGGGATTCGCCCTGATCGCCCCGCCCACCGCTCGGGCGCCCAGGGGTCTGCCTGTTCTCTCGGCGAGTTCGCCGTAACTCGTGGCTGTTCCCCATGGGACGTCGGTGAGGGCGTTCCAGACCTCCTCCTGGAAGTCGGTGCCGTAGCTGTCGAGCGGAAGGGTGAAGCCGAAGCGGCGCCGGGCGAAGTAGTCGTCGAGCTGGCGGCGGGCCTCGTCGAGGAGCGGTGTCGGCTGCCACGACAGCTCGTCGGCGCAGGGCGGGAGGGCCGGGTTCTCGTCGGCCTCGATGTCGAGACGCGAGATCGCGGGCCCTCGGGCGTGGATGGTGAGGACGCCGATGGGCGAGTCGTGTCGGGCGACGCTGACGGCGGTACGGGGATGGGTGGCTGTGGTCATGGCGTCACGGTAGGGGTCAGGCGTCCTCGGCGGGTCGGCCGGCGGCCCACTCTGTGGACAGCTGCTCGGCCGCACCGGATGTGGGGGACCGGTGCTGGGCGTGACGGGGACGCGCTGGGTCGGCGCGAGTTGGTACGGTGTGAGCACCGTGAGCCGCTCGGCTCGCTCTGTCTGTGCCGGGAGGGTCCATGACGACCTCGTCGCCCGCGCGATTCCACAGCGTCAGGATCGGCGCAGCGACGTTCGCGCTCGACGCCCCGCTGATCGTCGGTCGGCGCCCCTCGCCGCCGCGGATCGTGCGGGGTGCGGTGCCGCGACTCGCGGCCGTGCCCTCCGCTCGCGGCGAGGTCTCCGCGACGCACGTCGACATCCGGCAGGAGGGGACGGCGGTGGTGGTGACGGACATGCGGTCGACGAACGGCACCCGCGTCGTCATTCCGGGCCGACTTCCCGTGGCTTTACGGCAGGGCGAGTCGATCGTGGTGCTCGCGGGCACGATAGTAGACATAGGTGACGGGAACCATCTCGAGATCCTGCCCCTGAACCGCCTCGTCCCCCAGGAAGAATCAGCCCTGTGACCCAGATCGGCCGCCCCACGACCGCACACACCATCCGCCTCGGCGACGCGTCGAGCGTCGTCCTCGACTGGGCGGGCGCCACCGACGTGGGGCTCCGACGCGCTCACAACGAGGACAGCTTCGTCGCGCGCTCACCGCTCTTCGTCGTCGCCGACGGCATGGGCGGTCACAGCGCCGGCGACGTGGCCTCCGACGCCGTGGTCCGGCGGCTCGACGAATCGGCCACCGGCGATTTCTTCGACACCGAGTCGCTCGAGGAGGCTCTGCGGCTCGCCACGGACGACATCGAGGTGGCCGCCGTCGGCACCGAACTGGGCGTCGGCACCACCGTCACCGGCGCGATCCTCACGCGCGAGGGCGACTCCGCGTACTTCACGATCTTCAACGTCGGCGACTCGCGCGTCTACATGCTCGACTCCGGCCTGCTGAGCCAGGTCACCGTCGACCACTCGGTCGTCCAGGAGATGGTCGCGGCCGGCATGCTCCACCCCGACGACGCCGAGAACCACCCGGACAGCAATGTCATCACCAAGGCGATCGGGTTCGGCGCCGAGCCGAGCCCGGACTACTGGCGGGTTCCTGCGCGAGCCGGGCTGCGGCTCCTGATCTGCTCGGACGGTCTGACGAAAGAGCTGCCGACGGCAGCGATCGCCGCGGGCCTCGCCGAGCACGCGGACACCGAGGAGGCCGCCACGGCTCTGGTCGCGGCGGCGGTCGCGGCGGGCGGTCGGGACAACGTCACCGCGGTCGTCGTGGACGTGCGCAAGGTGGTCGAGAAGGCCGACCTGGAGGCCACTCTGCCGACCGATCGGCTGCCCCGACCCTGACCCACGCCCCCCGAAGTGGGGGCCAGGCAGTTGTCCACAGATGCCCCCCAGGCCCCCCGGTGGGGCGGGGGTGTCCGCATACAATGCTGAGGATCGGCAATCCGACGCGGGCGCCTCGGGCGTCCTCCACCCAAGCATCCGAGGGGGCGACATGGCACGGCGCCTGCCGTCGCAGCCCCCTGTGCTGCCTGGCTTCTCGCACATGCACGTGCTGGGTTCCGGCGGCTTCGCCGACGTCTTCCTCTACGAGCAGAACATGCCGCGCCGGCAGGTCGCGGTCAAGGTCATGCTGAGCGAGGTCGTCAACGACCAGGTCCGGCAGATGTTCCAGGCCGAGGCCAACCTCATGGCGCAGCTCAGCGGTCACCCCTCGATCCTCACCGTGTACCAGGCGAGCGTGTCGGCCGACGGGCGGCCCTACCTCGTGATGGAGCTGTGCTCCTCGTCGCTCAGCGAGCGCTACCGTCGCGAGCGGATCCCCGTGGCCGACGTCATGCGCATCGCGGTGAAGATCGGCAGCGCCATCGAGACCGCGCACCGTCAGGGCGTGCTCCACCGCGACATCAAGCCGTCGAACATCCTCATGACGGCCTACGGCCACCCCGTGCTCTCCGACTTCGGCATCGCGGCCTCCCTCGGCGAGAGCGAGCCGACCGAGGTGGTCGGCCTGTCGATCCCGTGGTCCGCTCCCGAGGTCCTCCGCGACGACACGTCCGGCACCGTCGCCAGCGAGGTGTGGTCGCTCGGGGCGACGGTGTATTCGCTCCTGGCCGGCCGCAGCCCCTTCGAGGTCATGGGCGGTGCGAACACGTCGGCCGACCTCATGCAGCGGATCGAGAAGGGCCGGATCCAGTCCATCGGCCGCACCGACGTCCCGCCGAGTCTCGAGGCGGCGCTCCAGCGGTCCATGTCGCACCGGCCGGAGCAGCGGCAGGCCAGCGTCCTGGAGCTCGTACGCGACTTCCAGCAGGTCGAGTCCGAGCTCGGTGTCGCGCAGACGCCCATCGAGGTCGCGGTCGACGACTGGGCGCTGGCCACCGTCGCGGACCTCGAGGATCGCACGCGGGTGCGCGGATCAGAGGGCGCTCCGGTCGCCTCCGGCGCCCGTCGACGCCGGCGCCGCTCGCTGGAGGGCTCCGCCGCATCCGGCGGGCTCGACGCGGGTGTCCGCAACAGCAAGGCGATCCCGCGCAGCACGGGCACGCGTCCGGAGGCGAAGAGCCCGAAACGGTCGCAGTACCTCGCCTGGGCGGTGATCGCCGCCGCGTTCGTCGCTCTCGTGCTCGTCGGCATCTCGTCGCTCTTCCTGATCCGGTCGTCGTCCTCGGACATCCCGCAGGTCTCGAACATCCACGCGTCGGTCACCGGTTCGTCGGTCCGGTTCAGCTGGACTGATCCAGGGCTCCGGTCGGGCGACACCTATGTCGTCACCTCGGGCACCGACAACAAGAGCACGCAGACGTCCTCGACCTTCCTCGCACCCATCACCGACGGCCAGCAGGTCTGCATCACCGTGACCGTCAACCGCGCCGGGAAGAACGGTCCCGCCAGCGCCGAGAAGTGCGCGGCGGCGAAGGGCTCTTCGTGAGTCGACTGCTCCGCTGGCTCCTGGCGCACCGCTCGGCGGCCGCCACGGGTCTTCTCGCCGTCGTCATCGCGGCGGTGTGCGCCACGATCGGGCTGACGAGCTCCGGCTACCAGGCGCAGCGCGTGAGTCTCGACGACGGCACCGTCTGGGTCGCGAACGACTCGCTCACGGCGATCGGCCGAGCCAACCCCGCCGTGCTCCAGCTCAATTCGGCGGCGCGGAGCACGGGCAGCGACCTCGCGGTCGTCCAGGACGCCTCGCACGTCCTCCTCCTCGACCAGAGCGACGCCACGGTCGGGGCCGTGAACACCAGCACCGCCTCGGTGTCGCAGACGGTGCCGCTGCCGCCGAACAGCCCCGACGTCCTGCTCTCCGGCGACACCGTCGTGATCGTGTCGGGCAAGACGGGCGAGTTCTGGTCGACACCGGTCTCGTCGCTCGACGCGTTCGATGCGACGTCGCAGGCGGACCTCAGCCTGGGCTCCAACGTCGTCACGGGGATGACGCCCTCGGGGACCCTCGTGGCGTACTCGCCCGACAGCTCCGAGATCTCGCGGGTCGACGACGTCACGACGTTCGGCGTCTCGTCGACGACGCGGGTCACGAGCATGAAGAAGTCCGATTCCTTCCAGGTGGCGTCGATCGGCAGCCACTGGGCCGTGCTCGACACGACTCGGGACGTCCTGGTGGTCGACGGCCACCGGGTCGACCTCTCCGGTGACGTCACCGGCCGCGTCGCGCTGCAGGAGTCCGCCGACTCCGGCAGCACGGTGCGCGTCGCGTCGGCGTCGGGGCTCCTCGACGTCTCGTTCTCGGGCTCCGTGTCGACCCGGGTCTCGGGTCGGGGCGGCGATCCCGCGCGTCCGGTGACCGTCGGGGGCTGCACGTACGCCGCCTGGGCGGACGGCGCCGGCTGGAACGACTGCTCCTCGTCGGGGCGCCTCCAGAAGCTCGCCTCCATGCCCGCTTCGGCGTCGCTCCAGTTCCAGGAGAACGGCGGCCGGGTCGTCCTCAACGACACGGCAGGCGGCTCCAGCTGGGCCGTCCAGAGGTCCGGTCAGCTCATCGACAACTGGAGCGACCTGATCACGAACGACAAGGAGCAGCAGAAGAACCCGATCAAGGACGACAGCGACCAGCAGAAGCTCGAGGTCCAGGAGAAACCGCCCGTCGCCGTCGACGACTCGTTCGGCGCGCGGCCCGGCAGGGCGACCGTCCTGCCGGTCCTCCTGAACGACTACGACCCGAACGGCGACCCGCTCGTCATCACCGCCGTGACTCCGGTGTCGGCCTCGGTCGGCAAGGTCGAGATCATCGCCAGCGCTCAGCAGCTCCAGCTGACCCTCGCGGCCAACGCCTCCGGCGTCGTGACGTTCGACTACACGATCACAGACGGCCGGGGCGGCAGCGACAGTGCGCGCGTCACCGTGACGATCCGGCGTCCGGGCGAGAACTCCGCGCCCGAGCAGGTCCGCGCCACGAAGGCCGTGGTCGCGTCCTCCGGCCGGGTCACCGTCGACACTCTCGGCGACTGGGTCGATCCCGACGGGGACCCGTTCTACCTCACCGGCGCCACCGGGGCATCGGGCGGCACCGTGACGTTCAAGCCCACCGGCGAGGTGGTCTACCAGGACTCCGGCAAGGGGCCCTCCACGCAGGAGATCCTCCTCACGGTCTCCGACGGCACGGCGGTCGGAAGAGGCACGCTCACGATTACCGTCGACGCCGCCGGCCAGGTGCCCCTCACCGCGGAGTCGTTCTCGGTGCAGGCGTACTCGGGCGAGGTCACCACGGTGAGTCCGCTCCAGTACGCCCAGGGCGGCACGGGCACGATCAAGCTGAACAGCGTGCCGGCGAAGACGGGGGCGACGATCACGCCCAGCTACTCGGCGGGCACGTTCACCTTCGTCAGCACCGTGGTCGGCACCCACAACCTCGAATACACCGTGACCGACGGCGACAAGACGGCCACGGGCACCGTGCGCGTCGACGTGCAGGCTCCGCCGCAGCCGAACACCCCGCCGATCACCACTCCGAAGACCGTGTTCGTCCAGAGCCTCAGCACTCAGACCGTCGACATCACGGCGTCCGACTCCGACCCGGCCGGAAACGTGCTCATGGTGACGGCGTCGAGCGCCCTGCCCGCGTCGTCCGGGGTGCAGGTGCAGATCCTGGAGCAGAGATACCTGCGCATCACTCTGACCGCGCCACTGGACCGGGGGCCGGTGTCGTTCACCTACACGGTGACGAACGGGCTGGCGTCGGCTCAGGGGTCGGTGACAGTGGTCCAGATCCCGCGACCGACGACCCTGCAGCCTCCCATCGCGACGAACGACCAGGCGACCGCGCGTGTCGGCGAGACGATCGACATCGACGTCCTCGCGAACGACGAGCAGCCCGACGGCGAGGCGATCACTCTCGAGCCGAAGCTCGTGAAGAACGTCTCGTCGGGCGGGGGCCTGCTGTTCGTCTCGGGGGACCAGCTCCGCTATCTCGCCCCGAAGAGTCCGGGCAACTTCACCGCCGAGTACGCCATCGAGGGCGCCGACGGGCAGAGGGCGACCGCGCAGGTGAGCATCGCGGTGCGAGAGGCCGACGCCGCCACGAACAACCCTCCGGTGCCCCAGGCGCTGACCGCGCGTGTCGTGGCCGGTCAGACCGTCCGGATCCAGGTGCCGCTCGGCGACATCGATCCCGACGGCGACTCCGTGCAGCTTCTCGGCGTCGACTCGAACCCGCAGAAGGGCAACGTCTCGTCGGTCGGCTCGAACTACATCGACTATCAGGCGGGCACCTACTCGGCGGGCACGGACTCCTTCACGTACACGGTGATCGACAGTCTCGGCGCCCGAGCGACCGGGACGATCCGCGTCGGCATCTCGCCCAAGGCACAGGACGCCCGCAACCCGATCGCCGTCGCCGACGCGGTCACGATGCGACCGGGCGGAAGCATCCAGGTGCAGGTGCTGGCGAACGACTCCGATCCCGACGGCGGCAGCCTGCACGTGGTGGCCGTGAAGCCCAACGACAAGGCCGTGAAGGCGACCATCGAGGCCGGAGGCGTGGTGCGGGTCACCCCGCCCGACCGGGCCGGCACGTACGGCCTCGTGTACACCGTCGCGAACGACCTCGGCGGCGAGTCGTCGAACTTCATCACGGTCAAGGTCGATCCGAAAGCCGCACTCAACTACCCCGTCGCTCAGGACAGCGATCTGACGCTGAACAACATCCTGAACCGCAAGACGATCGACGTGAACGTCCTCGCGAACGTCTTCTTCGCCGACGGGAACGTGTCGACCCTAGGCCTCGGGGTCCTCCCCGGGTACGGCAAGACGGCTCAGGTCACTGCGAACCACCGGATCCGGGTGACGATCACCGACAAGAGTCAGATCATCCCGTTCTACGTCTCGCACCCCGGCGACCCCTCGATCCGGGCCTACGCGTTCATCCGCGTGCCAGGCTTCGACGACGCGCTGCCGCAGGTCAACGAGGCCGCCGCCCCGCTGACGGTCGTCAGCGAGAAGACCCTGACGATCGACCTCAACAAGTACGTCATCTCGACGAGCCCGAGCGGCGTCCGACTGACCGACACGTCCACGGTGCGGGCCACGCACTCCGACGGCAGCGATCTCGTCGTGAACTCGACGACCCTGCGCTTCACCTCCGCGGCCGCGTTCTTCGGACAGGCGTCGATCTCGTTCCAGGTCACCGACGGATCATCGGCGACCGACCCCTCCGGTCACACGGCGACGCTCGTGCTGCCCATCACCGTGTCCGCGCGTGCCAATCAGCCACCCGTGTTCGACGGCGCGACCCTCGACCTCGAGCCCGGCGACTCACGCACCCTCGACCTCACGAAGCTCACGACCTACAACTATCCGAAGGACGTCGGGGAGCTTCGCTACGCGGCCACGACGAGCGACGTGCCCGGCTTCACGTTCTCGATCTCGGGCCAGCAGCTGACGATCCGGGCCGACGCCGATGCGGCCAAGGGAACGAGCTCCCGGCTCGGGATGACGGTCCGAGACTCGGTGTCCCAGGGCCAGGCGGGCACGATCAGTCTGACCGTCGTCGGCTCGACGCGCCCGCTGGCGATCGCGGCGGCCGACAGCGCGGTGACGAAGCGCGGCTCGACGACGGTGATCAACGTGCTCGCGAACGACCAGGCGACCAACCCGTTCCCGGGCTCGCCGCTCAAGGTGATCGCGATCCGCGGTCTCGGCGGCGCGTCTCTGCCCGCGGGGGTCTCCGTCACGCCGAGCGGTGACGACTCGCGGCTGACCGTTCACGTCTCGGCCGACGCGAAGCCGCTCGACACGCACCTCCAGTACGAGGTGGCCGACGTCACGAACGATCCCGACCGCTACGTCTGGGGCGACGTGACCATCTCGGTCGAGGACGTCCCCGACGCGCCCCCGGCGCCCATCCGATCCGGCACGTTCGTCGGCGGCCAGCTGACCCTCTCGTACTCGGCTCCGCGGGCCAACAACTCGCCCATCACCGACTACCGTCTGACGGGCTCGTCGACGGCCGGGAGCTACACGAAAGACTGCGGCATCTCGACGGTCTGCACGCTGACCAACCTGAATCCCGCCACGCCCTACACGTTCACCGTCGCTGCAGTGAACGCGATCGGAGCCTCCGCCGAGAGCCCCGCGTCGGCGGCGTACAGCGCCGACTACGTGCCGGCGAGCCCCACCGGGGTCTCCGTCACGCCGTCCTCGTCGACGCCCGATGCGTTGAACGTGAGCTGGAACACGGTGCCCACGCCGACGAACGGCAGCAAGGTCACCGGGTACGTGGTCGAGATCGCAGGAGCCGGTGCTCCCGGCACACAGACCGTGCCGGCGGGCACCACCTCGACCACGATCGCGGGCCTCCAGTCCGGGGCGCAGTACAGCGTGCAGGTGTACGCGACGAACTCCGCGCAGGTCTCGAGCACGGCGGACTGGGCGCGGAGCCCCGTGTCGACCGGGGTGGCAGTGGGGGTGCCGTCGACCGTGACCGTGACGGCGACCCTCCTGACGGACGGCACCGGTGACGTCAAGGTGTCGCACTCTGCGAGCGATCCTGCGGGCGCAGCCGGGGTCACGTACACGGTCGCGCGGGCGAACGGCGCGGACGCGGCAGCGCAGGCCTGCTCGCCGTCCTCGAAGCCGGGTGCGATCTCGACGAGCAACGGCGTCGACACCACGGCTCAGGACGGCCAGCAGTACACGTACTTCGTCTACTCCGACAACGGTCTCTTCTGCTCGACGTCGAAGTCGAACAGCGTGCAGAGCCTCCAGGCTCCCGGGCAGGCCACGGGCACGGTGCAGCTCGCGGCGAACGGCACCAGCGGCTACTTCGACGTGCAGGTGAGCGGTCTCTCCGTCGCGTCGGGCACGGCGGTCGTGTACCAGGTGTCGGGCGACGGCGGGTCGACCTGGGCCACCGTGAATCCGAACGACTTCATCACGAGCGTCAACGCCGACGGGACCTCGATCTACGGCACGTCGCAGAGCTTCTGGTTCCGCGGCTGCCGCGACAGCGCCGGCGCCATCTGCGGCGCGAAGTCCGATCCGGTGGCAGCGACGCCGATCGCCACCCGTGCATCGGTCGCGCAGTGCACGCCCGGTCAGCCGCTGGTGGTCAACGATCCGGTCAACGGCGGCGGGATCACGCCGTCGAGCTACCTGGTCCGGTTCCAGGACGCACTCGGTCTCTGGTCGAGCGGCCCTGTCGGCGGGGGTGCGTACACCACGTCTAGTACCGTTCCAGACGATGCGGTCAACGTGCAGGTCACCGCGACCGTCCAGGGCAACACCGATCCGAATCCTCCGATCGTGGCGTGCGGCAACTGAGCCGTCCGGCATCCCACCGAAAGTGACACCGAGAGCATGAGCATGACGCCCGAGCAGGCCACCTGGTTCGCCGACATCTTCGCGCGCCTCGTGGCCAACGTCGACAAGGTCCTCCTGGGCAAGTCGTTCGTGATCAAGCTCTCGTTCTCGGCGCTTCTCAGCGAGGGGCACCTGCTTCTCGAGGACTTCCCGGGCACCGGCAAGACGAGCCTCGCCAGGGCGATCGCCCAGACGGTGCAGGGCGCTTCCTCACGCATCCAGTTCACGCCCGACCTCCTTCCCGGCGACATCACCGGTGTGAGCATCTACGACCAGAAGTCCGGCGACTTCGAGTTCCACGCCGGCCCGGTGTTCGCGAACATCGTGCTCGCCGACGAGATCAACCGGGCCTCGCCGAAGACCCAGTCGGCGCTGCTCGAGGTCATGGAGGAGTCCCGAGTCACGGTCGACGGCGTGACGCACTCCGTCGACGCGCCGTTCATGGTCATCGCGACGCAGAACCCGATCGAGCAGGCCGGCACGTACCGCCTGCCGGAGGCCCAGCTCGATCGCTTCATCATGAAGGCCTCCATCGGCTATCCCGACCACGCCGCGACGCTCCGGATCCTCGAGGGCTCGGCGACGCGGGTGCACGAGGGCTCACTGTCGCCCGTGGTGGAGGCCGCCGTGATCGTCGAGATGGCTCGGCTGGCCCGCACCGTCCACGTCGACCCGACCGTCGCCGACTACGTCGCCCGGCTCGTCGACGGCACGCGATCCGCCCCGGAGGTCCGCCTCGGCGTGAGCGTGCGAGGTGCGTTGGCGCTCGTCCGCGTCGCGAAGACCTACGCGGCATCCACGGGGCGTCACTACGTCACCCCCGACGACATCAAGCTCCTCGCGGAGCCGGTGCTCGCCCACCGGCTCGTGCTCGACCCCGAGGCCGAGTTCGACGGCGTCACGCCGTCCAGCGTCATCAGCCAGCTGCTCATCGAGATCGCGCCGCCCGCCGAGCGGGTGAGCGCGTGACCCGAGCCCGTCGCGGTCCGACGGCATGAGCCTCGACCGACCCCCTGTGGCGCCGGACACCCGGCCGCCCGGGCAGTCGCGCCCCGGGGCGGCGGCGCGGCGGGGGCAGACACGGCCACCGGGCGGGGTTCGCCCGGCTCCTGCGCGCTCGACCGCGTCGGTTCGGGAGCCGCGGGCCGACACGCTTTCGAGCACGCAGGGCCTCACCAACGCGCGCACGCGCATCGTCGGCAACCGGACCGGCTTCGGCGCCGACCTCGTCATCGTCCTCGTGCGGGTCTGGCGCGCCGTCGCGGCCTGGTGCGGTCGAGTGGCGGCGGTCGCGTCGGGAATCGTCACGCCGGTGGGCTGGTCGATGCTCGTGATCGCGCCGGCCTCGCTGATCGCCGGGTACCGACTCGGCTGGCTCGAACTCGTCGCGGTCGGCTACGCGGCCGTGGTCCTGCTCTGCCTCGCGGCCCTGTACGCGATCGGGCGCAACGCCTTCACCGTGTCGCTGACGCTCCCGCATCAGCGCGTGGCGGTCGGCGACGACGCCGACGGCCGGGTGACGGTCGCGAACCCCACCAGGAGGCGCGTCCTCGGCGTCACGGTCGAGATCCCCATCGGCCAGGGCCTCGCCGAGATCTCGCTGCCGGGCATGCGGGGCGGCGACTCGGTCGAGGAGTCGTTCGCCGTGCCCACGGGCCGTCGCGGCGTGATCCCGGTCGGCCCCGTGCGCACGGTGCGCGGCGATCCGATCGGTCTCGTGCGGCGCGAGCTCGAGTGGACCGGCGTCACCGAGCTGTACGTGCACCCGAAGACCATCGGCATCCAGTCCACGAGCACGGGCCTGATCCGCGACCTCGAGGGCACGGCGACGCGAGACCTCACCGCGAGCGACATCTCGTTCCACGCTCTCCGCGAGTACGTCCGCGGCGATGAACGACGACACATCCACTGGAAGTCCACCGCCCGTGCAGGCCAGTACATGGTGCGGCAGTTCGAGGAGACCCGCCGCAGCCACCTCGTCATCGCGCTGAGCCTCGCGAACGTCGACTTCGCCACGGAGGACGAGTTCGAACTGGCCGTGAGCGTCGCCGCGTCGCTCGGCATCCGTGCCATCCGCGACGCCCGCGAGGTCACGGTCGTGGTCTCCGAGCGGACGCCCGAGTTCGCCAAGCGCAAGACTCTGGCGGTCAAGCCGCTGAGCACGCTCACCCGCGACCGCCTGCTGGACGAGCTCGCCGTGGTGACCTACTCGGAGTCGTCTCTCGCGATCACCGACGTCGCTCGCGTCACGGGCGAACAGGTGTCGGGCATCTCCGTGGCCTTCCTCGTCGTCGGCTCGACCACCCGCATCACGGATCTTCGCGCCGCGGCCGCCGCGTTCCCTCCCGGCGTCGAGGCCGTGGCCATCGTCTGCGACCCGGAGTCGATCCCCGGCATGCGCCGGGTGGCCGACCTCACGGTGCTCACCGTCGGCTACCTCGACGACCTCAAGCAGTCTTTGGCGAAGGTGGTGAGCGTGTGAGCGCGCCCGCGGCAGGGATCGCGGCGAGGCGGACGGCCTCAGAGGCGCAGCCGCTCCGGCCCCGTCGGTCGCGCCCGCGTGTCTCAGCGGGCTTCGCCCTCGCGCAGGCACTCGCCTTCGCGGTGATCATGGCGATCGCGTGCGTGACGCTCTGGCCGGTGTACGTCAGCGTCGACTTCGTCGTGCTCGTCGTCGTCAGCCTGGTGGTGGGCGCGGCCATCGCTCTCGCGGGGACGTTCCTGCGGCTGTCGAGCTTCTGGCTCCTGCTGGCCACCGTCGTCGCCTTCGGGCTGTTCGGCGTCGCGGTCGCCGTACCGAGTCAGGCCCAGTACGGCGTGCTGCCCACGGTCGACGGGCTCCGGGAGCTCGTGCAGGGCGTCGCGCTCAGCTGGAAGCAGCTCGTCACGATCACGCTCCCGGTCGGCAGCTACCAGGCGCTCCTCGTGCCGGCGTTCGTGCTCGTCCTCCCGGGCACGGTGATCGGCCTCTCGACGGCCCTCCGGTCGTCGCGCGCCGAGCTCGCGCTGGTGCCGCCGGTCGTCGTCTTCGTGGCGGGGATCATCCTGGGGTCGAGTCAGGCGCTCCTGCCCATCGTCACCGGTCTCGCCCTGCTGGCGGCGTCGGTGCTCTGGCTCGTCTGGTGGCGCCTTCGCCGCCGACGGCTCGCCATCGACCGCCTGACCCGGTCAACACTGCGTGCGACGGGTGCGAGCGCAAACCCCCACCGCTCCGGCAATCGCGCCGTCGCGCGTCGCGCCCTCGGCGGCACGCTCGCGACCCTCGCCATCGCGTCGCTCGTCGCGATCGCCGCCGCCACGGTCCTCGGCCCGGCGGGCGCCCGATGGGTGGCCCGCGACGCCGTGGTGAAGCCCTTCGACCCGCGCGACTACGTGAGCCCGCTCAGCGGGTTCCGGGCGTATGAGCAGAAGCCGAGGGTCGACTCGCCGCAGTTGACCGTGACCGGTCTGTCCTCCGGAGACTTCGTCCGGATCGCCACTCTCGACACGTACGACGGCGTCGACTACTCGGTCGGGTCCGCTCGCGCCTCCGGAGACTCGGGCACGTTCACCCGCGTCCCGACGTCGTTCGACCAGTCCAAGGTGCGCGGCAGCCAGGCGTCGATCCAGGTCACGGTCGACGGGTACGACGGCGTGTGGCTGCCCACCGTCGGCAAGCTCGAGACGATCGACTTCGCGGGCGGCAACGCCGCGAACCTCCGCGACGCGTTCTTCTACAACGACACCACCGGCACGGCGGCCGTCGTCGGCGGCGTCTCGAAGGGCGTGTCGTACTCGCTGACGTCGGTCGTCCCGCGACAGCCGTCGAAGGCCCAGCTCGAAGCGCTGACCCCAGGATCCGAGACCGTCCCGACGCCGACCGGTGTGCCCGCGACTCTGAAGTCCGCCCTCGCGGACTACGTCAACGGCGTCACCGGCCAGGGCGCCCGCCTGCAGGCGGCGCTCGACGGTCTGAAGAAGAACGGCTACGTCAGCCACGGAGTGTCGAAGAACGAGCCGGTCAGCCGCTCCGGCCACGGCGAGGAACGCCTCAGCCAGCTCTTCACCGACCCTCTGATGATCGGCGACGCCGAGCAGTACTCCGCATCCGCCGCACTCATGGCCGACCAGCTCGGATTCCCCGCGCGCGTCGTCCTCGGGTTCCAGGCGAAGCGCGGCGCCGACGGCTCGCCGGAATCCTTCGTCGGCTCCGACATCACGGCCGTGATCGAGGTCGACACGGCGCAGTACGGCTGGGTGACGCTGGATCCGAATCCCACGCCGCGGAAGATCCCCGACACGACGAAGACCGATCCCAACAAAGTCTCGCAGCCGCAGTCGGTGGTGCAGCCGCCGCCGCAGGAGGCCGATCCGCCGAACGACCAGACGCAGCCCCAGTCCAAGCAGGACACCCCGGCTCTTCCGCCGGCATGGATCGCGATCGTGCTGACGATCGTGAAGATCGGCGGCTGGGTCCTGCTGGTCGCCGGGATCATCATGGCCCCGTTCCTCGCGATCGTCGGGGTCAAGGCGTCGCGTCGCCGTCGGCGTCGACGGGCACGGGACCCCTCGCGGCGAATCACCGGCGGCTGGCAGGAGTTCCAGGATTCGGTGCTCGACCACGGCGTGACGCCGCCGCCGTCCGCCACCCGGACCGAAGTCGCCGGCGCCGTCGGCGGCAGCCGACCCGCCGTGCTGGCGCGCGTCGTCGACCGATCGGTGTTCGCGCCCGAGACCGTCGACGAGGGCGACGCCGACCGCGTGTGGAAGGCCGTCGGCGAGATGCGCACGCAGCTCGACTCGGGCCTCACCCGCTGGCAGCGCTTCGTCGCCGCCGTCTCGACCCGATCGTTGCGCGGCTACCATGGCCGCAAGGCCTCCAACCGTTAGGCAGTCTTCCGTTTATGCGTTGTCCCACCTGTTCGAGCCCTCTGCCCGACGGAGCCATGTTCTGCGGCCAGTGCGGCCGGGCCATCACCGCTGCCGACGTCGCGGCCTATGCCGCGCGCCAGAAAGAGCAGGGCGCACCCTCGCTCGCGCCCGGCGAGATCCCGGCGTGGGAGCTCCGCGAGCCGCCGGCGGCTGTCGTGCCGCCGGGCACGCCGTGGTGGCTGGGCGATCGGGTGAGCGAGCCGGATTCCGGCGACGCACCCGAGCGGACTGAGGATGACGTCGAGGCGGGTTCGCCCGAGCGCGCTGAGCGTGCGGCCGCCGCAGAGCCCGTAGCTGCGGGCGAGACATCCGTGGTGGGCGGATCCGCGGAGATCGAATCGACCGAGGCGTCCGAACCGAGTTCGTCGTCTGAACCGGCTGCGACATCCGAGCCGGACGAGGCTTCGAGACCTGATGAGGCGTCCGGACCGGACGACGCGTCCGAGCCGGACGGGACGTCGAGACCGGCTCAGGCGTCCGAAGCGGCTGAGGCGACGGAGGGCGCCGGGGAGGCGGTGCCTGCCGAGGGCGGTCTGCGCGACGGGCTTCCTGATCCTGCGCCAGCCCCGCTGCGCCAGCCCGGGCCCGTGCTGCCCGGCAGCCCGCTGCCGTCGAGCGCGCCGTCCGCCCCGACGCGTGCATCGGGCCGCCCGGTGTCGGCTCCCCTGTGGACCGCATCCCTGACCCCGATCTCGCCCGAGCAGGCGGCGGCCGACGCAGCGGCGCGGGAAGCCGCCGGCGAGTCGACGGGCGAGGGGAGCCGTGCCGACGACGAGTCCGTTGCGGGGCGGAGCACGAGCGAGTCCGAGTCGTCGACGGCGCGACCGGCCGAGAGCGCGGGCCCTCAGGGCACGCCGGCGTCCGGCTCCGTCGACCCCGACGAACCCCGCCCGGGCGACACGAACGTGATCCAGCCGCTCGTCACGCCGGCCCGACCGGGCTCGGACGGTCGGCTGCGCTGCACCGTCTGCGGTGCGGCCCTCAGCGACGACGACATCTTCTGCGGCGAGTGCGGCACCGTGGTGCAGGCGGTCGCGCAGTCGTTCACCGGCCCCATCACGCCGATCCTCACGCACCCGGTCGCGTCGGATGCCGCCGCGGAGCCCGAACCCGCTGCGGACGAACCACCGCTGGCCGAACGGCGAGCCCTCGAGCAGTCCGAGGCCGACGAGCACCTGAGCGACGGCGACGCTGACGGTGACCGAGGCGACACCTCGCTCGGGGACCACCAGGCGCGGAACCCGGAGACCCGGACCGACACGGGCGGCGCGGCCGAGGCCCCCGCACCTCGGCCCGCACCCCTCGCCCCGACGCCCCTGCCGCCGTCGGGGAGCGTGCCGCCGCCGTTCGTGCCGGACCCCGAGCCGGCTCCCAAGCAGCGCCGCCGCTTCTTCGGCCGACGTGCTGAGAAGGAGGCGCCGAAGCTGTGGGGCGACGCAGCAGTCGCCGACACGTCGTCACCGGTACCGCCCGCGCCTCCCGCCCCGCCGGTCGAGACGCAGCCCCTGGACGAAGTCGCGCAACCCGCTCCGCCTCCGGTGAGCGCACGGTCGGTGCCGGCCGTGCCCGAGACGGTCGAGGACTCGCCTGCTCCTGCGCCCCTCAAAGCCACGCCGGTCGACGACGCGCCCGAATCCGGCCCCGCGGTCATGGCCCCCGTGCCACCCGCTCCCGAGTCGCCGAGACCCGCTGCTCCGTGGGCGGTCGGTTCGCCGATCGACGACATCGAGCAGACCCGGATCGTCGCGCGACGCCCCCTCGGCGAGCCGTACACGCTGCAGTTCTCGACCGGCGAGAGCTTCACGGTGCAGGGCACCGGCCTCGTCGGGCGCGCGCCGACGCCGCAGCCGGGCGACATGATCGATCTTCTCGTGCGGATCATCGACCCCGGCAAGTCCGTCTCGAAGACGCACCTCGAGTTCGGCCAGGACGACGGCCAGCTGTGGATCTCCGACCGCTGGTCGGGCAACGGCACCGTGCTCAGGCCACCGGCCGCGCCGGCGAAGCGCTGCGAGCCCGGCAAGCGCGTACGCGTTCCGCGCGGTTCGCGCATCGACATCGGCGAGCAGTTCTTCACCGTCAGCTGAAACCGGCCGGGGTCGGCCTGTGGACAACCGCGGGTTGTCCACAGATCGGCTCAGGGCGCAGGAGCCGAGGCCGCCATCGGCTTCGATCGACGCATGATCACTTTCGTCGAAGCACGTCGTTCCCGCTCACGCAGCTCCCTCCGCGCCGCCCTCGCCGGCGCGTCGCACGCGAGGCAGCAACGCTTGCGAGCCGCTCTCGACGAGCTCGTCTGCACGCCCTGCCGAGAGCCCACGACCCCCGGGCGTGAGCTCCTCGTCCTCGGGCGGGGCGGAGTCGTCGTGCGTGACGGCGACGAGGCGGTGAGCGTCAGCGACGCGCCTCTCATCGTGGAGGCTCGTCACGGCGTGGTCGTGCGGGGCCCGAGGCTGCTGGCCGAGGCGATGGCGCGTGCCTACCGTGAGCAGCTGGACGCCCGGTACGGGCTTCGAGATCGGCCGGCCGTGAGGTTCGAGAGCGTCCTCAGGCGAGGCGCGGCCTTCGGCGTGGACGCGAGTGGGGCGGGCGTGCGCGACGATCCGCTCCAGGCGGAGGTGTGGGTCGGCCCCGACGGCTCGGTTTGCGCGCGGGTGGCGACCGAGTCGCGCGGGCGCTGGGTGGGCATGGACCCGGTCCTGTGACTCTCGGGCGCGTCCGGAACGCGCTGGCGGGTGCGGTCTCAGCGACCGCCGAAGGCTGCTCCCAGGCGGATCGAACCGACGACCTCGCCTCCGCCGAGCACTCGTTCGAGGGTGTGGTCGACGACCCGCTGAGCGGCGTCGGCGTCGACGGCCCCGAGGTCGGTCAGCAGCCGGAGCGCGACGAGGGTGCCCGCGCGCAGGTTGCCGTCGAGCATCTTGAGCGCCACGGCCGTGCCGCCCGTCGTCCCGATGACCAGGACTCCCTCCGCGCCGAGCTTCGCGACGACGCCGAGCTCCTCGATCGTCACCGTGTTCGCGCGACCCGTGCCGTCGAGAGCCCAGGCGTCGGCGAGCACGGAACGGGTGAGGTGCGCCGCCGCCGACGACGGGTCGGCGGTCGCGGCCCCCGTGACCCGCGCGATGCCCGTCGCGAGGCCGCGGAGGGTCAGGGCGTAGACCGGGGCTCCGCAGCCGTCCACGCCCGCGTGATCCGGTCGCTCGCCGGCGAACTCCTCGATCGTGTCGCGGATCGCCGACTGCAGCGGGTGGTCGAGGGCGTCGTAGGTCTTCTTGTTCCAGCCGTTCCGCTCGCAGGCGAGCAGGAAGGCCGCGTGCTTGCCGCTGCAGTTCATGAACAGGCGCGTCTTCTCAGTCGCCGTACGCGCGGTCGCCCTGTCATAGGGCCAGTCGGGTGGGCAGAGCAGGTCTTCCGGGCCCGAGTTCGACCGGGCGAGCATGTCGCGGACCACCTGCTGGTGCGCCGGCGTGCCCGCATGACTCGCCATGGCCAGGACGGCCTGGGCCCCCTCGAGGTCGACTCCGGCCCTGAGCACCGCGAGTGCCTGCAGAGGCTTGAGGCAGGAGCGCGGATAGATCGTCGCCTCCGCGTCTCCCAGGGCGTCCAGCACGTCGCCCTGCGCGTTCACGACGACCGCGGCGCCGAGGTGGCGGCTCTCGGCGAGACCCGAGCGTTCGACGACGGCCAGCTCGACGGACCCGTCGGCGTCGAGGGGATGACGCGGTCGAGCTGCTGCGTTCGCGCTGGGAGTCGTGGGCGAGGAGGGGGCGTGGTGCAGGTCGTCCATGCTGGGGAGTGTAACGATGGGGTGTCGAGAGGAAGCCCTGATCAATGTTCGACCACCACTACGCCCTGCGCACCACCTGGACCGGAGACCGCGGCGTCGGCACGACCGACTACGACTCCTACGGGCGTGACCACGTGCTCACCGTCGACGGCAAGCACGAGATCCAGGGCTCCGCCGACAGGCCGTTCCGCGGCACGCTCGACCGGTGGAACCCGGAGGAGATGCTCCTCGGGGCGCTGTCGCAGTGCCACCTGCTGAGCTACCTCTGGCTGTGCTCGACGAACGGCGTCGTGGTGACGGCGTATGTCGACGACGCGATCGGCACCATGGTGCAGACGAAGGACGGCGGCGGGCACTTCACCGAGGTGACCCTGCGGCCACGCGTCACGGTCGCCGAGGCGAGCATGGTCGAGAAGGCTCAGGAGCTGCACCACCTCGCCTCCGAGAAGTGCTACATCGCCTCGTCGGTGAACTTCCCGGTGAAGCACGAGCCGACGGTCGCGGCTGCGGCGGACGCCGCGTGATTCGGCGTCGACTCCTCGGTCCGCTCGCCGTCATGCCCCTGGTGGCGCTGGCACTGGTCGGCTGCACCGGCGGCGGGGGAGGGACGAGCGCGACCGGCGGCGCGTCGACGCCGGCCGCGACCGGCGAGGCGCAGGGCTCCTGCACCGGGGCTCCGGCCAGCGGCACGGCCGCGACGTCCGTGAAGGTGCAGGGCACGCTGGGGACGGCGCCTGTGGTGAGCTTCGACAAGGGGCTCTCCGTCACGAAGACCGAGCGAACCACGGCGATCGAGGGCACGGGCGTCAAGGCGACGACGGGCACCCTCCTCGACGTCGCCTTCACGATCTACGACGCGACCTCCGGCAAGAAGATCTCGACGGCCGGCTACAGGGGCATGCCCTCGACGCAGTTCACGGTGAGCAAGAACCTCTACCTGCCGGGGCTCGTCGACGCCATGCAGTGCGCTCGCGTCGGGTCGCGCACCGTCACGGTCGCCGACGCCTCCGACATGTTCGGCTCGAACGGCTCGGAGTCGTTCGGTGTGTCTTCCGGCGACGACATCGTCATCGTCCTCGACCTCCTCGACACCGTGCCGTTGCGGGCCACGGGCACGCCGCAGACGCCGAAGGCGGGCTTCCCACGGGTGTCGCTGAGGTCGACCGGTCAGCCCAAGGTCACGATCCCGGCGTCCAAGGCGCCGTCGTCGTTCGAGCTCGAGGTGCTGAAGAAGGGCTCGGGCGAGAAGGTGTCGAGCACGGGGTCCGTGACGGTCCAGTACCAGGGCACCCTCTGGCGGACCGGCAAGGTCTTCGACCAGAGCTGGGGCTCCGGGCCGACGACGTTCTCGCTCGATCAGGTCGTCCCCGGGTTCAAGAAGGCGTTGGCCGGGCAGACGGTCGGCTCGCAGGTGGTGGCGATCCTGCCGCCCGCGGACGGCTACGGGACGGCCGGCAACGACACCGCGGGAATCAAGGGCACCGACACCCTGGTGTTCGTCATCGACATTCTGGCAACTTCATAGCCGCGCGAGCACACGCGTCACATCGTGCCGACTCCGTCGGGACGATGCGCCGTGTGCGATCGCGCGGGTGCTGAAGGCGGCCTCGTGAGCTGCCGGGCGTGCGGCGAGACCGCGCGCGTCTAGGCTCGATCCCATGCGTCGCATCATCGTCCTCGGCTCGACCGGCTCCATCGGCGTTCAGGCGCTCGACGTCATCGCCCGCAACCCGCACCTGTTCGAGGTCGTCGGGCTGTCCGCCGGCACGAACCGCGAGAAGCTCGCCGAGCAGGCGGCGGAGTTCGGCGTCGAGCACACGGCGCTGGGAGCCGACGAGTCCGTCAGTCTCGTCGAGACCGTCGCCGCGGACGTCGTGCTCAACGGCATCACCGGCTCGGTCGGCCTCGGCCCCACTCTCGCCGCCCTGCGCTCGGGCGCGACCCTGGCCCTCGCCAACAAGGAGAGCCTCATCGTCGGCGGCGACCTCGTGAAGGGCCTCGCGGCGCCCGGCCAGATCGTCCCGGTCGACTCCGAGCACTCCGCGCTGGCCCAAGCCCTGCGCTCGGGCACCCACGACGAGGTGCGCCGGCTCGTCCTCACGGCGTCGGGCGGCCCGTTCCGGGGTCGGACGCGCGAGAGCCTCCGTGACGTCAGCCCGAAGGCGGCCCTGGCGCATCCGACGTGGGACATGGGCCTCGTCGTCACGACCAACTCCGCCACGCTCGTCAACAAGGGTCTCGAGATCATCGAGGCGCACCTGCTCTTCGACATCGACTACGACCGGATCGACGTGGCCGTGCACCCGCAGTCGATCGTCCACTCGATGGTCGAGTTCACCGACGGGTCGACGCTCGCACAGGCCTCGCCGCCCGACATGCGGCTGCCGATCTCGCTGGGGCTCTCCTGGCCGGATCGCGTCCCCGGCGTCGGCGTCCCCCTCGACTGGACCACGGTCCAGACCTGGACCTTCGAACCCCTCGACGACTCGGCGTTCCCCGCGGTGGGCCTCGCGAAGGAGGTCGGGCGCGCTGGATCGACCTACCCCGCCGTGTTCAACGCGGCGAACGAGCAGGCGGTCCACGCGTTCCACGAGGGCCGCATCGGCTACCTCGATATCGTCGACACCGTCAAGGCGGTCGTCGACGCGCACGAGCCCGCCTCGGCCGACCTCGAGGGCGTTCTCGACGCCGAGCGCTGGGCGCGCACCCAGGCGGATCGGATCCTGAGCCGCGCGTAGCCGCCCACGCCACGCCGCGCCACGGCCCGTCGCGCCACGCCGCGCCACGGCCCGTCGCGCCACGCCGCGCCACGGCTCGCCGGGCCCGCCCACGCCCTGCCACGCCACACCCCGCCCCGGCCACGCGACGGGCAGACAGGGCGTTCCCTAAGCTGATGGCATGCTCACCTGGCTCGCCGCGAACTGGACCGAGGTGCTGGGGTTCGTCACGGGTGCTGCGTGCGTGCTGCTGGCGGCCCGGCGTCACATCGCGAACTTCCCCATCGGCATCGCGAACAACCTGGTGTTCATCTGGCTGTTCGTCGGCGCCGCGCTCTACGCCGACGCGGGTCTGCAGGTCGTGTACCTGGCGCTTGGCGTCGCGGGCTGGATCGACTGGGCCCGGCACCGCGACACCGCCGACGGCCTCGCGCTCGGCAGCACGCCCCGCCGCGCGATCGTCCCGCTCGCGCTGGCCACGATCGCCATGGCGGCCGCCCTCGTCTGGATCCTCACCGCCTTCACGAACTCCACGACGCAGATCGCCGACGCGACCACGACCGCGGTCAGCCTCACGGCCCAGTACATGCTGAACCGCCGCTGGATCGAGAACTGGTTCGTCTGGATCGCCGTCGACGTCGCCTACGTCGGCCTCTACCTCGTCAAGGGCCTGTGGATCACCGGCGGCCTCTACCTGCTCTTCATCGCGATGTGCGCGGCCGGCTACCGCGGCTGGGTGCACGCCCGGCGTCGGCAGCAGGGCGCAGGATCGGGAACCCCGCCGACCGAAGCTGCTCACCCCGCGACCGTCCCCACCTCCCTCCGTGGCTGACGCCCTCGCGACCGGCCGGGCGAAGCGCTTCGCGCGGGGGCTCGTCCTCGGCAAGTTCTACCCGCTGCACGCCGGTCACTCGAACCTGATCCGGGCGGGACTCGTGGCGTGCGAGGAGCTCGTGGTGGAGGTGCTCGGCTCGAGCGTGGAGTCGATCCCGCTGGAGACGCGGGTGGCGTGGCTGCGTGAGGAGCATCCGACGGCGACGGTGGTGTCCGCGATGGACGACGCGCCGATCGACTATGGCGATCCTGCGGTCTGGGAACTCCACATGCGGGTGATCGAGAGCCTGCTGCCGGGGCCGGTCGACGCGGTCTTCTCGAGCGACTCGTACGGCGAGGAGCTGGCGGACAGGCTGGGCGCCGAATGGGTGTGCGTCGACCCCGACCGGACCGCGACGCCGATCTCGGGGACGGCCGTGCGCGACGATCCCGCCGCGAGCTGGTGGGCTCTCGCTCCGTGCGTGCGCGCGACCCTCGCGCCCCGGGTGGTGGTGCTCGGCGCCGAGTCGACGGGCAGCACGACTCTGGCCGAGGCCCTGGCCGAGCGCCTCGAGACGCTGTGGGTGCCCGAGTACGGCCGCGAGCACACGATCGTCCGCGAGGGAGGGCTCGAGACGCCGTGGCGCAGCGACGAGTTCGATCTCATCGTCGATCGGCAGATCGGGCTGGAGGACGCGGCGCTCCGGCGGGTTCCGCGTCCGCTGCTGCTCTGCGACACCGACGTCCTGGCCACCGCCCTCTGGCACGAGCGCTATGTGGGGAGCCCCGCACCTGCCGTCCTCGCCCGGGCGAGTGCCCATGCTCCTGCACTCTATGTGCTCACCGGTGACGACATCCCGTTCGTGCAGGACGGCTACCGCGACGGCGAGCACATCCGGCACGCCATGCAGCAGCGGTTTCGCGACGAGCTCGCGGCGCGCGAGGTCCCGTGGCTCGAGGTCACGGGCACGGTCGCGGAGCGCGTCGAGCAGGCCCTGCCCGCGATCGCTGAGACCGTGCGTCGCGCGCTGACGTACGCCGTGCCGCTCACCGATCCGTCCGTCACCGGGGCGGGGCGGGAGTCGTCCGGGGCGGGGCGGGAGTCGACCGGGGCGGGGCGGGAGTCGACCGGGGCGAGGCAGGCCGCGTCGGCGACCGGCACCGGCCCGTCTCGCTAGGGTGGTCGGCATGGCCCTGGGGGATCGCTGGAACCGTCTGTCGCAGTCGCCGACGAGGTCGTCCGCGCCACCGCCGCCCGGCGGTTTGCGCGCGGAGGACCTCTTCGCGAAGCCGCAGGCCGAGGCGGCGCCGCTCGACGAGAAGCTCCGCCGCGCGTACTTCTGGCTCGTGAACCAGGCGGTCATCTCGCCCTTCTACGACATCGAGTTCTCGCGCGGCCAGCCGGTGCGCTTCGAGCTCGGCGATGCCGGCGCCGAACTCCACCTCCCGACCGACCAGTCGTACTCGTCGAACGTGCTGATCCCTCTGCTCACCATGGCGGTGGGCGGCAAGTGCCTGCTCGTCGGCGGCCCGGGCCGGGGCAAGACCACGCTTGCGATCCTCATGGGCGTGCTCACCGGGTCCACCCCCGCCGACGTTCGCCGCAGCGTGCAGCAGGGTCAGCCCCAGCTCACCATCTCGGATCTCGTGGGCATGCCCCTGCCGCGCGACCTCGTGCAGGCGGGCAGTCTCGCCGAGATCTCCATCGCCTGGCGAGACTGGCTGAAACGACCCGTCAAGATCGTCGACGAGTACAACCGGATCCCGACCAAGACGCAGTCGGCGCTCCTCACGATGGTGGCTGAAGGCTACGTCGAGAGTCACGACCAGATGCTCACGACGAGTCCGCCGTCGGGCGTCGAGAGCTGGTTCTTCACGGCCAACGACGACGCCGGCGGCGGCACGTTCCCCGTGATCCAGGCCCTGCGTGACCGCATGGACGTCACCGTCGCGGCGATGGGCTTCAACAGCCGATTCTTCGACGAGCTCGTGACCCGCATCGAGGCCGGCGAGAAGCCGGAGGAGCACGTGCCCGCCGAGCTGATCCTGACGCCCGACGAGCAGCGCGACCTGGAGGCCGCGATCCGCGCCGTTCCGGTGCCGCCGATCGTGAGGCGCCACATCGAGTTCTTCGCGTCGCACTTCGAGTTCGTGCAGCACGGCGGCCGACGATTCGAGTACCGCACCAAAGACACGGTATCGACCTCCGGCGGCCAGGTCGGCGAGGTCATCGACAGCAACTCCGGCGCCGACCTCCAGGTCGACCTCGGCGCCCAGACCCTGAACAGCCTGTCGGTGAGGTCGCTGCAGACCCTCATCACCTACGCCAAGGCGATCGCGTTCTTCCGCGGCCAGCCGGCCGTCGGCCTCGACGACGTGGCGGCGGTGCTCCCGTTCGCGCTTCGCGGCAAGCTGCTCCCGAACCCCACGCACCCCCGCTTCGACCAGGGCGACGACGTCGAGCTGGCGCACGACCAGGTGTCGTGGCTCGCCGACCTCTTCGCACAGTCGCGGCAGCTGTTCGGGCATCTCCTGCTCGAGAAGCGCGACCCCGTCGGCGACCTGCTCGCCCAGCTCGGCCAGGGCCTCGACGGCGTCTCGAGCGTGGAGGCGTCACGCCGGATCACGTCGATCGAGTCGCAGATCGCGGCCGTCGCGAAGCAGGGCAAGCTCTACGGTCGCCACTACGACGACCTGCTCACCCTCAAGTACCTCCACCAGCGATACACGAACTACCTGCTGTGGCTCGACGGCGGGCGCTGACATGACGCGCCGACCCGGTCACGCGGTGAACGAGGGGATCATCGTCGATCCCGGCTCCGAGCCGCCTGTCGTGAGCGAGTACGACGTCGCGCAGTCGGTCGAGAACGTCGCGGCCTGGGGCGGCGACCCCGCGCTCTACCTGCACTTCCTGGGCGCCGCGGTCCGCACCGATCCCGGTGGCGACTTCCTCGCCCTGTCGTCGCTCGCCGCCTGGCGCTCGGGCGTCATCGACCTGGCGCAGGATGCACGCGGTCGCCTCGCCGACGCCGGCCTCGGCCCCGAGGTGGCCGGCGCCGCCCTCGGCCTGCCCGCCGACCGCGTCGGCGAGTTCGCCCGCGCCCAGGAGCGCGACCCCTTCGCCTGGCCGCCGACCGACGATGGCGCAGGCCTGCGGGTCGTCGGCAGCGTCGGAGGCTTCCGCGGCCTGTGGGGCCCGTGGACCGCTCCGCCGCGCGAGACCGTCACAGTGGCGCCCGGCGTGTTCCGCCTCATGAGCGGCGACGAGTCCTGGGAGGTCGTGGCCGACGTCTTCGGCGCCAGGCTGCGGCGCGCGGACGACGCCTCGCAACCGGGCGGCACGGCCACTGCCACCGGCTCCGGCTCCGGCACCGACACCGACACCGTGCGACTCGTCACGTCGCCGACCTCCTACCTCGCCTATCTGATGCGGGGCGCCGCATGAACGCGCTCCCGCTCACGCCCGAGCAGCGCGCCGCCTGGCAGTCCGCCCAGGCGCTCTGGGGCGTCTCCCTTCACGACCCGCTCGCCCGGCCCGACGCGCACGAGGGGTCGTTCGCCTGGTTCTCGTTCCCGCCGCAGGTCTGGTTCGACCTCCGGCATCCGGCGGCGCACGGCATCGAAGGATGCCTCGAGTCGATCTTCGCCCACGAGATCGGCCACCACGTGCTCTCGCCGAGCACGAAGCAGGACTCCCTCAAGATCCGGCATCAGATGGCACGCGCGCTCGCCGCGACCGGCGTCGTCGACGAGACCGTCCCCGAGATCGCCGGCTGGTGCTCGAACGTGTGGTCGGACATGCTCATCAACGTCCGCGTCGCCGAGCTCCAGCGGCTGCGCGACGTCGATCGTGCGACGGACGCGGGCGGGCCCGTCGAGCCCGAGATGATCGCGATGTGGCGCATCCTGTCGCACGCCTCCTCGCAGGACCGCCTGTGGTGGGTCGTGCTGCGCGCCTACGAGATGCTGTGGTCGAGACCGGCCGGCACCCTCGCCGCGAGGCACGCGCCGGCGGCGCCCGAACCGGCGCACCACGGCTCGACCGGTGCGGCACCAGCGCGAGCAGAGCAGGCTGCCTCCGACGATCTCGCCCGGGCGTTCGCCGATCGCCGGGCCCTCGAGGCGGCCCTCGACGGACTCGCGCTCACCGATCCGGAACTCGACGCGCAGGCCCTCGCCGACACCGTCCGCACCTTCGGGGCCGATCCGGTCAGCGGCGCGCTGCGCTTCGGCATGATCGCGGCGGGGTACTTCGCCGAGCAGCAGAGGGCGTCGGGCATTCGCGATCCTGCGCCCTCCGGAGCCGGCTCCGTGTGCGGCGGTCAGCTCGGCCAGGGCCCGGCGTCGCCCGGCGATCTCGTCGCGGTGCTGGCCGACGCGCGCCTGCACGAGACGCCGGAGCACCCCGCCGCGGTCGGCCTCGATCAGGGCGCAGGAGCAGCCGGAACCTCGGCCGGCCAGGGCTACGGCGCCGCCGACACCCTGCGCCTCTACGCCGCCAGCGACCAGGCCGCGGTGCTCTCCGCCTGGTACCAGGCCGAGGCGAAGCCCTGGGTGAGGCCGCTCGTGCAGGCGTCGGTCGCCCCGGTCGCCGCGGACGACGCGATCCCGGGTGCGCTGGAGGAGTGGTCGCTTGGCGACGACCTCTCGGCGATCGACTGGGTCGAGACCCTCGGGCGCGGCACGACGGTGATCCCCGGCGTCACGACCCTGCGGCGGGACAGCGTGCCCGACGCCCCGCCGCCGCCGCGCGAGAGCGTGCACCTCGACCTGTACATCGACTCGTCCGGGTCCATGCCGTCGCCGTCGAGCGGCTCGCCGGCGGTGCTCGCCGGGACGATCCTGCTCCTGTCGGCGCTCCGGGGCGGAGGCCGTGTCCGCGTGACGTCGTTCAGCGGCGCCGGCCAGGTGGCGGGCATGGAGGGGTTCACCCGCGACCGGACCCTCGCGTTCGCGTACCTCACGACGTTCTTCGCCGGCGGCACGGTATTTCCCCTCGACCTGTACGCCTCCCGCTATCGCACGCCGCCGCACCTGGGGGAGCGCCGCCACGTCGTCGTGCTCTCGGACGACGGGCTGTCGTCGCTCTTCGGCGCCGGCCAGTCGGCGGGCACCGGGGTGGCGGCCGACGTGCGACGACGCCTCGACACCGCGACCCTGCTCGTGCAGGACCCCCGGCGCTCGGTCGAGGAGGAGGCACGCGACGCCGGCTACGACACCCTGTACGTCGACGACATGCGCGACGCCCCGAAGGCGTGCGTCGAGCTCGCGCGTCGGCTGCTCGCTCCGCCCGAGGTCACGGGCACAGCGGCCGGATCCAGGCGAGGTGCACGTGGCTGACTTCTTCTCCCGCTTCCGCCGGGGTTCGCAGGCGGCGACCGCCGAGACGGACGTGCTCGACCGCTGGATTCGGCGCGGAGACGACGAGGTCGCCGCCTGGGACTCCGCACGGCCCGGCCCTGCCGTCGATGACATCTCGGCGCGCATCTCGTCGGTGCCGAAGGTCTTCCTCGACGACGCCGTCGACCTGGTCGCCCTGGCCGGGGACGTCTTCGACGACCTCTACCGCCTGTCCACCGCGGGCGGACCGCCGGCCGAGCGCAGGAGCGGAGTCGGCGCCCAGCTCGTCGAGACCCTCGCCGACATCGCCTCGAGCGGCGTCCCCTCGGCTCGGCAGGCCGCCGCCATCGGCCTCTGGGTCTACGCGTCGACCGACGAGATAGGCCCGATCACGCCCCCGCTGTCGCCGTTCTGGGCCCCGCGCGTCATCGCCGCCCTCGCCTGGCGCCTGTCGTCCGTGGTGCCGCCGAGCGAGTGGGTGAGCGACGCCGAGCGCCGTGACGAGGCGGCCAGGGTCGTGCTGCTGTGGTCAGGCTGTCTGCCCGCCGGTGAAGACCTCGAGACGGCCCGGAGCCTCTTCGCCATGCGTGACTCGCTGCAGCGCAATCAGGCGATGGCGGCCGCCCTCGCCGAGCAGCGGCACCGCCTCGAGGTGAAGCGGAAGCTGGAGGAGGCCAGGGCCCGAGAGGCGGCCGCCCGGCCGAGCATGGAGTGACCGACATGGACGACCGGCGGCCCGACCCGGACGCACCCGACCGCCGGCCCGACCCGGACGTGCCCGACCCGCTCGCGCTCGACGAGTACCGCCCGCACTGGACGGCCGTCCTCACCGACGCCGAGCGCTGGCCCACGATGACGCCCGAGGCCGAAGGCCGACTCCGAGCCCTCCGCCACCACCCGCTCGCGCCGGCCTGGACCCACGCCACGGGCGACAGGCTCACGGCCGACGGCATCGTGCGCGCTCGAACTCCTCTGCCGCTCGACGGCTGGCTCGACGAGCACCTCGCCACGGCGCGGCGCTTACCGGCGTACCGCGGCTACGACGGGCCACTCGACGCTCTCGGCGACTTCCCGCTGCTGAGCCGCGCCGACCTCGTCGACGACGTCTCGGCGTTCGTCCCGCTCGACGCCGACTTCGACCTCATGATCCACGGCTCGAGCTCGGGCACGTCCGGCAGCGCGCTCCTGATCCCCGACCACGTCGAGGACGTCGCGCGCACCTTCCATCTCATCGTGTCGCTGGTTCGCGGCGCGGGCCGCGACTGGCGGCCCGACCCTCGGCGCATGGCGCTCGCTCAGCTCGTCCACCAGCGGCAGGCGTTCACCTACGCCTCCCTGCTGTCGAGCTTCGAGTTCGCCACGATGGCGCGGGTCAACCTCCACCCCTCGCAGTGGCGCGACACCGCGCAGCGCGACGGCTTCCTCCGGGCGCAGGATCCCCAGGTCCTCACGGGCAATCCGACCAGCCTGGGCGACCTGCTCGACCCGGCCCTCGTCGGAGCCCTGCACCCGCTGGCGATCGTCTCGGGCGCCATGCACCTCGAGCGGCCGCTCCGGGAGGCGCTGCACGACGCGTACGGGTGCCCCGTCATCGACGTCTACGGGCTTCACGAGACGCGGCCCATCGCCGCGAGCGTCGACGGCGGGCCGCTGTTCGTCCTCGACCGCAGGCTCGTCGTCGAGATCGTCTCACCCGCGGGCGACGTGCTGGGCGAGGGCGAGTTCGGCGAGATCGTGGTGACGGCGGGGGAGAACCCCCTGCTGCCGCTGGTCCGGTATCGCACGGGCGACTTCGGGCGGCTCCTGCGCGTCGACGGCCGACCGGCCCTGGCCGATCTCGAGGGCCGCGAGGCCACGGTCTTCCTCGCGGGCGACGGAGCCGCGGTGCCGTGCGTCGACCTCACCCAGCACCTGCAGACCGGGGGAGCCCTGGGCTGGTCGGTGGCGCAGGAGCTCTCGGGAGACGTGACGGCGACGATCGTCCGCGGCGACGCCGACCTCATCCGCCGGACCCTCTCGCTGCTCCTGAGACGCGACGTCACCGTCACTCGTGTCGACACGCCGGCGGGCCTGGGCGAGGGGAAGCCCCGGCGCTACCGTTCGGACGTGGACCCGGGCGTCCAGGGCGCGCACGGCCAGTTCATGGCCTGAGTCACGTACGCTCGTCCGCGTGGAAACCGCACTGCTCTTCGTGATCGGCATCGTCGTCATCGTCGTGGGCCTCGTCCTGTCGATCGGCCTACACGAGATCGGACACCTGATCCCCGCCAAGCGGTTCGGGGTGAAGGTCGGGCAGTACATGATCGGCTTCGGGCCGACGCTGTGGTCGACTCAGCGCGGCGAGACCGAGTACGGCGTCAAGGCCATCCCGCTCGGCGGCTACATCTCGATGTCGGGCATGTTCCCGCCCCAGAAGACCGTCGAGGTCGCCGAAGACGCCCTGGTCGGCGCCGCGGCCGGTCCGGGCGCCCGCACCGCCACCACGAGCATCTTCGGCACCCTGACGCAGGATGCCCGGGACGCCAGCGCCGAGACCGTCGCCCCGGGCGAGGACGACCGCACGTTCTACCGGCTGGCCGTGCCGAAGCGCATCGTCATCATGCTCGGCGGCCCGGTGATGAACCTCCTCATCGCGATCGTGCTCTACGCCGTGGTGCTCTGCGGCTTCGGCACCCAGCAGGTCTCGACGACCGTCGGGAGCGTCTCGGAGTGCGTCCTCCCGGCCTCGTCGACCGCGACCTCGTGCCCCGCCGGTGCGACTCCGTCGCCGGGTGCGGCGGCCGGCATCCGACCGAAGGACACCATCGTCTCGATCGACGGCACGCAGATCACGAGCTGGACCCAGTCGACCGCGATCATCCAGAAGTCGGCGGGCACGACCCTCGACGTGGTGGTGCGCCGAGACGGCGCTCTGAAGACCCTCCACGTGACCCCGTTGCGGTCGGAGCGCTACAAGACCGACTCCAGCGGCAACTACGTCCTGAACGCCGCGGGCAAGAAGGAGACCGAGGAGGTCGGCTTCGTCGGCATCGGCGCCGCCTACGAGCGCCAGCAGGAGCCGCTGACGGCCGTCCTCCCCGCGGTCTGGAGCAACGTGACCGAGGTCGGCTCCCTGATCGTGCACCTGCCGCAGAAGGTCGTCCAGACGGCCGAGTCGACCTTCACCGGGCAGAAGCGCGACCCGAACGGTCCGGTGAGCGTCTTCGGCGTCGGCCGGCTCGCCGGCGAGGTCGCGACGCTCCACTCCGTGCCGATCCTGGACCGCCTCTCGACCCTGGTCGGGCTGCTCGCCAGCCTCAACGTCGCGCTCTTCGTGTTCAACCTGATCCCGCTGCTGCCGCTCGACGGCGGGCACATCGCCGGCGCGATCATCGAGGGAGTCCGCCGCTTCTTCGCCAAGGTGTTCAAGCGTCGCGACCCGGGGCCGATCGACATCGCGAAGGCGGCACCCCTGACCATGGCCGTCGTCGCGGTCCTCGGCGTCATGAGCGCGATCCTCATCTACGCCGACATCGTCAATCCCATCTCGCTGGGCTGACCCCGCCCGGTCGGGCCGGCGGCCAGACATCCAGCTGTCGGCGCCGACACATCCGTCCTCGGCCGCTGGGAACCCGCCGAGCGCGGCCTCACTGTCAGCACCGAGGCTTACGATGAGAACGTGCCTGCAGTGAACCTCGGAATGCCCAAAGTCCCCGAAACCCTTGCCCCGCGTCGCAAGTCGCGGCAGATCAAGGTCGGCAAGGTGCTCGTCGGCGGCGACGCCCCGATCAGCGTCCAGTCGATGACCACGACGCCGACGCCGAACATCAACGCCACGCTGCAGCAGATCGCCGAGCTCACCGCCTCCGGCTGCGACATCGTGCGTGTCGCGGTGCCGAGCCAGGACGACGCCGACGCGCTGCCGATCATCGCGAAGAAGTCGCAGATCCCGGTGATCGCCGACATCCACTTCCAGCCGAAGTACGTCTTCCAGGCCATCGACGCCGGCTGCGCCGCAGTCCGCGTGAACCCGGGCAACATCCGTAAGTTCGACGACCAGGTCGGGGCCATCGCCAAGGCGGCCAAAGACGCGGGTGTGTCTCTCCGCATCGGCGTGAACGCGGGCTCCCTCGAGCCCAGCCTGCTGCAGAAGTACGGCAAGGCCACGCCCGAGGCGCTCGTCGAGAGCGCCGTGTGGGAGGCCTCGCTGTTCGAAGAGCACGACTTCCACGACTTCAAGATCTCGGTCAAGCACAACGACCCCATCGTCATGGTGAAGGCCTACCGCCTGCTCGCCGAGCGCGGCGACTGGCCGCTGCACCTCGGCGTCACCGAGGCCGGCCCGTCCTTCCAGGGCACGATCAAGAGCGCGACCGCGTTCGGCATCCTGCTCTCCGAGGGCATCGGCGACACGATCCGGGTGTCGCTGAGCGCGCCGCCGGCCGAAGAGGTGAAGGTCGGCCTGCAGATCCTGCAGTCCCTCAACCTGCGCGAGCGCAAGCTCGAGATCGTCAGCTGCCCGAGCTGCGGCCGCGCCCAGGTCGACGTCTACAAGCTTGCCAACGACGTCACCGAGGGCCTCGAGGGCATGAGCGTGCCGCTGCGCGTCGCCGTCATGGGCTGCGTCGTCAACGGCCCCGGTGAGGCGCGTGAGGCCGACCTCGGCGTCGCGTCGGGCAACGGGAAGGGCCAGATCTTCGTCAAGGGCGAGGTCATCAAGACCGTGCCCGAGTCCGAGATCGTCGAGACGCTGATCCGCGAGGCCAACCGGCTCGCCGACGAGATGCCTCCCGGTGCCGTGGGCTCGCCCGAGGTCGTGACGGCCTGAGCCGCGAGTCGGTGCCCGCGCGGCACTGGTTTAGGCTGATCCGGTGACCGACACCACCGCGACGACACCGCCGATCACGAGCGACGAGATCACCCGTGCGCGGGCGATCGTCGAGCGCGTCACCAGCGCGTTCGCGGCGAAGGTGGTCGGTCAGATCGGCCTGCGCGACTCGCTCCTGGTCGCTCTGATCACCGGCGGGCACGTGCTCCTCGAGAGCGTCCCGGGCCTCGCCAAGACGACGGCCGCGCAGACCCTCGCGCAGGCGGTCGACGCGAGCTTCCGCCGGATCCAGTGCACGCCCGACCTCCTGCCGAGCGACATCACCGGCACGCAGATCTACGACGCCAAGGCGGCGACGTTCGTCACGCAGCTCGGTCCGGTCCACTCCAACTTCGTGCTGCTCGACGAGATCAACCGGTCGAGCGCGAAGACGCAGTCGGCCATGCTCGAGGCGATGCAGGAGCGCCAGACGTCGATCGGCGGCACGGTCTACCGGCTCCCACAGCCCTTCCTGGTGCTCGCCACGCAGAACCCGATCGAGCAGGAGGGCACCTACCAGCTGCCCGAGGCGCAGCTCGACCGCTTCCTCCTCAAGGAGGTGCTCGACTACCCGTCCCCGGCCGAGGAGGCCGAGATCATCCGGCGCATCGAGGCCGGCGTCTACGAGCCCGAGCAGCCCGGAGCGGCGCGGAGCACCGGCGTCCACCTCGACGACGTGCGCCTGCTCCAAGACCTCGCCAAGCGGGTCTACATCGATCAGTCGATCGTCAACTACATCGTCCAGATCATCTACGTGACGCGCCACCCGGGGGAGTACATCGCCGGCACCCTGGCCGACTACATCCAGTTCGGCGCCAGCCCGCGCGCGAGCATCGCGTTCACGCAGGCGGCGCGCGCCCTCGCCCTGCTGAACGGGCGCGACTACGTGATCCCCGACGACGTGAAGCACCTCCGCCACGGCGTCCTCCGCCACCGGCTGATCCTCGGCTACGAGGCCGCGGCCGACGAGGTGCGCCCCGAGACCATCATCGACGCCGTGTTCGCCGCGGTGCAGACGCCGTAGGCCGTGGCCGGGCTCCTGCTCCGGGTGAAGACGACGATGTCGATCGTCGCTCACCGCAAGACCCTCGACCTGCTCGAGGGCGGCTACGCGTCGATCCATCGCGGCCGGAGCCACGACTTCGACGACCTGCGCGCCTACGTGCCGGGCGACGAGGTCAAGGACATCGACTGGAAGGCGTCGGCCCGCCACGACGAGCCCCTGGTGAAGCGCTACATCGCCTCCCGTCGGCACCAGCTGGTGCTGCTCGTCGACGCGGGCCGCAACATGGCGGCGACGGCCGAGAGCGGCGAGAGCAAGAAGGAGATCGCGATCCTCGCCGCCGGCGCGCTGGCCTGGATCGCCGCCCAGCACGGCGACGTCGTGGCGCTCACGGTCGGCGACGAGTCGGGCGTGCGGTCGTATCCGGGCGGGCAGCGCGACGAGCATCTCGAGCGCCTCCTGCGGGTCGTCGACGAGCGCGTGTCGCTGGGGGCGCCGAGGAGCGACGTCCGGGCCCTGCTCGACTCGGTCGCGCGGGCCTTGCGCACACGTTCGATGCTGCTGGTCGTCACGGACGATCTCGCTCTCGACGAGGGGCATGTGGCGATCCTGCGACGCCTGCGCACTCGCCACGAGATCCTCTGGCTGACCATCGGCGACGCCGACCTCATGCGACGCGCCGAGCGTCCGGGCGAGGTCTATGACGTGCAGGAGGTCGCCGCCCTCCCCGCCTACGTGCGCGGTAACCGACGCCTCGCCGCCCTGTTCGAGGAGGCCGCCGTGCAGACGGCCGAGTCCACCGAGCAGCGGCTCGCGCAGCTGGGCGTCGTGAGCCACCGCATCGCCAGTCGCGACGAGGTGGTCCCCGGGCTCCTCGCGCTCCTCGAGAAGCAGCGCCGTGCTGGGCGATAGGGGCTTCTTCGGGCCCGCGCAGTACGAGTGGTGGGCGCTCTACCTCGTGATCGGCGTTCTGCTGGTCGCGCTCGTCGTCGCCTGGTTCGTCTTCGTGTCGCGCTTCAGCCGCACCCGCGTGCCGCGACCGGTCGTCGAGGCGCCCCGTCGCCCGGCCGACCTGCGCCTCCTGCAGGCGAAGTACGCGGGTCTCATCGACGAGGTCGAGGCCGAGCACCGCGCCGGCCGACTCGGTGACCGCGCCGTGGCGAGACGCCTGAGCCTGCTGCTGCGGTTCTTCGCCTCCGAGGCGTCGGGCGTCGACGCCCAGGTGATGACCCTCTCCGATCTCCGCCTCGCCCGACTCCCGACGGTGACCGGGGCGGTCGAGGGCTACTACCCGCCCGCGTTCCGCGCCTCGTCCGAGACGGATGCCGCCGAGGCCGTCGCGACGGCCCGAGAGGTGGTGCGCTCGTGGAACTGATCTTCTGGTGGATGCCTCTCGCCGCCCTCGGCGCGGCCCTTCTGGGCGCCGGCCTGTACGTGCTGTGGCGGCGCAGGAGCACGGGCACAGCCTCCCGCGGCACGCCCGTCGCCCACAGCGAACGCCTCACGGCCCTCCCCGAGTACCGTCGCGTCCTCCGTCGCTACCGGACGCTCCTCGGCGCCCTCCTCGTCCTCGTGATCGTCGCGGCGTCCTCCGGCGTGCTGCTGGCGTCGCGCTCGGCGAGCGTCGAGACGGTCACCCCGCAGTCGTACAAGCGCGACATCATGCTCTGCCTCGACGTCTCGGGGTCGATGACCGACGTCGACGCGAAGATCGTCGACACGTTCGCCTCGCTCGCGTCCGACCTCCACGGCGAGCGGATCGGCCTGACGATCTTCGACAGCTCTGCGGTCACCGTCTTCCCGCTCACCGACGACTACTCGTACGTGAAGAGCGAGCTCACCACCTACCGCGACTCGTTCCGCTCGCAGGGCGAGAAGGGCGTCCAGTACTGGCAGGGAACCGAGCTGGGCCAGGGTGCCTCGCTGATCGGCGACGGCCTCGCCTCCTGCGTCCTCGGCTTCGACGGCGACAAAGGCTCGACGAGACCGAAGTCGATCGTTCTGGCCACCGACAACTACGTGAACGGCGAGCCGCTGCTCACCCTGACGCAGTCCGCGGCGCTGGCGACGAAGCAGAACGTGCGCGTGTACGCGATCGACCCGGTCAACGACCAGGCCGACGGCACGCTCGACTCGGTCGCCCTCGACCTCAAGACGCAGGCCGACTCGACCGGCGGAGGGTTCTACGCGCTCGGCGACAACGACACCGTGCCCTCGATCGTCCAGAAGATCGACCGGCAGGAGGCCGGGCTGTTCACCGGGTCGAAGCGGCTGGTCGTCACCGACCATCCCGCGCCGTTCGCGATCGCGGCCCTCCTCCTGGTCCTCGCGGTCCTCGGCCTGCTCTGGCGGGTGAGGCTGTGAACGGGCTCGTGTGGCAGCCGCTCCTGCCGGTGTGGCTGATCGTCGTCGTCGCAGTGGCGGGGGTGGGGTTCGCCGCCTGGCGCGCTGTCGCCGAGCGCTCCAGCCGACGGATGATGCTGGCGTGGGTCCGTCGCGGGCTCATCGTGGCGCTGATGCTCGTCGTCGTCGCCCGCCCCGGCATCCCCGGCGGCTCGTCGCAGGCGTCGGTCGCCGAGCTCAACGTCTACTTCGTCGTCGACACGACGTCGAGCTCCGTCGCGCAGGACTGGGACGGCGACAAGCCGCGCCTCGACGGCATGCGAAGCGACATCGAGCGCATCACCGACGACCTGGCCGGTGCCCGCTTCTCGCTGATCACGTTCGACAGCTCGGCGCAGCTCCGGGTGCCGCTGACCTCCGACTCGTCCGCCCTCGTCACGGCCGTCAAGGCCATGCGGCAGGAGATCACGAAATACTCGCACGGCTCGTCGATCAGCGAGGCGAACTCGCTGCTGGCGTCGACGCTCGCCTCCGCTCATCGCTCCCACCCGCAGCGCGCGAACGTCGTCTACTACCTCGGCGACGGCGAGCAGACGATCTCTTCGGCTCCCGGATCCTTCTCGGCGGCACACGCCAACACCGACGGCGGGGGAGTCCTCGGCTACGGCACGAGCCAGGGCGGACGCATGCGGACGTTCGACGGCTACGGCGACGAGTACTCCACCAAGTCGTACATCAAAGACACGACGAAACCCGGCGACCCCGACGCGATCTCGCACATCGACCCGGCGAACCTCCGCACGATCGCCGCCCAGCTCGGCGTGCCGTACCTCCACCGCGAGGCCGGAGCATCGCTGGCATCGGTCGTCGACCCCGCCAAGCGCGGCCACATCGTGAGTGAGGCGGGGCGGACGGCGTCGATGCTCGACCTGTACTGGGTTCCCGCGATCCTGGTGTTCCTGCTGCTGTTCGTCGAGATCGCCGTGGTGGCCAGAGCGCTCGGCGAGGTACGCTCGCCGCGACGCTCGGCGGGCCCCGGCCCGGGCCCGCGTCGTCCGCAGACGAGGGGAGCAGCGCGATGACCGCCACGCTGCCCGAGGTGGCGCCTCCGCCGCGGCCCGAGCACATCCCCGACCTCGACGAGGCCAGGGCGCAGGATCCCGCACTCGTCGCCCACCAACGCGCCTGGCGCCGCCGAGTCCTCCTCGCCTCCGCGCCCGTGATCGTCGTGGTGCTGCTCGTGGCCCTCAAGCTGCTGAGCCTGCCGGCACTCGCCCTCACCTCGCAGGCGACCTACGCCGGCCGCGCCTACGACACCAGCGTCGGGGCGGCCGACGGGCTCTCGATCGCCAACCTGTTCGAGCCGTGGGTGCAGCACTTCGACCGCGGTGCCGGCCTGGCCAGGATCGGCTTGTTGACCGACGCCCGCACCGAGCTCGAGTCGTCGCTGGCCCTCGTGCCGAAGAGCGACACGGGCGCTGCCTGCATGGTGCGCACCGACCTCCTCCTCGTCGTCGAGGAGCAGGGCGACAGTGCTGTGCGCGACCAGCAGTACGACCAGGCCGAGGCGTACTACAAGCACGCGCTGTCGCTCTACGACGGCGCCACGCAGGGCTGCTTCCGCGACCCCGACACGAATGCGACGCCGAAGACGAAGAAGCCGCCGCAGGACGCCCGGAACCGCCTGCTGCAGAAGCAGAAGCAGGCCCAGCAACAGCAGCAGGGCCAGAACGGCCAGGGTCAGGGGCAGGGATCGCAGGGGCAGCAGAACGGCCAGGGCCAGGGCTCGCAGGGGCAGGGTTCGCAGGGCGGCGGCTCAGGCTCCGGCCAGAACCCGCAGGGTCAGAGCGGCCAGGGGCAGGGCCAGGGCGGTCAGAGCCAGGGCCAGGGCTCAGGATCAGGGGGTTCCGGCTCCGGAGGCTCGTCCGGCAACGACCCCCTGCAGCAGCTCCAGCAGCAGGACGGCCAGGCGCAGCAGCAACAGCAGCAGGACCAGAACCGCCAGAGGCAGTTCGACCAGCAGCAGTCCGGCACCTCCAAGCCCTGGTGACCTCGCCGCGGGCGGGGCGCGCGACGCCCGGCCGGTAGGGTTGTGGCGTGTCCACGCGCCTCTCCCAGCTCTTCGTCCGCACCCTCCGAGAAGACCCCTCCGACGCCGAGGTGACTAGCCACCGGCTGCTCGTGCGCGCCGGCTACATCCGCCGTCAGGCGCCGGGCGTGTTCGCGTGGCTCCCGCTGGGCCTGCGGGTCAAGGCGAAGATCGAGGGGATCATCCGCGACGAGATGGCCCGCGCCGGCGCTCAGGAGGTCCACTTCCCGGCGCTCCTGCCCCGCGAGCCCTACGAGGCGACCGGTCGCTGGACCGAGTACGGCGACGGCATGTTCCGCCTGAAGGACCGCAAGGACGCCGACTACCTCCTGGCGCCCACCCATGAGGAGCCCTTCACCCTCCTCGTGAAAGACCTCTACTCGTCGTACAAGGACCTCCCGGTCACGCTGTACCAGATCCAGGACAAGTACCGCGACGAGGCACGGCCTCGCGCCGGCCTCCTCCGCGGCCGCGAGTTCACGATGAAGGACGCCTACTCGTTCGACTCGTCCGACGAGGGCCTCGACCGCAGCTACCAGGCGCAGCGCGACGCCTACGAGCGCATCTTCACCCGGCTCGGCCTGCCCTACGTGATCGTCAAGGCCGACGCCGGCGCGATGGGCGGCTCGAAGAGCGAGGAGTTCCTGCACCCCACCGAGGTCGGCGAGGACACCTTCGTGCGCTCCGCCGGCGGCTACGCGGCCAACGTCGAGGCGTTCACGACGATCGTCCCCGACGAGATCCCGCTCGAGGGCCTGGCCCCGGCGACCGAGCTCGCACCGCACGACACCCCGACGATCGACACTCTCGTCGCGTACCTGAACGAGGTGGCGCCGCGGGCGGACCGCCCGTGGGCGGGCTCCGACACGCTGAAGAACGTCATCCTGGCTCTCACGCACCTCGACGGCACGCGCGAGATCGTGGCCGTCGGGCTCCCCGGCGACCGCGAGGTCGACATGAAGCGCGTCGAGGTCGCCTTCTACCCGGCCGAGGTCGAGCCCGCCACCGATGCCGACTTCGCCAAGAACAAGGGGCTCGTCAAGGGCTATATCGGCCCGCGGGCGCTCGGATCCGAGAGCTTCACCGGCATCCGCTACTACGTCGACCCCCGCATCGTCTCGGGCTCCGCCTGGGCCACAGGAGCCGACGCCCAGGGCGTCCACGTCACGAACCTCGTCATGGGCCGCGACTTCACCGCCGACGGAGTGCTCGAGGTCGCGCAGGTCCGCGAGGGCGACCCCGCGCCCGACGGCTCCGGCCCCATCGAGACGGCGCGCGGCATGGAGATCGGGCACGTGTTCCAGCTCGGGCGCAAGTACGCCGAGATCCTGGGCCTCAAGGTGCTCGACGAGAACGGCAAGCAGGTCACGGTGACCATGGGCTCGTACGGCATCGGTGTCACGCGCATCCTGGCCGTCATCGCCGAGTCGAACAACGACGAGAAGGGCCTCGTCTGGCCCGAGAACGTCTCGCCGTTCGACGTCCACGTCGTCGCCACGGGCAAGGACCAGGTGGTCTACGACGTCGCCGAGAAGCTCGTCGCCGACCTCGAGGCGAAGCGTCTCGACGTGCTCTTCGACGATCGCCCGAAGGTGTCGCCCGGCGTGAAGTTCGGCGACGCCGAGCTCCTGGGCGTCCCGAAGATCGTCGTCGTCGGCCGCAGCGCGGGCGAGGGCGTCGTCGAGCTCTGGGACCGCCGCACGGGCGAGCGCACTCCGGTGCCGGTGGCCGAGGCGGTCGCGGCCCTCGTGAACGGGTAGAATGGACGCCGCCGTTCCGGCGTCTTCGGCGCGGCATCATTTCTGAATAGGGAGGCCCCTCGCATGGACATCGATCTTTCTGTCTTGAGACTGATGGAACGCGAGCGTGAGATCCCGTTCGACGAGCTCGTCGAGATCATCGAGCAGGCCATCCTCACCGCCTATCTGAAGACCCTGCCCGGCGAGGGCGTGCACGAGTCGCACCCCGACCGCGCCTCGGCCCGGGTCGAGCTCGACCGCAAGACCGGCCACGTGTCGGTGTACTCGATCGAGCGCGACGAGGACGGCGAGGTCGTTGGCGAGGCCGTCGAGACGCCCGACGACTTCGGCCGCATCGCCGCGTTCGCGGCGAAGCAGGTCATCAACCAGCGCTTGCGCGACATCGGCGACGACAAGGTGCTCGGCCAGTTCAAGGGCCGCGAGGGCGAGATCGTCGCCGGCGTGATCCAGCAGGGTCCGAACCCGCGCATGGTGCACGTCGACCTCGGATCGTTCGAGGCGATCCTCCCGCCGGAAGAGCAGGTGCCCGGCGAGACCTACGCGCACGGCCAGCGCATCCGGGTCTACGTGACGAGCGTGTCGAAGGGTCTCAAGGGGCCGTCGGTCACCGTGTCGCGCACGCACCCGTCGCTCGTTCGCAAGCTCTTCGCCCTCGAGGTGCCTGAGATCGCCTCCGGCGTCGTCGAGATCGTCTCGCTTGCCCGCGAGGCCGGCCACCGCACCAAGATCGCCGTGCGCGCCACCGAGCCCGGCGTCAACGCCAAGGGCGCCTGCATCGGCGAGCTCGGGCAGCGTGTCCGCGCGGTCACGGCCGAGCTCAACAACGAGAAGATCGACATCGTCGACTACTCGCCCGACCTCCCGACGTTCGTCGCCAGCGCGCTGTCGCCGGCGAAGGTGTCGAGTGCGTTCGTCATCGACGCCTCGACGAAGGCGGTCCGTGCTCTCGTACCCGACTACCAGCTGTCGCTGGCCATCGGCAAAGAGGGCCAGAACGCCCGCCTCGCGGCGAAGCTCACGGGCGCCAGGATCGACATCCAGCCCGACTCGATCCTCGAGGACGACTGATCCTGCGACCCAGGGGGTAAGATGGTTCCCGTCAGAACGTGCATCGGCTCCCGATCACGTGCCCCCCGGTCCTCACTTCTGAGGGTCGTCGCCCGAGATGGTCGAGTCGTGGTCGACACGACTGCGAGCATGCCGGGCCGGGGCGCTTGGTTGAGTCCGACGCTCGAGGCCTACGAGACGGCCGTGAAACGCAAGGCTTTTCGCCGTGCGCTGCGGCTCGACTCCGAGCCCGACACCAGCGAGGTCCGCCGGTACCTGGTCGAGAGATCGGGTGGCGAGGGCCTCGAACACCCCCTCCCGTGAGCACCATTTCACGACATCGCTCTGCCCCGCGCGCATCCAGGTCCGAGGCGGAACCACGAGAACAGGCTGAACGGCTTATGGACAACTAATGAGCGGCTCGAAATGAGTTCCGTCCACAACTGAAGGCCTCCCCTGATTTCGGGTGGAGGCCCGAGACAGGAGAATAATTCGTGGCTAAACCACGCGTACACGAGATCGCCAGCGAGCTCGGTATCGAAAGCAAGATCGCCCTCGAGAAGCTGAAGGAGATGGGCGAGTTCGTCAAGGGCCCGTCCTCCAGCATCGAGCCCCCGGTCGCCCGCAAGCTTCGCGCTGCGTTCGCCGACCAGGCGTCGAAGACCCCGGCGCCCGCCAAGGCGACGTCGGCAGCGGCCCCGTCGTCCAGCGCTCCGCGCCCCGGCGCTCCGCGTCCCGCGGCGGCGTCGTCGAGCGCTCCCACGCCCGGCCCGCGTCCGGCCACGCCGTCGCCCGCGACGCCGGCTGAGAGCGCCGCGCCCGTGTCGCCGGAGACCGCTCCCGCGGCTCCTGCGCCCGCCGCTCCGATGACCGTCGCCGAGCGCCAGGCCCAGGCCGAGGCCGCTCGCAAGGAGGGCAAGCCTTCCGCGTCGTCGACGGCGGCTCCGGGCGCACCTCGCCCCGGCGGGCCCCGCCCCGGCGCTCCGCGCCCCGGCAACAACCCCTACTCGTCGAACCAGGGCATGGGACGACCCACTGCTCCGCGTCCGGGCGGCGCCGGCGCTGCCGGTCCTCGCCCCGGCGGCGCGGCCGGCCCGCGCCCGCAGGCTCCTCGTCCGGGTGCCCCGCGTCCCGGCGCACCTCGCCCCGGCGCCCCGCGCCCTAACAGCTTCGGCACGCGTCCCGCGGGCTCGGGCGGTCGCCCCGGTGGCGGCGGCGGATTCCAGCGTCCCGGCGGTGCCCCCGGTGCCGCGGGTGGCTTCCAGCGTCCCGGCTTCGGCGCTCCGCGTCCTGCCGGCGGCGGCGGTCGCGGTCGCGGCCCGGGCGGTGGCACCGCAGGTGCCTTCGGTCGCGGTGGCGGCAAGAGCAAGGCGCGCAAGTCGAAGCGGACGAAGAGGGCCGAATTCGAGATGCGTCAGGCGCCGTCGCTTGGCGGCGTCAGCGTTCCGCGCGGCGACGGCTCGACCATCGTCCGTCTGCGTCGCGGCGCGTCGATCTCCGACTTCGCCGACAAGATCGACGCCAGCCCCGGCAACCTCGTGACCGTGCTGTTCCATCTCGGTGAGATGGCCACGGCGACCGAGTCGCTCGACGAGGCGACCTTCGAGGTGCTCGGCGAAGAGCTCGGCTACAAGATCCAGATCGTGTCGCCGGAGGACGAAGACAAGGAGCTCCTCGAGGGCTTCGACATCGACCTCGACCAGGAGCTCGAGGACGAGGACGACTCGGTGCTCGAGATCCGTCCGCCCGTCGTCACCGTCATGGGTCACGTCGACCACGGCAAGACGCGCCTCCTCGACGCCATCCGCAACGCGAACGTCGTCGCGGGCGAGGCCGGCGGCATCACGCAGCACATCGGTGCCTACCAGGTGTGGACGCCCCACGAGGGCGTCGAGCGCGCCATCACCTTCATCGACACACCGGGTCACGAGGCGTTCACCGCCATGCGTGCCCGTGGTGCGCAGGTGACCGACATCGCGATCCTGGTCGTCGCGGCCGACGACGGCATCATGCCGCAGACGGTCGAGGCGCTGAACCACGCCCAGGCGGCCAACGTGCCGATCGTGGTCGCGGTCAACAAGATCGACAAGGAGGGTGCGAACCCGGCCAAGGTGCGTCAGCAGCTGACCGAGTACGGCCTCGTCGCCGAGGAGTACGGCGGAGACGTCATGTTCGTCGACGTGTCTGCGCGCAACAACCAGAACATCGACAGGCTCCTGGAAGCGGTGCTCCTCACGGCGGACGCCGGGCTCGACCTGCGTGCGAACCCCGACAAGGACGCCCGCGGTGTCGCCATCGAGGCGCGACTCGACAAGGGTCGCGGCGCCGTGGCCACCGTGCTCATCCAGTCGGGCACGCTGCGCGTCGGCGACGCGATCGTCGCCGGCACGGCGTACGGCCGAGTCCGCGCGATGATGGACGAGAACGGCGAGCTGGTCGAAGAGGCCTTCCCGTCGCGTCCCGTCCAGGTGCAGGGCCTCTCGAGCGTTCCGCGAGCGGGCGACACCTTCCTCGTCACCGAGGAGGACCGCACCGCGCGTCAGATCGCCGAGAAGCGCGAGGCCGTCGAGCGCAACGCCCAGCTGGCCAAGGCCCGCAAGCGCATCTCGCTCGAGGACTTCACCCGTGCACTCGAAGAGGGCAAGGTCGAAGCGCTCAACATCATCATCAAGGGTGATGTCTCGGGTGCCGTCGAGGCCCTGGAGGAGTCGCTGCTCAAGATCGAGGTGGACGACAGCGTGCAGCTGCGCATCATCCACCGCGGTGTGGGTGCCGTCACCGAGAGCGACGTCAACCTCGCCACGGTCGACAACGCGGTCATCATCGGCTTCAACGTCCGACCCGACACGAAGGCGCGCGAGCGCGCCGCTCGCGAGGGCGTCGACATCCGGTTCTACTCGGTCATCTACTCGGCGATCGAGGACATCGAGCAGTCCCTCAAGGGCATGCTCAAGCCGGAGTTCGAAGAGGTCCAGTCGGGCGTGGCGGAGATCCGCGAGATCTTCCGCTCGTCGAAGGTCGGCAACATCGCCGGTGTCATCGTGCGATCGGGAACGATCACGCGCAACGCCAAGGCGCGGGTCATCCGCGACGGCGTGGTGCTGGCCGACGGCCTGGCGATCGAGTCGCTGCGTCGCTTCAAGGACGACGTCACCGAGGTGCGCACGGACTTCGAGGCCGGTATCGGTCTCGGCAAGTTCAACGACATCCAGGTAGGCGACGAGATCGAGACCATCGAGATGGTCGAGAAGCCGCGGGCCTAGCCCCGGCACGGTCGAGGCCCGCAGGATCCCCTGGGATCCTGCGGGCCTTCCCCCACGAAAGGACACACCATGGCCGACCCGCAGCGGGCCAGCAAGATGGCCGACAGGATCCAGCAGATCGTCGCCCGGCGCCTCGAGAAGGGCATCAAAGACCCTCGCATCGGCTTTGTGACGATCACCGACGTGCGCGTCACGGGAGACCTGCAGCACGCGTCGATCTTCTACACGGTCTACGGCACCGACGAGGAGCGACGCGACACCGCAGCCGCCCTCAAGTCGGCGACCGGCATGTTCCGGACCGAGGTCGGCAAGAACATCACGGCGCGGCTCACCCCGTCGCTCGAGTTCATCCCCGACGGCATCCCCGAGAACGCGGCGACCATCGACAAGCTCCTGCAGGAGGCCCGTCAGCGGCACGTCGAGAGTCAAACCCTCGCTCAGTCGGCGCAGTACGCCGGCGACGCCGACCCGTACGTGAAGCCGCGCGAGGAAGCCGACGACGACGAGTGGGACGAGATCGACCCTCCGCGCGACGGTGCGTCCGGCGGCTCCGACGAGCCCGACGGCGGCACGCGCTAGCTCTTCGCGCGCCGCGCACTGAGCGGGCCCGGGGTCAGTCGGGCAGGGTGTAGCCGTCGGGGGCGGCGACGGCGAGGCCGTCGGCCAGGAGCCCTCGCAGGGCGCGGTCACGCTGCTCCTGCTCGGGCCAGATCGCCTCGATCTCGGAGGCCGTGACGGGGATCTCACTCCGGCGCAGCTCGCGCATGATCAGCCCGCGCACCTGGCGGTCCGAGCCCTCGAACCTCGCCTGGCGTCGCGCGGGCGGGCCGTCGTGCGCGGGTCGCCCGGCGAGCGCCCAGGCGCACTGCGACGCCAGCGGGCACTCGTCGCAGCGGGGAGTGCGGGCGACGCACACGAGCGCCCCGAGCTCCATGACCCCGGCGTTGGTGTCGTGGGCGAGCGCACGATCGGCGGGAAGCTCGCTCTCCATGAGCGGCAGGTCGCGCTTGGCATTGGCCGCCCACGGCTCCGCGACGCCCTCGACCGCACGCGCCAGCACCCGCCGGACGTTCGTGTCGACCACCGGGGTCCGCACCCCGTACGCGAAGGCCGCCACGGCCCGCGCCGTGTAGTCGCCCACCCCCGGCAGGGCGAGAAGGTCGTCGACGTCGCGAGGGACGACTCCGCCGTGCCGCTCGGTAATCGCGACCGCGCACGCGTGGAGGCGCAGGGCGCGGCGCGGGTAGCCGAGGCGGTCCCAGGCGCGGACGGCCTCGGAAGCGGGTGATGCGGCCAGGTCGGCGGGTGTCGGCCAGCGCTCGAGCCACTCGTCGAGCCTCGGGATGACGCGTGCGACCGGCGTCTGCTGCAGCATGAACTCCGACACGAGGGTGCCCCAGGCGGAGAAGCCCTCGCGGCGCCAGGGGAGGTCGCGGCGGTTCGCGCGGTACCACTCGACGACGGCGGGCGAGATCGGCACCCGACGAGCCTACGCTGGAGCCATGACACGCTGGGCACCCGAGAAGAGCGACACGCTGGCGGCGCTGGCCACCGAGATCCTGCACAACTACAGCCGGGGTCGCGTGCTCGTCGCGGTCGACGGGCCCGACCGGGTCGCGGCCTCCGGGTTCGCGGACGACGTCGCGGCGGCCGTCGAGGGCGCCGATCACGTGGCCGGCCGGTCGACCGCCGACGGCCTCGGCGACGACGCGTTCCGCTCGCAGGTCGCCGCTCCGTTCCGCGCAGCCGACGGCGACGCACTCCTCGTCGTCGATCACGCTCTCACCGGCCGGACGGGGCTCTCCGGCGCGTGGAACTACGCGGTCTGGGTGGTGGGCGACTTCGTGGCCGACAGGAGCCCCGAGGAGCGCGGGCGGGCGAACGCCGTGATCGACGCCAGCGACCCCGAGCACCCGCGCAGGCTCTTCGACGACGCCTGCTGACCCGCTCCGCCCCGCGCCCCCTCGCGCATTCCCGCGAGTGGCAGAAATGTGCGGATGCGAGGCCACGTGCATCCGCAGATTTCTGCCACTCAGCGGTGGGGAGGTGGGGAGGCGGGGCGGGAGGGGTGGCAGTGGCGCGAGCGCGCGGGCCTGTACCCTTGACCCTCGTGAACAGCGGCATCCTCCTCGTCGACAAGCCGCAGGGCATCACGAGCCACGACGTCGTCTCCCGCGCCCGACGAGCCTTCGGCACGAAGAAGGTCGGCCACGCCGGCACGCTCGACCCCATGGCGACCGGCCTGCTCGTCGTCGGCGTCAACTCGTCCACTCGGCTTCTGACCTTCCTCGTCGGCCTCGACAAGACGTACGAGGCGACGATCCGCCTCGGCGTGAGCACGACCAGCGACGACGCCGACGGCGACGTCACGTCGACCACGAGCACCCGATCCGTGACGCAGGATCAGATCGCCGCCGGCATCGACCTCCTCACCGGCAGAATCGAGCAGGTCCCGACGGCGGTGAGCGCCATCAAGGTGAACGGCCGCCGCGCCTACGACCTCGCCCGCGAGGGCGTCGACGTCGAGCTCAAGGCGCGCCCCGTCACGGTCTCCCGATTCGACGTGCTCGCCCGGCGCGACACGACCAGCGACGGCACACCCGACGGATCGCCGACGATCGACCTCGACGTCGTCGTCGACTGCTCGTCGGGGACGTACATCCGGGCCCTCGCACGCGATCTGGGCGCGGGCCTCGGCGTCGGCGGGCATCTCACGGCGCTCCGCCGCACGGCGATCGGCCCGTTCGACGTGTCGGCGGCGGTGCGCACGGCGGGGGAGCGGCACGACCTCGACCCCGGGGAGGCCGTGGCGCGGCTCCTGCGCCCCGCTGACGTCGCCGAGCGGCTCTTCCCGGTGTGGAGCATGTCGGGCGAGGAGAGCGTCGATCTCGGGCACGGCAAGCGGGTCCGTGTCGAGCGCGCCGACGACGAGGGGCCGGTCGCCGCGATCACGCCGGACGGCGCCCTCGCCGGTCTCGTCGCCGTGAAGGCTGGCGTCGCCCGCCCCATCGTCAACTTCCCGACGGACGAGGTTCTGAAGTGATCGAGTGGTTCACCTGGGTGCAGTTCGGCATCGGCATGGCCGCGGCCGTGTACTGCATCGTGATGGGGCTCGCCAAGCGCGTGCCCAACGACTACACGGTCGGGGCGCTTGCCCTCGTCGAGGCCCTTCTCGTCGCCCAGCTGATCGTCTCGATCGTCGCTCCGGCAGTGGGCAACCACGCCACCGGCAACGTTCTCGAGTTCTACATCTACATCGTCGTCGCCCTGCTGCTGCCGCCTCTCGCCGTCGTCTGGGCGCTGGTCGAACGCACCCGCTGGAGCAACGTCGTGATCGGCGCCGCCGCGTTCGCCGTGGCCGTGATGGTGGTGCGGATGCTGCAGATCTGGACGGCGACCGCGTGAGGCGTGGCGGGGCCATATCCTTGACATGATGGTTCAGAAGAAGACAACGCGCGCCACCGGCTTCGGCCGCGTGCTCATCGCGATCTACGCGATCCTCGCCCTCGCTGCCACGGCCCGATCGGTCTACCAGATCATCGAGCAGTTCCACGAGGCGCCGCTCGCGTACTCGCTCTCGGCGCTCTCCGGGCTGGTGTACATCGTCGCCACGATCGCCCTCGTCGTGCCCGGCCGGCGCTCCTACGCCGTCGCCTGGGCGACCATCACCTTCGAGCTCGTCGGCGTGCTGTTCGTCGGCCTCATGTCGATCGTCGACCCCTCCGTCTTCGTGCCGTCGTCGAAGTACGCCCACTCCGATCACTCGACCGTGTGGTCGTACTTCGGCATCGGGTACGGCTTCGTGCCTCTGCTCCTGCCGATCGTGGGCATGATCTGGCTGCGCTACACGCGCCCGGGCGGCCCGCACGCCACGGCGCAGGCCGAGGCGGGGCGCTCCGGCCGCGCGGTCGGGGCCTGATCCGTGGACTTCTTCACGGCGCCGGCCGAGGTGCCCCCGGGCTTCGGCCCGTCGGCGGTGACGATCGGCAAGTTCGACGGCGTCCACCTCGGTCACCGCGCCGTGATCGCCGACCTCGAGCGGACCGCCCGTGCTCGCGATCTGGTGTCGGCGGTGGTGACCTTCGACCGTCACCCGCTCGCCGTCCTGCGACCGGACTCCGTGCCGGCCGCGCTCACCTCAAACCGGCAGAAGCGCGAGCTGCTCGAGAAGACCGGCGTCGAGGCGACTCTCATGCTCACCTTCGACCACGACCTGCAGTCGCTGACGCCCGACGAGTTCGTCGACCGCGTCCTGGTCGAGACCCTGCAGGCCGAGGTCGTGCTCGTCGGCACCGACTTCCGCTTCGGGGTGCGGGGGTCGGGTGACATCGAGACGCTCCGCCGGCTCGGCCGCGTGCGCGGCTTCGACGTCCAGATCGTGCCCGACGTCGTGCCGCTGGTGGCGCCGGGCGACGGCGCACGGCGCGTCTCGTCGAGCTGGATCCGAGAGCTCCTCGACCAGGGTCGCATCGTCGATGCGAGCGTCCTCCTCGGCCGTCCGCCCGCCGTGCGCGGCGTCGTCGTCCACGGCGAGCAGCGCGGCCGCGAGCTCGGGTTCCCGACGGCCAACCTCGAGCCCCGCAGCGAGGGCTTCGTGCCGGCCGACGGCGTGTACGCGGCCCACGTGCTCGTCGACGGCACCCTCTTCGACGCCGCCGTCTCCGTCGGCAACAACCCGACCTTCGAGGGGGTGCCCGAGAAGCAGGTCGAGGCGCACCTGCTCGACGTGCAGATCGACCTCTACGGCAAGGAGGTCACCGTGTTCTTCGTCGACTGGGTGCGCGGCAACGTGAAGTTCGCAGGGCTCGAGCCTCTGATCGCGCAGATCGGGGCGGACGTCGAGACCGTCCGCGGGATCCTGCGACCCGACGCCGAAGCCTGAGAGACGGGTTCCCGGGCCCCGCGTACCGTGAGGCCATGCCACCCGAGACCAGTTCGTCAGCGCGTCGCCGCGCCCTCGTCACCGGAGCCACGGGATACATCGGCGGGCGCCTCGCCCCTCGGCTCGTCGCCGCCGGATTCGACGTGCGCGCGCTCGTCCGGACCCCGGAGAAGCTGAGCGGCGTGCCGTGGGCCGGCGACATCGAGATCGTGAAGGGCGACCTCACCGACGCGGAGTCGGTGGGTCGCGCGGTTCAGGACATCGACGTCGTCTACTACCTCGCGCACGCGATGGGCGGCCGAGGCGACTTTGAGAAGGCCGAGCTGCTCGCGGCGCAGACGATGGCGTCGCAGGCCGCCGCGGCCGGTGTGAAGCGCATCGTGTACCTGGGCGGTCTGCACCCCGACGGTCCGCTCTCACGGCACCTCGAATCGCGGAAGGCGGTCGGCGACGCCCTGCTGGCGAGCGGCGTGCCCACGGTCGCCCTGCAGGCGGGTGTCGTGATCGGCTCAGGATCGGCGTCGTTCGAGATGATCCGGCACCTCACCGACGTGCTGCCCTACATGCCTGCGCCGAAATGGGTCCGCAACGAGATCCAGCCCATCGCCGTCCGCGACGTCCTCCACTATCTCATCGGGTCCGCCGACGCGGCGCCGGACGTCAACCGCACCTTCGACATCGGCGGCCCCGACGTTCTCCGCTACGGGCAGATGATGAACGGCTACGCCGTCGAGGCCGGGCTCAAGCAGCGGCCCATCGCGCCCCTGCCGGTGCTCACGCCGTGGCTCGCGTCGCAGTGGGTGAACCTCGTCACGCCGATCCCCAGGGCCCTCGCCACACCGATCATCGAGTCTCTGCAGTACGACTGCGTCGTGCGCGAGCACGACATCGACGACGTCGTGCCGCCGCCGGCCGAGGGCCTCATCGGCTACCGGCACGCCGTGCGCCTCGCCCTGGGCAGGATGCGCGACGGCGCGGTCGAGACCAGCTGGCAGGACTCGTCCGTGGCCGGCGCCCCGAGCGACCCTCTGCCGAGCGACCCCGACTGGGCCGGCCACACCGTCTACACCGACGATCGCGAGACCGACACGCCCGCATCGGCCGAGCAGGTGTGGCGCAGGATCGAGGGCATCGGCGGCGACAACGGCTGGTACTCGTTCCCGCTGGCCTGGGCCGCCCGCGGATGGATGGACCGTCTCGCTGGGGGAGTCGGGCTGACCCGGGGCCGGCGGAGCGCGACCTCCCTGCGGCGAGGTGACGCCCTGGACTGGTGGCGCGTCGAGGAGATCGAGCAGGGCCGCTACCTGCGCCTCCGAGCCGAGTTCAAGGCTCCAGGCCGCGGCTGGCTCGAGATGCGCGTCGAGCCCCGTGAGCACGGCTCGCACTACCGGCAGCGGGCCGTGTTCTTCCCCGCGGGCCTCTCGGGGCGTCTGTACTGGTACAGCATCCTGCCCTTCCACGGGATAATCTTCTCGGGAATGCTGAACCGGATCTCGGCGCAGGCCGAGACCGACCAGGCGGTCGCTGCGGCGGGCGCCACGACGGGAGGCGCACGACGTGACCGATGAACGACTTCTCTTCGTGGGCGCGAGCCTCGTCGAACAGGGCGACTGGGCGGCATGGTTCCCGGACGACGAGGCGATCAACCTCGGCGTTTCGGGCGAGACGACCGCCGACGTGCTGGCGCGCCTCGACGACGTGGTCGCGGCTGAGCCCGACTCGATCGTGCTGCAGATCGGCGGGAACGACTTCGCGCGCCGCCGAAGCGTCGAGCAGGTGGTGCGCACGATCGAGAACATCATGGTCGACCTCCGGCGTCGCCTGCCCGGCGTGAGGCTCCTCCTCGTGTCGATCACCCCGCGCGGCGCCGAGTTCGCCGAGCGGATCCGCGACGCGAACCGGCACCTGCGGCAATTCGCCGCGACGGTCCGAGCTCAGTACCTCGACGTCTGGCCGGCCCTGGCCGACGGCGACGTGCTCCGCGACGACTTCACGACGGACGGCGTGCACCTCACCGAGGCCGGCTACCAGGCCTGGGTCGACGAACTCCGACCCGCCCTCGAGCGCCTCCGCGAGGAGCCCCCGATGTCGCGCCCCATCAGCATCATCCGCGACGCGGGCGCCCTCTGACCCTTCCTGCACCGGTAGGCTGAAGGTCATGCCCACCCCGCAGAAGGCCGAGTTCCTCCGGCCCGCTCTCGCACCGGGCCTGCTCGGCGCGATCGCCCTCGTCGCGGGTGCCGCCCTGCTCGACAGCACCATCTTCATCGCCTTCCGCTACGTCGTCGCGATCCTGGCGCTCATCGTGCTGGTGTTCGCCTACCGCGGCCGCGGCTGGGGCTACCTCCCGTTCCTCGCGGCCATCGCCGTCCTGTGGAACCCGGTGTGGGTCATCCCGCTGTCGGGCCAGCCGTGGCAGCTCCTGCAGTTCGCCGCCGCGGTCGTCTTCGTGGTCGCCGGCATACGAATCCGGGTGCCGAACCCCGAGGCGAAGGCGGCCGCGACGTCGACCAGACCGACGCCGAAGCGGCGCTGACCCGCCGCGTCAGCCACGAACCGGCGCTCGACGACGAGCGTCGCGCGGACCGTCCTGCGGCGAGTGCTTCGTCGGAGTAAAATCGGACAACTGAAGTCACGGCCACCCGGGCCTGACGCGAGGGGAGTCTGCATGGGCACGGAGATCGTCGGCGCATCCGAGAGCCCGCTTCTGAGCACGCGGGCGTCCTCAGCCGGAATCTCCGCCTCGGGGCCAGCGAGCGACCGCATCGTCGTGCGCAAGGGACAGTTCACTCTGGTCAACGGTCACCTCACCCCGCAGCAGTCGATGCTCGAAGACCTGGCATTCGTCAAGCGCGTGCTGGACTCCTCGGGCCTTCCGCACCTGCTCGTCCGCGGCAACGAGGAGCGCCCCGTGATCGCGCTCGACATCGCCGACCGCCTGGCGTTCGAGTCGGCGTTCCGCGAGGCCGCCCGCGACGAGCCGTTCTACTCGAAGCCCGGAAAGCGCCGTGCCGTGCTCGTGGCGGAAGACGGCTTCGGGCCCGACACCGAGCGGCTCCTGCGCCTGTACCGCCCGCGCCTCGAACCGCTGGGGCGCCTTCGCTACGGCGCCTCTCTCGCCGTGCAGATCGAGTTCTGGATCACGACCGACCGCGAGGTGCTCGTGCCCGTCGAGAACGCCCTCATGCGCCGCACCCTGCCGCGGTCGGAGGCCGTGCGAGTCGACATCGAGCGCTACGGCATGCACTGGCAGACGCTCGAGCACATGTTCGACGACCACGCCACCGACATCACCTTCGACATCGACATGGTGTTCTCGTGGGTCGATGGCAACTCGGTCGAGTACCAGCGGGCGCGGGCCGCCCAGGCCAAGAGCCACGTCGTGGGCGAAGGCGACGACGCGGCCGCCCGCTTCCGGCAGATCGACGAGCTGAAGTACGCCCTCCGCTCCGTGTACATGTTCGCCCCGTGGGTGCGGAACATCTACATCGCGACCGATTCACCGGCTCCTGCGTGGCTGGCCGACCACCCCCGCGTGCGCATCGTCCGCAGCGAGGAGTTCTTCGCCGACCCCTCGGTGCTGCCGACTCACAACTCGCAGGCGGTCGAGTCGCAGCTGCACCACATCGACGGGCTCAGCGAGCACTTCCTCTACTCCAACGACGACATGTTCTTCGGCCGGCCGATCTCACCGGGCATGTTCTTCTCGCCCGGGTCGGTGACGAAATTCATCGAGGCCAACACCAGGATCGGCCTGGGTCTCAACAGCGCAGAGCGGTCGGGCTTCGAGAACGCCGCCCGCGTGAATCGAGCCCTCCTCCAGCAGCGCTTCGGCCGGGTCACGACGCGGCACCTCGAGCACACGGCGGCGCCGCTTCGTCGCAGCGTGATGACCGAGATGGAGCACGAGTTCGCCGACGAGTTCCAGGCGACGGCCGGATCTCCCTTCCGGGCCGCGTCGAACATCTCGGTCACGAACTCGCTGTACCACTACTACGCGCTGATGACCGGGCGTGCGATCGTCCAGGAGAAGGCGAAGGTGCTCTACGTCGACACCACGATGGTGTCGGGGCTCGCGCAGCTGTCCGAGCTGGTCAAGAAGCGCTCGTACGACTTCTTCTGCCTGAACGACGGCTCGTTCCCCGAGGTGACCGACGAGGAGCGCACGACGGTCGTCACCGACTTCCTCGAGCGGTACTTCCCGTTCAAAGCCCCCTGGGAGGCCTGAGCGCGACGCTCAGGCACACCGCCTGCGGCGTTGTCGGTCGCCCCTGATAGCTCCGCTATGAAGGGGCGGCCTCCGCCTTGCATCCGGCGCACCTGAGCGCCGCGGCGCGCGTGCACGGCCGCCGCGCTAGATCAGGCCGATCGGGCCAGTGAGGCTGAGGTCGCGATCGGGCACGACGAGCTCGTCGGGCTGCTCCGCGCGGTGGCGCGGGCGGGCGTCGGGGATCGTGATGCCCGCCTCGTCGAGGCGACGAGCGACCTCGGCCTGCGGCACGTACTCGCCGACGGTCGAGTAGCTGCCGATCGGCACCACCGAGTTCACGATCGTGTCGGGGTAGACGTGCACGAGGTTGTACGCCTGCGCGCCGTCCTGGCCGCGGGTCGCGTCGCGCGGGATGTTGAGGTCCGCCGTGTAGCACGTGGCCGATGCGACGGAGACGGGCACCCCCGCGAACATCGCGTTCGTGGAGAAGTGCAGGTGGCCGGCGATGATCGCGCGGACGTCGCTGCCCTCGATCACCTCGGCCAGGGCCGGCTGGTCGCGGAGCTCGACGAGCACGGTGAGGTCTTTGATGCTCGGCACGGGCGGGTGGTGCATCGCCAGGATCGTGCCGTGCGGCGCGTCCACGCTGAGCTCCTCGGCCAGCCAGTCGAGCTGGTCGCCCGTGAGCTCGCCGTAGTGCTCGCCGGGCACGGACGTGTCGATCGTGATGACGCGGAGGCCGTTGACGTCGTACACGAGGTCGACGGGACGCTCGCTGGGCAGCTGGCCGAACAGCTCCTGCCGGAAGGCACCGCGGTCGTCGTGGTTGCCCATGGCCCAGATGATCTGGGCGCCGAGGCGGAGGGCGATGGGCTCCAGGAGCAGACGCAGCTTGCGGTACGCACCCGGCTCGCCCTTGTCGGCGAGATCGCCCGTCACCACGATGGCCTCGGGGCGCGCCCCGGACTCCTCGAGCTCGGACATGATCTGCCGCAGACGGCCCTCGGAGTCGACGTCGCCGTAGAGGTCGCCGTCGCCCGCGATGAGGTGCGTGTCGCTGAGGTGCAGGAGGAAGTGATCGGGCCGAGGGTGCTCGGCCGTGCGCTGGTGCCTCGGGCGCTCGCCCATGATGCTCGCATTCGCTGTGCTGACGTGGGTGACGTTGACACTCACGCTCGTGCAGGTATTCGGCAACAAGTCCATCATCGGATTGCCCGCCCGCGGTGAACTGCACCGCGCGCGTCGGTAAACCATGTGCGAACAAAAACCGAACCGGACCGACAGTAGTCGTGCAACGCAGCGAGGGCGAGGCCCCCGTTCAGGTCCTCTGACAGTTATTACGTTTCGTGATGGGCGCAGGATGCGAGAAGGCGGGCCTCCCGAGGGAGACCCGCCTTCTCTGCGCTGCCTGGTGACGCCTTAGGCGTCTGCGCTCACGATGTTGACGACCTTGCGGCCGCCCTTCGCGCCGAACTCGACCGCGCCTGCGGCGAGGGCGAACAGGGTGTCGTCGCCGCCACGGCCGACGTTCACGCCGGGGTGGAAGTGGGTGCCGCGCTGACGGACGAGGATCTCGCCCGCGGACACGACCTGGCCGCCGAAGCGCTTCACGCCGAGGCGCTGCGCGTTCGAGTCGCGGCCGTTGCGGGTGGAGCTAGCTCCCTTTTTGTGTGCCATTGTCTAGCTCCCTACTTGGTCTTGATGGCGGTGATCTTGACGCGGGTGAGGTCGGCACGGAAACCCATGCGACGCTTGTACCCGGTCTTGTTGCGGTAGTTCTGGATCACGATCTTCGGGCCGCGGAGGTCGTTGAGGACCTCGCCCTCGACCGTGACCTTCGCCAGCTGGTCGCCGGAGAGGATCGTGTCGCCGTCGACGTGCAGGACGGGAACGAACGAGACGGTGTCGCCGTCGGACGCCTTGAGACGGTCGACGGTCACGATCGTGCCCACCTCGACCTTCTCCTGACGGCCACCGGCACGCACGATAGCGAAAGCCATGGGAACTCCAGAGTGTGAGGGTGTGCGAGTCGCACAAGAGATGCCCGGTTACCCGGACAACTTGGATAGTCTTTCACAAATGTCACGACCGATCAAACTTCGCCGCGCCCCGCAGTTCACCGTCGACATCGTCGACGACGCCCGCGCGAGCCTTGTCGAGCTCCTCCGCGATCTCGAGGCGATCACCCGCGACAACGCCGACGACATCGAGGTGTGGGCGTCGGCGGTGACGACGGCGGGATGGGAGATCGCTCGCCTCGGCCAGTGGCTCGGGCTCGAGGGCGAGGCCGCGCTCCTGCTGGGCGGAGCCTCGTACCCCGAGATCGCCGAGCACCAGGGCACGAGCGCGTCCAACGTCTACAACCGGGTCGGGCGGTCGCTGACGCTCGCGCCCTACGCGAGGGCGGCCGGATCCGTCGCCCACGTGAGCGCGGAGGCGCTGGAGGAGGCGCGGCGTGACTACGCCGCCGAGACCGTGATCGAGGGCGATGCGGCGGCCCCGGGCGGCGTCGGCGAGGCGGGGGAGACCCTGGTCGAGAAAGTGCTCGCGATCCTGCGCCCCGGGCCTTCGACCACCGCCGAGATCGTCGCGGCTCTGCCCGAGTACCGCCGGTCGAGCGTGCTGTCAACTCTCTCCGTGCTGGCGCGCAGAGACGCCGTGACCCGCGTGGGTCACGGCGTCTACGCCCTCCCGGACCACTGACGGCGCCCCTGTCGCCGTCAGAGCCCTACGTCGCGGGAGGGGCGGGGAGCGCCTCGGACAACCCGAATGCCGAGAGCTCCTCGTCGTTCAGCATGCGAGAACGGATGAGGAACCTCTTGCCCTCGGGGCTCTCGATGCTGAAACCGGCACCTCGCCCGTCGACGACGTCGATGGTGAGGTGCGTGTACTTCCAGTACTCGAACTGGCTGCGCGACATGTAGACCTCGATGGGGTCGTCGAGTCCGTCGACGTGGAGGTCGCCGAGGTGGACGTCGACGGCGCCCACCCGGAAGAATCCGACGGGGTAGCACATCGGGCTCGAGCCGTCGCAGCAGCCGCCGGACTGGTGGAACATCAGCGGTCCGTGCTGGGCCGTGAGGTCGCGCAGGAGCGACGCTGCCGCGGGTGTGAGGTCAACCCGCGACAGCGCCTCATGCCTCGGAGAGGCATGTCCGACGACCTGATCCGGCGTCGGCATCAGAAGAATCCCATCGGCCCGTCGGCGTACGAGACGAGGAGGTTCTTGGTCTGCTGGTAGTGGTCGAGCATCATCTTGTGGTTCTCACGTCCGATGCCCGACTGCTTGTAGCCACCGAACGCGGCTCCCGCCGGGTACTGGTGGTAGGTGTTCGACCAGACCCGACCGGCCTGGATGTCGCGGCCGGCCCGGTAGAGCTGCTGGCCGTTGCGGCTCCAGACGCCGGCACCGAGGCCGTAGAGCGTGTCGTTGGCGATCTTGATGGCGTCGTCGTAGTCGGTGAAGCTCGTGAGCGAGAGCACCGGCCCGAAGATCTCCTCCTGGAAGATGCGCATCGAGTTGCGGCCCTCGAAGACGGTGGGCTGGATGTAGTAGCCCTCCGCGAGCTCGCCCTCCATGACGTTCCGCTCGCCGCCGATCAGCAGCTTCGCGCCCTCCTGCTTGCCGATGTCCATGTAGCTGAGGATCTTCTCCAGCTGGTCGTTCGACGCCTGCGCGCCGATCATGGTGTCCATCGACAGCGGGTGGCCCTGCTTGACCTTCTTGACGCGCTCGAGGCCGTCGGCGACGAAGCCGTCGTAGATCGACTGCTGCACGAGAGCCCGAGACGGGCAGGTGCAGACCTCGCCCTGGTTCAGGTTGAAGAACGTGAAGCCCTCGAGGGCCTTGTCGTAGAAGTCGTCCTTCTGGTCGGCGACGTCGGCGAAGAAGAGGTTCGGGCTCTTGCCTCCGAGCTCCAGCGTCACGGGGATCAGGTTCTCGGACGCCATCTGCATGATGAGGCGGCCCGTCGTCGTCTCGCCCGTGAACGCGATCTTGCGGATGTTCGGGTGCGACGCGAGCGGTGCGCCCGCCTCGACGCCGAAGCCGTTGACGATGTTCAGGACTCCGGCGGGGATCAGATCCTGGATCAGCTCAATCAGCACGTGGATCGACGCGGGCGTCTGCTCGGCCGGCTTCAGCACGACGCAGTTGCCGGCCGCGAGGGCGGGCGCCAGCTTCCACACGGCCATCAGGATCGGGAAGTTCCACGGGATGATCTGACCCACCACGCCCAGCGGCTCGTGGAAGTGATACGCCACCGTCTCGCCGTCGATCTCACCCGTCGACCCCTCCTGGGCGCGGATCGCGCCGGCGAAGTAGCGGAAGTGGTCGATGGCGAGCGGGATGTCCGCCGCGAGCGACTCGCGGATCGGCTTGCCGTTGTCCCAGGTCTCGGCGACGGCGAGCGTCTCGAGGTTCTCCTCCATGCGATCCGCGATCCGGTTGAGCATGAGGGCGCGCTCGGTGACGGTCGTCTTCTTCCAGGTGTCGAAGGCGCGCCAGGCGGCCTCGACGGCCTTGTCGATGTCGGCGGCGTTGCCGCGAGCGACCTCGGTGAAGGCCTTGCCGGTCACGGGCGACGGGTTCTCGAAGTACTGGCCGGACGACGGGGCGACGTACTCGCCGCCGATGAAGTGGTCGTAGCGGGGCTTGAACTGCACCTTGGCATCGGGTGATCCCGGGCTCGCGTAGGTGTTCGGAGGGGTGGTGACGGTCATGGTTCGCTCCCTTGCGACGACTCTGTCTGGGGTTGCCCGAGGGTCGCTCGGGCGCACTCTGAAGATAGGTCGGGGGAGGTTGCAGGAGGTTGCAGGCCGACCGTGCCGCCTGCACCGGATGACGAGGCTGGTACGAAGTCCGGGGCGCGGGCGACCGCGGATAATTACAGCCGGTCGAGGAGCTCGAGCCGGGCGACGACGCCGGCTCGGCGCGGGGACCGCGGAGGCAGCATCTGAAGAGCCGCCATCAGCACGTCGCGATCGGTGTCGCCCGAGGTGGTGCTCGCGTAGTCGAGCAGGACCTCGACGGAGGCGTCGGCCAGGAGGGACTCTCGGATCCTGGTGCCGAGGCTCTCGCGGATCTCCTCGATGCCGGGGGCCGTCGAGTTGGGCAGCACCGGACCCGTGTAGGCCTCGATCGCGCGGCGGTGCGCACCGCGGTCGAGGAGCGCGATGACGCGTGACACATCGGACTGGAGCGGGCTCAGGAGCCGGTACGGCCGGCTCAACGGCGCCAGTCGCGGGTCGAGCGCCTCCAGTGCGTGACGCAGGCGCACCATTTCGGCCCGGAGGGTCAGCACGGCCCCCGCATCGCCGTAGGTGAGCTGCGCGAGCTCTTCGGCGGACAGCCCGCGGCGATGCCAGCTGAGCAGCGTCATGAGCTCGGAGTGGCGGGCGCTCAGCGAGATCGTGCGGCGACCGTCGGAGAGCTGGGCGACGTCGCGGCCGAGCGTGGTCAGGGTCGCGGTTCCCGCTGCTCCTGCCGCCGCTTCCGCTGCCGCCCCGCCCGTGAGGCGGGTCCGGGCGCCGGTCGACCGCGTGCGCGTCCGCAGCCTCGTCACCATCAGCTCGGACTCCATCGCGCGAGCCGTCGCCTCGAGAAGCGGAAGGGTGTGCGGGCCGACGGCGCGTTCGTCGCCCGTGATGTCGAGGAAGCCCAGGATCCTGCGGCTGACTGGATCGTGGATCGGCACGGCGGTGCAGCTCCACTGCTTCACGAGCGTGTTGAAGTGCTCCTCGCCCTGGATCTGGATTCCGTGGTCGAGCACCAGAGCCGTGCCGGGAGCCGAGGTTCCCACTCGGCTCTCGGCCCAGCCGGCCCCCTCGACGAAGCGCATGTCCTCCGCCTGGCGCTTCGCCGAGCTGTCGCCCTCCACCCAGAGCAGGCGCCCGTGCTCGTCGCCCATCGCGACGATCAGCCCGGACCCCTCGATGTCGTTCAGCAGCAGCGACCGGGCCACCGGCAGGAGCAGCGAGAGAGGGTGCTCGCGGCGGTAGTCGTCGACGCCGTCCTCGGGCAGCTCGAGCTGCGGCAGGAGACGCTCGGGGTCGAGGCGGTGGCGCTGTGCGCGCTCCCACGACTCGGCGACGACGCGGCGCGCCAGAGGATCCACCGGGCGGCTCGGGGTGGCCAGCCAGGGGTTTCCGGTGCCGGTCGGTGCCGTCATGCCTCACCCATCGTCTACGTCGTCGTTTCGCGATGCTGCGGACACTCTACGACCGCTCGCTGTGGTGCGGTAGGACTCCCCGCGACAAAACGCGACACCTGCGACGTGCCGCCGTGTCGCAGGTGTCGCGTTTTGTCGCCGAGTGCTGGGGGACCGCCTCAGCGGAGGGCGTCAGGAGGCGCAGTCGAGGCACAGCGCGGCCATCGGGCGCGGCTCGAGCCGGGCCTTCGCGATGGGGCGGCCGCAGGATCGGCACACGCCGTACGTGCCCGCGCCCAGGCGCTCGAGGGCCCCCTGCGCTTCCGCCTCCCGCGCGAGTGCCGACCGGCGGATCGCCTCGAGCTGGCTCCGCTCGAACGCGATCGTCGCGCCCTCCGGGTCGTGCTCGTCGTCGACGTTCGACGCGTCGCGGGCGTCGCTGACCGCCTGCATGTCGACGAGGAGGCGGGCGGCGAGGGCGCGGGCGTCGTCGCGGACGGCCTCCAGGCGTGCGCGTGTCGCGTGCTCCTGCGCCCCGCTGTCGTCGAACGGCATGCGAGGAGCCTACGGGCGGCGGCACGGGTCACGCATCGGCGAGAGCATCGGTCGAGAGGCGGCCGGCCTGCCAGTCGCGCCAGAGCGACTTGAGATCCCACGCGTTCTCGGCCTCGAGCGAGATGCCCTTCTCGCCGGTGCGTCGGGTGCGCCCCTGGATCAGCATCAGCTTCGTGCCGAACAGCAGCGACCCGGCCCGCGACTGCGCCTCTTCGAAGAAGGTCGAGTCGGAGCACCCCGAGCCGTCGTCGAGGCTGATGAACACGACCCGCTTGCCACTGCGCATCGGCGGGGTCTGCGTGGCGATGCGGATGCCGGCGACGAGCACGCGCGTGCCGTTCCAGTTGTCGAGGAGATCGGCCGCCGGGGTCACGCCGAGAGCATCGAGCATCGGCCGATAGCTCTCGATGACGTGCTCGGTGATCTCCATCGAGAGGATGTCGAGCTCGTCGCTGACACGCTCTCTCGTCGAGAGGTCGGGAGTGCCGACGGGCACCGACGCCGACTCGTCGACGTCGAAGTCGAGCTGGTTGTCGGTATCGGCAGGAGCCGGGCGACTCGCCCTCGCGATGAGCTGCCTCACCCTCGCCACCGCGTCGCCGCGACTGCGCCCCTCGCCCGCGACCGAGTCGAGCGCGCCCACCTGCGCCAGCCGCAGCAGCAGCCGCCGCGACGGGGCGGCGCGCTGGTAGAAGTCGGCGATCGACGCGTAGGGGCGGTTCTCGACGATGCGGGTGAGCTCGTGCTCGGTGATGCCCTGCACGTCGACGAGAGACAGCCGGATGCCGAGGTCGCCCGGATAGGTGCGGGCCACGGCCGTGCGCGGCGGCCGCACCCGCTCGACGTGGAACACCTCGTCGGAGGCGTTCACGTCGAGCGGCAGCACCGGCACCCCCATGCGCCTCGCCTCGGTGAGCAGCAGCCGCTTCGGGTACATGCCGGGGTCGTGCGTGAGGATCCCCGCCAGGAACTCGGCCGGGTAGTGCGTCTTGAGCCACGCCGTCTGATAGGTCGGCAGGGCGAACGCCGCCCCGTGGGCCTTGCAGAAGCCGAACGAGCCGAAGCCCTTGAGCACGCCCCAGATGCGGTCGATCTCCTTCTCGGTGAAGCGCGGCCAGCCCTTCTCGTCGAGGTTCGCCCGGGTCTTCTGCCGGAACTCGTCCTCGAGGTCGTCGCGTTTCTCCATCTGCCGACGCATCTCGTCGGCCTCGGCGAGCGAGATGCCCATGGTGGCGTGCAGGATGCGGAGGACGTGCTCGTGGTAGATGACCACCCCGTAGCTGTCCTGCAGGAAAGGCGCGAACGTCGGGTGCACGTAGTCGGGCTGCTGGAACCCGTGCTTCGTGTCGAGGTAGGGCGCGATCATGTTGCCCTTCATCGGGCCGGGGCGGAACAGCGAGATGTCGGCGATGAGGTCCTCGTACTGGTCGGGCTGCATCTTGCCGATCAGCTCGCGCTGGCCCGGGCTCTCGATCTGGAACATGCCGAGCGTGTGCGTGGTGCGGATCGCCTCGAACGTGGGCTCGTCGTTGTGGGGGATCGCGTCGAGCTCGATGCGGCCCGACCGCGCGATGTAGGGCGCGTCGATCGGCAGGGCCCCGGCGACGGCGGTGCGCGACCCGTTGACCCGCTCGATCTCGTCGAGCGCGAACGCCATCGACGACTGCATGCGCACCCCGAGCACGTCGAGCTTCAGCAGACCTGCGTCGTTCATGTCGTGCTTGTCGAACTGGCTCATCGGCAGGCCCATGCCGCTCGGCTGCACCGGGGTCATGCTGAGCAGGTCGGAGTCGCCCAGGATCACGCCGCACGGGTGCATCGAGATGTGGCGGGGCAGGCGATCCAGTCGCTCGGTGAGGTCGACGAGGAGGTCGAGCTGCTCGTTGGTCTTCACCAGCTCGGCGATCTCGCGCAGCTCGGGCTTCTCGGCCAGCGCGCCGCGGAAGTCGCGGGCGTTGAACCGCCACACGTTGTTCGCGACGAGGTCGATCTGCTCGTCGTCGAGCCCGAGCGCGAGACCGGCGTCGCGGACGGCGCCGCGCGCCCGGTACGTCGACTGCATCGACATGAGCGTGACCCGGTTGCTGCCGTAGCGGTCGAAGATCGCCCGGTACACCTCGTGGCGCCGGGCCGACTCGACGTCGATGTCGATGTCGGGCAGCGTCTCGCGCTTGTTGCCGAGGAAGCGCTCGAACAGGAGGTCGTGTTCGAGCGGGTCGACGTTGGAGATGCGCAGCAGGTAGGTGACGAGGCTGCCCGCGCCCGAGCCGCGCGCGGCGTTCCGCACCCGCATCTCGCGCATCATCGTCGACACGTCGGCCACGGTGAGGAAGTACCCGGCGAACCCGAAGCCGGTGATCGTCTTCAGCTCGTCGCGAAGCCTCGTCTCGATCGACTGCCGCTTCGCCATCGACGCGTCGCCGAAGCGCTCGGTGATGCCCGCCTCGCACCGGCGCAGCAGCACCTGGTTCGGGTCGCCCTCGACGCCGATCGCCGAGAGCTCGGGCACCTTCGCCTTCCGCCAGCCGAGGTCGGTGTCGGGGTCGAGGCGGCAGCGGTCGGCGAGCTCTTCGGTCGCGCGGAGCATCGCCTCGGCGGCGCCTCGGTCGAGCGACGAATGCGAGGCGATCAGGTGGGCGAGTTCGCGCATGCCGTGCTCGCCGGTGGGGGGCTTCAGCCACGCCTGCGCGTTCGGCTGGGGCTCGAACGTGCCGAGGGCGGCGAGGTGGCCCGCGGCGTCGAGCACGTCGGCCGTGACCGCGCCGTCGGTGTCGCGATAGCGCACGGCGTTCGTGAGGATCGCCGGGAGGCCGGTCGCGTCGGCCAGCTCGAGCATGCGGGAGGCGTGCCGCAGGCTCCTGCGCTCGCCCGGCTCGGTGAGATGGCAGACGACCTCGATGACGACGCCGCCGGGCAGCATTCGGCGCCACGAGTCGACGAGGGCCACGGCCCGGGAGTGCTCGCCCGCCGCCACGGCCCGCCCCACGTCGGAGTCGGGGCCGAGCAGCACCGTGCCCGTGCAGCCGTCGTCGCCCACGAGGAAGGCGCGGATGCGCGATCGGCCGATGGTCGCGACGCTGTTCGCTGATCCGGCGACCCGCCTGGTGGCCCGCCCGTGGGCCGCGCTGATCAGCCGGCACAGCGACGCCCACCCGGCGCCCGCGACCCCGCCGTGCGCGAGCACCACCACGCGGTCGGTGTCGGCCGCGCTGACCGCCCCCGCGGTGCCGCCGGACGAGGGCGCAGGATCAGGGGAGACCCCCAGTTCGACCCCGACGATCGGGTCGATGCCGAGAGTGCGGCACGCCCCCACGTGCCGGATCGCCCCGTAGAGCCCGTCGCGGTCGGTGATCGCCGCGGCGTCGGCGCCGTTCGCCGCCGTCTGCCCGGCGAGCTCGAGCGGGGAGGCGGTGCCGAAGTGGGCGCTGAACGAGGAGGCGACGTGCAGATGCGTGAAGCCCATGACACCTCCGTTCGAACGTGTGTTCGAACAGTGTAAGGCACGCGACGGGAGTACGCTCGACGAGGCACCGTGGCCCTCTCGCGCCCGTGCCGCGCCCGTTCCCCTCGGGAATGCCGTCTCCGCCGTCGCGTTGGATCCCGTGCCCCATCCTCCGGAAAGGACCCCCGTGAACACCCCTGCCCCGACACGTCTCGAGCTCGCCCGCCGATGACCGAGACCACCACCCTGATCATCCTGGGCGCCTCCGGCGACCTCACCGAACGACTCCTCCTGCCCGGTCTCGCCAGCCTCCTCAAGAGCGACCGCGGCGTCGACGTCAAGCTGATCGGCACCGGCCGCAGCGCGCGCAGCCCCAAGGAATGGGACGACGTCGTCAAGACCGCCTTCAACGGCGATGCCGGCAGCGACCTCGCCAAGCGCACCCTCGCCTCCAGCGAGTACATCCAGGGCGACCCCACCGACCCGGCGCACCTCGAGAAGCTCTTCGAGGCCTCCGTCGGCGAGCCCGTCATGTACTTCGCGCTCCCGCCGGCCATCTCGACGCGCGTCATCAAGGCGCTCGAGAAGGTGAAGCTGCCCGAGGGCCTCCGCCTGGCCCTCGAGAAGCCCTTCGGCAGCGACGAGGCCGAGGCCAAGCAGCTCAACCAGGAGCTGCTGAAGGTCGTCCCCGAAGAGCGCATCCACCGCACCGACCACTTCCTCGGCCGCTCCACGGTGCTCGACATCATCGGCCTGCGCTTCGCCAACCGCCTCTTCGAGCCGGTGTGGAACAGCGACAACATCGAGAAGGTCGAGATCTTCTACGACGAGGTCCTCGGCCTCGAGGGTCGCGCGCAGTACTACGACAAGGCCGGCGCGCTGGTCGACATGATCCAGAGCCACCTTCTGCAGATCCTGGCCATCATCGCCATGGAGGCGCCGGCGTCGATCGACGCGGTCGAGCTCCGCAGCGAGATCGCGCGCGTGCTCCGCGCCACCTGGGTCAAGGACGGCGACCCCGTCACCTCGAGCCGTCGCGGCCAGTACACGGCCGGCACGATCTCGGGCAAGGACGTCCCGTCGTACTCCGACGAGGAGGGCGTCGACAACGAGCGCCAGACCGAGACGCTGGCCGAGGTCGAGTTCGAGGTCAAGACGCGTCGCTGGGCCGGGGTCCCCTTCATCCTGCGCTCCGGCAAGGGCATGACCAAGATCCGCAAGGAGGTGCTGATCACCTTCAAGCCGGTGCCGGTGCTCCCCGCGGGCCTCACGGGCGCCACGAGCCCCGACACGCTGCGCATCGAGATCAGCCCCGAGACCCTCGAGCTCGGCGTCACGACGAACGGCAAGGGCAACCCGCTCTCGCTCGAGAAGTCGGTGCTGAAGACCGACCTCGGCAAGCCCGAGCTCACGCCCTACGGCGAGGTGCTCTCGGGCATCTTCCACGACGACCCGACGCTCTCGATCCGCGGCGACGTGGCCGAGCGCTGCTGGGCGATCGTCGCGCCGGTTATCGCCGCGTGGGAGGCCGACATGGTTCCCCTCGAGAAGTACCCGGCGGGCTCCTCGGGCCCGGCCGAGTGGAAGACGTCGCAGGAGGCGTAGCCTCCCGGCGCCGCACGGCGCCCCGCCTGAAGATGGCACGCCCGGGCACCCACCGTCGCGGTGGACCCGGGCGGGCCATCTCGTCGTTCGGCCCTGCGAGCCGGGCGGCGCTACGAGCTCTTGGTCCGGTCGGCGCCGAGATCGTTCGGCCAGCGGTCGCTCGTCTCGCCGTTCGCGTTGACGGTGTTTGGGTCGAGCCCAGCCGGATCGAGGGCAGCAGGGTCGAACGACGGGTCGTCCATCCGCGGATCGTGCTCGCTCGCCGGCCGGGAGTCGTCGTGCGGGTGCGTCTGACTGGCGAGGCGGCGGCCACGGGTACCGCGCGAGTGCTCGAGGGCGGCCTCGATGGCGTCGGCCGCCCGCACGAGTGCGAGGTGCGACAGGGCCTGCGGCGTGTTGCCCACGTGGTGGCCTGTGGCGACCTCGATCTCCTCCGACAGCATGCCGACGTCGTTGCGATAGCCGACGAGGCGGTCCATGAGAGCGATCGCGTCGTCGAGTCGCCCTGACCGCGCGTACTGCTCGGCGAGCCAGAACGAGCAGGTGAGGAACGGGTTCTCGGTGCCCGACAGGCCGTCGATGCCCGACTCGGTGCGGTAGCGGGTGAGCAGGCCGCCCTTCAGGAGGTCCTTTTCGATGGCTGCCACCGTGCCGAGCATGCGCGGGTCGTGCGCGTCGACGTAGCCGACCTGCGAGAGCTGCAGCAGCGACGCGTCGACCTCGTGTGATCCGTACGTCTGCGTGTACGTGTTGCGCTCGGCGTCGAAGCCGTTCGTCTCGATCTCGTTGCGGACCTTCTCGCGCAGCTCGATCCAGCGCTCGACGGGGCCGTCGAGGTGGAACTGCTGGACGCCGCGCACCGCGCGGTCGAGGGCCGCCCAGATCATCACCCGCGAGTGCGTGAAGTGCTGCTCGGGCCCGCGGATCTCCCAGATGCCGTTGTCGGGGCGGTCCCAGTTGTCCTCGACGTGCTGCATGAGGGCCCGCTGGAGGGCCCAGGAGTCGGCGTTCTCTTCCACCCCGAGCTCGCGGGCGTCGTGGAGGGCGACCATGACCTCGCCGAACACGTCGCCCTGGTACTGCGTGAACGCGCCGTTGCCGGTGCGCACCGGCTTCGACCCTCGATAGCCGGGCAGCTCGTCGATGGTGTTCTCGAGCAGGTAGCGCTCGCCCGACAGGCCGTACATGATCTGCACGTCGGCGGGGTCGCCGGCGATGGCGCGCAGGAGCCAGCCGCGCCAGCCGGCGGCCTCTTCGGCGAAGCCGTGCAGGATCAGCGCCTGCAGGGTCATCGACGCGTCGCGCAGCCAGACGTAGCGGTAGTCCCAGTTGCGGGAGCCCCCGAACTGCTCGGGCAGGCTCGTCGTCGCCGCGGCGACGATGCCGTTCGTGTCTTCGTGGGTGAGCGCACGCAGCAGGAGCAGAGACCGGTGCACCTCGGACCCGTACGCCGCCGGCGCATCGGAGTGCGACGCCCACTCCTGCCACCAGGTGACGGTCTCGTCGATCCGCGTGCCGGCGTCGATCGGCGCCGGCGGCTCGCGATGCGACGGGTACCAGGTGAGCGACATGTCGACCGTCTCGCCGGCGGAGACGTCGAACGTCGCGCCGTGCGTGTGGTCGTGCGCGGTGAGCCGCGGGCCTCGGACGATGACGGCGTCGGGGCCGGCCACGGCCACGAGAGCGCCGTAGGCGACCTCGCCGGCCTTGTGCGTCTTGGGCCTGACGGACTTGGAGTCCCAGCCGTCGCTGCCGTCGTCGTCGACCTGTCGGATCCACGGGATCGCGGTCGTGTAGCCGAAGCGGATGCGGAGGTCGGCGGTCATCCGCACGGTGCCCTTGAGTCCGCGCACGCGACGCACGACGTCGGCGCGGCGGTCGCCGTAGGGCATGGTGTCGACGACCTCGACCTCGCCGGTCGGCGTGGTCCAGTGCGTGACGAGCACGAAGGTGTCGGCGATGTAGCTGCGCGTGGCCGTGGCGGCGGAATCCTCGGGGGCGACCAGCCAGCGACCGGAGTCCTTGTCGCCGAGGATCGCCGCGAACATCGACGCGGAGTCGAAGCGGGGCAGGCACAGCCAGTCGATGCTGCCGTTGATGCCGACGAGCGCCGCCGTGTGGCAGTCGCCGATGAGGGCGTAGGCCTCGATCGGCAGCACGCCCTCGGGCAGGTCGTCGGCGGGCGGCGCCGTCGTGCCGGACGTGTATGCCTCGTGCTTCGCGGTGTCGGTTGCCTCGTCGGGTGCGGGCGCAGCGGTGCTCATGCGCGCCATCCAATCAGATGATGCGGGTGGTTCGGACGGCGAACCATCAGTCGGCTCACGGCTGCGTGCAAGGTCACGCGAACAGCTGCTGCTCGACCTCGTCGTCGAAGACGCCGAGGAGCAGCCAGTCGCCGGTCGCCCGGTCGAGCGCGAGGTCGAACGTGCCGTCGACCCGGTGCGCGCCGTCGGTGAGCGGCAGGGCGTCGACCCGCCACACGGGCAGCTCGAGCAGCGTCGTGCCCTCACCCCGTGGAGCCCTCGTCGCCGAACGCCACCACTCGCGCCGTGTCACCCACACCTCGGGCGGAGAGACGACGCCGTACACCACTCGCCGCCAGGTGAACCGCAGCGGCGACCCCGCCTCGGTCGTCTCGACCGGCACCCTCTCGTCGATCCTCATCAGTGCTCCCGCCTCGTGTGTCAAGCATATTCGAACGTGTGTTCGAATGCTACGGGCGGCCACCGACATCGCGCGGGGGTGGGGCGACGCGGCGCCGGCACGTGCGCGAGATCCTGCGGGGGACTCTCGCTCCCTGCCTGAGCGCTCCCTTCCTCGGCTCCTGCGCCCTCGGCACCATGGAGGACATGAAGACGACAGAGCACACCATCCTCATCACCGGCGGAACCTCGGGCCTCGGGCTCGGCCTGGCCCAGCGGCTGCAGGCCGAGGGCAACAGCGTCATCGTCGCGGGTCGCCGCCGCGAGCTGCTCGCGCAGATCGAGCGCGACAATCCGGGCATCACGGGCGTCGAGCTCGACGTGTCCGACCCCGAGTCGATCGAGCGGGTCTCGCGCGAGCTGATCGCCACGCGCCCCGAGCTCGACGTCGTGATCACGATGGCCGGGATCATGGAGCCGGAAGACCTCCACACGCCGGCCTTCCTCGAGACCGCCGAGCGCATCGTGACGACGAACCTGCTGGGCACGATCCGCACGGTGGCGGCGTTCACCGAGCACCTGCAGTCGAAGCCCGACGCGGCCGTCATGACCGTGTCGTCGGGCCTCGCGTTCGTGCCGCTCGCGCAGACGCCGACCTACAGCGCCACCAAGGCCGCCGTGCACTCGTTCACCGAGATCCTGCGCGTGCAGCTGGCCGACACCTCGGTCGAGGTGCTCGAGCTGGTGCCGCCGGCGGTCGCCACGACGCTGATGGGCCAGGACGAGGACACGACCGGCCGCGCCATGCCGGTCGACGAGTACCTCGACGAGGTCATGCAGCTCCTGCGAGACGGTGCAGCCCGGGGCGAGCGCGGGGGAGAGGTGCTCGTCGAGCGCGTCAAGTTCCTGCGCAACGCCGCCGTCGAGGGCCGCTACGACCAGGTGCTCGGCATGCTCGCCGCGTCGCACTGACGCTTCCTCCACAGCACCTGACGGCTCCTCCACAGGCGCCCGGGGCCGCCGACCTCTCCACGGTCGGCGGCCCTTCGCCATGTGGGTCGGCTCGGGTCTGCCAGGGTCGCAGGATGTGTGAGCCCGCCCTCGAACCGCACCCGTCCCTCCTCGTCCGCGCGTCCCTCGACGACACGGCCGTGCGACGAGCGTGCCTTCGCGGCGACCTGGTCCGTCTGACCGCCGGGCGGTACGTTCGCCGCGAGCACTGGGACCCGCTCGACGAACCCGCCCGCCACGTCATGCAGTGCCTCGCCGCGGTCTCGCGCCTCGACAAGAGGGTCGTCGTCTCTCATGCGTCCGCGGCGGCATTCTGGGGGCTGCCGCGGCTCGGGCCGTGGCCTGGGCGCGCGCACGTCATCGATCCGACCTCCTCCCGTGCGACGACCCGCGCCTGCGCGACGATCCACGCCGCACCTCTCGACGACACCGAGATCGTCGAACGCCACGGCTCGCTCGTGACCTCCGCCGCCCGGACCGCCGTCGACATCGCCGTGACCGCGCCGTTCCGACAGGCCGTCACGTGTCTCGACGACGGGCTCCGTACCGGACTCTTCACGGACGACGATCTGCGGACCTCGCTCGATCGCCGACCCACAGGCCACGGTCGTCGGCGCGCTGCCGCGGCGATCCTGTTCGCCGACCGTCGCGCCAACCGCTCGGGCGAGTCACTGAGCCGCGTCGTCATGCACGAGTCGGGCATCGCCACACCGGAACTGCAGCACCACTTCGACGGCCCGGACGGGCTCACCGCCGACGTCGACTTCTTCTGGCCCGAGCAGGGCATCGTGGGGGAGTTCGATGGCGAGACGAAGTACCGCGACAGCGAACGCTGGTCGGGCCTGTCGCCGGAGGAGGTCGTGATCCGCGAGAAGTACCGCGAGGACTGGATCCGCGCGCTGCCCCAGGTCCAGGGCTTCGTCCGCTGGACGTGGCGCGACGCGTATGCGCGAGGCAGCCTCGCGCGGCTGCTGGCCGACTCCGGCGTGCCGATCGACCTCCGTGGGGGCGGCAGGCGGCGGGTCTGACGTTGGGCGTGATGCGGCGCGTTCGATGTGCAGCGGCGCGTTTCGTGCCGTGCGGCGGTTCGCGACGGAGACGTGAGCGTGATGCGGCGCGTTTCACGCGCGGCGGCGCGACGCGTCACGCCGCATCGCGTGAAACGCGCCGCATCGTGTGGCGGCCGCGCCACGCACGCGGCGGGCGGCAGGCGCGCTACAGGCGCGGCATCGCCGCGGCCATGTCGCGCGCGAGCGAGGGGGCGACGCCGGCGTCGGACGCGAATCCGCGCCACCCGGCGACGGCCGAGCGCACCTCGTCCACGACGGCGCGGGCCCGGGGCACGAGGTGGCGATCGGCCACGGCCTCGATGTCGCCGAGGGTGATGTCGCGGAAGCGGCCGTTCACGCTCATGAGGTGCTGGTACGTCCAGGCGCCGCCGGGGTTGTAGGCGAAGGTGACGTCGTAGGCGGGGGCGAGTCGCCAGGCTCCTGCGCCCTCGTCCGAGGCCGACACCGCGCCGGGCCCGCCGGGCGCGCCGGGCCCGTCGAGCAGGAACGAGAAGTTCTTGGTGTGGTCGTCGCAGTTGGCGGCGAGCACGTTGAATACCATGCGGCGGAACGCCTGCTCTCGGGCCGAAGCGCCGAGCCCGAGCGACGCGATCGCCTGGAAGTACTGCGAGTAGTCGTGAGTCTGCCGCTGCCGGAAGTCGAGGTGCGTGAGCCCGCAGAGCGTCAAGGCGTGCACCTTGGAGCCGCCCTCGCCGCGGTCGTACCGCCGGGTCATGAAGTGGGCCCGGCCGTTCTCCTCCAGGAGTCGCGTCTCGGTCATCTCGAGCCCCGCTGCCCGCGCCATCTGCGCGTACGCGTACTCGACCCGGCCGTAGTCGCCGCCCGACCCCAGCTCGGCGTCGCGGCCGACGCCGTCGAGCTTGATGAGCCAGAACTCGAACCCGGGATCGGCGGGCAGCTGCCCCGAGCGGATCTCGCCCGAGTCGGGGTTCCACGCGATGACGGCCTTCGCCCGCGCACCGCCGGCGGAGGTGCCCACCTGGATCAGGCTGTGGATCGCCGCCTCGGTCTCGCGGTCGCCCGCGAAGCGCTCGTCCAGCACGCTGCGAGCGCCCTCGACCAGGGCGCTCATCTCGACGGCGCTCGCGACCCTCTGACGGGGCCCGCGCGACGGGCGGAACTCGAGGGCGCCCATCGCCCGGTTCGACATGTAGGCCAGTCGGTCGAGCGGGGTGACGTCGCCCTGCCGGATGCCCTGGCGCGCGAGCCAGGCGTCGATGATCGCGTTGCCGAAGTCGTCGGGCAGGGCGTCGGCCAGAAGCGCCGGCAGTCGATGGAAGGTGGCCTCGGGCAGCGACGGGAACACGTGACGTCGCCGGCTAATCGGCATGTGAAGCGGTGCGAGCTCGATGCCGCGGGCGACCCAGTCGGGGTAGTACTCGAAGACGTAGGAGCCGAGGCCCGGGTCGGGCGCGACGGCCCCGACCCGCAGGCCCCACGCGGTGACCTCGACCGCGGCCACGGGCGTGTACGGCATCAGGCGCCGCCGCGCGGACGGTACACGCGCTGTCGGGGCCCGGCGGACTGGCCGCGCAGGACGTCGATCGGGCTCACCGTGGGCTCGGGCGACAGGGTGTCGAGCCACGCCTCGGCGTGCAGGGCGCGGAGCACGCGGATGACCGTGCGGAGCGTCGAGCCGCGGCCGTTCTCGAGGTTCTTGATCGACGACAGGCCGACGTCGGCGAGCTCGGCGAGTGCACGTTGGTCGTACCCGGCATCGAGGCGCAGGGCGCGGATCTGCGCGCCGAGGCGTGCCTCGAGGTCGTCGGTGCCGGAGTCGTCCGTCATGACCTGATAGTGATCCACAAAAGTCATAAAAACAACTATAACGGCTTATTCAGTCTCTAATAGATGTTTTTACAACTATTCTGGAATGATTCAGAGTCCGGACTCTTCGGCGAGACCCTTTTCGACGAGCTGATCCCAGAGGCCTGCCCCGTCGGGCGCGTACAACCACGGCACATTGGTGGTGCGCTCGTTCTCCTCGCCCCGCGAGCGTCCGCCCGCGAACACGGCCTCGCTCGTCGACAGCTGCCGGATGGCCACGGCCTCGACGTTCTCCGGGTGGTCGCGCAGGAATCCGCCGTAGAGCTCTTCGTCGTGCTGACCGTCGTCGCCGACCAGCAGCCACTTCATGCCGGGGAACTCGGCGGCGAGGCGGCGCAGGGACTGCTCTTTGTGCAGCCGCCCGCTGCGGAACCAGCGGTCGTGGGTCGGCCCCCAGTCGGTGAGCAGCAGCGGGCCCTGCGGGTAGAAGTTGCGGTTGAGGAAGCGCGACAGCGTCGGCGCGACGTTCCACGCGCCGGTCGACAGGTAGATCACCGGGCACCCGGCGTGCGTCGCGCGGAGGCGCTCGTAGAGGACGGCCATGCCGGGCACGGGCCGTCGCGCGTGCTCGTCGAGCACGAAGGTGTTCCAGGCCGCGAGGAGGGGACGCGGCAGCGCGGTCACCATGACGGTGTCGTCGATGTCGGAGATGATGCCGAAGCGCACGTCGGGGTCGATGACGAAGACCGGGGCCTCGACGTCGAGCGAGCCCTCCGTGCGCAGCGTGACGGAGTGCCAGCCAGGCTGGAGGTCCACTTCCACTCGGGCGTCCACCACGCCGCCCCGGTCGGCGGTGACGTGGTGGGTCACGCCGTCGATCACGGCCTCGACGACCACGGCGTCGATCGGCACGCTCGTGAAGCTGCGCCAGCCGCGCACGTGCGTGTGGCCGTTCGAGCGCCGCTCGCCCTCTTTCGTGAGGAGCACGCGGCACAGGATCCGAATCCAGCCCGGCCCCCCGTAGCCCGAATACGGCACGATCGTCGGGATCAGCCCCCGTCGCCGGGCGTTCCGCTCGCGGAAGGCGTGAACGGCGTCCTCCATGCGGGCCGCACGGTGGAGCATGGGCTCGACACCGCCGGCGATCGCACCGTTCGGCCCTGAGGTCTTGCGGGAACCCAGCATTCGATCATTGTGGCATGCCGACGGCGGCCACCGGTCGGAAGCCGGCGCGCTCGGCGTGCTGCAGCGACTCGCCGGAGACGCCCTCGAGGAGGTCGTCGTCTCCCTCGGCCTCCGGGTCCAGCCAGTCCTCCATCAGCTCGGCGCCGACCAGCACCGGCATGCGCTCGTGGAGCTCGGCGAGCGGCCCTGCGGACTCGCGGGTGAGGATCGTGGTCGAGAGCAGCCAGCGGGCCGGATCGTCGGGCGCCACGTGCGGGTTCCGCCACCACTCGTACAGGGCGGCGAAGAGCATGATCTCGTCGTCGGGCAGGGTCACGAGGTGCGGGGTCTTGCCGCCGTCTGCTCCTGCGGCCCACTCGTAGTAGCCGGAGGCGGGCACGATGGCGCGGCGCGAGACCACGGCGTCGTGAAATGTCGGCTTGCTCGCGGCGGTCTCGATGCGCGCGTTGAACAGCGGCGGCTGCGCCCTCGGGTCGGTCGCGGTGGACGGCACGAGCCCCCAGCGGGCCGACGCGAGGCGGCGGACCGGGGGACCACCGGCGTCCGCGCCGCGCGGCGCGGCATCGACGATGAGACTCACCGGGTCGGTCGGAGCGATATTCCAGGAAGGCTCTGGAAGAGTGTCTCCCGTCACATCCACGTCGAAGAGGGCCACCAGGTCGCTCGAGGCGCGCGACATCACGAATCTTCCGCACATGACCATCAGTCTTCCAGCGGGGGCCGACACCGTGTCGCAACTCGCACAAGGAGAACCGATGCTCGTCACCGAGGTCAACGAATCACTTCCCGGGGGCTCTTCTCTGCTGAGGAACGAGCCCGTCCAGGCTCGCAGCAACGCCCGCCTCACCGGCCTGCTCGACGCGGCCGCCGCCATCATCGACGAGATCGGCTTCGAGCGACTCACCACCGCGATGGTCGCCGAGCGCGCCGGCGCGTCGATCGGCACCGTCTACCGCTACTTCCCCGACCGCATCGCCGTGGTCGAGGCCCTGTCGATCCGCGGCTCCCAGCGGCTCGTCGACCGCATCGCGGCCACCCTGGCCGAGGCGGCCGAGACCGCCGGGTCGCAGGAGCAGCCGGGTCGCGTCACCGTGCCCGTCGCCGTGCAGCACGTGGTCGACGCCCTGGTCGAGATGTACCGCACCGAGCCCGGGTTCCGCGCCATCCGCTTCACCGACAGCGAGTCGACGACGGCAGGCGACGGCGACGAGCGCCCGACCCTGGCCGCCCAGCTGGCCGAGCTCCTCTGCGCGCGGATCGGCGTCGAGCGCAGCGCCGACGCGGACTTCGCCATCGAGGTGGCCACCGAGACCGCGGGCTCCCTCATCGCGCGGGCCTTTGCGACCGACATCGAGCGCGACGGCCGCTTCGTCGACGAGGCGCGCACCCTCGTCACCGCCTACCTCGAGGGCGCCCTGCCGGCCTGATCCCGGTGCGCTTCGCGGATTCGGACGCGAATGTCGGAGGTTCGCGGAACAATCCCGCGTAGCGGGGACTTCGGTTCTTACGTCTCCGTTACGGCGTGTGGCTGGCTTGGTACCGGTTCTGACGAACTGTGGTTCGCTAGACGCCCCGGCACGTGTCGTCGCGCTCAGAGCGCCCGACACCACACACACGAGGGTTGAGCCATACATGATCGAGTTCCGCTCGGTGACGAAGGAGTACCCCGACGGCACGAGGGCCGTCGAAGACTTCAGTCTCGTGATCCCGTCGATGAAGACCACCGTCTTCGTCGGGTCGTCCGGCTGCGGCAAGACGACGATCCTGCGCATGATCAACCGGATGGTCGACCCGACGTCGGGATCGATCCAGATCGACGGCGCCGACATCGGCGGCATCGAGCCGGTCGGCCTGCGGCGCAGCATCGGCTACGTCATGCAGAACTCCGGCCTCCTGCCGCACCGCAAGGTCGTCGACAACATCGCGACCGTGCCGCTCCTCAAGGGCGTGAAGAAGGCCGAGGCGCGCCAGCAGGCGCTCGAGCTCATGGACACCGTCGGCCTCGACCGCGCGTTCGCCGACCGCTACCCGAGCCAGCTCTCGGGTGGACAGCAGCAGCGCGTCGGCGTCGCCCGTGGCCTCGCCGTGAACCCCAACATCCTCCTCATGGACGAGCCGTTCGGCGCGGTCGACCCGCTCGTGCGGTCCGACCTGCAGGAAGAGCTCATCCGCCTCCAGCGCGACCTCGAGAAGACTGTCGTCTTCGTCACGCACGACATCGACGAGGCGTTCTATCTCGGTCACCAGGTCGTGATCCTGCAGAAGGGCGGCCACATCGCGCAGGTCGGCACGCCCGCCGAGATCCTGGCGAACCCGGCCGACGACTTCGTGGCGACCTTCATCGGCGCCAACAGGGGCAAGCGGGCGCTCCACATCGAGGAGACTCCCACGGGCTCGATCCTCGTCGACGACGACGGTCGCCCGGCCGGCACGCTGACCGGCCCCGTGCCGGTCTCCGGCAGCCGTGACACCTCGGGCGGCCAGCGGTGAACTGGATCCTCGAGAACTCGGGCACTCTCCTCGACGAGACGCTCGTCCACCTCGAGCTGAGCATCCCGCCGGTGATCCTGAGCTTCATCCTCTCGGTGCCCATCGGGTGGGTCGCGAACCGCTTCCGCTGGTCGAGGGCCGTGCTGCTGACCGTGGCGGGGCTCTTCTACGCGATCCCGTCTCTGCCGCTGCTCCTGGTGCTGCCGACCCTCATCGGCACGTCCCTCGCGAGCCCTGTCAACCTCGTCATCGCGCTGACGCTCTACGGCATGGCGCTGATGGTGCGGTCGACCGCCGACGCCCTCGCGGAGGTGGACGCCGACGTACGCCAATCCGCCACGGCGGTCGGGTTCTCGGCGTGGCAGCGGTTCTGGCAGGTGGAGTTCCCGCTGGCCGGGCCGGTGCTCCTCGCCGGTCTGCGCGTCGTCGTCGTCTCGACCGTGAGCCTCGTGACGATCGGCGGCGTGCTCGGCATCAACGGGCTGGGCCTGGCCTTCACCGACGGCCTCCAGCGGTCGATCATCGCCGAGATCGTCGCGGGCATCGTGCTGGTCGTCGTGATCGCGCTCGTCCTCGACGGCCTCCTGGTGCTGCTCGGCCGCGCCCTCATGCCGTGGCAGCGCTCGACGCGCGAACCCAGCAAGCGGGCGCTGCGCAAGGTGGTGGCGGTCTCGTGAACTTCTTCTCGCAGGCGTTCGCCTTCCTGCTCGCGCCCTCCAACTGGGCGTCGACCGCGATCAACCCGATCGGCACCCGACTCGTCGAGCACCTCTGGTACACGCTCATCGCCCTCGTGATCACCGCCGTCATCGCGATCCCGATCGGCTTCGCCATCGGTCACTCCGGCCGCGGGCGCGGTCTCGCCGTCGCCCTCTCCGGCGGCGCGAGAGCCCTGCCGACGCTCGGCGTGATCTCGCTGCTGGCCCTCCTCATCGGCCTGGGCCTTCGCGCCCCCATCGTGGCCCTCGTGATCCTCGCGATCCCGTCCGTCCTCGCCGGCGCGTACACGGGCTTCGACGCGGTCGACCGCCGGACCATCGACGCCGCCCGGGCCGTGGGCATGACCGAGTGGCAGATCGTCACCCAGGTCGAGATCCCGCTGGGGCTGCCGCTCCTCATCGGCGGTCTGCGCGCCGGGGCTCTCCAGATCGTGGCGACCGCGACCCTGGCCGCCTACGTGGGCGAGGGCGGCCTCGGCACGTTCATCTTCCTCGGCATCGGCAACAACGACTTCGTCACCGCCCTCGCGGGCTCGATCCTCATCATCGTGCTCGCCATCGTGCTGGAGATCCTCTTCTCGCTTCTCCAGCGACTCGTCGTCCCCGCGGGTGTCCGCGCGGGGCGCGCCAAGAACGACCGACCGGGTGCAACCCGTACCCGGGCGGCAGTGGGTTCCCCACTCCAGGAAGGAAGCAAGTGATGTTCACAGCAAAGAAGAGAGGCCGGCTCGCTGTTCTCGGCGCAGTCGTGATCGGGGCCACGGTGGCCCTGGCAGGGTGCTCCTCGAGCAACCCGCTGAGCTCGGGTTCGACCTCGGGGACCTCCTCGAAGTCCGGCACCATCGTCATCGGCTCGCAGCAGTACTACTCCGACACCATCGTCGCCGAGGCGTACGCCCAGGCCCTCGAGAACGCCGGCTTCACGGTCAAGCGCTCGTTCAACATCGGTCAGCGGAACGTCTACCTGCCCGAGCTCGCGTCCGGCAAGATCGATCTGATCCCCGACTACTCCGGCAACCTGCTGCAGTACTACGACGCCAAGACGACGGCGTCGTCCGAGTCGGACATCGAGTCCGCCCTCCCCGGTGTCCTGCCCAAGGGCCTCAAGGTGCTGAAGGCCGCTCCCGCGACCGACCAGGACACCTACACGGTCACCAAGGAGTTCTCGACCAAGAACAACATCACGTCGCTCGACCAGCTGAAGGACTACTCCGGCTCGCTGACCGTCGGCGCGAACTCCGAGTTCCAGACCCGCCCGTACGGCATCCCCGGCCTCAAGAGCGACTACGGCGTGACGGCCTCGCTCAAGGCGATCGCCGACTCCGGCGGCCCGCTGACCGTCGCGGCCCTGAAGAACGGCCAGGTGCAGCTGGCGGACATCTACTCGGCCGACCCGGCCATCAAGGCGAACGACTTCGTGTCGCTGAAGGATCCGAAGAACATGATCCTTCCGCAGCACATCATCCCCGTCGCCGACAAGAAGGTGAACGCGAAGGCCACGGCCGTGATCGAGAAGGTCAACGCCGCGCTCACGCAGTCCGAGCTGATCAGCCTGAACTCGAAGAGCGTCAACGACAAGCAGTCGGCGGCGGTCATCGCCAAGGCGTTCCTGAAGTCTGCGGGCATCCTGAAGTAGTCAGCAGAAGTCCGCGCGACTCGCGAGCGGCCGACCGGGGAGAGGCTTCCGGTCGGCCGTTCGTGCGTCGGGGCGCGTGGGCGTCTCGACGTCGAGATTCTCGATGTCGAGACAACCCCATGACCATCAGGGATTTGGCAGGTTGTGCGGCCGGTTTGGGCTTTCGTGCAGGTCGTAGCCTGAACCCGTGAACGACATTCTCAGCCCGCTGATCCTGTCGCGGTGGCAGTTCGGGCTCACGACGATCTACCACTTCCTGTTCGTGCCGCTGACCATCGGCATGGGCTTCACGGTGGCCGTGTTCCAGACCGCGTGGGTTCGCACCGGCCGCGCTCACTACCTCCAGCTGACGAAGTTCTTCGGCAAGATCTTCCTCATCAACTTCGCCATGGGCGTCGTCACCGGCATCGTGCAGGAGTTCCAGTTCGGCATGAACTGGTCGGAGTACTCTCGCTTCGTCGGCGACGTCTTCGGCGCTCCGCTGGCCCTCGAGGGGCTGCTGGCGTTCTTCCTCGAGGCGACGTTCCTCGGCGTGTGGATCTTCGGCTGGGATCGCGTGCCCAAGGGCCTCCACCTCACCGCGATCTGGGGCGCGACCGTCGGCTCGATCCTGTCGGCCTACTTCATCATCTGCGCCAACTCGTTCATGCAGCATCCCGTCGGCTACGTGATCGACAAGGCGAAGGGGCGCGCCGAGCTCACCGACATCTGGGCGGTCCTCACCAACAAGGTGGCGCTGGCGGCCTTCCCGCACACGCTGTTCGCCTGCTTCATGGTCTCGGCCGCCGTCATCGTGTCGGTCGCGGCCTGGCACCTGTACCGCAACCAGAACCTCGAGACGATGCGGCCGGCCCTCCGGTTCGGCATGTGGATGATGGTGGCCGCAGGAGCCCTGACCCTCCTCTCCGGCGACCAGCTCGGCCTCGCGATGGTCGAGACCCAGCCGATGAAGATGGCGTCCGCGGAGGCGCTGTACCACACGTCGACGGGCTTCAACGCGTCGTTCTCGATCTTCAGCCTCGGCACTCCCGACGGCTCCAGCGAGATCTTCAGCCTTCGCGTGCCGTACCTGCTGTCGTTCCTGTCGACTCACACGTTCGACGGCACGGTCGAGGGCATCGACAACCTGCAGCAGCAGTACGCCGCCGCGTACGGGCCGGGCGACTACTCGCCGATCATCTGGATCACCTACTGGTCGTTCCGCTGGATGATGGGCCTCGGCCTCCTGGCGATCCTCATCTCGGTCGTCGGCCTCTGGATCACCCGCAAGGGCCGCATGCCCAAGAGCAAGTGGGTCTGGCGCGCTGCCACGTGGAGCTTCCCGCTGCCGCTCGCGGCGATGATCGTCGGCTGGGTCTTCACCGAGATGGGTCGGCAGCCGTGGCTCGTCTTCGGGCTCCTGAAGACCAGCGCCGGCGTCTCGCCGGGCACGACGGGCGTCGAGGTCCTGATCTCGCTCGTGTGCTTCACGGCGATCTACGCGAGCCTCGCGGTCGTGGAGTTCCGCCTCATCCTCAAGGCCGCGAAGGCCGGCCCGGAGGCCCCGACGAAGGTCGACGAGGTCACCGGCAAGCTGCTCCACGAAGCGACGGTGTACTGATGACTCTTCCCGACCTCTGGTTCCTGCTCATCGCCCTGTTCTTCACGGGCTACTTCGTCCTCGACGGCTTCGACTTCGGCGTCGGCATGTCGCTGCCGTTCCTCGGCCGCGACGACACCGACCGCCGAGTGCTGATCAACACGATCGGCCCGGTCTGGGATCTCAACGAGACCTGGGTCATCGTCGCGGGAGCGTCGCTGTTTGCGGCCTTCCCGGAGTGGTACGCGACCGTCTTCTCGGGCTTCTACCTGCCGATGCTCTTCATCCTGCTCGCCCTGATCCTCCGCGGGGTCTCGTTCGAGTACCGCCATCAGCGCCCCGACCACCGATGGAAGCGGAACTTCGACACGATGATCTTCGTCGGCAGCGTTGTCCCGGCGTTCCTCTGGGGCTTCGTGTTCGCGAACATCGTCCGCGGCATGCCGCTCGATGCACACTTCGACTACATCGGCTCGTTCGGCGACCTCTGGAACGCCTTCTCGATCCTCGGCGGTCTCGCCACGCTGATGCTGTTCTTCACGCACGGCCTCGTCTTCGTGTCGCTCAAGACCGACGGCGAGATCAGGGTCCGGGCGCGGAAGCTGGCGGTGCGGGCCGGGGTCGCCACGGTGGTGGTGGCGGGAGCGTTCCTCGTCGCGACGCTCGTCGCCCACGGGAACACCCTCTCGCTGATCCTGACCCTGGCCACCGTCGTGGCGCTCGTCGTCGCCTTCGTGGCGAACCTGCGGGGCCGCGAGGGCGTCGCCTTCGCCTTCATGGCCGTGACGATCGCGCTGACGGTGGCGACGCTCTTCGCGACGCTGTTCCCGAACACGCTCGTGGCTACCAACGACCCGGCCAACACGATGACCATCGCGAACTCGGCGAGCGCCCATTACACGCTCGAGCTGATGAGCTGGATCTCGCTCGTGTTCGTGCCGCTGATCCTGGCGTACCAGGGCTTCACGTACTGGATCTTCCGCAAGCGCGTGACCCGCGCGCACATCGCTGCGGCGGCGCACTGATGGACGCCGCTCGGGCTCGTGCCGATGGGCGCAGGATCGCGTGAAACCCCTCGACCCCCGCCTCCTGCGCGACGCCTCCGCCGTCCGCACCTTCCTCGCGGCGGGGGCGGTGCTGGGCATCCTGCAGACGGCGCTCACGGTGGCGTTCGCCTTCGTGGTGTCGGGCGCCGTGGTCGCCGTGGTGGATCGGCACCCCGAGCGGCTCGCCGGTCACCTCGTGGCGCTGGCCGTCGTGATCGCCCTCCGGTCGGCTCTCGGGTGGGCGCTGGAGGCGACGGCGGCCAGGACGGCCGTTCGCGTGAAGAGCCAGCTGCGCGACCGCCTCGTCGACGCGATCGTGTCGAGGGGGCGCACGTGGCGGGCGGCGCAGAGCTCGGCACGGCTGGCGACGCTCGTCGGCCCGGGGCTCGACGCGCTGGACGGCTACTTCGCCCGGTATCTGCCGCAGCTGATCCTCACGGCGCTGGCGACGCCGCTCCTCGTCGTCGTGATGTTCACGCAGGACGTCCTCTCGGGCGTCATCGTCGTGTGCTGTCTCCCCGTGATCCCGGTGTTCATGATCCTGATCGGGTGGACGACGAGAGCCGCGCAGGACCGCCAGTGGGATCGCCTCGCGCGTCTGGCCACGTCGTTCCTCGATGCGGTGAACGGGCTGTCCACGCTGAAGGCCTTCGGCCGTGAGCGCCGCCAGGTCCGGCGGATCGGCGCTCTCACGGACGACTACCGAGTCCAGACCATGAAGGTGCTTCAGGTGTCGTTCCTCTCGGGCTTCGCGCTGGAGATGGCCGCGTCGCTGTCGGTCGCGATCGTCGCCGTGTTCATCGGCGTCCGTCTCGTGAGCGGTGCCCTCGGCCTCGAGACCGGGCTGTTCCTGCTGCTCGTCGCGCCCGAGGTGTTCCTTCCGCTGCGGCTCGTCGGGGCGAACTACCACGCTGCCGCCGACGGGGTGGCGGCGTTCGAGGAGGTCGCCGGGGTGCTCGAGCAGGCACCTGACGGTAGGCCTCCGGTCGCGGTCCGGCCGCCGACGCCCCCTGCCGCCGCCGCGGCGTCGGTCGTCCTTCGCGGAGTGTCCGTGGCCTACGACGGCATCACCGTGCTCGGCCCGGTCGACGCCGAGTTCGCCGTCGGCGAGGTCACGGCGGTGACGGGGCCCAGCGGCGTCGGGAAGACGACCCTGCTCGCTGCTGTCATGGGCGTCGTCGCGGCCGCGGGCTCTGTGACCTGGCGCGGCTCGGATCTCCCGCCCGCGCGTGCCGACGTCGCCTGGGCCGGTCAGCGACCGGGGCTGCTCTCGGGCACGGTGGAATCGAACGTGGCTCTCGGAGCCTCGGGCGACTCGGTTGCGTCCGACGAGGTCCTGCGCGCCCTTCGCACGGCGGGCGCGGAGGACGTCGACGTGGCGACGGTCGTCGGCGCGGACGGCAGCGGACTGTCGGGTGGGCAGGCGCAGCGGGTGGCGGTGGCGCGCGCGGTCTACCGTGTGCGGACGACGGGAGCGCGGCTCCTGCTCGTGGACGAGCCCAGTTCGGCGCTCGACCCGGCGGCCGAGGCTCGCCTCGTGCGGGGCCTCCGCGAGGTCGCGTCGGAGGGCGTCGCCGTGGTCGTCGTGACTCACCGGCCCGCCGTCGCAGCCTCCGCAGATCGCCTGGTCGCGGTCGAGGCACCCCGAGCGACCCGACCGGCCGTCGTCGGCGCGCCCGGATCGACGGAGGTCAACGCGTGAGCCTGATCCGCACCGCCCAGCCGCCCCTCGCGCGCTCCTGGCGCGGGCACGCCGCGGGCGCGCTCAGCGCCCTCAGCGGCGTCGCCCTCCTGGCCGTCTCGGCCTACCTGATCACTCGCGCGGCCGAGCAGCCGCCCATCCTGTACCTCTCGATCGCGATCGTGTCGGTGCGCGCCCTCGCACTGGCCAGAGCGTTCTTCCGGTACCTCGAGCGCCTGACGAGCCACGACGCGGCCTTCCGGCAGCTGGCGGTGGTGCGCACCGAGCTGTACCGCCGTCTGGTGCGGGTCGCACCGGCCGGGCTCGGCCAGACCTCCCGAGGCGATCTCCTCACCCGCGTGGTGACCGACGTGGACGCGCTCCAGGACCTCCCGCTCCGCGTCGTGCAGCCTCTCGCGATCTCGGGTCTGACGGCGCTCCTGTCGGTCGCCGTGGTCGCGGTCATCTCACCGGTCGGCGGCGTGGTGCTCTTCGCGGGGCTCGCCGTCGCGTTCGTCGTCGGCTGCGTCGTCGCCAATGCGTTGGCACGCACGACGGAGTCGAGCCTCGCCGACCTCCGCGGCAGGCTGGGCGACGCCGTGCTCGACCTGGTGCAGAACCTCGACGTGCTCGTCGCGTTCGACGCCGCCGAGGCGCAGGTCGACCAGGTGCGGAGCCTCGACCGAGAGCTCCGCAGCGTCTCGCTCCGACGTGCGACGACGACCGGCGTGGTCGCCGCCATCCTCGCCCTGGTCAGCGGGGCGACCGTGCTCGCCGCGCTCTGGGCCGTCGCCCCGTCGCTCGGCCCTCTCTCCGGGCCCGCCTACGCCCTCGTCGTGCTCGTGCCCCTCGCCGTCTTCGAGGTGGTCGGCAGCGTTCCGGTCGCGATCGTCGCCTGGCGGACCGTCCGTGCGAGCGGTGCCCGAGTCGAGTCGGCCGTCCCGGCGGTCGCTCCCGCGGGGGTCGTGGCGGACGATCCCGACGCGGGCGGCGGCGACGTCAGCCCGATCGAGCTGCCGCCGGTGGGCGAGGTGGCTCTGCGGTTGCGCGACGTCGTGGCCACGTGGCCGGGTGCCGCTGCTCCTGCGCTCTCGGGGGTGTCGCTCGAGGTCCGACGGGGCGACCGCCTCGTCGTCGAGGGGCCGAGCGGGGCGGGCAAATCGACGCTCGCGAGCGTCCTGGTGCGGTTCCTCGACCACGACGGGACCTACGAGATCGCAGGATCCGACACCCGCGCACTCGACGCCCGGCGCGTCCGTGCCACGGTCGGCCTCATCGAGCAGACGCCGTACCTCTTCGACGACAGCGTCCGTCAGAACCTCCTGTTCGCGCGCGACACCGCCGGCGACGCCGACCTCGTCGAGGTGCTCGAGCGCGTCGGCCTCGGGGACTGGCTGGAGGCGCGGGGCGGCCTCGACGCGCGGCTGGGTGAGCGAGGCGCGCTCGTCTCGGGTGGTCAGGCGCAGCGGATCTCGCTGGCGCGGGCGCTGCTGCGCGGCTTCCCGATCCTGGTGCTCGACGAGCCCGCCGCCGGCGTGGACGCCGCCCTCGCCGACTCTCTCGTCGAGGACCTGCTGGCGACGGCCGCCGCGGACGGCACGACCGTGCTGCTGATCTCCCACGTGCCGGTCACGTCGCCGCTGGTGACCGGTCGAGTGTCGATCGTGGGCGGCCGCGTCGCGGCCGTCACGACAGGGCCATAGTGGAGCGATGACGAAAGACACCGACCCGAAGCCCGACGAACACCTGTCGCCCGATCCGCTCACCGACCCGCACCCCGAGACCGAGAAGCCCGGCGAGGAGTGGATTCCCGAGCCCGAGCCGGCCGACGGTGACGGCCCACTGCCCTGATCGGCGGGTTACGGCGCCGAGCGCGCGGTAGCGTCGAGTCCCTCCACCGAACAGTTCCCAGAGCAGGAGCGCTCATGCGTCATCGACGTTCGTCGAGCCCGGTCAGGACCGCTCTCGCGGTGACGTCGTCCGTAGGACTCATCGTATGGGGGCTGCTCGTGGCCGCGCCGGCTCAGGCCGACCGGGCACCTGGCGTGACCAGCATCTCGGTGGTCGGGCAGACGATCGTCACGGACGGCTACGACGCCGTCTGGCTCGCCACCGCCACGAACAACGGGACGACGACCACCTCGGGCCCCGAGGTCATCACGCTCACCTACAACGCGGGTGCCAACCCCACATTTCCGAACGTCGACGGGGCGTACACCAACGTTCAGGGGCTCGGCCCGAGCGCGCGGGAGTGCGTCGTCTCCAGCGCGCACTTCACCGTCACCTGCACGACGCAGAGACTTGCAGCCGGCGCGTCCGTGACCGTGGCGATCGCGGCGCAGACGGTCGCCGGAGTCATCCCCCGGACGAACGCCGTGAACTGGACGGCGGAGGCCTCGTCCGGGCCCGGCGACGACAACGGTGCCAGCAACTTCGAGACGAGCGCCGTCGTCACTCAGGCCGCGCCGGCGCCCTCGACGGATCCGATCGTCTCCGATTCGACCGTCGTCTACGGAGGCCATTCCTTCGAATCCCCGAACCAAATGTATTCGTTGATCATGCAGGCCGACGGCAATCTCGTCGAGTCGTCGGGCGGTAGGGCGATCTGGTCGACGCAGACCGCGGGGAACCCCGGAGCGTACTTCCTGATCACCGAATCGGGTGAAGGGGTCGTCTACTCAGGCGACGGACGAGTGCTGTGGTCGCAGGCGAGTCCGCGCGCCACGACCGTGTACCCCCAGGTCGTCGTGAGCGACTCAGGCAAGCTCGTCGCGACCGACCCGAACGGGACCCTCTGGAGCGTCGGAGGTCCGACCACCACGACGCCGACGGCCCCGTCGGCGATCACCGCGTCCGCTGTGTCGCCCGCGGGACAGATCCTCGCGGCATCATCGGCCCGCCTCCTCCTCCAGTCGGACGGCAACCTCGTCGACTATGTGGGCTCGAAGGCCGTCTGGTCGTCAGGGACCTACGGCCATGCCGGTGACCACCTGTCGCTGCAGGCCGACGGAAACCTCGTGCTCTACATGCCCAGCGGCCGTCCGATCTGGTTCACGCGGACAGGCGGCTCCGGAGCAGGCAACCGCCTCACCCTGGCTAGCTCCGGCCTCCTGACGCTCAGCCACGGCACGAAGGTCCTCTGGCACGCCGGGTGAGGCACGCTAGCGTGGCCTGATGGCAACGCAGAACCGCGCACCCGTGCTCACCCCGCAGGCCGAGGACTTCCCCCGCTGGTACCAGGACGTCCTGGAGAAGGCCGAAATGGCCGACAACGGCCCGGTCCGAGGCACGATGGTGATCCGGCCGTACGCCTACGGCCTGTGGGAGAACATGCAGCGCGAGGTCGACTCCCGCATCAAGGCGACCGGCGCCGAGAACGTCTACCTGCCGCTGTTCATCCCGCAGTCGTACCTCGAGCGCGAGGCCGAGCACGTCGAGGGCTTCAGCCCCGAGCTCGCCGTCGTCACGCACGCCGGCGGCAAAGAGCTCGGCGAGCCCGTCGTCGTCCGCCCGACGAGCGAGACGGTCTTCGGCGAGATGATGGCGAAGTGGGTGCAGTCGCACCGCGACCTGCCGATGCGGCTGAACCAGTGGGCGAACGTCGTCCGCTGGGAGCTGCGGCCCCGCCTCTTCCTCCGCACCACCGAGTTCCTCTGGCAGGAGGGGCACACCGCCCACGCGACCGAGGCCGACGCGAGCGCCTACGCCCGCACGATCCACCTCGACGTCTACCGCGACTTCCTGCAGAACGCCCTCGCGATCCCCGTGCTCACCGGCCTCAAGACACCGAGGGAGCGTTTCGCGGGCGCCGTCACGACTATGACGTGCGAGGCGATGATGGGCGACGGCAAGGCCCTCCAGATGGCGACCAGTCACGAGCTCGGCCAGAACTTCGCCCGCGCCTTCGACATCGGCTTCACCGACGAGACCGGGCAGGTGCAGACCTGCTGGACCACGTCGTGGGGGTCGAGCACGCGCATGGTCGGCGGCCTGATCATGGCCCACGGCGACGATCAGGGCCTCAGGATCCCGCCGCGCGTCGCCCCGATCCAGGCCGCCGTCATCGCCGTGAAGGACGACCCGCGGACGCTCCAGGTCGCCGCCGACCTCGTCGCCGAACTCGAGCGCTTCGGGGTCCGCGCCCGACTCGACGACCGCACCAGTCAGGGCTTCGGCCGACGCGCGACGGAGTGGGAGCTGAAGGGCGTCCCGCTGCGCGTCGAGGTCGGCCCGCGAGACCTCGAGGCCGGGCGTGTGACCGTCGCACGGCGGGACTCGGGGGAGAAGACGCAGGAGCCGCTCGACACGTTCGCCGAGGAGGCCCCGGCGCTCCTGAGCCGCATGCACGCCGCCCTGATCGACTCGTCGCGCGCCCGGCTGGCGGAGCGCACGCACGATGTCGCAACATCCGAGGAGGCCTTCGAGGCGGCGCAGACCGGATTCGGCAGGATCGCGTGGAGCACCCTCGGCGAAGACGGCGAGGCCGACCTGAACCGCCGCGGGGTGACGGTCCGGTGCCTGCAGCTGCCCGACGGGTCGCTGCCGGAGCCGCAGACGCCGGGCGACGACCTTGTGGCGATCGTCGCCCGCGCCTACTGAGCCCGACGGTGCCTCAGGCGGCCGAGCGCCCCGCCAGCGGCCGACGTCGGAGAGTCGGGTCGAGCTGCGCGGGCGTGCGGTAGGCCATGTCGAGCGCCGACACGTCGGTGCCGGGCGGGACGATCTCGTCGATGCGGTCGAGGATCTCGTCGGAGAGCGTCACGTCGACGCCGGCCAGGAGGTCGTCGAGCTGCTCCATCGTGCGCGGGCCGATGATCGCCGAGGTGACGCCGGGGTGCGCGATGGCGAAGGCCACGGCGAGGTGCGTCATGGGCAGGCCCGCTTCCTCGGCGAGCGGAATCAGCTGTTCGACGACGTCGATCCTGCGCTCGTCCGAGAGGTACGAGAAGAACGAGGCTCGGCGAAGGTCGGTCTGCTGGCCCCGACGGACGCGGCCCGTCAGCATGCCGCCGGCGAGCGGGCTCCAGACCAGCGTGCCCATGCCGTAGCGCTCGGCCACCGGCAGGATCTCGGCCTCGATGCCGCGGTTCAGGATCGAGTACGTCGGCTGTTCCGCACGGAATCGCTCCAGGCCCCGTCGCTCGGCGACCCACTGCGCCTCGACCATCTCGGACGCCGGCATGGCCGACGAGCCGAACGCGCGGATCTTCCCGGCGTGGACGAGGTCGGACATCGCCGACAGCGTCTCCTCGATGTCGGTCGAGGGGTCGGGGCGGTGGATCTGGTACAGGTCGATGTAGTCGGTGCCCAGGCGGCGGAGCGAGTTCTCGACCGCGGTCATGATCCAGCGGCGCGAGGTGCCCGCGTGGTTGGGGTCGTCGCTCATCGGCAGGGCCAGCTTGGTCGCGAGGACGACGTCGTCGCGCCGCCCCTGCAGGGCTTTGCCGACGATCTCCTCGGACTCGGCGTGCGAGTACATGTCGGCGGTGTCGATGAAGTTGATTCCGGCCTCGAGGGCGCGGTGGATGATGCGGATCGACTCGTCGTGGTCGGGGTTGCCGATCGAGCCGAACATCATGGCGCCGAGGGCGTAGGGGCTCACCTTGATGCCGGTGCGGCCGAGAGTGCGGAACTGCATGGATCTCCTCCGGGGAAGGGGTGGTCGGCACGGGAATCGTGTCGTACCATGAAACGGAACAACCGTCCGTTAATAATCCGGATCATTGTTCCGAAAGACCACGATACGGATCAATGTTCCGTTAAGCAAGCAGGAGACGCATGCCGCCCGAGACGATGACCACGCGCCGCACGCGATCCGATTCCCAGCGCAACCTGGCAGCCCTCCTCGACGCCGCGAAGCGCGTCTTCACGACGTCGGGCGTCGACGCGCCGGTGCGGGAGGTCGCCGCAGCGGCCGGCGTCGGCGTCGGCACGCTCTACCGGCACTTCCCGCAGCGCTCCGACCTGGTCATCGCGGTCTTCCGTCACGAGATCGACGCCTGCGCCGCCGCGGCGGACGAGTTCGCGGAGAGCCTCGGCCCCGCCGACGCGCTGATCGCCTGGCTGCATCGGTACAGCGGCTTCATCGCGACGAAGCACGGGCTGTCGGCCGCGCTGCACTCAGGCGATCCGGCGTTCGAGCCGCTGCCCGACTACTTCATGTCGAACCTCGGGCCGGCGCTGACCCGCCTCCTCGACCGTGCCGTCGGCGCGGGCGAGATCCGGCCGGACGTGAGCGTCGACGACCTCATCTCGACCGTGCGCGAGCTGTCCGGCGTCGGGTCGAGCGAGATGGTCGCGCGGATGGTGGACGTGTTCGCCGACGGGCTCCGCGTCCGGGTCTGACGAGTCCGTCGCCCGGGCTCAGCCGCTCAGACGCTCGCGTGCCGCCCGCGCTTCACCGCGGTGTCGAGCTCGGTGGTGAGGATCTCGGCGAGGTCGCTCAGCATCTCCTCCTCCTCGTCGGTCCACTGCCGCGGCTCGTGCTCGGTGACGCAGAGAGCGCCGACCGCGTGCTGACCGCCGACGATGAGGGGCACGCCCAGGTAGGCCTCGATGTCGTCCTCGTCGATCGCCGGGCTGTTCTGCACGAGCGGGTGGGTCCGCGTCTCGTCGATCCGCAGCGGCTGGCGCGACGTGACGGCGAACTGGCAGAAGGAGTGAGTGAGCGGCACGGCCGTCGGCTTAGTGCCGTCCGGGTCGCGACCGTGCTGGCTGGCGAAAGTTTGCGACTTCATGTCGATCAGCGTGATGATCGACACGGGCGCGTTCAGCATCTTGGAGGCGAGCGCGGTGAAGCGGTCGAGCGACGGCTCGCCGTCCGGACCGGGCTTGAGCGCCTCCACGGCGGCGAGACGATCGGGATCCGCGAGCACGGCCTCCGGTGCCTGCTCGATCGGCCCGGGGTGCGCGATCAGGTCGGCGATCGTGTCGAGGAAGCGCTGTGGGTCGACCGGAGACGGCAGGACCGTCCGCGCGCCGGCGCGGTCGGCGGCGTCCATGCCGTCGATGCTGTCGGCCACGGCGAGGACGGGAGTGTCGGCGGTCGCGCCCGCCGTGATGAGGCGGCCGATGAGCGCGAGGCCCTGGTCGTCGAGCACCGAGGCGCCCAGGACGATGACGTCGGGCTGCTCCTTCTGCGCGATGCCGAACGCCTCGAACGGGCCCTCGGCGATCTTCATCTCGTAACCGGCGGGGAGCAGGGCGTACATCGCGGCACGGCGGGTGACCATGTCGCTGTCCACCACGAGGATCTTTCCGGGCATGCCCCGATCATAGATTTTCGGGGGACACCCTGCCCGGCGAACTCGCAGGATCCCGCGAATTCGTGCCCGTCACGTACTCGACACGTGTCAGACGACGGGCTTGCGCAGGCGGTCGAGGCGTGTCTGCCAGAGGCGAAGTCGGCCGGGCTCCTCCGCGAGCGAGGGCCCGTCGATCCACGACGTCGCGATGCGGATGCCGTGCAGCGAGTTGACCGCCCAGACCTCGAGCCCGTCGAGCTCGTCGGGCAGCACCTCGTCCTGCACGACCTCGACGCCGAGAGCGGCGGCGAGTGTCACCAGCGACGACTCGGTGACGCTCGGCAGGCGCGGAACGTCGGGTGCCACCTGGCGGAGCACGTCGCCCCGCCACCACACCAGCGATGAGTAGTTTCCCTCGACGACGGCGCCGTCGGCCGAGAGGATCACGGCCTCGTCGGCTCCTGCGCCCTGGGCCTCGTCGCGCAGCGTCGCGAGACGGTCGAGGTCGGGGCCCTTGACGGTCGGCCGGGAACGCGGGTCGTGCGAGGCCGTCACGAGACGCACCGTGTCGCTCGTGGCGGCGGCGGGGCGCAGGAGCAGCCGGAACGTGCCGTCGCGCAGCTCGACGCGGGGCGACCACGCCCCCTCGACCGGAAGAGCCGCCATCGCCGCCGTCCAGAACTCGGCGGCCTCGTCCGTGCGATCGGGAGCCTCGCTGCCGACGCCCGCCAGGAACCGGATGCGGTGAGGCTCGAGGGCCAGGACGGTGCCGTCGACGAGGAGCCACGAGTCGGCGACGGCGACGAGGCCGGGCCCCTGCAGCGACGCTCGGGTCTGCCTCAGGCGGCCGTCGTGGAACTCGAGGACTCCGCCGCTGCTCATACGATCAACCCTATGCGTCCCCTCGTCCGCACGACCCTGCCCGGCTGGCTGCCGGCCGAGGAGGTCGTGCGGGCGCTCGCGCCGACCGGCGACGTCGTCTGGCTCGACGCCGGCGCGGCGAGCGATCGGGCGGGCGCCGCGACTCCTGACGGCTATCCGGAGCGATCGCTGGTCGGCTGGGGCTCGCGCACGCTGACCGCCTCGGTGCGCGACGAGGGCGCGGTCGAGGCGGCCTGGGCGACGATCCACGCCTCGATGGCGGGCGACGTGCGGGCCGGGTCGCAGGATCCCGACCCGCTCGGCTGGTGGGGAGCGCTCGGCTACGGGGTCGCCGCGGCCACGCTCGGGGAGGGGTCGCGGACGTGGGCCGCCTCGCTCGGCGACCCGACTGCTCCTGATGTCGCCCTGATCGAGGTCGACCGAGCCCTCGTCTTCGACCACGGGACGGGAACGGTCACCCTCGTCACTTGGGGAGAGCACGACGCCTGGCGCCGACGGGTCGAGGGCTGGTGGGCCGATGCGGTCACCCGCGGTGTCGGGCCGATCGACGTGCCGGTCGCGCCCGCCCGAACCGCCGTCTGGCGGGACACGGCCGAGACCTACCTCGACCTCGTCGACCGCTGCCTCGGCGCGATCCACGACGGCGACGCCTTCGTGATGTGCCTGACGACCTCGGTCGCGGTCGACGGCGTGGACGAGTCGGACCTCGACGTCTACGCGAGGCTCCGCAGGCTGTCGCCCGCGCCGCGCGCCTCGTTCTCGCGGCTGGGCGGGGTGTCGCTGCTGTCGTCGTCGCCCGAGACGTTCCTCCGCGTCGGGAGGGACGGAGTGGTCGAGAGCGCGCCGATCAAGGGGACGAGGGCGCGTTCCGCGGATCCTGCGACCGACCGAGTCCTTGCCGTCGAGCTGGGCGGTGACGTCAAGGAACGCGCTGAGAACCTCATGATCGTCGACCTCATGCGGAACGACCTCTCGCGCATCGCCGTGCCCGGAAGCGTCGAGGTGCCCGCGCTCTTCGAGGTGCGCAGCTACGCCCAGGCGCACCAGCTCGTCTCCACGGTCCGTGCCAGGCGGGCGCAGGATGCGACGTCGGCCGCCGTGGTCCGCGCGGCGTTCCCGCCCGGGTCGATGACGGGTGCGCCGAAGCACAGCGTCGTCTCCTTCCTCGCCGCCTGGGAGACCGGACCTCGCGGCCTCTACTCGGGAGCCGTGGGGCGGCTGGGGTTCGACGGCTCGGTCGACCTCGCCGTGGTGATCCGGTCGATCGTGCTGGAGCACTCGTCGGGCAGGGCGACGGTCGGCGTGGGCGGGGGAGTCACGGCCCTCTCGGATCCTGCTGCCGAGCTCGAGGAGGTCCGCACCAAGGCGAGAGCGCCGCTGGCCGCGCTCGGGGCGGTAATCTAGACCTTCGGGCCTCGGACGCCTTTCTGCGCCTCCGCTCGCCGGGCCCCGATCCCGGGCTCCTCGCCCGCCCCAGACCTGAAGTGAGAGTATTCGTGGCACCAGAGCACGACCAGTCCGCGCCCGTGACCGAGGCCCCCTCGGAGCGCGACTACGACTTCGTCGCCATCCAGAAGAAGTGGCAGGCGATCTGGGAGGAGCGTCAGCCCTTCACCGTCGCGAACGAGGGCGACAACCGCCCGCGCAAGTACGTGATGGACATGTTCTCGTACCCGTCGGGCGACCTGCACATGGGTCACGCCGAGGCGTTCGCGTTCGGCGACATCGTCGCGCGGTACTGGCGCCAGCAGGGCTTCCAGGTGCTGCACCCGGTCGGCTGGGACTCGTTCGGCCTGCCCGCCGAGAACGCCGCCATCAAGCGTGGCACCGACCCGCGCGAGTGGACCTACGCCAACATCGACCAGCAGCGCGCCGCCATGAAGGCCTACGGCGTCTCGGTCGACTGGACCCGCGAGATCCACACCTCCGACCCCGAGTACTACAAGTGGAACCAGTGGCTGTTCCTCAAGATGTACGAGAAGGGCCTGGCGTACCGCAAGGACTCGTGGGTGAACTGGGACCCGGTCGACCAGACCGTCCTCGCCAACGAGCAGGTGCTCGCCGACGGCACGTCCGACCGCTCGGGCGCCGTCGTGGTCAAGAAGAAGCTCACGCAGTGGTACTTCAAGATCACCGACTACGCCGACCGGCTGCTCGACGACCTCAACCAGCTCGAGGGCTCGTGGCCCGCGAAGGTGCTGGCCATGCAGCGCAACTGGATCGGCCGCTCGGTCGGAGCCGACGTCGAATTCTCGGTCGAGGGCCGTGCCGACCGCGTCACGGTGTTCACCACGCGCCCCGACACGCTCTACGGCGTGACGTTCATGGTCGTCGCGCCCGAGTCCGACCTGGCGGCCGAGCTGGTGGCGGGGCAGGACGACGAGCAGATCCGCGCCGAGTTCCAGACCTTCCTCACCGAGGTGCAGAAGTCGTCCGAGATCGAGCGCATGGTCGCCGATCGCCCGAAGAACGGCGTGTTCCTCGGCCGCTGGGCGACGAACCCCCTGACCGGCGACCGGATCCCGATCTGGGCCGCCGACTACGTGCTGGCCGACTACGGTCACGGCGCGGTCATGGCCGTGCCGGCGCACGACCAGCGCGACCTCGACTTCGCGCGCAAGTACGACCTGCCGGTGCGCGTCGTCGTCGACGTCAACGCGCCCGTCACCGGCGTCATCCCCGCGCTGGAGCTCGACGAGAACGGCCAGGCGATCCTGCCCGACGACCTCGAGCCGTCCGACCCCGCCGTCACCGGCGAGGCCCTGGCGGGCGAGGGTCGGCTCATGAACTCCGGTCCGTTCACCGGCCTGTCGAAGGCGAACGCGATCAAGCGGATCACCGAGGCGCTCGAGGCGTCGGGTGACGGCCGCGCCGCGAAGACGTACCGCCTGCGCGACTGGCTGATCTCCAGGCAGCGCTTCTGGGGCACGCCGATCCCGATCATCCACGGTGCCGACGGCACCGAGATCCCCGTGCCCGAGGACCAGCTGCCGGTCGTCCTGCCGTCGACCGAGGGCCTCGACCTCAAGCCGAAGGGCCAGTCGCCCCTCGGTGCGGCGACGTCGTGGGTCGAGGTGCCCGACCCGCGCGACGGTTCGCCGGCGCTCCGCGACCCCGACACGATGGACACCTTCGTCGACTCGTCGTGGTATTACCTGCGCTACCTGAACCCGAACGACGACACGCGCGCCTTCGACCCGGCGCAGGCCGACAAGTGGGCTCCGGTCGACCAGTACGTCGGCGGCGTCGAGCACGCGATCCTGCACCTCCTGTACGCGCGCTTCATCACGAAGGTCCTGTTCGACCTCGGCTACGTGAACTTCACAGAGCCCTTCAGCGCCCTGCTGAACCAGGGCATGGTGCTCTCCGGCGGCTCGAAGATGTCGAAGTCGAAGGGCGGAGTGAACCTGAGCGACGAGCTCGCCGAGCACGGCGTCGACGCGATCCGCCTCACCATGGCGTTCGCGGGCCCCCCGGAGGACGACATCAACTGGGAGGACGTCTCGCCCGCCGGTGCCGCGAAGTTCCTCGCGCGCGCTTTCCGCCTCGCGGTGGACGTCACGTCGTCGCCCGACGCCGTCTGGGCGGACGGCGACCAGGCCCTGCGTCGTCAGACCCACCGCTTCCTCTCCGAGGCGCCCGGCCTCGTCGAGGCGTTCAAGTTCAACGTCGTCGTCGCGCGCCTCATGGAGCTCGTGAACGCGATCCGCAAGGTCGTCGACTCGGGTGCCGGTCCCGCCGATCCGGCCGTTCGCGAGGCGACCGAGACCGTGACTCTCGCCCTCTCGCTCTTCTCGCCCTACACGGCGAGCGAGATGTGGGAGCGCCTCGGCTACGACTCCGACGTGTCGGCCTTCGGCTGGCGCAAGGCCGACCCGACGCTGCTCGTCGAGACCAGCGTGACCGCGATCATCCAGGTCAACGGGAAGGTCCGCGACCGCGTCGACGTGTCCCCGAAGATCGCCTCCGACGAGCTGGAGGCACTCGCCCGGTCATCCGCGGCCGTGCAGCGCGCCGTGGGCGACAAGGAGATCGTGAACGTGATCGTGCGGGCGCCGCGCCTGGTCAACATCGCGGTCAAGTAGGCCGCCGCTCCTCCACACCCACCGCGGGCCGCCTCTTCTCCACAGGGCGGCCCGTCGGCGTGACGGGCCTCGCCCGCGAGGCGTCTAGCGTCTCGGCATGCCAGATGCCGAATCGTCGCTCCCTCCGTCCGTCCCTGCAGTCCCCGGCCGCCGCCACGTCGGGGTCGTCCGCCTGCCGCGAGCACGCGACCATCGTGAGCCCGGGTCGGCGCCGCGGTGGCGGATCGGCGTCGGCGCAGCCGTCATCGCCGTGCTGGTGCTGCTCGGCGTCGGCGTGATCGTCTCCGCCGTCTCGAGCGCCTCCGCGTCCACGGGCGGCGACGTCGCCGCCCGGTCCGAGCGGTCAGGTGATCCGGTGGCCTGGGCGACGCCGTCCTCTCCGGCGACGGCTCCGGCGAAGGCGACCGTGTTCGTCCACATCCTGGGCCGCGTGGCCAAGCCCGGGCTCTACGAGGTGGCCTCCGACGCCCGGGCCGTCGACGTCGTCACCGCGGCCGGCGGATTCACCGCGAAGGCCGATCCGGCGTCGGTGAACCTCGCCCGACCCGTCGTCGACGGCGAGCAGATCGTCGTGGTGGCGGAGGGGGAGGCGGTGCCGGCGCAGGCTCAGGTCGAGGGAGCCTCCGCGGCTCCTGCGACCCCCACAGCGCCCGTCGACCTCAACAGCGCCGACGAGGCTGCGCTCGAGACGCTGCCGGGTGTCGGCCCGGCGACGGCGAAGGCGATCCTCGACTGGCGCGAGCAGAACGGCCGCTTCGCGTCGGTCGACGACCTGCTCGACGTCACGGGAATCGGCGACAAGAAGCTCGAGCGTCTCCGCGACGCGGTGACGGTGCGGTGAGCCGTGATCGACCTGCGGCTCGCCGCACCCGCCGCCGTGACGTGGGCAGGCCTCGTCGTGGTGCTGCCGACGCCGGGGCTCGTCGGCGGGGCGGCTCTGATCGCAGGAGCAACGGCAGCGGCCTCCCTCACCGGGGCGCTCGTCCTCCGGCACCGCCGTCTCGTCGGCTCGCTGGCGGCTGTGCTCGCCCTGGTCGCGGTGTGCGGTGCGGCTGCGGCGACCGCCTTCACCGCGGTCTGCCTGCACCTCCCGCTCCGCGAGCCGGGCGCGCTCGACAGACCCGTGACTGCGACCCTGCACGGCACGGTGTCCGCGCAGCCGTCCCGCGCGGACGGAAGCCTGCGGATAACCGCGGACGGGCTCTCGGTGCGCGGCCGCGTCACGAGCGTAGATCTGCCGGTGCTCGTCACGGGGTTGACGCCGTCGACGGCGTCTCAGGTGCCCGGGGTGGGGGATCGCGTCGTCGTGACGGGGCGGCTGGCGAGGGCGGATGACGGGGGAGACCTGGCGGCATTCCTCGACGCGGCGCCCGAACGTGGGCAGATCGGCGTGACGGTGGAGCACCGGGCGACGGGCGTGCAGGAGGTCGCCGCGCGGCTCCGGGAGTCGTACCGTCACGTGACCGAGCGGCTTCCGGGCGACGGGGGCGCCTTGCTCCCGGGTCTCAGCGTCGGCGACACGTCTCGGGTCGACGAATCCCTCGACGCCGACATGACGTCGTCGTCGCTCAGCCACCTGACCGCCGTGTCGGGCGCGAATTGCGCGGTGGTGGTGGGAGCGACCCTGCTGGCGGGCGGACTCGTGCGGATCCCGCGGCCCGTGCGGCTGGCCCTCGCCGGCGCGACGCTCGCAGGCTTCGTCGTCCTGGTGACCCCCGATCCGAGCGTCCTCCGCGCCGCCGTGATGGCGGCCGTCGCCCTCGCCCTCCTCGCCGCGGGTCGGCCGGTGCAGGGGTTGCCGATGCTGTCGCTCGCCGTGCTCGTCCTGCTCGTCGCCGACCCGTGGACGGCACGGTCCTACGGCTCCGCGCTGTCCGTCCTCGCCACCGGCGGGCTCCTGATCCTCGCACGACCGCTGGCGCGGCTCCTCGCCCGAGTCATGCCCGACGGACTCGCCGTCGCTCTCGCCGTGCCGACCGCGGCGCAGCTCGCCTGCCAGCCGCTCCTGCTCACGCTGAGTCCGCAGCTGCCGCTGCTCGGAGTCCTGGCGAACCTGCTGGCGGAGCCCGCCGCGCCGGTGGCGACGCTCCTGGGCCTCGTCGCGTGTCTGCTCTCGACGGTGTGGCCCGCGGCGTCTCTCGCGGTCGCCGCGGTGGCGTGGCTGCCGGCGACCTGGATCGCGGCGGTGGCACGGCTCACGGCCGCGATCCCGGCCGGTTCCGTCGACTGGGGTGCGTCCTGGCCGGCGATCGGCCTGTCCGTACTCCTCGCCGGCCTCGTCTGCGCCGTGCTCCTGACGACCCCCTACCGTCGGAGCAGACGCCTGGCGGTCGCCGCGCTGCTCGTCGTCGCACTGCCGCTGGGCGCAGTCGTCACGGGGCGCGAGATCGGGAGACGCGCGTCGTTCCCCGCGGACTGGCGCATGGTCCAGTGCGATGTGGGCCAGGGCGACGCGAACCTGATCCGAGACTCGGGCAGGGTGGCGCTCGTCGACACCGGCGACGACGAGCGCCTGCTCCAGCGATGCCTGGACCTCGTCGGTGTCCGGCGGATCGACCTCCTCGTCCTGACCCACTTCGATCAGGATCACATCGGTGCCTCTCCCGTCCTGGCGGGGCGCATCGGCGACCTGCTCGTCGGGCCGAGCGACGGCCCCGCAGCCGATCGGCTCGTGGCCGGACTCCGGGCGGACCACGTCGTCCACGCCACGCCGGGCATGAGCTTCGGGCTGGGGGAGCTGGCCCTGACGGTGCTCTGGCCACCGGCAGGCACACCGCCGGGCAACCAGGCCAGCGTGGTGCTGGGTGTCGCGCCCGCCCGATCCTGCGCCCTATGCCTCACCGCGCTCATGCTGGGCGACCTCGGCGAGAAGGAGCAGCGGCGCCTCGTGGGCCGTACGGCACTCGGCCCGCTCGACGTCGTCAAGGTCTCGCACCACGGATCCCGCGACCAGGACCCCGACCTCTATCGGTGCGTGCGAGCCCGCATCGCGCTGATCGGGGTCGGCACACCGAACCCGTACGGTCACCCGACGCCCGAGACGCTGCGGGTGCTTCGCGGCGCAGGATCCGAGGTGCTCCGCTCCGACCGCGACGGCACGGTCGTGCTCTCCACGGCCAGGGGTGCCGAAGGAGGCCCCGCGCGCATCGATGTCTGGCGGGCCGGCGGCCGCCCGGTGTCGGCTGCGGCCCGTAGGCTGGGAGGCGTTCCCGCGGCGGTCGCGGGCGGCAGCACGGGGCCGGTCTCCCCGGTGAAGGCGGGGTCGGAGAGTGCCAGCGAGAGGTTCGGGGGGAGCAGCCGCGGGCGGCTCACGCTCGTCGGCGCGCGGATCGGCTGCCAAGGCGAAGGTGACGATCGACCAGGTCTCCTGGGATCGAATCCGTCCGGCGCGAGTCGTGCTCGTCTCGGGGCCCGAGCAGTTCCTCGCCGATCGCGCGATCCGCCAGCTCCGCGACCAGCTCGTCGCCGAAGACCCGAGTCTCGAGGTGAACGACCTCGAGGCCGACCACTACGCCCCGGGCGAGCTGATCACGCTCGCGAGCCCGTCGCTCTTCGCCGAGCCGCGGCTGATCAGGGTCTCCTCGGTCGAGAAGTGCACCGACGCGTTCCTCGACGAGACGCTCCAATACCTCCAGGAGCCCGCTGACGACACGTACCTCGTGCTGAGACACGGCGGCGGTGTGCGGGGCAAGAAGCTCCTCGACTCGCTGCGCGGCGGGCTCGGCGGCGGCATCGAGGTCGTCTGCACCGAGCTCAAGAAGGACACCGAGAAGCTCGATTTCGCCGCGGCGGAGTTCGCCGCCGAGGGGCGGCGGGTCACCGCGGGCGCACTCCGCGCCCTCGTGCAGGCCTTCCAGGACGACCTGGCCGAACTGGCCTCCGCCTGCCAGCAGCTCCTGGCCGACTCCGCAGCCGAGATCACCGAGGCGACGGTCGAGAAGTACTACTCCGGTCGCGTCGAGACCAACGCGTTCAAGGTGGCCGACGCGGCGATCGCAGGGAGGGCGGGCGAAGCCCTGATCCTGCTGCGCCACGCACTGGCCTCCGGTGCCGACCCGGTGCCGATCGTCGCGGCGTTCGCCAGCAAGGTCCGCACCATGGCGAAGGTCAGCGGCGCCCGCGGATCGGCCGGTCAGCTCGCCTCGCAGCTCGGTCTTGCCCCCTGGCAGATCGACCGGGCGAAGCGCGACCTCCAGGGCTGGACGGACGAGGGCCTCGGCGTGGCGATCGAACAGCTCGCGGCCACCGACGCGGCCGTCAAGGGCGCCGAGCGCGACCCCGTGTACGCGCTCGAGCGCATCGTGACCCTCCTGGCCGCGCGCGGCCGCCGCCCCTAGCCGGCGAGGCCGCTCCTGCCCACACGCAGAAGGCCCCCGCTCCGAGCCGGAGCGGGGGCCTTCGTGAAGCGGAGCGGACCTAGAGGGCGCTGACCTGCTTGGCGATCGCCGACTTGCGGTTGGCGGCCTGGTTCTTGTGGATGACGCCCTTGCTGACGGCCTTGTCGAGCTTCTTCGACGCGAGAGCGAGAGCCGTCGCAGCGGTCTCCTTGTCGCCGGCCGTGATGGCGGTGTGGGTGGCGCGGATGGCGGTCTTGAGCTCGCTCTTGACGGCCTTGTTGCGCTCCTGTGCCTTCTTGTTGGTGCCGATGCGCTTGATCTGCGACTTGATGTTTGCCACTGAGATGTCCTTGGTCTGTCGTAATGGAGTGTGCACGCAGCCGAACGGAGAAGTAGAGGGCGACTCCGGTCGCATAGCGAACCTGGCTGCGAATCGCTGCGCAGCGGGGACGCGGCAGCGGAAGCCAAAGAGAGACTCTACCAGGAGGCGCAGCGCTACTCAACGGGCGACACTCCGACGTGACACGACCCAGCAGGGAGAGAACGCGCCGCCGATACCCTCGGAGCATGCCACATCTCGCCCCGCACATCGAGACCGTCCCGGGCTCCGGCATCCGCCGCGTCTTCGAGAAGGCTCTGCGTCTCGACGACGTCGCCATGCTCGTCGTCGGCGAGCCCGACGTGCCCGTAGCCCGCCACATCCTCGACGCCGGCCGTCGTGCCTGGGCCGAAGACCGCACCGACTACACGGCGAACGGCGGCATCGCGCCGCTGCGCGAGGCGCTCGTGGCGAAGCTCGCGCGCGAGAACGACGTCCACGTCGACACCGAGCAGGTCTGGGTCACGGTCGGCGCGACGCAGGCGCTCCACCAGGCCATGGGGTTGATCCTGGCCGCAGGAGACGAGGTGCTCGTCCCCGATCCCGGCTACACGACCTTCACGATGAACGCCCGCATGCTCGACGCGCATCCCGTGCCGTACCCACTGCGACCCGAGCGCGACTTCGCCCCCGACCTCGACGAGCTCGCCTCGCTGGTCACGGCGAAGACGAGGGCGATCATCGTGAACTCGCCGTCGAATCCGCTCGGCCGGGTGTTCGACGAGGAGACCCTCTCGCGGCTCCTGCGATTCGCCAAAGACCACGACCTCTGGGTGATCAGCGACGAGGTCTACGAGTACTTCACCTACGGCGAGAAGCACGTCAGCCTGGCGTCGCTCGACCACGACGACCGGGTGTTCAGCGTGTTCTCGCTGAGCAAGACCTACGCCATGACCGGGGTGCGCGTCGGCTACCTCGTCACTCCCAAGGGTCTCGCCGAGACGATGCGCACGGTGCAGGAGGCGCAGATCAGCTGCGTCGCCGAGCCCGACCAGTGGGCCGCCCTGGCCGCGGTCACCGGCGACCATCAGCCCGTCGCGGACGCCCGCGAGCACTACTCGTCGAATCTCGACCTGGCCCGCAGGATCTTGGGCGATCGCGGCCTCACCTACCTCGACCCGCGAGGCGCCTTCTACCTCTGGATCGACGTCTCCCACGCGACGGGCGGCGACGTCGCCACGTGGGCGGAGGAGTTCCTCGACGAGGCGCGCGTCGCCGTCGCCCCGGGCAGCGCCTTCGGCCGCATGGGGGAGGGCTGGATCAGGATCTGCCTCGCCGCCTCACCCGACACCCTCGCCCGCGGGCTCGCCGCCCTGCCCGCCCCCGTTTCTCCACAGGCGGCCACGACCGCCTGAGAGGCGTGGGAGAATCGTCTGACCTCAGTTCCGCCCACGTCGTGAAGGACTCCGTGAGCCCCAAGGCAGCCACCGCTCTCGAGCCGGCCTCGACCGCGCCCGAGCGCATCCGCAACTTCTGCATCATCGCGCACATCGACCACGGCAAGTCGACGCTCGCCGACCGCATGCTCGGCATCACCGGCATCGTGGCCGACCGCGACGCGCGAGCGCAGTACCTCGACCGCATGGACATCGAGCGCGAGCGCGGCATCACCATCAAGAGCCAGGCGGTCCGCATGCCGTGGGCGGTCGACGGCGAGACGTATGCGCTCAACATGATCGACACCCCCGGCCACGTCGACTTCAGCTACGAGGTGTCGCGCTCGCTCGCCGCCTGCGAGGGCGCGATCCTCCTCGTCGACGCCGCGCAGGGCATCGAGGCGCAGACCCTCGCCAACCTGTACCTGGCGCTCGAGAACGACCTCGAGATCATCCCGGTGCTCAACAAGATCGACCTCCCGGCCGCCGACCCCGACAAGTACGCGGCAGAGCTCGCCCAGCTGATCGGCGGCGACCCCGCCGACGTCCTCCGCGTGAGCGGCAAGACCGGCGTCGGTGTCGAAGAGCTCCTCGACGTCGTCGTGAACCGCATCCCCGCGCCGAAGGGCGTCAAGGACGCCCCGGCCCGAGCGATGATCTTCGACTCCGTCTACGACAGCTACCGCGGCGTCATCACGTACGTCCGCATGGTCGACGGCACCCTGGAACCGCGCGAGAAGATCCAGATGATGTCGACGAAGGCGGTGCACGAGATCCTCGAGATCGGCGTGTCGAGCCCTGAGCCGGCGGCGTCGAAAGGGCTCAGCGTCGGCGAGGTGGGGTATCTCATCACCGGCGTGAAAGACGTCCGGCAGTCGAAGGTCGGCGACACGGTCACCACGTCGTCCAAGCCCGCGACCGAGGCTCTGGCCGGCTACACCGAGCCTCTGCCGATGGTCTTCTCGGGGCTGTACCCGATCGACGGCAGCGACTACCCCGTCCTCCGTGAGGCGCTCGACAAGCTGAAGCTCTCGGATGCCGCGCTCGTCTACGAGCCCGAGACGTCGGTGGCGCTCGGATTCGGGTTCCGGTGCGGCTTTCTCGGGCTCCTGCACCTCGAGATCATCACCGAGCGACTCGAGCGCGAGTTCAACCTCGACCTCATCACGACGGCGCCGAGCGTGATCTACGACGTCACGACGGAGGACAAGAAGACCGTCACCGTCACCAATCCGTCGGAGTTCCCGGACGGCAAGGTGATGAGCGTCGCCGAGCCGATGGTGAAGGCCGCGATCCTCGCGCCGAAAGACTATGTCGGCGTCATCATGGAGCTCTGCCAGGGTCGTCGCGGCAACCTGCTCGGAATGGAGTACCTCGGCGAAGACCGGGTCGAGCTCCGCTACAACATGCCGCTGGGCGAGATCGTCTTCGACTTCTTCGACCAGCTCAAGAGCAAGACGCAGGGCTACGCGTCGCTCGACTACGAGCCGAGTGGCGAGCAGGACGCCGACCTGGTCAAGGTCGACATCCTGCTGCAGGGCGAGAAGGTCGACGCGTTCTCGACGATCGTGCACCGCGACAAGGCGTACGCCTACGGTGTGCTGATGACCGGGCGTCTGCGCGAGCTGATCCCACGCCAGCAGTTCGAGGTGCCGATCCAGGCGGCCATCGGCGCGCGGATCATCGCCCGGGAGTCGATCCGCGCCATGCGGAAGGACGTCCTCGCGAAGTGCTACGGCGGCGACATCACCCGCAAGCGCAAGCTGCTCGAGAAGCAGAAGGAGGGCAAGAAGCGCATGAAGACCATCGGTCGCGTCGACGTGCCGCAGGAGGCCTTCATCGCCGCGCTCTCGGGCGACACCGAGAAAAAAGGCAAATAGCGCTTCAGTCGAAAGCGCACTTCGGGTTTTTCCGGGCCTGGCCCGGCTCAAACGGGCAGCCACTCTCTCCTGACAAGACGTCGGGCGCACCCTTACCGGGTAGATGTGCCTTGGGCAAGCTCGTGTTGAGACTAGCGCCGGGCGACTTCGTCTGCCAGAGGTTCGCCACGCCAGGTGCTTGCTGTGCCAGGGTGAGGGCATGAATGGCTACCGGACGCAAATCGCCAGCGATGTCATCCGGGACGGACTCGCTGTCGAGTTGATCGACTCCGGTGGACGCCAGGTGATGGAAGTGTTCCGGTACGACGCCGGCGGCGGCTCGCTGAGTTTCAACACTTTCGGGGAAGTCTCCGTCCCTTTCAGCGTCATCGCCGACTTCATCGCGCAGGCGATGGCCGAGTTCGGCGCTTCTTGATCTTCATATCCTGATTTCGCTCTCGGGCGACACCGAGTCCGCGAAGAAGAAGTAGCCGGGCGCGCGATCGGGGTACAAACCGTGAGCCTGAGAGACGGGTGAGTGCAGGGTGAGTCCATGCCTGCTCTTTTCATCATCCTCATCATCGTCGGCGTGATCCTCTTCGGATTCAGCTTCTTCGTCGCCGCCCTCAAGTTCCTGCTCTGGGTGGGTCTGATCATCCTGGTGATCGGCATCATCGGCTGGATCTGGCGCACCCTCGTCGGGCGGCGCTAGCCCGCCACCCCCGCCGCGGGGTCGACACCGGTGGACTCCGCGGATTCGTCATCGTCCGTCGCCTCGAGCCTCATGGCTCGTCAGGCGGCGGGCGATTTCACTGTGCGGTGGAGGTACGCGGCGAGCGAGCCGGCATACGCCCCCTCGCGCGACGTGATCCCGTTGGTGGCCACTCGGCAACCGCCGGTGTGGATCCACACGGTCGAGGTCTGGCGAGCCGACCAGAGGTAGACGACGACCGTGCCGCCGAAGTCGGCGGGGCACGACGACGCCGAGCCCGGCGTGATGTTCGACCCGGCCTGGTTCAGGAGCGTGCCGAGCCGCTTCGCCTCACCCGCGGCCAGGCTTTTGGCCACCCAGTCGGGCGTCGTGGCGCTGTACGAGCAGACGACGGCACCCGTCGGCGTCAGCGAGACGAGGTCCTCCCTATGACTCGTGACGCTCTGACCGCTCGGCTCGTTCGCGGCCTTGCTCGGGCAGCCCGTGACATGCGCCACGCCAGTGATCGGTGGCGACGTGTGCGTGGTACCGCACCCCGCCAAGCCCAGTGACAGCCCGAGCGCCACAAGGGCCGAGCCTGCGACGGTCGATGCACGACGAACCATGATCCCCCCAAGGACGACACGGACAGTGCCGTCAGAGTACGCCGAATAGACTGCTGGGATGCGCCGACAGACCCACACCGACACCCAGACCACCTACGGGCAGGTCGGGGCGACGCAGGCTCCCGACCTGATGCAGTACCCGCCGGCGGGCTTCCGCCCGGTCGAGTACCGCACCCGCATCGGCCACGGCGACGACCGCTTCGAGACGGCGTGGAGCGCCCTGATGACCTGGAAGGTGCAGGAGCGAAGCGGCATCGCCGTCCACGTCGACGACGTCCCCGCTCTCGACGAGGGCGCGTACACGCCCGTGACCTTCGACGACGAGGGCAATCCGCTCGATCCTGCGGCCTATTCGGCGCCCTCGGCCGAGGCGCACTTCGCGCCCGACGGAGAGCCCTTCCTCACCGCCGGCACGACGGCGACGCTGACGATCCCGGCGTACGGCCGCCACGTGAAGGCCCCGGTGCGTGTCGTCTACGTGATCGACGAGCCCGCCCGGAAGGGCTTCGCCTACGGCACGCTCGAGGGCCACCCGGAGTCGGGAGAGGAGAGCTGGGTGATCGACCAGACCGACGACGGCTCGGTGTGGCTGACCGTCCGCGCCTTCTCGCGCCCGTCGAACTGGAAGTGGCGGTTCGTCGCGCCGTTCCTGAAGGCCCAGCAGAACAAGTACACGCAGCGCTACCTCCGCGTGCTCGTCGGCGACTAGCCCGCGGTAGACAGCGCAGTGCCCAGCACCCTCCCCATCGCCGACCCCGCACCCGCCGACGGACTCCTGCCCGAGAGCGTCCTCGACGGCGTGGAGTCGCGAAACTTCGGCGTCTACCTGCACGTGCCGTTCTGCCGCGTCCGCTGCGGCTACTGCGACTTCAACACCTACACCGGCGATGAACTGCGCGGCGCGAAGCGAAGCGACTACGCAGGGCAGGCGAGCGCCGAGGTAGCACTGGCCGGCAGCGTTCTTCGCGAGGCAGGCCTCCCCGAGCGCGAGGTCTCGACCGTCTTCTTCGGCGGCGGCACCCCGACCATGCTTCCGGCGTCCGACCTGGCGCACATGCTCGCCGCCGTCCGCGACGAGTGGGGTCTGGCCGCAGGAGCCGAGGTCACCACCGAGGCCAACCCCGACTCCGTCGACGCCGACTACCTCCTGGCGCTGAAGGAGGCAGGCTTCACGCGCGTGAGCTTCGGCATGCAGTCGGCCGTGCCGAGCGTGCTGGCGACCCTCGAGCGAACGCACGACCCCGAGCGCATCCCGCTCGTCGTCGCCTGCGCGCGCGACGCGGGGCTCGACGTCAGCCTCGACCTGATCTACGGCACGCCCGGCGAGACGCTCGACGACTGGCGGAGGTCGCTCGACCAGGCCCTGGCGCAGGAGCCCGACCACCTCTCGGCGTACTCGCTCATCGTCGAGGACGGCACGAAGCTCGCCCGGCAGATCCGTCGCGGCGAGGTCGCCCAGCCCGACGACGACGACGCGGCCGACATGTACGAGGTGGCGGACGCCACCCTCGAGGCGGCTGGGTACGCCTGGTACGAGGTGAGCAACTGGGCTCGGGGAGACGAGCACGCGAGCCGGCACAACCTCGCGTACTGGCAGGGGCACGACTGGTGGGGCGTCGGCCCTGGGGCGCACAGCCATGTCGGCGGCGTCCGCTGGTGGAATGTGAAGCACCCCGCCGCGTACGCGCAGCGCATGGCGGAGGGGGTGTCGCCGGGAGCCGGGCGCGAGACGCTCGATGGTGCGGCACGGCAGACGGAGCGGATCCTGCTGGCCACGCGGGTCCGCGACGAACTGACGACGGCCGAGCTCGACGACGAGGGCCGGGCGGCCATCGCCCCGCTCATCGCCGACGACCTGCTCGACGGCCGGGCCGCACTGGCCGGTCGCGTCCGCCTCACGCTGCGCGGGCGTCTGCTCGCCGACGCGGTCGTGCGGCGCCTGCTGGGCGACTGACGTCGCCGCCGGCGCCGCACGAGGCGTCGAAGGACTACTTCTTGATGAACTCGATCGACAGCGGGTACTTGTAGTACTGCCCGCGGTTGGCCGCGATGGCGGCGATGATCGAGAAGATGATGATCACGATGCCGACCGCGAAGATCACGAGCGCACCGATGAAGATCACCGTGAGGATTCCGCCGACGATGTAGCCGATCAGCATCGTCAGCTGGAAGTTGAGGGCGACGCGCGTGTGCTCACGGATGAACGGGCCGCGGTCGCGCAGGATCAGATAGCCGATCAGTGAAGGCACGAATGAGAAGAAGATGCCACCGACGTGGATGAGCGTCGCCCAGAGCCGTTCGTCCTCGGGTCGCATGGGCTGGGGGTTGTAGTTGCCGCCGTAGGGCTGGCCGGGATTCGGGTCAGTCATCACACGCCAATCGTCGTTGTCAGGTGACACACAGCGTAGCGACAGGAGACGCCGCGGCACCAGGGATCCTCGGTGTCGTGCGGTAGCATTGGCAGTCTCGCAAGTGGAGTGCCAGCGGGGCAGGAGGTGTGCACGTGGTCAGCGAACGGGGTCTCGAAGTCCTGCGCGTCATCGTGCACGACTACGTCGAGTCGCGTGAGCCGGTGGGCTCGAAGTCGATCGTCGAGCGTCACCAGTTCGGTGTCTCGGCCGCGACGATCCGGAACGACATGGCGATGCTCGAAGAGGAAGAGCTGATCGCCGCGCCTCATACGTCGTCCGGTCGCGTGCCGACCGACAAGGGCTACCGCCTGTTCGTCAACCAGCTGGCCGACCTGCGACCGCTCACGAGCGCGCAGCGCACTGCCATCGAGACGTTCCTCGGGTCGTCGTCCGACCTCGACGAGGTGCTCTCGCGCTCCGTCCGGCTCCTGTCGCAGCTCACCAACCAGGTCGCGCTGGTGCAGTACCCGACGTTCTCGAACGCCCGCGTCCGTCACGTCGAGTTGGTGCGCCTCAGCGACTCGAGGGTCATGACCGTGCTCATCACCGATGCCGGGCACGTCGAGCAGCGAGTGCTCGACATCGGCGCGGAGGTCGACGAGGCGTTCCTCGGCGAGCTGCGCGCGAAGCTGAACGCCCTGGTCGGCGGGAAGGGCCTCGGCGAGGCCGCCGCGCTGCTCACCGGGCTGCCCGCGCAGTTCCGGCCCGAGCGCGCGCCGTTCGTCGAGCTCGTCGCGAAGAGCCTGGTGGACGAGGTGACCGCCGGCCGGCAGGACCGCCTCGTCATGGCGGGGGCGGCGAATCTCGTGCTCACCGAGGACGACTTCTCGGGCAGCCTGTTCCCGATCCTGGAGGCCATCGAAGAGCAGGTGACCCTGCTCCGCCTCTTCGGCGAGATGCGCTCCGACGCGGCGGACGTCGTCGCGAGCATCGGACGCGAGAACGAGTCGTTCGGCCTGGCCCAGACCTCGGTGCTCTCGAGCGGCTACACGACCGGCCCCGACATCGCGCGGGTGGGGGTCCTCGGCCCGCTCCGCATGGACTACTCGACGAACATGGCGGCCGTCCGCGCCGTCGCCCGATACCTCTCAGGACTCCTCGGCGAACGCTAGGGCGAGACCCCACGACCACCGAGCACCGAACTACCGACAGCACTACTGGAGACACGTGGCAGATCACTACGAGGTCCTCGGCGTCGACCGCAACGCGACGCCCGAAGAGATCAAGAAGGCCTACCGGAGGCTCGCCCGCGAGCTCCACCCCGACGTCAACCCGAGCCCGGAGGCCTCCGAGCGCTTCAAGGAGGTCACGCACGCGTACGACGTGCTGAGCGACCCGCAGCAGCGTCAGCAGTACGACCGCGGGCCGATGCCCGGCTTCGGCGGAGGCGGGGGAGCAGCGGGGTTCGGCGACATCTTCGACGCGTTCTTCGGCGGAGCCCAGCAGCAGCGGCAGGGGCCGCGATCGCGTCGCGAGCGCGGGCAGGACGCCCTGCTGCGCCTCGAGGTCGAGCTCGACGACATCGTCTTCGGCGTCCAGCGTGACATCGAGGTCGACACCGCCATCCTGTGCGAGACGTGCCAGGGGTCGTGCTGCGCGCCCGGCACGAGCCCGCAGACGTGCGACATCTGCCACGGCTCCGGTCAGATCCAGCGCACCGTCCGCTCGCTCCTCGGCAACGTCATGACGTCGAGCCCGTGCGGCACCTGCCGCGGCTACGGCACCGTGATCCCCAACCCGTGCCCGACCTGCCAGGGGCAGGGCCGCGTCCGCGCGCGCCGCACCATCCCGGTGGAGATCCCCGCCGGCGTCGACACCGGCATCCGACTGCAGATGCCCGGCCAGGGCGAGGTCGGCCCGGCCGGCGGCCCCAACGGCGACCTCTACCTCGAGGTCAAAGTCCGCCACCACGACGTCTACAGCCGCAACGGCGACGACCTCCTGGCGACGCTCGAGGTGCAGATGGCCGACGCCATCCTCGGCACGTCGACGACCATCGCCGGGCTCGACGGCGACGTGCAGGTCGAGGTGCGCCCGGGCATCCAGAGCGCCGACGTCATCACGATCAAAGACCGGGGTGTCACAAGGCTGCGCGGATCAGGTCGCGGCGACCTGAAGATCGGCGTGCAGGTGGTGACGCCGACCAAGCTCAGCCACAAAGAGCGCGAGCTGATCGAGAAGTTCGCCTCCGGCCGGAAGCACGACGCGCCCCAGCTGTCGCAGTTCCAGCAGGGGCTGTTCGGCAAGCTCCGCGACCGCTTCCTGAACTTCTAGCAGCGGATCGCAGTGGCGCACTTCTACCTGGCCGACGAGCTGGCCGAGACCTCCGCGGGTTCCGACGTGGTCATCACCGGCCCGGAGGCCCGGCATGCCGTCACGGTGAGTCGGGTGCGCGTCGGCGAGACCCTGCTGGTCGGCAACGGGCGAGGTCTCGTCGTCGAGGGGCCCGTCGTCGAGGCGAGCGGAGACCGGCTGGTGCTGCGCGCCGAGAGCGTGTCGCGGGCTCCTGCGCCCTCGCCTCGGCTCGTGCTCGTGCAGGCGCTCGCCAAGGGTGACCGCGATGAGATGGCCGTGCAGGCCGCCACCGAGCTCGGCGTCGATCGCGTCGTACCGTGGTCGGCCGCCCGGAGCATCTCGCGGTGGGAGGGGCCCAAGGTCGCCAAGGGCCTCGCCCGGTGGCGCGCGATCGCCCGCGAGGCGACCAAGCAGTCGATCCGCCCCTGGGCCCCCGAGATCACCGAGCCGGTCTCGACGGCCCAGCTGGCCAGGCTGGCAGGATCAGCACGCCTCCTCGTCCTCGAGCCCTCGGCCGCCGACGCCCTCTCGGCGGTCCCCCTCGACGACCTCACGACGGGCGGCGACGTCGTCATCGTCGTGGGCCCCGAGGGCGGCATCGCCCCGCACGAGCTGGACGCCCTGGTCGAGGCGGGCGGTCGAACGGTGCGGCTGGGCGACTCGGTGCTGCGCACCTCCACGGCCGGCCCGGCGGCCCTCGCCGTGCTCAGCGTGCGGCTGGGGCGTTGGTGAGACGCGGGTCGTTGGTGAGAGCTGGGGCGTTGGTGAGAGCCGACCCGGCGTCACCGGCCTTCGTTACGATGAACCCATGAGCACAGCAACCGGGCCGTCGGTCTTCGAGCGCATCATCGCGCGCGAGATCCCGGCGACGATCGTCTTCGAGTCCGACACGGTCATCGCGATCAAGGACATCGCGCCCAAGGCGCCCGTGCACCTGCTCGTGATCCCGAAAGACCCGCAGTACGCCGACGTCGTCGAGCTCGCAGCGGGCGACCCGGCCCTCCTCGCCGACATGGTCGCGACCGCCAGGCGCCTCGCCGACGATCCCGAGCTCTTCGGGGACTATCCGGCGGGCGAATTCCGTTTGATCTTCAACACCGGCGAAGCCGTCGGTCAGACCGTCTTCCACGTCCATGCGCACGTCATGGCGGGGAACCTCCAGGAAGGCTCACTTGCCTAGCTCCTCCAGCTCCACCCCCTCCGCCGACAGCGTCCGCGTCGACCTGGTCGTCGACGGGGTAGCCATGGTCCAGCTCCTCGGGCCGCAGGACCGCCTCCTCCGCGCCGTCGAGCAGCAGTACCCCGAGGTCAGAGTCCTCGTCCGAGGCAACGAGGTCGCCCTCGAGGGGCCCAGGGCCGACGTCGAGCGTGCCCGCGAGCTCGTCGACGAGCTCGTCGCCATGGTGCGGCAGGGCCACGACCTCGGGCCGAGCGAGGTCGCGACGACCGGGCGGATTCTCGCCGAGGGGCAGGGCCACCCCGTCGAGCTCTTCGGCAAGGCGATCCTCACCGGCAGCAAGGGCAAGAGCATCCGGGCGAAGACGCTCGGCCAGAAGGACTACGTCGACGCCATCGACGACAACACGATCGTCTTCGGCATCGGGCCGGCCGGTACCGGCAAGACGTACCTGGCGATGGCGAAGGCCGTCCAGGCCCTTCAGCGCCGCGAGGTGTCGCGGATCATCCTGACCCGGCCTGCCGTCGAGGCGGGGGAGCGCCTGGGCTTCCTGCCGGGCACGCTCACCGACAAGATCGACCCCTACCTCCGGCCGCTCTACGACGCGCTCAACGAGATGATGGACCCGGAGATCGTGCCGAAGCTCCTCGCGGCCGGCACGGTCGAGGTCGCACCGCTGGCCTACATGCGCGGCCGCACTCTCAACGACGCGTTCGTCGTGCTCGACGAGGCTCAGAACACGACGCCCGAGCAGATGAAGATGTTCCTCACCCGTCTCGGGTTCGGCTCGAAGATGGTGGTGACCGGCGACATCACCCAGGTCGACCTCCCGACCGGCGCCTCCGGGCTCCAGCTCGTCACCCGCGTGCTCGACCGGATCCCCGACATCCACTTCGCGCGCCTGACGAGCGACGACGTCGTGCGCCACACGCTCGTGGCGAAGATCGTCGACGCCTACACGAAGTACGACGCCGAGAAGCAGGCTCGCCTGCACGCACGCACCGCCGGAGGCGACGCTTGACCATCGAGATCAACAACGAGTCGGGCGTCGAGGTCGACGAGCCGGCGATCCTGCGCCTCGCCACCTTCGCCCTCGACCAGATGCACGTGCACCCCGAGGCCGAGCTCGCGATCGTCCTCGTCGACGAGGGGGCGATGGAGCAGCTCCACGTCCAGTGGATGGACGAGCCCGGGCCGACCGACGTCCTCAGCTTCCCGATGGACGAGCTGCGCCCCGGCACGGAGGACGAACCGACGCCGGCGGGGCTCCTGGGCGACATCGTCCTCTGCCCTCAGGTGGCGGCGGCGCAGGCCGTGACGGCCGGTCACTCGACCCTCGACGAACTGCTGCTGCTCACCTGCCACGGGGTGCTGCACCTGCTGGGGTTCGACCACGCCGAGCCCGAGGAGCACGCCGAGATGTTCGGCATCCAGGGCCGGATTCTGGACGCCTTCGCCCAGGCCGACTCGCAGCGGTAGACGCCCGTGATGATCGCGATCTTCATCACCGCGGCCGTCGTCCTCGTCGTCTTCGGCGGGTTCCTGGCGGCGACCGACTCGGCGCTGACCGTCCTGAGCCGGCACGACCTCCTCGAACTGGCCGACGAGCGCCGCCGCGGCGGTCGCTCCATCCGTGCGGTCGCCGACGATATCGGCGCGCACGTGAACGCCGTCAACTTCGTGCGCGTGCTCGCCGAGGTGTCGTCCGCGGTGCTCGTCGCGATGGCGTTCGCCTACGCCTTCGACGAGTGGTGGTGGGCGCTGCTGGCGTCGGCCCTCATCATGACCGCCGTCTCGTTCGTCCTCGTCGGGTCGAGCCCTCGCAGCGTGGGGCGCGCCCACCCGCGAGGCCTCGTCATCGCCGCAGCCGGCCTCGTCCGCGGCATCCGCGTCGTCCTCGGGCCGCTGGCCGACCTCCTCGTCGTCGTCGGCAACTGGGTGACGCCCGGCAGGCCCCGCACGGCCTCGTTCTCGTCGGAGGAGCAGCTGCTCAGCATGGTCGACGAGGCGACCGAGCTCGACGTGCTCGACGAGGACGACCGCACCCTCATCCACTCGATCTTCGAGTTCAACGAGACCGTGGTGCGCGAGGTCATGGTGCCCCGCACCGACATGGTCACGGTGGACGCCGACCAATCGGTCGACGAGACCATGGCCGTCTTCCTCGGCAAGGGCGTCTCGCGAGTGCCCGTCGTCGGGCGCGACAGCGACGACGTCGTCGGCATCGCCTACCTGCGCGACGTGGCCCGGTTCGTCCACGAGCGTCGCGACGGCCAGACCGGCCTGGCCCTCGACCTGGCGAAGCCCGCCGTCTTCATCCCGGAGTCGAAGCGCGCCGACGAGACCCTCCGCCAGATGCAGCTGCAGAAGAACCACCTGGCGATGGTCGTCGACGAGTACGGCGGCATCGCCGGCCTCGTCACCCTCGAGGACCTCATCGAAGAGCTCGTCGGCGACATCAGCGACGAGTACGACCAGACCGTCGTCGACCACCGCGAGATCTCCGAGGGCGTGCAGCTCGTGAGCGCGCGCATGCCCGTCGACGAGCTCGGCGACCTGTTCGGCATCGAGCTGGACGACGACGACGTCGACTCCGTCGGCGGCCTGCTCACGAAGGTCCTCGGGCGCCTGCCCGAGCGCGGGTCCGAGGCGCGGGTCTCCGGCCTGGTGCTCACCGCGAACCACACGGAGGGGCGCCGCCGAGACCTCCAGACGGTGATCGTGCGGCGCGACGTGGCGCTCGACGACGCCGAGACGGCGCTCGGGGCCGGCCACGTGGGCGGGTCGGATCCTGCGCCCTCCGAGCCCACGAACCACCGAGACACGAGCGAACGGGTACGACGATGACCACCACACCTCCCGGCTACCGTGCGGGCTTCGTCTCGTTCGTGGGCCGCCCCAACGTCGGCAAGTCGACGCTCACGAATGCGCTCGTCGGCGAGAAGGTCGCCATCACGTCGTCCAAGCCGCAGACCACCAGGCGCGCGATCCGCGGCGTCGTGCACCGGCCCGACGGCCAGATCGTCATCGTCGACACGCCGGGCATCCACCGGCCCCGGACGCTGCTCGGCGAACGACTCAACACCGTCGTGAGCGACACCCTGGCCGACGTCGACGTGATCGGCTTCTGCGTGCCCGCCAACGAGAAGCTCGGCCCGGGCGACCGCTTCATCAACGAGCAGCTCGACCAGTATCCGCGGGCGAAGAAGCTCGCCATCATCACGAAGGTCGACATCGCGTCGAAGGCGGCGGTCGCCGAGCAGCTGCTCGCCGTGAGTGCCCTGCGCGACTGGGAGGCACTGGTTCCGGTCTCGGCGCTGACCGACGAGCAGCTCGACACGGTCGCGGCCGAGATCGTGCCGCTCCTGCCCGAGTCGCCGCAGCTCTACCCGTCCGACGTCGTCACCGAGGAGGGGCTCGCCGACCGCATCGGCGAGCTGATCCGCGAGGCGGCGCTCGAGGGCGTGCAGGACGAACTTCCGCACTCGCTCGCCGTCACCATCGACGACCTCGTCGAGCGCGACGACAAAGACCTCGTCGAGATCTACGCGAACCTCTTCGTCGAGCGCGACAGCCAGAAGGGGATCGTCATCGGCCACCGCGGCGCGCGCCTCCGTGAGGTGGGCGAGCGCGCGCGGGCGCAGATCGAGCCGCTCGTCGGGTCGCAGGTCTACCTGAACATCCGGGTGAAGGTCGCCAAAGACTGGCAGCGCGACCCGAAGCAGCTCGGCCGACTGGGGTTCTGAACGTACATCCGCAGGATGATTCCGGGCGACGAAGGTCTCGACGTCGGTTCACGACGAGGGCGCAGGAGCGCGGGCACCGTACGGTAGTCACGTGATTTTCCGCCCCCTCCGCTCTCACCAGGTCGTCCTCGACGTCCTGATCGGCGTCGTCGTGGGGCTCGTCACGCTCGTCTTCGACCTGCACGCGAACCCGTTCTCGCTCGTCATCACGCTCGGCATGGCGGCGTCCCTGGCGTTCCGGCGGCTGTCGCCGGGGCTCGCGCTGGCGATCGTGTGGGCCACGGCCGTCTTCGAGATGCTCACGCTCTCGACGCCCCAGGTGTCCAACCTCGCGATCTGCGCCGTGCTGTACGCGTCGGCGGCGTACGGTTCGCCGCGCCTGCGCTGGTTCGGCCTCGCCTCGGTCGGCATCGGCGCCGCCATCGGGATGTTCTACGTGACCTTCGCGAACGTGGCGCTGTTCGGGGTGCCGCACGACGTGTCGAACGTCACCGACCTGGTCCGGTTGTTCCTGCAGATCGGCATCACGTTCCTCGGCTTCCTGGCGCTGCTCGGCCTGCCCTGGGTCGGCGGGCAGCTGGTCCGCGCCCGGTACGCTGCGCGCTCCAGCCGCGACGCGCAGCTCCTGGCCGAGCGGGAGACCGCGCGCGCCGAACGCGAGGCGGCTCGTGCGGAGAACGAGGCGGCGCGCGCCGAGCGCGAGGCAGCCCGCGCCGAGCGCGACATCGCCGTCGAGCAGGAGCGCAGCCGCATCGCGCGCGACATGCACGACGTCGTCGCGCACTCGCTCGCCGTCGTCATCGCCCAGGCGGACGGCGCCAGGTATGCCTACCGTGCCGATCCGACCACGGTCGAGGACTCCCTCGTGACGATCGCGTCGACCGCGCGCGAGGCTCTCGGCGAGGTGCGCGAGCTCCTGGGCCAGCTCCGGCACAGTCAGGGGGCGGCGCCGCAGCCCGTCCTGGTCGACCTCGAACGCCTCGTCGAGCAGATGACCGCGGCCGGGCTCTCGATCGACCTGCGATCGAGCGGCACGCCGGCCCAGCTGAGCAGCAACCGGCAGCTGGCGATCTACCGCATCGTGCAGGAGTCGCTCACGAACGTCCTCCGGCACGGCGACACGCGGTCGACCGTCGACGTGCTCTTCGACTGGCGGCCCGACGACCTCACCATCGTCATCGCGTCGACCCTGCGGCCGACCGACACGATCGACGCCGACGCCCTCACGACCAGCGGCCAGTACCGCCCTGACGAGCGACGAGGCCACGGCGTCGTCGGCATGAGCGAACGCGCTACGTTGGCAGGAGGCTCGCTGACGACTCACCAGGCCGGCGGCCGCTTCATCGTGCGCGCCATGATCCCGTCGACCGCACTGACCCAGGAGGTTCACCTGCGATGAGCATCGCCCCGAATCAGCCGGACGCACCGAGCCCGACCGAGCCGCACCCCGGCACCGGAGTGATCCGCGTCGTCCTCGTCGACGACCAGGCGCTGTTCCGCGCGGGCATCCGCATGGTCGTGTCGTCGCAGCGCGATCTCGAGTTCGTCGGCGAGGCCGGCGACGGCGAGGAGGGCGTCGACGTCGTCTCGCGCACCCAGCCCGACGTCGTCCTCATGGACATCCGCATGCCCGTCATGGACGGCATCGCCGCGACCCAGGCAATCCTGGCGCGCGCCGACGCCGAGAACCGCCGTGCCCCCAAGATCGTCGTGCTGACCACGTTCGACCTCGACGAGGCGGCGACGCGCGCCATCCGCTCGGGCGCCAGCGGGTTCGTCCTGAAGGACAGCGACCCCGAGTTCCTCCTGGCCGCCATCCGGACGGTGCACGCGGGCACGTCCGTCATCGCCGCTTCCGCGACCCGCGAGCTCTTCGAGCACTTCGACAAGAACCGCGAGGCCGCGCCGAAGCCGGTGCCCGAGGCCTTCCAGCAGCTCACCACGCGCGAGCGCGACATCTTCCAGTCCGCCGCGCGCGGTCTCAGCAACAGCGAGATCGCCCAGCTCGAGTACCTCAGCGAGGCGACGGTGAAGACGCACATCTCCAGGGTTCTCGCGAAGCTCGGCCTGCGCGACCGGGTGCAGCTCGTCGTGTACGCCTACGAGCACGGGCTGACCACGTAGTCTCACCCTCTGTGAACCTGTTCCACCTGTCGCTGACGTCGGCGCTGACGCTGGGCGTGGCCGACATCGTGGCGGGCGCCCTGTGCCTGGCGATGATCCTGCGACCGCGACGCCGGAGGGGCCGCTGGTTCCGCCACGTGACGATCGCGATCCTCGCCGGCGCGGCGGCCGGGGGCACCGCGATCTGGGTCGTCGGCGACGTGATGAACGCCTTCGACGTCCCGCCGACCTGGGTCGATCGGGCCTGGGTGTCGGCCATGGTCGCCGGGGTGTGTCTGGCGATCGTCAACCTCGTCTACGGTCCGGCGGGGCGCAAGGTCGCGGCCGCGGTCGGAGTCATCGCCGTCGTGGTCGCGGGCGGGCTCGCGCTGAACCGCGACGTGGGGGAGTTCCCGCGGCTGGGCGATGCGCTCGGCGTGACGGGGTCGGAGCCCCTGATCCTGCCTCACCCGCGGACCCCGGGCACGGCCGCGGCCGACGACGACCTCTACGCCGACTGGAAGGCCCCCGAGCTCATGCCCCGGCGAGGTCGGGTGGGATCCGTGACGATCCCGGCCACGAAATCGCACTTCGACGCACGGAAGGCCCTCGTGTACCTGCCGCCCGCCGCGCTCGTGGCCTCGGCGCCGGCGCTGCCCGTGGTCGTGCTGATGTCCGGGCAGCCCGGCAGCCCGCTGTCGGTGATGACGGCGGGCCGAGTGCCGCAGATCCTGAACGCGCTGGCTCGTCGCGATCACGGGCTCGCCCCGATCGTCGTGGTCCCCGACCAGCTCGGCTCGGCGGGCGCGAACCCGATGTGCGTCGACGGGCCCCTCGGCAACAGCGCCACCTACCTCACCGAAGACGTCCCGGACTGGATCACCACTCACCTCCACGTCCAGACCGGCCCCACCGCCTGGGTCGTCGGCGGCTTCTCGCAGGGAGCGACCTGCGCCCTGCAGTTCGCCACGGCCCTGCCCGAGCTGTTCGGGTCGCTCATCGACGTCTCCGGCCAGCAGTACCCGACTCTCTCGAGCGACGACAGGGCGATCGACCAGGGGTTCGGCGGCAGCACGGCGCGGTTCGACGCGGCGAAGCCTGCCGCGGTCATGGCGGCGCACGGCCACTACGCCGACACGGTCGCCCTGTTCGCCGCGGGCGCCACCGACGCGGTCTACAGCGAGAACGCGCGCGTCATGTCTGCCCTTGCGGCCAAGCACGGCATCCGCGTGACGCGGTACCTGTCGCCCGGCAGCGGGCATGACTGGACGACCGCGTCGAACGCCTTCCGGCGGGGCTTCGACCTCCTCTACCCGCGCCTCGGCCTGTCGAAGGGGGCGCAGAATCTATGACCGACCTCACCCTCGCCCCTCACCCCACTCCGTCGCGCGCCCTCACGTGGCTGCGAGACCTCGCACGCCAGCAGCCGGTGAGCCTCGTGATCGCCGCCGTGCTCGTCGTGCTGGCGCTCGTCTCCGGAAGCGCACTGCACGGCCCGTCGGACGCCCTGCGCGACGTCATCGGCGCCGGGGTCGCCGAGCGGACCTCGGCGAACTCGTGGATCGCCACGCTCGCGAGCGTCCTGTTCTCGGGCAGCCTGCCCGAGCTCATCGCCACCGTCATCGCCGTGCTCGTGCTGGTCGGCGCCGCCGAGCGGAGAATCGGTCACGGCCGGGCCCTGGCCGCGTACCTCATCACCGGGGTGGTGGCGACGGTCATCGGCGTCGCTGTGCAGGCCATCGGCATCGGAATCGGCGAGGTCTGGGCGCTCGAGGTCGCCTACGACACCACGCTCCACCCGTTCACGCCGGCCCTCGGCACGATCATGACGGCCAGCGCCTTCGCGGGTCCGCTCTGGCGGCGCCGGATCCGGATCATCGGCTTCGCGTCGATCACGACGTTCCTGCTCTACGACGGCCACCCGTCGGGGCTGTACGCCCTTCTCGGCGCCGTCGCCGGGCTCGCGCTCGGCCGCTTCCTGCGGCCCCGAGGCCGCGTCGTGGCGCGCCTGTGGACACGCAGCTCCCACCACGAGGCGCGCGTGCTCCTGTCGACGCTGGTCTTCATCACGGCGCTCGGGCCTCTCGTGACGATCGTCACGCGCGCGCCGATCGGAATCCTGGCGCCGCTCGGCAGCCTGTTCGGCGACTCGCTGCCGCCGCGGCACCTCACCAGGCCGTGCACGATCGACGCGACGTGCATCCGCGACGTCGCGCTCGGCGACCTGCACGGCCCCGGCACGCTCGCGCTGAGCCTCCTGCCGCTGGTGACTCTCATCGTCGCGGCTCTGCTGATCCGCCGCGCCCGTCGCATCGCGGTGTGGGCGGCGATCCTGGTGAATCTGCTCCTCGCCCTGCTGGCGGCGCTCTACTACGGCGTCCTGCCGCTGACGAGCGACGTCGCCGCCGACATGCCCGGCCATCACGTCGAACGCTTCTTCCTCGGCATCCTGTCGGCCGTCGCACCCCTGATCGTCGCGGTCGTGCTGTTCGTGTTCCTCCACCACTTCACCGTGCGCACCCCGCGCCACATCGTGCGGCAGTACATCGCGCTGCTGGTGGCGTCGTTCGTGCTGCTCGCGGGCTTCTACATCAGCGTCGGCTTCCTCGGGCGTGAGCGCTTCAGCCCGCCGATCACCCTGGGCCGGCTCGTCTTCTCCGCGCCGGAGCGGTTCATCCCGGTCGGCTTCGTCGGGCTCGACCGCGTCGGGCCGGTGCCGACGGACGGACCGCTGCGCGGGGTGTTCGTGGGCGTCGGGCCGCTCATGTGGCTGATCGTCGTCGTGGGGCTGGTGGTGGCGGCAGGAGTCACGGGGCGAGCGGGCGGGGCGTCGCGCCGTGGGGCGGTGGCGCGGATCCTGCGACGCGGCGTGTCGGGTCATCTCGGCCAGATGGCGCTCTGGAGCGGCACCTCGTACTGGCTGTCGGACGACGGCGCCGCCGCGGTCGCCTACCGGGAGGTCGGCGGCACGGCGATCACCGTGGGGGATCCGCTCTGCGACCAGGCGCGCGCGGCCCAGACCGTGCTCGAGTTCGCCCGATGGTGCGACGACCAGGGTCTCGTGCCGGTCTTCTACAGCGTGCGGGAGACCCTGGCGCCCGCCTTCGCCGAGATGGGCTGGCCGACGCTGCCGGTGGCGGAGGAGACCGTGCTGCATCCGGCGTCGTTCAGCCTGCAGGGCAAGAAGTGGCAGGACGTCCGCACGAGCATGAACCGGGCGACCCGCTCGGGCGTGCGCGCGGTCTGGACGCGATACGTCGACCTCCGGCCCTCGGTGGCGCGCCAGATCGAGGACATCTCCGAGCAGTGGGTGGCCGACAAGGAGCTGCCCGAGATGGGCTTCACCCTCGGCGGCCTCGACGAGCTGATGGACCGCGACGTACGGCTGATGCTGGCCGTCGACGAACGAGAGCAGGTGCTCGCGGTGACCAGCTGGCTGCCCACCTGGCGGGACGGCGAGGTCGTCGGCTGGACGCTCGACTTCATGCGCCGCCGCGCCGACTCGATCCACGGCGTCATGGAGTTCCTCATCGCCTCCGCCGCGCTCCGGGCGCAGGAGGACGGCATCGAGTTCGTCAGCCTCTCCGCCGCCCCGCTGGCAGGCGTGGACCTCGACGGCGACGACCCCGATCGCAGCCAGGCCGAGCGCGTCATGGCCTTCCTCGCTCGGGCTCTCGAACCCGCCTACGGCTTCCGGTCCCTGCTCACGTTCAAGGCGAAGTTCCAGCCGGAGTTCTCGACGCTCCTCATGGCCTATCCCGACCCGCTGCAGCTGCCGGCGATCGGCACGGCACTCGCCCGCGCCTACGTGCCCGAGCTCCGGGTGAGCCGACTGCCGCGGCTCCTGCGCAGCGTCGTCTGACCCCGTCGAACGCTGCGAGGCGGTCGGGCGCAGGAGCGCGGAGACCCGCACGTGCTACCGTGGAACCGTGCTGTTCGGCCTGCTCCTTCTTAGCTGCCGCGACGAGACCTCGTTCTAAGGCCTCCCTCGTCGCGGTGTTCGCTGTTTTCTCGGCCTGACCCACATACCGATACGACGAGGTAGAGAGCAATGCGCAACACTCAGAAACCGTCGGCCATGCCGATCCACAAGTACGTCCCGTTCTCCGAGCAGATCCGCGTGGACCTGCCCGACCGCACCTGGCCGACGAAGCAGATCACCGAGGCGCCGCGCTGGTGCGCCGTCGACCTGCGCGACGGCAACCAGGCCCTCATCGACCCGATGAGCCCCGAGCGCAAGCGGATCATGTTCGACCTGCTCGTGAAGATGGGCTACAAGGAGATCGAGGTCGGCTTCCCGTCGGCGTCGCAGACGGACTTCGACTTCGTCCGCAGCCTCATCGAGGAGGACGCGATCCCCGACGACGTCACGATCCAGGTCCTGACCCAGGCGCGCGAACACCTGATCAACCGCACCTACGAGTCCATCAAGGGCGCCAAGCAGGCGATCGTGCACCTGTACAACTCCACGAGCATCCTGCAGCGCGACGTCGTGTTCCGCACCGACCGCCAGGGCATCATCGACATCGCGCTCGAGGGCGCGCGCCTGTGCAGGGCAGCCGAGGCGACCGTGCCCGGCACGACCGTCTACTACGAGTACAGCCCCGAGTCGTTCACCGGCACCGAGCTCGAGTTCGCCCGCGACATCTGCAACGCCGTCCTCGAGGTCTTCGAGCCGACGCCCGAGCGCAAGGTCATCGTCAACCTGCCCGCCACGGTCGAGATGGCGACGCCGAACGTCTACGCCGACGCCATCGAGTGGATGAGCCGTCACCTGGCGCACCGCGAGAACGTGATCCTGTCGCTGCACCCGCACAACGACCGCGGCACCGGCATCGCCGCCGCCGAGCTGGGCTACATGGCCGGCGCCGACCGCATCGAGGGCTGCCTCTTCGGCAACGGCGAGCGCACCGGCAACGTCGACATCGTCGCGCTGGGCATCAACCTCTTCACGCAGGGCATCGACCCGCAGATCGACTTCTCCGACCTCGACGAGGTGAAGCGCACCGCCGAGTACTGCAACCAGCTGCCCGTGCACGAGCGCAGCCCGTGGGCCGGCGACCTGGTCTACACCGCCTTCTCGGGGTCGCACCAGGACGCCATCAAGAAGGGCTTCGAGGCCATGGCCGCCGACGCCGCCGCACAGGGCAAGTCGGTCGACGACCTGGTCTGGGCCGTGCCGTACCTGCCGGTCGACCCGAAGGACCTGGGCCGCTCCTACGAGGCCGTGATCCGCGTCAACTCGCAGTCCGGCAAGGGCGGCGTCGCCTACCTGCTGAAGACCGACCACGCGCTCGACCTGCCGCGCAAGCTGCAGATCGACTTCTCGGGCGTCGTGCAGGCCCGCACCGACGCCGAGGGCGGCGAGGTCACCAGCGAGCAGATCTGGGAGATCTTCCAGGACGAATACCTCCCGTCGCGCGACGTGGCGGCGAAGTGGGGTCACTTCGAACTGCACCGCACCGGCATGCGCAGCGACATGAACGGCGTCACGCGGCTCGACGCGGCGCTGCGTGCGGGCTCCGACGTGATCGAGGTCGAGGGCGCCGGATCCGGCCCCATCGACGCCTTCATCGACGTGCTCGCCACGCAGGGTGTCGCGGTGAAGCTGTACGACTACTCCGAGCACACGCTCAGCGCGTCGGGCGACGCGCAGGCCGCGGCCTACGTCGAGCTCGACGTCGACGGGACGCGTCTGTGGGGCGTGGGCATCGACGCCGACATCTCGACCGCGTCGCTGAAGGCCATCGTCTCGGCCGTCAACCGCGCCCTGCGGTCGAAGCAGCCCGAGCCGGCCCTGGCCACCGCCTAGCGGGGGCGACGCCACCGGGGCAGCCGCGACAGCGCGCGCTGCTCCGGGAGCGTCCACCCGAATCTCACCGCCAGGAGCCGGATCACGACGGTCACGACCGTCCCCACGATCCCCGCGGCGAGGGTCGGCGTACCGACCGCCACCATGGCCACCAGCACGATCGTCCCGGCGCCGGCGGCCACCGCGTAGAGCGATCCGACGTGCATCATCGCGATCGTCAGGTTCATGAGCACGTCACGCATCACCGATCCGCCCACGGCCGCGACGACGCCGACGAAGATCGCGGGGATCTCGGGCAGCCCGAAGGCGAGGGCCTTCGTCGCGCCGATCGCTCCGTAGACGCCGAGCGTCAGGGCGTCGAGCACGGTGATCAGCGCCGCCAGGCGCGAGAAGATGCGCTGCAGGAGCATGCCGAGCAGCGACGCGAGGACGGCCACGAGCAGGTACCAGTTCGACTCGAGCGCCCGGGGGATCACGCCGAGCAGCACGTCTCGCAGGATCCCGCCGCCGAGTCCGGCCGCGGTGCCGACGATCGCGACCCCGAGCAGGTCGATGCGGCGGTCGCGGAAGGTGGAGGCGAAGAGCGCTCCCTGCAGGCTGCCGAGCGCCACCGCGCTGAGATCAGCCCAGAGGGGGATGGAGATGGCTGTGGCGGACACCGGAAGATACTAGCCTCCGGGGGATACTGGACGGGTGCCCGTGTACCGAGACGAATGCGTGATCCTGCGCACCCACAAGCTGGGTGAGGCGGACCGCATCCTCACGATGCTGAGCCGGCAGCACGGCAAGATCCGCGCCGTGGCCAAGGGCGTCCGGCGCACCGCGTCGAAGTTCGGGGCGCGTCTCGAGCCGTTCATGGTCGCCGACCTGCAGCTCTACGAGGGCCGCAGCCTCGACATCGTCACGCAGGCCGAGTCGATCGGCTCGTACGGCGCCGACATCGTCTCCGACTACGCCAGCTACACCGCGGCGAACGTCCTCGTCGAGACGGCCGACAAGCTCACCGACGCCGAGGCCGGCCTCCAGCAGTACCTCCTGCTGGTCGGAGCCCTGCGGTCGCTCGCACGGCGAGAGCACGACCCGCAGCTGATCCTCGACTCGTACCTCCTGCGGGCTCTGAGCATCGCAGGATGGGCGCCGAGCTTCGGCGACTGCGCCGTCACCGGCGTACCCGGGCCCCACTCGGCCTTCGTGGTGCAGCTCGGCGGCGTGGTGGCCGACGCTGCGGCGCCCCCGGGTGCGCCTCGGCTGGATCCTGCGACCCTGGCTCTGCTCGGGGCCCTGCTCACCGGCGACTGGGCGGCGGCCGAGAGCGCAGGCGAGGCCACCCGCAACCACGCGTCGGGCGTCGTCGCGGCATACACGCAGTGGCATCTCGAGCGCGGCCTGCGATCGCTCGAGCACGTCGACCGCAGCGTCGCCTCCAGCAACACCATCGTTCCGACCGCTGCCGTCGTTCCGAGCACCACCGTCGTTCCGAGTACCGGAGAAGTCCTGTGAGCCCCACCCCCTCCACGCCCGACCGCTCGTCCGAGCCCGCCGTCGCGGAGCGGCGCCGACTCTTCGGGCGTCGGATGATGCCGCAGCAGATGGAGTTCCTGCCCCTCGACTGGCAGGGGCCGACACCGCCCGCGTACGAGCCCGGCACCGTGCCCGAGCACGTCGCAGTCGTGATGGACGGCAACGGTCGCTGGGCGAACGCTCGCGGACTCCCGCGGATCGAGGGGCACAAGGCCGGCGAGGCCGCGCTGCTCGAGGTCGTCGCCGGTGCCATCCAGGTGGGAGTGAAGCACCTGAGCGTGTACGTCTTCTCGACCGAGAACTGGCGCCGCAGCCCCGAGGAGGTCCGCTTCCTGATGGGGTTCAACCGCGAGGTGCTGCACCGTCGACGCGAGCAGCTCGACGCGTGGGGCGTGCGGATCCGCTGGTCGGGTCGCCGCCCGAAGCTCTGGGCCTCCGTCATCAAGGAGCTCCAGGTGGCCGAGGCCGCGACCGCCGGCAACTCGACCATGACTCTCAACATGTGCGTCAACTACGGCGGGCGCAACGAGCTCACCGACGCCGTCCAGTCGATAGCTGCCGAGGTCGCAGCCGGCCGCCTCAAGCCGTCGGGAATCACCGAGAAGGTGATCCAGCGGCACCTCTACCAGCCTCAGCTCCCCGACGTCGACCTGTTCGTGCGGTCGTCGGGCGAGCAGCGCACCTCGAACTTCCAGCTGTGGGAGTCGGCGTACGCCGAGATGGTGTTCCTCGACCAGCTGTGGCCCGACTTCACGCGGGAAGACCTCTGGGGCGCCATCGACCTCTACACGAGGCGCGGCCGCCGCTTCGGGGGAGCGGTCGACGCGCCGACCCAGACGCCTGCCGTGTGACCGTCGGATCCTGCGCCCAGGATCCGACAGTCTCTAGAACTGGATGTTCGCGCCCAGGAAGATCCTCTGCGCCGGCCACAGGAACTGCAGCGTGAGAGGCCCGTCGGTGTCGCGATAGAACCACGCGTTGGCGAAGACGACGTCTTTGCCGGGCAGGAGGTACCAGGTCGACGCGCCCTTCGGGAACTGCCTCGACAGGTCGGTCGAGTACCCCTTCTGCGTGAGGAGGTCCTGACCGGCGAACGTGTCCTGAGTGGCGAGCTTGTTGCCGTACGAGGAGTAGTCGGCGCTGAAGTCGGTGAGGTCGAGCCGCTGATCGGACTCGTTCACGAGCACGTACGCGGTGACCTCGACGTGGGTGCCTGCGGGGTACGGGTCGTCGCCGTTCGGGTGCGCGTAGATCGAGGGCTTCGTCGTGGTGAGCTCGCCCACGCGGTAGATGTAGATGGTCAGGTCTTTGTAGTTGACCTGGTTCAGGAGCTTGCCGCCGGGTGCGAGTTTCGAGGGGTCGACCGGTGCGGAGCCCGTCGAGCCGCCGCTGCCCGGGCCGCCCGTCACCTGAGGCTGGGGCGCGCTCGTCGACTGACCGCTGCCTGATGAGGTGCCGCCCTGCGACCCGGCGACCGGCGTGAGGCTCTTGACCACGGGGAAGCAGCCGGTGAGACCGATCAGCGCCGCGGCGACGACGGCCGCGGCCACGAGTCTTCTGCGCACCGGTCAAGCCTAACCGGGCGGTCCGGGCGCCACCGCCGCGTGCGGGTTAGTAGAGTTCTGGGACAGCCCCTTCGCATCCAGCGGGGGCCGATGAACCTCACTGGGAGCAACACACGTGGCAGCACCGAACCGTCTCGACTCCGTCATCGCCCTGGCCAAGCGCCGCGGCTTCGTCTTCCAGGCGGGCGAGATCTACGGAGGTTCGCGGTCCGCGTGGGACTACGGGCCCCTCGGCACCGCGCTGAAAGAGAACATCAAGCAGCAGTGGTGGAAGTTCATGGTGCAGGGCCGCGACGACATCGTAGGGCTCGACTCTTCGGTGATCCTGCCCCGCCAGGTGTGGGAGGCCTCCGGCCACGTCGAGGTCTTCTCCGACCCCCTCGTCGAGTCGCTGCACACGCACCGTCGCTACCGCGCCGACCACCTGCTCGAGGCGTACGAGGCGAAGCACGGCCACCCGCCGCTCAACGGCCTCGCCGACATCCGCGACCCCGAGACCGGTCAGGAGGGTTCGTGGACCGAGCCGCAGAACTTCTCCGGGCTCCTGAAGACCTTCCTCGGCCCGGTCGACAACGAGCAGGGCATGGCGTACCTCCGCCCGGAGACGGCGCAGGGCATCTTCGTCAACTTCGCCAACGTGATGGGCGCGGCGCGCATGAAGCCGCCGTTCGGCATCGCGCAGGTCGGCAAGTCGTTCCGCAACGAGATCACGCCCGGCAACTTCATCTTCCGCACCCGCGAGTTCGAGCAGATGGAGATGGAGTTCTTCGTCGAGCCCGGCACCGACGACGAGTGGTTCCAGTACTGGATCGACGCCTGTGAGAAGTGGTACCTCGATCTCGGCATCACCCCCGAGAACATCCGCCGCTACGAGCACCCGCAGGAGAAGCTGTCGCACTACTCGAAGCAGACCGTCGACCTCGAGTACCGCTTCCGTTTCGCAGGATCCGAGTGGGGCGAGCTCATGGGCGTCGCGAACCGCACCGACTTCGACCTGTCGACGCACTCGAAGGCGTCAGGCGTCGACCTCTCCTACTTCGACCAGACGAAGAACGAGCGCTGGGTGCCGTACGTGATCGAGCCCGCTTTCGGCCTCACCCGCGCGCTGATGGCGTTCCTCGTCGACGCGTTCCACGAAGACGAGGCGCCGAACGCGAAGGGCGGCGTCGACAAGCGGACCGTGCTGAGGCTCGACCGCCGCCTCGCGCCGGTCAAGGCCGCCGTGCTCCCGCTGTCGCGCAACGAGAACCTCTCGCCGCTCGCGCGTCAGGTCGCGGCCGGGCTCCGCAAGTTCTGGAACATCGACTTCGACGACGCCGGCGCCATCGGCCGCCGGTACCGCCGCCAGGACGAAATCGGCACGCCGTTCTGCGTCACCGTCGACTTCGACTCGCTGGACGACAACGCCGTGACCGTGCGCGAGCGCGACACCATGGCGCAGGAGCGAGTGTCGCTCGACCAGCTCGAGGGCTACCTGGCTGCGCGCCTCCTCGGCGCATAGCCTCGCCGGCGCCCGGCAGGAATGCAGGCCGCCGATGCTAGGTTGCCTTCATCGTGAGTGACAGCAACAGCAGCCCCGCAGCGCCCGCAGCCATCAAGGTCGACGTCTGGTCCGACATCGCGTGTCCATGGTGCTTCATCGGCAAACGCAAGTTCGAGGCCGGTGCCGCCGGGTTCGACGGCCAGGTGGAGGTCGAGTACCACTCGTTCGAGCTCTCGCCCGACACCCCGGTGGACTTCGAGGGCAACGAGGCCGAGTTCCTCGCCACGCACAAGGGCCTCTCGGTCGAGCAGGCGCAGGGCATGCTCGACAACGTGGGCGGGATCGCCCGCTCGGTCGGCCTCGCCTACGACTTCGACGCCATGCATCACACGAACACCGTGAAGGCGCACCAGCTGATCCACTACGCCAAGGCGCGCGGAGCCCAGCTCGACATGAATGAGCGCCTCCTCGCGGCCTACTTCGAGCAGGGTCGCCACCTGGGTCGCACCGAGGTCCTCGCCGACATCGCCGCCGAGGCGGGCTTCGACCGCGACGACGTCGTCCGGTCTCTCGAGGCCGACGAGTACCTCGCCGACGTGCGCGCCGATCAGGCTCAGGCCCAGGCGTTCGGCATCAACGGGGTGCCGTTCTTCGTCTTCGAGGGCAAGTACGGGGTGTCCGGGGCGCAGGATCCCGCGACCTTCCGTCAGGTCCTCGACACCGTCGCCGCCGAGAAGGCCGGGCTCTCCTCGGTCGAGGTGGCACAGTGACCGGCGCCGGGGCCGAGGCTTCGATCCCGGCGAGCCCCTTCACCATGCTGGGGTCGCCCGACGCCCTCGCCTGCGAGGGCGACGCGTGTGTGATCCCCTCGGCGACCGTCGACCTCGACTCCGACGCGGTCGACATCGAGCCGTCGCCCCAGGAGGCCGCGGCGGCGTCCGGGCGGGCGGTCGCGGCGGCACTCGACGAGGGCGCGTCGCTCTAGCCGGTCGCGTCAGTCGCGGGGCTTCTCCTCGTCGGTGATGTCGGCGACGGTGGCCGCGTAGGCCGCGATGAGTGCGTCCGCGTCGACGAACGCGCTGTGGCCATGGGCTCCGGCGCCGAGCGCGACCCTCGTTCCGACGATCCGCTCGTCGGCGAAGACGGGCCAGGGCGTCGTGCTCCCGACGGGCGTGATGGTGCCGCGCTCGAAGCCGGTCGCGTCGAGTGCAACGTCGGGCGAGGGCATCGACAGCTTGTTGACGCCCACGACTCCGCGCAGCTTCGCCCAGGAGATCTGACGGCCGCCGGGAACCAGGGCGAAGAGGAAGCTCCCGTCGTGCTTCTTCACCACGAGACTCTTCACGATGCCCGAGGGGTCGATGCCGAGCAGCCGGGCCGCCTCGTGCAGGCTGCCCGCCTCGGGGCGGGTGGTGATGTCGATCGCGAGGCCGCGCGACGCGGCGTCGTCGAGCACTCGCTGGGTTCCGGGGGAGACGGTCACGGCGGGGACAACGGGGCGTCAGCGGTGGGCATTCCCTGATCCTGCGCCCGGATTTGTCCACAGCCGTGGGCTCGCGCCACGAACCGGGGCCGTCAGGTGCGACAATTGATGGCGATGACGACGACTCTCTCCTCCCCACGGTTGCAGGCCGAACCGCTGCGCATCGGGCCCCTGCGGCTCGATTCGCCCGTCGTGCTGGCGCCCATGGCGGGCATCACGAACACCGCGTTCCGTCGCCTGTGCCGTGAGTACGGCGCAGGCCTGTACGTGAGCGAGATGATCACCAGCCGGGCGCTCGTCGAGCGGACCCCGGAGTCGATGCGGCTGATCACGCACCACGAGAGCGAGACGACCCGCAGCATCCAGCTGTACGGCGTCGAGCCCAATACCGTCGCCGAGGCCGTCACGATGCTCGTCGCCGAAGACAGGGCCGATCACATCGACCTCAACTTCGGCTGCCCGGTGCCCAAGGTGACCCGCAAGGGCGGCGGTGCCGCGCTGCCCTGGAAGCTCGGGCTCTTCCGCGAGATCGTCGAGCGCGCCGTGAGGGCCGCCGGCGACATCCCGCTCACCGTCAAGATGCGCAAGGGCATCGACTCCGACCACCTCACCTACCTCGAGGCCGGGCGTGCGGCCGAGGGCGCGGGCGTGTCCTCGATCGCGCTGCACGCTCGCACGGCGTCCGAATTCTACTCGGGCCACGCCGACTGGTCGGCGATCGCGAAGCTGAAGGAGACGATCACGGGCGTGCCCGTGCTCGGCAACGGCGACATCTGGTCGGCCGCCGACGCGCTCCGCATGGTCGACGAGACCGGCTGCGACGGTGTCGTCGTCGGCCGCGGCTGCCTCGGTCGCCCGTGGCTCTTCGGCGACCTGGCCGCCGCCTTCCGCGGCGAGGAGCACCACGCTCAGCCGAGCCTCGGTGAGGTCGCCCGGGCGTTCCGCCGCCACGCCGAGCTGCTGGTCGAGTTCTTCGGCGACGAGGACCGCGGCTGCCGCGACATCCGGAAGCACGTCGCCTGGTATTTCAAGGGCTATCCCGTCGGTGGCGACCTCCGCGCCGCGCTGGCGACGGTGCCGAACCTCGAGGTGCTCGACGAACTGCTGGCCACGCTCGACGGCGACCTGCCGTACCCGGGCGAGGGCGCCGAGGGGCCTCGCGGCCGTGCCGGCAGCCCGAAGAGGCCGGCCCTGCCCGACCGCTGGCTCGAGAGCCGAGACCTCGATGCAGGGTTCCGCGAAGAGCTCGCCGCGGCCGAACTCCACCACAGCGGCGGCTGATCGACCGGATGACGACCTACCGAACCACCGACACCTCGTCCACCCGGTCCGCCCAGAACTCCGATCGCCCCGCGGGCGGTCTGACATCGCACAGCATCTCCGCCGCCACGGCCGCGCTCGGCTACGTCGAGCGAGACACCGAGCGGTGGCTGCCCGAGCAGCACTCGAGCCGGCGGAGCGACTTCGCCCGCGACCGTGCCCGTCTCCTGCACTCGAGCGCCCTCCGCAGGCTGGCCGCGAAGACGCAGGTGCTGAGCCCCACCGCCGGGCTCGACTTCGCCCGGAACCGCCTCACGCACTCGCTCGAGGTGGCTCAGGTCGGCCGCGAGCTCGCCACGAGTCTCGGCCTCGACCCCGACGTCGTCGACACGGCCTGCCTCGCCCACGACCTCGGCCATCCGCCCTTCGGCCACAACGGCGAGAAGGCCCTCAACGACTGGGCGGCCGACTTCGGCGGCTTCGAGGGCAACGCCCAGACCCTCCGACTGCTGACGCGGATCGAACCGAAGGTGATCGGCCTCGACGCCGCGCGCGGGGCCGGGGCGCACAGCTTCGGGCTCAACCTCACCCGGGCGAGCCTCGATGCGAGCTGCAAGTACCCGTGGCCGGCGGCGCAGGGTGTCGCCGACCCGTCGGGGCGGATGAAGTTCGGCTTCTATGACGACGACACCCCGGCCTTCGAGTGGCTGCGTCTCGGCGCACCCCGTCGGCAGCGGTGCATCGAGGCTCAGGTGATGGACCTCAGCGACGACATCGCCTACTCGGTGCACGACTTCGAAGACGCCGTCGTGAACGGATACATCGAGGTCGCCCAGCTGAACTCACCCGGCGACCACTCGGGCCTCATCGAGGCGATGCACGCGTGGGTGGGCGGAGAACTCAGCCGCGACGAGCTCGCCGAGGCGTTCGACCGGCTGCGGTCGCTCGACGTCTGGCTCGACTCGTACGACGGCGGCCGCCTCGACCAGGCGAGACTGAAGAACCTCACCAGTCAGCTGATCGGCCGATTCGCGGCGTCCGCCACCCAGGCGACGCACGAGCACTATCCGCAGGCGAGCCTCATCCGGTTCTCGGCCAGCGTCGTGATCCCGGCCGAGATCATCGGCGAGATCGCGGCTCTCAAGGGCATCGTCGCGGCCTTCGTGATGACGCGCAACACGCGCCAGCCGATCTACGTGCAGCAGCGCGAGCTGCTCGCCGGCCTCGCCGACGCCCTGTGGGCCTCTGGGCCGGACCGCCTCGACCCCGGCTTCGCTCTCGACTGGAGCGAGGCGGCCGACGACGACGCGCGTCGACGGGTGATCGTCGACCAGGTGGCGTCGCTGACCGACCAGAGCGCGATGGCGTGGCACGACCGGCTGGTGCGGGCGTGACGACCCCGACCACGCAGGCCCTGAGCGGCCCCGGGGCAGTGTCGGCCGTCGATCGTAGGGTGGTCGTGTGCCCGGTCTGATCCTGCGAAACGACATCGACGAGGTGCGGTCGCGGGTCAACATCGCCGACATCGTCTCGGACTACGTGAGCCTCAAGGGCGCCGGCATCGGCTCGATGAAGGGTCTCTGCCCGTTCCACGACGAGCGCAGCCCCAGCTTCCACGTCCGGCCGCAGGCCGGGCGGTACCACTGCTTCGGCTGCGGCGAGGACGGCGACGTCTTCAGCTTCATCCAGAAGATGGACCACACGACCTTCCAGGAGGCCGTGGAGCGCATGGCGGCGCGCATCAACTTCACGCTCCACTACGAGGACGGCGGCCAGGCCTCCGACCACGGCAACCGAGCACGCCTGCTCGCCGCCAACGAGGCGGCGCGCGAGTTCTTCGTCGAGCACCTCACGGCCGCCGACGCCGAGCCCGGCCGACGATTCCTCGGCGAACGCGGGTTCGACCCGACCGCCGCCGCGCGCTTCGGCGTCGGCTTCGCTCCGAAATCCTTCGACGCCCTGCGCACGCACCTCAAGGGCCGCGGCTTCAGCGAGGAAGAGCTGGTGACGGCGGGCCTGCTGAGCCAGGGCGACCGCAACGTCTACGACCGGTTCCGTGGTCGGCTGATCTGGCCGATCCGCGACGTGACGGGTGCCACCATCGGGTTCGGCGCCCGCAAGCTCCTCGACGACGACAACGGCCCGAAGTACCTCAACACGCCCGAGACGCCCGTCTACCACAAGTCGCAGGTGCTCTACGGGATCGACCTCGCCCGCCGCGACATCTCCAAAGACAAGCGCGTCGTGATCGTCGAGGGCTATACCGACGTCATGGCCTGCCACCTGGCCGGGGTCACGACGGCGGTCGCCACCTGCGGCACGAGCTTCGGGGTCGACCACATCAAGGTGCTCCGGCCGATGCTGGGCGACAGCCGAGGCTCCGACGTCTCGGCCGCCGGCGAGGTCGTTTTCACATTCGACCCCGACGAGGCCGGTCAGCGGGCCGCCAGCCGCGCCTTCGCGGAGGAGCAGCGCTTCGCCGCCCAGACGTTCGTCGCAGTCGCGCCCGACAACCTCGACCCGTGCGACCTCCGGCTCAACCGGGGCGACGACGCCGTGCGCCGCCTGGTCGAAGGCAAGCGGCCGATGTTCGAGTTCATGATCAAGCGGACCCTCGCCGGTCACGACCTCGAGACCGTCGAGGGGCGGGTCGCGGCCCTCCGCGCGTCCGCGCCCGTGGTCGCGGGGATCCGCGACGTGTCGATGACCTCCGGGTACGTGCGGCAGCTCGCCGGCTGGCTGGGCGTCGACCCGCCCGACGTGCAGAGCGCCGTCGACGCGGCGCGGCGACAGCTGGCGCACGCGCCGAAGGCCGTGGAGCGCCTCGCTCCGGCGAGCGAGCCGGGGCGCCAGTCGATCACCAGCCTGCCCGAGCTGCCGCCGGTCGACGAGTCGGCGAGCATTCTGCGCCTGCCCGACGACCCCGCCACGAGGCTGGAACGCGACGCCCTCATGGCGATCCTGCAGCACCCCGCGCAGGCGCCGCGCGACCTGACGGTCCAGGCAGTCTTCTCGCAGCTGAACAATCCCTCCCTCGCCGTCGTCCGCGACGCCCTCGCTGCGAGCCTCGATTCGCTCGACGCGGCCAACTTCGTCGACGTGGTCCTCGAGCAGACACCGGCGCCGTTCGCGCAGCTCGTCAAGGAGCTCGCCGTGGGGCCGCTTCCCGAGCGCGAGGGCAGCGACATGGGGCTCTACTGCACGGGCGTGCTCTCGTCGCTCGTCGAGCGCGACCTGCTCCGGCAGAAGGCCGAGCTTCTCGGCCGCCTCCACCGCACGGACGCGAAGACCGAGCCCGAGGCACGGCGTGAGATCGCCCAGAAGCTCGTCGAGATCGAGTCCTCGCGGCGGCGGCTGCGCAACGAATAGGGAGTGAGGGGCATTCGCCGTGCGGGTGCCCGATCCTGCGACCTCGCCGTGGCGGTCCGGCTCGGCTCACAGGGGCGTCGATAGGGTGGACGGACGTCGACGAAAGAGTTCTGCCGCGTGACCGACACCACCGCCCCCACCCTCTCCGAGCCCGTGATCGTCGCCGACGATCTGTCGCTCGTCTACCCGGCCCGCAGCGGCCGGCCCGAGGTGCGCGCGGTCGACGGCGTCAGCGTGACCCTGCACGAGGGCGAGGTCCTCGCCGTGCTCGGGGCGAGCGGATCGGGCAAGTCGACGCTGGCCCTCGGGCTCTCGGGTCGCGCCTACGGCAGGCGGCCGCCGGAGGGCATGCCGACTCTCGCCGGTGGCGAGCTGACGGTCGTGGGGGAGCGGATCAAGACGATCTCGCAACGTCGCCGCGACCGCCTCACCGGGACGGTCGGCTACCTCTCGCAGCGCGACGGCGACGAGCTGAACCCCGACCTCACCGTCGGCGAGGCGGTCGCCGAGCCGCTGTACGAACGCGACCGCCGCTTCGACCGCACCGAGGCGGGCCGGCTCGTGTCGGTGCTCATCGACGCAGTGCACCTGCCCCTCGGCACGATGCTCAAGCAGACGTGGGAGCTCAGCGCGGGCCAGCGTCAGCGCGTCGCCCTGGCCCGCAGCCTCGTACTCGAGCCCCGCGTGCTCATCGCCGACGAGCCCGCCCGCGGCGTCGACGTGCTCGTGCGACGATCCGTCCTCGAGCTGCTCAGCACCCTGCACGGCAACCGCCGGTTCTCGGCCGTCGTCGTGACGTCGTCGGTCGACGAGGCCAGGGCCGTCGCCGACCGGATGGTCGTGCTCCGCGAGGGCCGCGTCGTCGGCTTCGGCGAGATCGACGACGTGCTCGAGTCCGCCGTCGACCCCTACGTCAAGGCTCTGTCGCAGGCCTCGCCTCTCGACATCGTCCCTGATTCCGACCGCACCCCGAAGAAGCACAAGCCCTAGGAGATCGCACCCGTGTCGTCCACGAACGCCACCCGCGGCCACCGCGCCGTCCTCACCGAATCCGCGCCGCTCGACGCCGAGCACCGCCCGACCCCCGGCGCAATCTCGATCGGCCCCGAGTCCACCGAGCTCTTCGAGACCGCCGTGCGCGAGGCGGGCGGCACCCTCGTGCCGCTCGGCGACGAGACGCGCGGCCTGATGTGGCTCTCGCACCGGGCCGTCGACGAGCTCGACGAGGTGCTCCAGGCGCATCCGGGCATCGAGTGGGTGCAGATGCCGATGGCGGGCGTCGACATGTTCGCCGGCGTGATGGCGAAGTACGCCGACCGCCCCAAGCCCCTCTGGACGAGCGCGAAGGGCGCCTACTCCGAGCCGGTCGCCGAGCACGCCCTGGCCCTCGCGCTCGGCCTGCTCCGTGTCTTCCCCGAGCGGGTCCGCGCCGAGAGCTGGGCCACCGTGCCGAAGGGCATCTCGCTGTACGGCCTGAACGTCGTGATCGTGGGTGCGGGCGGCATCGCGCTCGAGATCATGCGCCTGCTCGAGCCGTTCGACACCACCGTCACCATCGTGCGCAGGAGCACGACGCCCGTCGCCGGAGCATCGCGCACCGTCGCGGCATCCTCCCTCGCCGAAGTCCTGCCCGACGCCGACGTGGTGATCGTCGCGGCGGCGATGACGACCGACACGTCGAAGATGTTCGGCGCCACGGAGTTCGCGCTCATGAAGGAGTCCGCGATCCTGGTCAACATCGCCCGGGGCGGGCTCGTCGACACCGACGCGCTGGTTGAGGCTCTGCGGTCCGAGCGTCTGTGGGGCGCGGGGCTCGACGTCACTGACCCCGAGCCCCTGCCCGACGGCCACCCGCTGTGGACGGAGCCGCGCGCGCTCATCACGCCGCACCAGGCCGACACACCCGAGATGACCGCGCCTCTGCTCGCCGAGCGTATCCGGCACAATGTGCGGGCGCTGGCGGGTGACGGCGAGTTCATCGGGGTGGTCGACCCGGCTGCGGGCTACTAGGCGCGGGGGTCGCTCGGGGTCGAGCCCTGGGGTCCCTGCGGACCCTGCTGCGACGGACCCTGCTGCGACGGCCCCTGCGGGCGACCGTACGGTGCCTGCGGGCCGAACGACGGCTGCCCTGCCCGCAGCACCTCGAGCCTCGCGCGGTACTCGACCTCGTCGATGTCACCGCGGGCGAAGCGGTCGGCGAGCACCTGCTCGGCCTGCTGGGTGCCCGATCCGGCCCACTGGCCGCCGTGACCCCAGCCGCCGCCCCAAGGGCCGCCGAAGCCGCGGCCGAACGGCCCGCCATAAGGGCTGTAGCCGTTCTGGGCCCAGAACGCCATGGCGCGACGGCGCCGACGCCCGAAGACGATCGCCAGGACCACGATGACCGCGATCCAGAAGAGCGGAACGAAGAGGAAGAACGGGAAGAAGGCGTGCCCGCCGTACCCCCACGGGCCCATGCCGTGGAAGGCGAGCGGTGCTGCTGCGAGTGCGGTGTTCATCGGAACGGTCCTTTGTCGTGAGATGAAGGCCCGGTGGTCGGGCCAGGCCCGGTGATCCGGGCTCTGACATCAGCATCGCCGTCCGTGCCGCCGGGCGAATCCGCCGGCCGGAGCGACTGGCGTACTCCCGGGGGAGCAGCGCACGCGACTCGGTGAGACCAGGGTGCCGTCAGCGCCAGCCCGGCTGCACGAGCCCGGTCTCGTAGGCGACGACGACGAGGTGCACGCGATCGCGCGACCCAAGCTTCGTCATGATCCTCGACACGTGCGTCTTCGCCGTCAGCGGGCTCAGGAACAGCCTCGCACCGATCTCCGCATTGGTGAGCCCCTGGCCGACCAGGGTGAGCACGTCACGCTCCCGATCGGTGAGCACGTCGAGAACCGCGGTGTCCGCAGGATCGCGAAGCCCGCCCGCCACACGCTCGAGCAGCCTCCTGGTCACCCCCGGCGACAGCAGCGCCTCGCCGGCGGCGGCGACCCGCACCGCGCGGATCAGCTCGACCGGCTCGGTGTCCTTCACGAGGAACCCGCTCGCGCCCGCCCGGATCGCCTGCGCCACGTACTCGTCGAGCTCGAAGGTCGTGACGACGACGATCCGCGTTCCGGCGAGCGATGGGTCGCCGACGATCTGCTCGGTCGCCCAGAGGCCGTCGCCGTCGGGCATCCGGATGTCCATGAGGACGACGTCGGGGCGCGTGGAGCGGACCACCGCGAGGGTCTCGGATCCTGCGCCCGCCTCGCCCACCACCTCGATGTCGGGCTCGGAGTCGAGAAGGGCGTGGAAGCCGGCTCGGATCAGCTGCTGGTCGTCGGCGACGACGACGCGGATCACGGGGTGCTCCCGCGCACGGGGATCCGCGCGACGACCTCGAAGCCGCCGCCCGCCGCGGGCCCGGCCGACAGCGTGCCGCCGAGGAGCTCTGCGCGTTCGCGCATGCCCGTGATGCCTCGACCCGGAACGGGCGCAGGATCGTGCCCACGACCGTCGTCGCGGATCGTCGCCACGCAGGCCCCTGCCTCTCGGGCGAGCCCCACGTCCACGACGGTGGCGTTCGCATGGCGGGCGGCGTTCGTCAGCGCCTCCTGGACGATGCGGTAGAGGGCGAGCTGCACGGCGTGCGGCACGTCGGTGCCGAGCCGGTCGTCGAGGCGCACCTCGAGCCCGCCACGTCCGACGGCGGCCACGAGCGACGGCAGGCGGGACAGGTCGGGCGCGGGGGAGCGGGACGCGGCCTCCTCGCCCGGGACGCTGCCCTCTTGTCGCAGGAAGCCGAGGACTCCGCGGACCTCCTCGAGAGCCTGACCGCTCGTCAGCTTGATGGCTGCGAGGCTGTCCTTCGCCTTGTCGGGCTGCGCGTCGAAGAGGTGCAGGCCGACGTTCGCCTGCACGCTGATCTGCGAGAGCGAGTGAGCGAGGACGTCGTGGAGCTCTCGGGCGATCCGCAGTCGCTCGGCCTCGCTCTCGGCCCGTCTCCGTTCCGCGACCTGGCGGGAGACCTCGCGCCAGCGTTCGCGCCGCGCGCGGAAGACCTCGCCGAGGCCGACGAAGAAGCACAGGGCGAGGGCGACGGCCAGCGGACGGATGCTCGAGACCGGGGTGCGGGTGACGGCGTAGACGACGCTGGGGACGATCACGGCGACTCCGGCGAGCGTCGACCAGACCCAGACCCTCGCGCCGCGGATCGTTGCGCTCACCACGGCGATCGCCAGCGGGATCGCGGCGACCGGCGGGCCGGTCGACAGTGCGAGTGCCGAGGCGGCCAGGAGCGCCACGACCACCACGGTCGGGCCGGGCCACCGTCGGCGGGCGATGAGGGCCAGGGCTGCGGCGATCCCGAGGCCGAACGCGACGAGGGCGAGGGCCGTCGGGTGATGCCCTCGCCCGTGGACTCCGAGCGCGGGGAGTTGCAGGACGATGCTCAGGATCGGCGGAAACCAGCGGGAGCCCTCACGCCGGCGGCGCGGGAAGCCCTGCTCGTTCCACATGCCCCCACGGTAGTGCGCAGTGGCGCGGGCGGCGTCCGCCGACGGTACTCGCCCCCTACTCCCGCGGGAGTACTGCCCTCGCGGCGAAGCCGCCCAAAGGATAAGGCCCCGCGGGTGGAGCCGCGGGGCCTTCAGCATCAGATGAATGCTGTGCTCCCCGACTTGGACTCGAACCAAGAACCTGCCGGTTAACAGCCGGCTGCTCTGCCAATTGAGCTATCGAGGACTACTGCTCGTTCATGGACTGTCGAACGAGCGACCACAACTCTAGCAAACGTTTCGACCGCGGGTGACCACTCGACGCGCCGTCAGCCCTCCGGGTGGTCGACGCCGGGCAGCCAGGTCTGGCCGGGCGAGCCCCAGCTGTTCTTCCTGATCGTCTTGGCGACGGCCTTCGAGTAGGGGTGCTCGAGGCGGTCTGCGTAGAGCACGCCGTCGAGGTGGTCGTATTCGTGCTGGAAGATGCGCGCCAGCCAGCCGTGCGCTTCGATCTCGAACGGGTTTCGGTCGAGGTCGAGAGCGCGGAGGATCACCCCCTCGGCGCGTCGCAGCGGGAATCTCTCGCCCGGGATCGACAGGCAGCCTTCCGACTCGTCCTCTTCGTCGAGCGGCTCGATCGACAGGGGAGACTGCCAGAGCACGGGGTTGATCGCCTCACCGCGCCAGACCGTGCCTTCGTCGTCGGTGTACGAGTAGACGAACAGCCTCAGCGGAAGCCCGACCTGCGGGCCGGCGAGGCCGACGCCGGGCGCGGCGTCCATCGTCTCGAGCATGTCCGCGACGAGGTCGCGGAGGGTGTCGTCGAAGTCGGTGACGTCGTGCGCGCGCTCGTGGAGCACGGGCTCGCCGGTGATGGTGATGGGTCGGACGGCCATCCGTCCAGCCTAACGGCGGGCCTCGGGGTAGCGTGTGGGAGTGTCTTCGAACCTCAGCGACCTGACCTCCCAGGTCTCTCTGACTCCGTATCAGGCACTCGGGATTCCGATCGCGGTCGTCGGGGCCCTCTTCCTCTCGACGGGCACACAGCTTCAGAGCCGCGGCGTGGCGAAGATCGAACGGCTTCACGGGCGAGCGACGAAGGGGTTCAACGTCCGCCAGCTCCTGCGCCTGGTGGGTCGCCCGTCGTGGGTCATCGGCACGCTGCTGTGCGCCCTCGCCATCGTGTTCCAGCTGACCAGCCTCAGCTTCGCGCCGCTCATCGTCGTGCAGCCGCTGGGCGCCGTCGCTCTCGTCGTGACGGCCCTGGTGAACTCGCGGGTGTCGCGTCAGCGACTCGATCGCCGCACGAAGCGCTCGATCGCGTTCTGCGTCGGCGGGGTCGGGCTCTTCGTCACGGTGGCGGCCATCACGGCCACGGAGCCGCCGATCACGACCGGCCAGCTCGTGGCTGTCCTGATCATCCTCGCCGTCGTGTTCGCGATCTTCCTGGTGGCGTTCACGATGTTCCGGCACAGGATCCGCGCCCTCTTCTACGTGATCGGCGCGGGCTTCATGTACGGATTCGTCGCCACTCTGGCGAAGATCATCATCAACCGGATCGAGCAGCACGAGTTCGACGTCCTCACCGTCGTCTGCTTCCTGGCCCTGTGCGTCGTGGGCCTCCTGGGCGGCTACTTCGTCACGAACGCGTACTCGTCCGGACCGCCCGACCTCGTCATCGCGGGGCTCACGGTCGTCGACCCAATGGTCGCGATCGGCGTGGGGATCCTGGTGCTCGGCGAGGCCGCTCACGCGCCCTGGTGGGCGGCGGTCCTGTTCCTCATCGCGGGCGCCATCGCGGTCTTCGGCGTGTTCCAGCTGGCGAAATACCATCCTCAGACGAGGGGCTGAGTTAGCCTGGGCGGGCCAGACATCCCTCCGTGTGCACTGAAACGGTAAGGACACTCTCTTCGTGAGCGACCACCATCCCCGTGACGAGTCCCGTCGTCTCCGCGTCCTGATAGCGGGCGACACGTTCCCGCCCGACGTGAACGGCGCGGCGAACTTCACCGAGCGACTCGCCGTCGGCCTCGCCGGCCGCGGCCACGACGTCCACGTCGTCGCACCCGCCGCCACGCGGAAGCACGGCACGTTCCGTGAGGAGCACGGCGGGGCCACGCTGACCGTGCACCGACTCAACTCCACGCGCTGGCCGCTGCACGACTGGCTCCGCTTCGCCACGCCGTGGATGGTGCAGCACCACACGCGGCCGATCGTCGACTCGTTCCACCCGGACGTCGTCCACATCCAGGCCCACATCGTCATCGGTCGAGGCCTCACGAAGGTCGCGCGCGATCGCGGAATCCGCGTCATCGCCACGAATCACTTCATGCCCGACAACCTCGTCGAGCACGCCCCGCCGATGCCGAAGAAGCTGCTCGACTGGATCGCGAAGAGGGCCTGGCAGGACGCCGCCAACACCTACCGGCACGTCCAGGCGCTGACGACGCCGACGCGCAAAGCGGCCAACTACCTCGAAGAGGCCACCGGCATGCACGGCGTGTACGCCATCTCCTGCGGCATCGACGCCCGCGACTACACGGCGCGGCTCGACCGGCCCCGGCAGAACCGCATCGTGTTCGTCGGTCGCGTCACCGCCGAGAAGAACATCGACGTCCTGCTCCGCGCGATGACCAAGCTCTCGCCCGACCTCGACGCCTCGCTGACGGTCGTCGGCGGCGGGGACCTGCTGGGCAAGCTCACCCAGATGACCGTCGACCTGGGGCTCGCCGACCGTGTCACGTTCACCGGCTACACCTCCGACGAGGAGCTCCGCCACATCCTGACCGGGGCGACGGTCTTCGCGATGCCGTCGACCGCCGAGCTGCAGAGCATCGCGAGCCTCGAGGCCATGGCCTCCGGCCTGCCCGTCGTCGCCGCCGACGCCATGGCTCTTCCCCATCTCGTCGACCCCGGATCGAACGGCTACCTGTTCACCCCCGGCGACTCCGACGACCTCGCGGCGAAGCTGACGGCGGTGCTGACGCAGAGCGACGACGACTACGTCGCAATGCGACGAGCCAGCCTGAAGATGATCGAGCCGCACGACATCAACCGCACTCTCGACACGTTCGAGAAGCTGTATCGTGGTGAGCCGGTGGCAGCCCAAGCCGCCGACGCCCCGAGCGGTCGCGAGAGCACCGCGGGGGCGCGGGGCGGTAGCTCAGCTGGTTAGAGCATCGGACTGATAACATCTCAATCATCGCCTCACATGCGCGTGTTTATGGGGATGTAGCGGGTTCGGACCCACTAACGGGACCACTAAGTCCTATTCGGCAACGCGTTACAGGGCCCTCCCCGCAGAGACAGTGGGTCCGCCCTAGAATCGGGTGCAACGGATTGCCGCTAGGGGCGGTAGCCAAGCTGGTTAAGGCACTGGGCTCATAACCCAAAGATGCGTGGGTTCAAGTCCCACCCGCCCCACTCGTAAACAAGGGACGTCGATGGCTCAGAACATCACTGAAAACGATCTAGTCATTCAGTCGAGCGACATGGCTCTCGTGAATATTTCGACATTGGCGGCATCGGGAGCTCTGGACCTGAGTCCCCGATTTCAACGGCGCAATCGCTGGGACCGCGAGCGTCAGAGCCAACTCATCGAATCGTTCCTGACAAACGTTCCCGTTCCTCCCGTGTATCTGGCCGAAGAATCACGTGGCACATTTGCCGTGATCGACGGCAAGCAGCGATTGACGGCGATCACGGAGTACTTCGACAATGTGTATCCCATCACCGATCTACAACTCCGCGGTGAGCTGGAGGGGACCTACTTTCGAGACTTGCCTCTGGAGGTTTCAGCATCCTTGAGCATGCGGCCTCTTCGTGCTGTTACAGTTCTGCGCCAGACTCCGGACTGGGTCAAGCATCAGGTCTTCATTCGCTTGAACCGCGGGGGGCAACCTCTCAATGCTCAAGAAATTCGCAACGTGGCATTCGCTGGCCAGCTCAACGACTCAATCATTGAAGCTTCGGCCGACCCATTTCTCCAACGCCAGTTAAAAATCACGTCGCCGAATTCACCCTCATATGCCGACATGACGGACGTAGAATTTGTAGTTCGATTCTTCGCTGTCGGCGAGTCTTGGAGTCGATTTGGTGGCAGCATGCGGGATGCCATGGACGATTTTATGGCCAAGCATTTCAAGGCGGGTCGGACTGAGGTGTCCGCCCTTATAGAGCGATTCAAGAGAGCGCTCAGGTACTGCGAAGCCATCTGGGGAGATCGAGCCTTTCAGCGGTTCGATCGCGGCCAATGGCGAGACCAACTAATCGGAGGAATGTACGACGCCCAAATGGTTGCGGTCGACCAGTTGCCGGATTTCATATTGGAACACGTCGTCAACAATTCTTCAAACGCCATCTCGCACACGCAGCGTCTTTTTACCCACGAGGACTTTGATCAAGCAGTTCGCGTTGCAACAAACACGCCAAGCCGTGTCCAACTGAGAGTCAATCGCGTCGTCGAGACACTTAGGGCAATTTAGCTTGTGTCCTCAGTCGACAAATTCATTAGAGGCCTGGACGAGGTTGACGAAGCACTCGACTTCTCATTGAGGCCGCCCTTGGGCACTCCCACGAGTGTAATTGCCGGCTTGCACCGGTCCACTGCCGTGGGTGTTCTCGTGCTCCTCGAAGAGTTCTTGCGCGATAGGGCGGCAGAATGGAGTCACTTTCTCACGTCGGCCCGGATTAATCCGAGCCAATTGCCCGGTGGAGCCGTGTCTTACCAGGACCGTATGGTTGAGGCCTTGCCTGGCGCATACAGGCGAACAGCAGTGGTAAATCGAAGCATTCTCGCTCAGGGGTTCTCGAAGACGGTGGCGTCTCTCGCCGGCAATTCGCTCGAGTCGCACGAGATTCTATTCGACTGGAGTGGTTCAAACATCGACGCGGCCGATGTCGAATCAATATTGAAATTGGTCGGCATTGGTAAGGCTTGGGATCAAATGACCGTCTTCTGGAAAATTCTTGACAGGACGGCCCCGAATCAAAGTGCTCGAAACTTGCTAAATGAAGTGACCTCGTCCCGGCACCGAGCAGCCCATGCCCTCAACCCGGCCCTGGCTCAAACCACCCTGCTAGCTCTGAGCCGGAACGCTCGACTTACCGCGATTCTCATTGATGCTCTTGTATCGACTGCCTTGGTCAAGCTGGCTCGGGGCGATGTCCCTGGAAATGCCATCAGCAACTCCATCCGGATTCGCAGGATCGAGAGAGACAGCTCACGCTGGTCGGAGTACGGCCCCAAGGCCACCCGGGCGTTCAGACGCCACCCGGACTTGCAGACAGCGTTGACTGAGGCCGCAGGACGCGCCAAGGCTCGAGACGAATTCGTCGTCGCGGTCGACGGTGGCGAAATAAAGGACTGGCGCTCTCTCATCTGACCGTGCTTCGAGAGTGGGTGTCGAGTGTGGATCTTGGCAACGTGGACCCACTAACTAGACCCACTAAGTTCTATGGAGGTTTGATGCGCGACTCCAGTCGGCCCTTCGATGCCGGTCAATTGCCCGCATGGCATTTCCGATCTCGCTATCAAACCCCTCATAATCCGTCGGTCACGGGTTCAAGTCCCGTCCGCCCTACGGTATCTTCTGGTTCCGGCGCGCCCGGCATCACCGGTCTCGTACAGGCCTCGCCATCCGCTGAGGCGGACACGCCGGCACGCCGCGGCTTCGCCGCGAGCCGAGGAACTCAGGAAGTGCCGAGGGAGTCCCCAGGTCGGGGTGGTTGCGGCCTACGCAGCGAGCCCTCAGACTGGATGGACAGCACTCGTCGTGGAGTGACCGACCATCCGCTCACCACCAGCAGAGCCCGCGACGACCGCACCCCCGATCCTGAGCCCCCTCAGATCGTCTCAGACGCCATGGCGTCTGTGATCGTCGCGCGCACCCGAGGCCCGCCATGACCACAGAAAGCATCGCCACCGTCCGCCGTCCGTCGACGCCCCGCGCCGCCGACCGTGCTCCCCGCACCGCGTCGATCCCGCAGCACGCTCTCACCGCGCGCGCCGTGATCGGCATCGCCGTGCTCGCGCTCTCCTGCTTCTTCGCCATCACCACCGAGCTCATGCCCGTCGGCCTCCTCGGCCAGATGAGCTCGTCGCTGCACGTGTCGGAGTCGACGATGGGCGTCGTCGTGACCGTCTACGCACTCGCCGTCGCCCTGCTCGCGCTGCCTTTGACGTGGGCCACCGCGCGGTTCCCGCGACGCACCGTCCTCGTCGCGACTCTCGTCGGCTACGCCGCGTCCAACCTCATGGTGGCGCTCGCACCGTCGTTCGCGATGGTCTGCGCGGGGCGCGTCGTGGGCGGTGTCGCTCACGCCCTCTTCTTCTCCGTCGCATCGGCCTACGCCACGAGGATCGTTCCGCCGAGACTCGCCGGACGGGCGATCGCGTTCGTGTACTCCGGGTCGTCGCTCGGATTCGTGGTCGGAGTGCCCGTGGCCACGACCGTCGGCGACCACCTCGGATGGCGTCTGGCAGTCGGGGCGGTCGCGGCGGCCGCGGCGGTGCTGGCGATCGTGGCGCGGCTCCTGCTGCCTCAGGTCAAGGGTGAGGCCAGCCCTCACCTGGGCTCGCCTCGCTCGTGGGCCCGTACCGGGCTCGTCTCGGTCGTGACGGCCGACCTCCTCCTCTTCGCCGGGCACTACGTCGTCTACACGTACGTCGGGCCGTACCTCGAAGGTGCCGGGCTGGCGGCGGACGCCGTCGGCGGCGCCCTCCTCGTCCTCGGCGGGGCCGGCACCGTCGGGCTCTTGCTCGCCGGGTCGTTCGTCGACCGGGCACCGCGGCAGACCCTGATCGCGGCCGTCGCCGTCATGGCCGCCGCGATCCTCGCGCTGCCGTTCGTGCACGGTTCGCTGGTCGGCACGTTCGTGGTCGCAGGAGTCTGGATGGCCGCGAACGGCACGACCGGCACCCTCTTCATGGCAGCGGCGATCAGGACAGGAGGCGTCAGCCCCGACATCGCCGGCGCCCTCGTGAACGGCGCGTCGAACGTCGGGATCGCCGGGGGAGCCCTCATCGGCGCACAGGTCTACGGGTCCGCGGGCCTTGCGGCCCTGCCGTTCGCCGCCGCTGGCGTGCTGGTGGCCGGCCTCGCCGTCGTCGTCATCGCCCGTCGAGGATTCCCGCGTCACGGTCATGTGCAGGCGACGCTCTCGACGTCGTCGATCTCGACGATCACGAGCTCGCTGCACGCGGTGACGTCGTCGATCCGCGTCGTCACGTCGTCCGTGCGTCTTCCCACGGCGGCTGTCCGCCTGACGACCGCCTCGATCCGCACCACTCGCGCCACCCCGGGGTCCTAGATCGGCGACGGTCGTCGCGGAACCCCTCCGTGTACCCCGAACGATACAGTACGTTCGTATAGATATCGATGTGCAGGGGGCAGAAGTGCCTACACGCGTACCCCGTTCTGGGTCATCGACGACTCTCAGGGTCCTGTAGGGTCGAAGCGCGTGGACGTTCGTTCTGGGGGATTCCGCCTCCGCGCGCCGCGCTCGACGAAGGGTTTCTCACCATGGCTCAGTACAAGGTCTCGTCCGACAGCCTCGCTACCGCGGCATCGCAGCTGCAGTCGGGGTCGAGCGACGTCCAGACGACGCTCTCGCGTCTCCGCAGCCTTGTCGACAGCCTCGGCAGCGAGTGGGAGGGCTCCGGCTCGGGCGCCTTCAACGAGCTGTACACCGAGTTCAACACCGCCGGCCTCAAGCTCAACGAGTCGCTCGCCGGTATCGCCGACCTCCTCAGCAAGGCGGCCTCCTACTACGCCGAGTCCGAGGCGAACGTCACGAACGCCTTCCGCAGCTGACCTGAGCCGCTGTCGGGCCGCTTCAATCCTGCGGCCCGCAACGGTGACGTGTCGGTTCGAGCAGGAGAAAGCAAGTGGTAGACGTTCGGGTCTCATCAGAGGCCGTCGATCAGGCCTCCGGTCAGGTGGCCGCGATGGTCGAAGAGTTCACGCAGCGGCATTCGCTGTGCGATCAGACGGTGTCGGCGCTCGTGTCCGGTCCGTGGACGGGGCAGGCCTCCGTCACGTTCCACGAGGGCTGGGCCGAGTGGAGTGAGGGTGCCGCGAAGGTGTCCGAGGCTCTGCACGGCATCGCGACGCTTCTGGCCGAGGCGTCCGCGCAGTACGCGGAGACCGAGGGTCGGGTCACGCGCGTGTCGCAGTCGTCGCGGGTCGTATCTGCGACGCCGGTCGCAGGAGCAGGCGGGGCCGGCGTTCCCTCCCGTGGCGGCGCCTCGACGGCGGCCGGGGGTGCTGCCTGATGGCCCGCTACCACGCCGAGGTCGGCGAGATCGACCAGACCGTCGTCACGCTCGCCCAGATGGCGGAGTTCTGCGAGCACTTGCTGACCCGGATCGATCAGATCAAGGACACCGTGTCGGCGGAGTGGTCGGGCGAGGCGTTCGCGCAGTTCCAGGCGCTGCACGCCGAGTGGGCTGCGGGCGCCGCCGAGATGAAGGCCGGTATCGGCACGATGCACCAGGCCGCGTCGACCTCGTCGTCGAACTACACGGCCGGCGTCGATGCGTCCAGGGGAGTGTGGGGCTGATGGCCGGCACCGTGCTCGACGTCGACGCGCAGGACTTCGTCACGTCGTCGTCTCACGCCGCGTCCGTCGCGCGAGCGATCTCGCAGGCCGGGGCGACCCTGCGGGGCGCCCTGTCGGGCGACTCGCAGATGGCGGGCTCCGATCCCACGGGAAGGAAGTGGGCGGCGCAGTACGACAAGGTCGCCGCCGATGCGATCTCGGGCATCGACTCGCTCGAGACCGCGTTCGGGCAGATCGCGGCCGGCCTGTCCGTCACGGGCCTGAACTACGCGACCGCGGACTGGCTGTCGGCCGGGAAGTCAGGGCATGCTCCGGGCTACACGGTCCCGTCGCTGCCGGGTGAGGTCTGCTCGGCCGCACCGCCGTCGGCGTCCGGCGGCACCGGCTCCTGCGACATCCCGGGCTGGCACTACGTCGCGGACTTCATCGGCGACATGTGGCCCGACGGCGACACCGGCAAACTCCGGCACGCGAAGACCGCCTGGTCGACGTTCGCCGACACCCTCGACTCGATCCACGGCGCCGACATCCCGCGGATCATCTCGGCTCTCGACGACACGCAGACACCGGAGATGCCGGCGATCCACTCGACCGTGACGACGGTGAAGTCGTCGGTGTCGAAGCTGGCGCAGGAGGCCCGGAACCTCTCGTCGGCGGCCGGGCAGCTCGCCGATCAGATCGACCACGTCCATCAGCAGACCGAGCAAGAGCTGATCTCCCTCGGCGAGCAGCTCGCCGCGACGGCCGCGATCGGCATCGGGCTGACGATCTTCACCGCCGGGCTCTCCGACGCCGCAGGCGCACTCGCCGGCGGGGGAGAGATCGCGGTGGCGGTGTCGCGCATTCTGGGCTTCATCGCGGAACTCGGCACGAACGTCGCCCGCGTGGTCGACACTGTCGCCGAGTCCGCCGGCGCCATCGCGAAGGTCGCCGGTGTTTCCGAACAGATCACGATCAGGATCGTGACCATCGCCGGCAACTCGGTCGTCACCGGAGTCGGCGGCGGTCTGACCAACATCGGCGTTCAGGAGATCGTCGACCCCGGTGCCGACATCGACAACTCGTTCGTCAACGGCTTCGTGGGCGGTGCCGCCTTCGGCGTCGTCGGCGAAGTCGGGAGCATGGCACGCGTCGCTGCCGTGAAGCAGTTCCATGACTTCAAGCTGAATTTGAAGGACTGGGCCGCCACCAACGGGCCCGCTGGCTACCAGATGTACGGAAGTCTGGGCGAAAAGGCATGGTTCAAGACCTACTTCCAAGGATTTGACAAGAAGGGCTATGCCCAGTGGAAGTGGCCCGACGGTGACCACGGTTTCCTCAATGGCGTCAGCAAGCCCAACTCGCTCACCGTCGGCCAGCAGATCACGAGGCTGAGCGCGAAGGGTGCCGACGGCCGATTCGCCACCGACCCAGGAACCTCCTTCGGCTCCATGTCGCTTCCGCCGGATCGGCTGGCTCCCAACTTCGTGACCACGAAATACGAAGTGCTCAAACCACTTCCCCCCTTCATTCGAGAGGGTGCAATTGACCCCGGATTCGAGCAGGCCGGCATGGGTAAGCAATACTTCTTTCCCAAAGGCATCGACCAACTGGTAAAAGATGGCTACTTGAAGGTGATCCCCTGATGAACTATTCCGATCTCGTCACTGCCGTCCAATCCGCGAGACTTGATGCGAATCGACTCGTGGATTTCGTCTCGGACGCCGGTGAGGTTTCAGCCAGCGTTGCGTATTCCATCGTCGCCACGGGGCCGGAGTTTGCCGTGTTGGCGGGAATGGGTCGCGGCGAGCTGACGGAGTTGCCCGACGACGGTTACCGATTCGCCTCCGAGTCGGATGCATGCGAGTTCGTCTGGCGCCACATTCGCTCGACGGCGGCGCCAGATCTTCTGTCTGATGATGAGGAGGAGCTCCTCAGGCGAGAGGCAGCGGAGAGTATTGCTCGCCAGACCGCCGCGTACGAAGCCGAAGCCGGTCATTGACCCCTCCTGGCACCCCACGCAGACGAAACCGAGAGGCCGACAGACTGAGCAAGTCCGCCATCGCTTGTCGATATGGCCAATGACGTGAGCTACGCATACAACATCGACAAGCTTCAGATCCGTCGCGAGAGCGGGCACGTCAATTCCGATCTTGTCAACATCGGCTCGTACGCAGAAGGGTGCCTGTGCATCGTCCACACCTCGGACGGGCGCTGGGAGACGTTCATCGGACAGCGCAGTGAAAAAGATGAACTCCACGTGTGGGACACCGAGGAAGACGCGTGCATTTACTTCCTCGGTCGGGTCGCCTGGAGGGAGTGGCACGACTGACGTCGACGATCGTGCGCGCGACGCGCTCCCGTGGAAGTTCGACGGCGGCTGGAAAATGACGTCGGTGACGAAAGGGAAACACGTGGCTCGCGAAGGACGACGCCCGTATAACGGGCCGCTCAAGGATGATGTGTACTTCGAGGCTGTGTCGCCGTCCCCGTACTACAACTTCCACACCGATTCTCCCGTGACCCAGTACGAAGTGCGGAAGGACCAAGTCCTTCTCGGCGTCATTTGGTTTTCGGACAACGACGATGCAGGCGGATTCATGTCGGCAGCCGCGTGCGGAGGCCGAGGAAAAAACGCGTCTGTCGAGTGGAACCAGCAGCTGCGACAGGCGAAGGCGGCCGGCTTGGGCCCCCAGCTGGCGGTCGAAAGTCTCGTTCGGGATGTGGATCTCGGCCAGCACGGTCGCATCGACACAGCATCGAGAAGACACTTCCCCGATTTGGCAGCCGCGCACGCGTTCGCGGCTGAACGATGAGTTCTGCAGGCCGAGCGCAGATGAATCGCGACAAAACGGGTTCCTACCGTGGGCCCCAGAGTGAAGACCTCCAGTTCAAGCTGACCGGCTCGGCGACCGAGTTCGAGTTGACCTGCGAGTCGGAGGTGCAGTTCATGACCGTCGCGAATCACGATCACGTGCTGGGCCTTCTCTGGTATTCGGATTCTTCTCTGGCAGCGGCCTTCGCCAACCGCCAAGCAGCGGGAGATATCGGACTGAACGCGGGAGTCGCTTGGCACGAGCAATTGAGCACTGCGTACGCCCGCGGTCTGCGGCCTTCGGAGGCGATCGCGTTCTTCGCAACGGTGGATCTAGGGCTTTACGGGCGTATCAAGTCCGGGGCGCCGCAGGTCGCCGCTAACTCGGCCGAGGTCGAGGCCATCGCGGAGGCACCCTCGTGATGTCCCACGCAGAGACGCCCTACGAGGGTCCGCAGAGTCAGGACGTCGTCTTCGAGAACATCGGCCCGGGCCCGGTCTTCGGTTCGACCTCCGAGCACCCGGTCGACTACCTCGTCGTCCAGGACGACCGGCAGGTGCTCGGCTTTCTCTGGTTCACTGACGACGGTCGCGCAGCATCTTTCGCCCCTCGTCGCAGCGTCGGTGGTCTCGCTCTGAACGCCGGCGTCGCCTGGCGCGAGGCTCTGCTCCACGAGGGAGCGACGGGAGCCCTACCGTCGCAGGCGATCGAGGCGCTGGCCCGCGGACGCGGTCTCGGAGTCTTCGGTCGCATTCGCCCGGGGTCGCAAGGACACGCGAGCTCGTCCGCCGAGCTCAAGGCGATGGCGGCGACTGAATGACAACACCGTGCGACGTCTGCAGCGACGGCTGGGACAAGGGCGAGCGCCCGCGGCTCGTGCTGCAGAGCATGGATCGCCAGGCGCTCGTCCGCCGAGCTCAAGGCGATGGCGGCGACTGAATGACGACGCCGGGGGAGGTGGCCACGTGGGGCGGAGACCTGTCGCAGGCGATCGTGCGCTACGTCGGCCACGGGGAGTCCTCTTACCCGCGGGAGCGCCCCGAATCGGTCGCGCAGGCTTTCGGACCCAGAAGCTCGGGCCTGGTCGACGATGTTCGCGCGCTGCTTCGGGAGACCGAGGAGTGCGCTGCCGACGTCGACCGCACCGACGCCGGCGACTCGTTCCGTGCCGTCCGCGCCGCGATGGTAGCGCGTCACCCCGAACTCGACGACGAGGCCGTCCGAGCGCTCGCGTGGGCCTGGTCGTACGGCGACCGCTGATCCGAGGGCCGACACGGCCTGTACCCCGGCACGCGACACGACTGTCGATGCCCTGGGCACCGCGGTTCTCCACAGCCCCCGCTTCGGGGGACCGAACCCCCAGCGCGGATTCGCTAATATGTCGGGGAGCACGACGCACGGGGGTGGCATGACGAACACAGGTTGGCGGGTCGCCTGGCAGACGCCGGTGGCTGTGTCCGTGTCCCCCGATCACTCGTCGCTGGGCCGAATCAGCTTCACGGCGACCGACTCCGCCGCGGGCACCGACGTCGTCCAGTTCGCCATCGGCCTCGACGTGTCGCTGACGCTCGTCACCGGCGGCGGCCCCGTCGTCGTCACCGGCCGCGAGGCCGACGGTCGCATCGTGGCCGGCGTCGTCGAGGCCGTCCACGAGACCGAGGCCACTCCGACCAGCGAGGGGGCGCAGGAGCAGGGCGAGACCCCCTCGACCGAAGCCCCCGCCCCCGCCCCCGTCGCCGAGCCCGCCGACGCCGAGCCCGTCGACGACGCAGAGCCCGACGACGACGCAGAGCCCGACGACGAACCCCTCCCGAGCCGCGAGCTCGTCGCAGAGCTCCAGCCCGATCTCGACGAGACGATCATCGAGCCCGTCGGCATCACACCCGACACCCCCCGGCAGGCCGACGCCGCCGCCGACGCCGACGCCGACGCCACCGTGATCGGCGCTCCCGCCGAGTCCGAGGACCTCGACGCCACCGTCATCGGAGCATCCGGCAGAACCGGCAACGCCGACGAGGGCGACGACCCCACCTTCCGACCCTCCGCGAGCGAACCCCGCCTCCTCCGCATCGAGATCGCCGACGCCGACGGCAGCCGTGTCGTCGAGCTCGACGCACCCCTCTACGTCGGCCGGGCCCCTCGCATCCCGGCGGAGCGTGCCGCGCAGCCCGCGGGCCTGACCGTCGTCCGCTCGGCGACACCGCACGTCTCGGCCACTCACCTCGCCGTGCTCGCCGACCACGGGATGATCCTCGTGCGCGACCTCTGGTCGACGAACGGCACGATGCTGCGCCCGGCCGCCGGCGAGCCCTACCGGCTGGACGCCGGCGAGATCCTGCCGCTGACTCCCGGGTCGAGCGTCGTCCTCGCCGACGACGTCGCCCTGACCGCCCTGGTGCCGGCCGACAGCGACGACTCCGCTGCCGCGGCGCCCACCGGCCTCGCGACGCCGGCGGCATTCTCGTCGACACCCGCCCGACCGGAAGCCGCCCGACCGGAAGCCGCGGAGCCCGCCGGTGCCCAGTAGGCTCCCGGAGGCCCCGCCGGTGCTCCCGGGCTACAACCACGTCCGCCCCCTCGGGTCGGGCGGGTTCGCCGACGTCTTCCTCTACGAGCAGAGCATGCCGCGGCGACGAGTGGCCGTGAAGGTGCTCCTTCCCGGGGTCGCCGACAACGACGCCCGCGCGATGTTCCTCTCCGAGACGAACCTCATGGCGCAGCTCGCCGACCACCCCGACGTGCTGACCGTCTACGAGGCGGCCATCGCCGCCGACGGCAGGCCCTACCTCGTCATGGAGTACTGCCCCGAGTCGTACGGGCGCACCTTCCGCACCGAGCGCCTTCCGGTCGCCGAGGTCCTCCAGATCGCCGTGGCGATCGGCGGCGTGCTCGAGACCGCGCACCGCGACGGAGTCCTCCACCGCGACGTGAAGCCGGCGAACATCCTCAAGACGTCGTACGGCAGGCCCGTCCTCGCCGACTTCGGCATCGCGGCGACGCTCGCGCGCTCCGAGGGGCAGGAGGCACTGGGCCTCTCGATCCCGTGGTCGAGCCCCGAGGTGGTCCGCGGCACCACGCAGGGCACGGTCCGCAGCGAGATCTGGGCGTTCGGCGCCACCGCCTACGGACTCCTGGCCGGTCGGTCGCCCTTCGAGAAGCCCGACGGCGACAACTCCCGCGACGCCGTCCAGAGCCGCATCATCGGTCGTGCACGCGTCGCCCCCACGGGCCGCGGCGACGTCCCGGCGAGCCTCGAACAGCTCCTGTCCGCGTGCCTCTCGAAAGACCCCGCGCTCCGCCCCGCCTCGATGCTCGAGGTCCTCCGCTCGCTCCAGGCCGTCGAGGCCGAGCTCGGCATGCGGCCGTCGCCGCTGGTCATACCGACCGCCAGCGTCATCGACTCCCGGCATCTCGCTTCGGCGCCTCACGACGATTCGACCGGCGCGTCCCAGGGCGCAGGAGCAGCGGACACCGCCACGCACGACGGCTCCACCGCGACCTCCACCACCCGCCGCCCCCGAACACGGTCGCGCCTGCCGGCCGACCGTTCGACCCGCACGGGCCGCGGCGGCACCGCGGACGACGCCGTCAGCCGCGCCGACGCCACCGAGCTCCGCACCGCGCCCGGCGCCCGCTCGGCTCGACGAAGGTCCACGGCGCGGACGCGCATCGCACTCGTGGCCTGCGGCGTCGCCGTCGTCGCAGGTGTCATCGTCACCGTCTCACTCGCGACGCGGGGTGGCGGCTCGATCCCGACCGTCGGCACGATCAGCGCCAACACCACGGCGGACAGCGTGCAGTTCTCGTGGCGCGACCCCGGTCTCGGCTCCGGCGACACGTATCTCGTGCGCGTCGACGGCGGGCAGGGGACCACCCAGCGGAGCACGACGTACACCCTCCGCCACGCAGCCACCCAGGGGCAGGCGTGCGTGACCGTGACCGTGGTGCGCGACGGCACCGACGGGGCGCCGAGTTCGTCGACGTGCGCGGGCGGGTGAGCGTGGCAGATCGTCTCCGCCGGCTCCTGCGCCGCCTCGTGGCCCGTCTCCGGGCGCGCCTTCCGCTGACCATCACGGTCGTCTCGGCGATCGTCGTCGCAGCACTCGTCGCGGTCGCGGTGATCGTCTCACCCGGCTACACGCGGCAGCGGATGAACCTCGACGACGGCTCGGCCTGGGTCGCCAACGGGGCCTCGCGCCTCGTCGGCGACGCCAACGCCGAGATCGGTCAGCTCACGACGACGATCGACACGACCGGCACGACGCTCTCCCTCCTGCAGAGCCCGTCGCACCTCGTCGTCCACGACGAGGCGTCGAACACGCTGGACGTCATGAACCCCTCTACAGCCACCCTCACCGACACCGTGCCGCTGCCCGACGGCGTGCCCGACGTCGTCGGCGCGGGTGACTGGGTGGCGATCACCCTGCCGTCGAGCGGCGACACCTGGGTGACCCGCGTCGCCGACCTGTCGAGATTCTCCGCCAAGTCGTCGCCGACGCTCAGCCTCGGCGTCAACTCGTCGTTCGCGATCGACGCCGACGGGCGCTACGCCGGCTACAGCGCCAAGAGCGGAAAGCTCGTCACGGGCACGTTCGGAGCGGCCACGGGCGGTTCGACGTCAGCGGCGGCAGCCGTGTCGACCTCGCGGAAAGTGGAGTTCCCGGGAACCTCGAAGTCCGTGCAGGTCACCCTGGTGGCCGGCCGGCCCGCCCTCTTCGATCCGTCGAGCGACCGCGCCTGGGTCGACGGCGCCTCGATCGACCTGACGAAGAACGTCGCCGACCCGGGCACCGCCCTCCTCGAACAGCCGACGACGACCGGCGACCGCGTGCTTCTCGGCCATCGAGCGGGGCTCGTCGCGCTGCCTCTCTCCGGCGGCTCAGCCACGAGTCTTCAGGCCGGGACCACCGGCAAGGCCGCGGCTCCGGTCAGCATCGACGGCTGCGAGTACGCCGCCTGGTCGAACGGTCGTGCCGAGCGCTACTGCGGCGGCGCCACGCGCGGCCAGGCCGTGCGACTGCAGGGGGAGTCGGGCGACGGCGCGATCGTCCTCGAGGTAAACGGCCACCACGTCGTCGCGAACGACCCGGCGGACGGCCGTTCGTGGGCGATCCAGAACGGCGGCCGGCTCATCGACAACTGGTCGGACTTCGACCAGAAGACGAACACCGAGACCACGAAGCAGCAGCTCAAGGACGTCCCGCCGAAGCTCGCCGCCGAGGAGGCGCCGCCGGTCGCCGTGGACGACGCGTTCGGGGTCAGGGCGGGCCGTGCGAACACTCTGCCCGTGCTCCTGAACGACTCCGACCCCAACGGCGACCCGATCGTCATCAGCCAGGTGACGAGCATCTCGCCGCAGTTCGGCACCCTCGACATCGTCGGCGACGCGCAGCAGCTGCAGCTCACCACCCGGGCGACAGCCACGGGGCACGTCACCTTCGACTACACCATCACCGACGGCCGAGGCGGGCAGGATCACGCGACGGTCACCGTCACCGTGCGGTCTCCCGGCCAGAACTCCGCCCCCGTGCAGAAGCGCGTGACCCGCACGTCCGTGGCGTCCGGCGGCACGGTCTCGCTGAACGTCCTCGGGGACTGGGCCGACCCCGACAGCGACCCGATCTATCTCGCGAGCGCGAGCACGGCCGCCCCGAACAGCGTCGACTTCACGCAGGACGGCCGGGTGACGTTCCACGACGGGGATGCATCCGGCGACCTCAAGACCATAGCGATCACCGTGTCCGACGGCACGGCGACCGGGACGGGATCCGTCTCGGTGACGGTGGGCCCGCCCGGCACCGTCGCGATCACGGCGGAGTCGTTCGCCATCACCGGCTACACGGGGCAGCAGGTGCAGATCGCTCCGCTCGGCGACGTCCGGGGCGGCACGGGCACGGTGAGCCTCGACGGCGTCAGCGCGGCGTCCGGCGACGACTCGCTGCAGATCCAGCCCGACTACACGAACGGCGTCTTCGCGGTCACCGCGTCGCGAGCAGGCACCCACCACCTCCAGTACTCGGTCACCGACGGCAAGCAGACCGCCACCGGCACGATCCGACTCGAGATCGCCGATCCGCCGAGTGAGAACCTCCCGCCGGTCACCATGCCGACGACGGCCTTCCTCTACCTGCAGGACACCCGCTCGGTCGACGTGCTCGCGAACGACTCCGACCCCGCCGGCGGGGTCCTGAGCGTCACCGCCGTCTCCGGGCTCCCGGGATCCGGCAGCGTGGTCGCCGGCATCGTCGACCAGTCGGGACTTCGAGTCCGCCTGGTGCGGACGCTGGACGCACCCGTCACCTTCCACTACACGGTGAGCAACGGCAAGGCCAGCGCCCAGGGCTCGGTCACGGTCGTGCAGATCCCCGAACCCTCGAGGCTCCAGGCGCCCGTCGCGAATCCCGACCGGGTGACGGTCCGGGTCGGCACGGTCGCCGACATCCCGGTGCTCGACAACGACGTCCAGCCCAACGACAAGCCGTTGCAGCTCGCCGGCGCGCTCGTGAAGAACGTCCCGGACGGCGACGGGCTCCTGTTCACCTCCGGCTCCGAGCTCCGGTATCTGGCCCCGGATCACCCCGGGACCTACTCCGCCGCGTACCGCGTCACGCAGTCCGACGGCCAGTACGCGACCGCACCCGTCACAATCGTCGTCAAGGGCGACGACGCCGAGAACGACCGCGCGCCCGTCCCGCAGACCGTGACGGCGAGAGTCACCGCGGGCGGCACCGTCACGATCCCGATACCGCTGGCGGGCATCGACCCGGACGGCGACGCGGTCAGCCTGGTCGGTCAGGCGACCTCGCCGCATCTCGGCGCCATCTCGAAGGTGGGCAGCGACTCGCTGACCTACCGCGCGAGCTCGTACTCGTCAGGAACCGACACGTTCCAGTACACCGTGGTCGACTCGCTCGGCGTCGGCGGCACCGGGACGATCCGCGTCGGCGTCGTCCCCTCGTCCGGCACGACCCAGGCGCCCGCGGCTCAGGACGACCTCGTCACCACGCGCCCCGGCACCCGCCTGACCGTGCCCGTCCTCGACAACGACACGGACCCGCAGCAGAGCCCGCTCGTGGTGACGGGCGCGGAGGCGACCTCGAAGGCGATCACACCGGTGACGACGGCCGACTCGGTGCGCCTCACCGCGCCGAAGACGCCGGGGAGCTACGGCGTGCTGTACACGATCCGCAACGAGCGGGGGGCCCAGGCCTCGGCCTGGCTCTACCTCGACGTGGCGAAGAACGCGCCTCTCGCGAGTCCCACGGCGACCGACGTCGTCCTCACCTCCCAAGCGGTCGCCCACCGTGCGTCGGTCGTCGTCGACGCCATGAAGGCCGTCACGTTCTCGGAGGGGCAGACCTCCGACCTGAAGCTCTCGGTTCTCCCCGGATACGGGCACGCGACCGTCCAGCCCGACGGGACGATCCGGGTCACTGTGACGGCGAAGAGTCAGATCGTGCCCTATCGAGTCACGCGCAAGGACGACCCGAAGGCGTCGGCGACCGCGTTCATCTGGGTGCCGGGGTCGCTCAGCGGACGCCCCGAGATCCGCTCGAACGCACCCGCGCTCACCGTCGTCAGCGGGTCCCGGCTCGTCGTCCATCTCGCCGACCAGCTGATCGGGGTCGGCGGGCGTCGGGTGACCCTCGCCGGATCGTCGAGCGTCTCCGCCACGTACTCCGACGGTTCCTCCCTCGTGGTCGACGACACCACGCTCCAGTACACGTCCGAGGCGAACTACTTCGGCCCGGCCTCGATCACGCTCACCGTGACCGACGGACGCCCGGGCGACGCCTCGAGCCAGGCGACACTGACCCTGCCGATCACGGTGACTCCGAAGAACGACGAGCCGCCGGTCCTGAACGGCGCGAGCATCACGCTCGAGTCCGGGGCGCAGACGACCGTCGACCTCCGGGCGCTCACCGACTACCCGTACCCCGACCGGATCGACTCGCTCACCTACTCCGCGGTCTCAGGATCCCCGACGGTCGCGACGGCGAGCGTCTCGGCCGCGACCCTGACGATCCGCGGGGTCGACGGGGTGCAGGTGGGCCGCACGGCGAAGATCGTCGTCTCGGTGCGCGACGGCCACGGCGCGGGCAAGTCCGGCATCGTCTCGGTCACCATCGTCCGCTCGACCCGCCCCATCGTGGAGCCCATCCCCGACAGCGTCACGATCCGCCGCGGCGCCGCGGCGACGGTGGACGTCCTCGCGAACGACGAGGCGACGAACCCGTTCCCGGGCCGACCGCTCCACGTGGTCAGCGTCGGCGGGGGTGCCGTGCCGAGCGGGGTCACCGTCAGCGAGAGCGCCGACAGGAGCCGCGTCACCGTCACCGTCTCGAAGTCCGCCGCGACCGGCACCGTGACCATCCCGTACGAGGTCGGCGACGTCACGGACGATCCGACCCGGTACGCGTCGTCGACGATCAGCGTGCTCGTCCAGGACGTCCCGGACGCCCCGGTCGGCCCGCCGGCGGTCGTCGCGACCGACACGGCGAAGGCGCAGGTCACGCTCGCGATCCCGCACGCGTTCCCCAACTACTCCGACGTGACCGGCTACACGGTCACCTCCACCGACAAGACCGTCACGGCGGCGTGCACGAACCCCGACGCCTGCGTCGTCTCGGGGCTCGTCTACGGCACGGCCTACTCGTTCACGGCCGTCGCGACGAACGCCCTCGGCGACGGCGCGGCCAGCCCGCCGAGCGCCCCGGTGATCGTGGACGGCTCGCCGAGCGCCCCGGTGAACGTCACGGTGACGGCGACGCACGACGACCCGAACGGGCACTCGCTCGCGATCGCCTGGCAGCCGGGCCTGTCGGTGCCTGGGAGCCCCGTGCAGAGCTACGACGTGTCGCTCACAGGGCCGAACGGCTACTCGCACACCGAGTCGGTGCCGGCCGACCAGACCGCCGTGCGGGTCTCGGATCCTGGCATCCAGCCCGGCTCCGGCTACACCGCGTCGATCGTCGCCCACAACAAGACCAATGCCAGCGCTCCGGGCACCGGCTCGACCACGGCCGTCGGCCCGCCGAACGGTGTGATCGTCACCAGCCACCTGACCGTCTCGAACGGCCAGTTCGCCGTCGAGGTCGACTGGACACCGGGTTCCGCCAACGGCGGCCCGGGTCTCAGCTACTCGGTCGCGCGGACCGACGACGGCCCGAGTTCGTGCTCGGGCAACTCGCTGCCTGGCACACCGGTCGCCGGCACGTCGTGGATCGACGCCGACCCCGGCAACAACGGCACGCAGTACCACGTCTACGCGACGAACGGCCTCTTCTGCTCGACCTTCACCTCCGGCTTCACGAACACGCGCCTTCCCGCCGCGCCGAACGGCTCGGCCGCGCTGGCGACCAACCCCGACGGCGGCGCCCAGGACATCCAGATCGGCGCGCTGACGCCCGGCGACGGCCAGCAGGTCGACCACTACGAGTACGGCCTGGTGAACGCGAACGAGGCGCAGCCGAACAGCTGGGCGACGATCGTCCAGGGCGGCGGCTTCGTCACGGGCCCGGGCCACGACACGTCCCGCTACGGCACCGCCACCGACGTCTGGGTGCGAGCGTGCAGCCTGTCCTCCGAGGACAGCTGCGGCCCGGCCCAGCGGATCGGCGCGAACCTCACCCCAGCGAAAGCAGCCACACCATGACCACGACATCGCACGGCACCGACGACTTCACGCCCCTCACCCTCGAAGAGGCGGCGTGGTTCAAGGAGGTGTTCGGGCGGCTCAGCGAGAACGTCGAGCAGGTGGTGCTCGGCAAGCCGCACGTCGTCCGCCTCGCGCTCACGACGCTGCTCAGCGAGGGGCACCTGCTGCTCGAGGACTTCCCCGGCACCGGCAAGACGAGCCTGGCTCGCTCCATCGCGCAGACGGTCGAGGGCACCAGCAACCGGATTCAGTTCACCCCCGACCTGCTTCCCGGCGACGTCACCGGCATGAGCATGTACGACCAGAAGAACGGCATCTTCGAGTTCCACACGGGCCCCGTCTTCGCGAACGTCCTCCTGGCCGACGAGATCAACCGGGCCTCGCCGAAGACGCAGTCGGCGCTGCTCGAGGTCATGGAGGAGTCCCGCGTCACCGTCGACGGCGTCACCCATCGGGTGCCCGAGCCCTTCATGGTCATCGCGACGCAGAACCCGATCGAGCAGGCCGGCACGTACCGCCTGCCCGAGGCGCAGCTCGACCGCTTCCTGCTCAAGACCTCGCTCGGCTACCCCGACTCGGTGTCGACTCGGCGGATCCTCGAGGGCGCCCGCGTCAAGTCGCACTCCCGCACGCTGCCTCCCGTGCTGGCCGCCGCCGACATGCTCTCCATGATCGAGACGGCCAAGCGGGTCGAGACCGACGCGGCGATCCTCGACTACGTCTCGCGCATCGTCGACGCGACGCGCGAGGCCGCGGAGGTACGCCTCGGCGCCAGCGTCCGCGGCGCCCTCGCCCTCGTACGCGCCTCGATGACGTGGGCGGCGACCGAGGGCCGCACCTTCGTGCTGCCCGACGACGTCAAGGCGCTGGCCGAACCCGTCCTCGCGCATCGGCTCGTGCTCGACCCCGAGGCCGAGTTCGACGGGGTGACCGCCACGAGCGTCGTCGGCCGCATCCTCCTCGACGTGGTGCCCCCGAGCGAGAGGCTGACCGTGTGACGCCCCGCTCCCCGAAGTCGAGCACGGCCAGGGTGCGATCCAGGCCGCAGGATCGCGATCGCGTCACGTCGACCACGCTCGGCCGCACCGCCACCGGCACCGGCTACACGCACCTCACGGGCACCGGCTACACGACCCTCCTGCGCACCCCGGGTCAACGGCGCCTGCTGGCGCTCCGGCGCGCCAGGACGCGCGTGCTGCGCCGCACCCGACGCGTCGCCGGCGTGGCCGCCGGTGTCGTCACGCCCCTCGGCTGGTCCGTCCTGGCCGCCACGCTGGTCGCCCTCGTGGTCGGCTACGCGTGCGGCTGGCTCGAGTTCGCCGCCGCCGGTCTCGCCCTCGCTCTGCTCTCGGCGGTGTGCCTGCTCTTCCTCATCGGCCGGACCCGCTACTCGGTGGCCCTCGAAGTCGACGCCGATCGCACCGTCGTCGGCCGTCCCGTGGGAGCGCGCGTCGTCATCGGCGACGAGTCGCGACGCCCGCTGTGGGGAGCACGGCTGGAGGTCGAAGTCGGAGGCGAGCCCGTCGGGCTCCGAGTGCCGGGCGACAACTCGTTCACCGTGCCGGCCGACCGTCGCGGCGTGGTAAGGGTCGGCCCCGTCCGAACGGTGCGTGGCGATCCGGTGGGGCTATTCCGTCGCGACGTCGAGTGGACGGCCGTCCGCGAGGTCCACGTGCACCCCGAGACGATCACCGTGCCGTCGTCCTCGACGGGATTCGTCCGCGACCTCGAGGGGAGTCCGACACGCGACCTCACGGCCAACGACATCGCCTTCCACGCCCTCCGCGACTTCCGGCCCGGCGACGATCGCCGGCATATCCACTGGAAGAGCACCGCCCGTACCGGCGCCCTCGTCGTCCGGCAGTTCGAGGAGACACGGCGCAGCCACGTCGTCATCGCCTTCAGCCTCGCGCCGGCGGACTTCGCCGACGAGACGGAGTTCGAGCTGGCCGTCGGCGCCAGCGCGTCGCTCGCGCTGCGGGCGATCCGCGACGGGCGAGACGTCACCGCGATCACGAGCCCGCCCCGCGCCCAACCGGGAGACGAGCCGAGTCGTGAGCCGCGGAACCTGAGCACCCGCACCACGGCAGCCCTGCTCGACGCCGTCAGCGAGATCGAATGGGGCACCGGCGACATCGACGTCGGCGGCCTCGCGTCGCTCGCGAACGACCTCGTGACGGGCGTCTCGCTGGTGTTCCTGGTCTGCGGCAGCGCGCCGAGCATGCGAGACCTCCGCTCCTGGTCTCTCCGCTTCCCGCCCGGCGTCGAGATCGTCGCCGTCGTGTGCCGACCGGGCGCCGTGCCCGGGCTGCGGCGCGTCGGCGAGCTGAGCGTGCTCGAAATCGGCTACCTCGACGACCTCCGCCGGGCCCTGGCGAAGGCGGCGGCGGCGTGACCGCGCTCCAGGGCGCAGGAGCCGAGGTCGCGCCGCGTCGCCGCCGGGCAGAGCGCCGCCGCGACACCGCGGCCGCCCGGCTCCTGCCCCGCACCCCCGACGCGATCTTCGTGGTGCTGCTCCTGGTGGTCGGAGCCGCGCCGCTCTGGCCCGTCTACGACAGCTCGGCGTTCGTCGTCGTCGCGGCGGCCTCCATCGTGCTCGGGGGCGCGCTGGCCGTCGTCGGCGCGGCGAGGCGGCTGCCCGCGTACGCGGTGGCGGCGGTCGCGGCGGTGCTGTTCCTCGTGGGCGGCGTTCCGCTGGCGGTGCCGTCGCAGGCGATCGCCGGCGTGCTGCCGTCGGCCGAGGGCCTCCGGATCCTGCTGGCCGGTTCGGCGACGGCCTGGAAGCAGATGCTGTCGGTGGAGCTGCCGCTGGGCTCGTACGAGGCTCTGCTCGTGCCGGCGTTCATCGTGCTGCTGGCCTCCGCGGTGACGGGTCTGTCGCTGGCGCTGCGCCTCGCCCGGCCCGGCTGGGCGGTGCTCGCGCCGGTGGTGCTCCTCGCGTTCTCGGTGGCCTTCGGCTCGCGGGCGGGGCAGGTGCCGGTCGTCACGGGGCTCGTCTTCACGGGTCTGGCGCTGGCGTGGGCGATCGTGGCCGCGAACCGACGGCGTCCGGGCCGTGAGTCCAGGGGGCGGTGGGGGAGGGCGACCGCCGCGGTCGGCCTCCTCGTCGCGACGACGCTCGCCGGGGGTGCGCTGGCCGGTGTCTGGACTCCTGCGACCTCCCGTCAGGTGCTCCGCGACGCAGTCGCGCCGCCGTTCGACCCGCACCACTACGTCAGCCCGCTGGTGACCTTCCGCAACAGCGTCCTCACGCCGGGCAAGACGACCGACCAGCTCACCGTCACCGGCCTACCGTCGGGGGCGCGCCTGAGCGTGGCCACGCTCGACGCCTACGACGGTCGCGTCTTCGCGCAGGGGTCGAGCCCCTCCTCGGGGACCTTCAGCCGCGTCGCGTCGACGATCTCGCAGTCGGGCGCCACGGGATCCGCTGCGGACGTCACCGTGCGGGTGGACGGCTACAGCGACGTCTGGCTCCCGACCGTGGGCGCCGTCACGGCGATCTCCTTCTCCGGCACCGATGCCCCAGCACTGCGGGACGCCTTCTACTACGACCGCTCGACCGACAGCGGGGCGGTCCTCGGCGGCGTGTCGAAGGGCGACGGCTACTCGATGTCCACGATCGTCCCGGCACGGACGACCGCCTCCGACGTGGCGGCGGCGAAGCCGGGGCACGCCGAGCAGCCCAAGGCCACGAACGTTCCTTCGACGCTGATCGCCGCGGCGAGGAAGCACTACGGCACGGCGACGTCACCGGGCGCTCGCCTGGAGGCCGTCGCGTCCTGGCTGCGGTCGGGCTACGTCAGCGACTCGGGGCCCGGGCAGCCGTTCAGCGCGGCCGGCCACTCGGCGAGCCGGCTCGCTGCGCTGGCGACCGCGACGCCCATGCTGGGCGACGCCGAGCAGTACGCGCCGGCTCTCGCCCTGATCGCGCGCAACCTCGGATTCCCGTCGCGAGTCGTCGTCGGCTACGCGCCCGCCGCGTCACGGACCAGGTCGGGCAGCGTCACCCTCACGGGCGCCGACCTCACGGCCTGGGTCGAAGTCGAGGACTCCGCCGGCCGCTGGCTGACGGTCGACCCGAACCCGACGCCGCGCCCCGTTCCCGACGAGTCGACGAAGCAGAGCAAGGCGGTCGCCCAGCCGCAGACCGTGCAGCCCCCGTCGCCGCCCACGCAGCACGACACGGCCGTCACCCAGAACCGCGACAGCCAGACGAACAAGCACGATCCCGGTCCGCCAGCCTGGCTCGTGGTCCTGCTGGCCGGGCTTCGAATCGCCGGGCTCGTCCTCCTCGTGGCGCTCATCGTGCTCGCGCCGCTGTGGTCGATCGCCCTCGGCCGGTGGATCCGGCGCCGGCGGAGACTCCGACGCGATCTCGACGCGACCGTGCTCACCGGCGCGTGGAGCGAGCTCCTCGACGACGTCGTCGATCGCGGCTACGCCGTCCCGCGCGCCGCGACGAGGCGCGAGGTCGCCGATCTGGTCGGGGCGCCCGCCCTCCGCACCCTCGCCGACACCGCCGAACGCAGCGTGTTCTCGTCGCAGCGCCTCGACGACGCCGAGGTCCGCGCGTACTGGGACGCCGTCGGGCGCGCGCGCCACGGCCTCGCCGACGACGAGTCCCGCTGGCGGCGACTCCGATACCATCTCACTGCCGGGTCGCTCGTGAGACGACTCGGCGTCATCGCGGCCTCCGCTCGCCACGCTGTCACCGACCGGCGCACCGCCGTCGACCGCCGTCGAAAGGACGCCTCGTGAGCCCGGCCCGCACCCTGACCTTCAGCGACGGGCAGTCCCTCACGCCGACGGGCTACGTCGTGGTCGGCCGCAAGCCGTCGGCCGAACGCCTCGACGACCAGCTCGACGGGTCGAGCGACGTGGACCTCGTGACCGTGGCCGACGACGCGCGGTCGATCTCGCGCACCCACTTCGTCCTCGGCCCCTATGACGACCTGTTCTGGGTGGCCGACGCCGGGTCAGGCAACGGCACCCGTCTCGTCTACCCCGACGGGTCGGCGTTCCGTCTCGAGCCCGGCACCCGCTACGAGGTCGACCCGGGGTCGCGGATCACGTTCGGGTCGTTCTGGGTCGAGGTCTCGTAGCCGCGCATGACCACCTCCACCGACAGCCGCGATCGCGCCGGCGACACGGGGCAGCGCGCCCGCGATCTCCTGCGCATCGCGCCGTTCCGCTGGCTCGTTCTCGGCACGACCGTCAACAAGCTCGGCTCGTCGCTCGCCCCCGTGGCGCTCGCGTTCGCCGTGCTCGATCTCACGCACTCGGCGGCCCAGCTCGGGCTGGTCGTCGGCGCTCGGTCCGCCGCGACGCTGATCTTCCTGCTCCTGGGCGGCGCGCTCTCCGATCGGCTCCCGAGAGGCCTGGTGCTCGCAGGATCCAGCGTGGCCAGCGCCGCCACCCAGGCCGCCGTCGCCGTCGTCCTCCTCGCGCACGTCGACTCCGTGGCCGCGCTCTGCGTCCTCTCCGCCCTCAACGGGGCGTTCTCGGCGATCAGCGGCCCGGCGACGTCGGGGCTTCTGCCGCTGACGGTGGGAGCGGGGCAGCTCACCAGCGCGAATGCTCTCGCGCGGCTCCTGCAGAACGGCGCCTCGGTCGTCGGCCTCGCCGTCGCGGGCCTCGTCGTCGCGCTCGTCGGATCCGGGCCGGCGATCGCTGTCGATGCAGCGACGTTCGCCTTCGGCGCCGTGTGCTTCGCGCTGCTGAAGCTCGACGCGCTGCCGCACACGCACTCGGGCGGGTTCCTCCGAGCGCTGGCCGAGGGCTGGCGCGCGTTCGCGTCCCGGTCGTGGGTGTGGTCGATCGTCGTGGCCTTCACCCTGGCCAACGCCGTCTACGTGGGCGGGATCGTCGTGCTGGGGCCGGCCGTCGCCGACGCCACCTTCGGCCGGACGGCGTGGGGCGTGATCCTGGCGGCGGAATCGGTGGGCTTCGTCGCGGGCGGTGTCGTCGCCCTGCGCTGGCGGCCCCGGCGGCCGCTGCTCGCCGGCATCGGCTGCGGCATCGCGTGCTCGTTGCTGCTGTTCGCCCTCGGCGTCCACGCGCCGGTCGCGGTGCTCGTCGCGGCGGCGTTCGTCGGCGGCCTCGGCGTGGAGCAGTTCGGTGTCGCGTGGGAGACCGCTCTCGGCGAGCACGTGCCGATCGAGCTGCTGTCGCGCGTGTCGTCGTACGACCAGCTCGGGTCGTTCCTCGCCATCCCCGTGGGGCAGGTGCTCGCCGGGCCCGCCGCGGCGCGGATCGGACTCGAGCCGACGCTGGTCGGCGGCGGAGCGATCCTCGCGGCGTCGCTCGCGGCGACGCTTCTCGTTCCGTCCGTGCGCCGGCTGACCTCCGCCGCCGGCCGGCCGGCCGGGGCTCCCGACACGCCCCACGTCGTCGATCCCTCGTCGCCCGACCCGACATCGGCGGTGGAGGTCTGATGCGCGCGCTCGTCCTCGGTGTGAACGGAGTCACGGGGCGCGGCCTCGCCCCGACGTTCCTCGACTCCGGCTGGGACGTCGTCGCCACCGGTCGGGGGCCGTCGCGACTGACCGGCGCGTGGGCCGACGCGGTCGACTACCGGGTCTCCGACCGCACCGACGAGCGGGCCCTGCGCCACCTGCTCGACGAGGTCCAGCCCGACGTGGTCGTCGACTGCGTCTGCTACACGGCCGCACACGCCCGCGCTCTCGTCGATTCCTCGGGGGCGTTCGGCTCGGCCGTCGTCCTGTCGAGCAAGGCCGTCTACGTCGATCCGGAGGGCCACCACAGCAACAGCGACGAACCACCCGCGTTCGCCCGTCCGGTCACGGAAGGCAACGCCGTCCTCGAACCCGACTGGTCGGGCGACTACGCGAGTCGGGGCGGCTACGGCACGAACAAGGTGGCCGCCGAAATCGTGTTGCGTGAGTCGGGGCTGCCGGTGAGCATCCTGCGCCCGTCCCGGATCCACGGGCCAGGTGCGTCGCCCTCGCGGGAGTGGTTCGTCGTACGCCGGCTCCTCGACGGCCGCGGCAGGATCCCCCTGTCGCAGGGTGGAGCGACCGGCAACCACCCGACGTCCGCCGCCGCCCTCGCCGGGCTCGCGCTGGCCTGCGCCCTGTCGCCGGCCCCTCGAACCCTCAACGTGGCGGACGCGGGCACGCCGACGGCGGGCGCGGTGGTGCGAGCCATCGCCGAGGCGATGGGCACAGCGGTCGAGGTCGTGGGGCTCCCGGCGACCGCGTCGGCCGGCGATCGCTCGCTCGGCTACTCGCCGTGGGCGACGTGGCCGCCGTTCTTCCTCGACACCGCGGAGGCGACGCGCACGCTGGGGTGGCGTGCGCCCACCTACGCTGCGACGGTCGGCGCGGCGGTCGACGAGCTGCTGTCGCTGTCGCCCGACGAGCAGGCGGCGCTGTCGGTCTCGGACTACTTCACCGGCCTGTTCGACTACTCGGTCGACGACGCGGCCCTCGCCCTCGTCGACTCCTGACGCTGCCCTCGCCCGCGTGGCCAGTCAGCGCCCGTCGCGCGGTGCGAAGGCGGCCAGGGCTTCGGCGTCGGAAGTCGGCGCCAGCAGGGCCTCGACGGCCCACGCGCGGGCACCGGGATACGTCGACGCTGCCGCGATGGCCGAGACGGCGGCCTGGCCGTCGAACAGGGCCCGGCCGAGTGTCACCGATCCTGCTGCCAACACGGCCCAGTGGGCACCCGCGCGCCCGTACGGCAGGCCGACGCTGCCGGGGTTGACGACGGTGCGCCCGTCGACGAGGCGCACGAACGGCATGTGGGTGTGGCCCAGCACCACCGTCGACACCGAATCCGGCACGGGCGCCAGAACGGAGCGCCATCGTGCGAGCGACGAGTCGACGAGCACGACCTCCTCGTCGTTCCGCGGGGTGGCATGGACGAACAGGACCGGCCCGAACCCGTCGACCTCGACGGTCGCCGACGAGGGCATCGACTCGAGCAGCGCCCGGTGCGCCGCGGTCAGCTGGGCCGCACCCCACACCGACAGAGGGTCGTCGGCGAGCCCGACGTCCACTCCGCGCGACATCTCGAAGAGCTCGCGGTCGGCATTGCCCCGCACCAGCAGGCATCGGTCGCCGAGCCCCACGAGCCGGTCGAGCACCTCCGCGGGCTGCGGCCCCCAGGTGTGGTCGCCCGTGACGACGATGAGCTCCGCCGACGCGACCGCAGGGTGCGCCAGCGCCGCCTCGAGGGCCGGCAGCACGCCGTGCACGTCCGACAGCACCGCGACGCTCGAGACCATGCCCTCAGCCTGGCACTCCGTCGCTCAGACGGTCGCGGCGAGGGCGGCGAACTGCGTGATGCGGTGCGCGGGGTCGGGCACGTGGCCCTCGCCGCCCTCGGGATACCCCGTCGCAGCCGGAATGCGGGCCGCCAGCCACTCACCGTGCGCGGCCGGCACGATGACGTCGTGCACCCCGTAGCGGATGGTCACCGGCACCGCGATGTCCGCCGGGTCGAATCCCCACGGCGACACGAAGGCGAGGTCGTCGTCGACCCACCCGCCGGCGCCCTGCCGGTGGGCTTCGCGCTGTTCGTCGGCGAACACCCGGAAGATCGCAGGATCAGCGAATCGGTCGCGGTCGGCGTCGCTGAGCTCCCACCCGTCCGGCAGCAGAGCCGGGCGATCGCCGTCCAGCCGGACCAGGTCGGCCGCGGCCTCTCGCGCCAGCTCGACCTCGGTCCGTTCGAGTCCCTCGAGAGCCCACCGGAACTCGGTCACGTTCATCGGGTCCATGTCGGCGAACCAGTCGAGGCCCTCCGCGTCGATCGGGGCGATCCCGACCCGGCACTCGACCGCGCTGACCCGGCCGGGCAGCCGGTGCGCGACCGCGAGGGCGTGCGGTCCGCCGCCGGAGCCGCCCGTGACCGCGAACCGCTCGAGACCGAGGGCGTCGGCGAGCTCTTCGACATCGGACGCGAAGTCGGCGATGGAGCGTCCGAGCCGCCTGGACGACAGACCGTAGCCCGGCCGGTCGGGCGTGACGAGCCGGATCCCGGCACGGCTGAGCCCGTCGAGATCGACCGGATGGCCGAGGCGTGATCCCGGCGTGCCGTGGAGCCCCACGATCGGGACTCCGGCCGGGTCGCCCCACTCGGCGAAGCCCAGCGTCCGCCCGTCGCGCAGGGTGATGGTCTGGTCGCGGAGAGTCGTGTCTGCGGTCATGCTTCGACGCTACCCGGCGCTGGAACCCGTCAGATTCCGCCGAACGACCCTGCGACGCCGCCGAACCGCAGGTGCCGCTGGAAGACGAGGAACAGCACGACCGGCGGCAGCGACATGAGCAGCGCGAGCGCGGGGGAGTGACCGGCTGCCTCCAGGCCGATCGCCAGCGTGTAGTTCTGCTGCGACCGCAGGAAGACCAGCGCGACCAGGTAGTCGTTCCACGAGAGCAGGAACGTGAACACCGCCGCCGACAGCACCCCGGGCAGCGAGTTGCGCATCACGATCCGCCAGAAGCCGCCGGCGATCGAGCAGCCGTCGAGCCACGCGGCCTCCTCGAGCGCCACCGGCACGGACGCGATCGCCGAGGCCATCATCCACACCGCGGCGGAGATCGACATGCCGACGTAGACGACGGCGACGCCGGGCAGCGAGTCGACCAGCCCCACACCGGCGAACAGCACGAACAGGGGCACGATGGTCAGGATCAGCGGGAACGCCTGCAGCACGAACACGACCAGCGCATACCCCGACACCGCTCGGGAGCGCCCGCGAGTGAGCACGTACCCGGCGGGCGCGCCCACGAGGACGGCGACGGCGACGGTGGACAGGGAGACGGCGAGGCTGTTGCCGAACCAAGTCAGGCCGGCGCCCTGGACGAACGGGAGGAAGGCGCGCACGCCTGCTCCTGCGCCCACCAGCGACCGGAACGTCGCCGCGATCGGCACGAGCACCAGCGCCGTGACGATCGCCAGCAGGCCGAAGCGAGCCCAGGCCCCACCTCGCCGCGTCGTCACCGTCTCAGCGTAGCCGGGGTCGCACGGCGCACCCGACTGGGCGTCAGTTCGCCGCGGAGGCGGCGGGCACGCGCGCGAAGACCTGTGGGTAGTCGCTCAGCGAGGTCCAGTGCGCCGACGGCCAGGTGATGATCTCGGCCTTGCCCACGATGTCGCTGATCGGCACGAACGCCGTCGCGTCTTTCTTCGTGTAGTGGTACGCCGAGTCGGCGGAGTTGTACCGGTTGTCGCCGAGCACCCAGACGTCGCCCTTCGGCACGGTCACGGAGTACTGGAAGGCGTCGGCGGGCTTCGACGCGGGCACGTTGATGTAGGGCTCGCTGATCGGCACGCCGTTGACCTCGAGCTGGCCGGAGGCGTTGCAGCACGACACCTTGTCGCCCGGCAGGCCGATGACCCGCTTCACGAGGTGGTTGTCGCTGTCCTGCGTGCCGAGGCCTATCTGAGTGAGGCCCCACTGGATGCCCGCGATCACGGGGTTGCTGGACGTCGTCGACACCGTCGGCGCGCCCTCGCCGGAGAGCCAGCCGCCGGGGTCGGTGAAGACGATCACGTCGCCGCGCTTGAGCGACGAGACCTTGGGCACGAGCTCGTTCACGACGATGCGGTCGTTGATCTGCAGCGTGTTCTCCATCGACCCGGAGGGGATGTAGAACGACCGGAACAGGAAGGTCTTGATGAGGAACGAGATGAGGATCGCGGCGAGCAGGATGATCAGCAGGTCGCGCACGAAGACGAGCGGCCCGCCCTTCTTGGCCGGCTTGCGGCCACCCTCGCGTCGTCGCCCCGTGCGGCGGCGCAGGCCGTCGGCGTACCCCTCAGCAGATTCCGTCACGAAATACGATGTTACGGTGTCGAACCCGGGAATCCGCCGGGGCGCGCACACACCTCGGTCGGCGGGCGGCGGGGCGGACGGCCGTCACGGCAGCGGCACCTGCACCTCGACGTACGACGAGTCCCAGAACAGCGCCGCGCGGCCGGCCGGGGCCTTGCCCTGCAGCTGTCGGGGCAGCGGTGCGCCGAAGGTCTGCGTGCCGTTCATCGCGTTCGCGGCGGACAGGAGGACTCCCTGCCGCGCCTTCTTGGCCTCCGGGAACACACCCCGGAACAGCCCGCCGGCCTCCTCGGTGTGCGTCGCGACGACGAAGAAGAATCCCGCCTTCTCGTCGAGCAGCAGCGTCTCGAGCGGTTGGTCCTTGAGCGTCTCGACGTCGTCGACGACCACGGCGATCGGTCCGCCCCCGGCGGCGACCAGAGGCCCCGTGACGTCGTGGAGCGCGTCGCGCGAGAGCGCAGGATCCGACACCACGGGCACCCCGAGTCTCGTCGCGACCTCCCGCAGCGGCGAGTCCCGCAGCGACACCACCACGGTGGGCTGCCCGTCGGCGGCGAACCCGGCGACCACGGCGGCCAGGGTGGTCGAGCGGCCCGAGCGACGTTCTCCGACGACGAGGAACCCTCGTGCGGCGGCGATGTCGACGCGGTGCCGGGAAAGGGCGTCGCCGCCGACGCCGATGTCGACGCCGGTTTCGGCTGATCCTGCGGCCAAGGGCAGGTCCCCCGCCTCGAGCGAGGTGATCTCGGTCGGCATCACGTCGACGCGGAACGGCCGAAGGGCCGCAGGAGCCGGTGCCGCGGTCGCGGCGACCTCCGCCACGATCGCGCGGAACGTCGCCGTCTGCCCCTCGCCCGTCGGCTCGCCCGGCAGCATGGCCACCTGCACCTCCCGCAGGGGTGTGCCGAAGAACACCCGCCCCGGCCCGATCTCGGCGGGGAGCCCGCGGATCGGGATGCCCGCCGTCCGGTAGTCCTCGCGATCGGTCAGCGGCAGCACGTAGCGCGTGTCGATGAAGCCCGACACCTTGTCGTTGATGAGCGCCCGGTCGCCCGTGACGAGCAGGCGGATGCCCACCGCGGGGCCCTCGCGCAGAATGCGGACCATCTGCTCGCGGAACCCGATCATGTCGTCGGGTCCGAGATCGCTGGCGAGGCGCTCCCACCCGTCGAGCGCGACGGCGATGTACGGCAGGCGCTCGTGGGCCCGCTCGGTGTCGGCGAGGGCTGCGCGGTGCTCGGAGATGTCGCCGAACGAGTCGCGGGCGAGGACGCCCTGACGCCGGCCGATCTCGGCGATCAGGCGGGTGACGAACCGGGGCAGCCTGCCCTGCTCGAGCGGGGTGATGAGCGCGCCGGTATGGGGCAGGCCGGCCATCGGCCCGAGTCCGCCATTGCCGTAGTCGACGCCGTACAGGTGCAGGTCGGCGGGCGGGAAGGTCATGGCGAGCTGCGCGACGAGGCTGCGGAGCGTGGAGGTCCGCCCCGAGCGGGCGCCGCCGACGAACGACAGGTGCGAGCCGGACTCGATGCTCCAGGCGAGCGGCCGCTGGGCCTGATCGGACGGGACGTCCTCGAGCCCGATCACGACCGACCCCGCGGGGACCGCCTGGGTGACGTCGTCGAGAGTGAGCAGCGTCGGCAGGGGCAGGAGCCACGGCGACGGGTTCTTGGCGACGCCCAGCTCGTCGGCCGCCCGCTGGATCACGGCGACGAGGGCCCGGAGGTCCGTGTCGTCGTGGTCGACCGGCCCGGTCTGGGCGGCCTGCTTCTTCGGGAACACCACCGGCGCCCCGACAGCGCGCCACGGCCGGCTCAGGGCCGCAGGAGCCGAGGCGGTCGCGTGCACGACGCCCGGCCGCCGGCCCGCCACGCGCGCGGTCTGGAACCCGGCGGGAGCCGCCCCGACACCCCGCCGCGCGTACCCGCGCCCCGGCGTCGTCGTCGAGATGAGCGCCGCCTCGCCGGAGCCCAGGATGTCCGTCGAGTCGGCCTTGTCGGTCACGCGGAGCGCGACGCGGAGGTTGGTGTTGGACTGCATCTCGGGAGTGATCGCACCCGACGGGCGTTGCGTCGCCAGGATCAGGTGCACGCCCAGCGAGCGGCCGACGCGGGCGATGCGGACGAGACCGGTGACGAAGTCGGGGAGCTCGGTCTTGAGCTCGGCGAACTCGTCGATCACGAGGACCAGTCGGGCCATGCCGCGAGCGGCCGCCTGGTCGGGGTCGCGCTCCCACGCGGCGTCGGCGTCCTTCGCGCCCATCTCGCGGAGGACGTGCTCGCGGCGCTTCAGCTCGGCGTCGAGCGACTCCAGCGCCCGCTCGGTCTCGCGCCCGTCGAGGTTCGTGACGAGGCCCGTGGTGTGGGGCAGCCGCTCGCAGTCGGCGAAGGCCGAGCCGCCCTTGTAGTCGACGAGCACGAAGTTCAGCGCGTCGGGGCGGTTCGCGAGAGCCAGCGAGACGACGAAGGTCTGGAGGAACTCGGACTTGCCGGCGCCCGTGGTGCCGGCGACGAGGCCGTGCGGGCCGTCCTGGGCGAGGTCGAGGGCGAAGTCTCCGTCGGCTCCTGCGCCCACGACCGCCCGGGTCTCGCGCGGCGAGTACGACCAGCGGGCGACCAGCGGCGCCGGGTCGTCGAGATCGATGCCGGCGAGGTCGACGAAGCGGACGGCCTGGGGCAGCAGGTTGTCGTCGCCCACGCCGCCGACGTGCACGAGAGGCGCGAGGGCGCGGGCGACGACGTCGGCGCGATCCGGGGTGACCTGGTCGAGCAGGACGCGAGCATTCGGCACGGTCGAGGAGCCGGCCGACGACTCGAGCCGTGCGACGAGCGGAGAGGCGGGATCGACGAGGATCTCGCACGCAGCCTCTTCCGGCAGCCTCGACCGGTCGTCCTCGACCGCGATGACGTGGATCCCGAGCGCAGGGCCGTGTTCGAGCAGGCCGACCATGCCGGAAAGCGTCCGGTAGGCGCGCGCCTGGTCGAGCAGGACGACGACGTGCTGGTCGAAGCGGACGCCGCTGCGGGTGCCAGCGGCCTGCTGCCGGGCCTCGAGCAGGGCCGTCAGCTCGCGCAGCCGAGCGAGTCGCGTGTCGCCGGTGTTGCCGATCGCGGCGAGGGCGGAGGGGGAGCCGTCGGCGTGCGGCAGCCAGCGCACGAACGACCAGTCGGCCTCGGCTGCCTGGTCGCAGAGGAGGACGAGAGCCAGGTCGCGCGGCGACCTCGTCGTCGCCAGGCCGATCAGGAGCGAACGCGCCAGCGCCGTGGCCACCGGGCGAGGACCGGCGATGCCGACGACGCCGGACGCGAGGTCGACCGTGACCGGCGAGGGTGAGACCGTGAGCGACGCCGCATCGGAGGCCGTGGTGCGCGTGCCGTCGAGCGAGACGTCGAGCGGCACCGACCCGACTCCGATCCGCACCCGCAGGGCGTCGGGCTCGGCGGCCCGCCGTTCCCAGAGGCGAGCCGTGGGGGTCAGGGCGGTGTCGGCCAGGGCGACCGGCCCGGGATCCTGCGCCCACGACCGGACTCGCTGCTCGTCCGCGACCTCGGCCAGACGCGTCTTGGCCTCGGCGATCTCGGTCTTCCACTTCGCGACGGTGCGGCGGCCCGAGCGGGCCGCCGTGCGGCGGCTCGTGACGTTGTTGCCGATCACCATGACCGGCGAGGCGGCGGCCATGAGCAGCATGATGGGCTGCTTGAAGGCGAACGCCATGGCGACGCCGATCACCACGGGGAGAAGGGCGGAGAGCCAGGGCAGGGGCGACCTCTCGGCGGCGGTCGGCCGATCGCCGGGCATGCGGACGGACGGACGCTCGTGCGACGGCTGGATGCGCGACGACCGGTTGTAGGCGACCCGCCCGAGGCCCTCGGGCGAGACGTCGGCATCGCGTCGCGGCTGCGTGCCGATGCGCACGAGGCTCGCCCCGAGCTGCACGACGTCGTCGGGAGTGACGGTCGCTGCGCCGTCGACCCGAGACCCGTTGACCAGGACCACGGCGTCCGCCGACGCCGGCTCGATCGTCAGAGACGGCCGCGCTGCCGGGTTCGCGTTGTCGCGGCTCACCGCGACGGAGGCGTGCAGAGGCTCGAGCGCGGGGTCGACGATCTGCAGGAGTGCGTCGGGGCCCGACCCGACCGAGATCTCGGCGCCCGCGGGGAGCGCCACGACGTCGCCTCCGAACGGCCCGCCGACGATCTCCAGGCGGACGGTGCCCGGCGGCAGCTCGCTCAGGCTCGCGAGCGGCAGGCGGACTCCCGAGAGGACGCCGGTCGACGCCACCTCGCTGTCGGGATCGGCGCCCGGCACGATCGCCTGGGCCGGCAGACCGAGGGCGGCGGCGAGCTCGCCGACGGTCACGGACGGCTCGGCGTCGAGCACGACGTCGTGAGCTGACGCTGTGTCGTCCGGTCGCGGAGCGGAGAGGTTCAGGCGCACGGCGGGCCTCCTTCGGCAGGGGCGGGGATCACGAGTCGGCCTTCGGTCGGATCGGCGACAGGATCGGGGTCTTCGAGGCGGAGGCGGGAGCGGTCACCGCGGCCTGCAGGGGGCTCTCGGCGCCGGCCGCGAGCGACGGCTCGGCCAGGCCGGTCCGCACGACGACGGCGCCGACCGCCTGGTCGCCGGTCTTCGTCACGTACACGTGCGTGCCGAACTCGTCATAGCCGGTGAAGCCCGCATCGGCTGTGTAGACGAACGACCCGTCGCGGTGACAGACGACCCGGCCGTGGAGCGGGGTGCCGCACGACGACAGGATCGCCGGATACCGCTTCTCGCCGATGTCGCGAGCCGTTGCATCGCCCGTCACGGTGCGGGTGGCGGAGGCCGCGGCGACAGGTCGGGTCGTGGGCGCGTGGCTCCGGCCAGGAACCACGTTGACGCGCACGGTGCTCGTCGCGGTCTGGTCGCCGTAGCGATCGCGCAGGCGGAGTCGCAGCGACGCGCGACCCGAGAAGTCGGGCGCGGGGGAGAACACCACGCCGGTGCCGGAGAAGCGCACCGTGCCCGCCGCGCGCGGCGAGACCGAGCCGGCGCGGAACTGCGGCGACGCCGTCGTGCACGAGGCGCAGACGTACCGGAAGGTGTTGTACGGCACGGTGGTCGGCGTGCCCTGCGGCAGGGGGTAGCGGTAGCGGATCGTGGCGGGCAGCGTGAGCTCCGGCGCCTCGAGCGAGACGCGGTACGTCTTCGTCGACGACCGGCCGGCCGACGTGAACGCCACCGTCACGCGCTGCGTGCCGACGCCGCGAGCGAAGTCGGTCGCCGTGAAGGTGATCTGCCCGTCGTCGCAGGTCAGCGACACGAGGTCCGGCGACGCGCCGCGCGGGCAGGCGGTGACGGTCGCGCCCTTCGGCACGCCGACGCTGTCCGACCCGAGGTAGGGCAGCTGAATCGTCGCCGACGACGTGGACGCCGCCGCGGGCTCCGCCAGACCGGGGCGCAGGATCGCCGACACGATCACGACCAGAGCGGCAGCGGCCAGAAGGCCTCGCGCCGAGCGGCGGAGATCGCGCACCGGAACCCCCATTCCACCCGAGCAGAGAACGTGTCTACGGTAGCATTTTGAACACCACCGGAGACTCCGGCGGCGCCGGAGGGGGCTTCGTGACGATCGACGACGACGCGGCCGTGTCGTCCGCTGCCGCCGACCCGAAGCGTCCCATCCGCCCCGCGGGCGCACCTCCGCGACCCGGCGCGGCCGGCGGGCGGGTCGACGCGCCCTCGCCGGTTCCGAGTGAGTCCGCGGCGCACCTCGACGACGCCACGGTGGTCCGGCCGCAGCCGATTCCGCTGCCGCGGCGGGTGCTGCGCGACGAGCCCCTGGTCGCCGAGCGGATCGCGCCGCCCGGGCGGGAGTCCGGCCGAGAGGGTGTGGGCGGGCGGGTTCCCGATCCTGCGACCACCCGGCCCGCCACCGCACCCGTGCGCACCCTGGCCCCGGCCGCCGCCGCCCTGCCGACCGCTCCCGCCGTCGCGAGCGTGCTCACCCACCGGACCATCGGCCGGTCGGCCGGGCACCTCGACCTCGGCGACCCCCGCTGGTCGGTCGGCTCCGCCACCACTCTGCTCGAGACCCGCGTCGACGTGCTGCCCGAACTCGACGACGACGTGCCGGTGCGGCGGCTCACACGCCAGCCGGCGTTCCTCGTCTCGATGGGCGCGGCGGTCGTCGTGGTGGTCGTGGTCGTCGTGATCGTGCTGATGCAGACCGTGTTCCGCGGGCCCGACCGGGTCGAGAACCTGCAGCTCCTCGACGGCGGGGCGAACTACGTGCTGCAGTGGAACGGCCCGAACGTGCCGTACGCGATCGCGATGACCAACGCCTCGACGGGAAAGACCATCGACGTCTCGTCGCTGGTGCGCGGCGGCCGCGAGGCCTGGATCCCGAAGAACGGCGCCGAGGTCACCGACCGCTCGTGCTTCATCGTGCGGAGCCAGCGCGAGGCGACGTCACAGAAGCTGCCGGCCACGGCCGCCGGCCTGTCGGCGCAGGGAGCAGCGAAGGTCTGCGTGTCGCAGATCTCGTCGAACTGACTCCGCCCACGCGTCCGGCGTCGACGGGGCGCCGGTCAGGCGCGAAGGCCCGACAGCACGTGCGTCTCGCTCGTCCACCGCAGGGTGACCGACGTGCCCAGGCCGATGCGTGACCGGACGCTGGCTTGACCGCCGATGTTCGTCACGCGCTCGAGGATCGACACCCGCACACCCAGCCGCTCGCTCGGGCGGGACGTGTCGAAGCCCTGACCGTCGTCGACCACGACGATCTCGGTCACGCCCTCGATCACGCGGATCCTCACCGACCGGGAGGCACCGTCGCCGGCGTGCTGACAGCTGTTCACGAGCGCCTGCGCCGCCGCCGAGAAGAGCGTCTCGGCGACGTCCGCGGGCAGGAGCATGGCGGGGATCCGGTGCTCCGGCGTGATCGCCGCGTCCGGGTCGAGACGGCACAGCTCCTCCACGAGCCGCTTCTGCAGGGCGACGAGGGACACCGGCCGGTCGTCGACCGGGGGAGCCTCCGTGGCGTCCGCGAGCCTCTGCATGCTGAGCTTAGCCATCTCGGAGGCGAGGATCTCGGCGTCGCGGTTCACGGCCTTCGCCGCGGAGAGCAGCGTCGTGAGCACGCCGTCGTGGATGATCGCGTCGACCGAGACGCGCTCGACCTCCATGGCGTGCTCCCGCACGGCCTCGCCGTATCGCTCGATCGCACCGGCCTGCGCCTCGTCGACGGCTTTCGCCGCTCGCCAGAGCAGCGTCGCCAGGGTGAAGATCGCGACGCCGAGGAGGAAGGCGTACATCGAGTCGAGGAGGGCGAGGCCGAGTGACGCCCCGCCGCCTGACGGCGTCATCCGGACGACGATGTAGAGGAGAGGGACGACCGTCACGTAGACGGCCGCGATCCAACTCGAGAACGCGAAGACGCTGGACGCCATCGCGAGGCTGTAGAGGTCCCACAGCCACGGATGAGTGGGCTGCACGGAGCCGGGGTGGACGGCGGCCCAGGGCCAGCAGACGAGCGCGACGACGAACGCCACGGTGACGAACTGCGCGACGATCGTGAAGCGGCGGTTCAGGAGTCCCAGGACGGCCATGGCCCCGAACGAGCCGAAGAAGAGCATCAGCAGGAGCGACTTCCACGCGTTCGGCAGCGTGTGCTGCGAGAGGACCGCCGGCACGGACGACGCCCCGTAGACCACGCAGAACGCGCCCATGCAGCGCCGGAGGATCGACGCGATGAGGGTCCCCGTCACCGGTGACGCGGCGCGACGGCGCGGCGCGACAGGGGGCGTCTGCGGGGTGAGGGACACGGGCGGCTCATCGGATCGGGCGGGCGACGGGCGTGATCGGCAGCACTCGACGGTCGCTCGCTCAGGTCGCCGAGTGCGTTGCACTGTAACCGCCGCGAGTGTCCGACACGCGCTCGGCTGGCCCCCTGCCACGCGGACTGGGGGTACGTCTCAGCCGCATCGCGCAGCGCCCGGCTCGCCCGGCTCCTGAGCCTCGCCCGAGACCGGAAGAGCCGCCGGTCTAGACCAGGTCGCCCTCGGCGGCGTGCTCGAGGGCGGGCAGGGCGGCCAGCAGGAGCCGGCTCTCCTCGTCCGTGAGACCGTCCAGCAGGGCCCCGGCATACTCGGCTCGCTCCCGCCGCGCGTCGAGCACGGCCTGCTCGCCCGCGGTCGTCGCGCGGACGAAGAACGACCGGCCGTCGTCGGGGTCGGGAGCCTTCTCGGCGAGGTCGCGCCGGACCAGCTCGTCGATGATCCTGGTGGCCGACGGAGCCGAGACCCCTTCGACGCGCCCGAGCTGCGACGGCCGCAGCGGGCCCTGCCGCGCGATCGTCGACAGGGCCATCATCAGTCCGGGGCTCAGCTGCGACCTCGACGGTCGCAGCAGGCGGTTGAGCCGGCCGACGACGAGGGCGAGCCGAGCCGCCGCGCTGTCGGCGCCGACGTCGAGGACGCCGGTCGCCGCAGCGCTGTCGGTGCTCATCAGCTGTCTCGCACCGCGTTCGAGGCCGTCACGGGCGTCGACGAGCTCGACGTCGATGGCACGACCTCCGTCTGGCCGTCCTCGCCCGTCTCGACGATGTCGACGGAGCCGGTCGGCAGGTCGAGGTGCACGAACTTCTTGCCGCGGACCAGCGATGCGATGGCCGCGATGACCGTCATGATCGTGGCCGCCGTGAAGACGACGACGAGGCCGTGGTGGAACGGCGCCGAGATCAGCTGCGGGAAGAACTCCTTGCCGACGAGGGTCGATCGGTTGGCGCTCGACAGGCCCGACAGGACCTTCGAGCCCAGCAGCTCCTGGATCGGGTTGAAGCCGAGGAAGGCCGAGAACAGCGTCGAGACCGGGGGCAGCTGCGAGATCTGCGTCGCGACCGTCGTCGAGACGCCGTGGGAGGCGAGACCCGACTTGAGCGTCGACGGCAGTGTCGTGGAGAGGCCCGCGATCATGAGCGAGAAGAACACGCCGATGGAGAGTGACGTGCCCGCGTTCTGCACGGTGCCCGCCATGCCGGAGGCCGATCCGCGCTGGTTCGCCGGCACCGAGTTCATGATCGACGCGCGGTTGGGCGCTCCGAACATGCCCGACCCGACACCCGACAGGAAGGTGATGACGGCGAACGGCAGGTAGCTGAAGTTCACCGGCAGCAGGAGCAGGCCGACGAACGTGAGCGCGACCAGCACGAGGCCGCCCGTGGCGAACCCCTTCGCGCCGAAGCGGTCCGACAGAGTGCCCGAGATCGGCCCGGCGATGAGGAAGCCGACGGTGAGCGGGATCAGGTAGATGCCGGCCCAGAGCGGGGTGTCCTCATACGAGTAGCCGTGGAGCGGCAGCCAGATGCCCTGCAGCCAGATGATCAGCATGAACTGGAGACCGCCGCGGCCGATCGAGGCGAGGAGGCCGGCGAGGATCGCCATGGAGAACGACCGGATCTTGAACAGGCGCATCTCGAACATCGGGGACTTCGAGTGGAGCTCCATGAACACGAACACGACGAGCAGCACGATGCCGCCGATGATCCCGGCGAGCACCCACGGGTTGCCCCAGCCGGTCGCCGACGAGCCGTAGGGCTGGATGCCGTAGGTGATGGCCGCCAGAAGCGCCGTGAGGCCCACGGCGAAGACGATGTTGCCGGGCCAGTCGAGCTTGCCCTTGTTCTTGACGCCGACCTCGTGCAGAGACTTGTACGACCAGATCGTGCCGATGATGCCGATCGGGACGCTGACGAAGAACACGGCGCGCCAGTCGATGGTCGAGAGCAGTCCGCCGACGATCAGGCCGATGAACGATCCCGCGATGGCGGCGACCTGGTTGATGCCCAGCGCCATGCCGCGCTTGTTCGAGGGGAAGGCGTCGGTGAGGATCGCGGTGGAGTTGGCGAAGAGCATGGCGCCGCCGATGCCCTGCACGAGGCGCCAGATGATCAGCCACATGGCGCCGGTGCCGCCCGTGTACGGGTCGAAGGCGAGGGCGATGGAGCCGATCGTGAAGACGACGAAGCCGGCGTTGTAGATGCGGACGCGGCCGTACATGTCGCCGAGGCGCCCGAACGTCACGACCAGCACCGCCGTGATGAGCATGTAGCCCATCAGCATCCAGAGCAGGTAGCTGACGTTGCCCGCGGCGAGCGGGTTGAGATCGATGCCCTTGAAGATGGCGGGCAGCGAGATGATGACGATGGACGAGTTGATGACCGCCATGAGCACACCGAGGGTGGTGTTGCTCAGTGCGATCCACTTGTAGCGCGGGTGGTCTTTCGCGACGAAGGCAGGCACAGCAGCTTTCCGGGACGTAGTGGGTGGTCTCAAGCGAGATAGTTGCTTGATGTGAACTAACTATACGCCTCTTCCAAACGATCCGGTTCGTTCACCGAACGGTCGCGAGCCGTTCAATCGTCGTCCCTACTTTGTGGGCCATGCCCATCTCCTCCGGCTCACGCCGATCTCTGGGGCTGACGCTCGCCGTCGCCCTCTCCGTCACAGGCGCAGCCTCACTCACCGCCACCGGCGCCGCATCGGCCTCCGCCGCGACCGCCTCCTTCACTCCCGGCGACGTCGTCGTCTACCGCGTCGGCGACGGCACCACCGCGCTCAGCAGCGGAGCGACCCCGGTGTTCCTCGACGAGTACACGCCCTCGGGGACGCTCGTGCAGTCCGTGCCGATGCCCCAGACGGCGAGCGGTACGCAGCACGCCCTCACGGCCAGCGGCAGCTCAGGATCCGAGGGCCTCCTCACCCTCTCGGCCGACGGCCGCTACCTCATCGCCCCCGGGTACTCGGCCGCCGTGGGCACGAAGAAGATCTCCTCGACGGCCTCCGCCTCGACGCCTCGCACGATCGCGCGCGTCGCCGCCGACGGCTCGGTCGACACGTCGACGGCCCTCACCGACTCGGCCGACGGCAACAACGTCCGCTCCGCGACGTCGACGAACGGCACCGACCTCTACGTCGGCGGAGCCGCGGGCGGCGCCCGCTACACGACGCTCGGCTCGTCGACCTCCACCGAGCTCGACAACGGCACGTACAAGAACGTCCGGCAGGTCTCCGTCGTCGACGGCCAGCTCTACGCGTCGGCCGACCCGACGAAGGCGGGGCTCACGATCGGCACGATCGGCACCGGCACGCCGACGACCACGGGTCAGAGCGTCACGAACCTGACCTTCGACACCGCACCGAACGACCCCTACGCGTACTCGCTCCTCACCCTCGGCACCGGCACCGCGCCCGACACGCTTTACGAGGCCGACTCCACCAACGGCACCGTCGTCAAGTACGGCCTCGTGAACGGCACCTGGACCCAGGAGGGGTCGGTCCTCGTCCCGCAGGTCACCGGCCTCACCGCCAACGACTCGAACGGCGACGTCACGATCTACGCGACGTCGGCGGGCGTGAACTCCACCACCGGCACGCTGTACTCGATCACCGACGACTCCGGCGTCGGCGGCTCGCTCAGCGGCGTCGCGACGACCGTCGCGACGCTCCCGGCGAACGAGGCCGTCCGCGGCGTCGCCTTCGCCCCCGGCACCACGATCGGCTCGGGCGGCGGCATCAAGCCCCCGGTCGTGAAGCCGACCATCTCGACCGGCGACACGTCGCTGCCCGCCGCGCTCGGCGACACCACGCAGCAGACCCTCGCGGTGACCGTGGGTGACACGGCCGTCGATCCTGCGGACCTCACCGTCACGGCCACCTCGTCGAACCAGGCCGTCGCGGCCGACAGCGGCATCTCGATCACGGGCGCAGGAGCCGACCGCACCCTCTCGGTGAAACCGGGCGGCGTCGGCACCTCGACCCTCACCCTCACCGTCACCGCACCCGACGGCTCGAAGGCGCAGACCCAGGTCGCGTACGGCGTCTCGGATGACTACTCCGAGACAGCGTCGAAGGTCTCGTACCTGTCGGGTGCCGCGAACGCCTCGGCCGCGGTCGACGCGGGCGACGGCTACGCGTTCGTCGGCGACGACGAGTCCGACACGCTTCGTCTCTACGACATGACGAAGTCCGGGGCTCCCGTGGCGTCGTTCGACTTCGATTCGCTCCTGCCCGACGGCGACAGCGAGATCGACATCGAGGGCGCGTCCAAGCAGGGCGACGTCATCTACTGGGAGGGGTCGATGAGCAACAGCTCGAGCGGCAAGCTCGCCCCCGCCCGCAGCACGGTCTTCGCCACGCGGGTGACCGGCACCGGCGCGAACGCGACGCTCACCTACCTCGGCAGCTACACCGGGCTCCTGGCCGACCTCGTCGCCTGGGACCAGTCGAACGGCTCCGGCCTCGGCGCGAACTACCTCGGCCTGGCCGCCTCGTCGGCCGACGGCGTAGATGGACACGACTCGTCCGCACTGAACGTCGAGGGCCTCGAGTTCGCCTCGCCGACCTCGTCGACGGCGTACCTCGCCTTCCGCGCACCGCTCGAGCCGACCACCGACCGCCACCTCGCGATGCTGATCCCGGTGACGAACTACACGGCGCTCTCGACGGCGGGCAACCAGTCGTCGACGCACGCGACGTTCGGCAAGCCGATCTTCATGGACCTCGGCGGCCTCGGCATCCGCGACATCAAGGAGAACGCGAACGGCCAGTTCCTCATCGTCGCCGGCACGGCGAACGGCGACAACACCGGCTTCTCGCTCTACGCCTGGGACGGCGACCCGGCCCACGCGCCGCGCCTCACCGGCACGCAGCTGCCGCAGGTGCCCGCGACGCCGAACAACGGCTCGTGGGAGACCATCGTGAGCGTGCCCGACAGCCTCACGACGGGTTCGCAGGTGCAGCTCGTCCAGGACGACGGCACTGTGGACTGGTACGGGGACGGCCTCACCTCGAAGACCGGTGAGGCGACCGGGCTGCAGAAGGACCTCGCGGCCACGTTCACCTACACGGCTCCTGCGACCCAGGCCTCGTCGCTGACCGTGACGTCCAGCGCCGCGACCGTCGCCCCGCACACGGCGGTGACGCTCACGGCGACCGTCGCGGGCCAGCCCGCTTCGGCCGCTCCCACGGGCAGCGTGACGTTCGCGATCACCGGCGCCGACGGCTCGACCGTCACCTGCGCCGCCGGAGCGACCGCACCGCTCACCACGACGGACGACACCGCGTCGGCCGCCACCTGCACGCTGCCCGCCGGAACCCTGCGGGCCTCGGGCTCGGCTTACACGGTGAAGGCGACCTACGCAGGATCCGACGGCTACACGGCCTCCACCGGCTCGCTCACCGAGACGGTCGCCGGCATCGCCACGAAGACGTCTGCAGCGACGATCGCCCTCCTGCCGACGACGAAGACCCCGATCGGGATCCTCGGCGTCGTGGTCCCGGCCAAGCTGTCGTCGCAGACGATGGCCGGCACGGTCACCGTCACGGAGAGGAACTCGGCGGGGGCCGTCGTCGGGTCGCAGAAGACGACGCTGCCCGGGCTCCTGCCGATCATCGCCACCACCGTGCCGGGCGGGATCCTGCCGGTCGGCACGTCGACGGTCACCATCGCCTACGCGGGCAACGAGTACTACTCGCCCTCGTCGACGACGCTCACGGTCAAGCTCACCCGGTAGCCGGGGCGCAACCCCTCCCGCAGGCGCCTGTCGAATGGAAGAATGATTCCATGTTCGGCAAGCGCCTGCGGGGAACCGATTCCCCGATCACCCGCGACACCGGATTCGGCGTGGGCGCGCAGGTCTACGTCGTCGATCGATTCGAAGACCCGACGACCCCGTTCCCGGACGGCCCGACGGGCTTCGTGGTGCGTCACGGCGGGTCGGCCTGGGGCCCGGTCTCGGTGATCGGCGGGTCGTCGCGCGTGTGGTGGATCGAGTTCGACACCCCCCAGTACACCGCCGACCTCGAGGGGCCGCTGTCGCGCGTCCAGGTGCCCGAGCGCTACCTGCGGCTCGCGCCGCCGGTGGGGGAGAACGACTACCTCTCGTACTGAACGGACTCGCGGCGTCGTGAGCGCCGCGTGTCACCCGAGCGGGGGGCGCTCGCACTGGGGCTGCCGCGGCCGCACCGGCGAGCCCTACCGTCGGAGCATGATCTCCCCGCGCCTCGCCATCGCCGCCACCGTGCTCACGGTGGCCATCGCCGTGCCGAGCGTGATCGCGGCGAGCGTGTCGGCGGCTCCTGCGCCCCACACGCACTCGCACACGGTCACGAAGCACTAGCCCTCCGCCGGAGCCCTTCTCTCCTTCTTTCGAGTGGCCCGAAACGCACGCCGAACCCCGGTTCCACGTGCATTTCGGGCCACTCGTGGTTGCGGGGAATAGTTGGGCGCGCCATGCGTTGAACGAGATACATGCAAACGCATGGAATCTGACGTAAGGTTGGGGTCATGACACAGGCAGCACAGGGTCCGGTCCAGTTCGGCATCTTCTCGGTCGGCGACATCACGACCGATCCGACGACGGGCATCACTCCCACCGAGCACGAGCGCCTCAAGGCGATGATCACCATCGCCAAGCACGCCGAGGAGGTCGGCCTCGACGTCTACGCGGCGGGCGAGCACCACAACCCGCCGTTCGCGAACTCGAGCCCGACCACACTGCTCGCCATGATCGCGGCGCAGACCGAGCGGATCATCCTCTCGACCGCCACGACGCTCATCACCACGAACGACCCGGTGAAGATCGCCGAAGACTTTGCGCTGCTCCAGCACATCGCCGACGGCCGCGTCGACCTTACTCTCGGTCGCGGCAACACCGGCCCGGTCTACCCGTGGTTCGGCAAGGACATCCGGCAGGGCATCAATCTCGCCATCGAGAACTACGCGCTGCTCCACCGCCTCTGGACCGAGGAGGTCGTCGACTGGAAGGGCCACTTCCGCACGCCCCTCCAGGGCTTCACCGCGACGCCCCGCCCGCTCGACGACGTCGCCCCGTTCGTCTGGCACGGCTCCATCCGCTCGACCGAGATCGCCGAGCAGGCCGCCTACTACGGCGACGGATTCTTCGCCAACCACATCTTCTGGCCCGCGTCGCACACCCAGCAGATGGTGCAGCTCTACCGCGAGCGGTTCGAGCACTACGGCCACGGCCGCGCCGACCAGGCGATCGTAGGCCTCGGCGGCCAGGTGTTCATGGCCAAGAACTCGCAGGACGCCGTGAAGCGGTTCCGCCCCTACTTCGACAACGCGCCCGTCTACGGCCACGGCCCCTCGCTCGAGGACTTCACCGCGCAGACGCCGCTCACCGTGGGCAGCCCGCAGGAGGTCATCGACCGCACCCTCGGCTTCCGCGACTACGTCGGCCACTACCAGCGCCAGCTGTTCCTCATGGACCACGCCGGCCTGCCGCTCACGACGGTCCTCGAGCAGCTCGACCTGCTCGGCTCCGAGGTCGTGCCCGTACTCCGCGCCGAGATGGCGAAAGACCGCCCGGCCGACATCCCCGAGGGCCCGACCCACGCGGGGCTCGTCGCGGCCCGAGACGCCGCCGCTGCCAGCTCTTCGGTCGAGGCGCAGGATCGCGACAGCCTCTCGGCGGAGGTCTCCGCGTGACCGCCAAGCGCCTCGCCGTCGTGTCGGCAGGCCTCAGCCAGCCGTCATCGACCCGACTGCTCGCCGACCGTCTCGCCGAGGCCACCACACGAGCCCTCGCCTCGCACGGCGACGCCGTCGAGGTCGAGGTGATCGAGCTGCGCGACCTCGCGCACGAGATCACCGACAACCTCCTGACCGGGTTCGCGCCTCCGGCGCTGGCCGCCGCCGTCGACGCCGTCACGTCGGCGGACGGCGTGATCGCCGTCACGCCCGTCTTCACCGCGTCGTACAGCGGACTGTTCAAGTCGTTCTTCGACGTCGTCGATAAGGACTCGCTCGAGGGCACTCCGGTGCTCATCGCGGCGACAGCGGGCACGGCGCGGCACTCGATGGTGCTCGACTTCGCTCTCCGGCCGCTGTTCGCCTACCTGCGTGCGGTCGTCGTGCCACTGGGCGTCTTCGCCGCCTCGGAGGACTGGGGATCGGGCTACGGGACGACGACCACGCTGCCCGACCGCGTCGCCCGCGCAGGGGAGCAGCTCGCCGGGCTCATGGCCGGGCACGCGACCACGCGGCCCGACCCGCTCGCGGTCGTCCCGTTCGAGGAGCAGCTGCGACGACTGTCGGCCGAGTAGACCGCAGGAAATGTCTGCGGCGCCCGCTACGTTGAGACGACCATGACCGACACCAGCTCCGCCACCGCAGTCCTCGAACGCTTCCACGAGCGCCGCCACGCTCGCGCCGTCGCCCCGCAGGGGCTGCTGGCGCTCGTCAACACGCAGTGGGTCGACTCCGCGCAGACGATCTGGGGTGTGCCGGGCGAGTGGTCCCCGGCTCCTGCGGGCCTGGGCGGGCTCGCCCTGACCGCGACCGCCGCGGACGGCATCGAGGTCGACGGCGAGATCGTCGACGGCACGGTCTACGTCTCGGGCAGCGACGCCATCGCCCCGTCGACGATCCGCTTCAGCCCGACCGTCACGGGTACGGTCATCGCCAACGACGACAGTTCGTCGTACGCGCTTCGCGTGTGGGACGCCGAGTCCGACGGCATTCGCGCCTTCGGGTCGATCTCGTCCTTCCCGCTCGACGAGTCGTGGGTGATCACGGCCGACTGGGTTCCGACCGACGACGGCGCCGCGGTCGAGATCCAGCACCAGAAGGACGACGCGCCCCGCCGGCGCGACCTGCCGGGCCTGATCCGATTCTCTCGCGACGGCGCCGACTACGAGCTCGCCGCGTTCCCGGCGGGCGACGGCGAGCGGCTCCAGCTGGTCTTCGGCGACGCGACCAACGGAGGCTCGACATACTCGGTCGGGCGCTTCCTCTTCCCGATCCCCGGTGACGACGGCACCATCACGCTCGACTTCAACCAGGCCGTCCTGCCGCCCTGCGCCTTCTCGTACAACTACAACTGCCCGATCCCGCCGAAGCAGAACCGCTTCGCGGTGCCCATCGAGGCGGGCGAGCAGCAGGTGCTCGCCGCCGACGGATCGCTCCTCCACGAGGAGTGATCGCCCCCGTGTCGGGCGGCCGAAAACGGCCAGCCGAGTAGGATCGAACATGTGTTCACCCTGCTCGTCCGCCTCGCCGACGAGTCGATCGCCGCGACGACGTATGCCAGGGACGACACCGGTGAGCTGAAGCAGACCGAGACGCGATCCCTTCCGCCCGGTGACGACGAGGCCCTCCTGGAAGAGGTCGATCGTGGCGAGGCAGAGCACACGCGATGGGTCTGGGACGACACGTTCCGCTGGTACCCCGCGCTCCTCGCGGCGGGCCGGCGCGTCGAACGCTGCGTGGACCTCCGGCTCGTCCACGCCATCCTCCGCCGCTCCGCCTTCACCGCCGGTGCGGCCCTCCACGGCGCGGCGCCCGGCGCGTGGGACGCCGCGCAGGCGGCGGTCGCCGACGCGGGCGCGCTCTTCGTCGTGCAGCAGGAGTCGATCGCCGGCGCCGACGTCGAGTTCCTGCGGCAGCGCGAGGCGATCGAGCGCTCACCCCAGCGCAGCCGACTGGAGCTGCTCTCCGCCGCCGAGTCGACCGGCGCCCTCATCGCCTGCGAGATGCGTCACCGCGGCATCCCGTGGTCGGCGACGCGGCACGACGAGCTGCTCACGGCCGCCCTCGGGCCGCGGCCTCGCGGGGTCGGCGACCGACCCTCCGGGATGCTCGGCGACCTGTCCGCGGTCCGGTCTGCACTCGAAGCGCCCGACCTCAATCCCGACTCGCCCGGAGACCTGATCAAAGCTCTTCGTCAGGCGGGCCTCCAGGTGAAGACGACGCGGCAGTGGGAGCTCAGGGAGCTCGAGCATCCGGCGATAGCGCCGCTCCTGGCCTACAAGAAGAAGCAGCGTCTCCTCGTCGCCAACGGCTGGTCGTGGCTCGACACCTGGGTGGTCGGCGGCCGCTTCCGCCCCGAGTACGTCCCCGCCGCGGCGGCGACCGGGCGCTGGGGCACGTCGGGTGGCGGAGCGCTGCAGCTGCCTCGCGCCGTTCGCGGTGCCGTGACGGCCGACACGGGGTGGAAGCTCGTCGTGGCCGACGCGTCCCAGCTGGAGCCTCGGATCCTGACGGCCCTGGCTCAGGACGAAGCCATGGCGCGCGCGGGCGAGGGCGATCTCTACGAAGGGATCGTCGCCTCGGGCGCCGTCGCGACGCGCGCGGAGGCCAAGGTCGCCATGCTCGGCGCCATGTACGGCGCGACGCAGGGCGACGGCGGCCGGCTGATGCCACGACTGACGCGAGCGTTCCCGAAGGCGATCGCGCTGGTCGAGGCCGCCGCCCGCACGGGGGAGCAGGGCGGCATCGTCACGACCCTGCTCGGCCGCTCGTCGCCGCCGCCCGGCACGTTCGACGCGTCACGCCCGCCGGAGGACGGCCCGGCCGCGGTCGACGGCGGCATGCGGGCCTGGGGTCGGTTCACCCGCAACTTCGTCGTGCAGGGCACCGCCGCCGAGTGGGCGCTGTGCTGGATGGGCGCGCTCCGACGCACCCTGGCCGAACAATGGGGCGCAGGAGCCGAGGCACCCCACCTGGTCTTCTTCCTCCACGACGAGGTCGTGGTGCACACCCCCGAAGACATCGCCGACGACGTGGCCGACGCGGTCCGGGCCGCCGCGACCGAGGCGGGCCGCCTGCTCTTCGGCCGTGCGCCCGTGCGTTTCCCGGTCACCGTGGCCGTCGTCGACTCGTACGACAAGGCCAAGTGACACACGGGCCCACTCTCGGTAATCACACAGTTGTCATTTCGTTATCGAATCCGCCATAATTCACGTAAGTACCGCAGTTCGTTCGTTCACAGGTCGATGGGGAAGTCGCACCTAACGAATGGAGGAACCGTGGCTGACAAAAATCGAACCGCGTCGAGCGCGCGTGGAGTGCTGTTCATCCACTCGTCCCCTCGAGCTCTCAGCCCGCACGTCGAGTGGGCTGCTGGTGGTGCCCTTGGCAGGGCCGTCAACTTCACCTGGAGCGAGCAGCCCGTGCTGAAGGGCTGCCTTCGCGCGGAGTTCTACTGGGAGGGCCCCCAGGGCACCGGCGCGGCCATCGCGTCCGCGCTGCGCGGGTGGGAGCACCTCCGCTACGAGGTGACCGAGGACCCCAGCGCAGGGTCTGACGGCGGTCGCTGGATGCACACGCCCGATCTCGGCGTCTTCTTCGCGCAGACCGACTCCGCCGGCAACACGGTCATCCCGGAAGACCGGATTCGCTACGCGATGGAGATCGCAGGATCCAACACGCTCGAGCTGCACCGCGAGCTGCGGCTCGCCCTCGGCCAGGCGTGGGACGACGAGCTCGAGGCCTTCCGCCACGCGGGTGAGGGCAACCCCGTCGCCTGGCTGCACGCCGTCGGCTAGTCCGCTGCCCCTCCCGCCCGGCGCTGCCTTCCCTCCGGCGACAAAACGCGACACCTGCGACGCCCGGAAGCGTCGCAGGTGTCGCGTTTTGTCGCGATGGGGTGTGCGGGCGGCCGTCGCCTCAGGTCCCGAGCTAGACGGAGCGGAACGCGACGACGGCGTTGTGCCCGCCGAAGCCGAACGACGTCGAGATCGCGACGATGGGCTCGTCGCCGATCGGGCGCGGCTCGGTGACGAGGTCGATGTCGATCGACTCGTCGGTCTGCGTCGTGTTGATCGTCGGCGGCAGCGTCTTCGACTCCAGGGCCTTCACGGTGAACGCCGCCTCGATTGCGCCGGCGCCGCCGAGGAGGTGCCCGGTGGAGGCCTTCGTCGCCGAGATGGCGATGTTGGCCAGGTGGTCGCCGAAGACCCGCTCGAGGGCGCGGATCTCCGCGACGTCGCCGACCGGCGTCGACGTCGCGTGCGCGTTGATGTGACGGACGGCCTCGCGGGGCACGCCGGCCTGGGCCAGAGCATCGATCACGGCGCGAGCACCGCCGGTGCCCTCGGGATCAGGTGCGGTGATGTGGAAGGCATCGCTCGTCACGGCGCCGCCCAGGAGCTCGGCGTAGATGCGCGCCCCGCGGGCGAGAGCGTGCTCCTCGGTCTCGAGCACGAGCGCCGCGCCGCCCTCGCCGAGCACGAAGCCGTCGCGGGTGACGTCGTACGGGCGCGACGCGGTCGCCGGGTCGTCCGTGCGGCTGGAGAGCGCGTGCATCGAGGCGAACGCGGCGAGGGGCAGCGGGTGCACCGACGCCTCGGACCCGCCCGCGATGACGATGTCGGCGTCGCCCTTCTGCAGGTGGTCGTACGCGTTGGCGATCGACTCGGTGCTCGACGCGCACGCTGACACGACCGTGCGCGCCCCGGCGCGGGCGCCGAGCGACATCGAGATGGCGGCGGCCGGGCCGTTCGGCATGAGCATGGGGATGGTCATCGGCAGGACGCGCCGGGCGCCCTTCTCACGCAGGGTGTCCATGCCGTCGGTCAGAGTCCAGATGCCGCCGATGCCGGTGGCCCAGTCGACGAGGAATCGCTCGGGTACGACCTCGGGTGTGCCCGCATCGGCCCAGGCCTCGCGTGCGGCGATCAGCGCGTACTGCGAGGAAGGGTCGAGGCGCTTGGTCTCTTGCCGGGTGAGCTGTTCGGCGGGATCCTGCGCCACCGAACCGGCGAAGCGGATGGGGAGGTCGTACGTTGAGGTCCAGTCGGCCTCGACGGTGCGGATGCCGCTCTTCTTGGCGAGCAAGGCCTCCCACGACTCGGTGAACGTGCCGCCGAGCGGGCTGGTCGCGCCGATGCCGGTCACGACGATCTTCTTGGTCACAGTGTTCTCCTCGAATGCGCACCGCCGCCCGGGGGCGGAGGAGTGCGCGCAGAAACGACTCGGCCCGCGTCGGCGTGGACGCGGGCCGAGTGTCGGGGTGCTTAGCCCTGAGCCTTGGTGATGAAGTTGACGGCGTCGCCGACGGTCTTGAGGTTCTTGACCTCGTCGTCGGGGATCTTCACGTCGAACTTCTCTTCGGCGTTGACCACGATGGTCATCATCGAGATGGAGTCGATGTCGAGGTCGTCGGTGAACGACTTGTCGAGTTCGACGGTGTCGGTCGCAATGCCCGTCTCGTCGTTGATGAGCTCGGCCAGGCCGGCCAGGACTTCTTCGGTGGACTGTGCCATTGTTTCTCTCTCCTTGAGGGTGTCGTTGTGACCGGGGTAAAGCCTATTGCACGTCGTCGCGCCCTACGGCAGGACCACGACCTGCGCGCCGAAAACGAGACCTGCTCCGAAGCCGATCTGCAGTGACAGACCGCCCGAGAGACCCGGGTTCTCCGCCAGCAGGCGGTGCGTCGCGAGGGGGATGCTCGCGGCCGACGTGTTGCCGGTGGTCTCGATGTCGCGGCCGATGACGACCGACTCGGGCAGGCCGAGCTGCTTCGCGAACTCGTCGATGATGCGCATGTTCGCCTGGTGCGGCACGAACGCCGCCAGGTCGGCGGACGTGATGCCGGCCGCGTCGAGGGCCTTCTTGGCGACCTTGACCATCTCCCAGACCGCCCAGCGGAAGACCGTCGGGCCCTCCTGGCGGATGGTCGGCCACGCGACGCTCCCGGCGCCCTCGCGGAACTCCTGATAGGTCGAGGTCATGCCGATGGTCGACCACTCGCCGTCGGAACCCCACACGGTGGGCGAGATTCCGGGCGTGTCGGAGGGGCCGACCACGGCGGCCCCGGCGCCGTCCCCGAGCAGGAACGAGATGGAGCGGTCGGTCGGGTCGATGATGTCGCTGAGTTTCTCCGCGCCGACGACGAGCACGTAGTCGGCGATGCCCGACTTCACCAGGGCGTCGGCCTGGGCGATGCCGTAGGCGTAGCCGGCGCAGGCCGCCGAGATGTCGTAGGCCGCGGCGGGCTTCGCGCCGATCCGCTCGGCAAGCAGGGCCGCCATCGACGGCGTCGGCATGGTGTTGCTCACCGTCGAGACGAGCACGACTCCGATCTGGTCGGCCGTGAGGCCCGCCTTCTCGAGAGCCTCGCGCGAGGCGGTCTCGGCCAGGTCGACGGCCCCGACGTCGTGGCTGGCACGCTTGCGGGTGATCACGCCGGTGCGCTGACGGATCCACTCGTCGCTGGAGTTGATGGGTTCCGCGATGTCGTCGTTGGTGACCGTGAGGTCGCCGCGGGCTCCGCCGAGGGCGAGGATCCGGGTGAACTCGGGGCCGCGATTCTGCTTCAGCACGGGGGTGGTCATGAGGCTGCTCCCTGGAGAAGGTCGACGGCGGCCTGGAGGTCGTCCGGTGTCTTGATGGCGACGGAGGGCACGCCCTTCATGCCGCGCTTGGCGAGGCCGGTGAGAGCACCCGCGGGGGCCAGCTCGATCTGGCCGGTGACGCCGGCGGCGAGGAACGACTCCATGGTCTTGTCCCAGCGGACGGGCGACGCGACCTGCGAGACGAGAAGGTCGAGGTACTCCCGGCCCGAGGCGACGCGCGAGCCGTCGTGGTTCGTGAAGATCGGGGTCGCAGGATCCGAGACCTGCACGGCGGCAGCGGCCTCGCGAAGCGCCGGGATCGCCGAACCCATGTACCGAGTGTGGAACGCCCCCGCCACCTGCAGGGGGATCACTCGCGCCCGGGCCGGCGGCTCGTCCGCGAGCTTCGCGAGGGCCTCGAGGGCGCCCGCGACGACGATCTGGCCGCCGCCGTTGAAGTTGGCGGGCTCGAGGCCCAGCTCGTCGAGCTTGGCGAGCAACTCGGCCTCGTCGGCGCCGAGGACGGCGCTCATTCCCGTCGGCGTCTCGGCGGCGGCCGCGGCCATGCCCTTCGCACGGACGGTCACGAGCGAGACGGCGTCGCCCTCGGAGATCACTCCGGCGAGGGCCGCGGCGGTGAGCTCGCCGACCGAGTGACCGGCGACGGCGCCGACGGTGTCGGCGGAGACCCGCTGGAACAGGGCGCGGGCCGTGAGGAGACCCGCAGCCACGATGAGCGGCTGGGCGATCGCGGTGTCGCGGATCGTCTCGGCGTCGGAGACCGTGCCGTGCGCGACGAGATCCACGCCCGACGCCTCGGAGAGCTGCGCGAGGAGCGCGCGCGCCTCGTCGCCCGAGTCGGGGTCGTCGATCCAGGGGGTCAGGAATCCGGGGGTCTGAGAGCCTTGGCCGGGGGCCGCGAGAACGATCACCGGACCATCCTGCCAACCCTCACGCCGAACGCGGTGTGGCGACTCGACCAAGAATCAGGCGAAACGTTGGAGATCGCACTCAGGTGGACTGCCGTCACGATCGCGCGCCCTTCGTCTTGCCGCGCCCGGTCGGTGCATCCGGGTCGGCGATGGAGCCCAGGATGAGCGCCGCCTGCAGGATCAGAGCCTCGCGCGCCCCGGTGGCGTCCCACCCGATCACGTCGGTCACGCGCTTCAACCGGTAGCGCACGGTGTTGGGGTGCACGAACAGCTCACGCGCCGTGGCCTCGAGCGACCTGCCGTTGTCGAGGTAGCACCACAGCGTGGTGAGCAGCTCGGTCGAGTGGGCCTTCAGCGGCCGGTAGATGCGGTTGACGAGTGTGCCCCGGGCGACCGGGTCGCCGGCGAGCGCGCGCTCGGGCAGGAGGTCGTCGGCCTGCGCGGGACGCGGGGCGTTCCGCCAGGCGCGGGCCACGGCGAAGCCGGCGAGAGCCGCCTTCGCGCTGCCGGAGGCGTCGACGAGCCCCGGGACCTCGTGGCCGAGCACGAGCGGGCCGTCGCCGAAGCCGGGCTCGAGAGCGACGGCGATCTCGGTGAAGGTGGGGCGGGGGCGGGCGGCTGCGGTCGAGGAGCCTCCGCCTGCTCCTGCGCCCTGGTCGCCCTGGGCGATCTCGTCTTCGGTCTCGGCCCGGCCGATCACGAGGACCAGTCGGGAGCCCTGGACCCCGATGAGCACGTCGGCGTCGAGGTGGCGGGCCGTGCGACGGAGCACGTCGACGTCGAGCATGCGAGGGGCGGTGCCGACGAGCACCGAGACCTCGCCGTGGCCGTGCCAGCCGAGAGCGGCGATGCGGCTGGGCAGCTCGTCGTCGTACTCGCCGGAGAGGATCGAGTCGACGACGAGCGCCTCGAGCCGGGCGTCCCAGAGGCCGCGCGCCTCGGCGGCACGGGCGTACACGTCGGCGGCCGCGAAGGCGATCTCGCGGCTGTAGAGCAGGATCGCCTCCCGCAGGTACGGGTCGCGGTCTTGCACCCGGTCTTCGACGACCTCGCAGGTCACCCGGATCAGCTGCAGCGTCTGCTGCAGGCTCACCGAGCGCAGGAGCTCGCGAGGCGCCGCCCCGAACACGTCGGCGGCGATCCACGGTGTCGACCGCGGATCGTCGAACCAGCTGATGAACGACGTGATGCCGGCCTGGGCCACCAGCCCGACGGCCGAGCGCCGCCCCGGCGGCATGGAGCCGTACCAGGGCAGCGTCTCGTCGAGCTTCTTGATGGTCGCCGTGGCGAACTCGCCGGAGACGGTGCGCAACCAGGCCAGAGTCTTCTGCTTCGCCGCGGGATCCTGCTGCGGGCGAGGGGAGCTCACGACCTGATCAGCTCTCACCGCCGGCCGCGCCCGAGGTGCCCGCGGTGACGTCGTGCAGCTGGTAGCGGTCGATCGCCTGCTGGACGACGCTCGGGTCGACCTCGCCGCGCTTGGCGAGGGCCTGCAGCGTGCGGACCACCATGGACGGGCCGTCGATCTTGAAGAACCGGCGAGCGGCCGCGCGCGTGTCGGAGAACCCGAAGCCGTCGGCGCCGAGCGTGTAGTAGTCGCCGGGCACGAACTGACGGATCTGGTCCTGGACGGCGTGCATGAAGTCGGACACCGCGATGAACGGCCCCTCCGCCTCGGCGAGCTTGGACGTCAGGTACGGCGTCTTCGGCTCGGCGTTCGGGTAGAGGAAGTTGTGCTCCTCCGCTGCGAGGCCGTCGCGACGCAGTTCCGTCCAGCTCGTGACGCTCCAGACGTCGGCCGCGATGTTCCAGTCTTCCGCGAGCAGCTGCTGGGCCTCGAGAGCCCACGGCACGCCGACGCCGGAGGCGAGAAGCTGGGCGCGCGGACCGAGGTTCTCGGCGGCCTTGAGCTTGTAGATGCCCTTGAGGACGCCGTCGACGTCGAGGCCCTCGGGCTCGGCCGGCTGCGGCATCGGCTCGTTGTAGACCGTCAGGTAGTACATGACGTTCGGGTCGGAGTGCGTCGGGTTGCCGAGCGCGTCGGTGCCGTACATCCGCTCGATGCCGGCCTTCATGATGTGGCCGATCTCGTAGCCGTAGGCCGGGTCGTAGCTGACCACCGCGGTGTTCGTCGATGCGAGCAGGTGCGAGTGGCCGTCGGCGTGCTGGAGGCCCTCGCCGGTCAGGGTCGTGCGGCCGGCGGTGGCGCCGATGATGAAGCCGCGCGCCATCTGGTCGCCCGCGGCCCACATGGCGTCGCCCGTGCGCTGGAATCCGAACATCGAGTAGAAGACGTAGACCGGGATCAGCGGCTCGCCCTGCGTCGAGTAGCTCGTGCCCGTCGCCGTGAACGCGGCGAAGGCACCCGCCTCGTTGATGCCGACGTGGATGATCTGGCCCTGCGGGCTCTCCTTGTAGGCCAGGAGCTGCTCGCGGTCGACCGAGGTGTAGTGCTGGCCGTTCGGGTTGTAGATCTTCGACGTCGGGAAGTAGGCGTCCATGCCGAACGTGCGGGCCTCGTCGGGGATGATCGGCACGATGCGGTGGCCGAATTCGGGGCTGCGCAGCAGGTCTTTCAGCAGGCGCGCGAAGGCCATCGTGGTGGCGACCTCCTGCTTGCCGGAGCCCTTCTTGACGATGCCGTAGGCGCCCTCGTCGGGCACGTTCACCACGGTGTGCTTGGTGCGACGCTCGGGGATGTAGCCGCCGAGGTCGCGACGACGCGCCTGGAGGTACTCGATCGCCTCGTCGTTCTGACCGGGGTGGTAGTACGGCGGCAGGTAGGGGTTCTCCTCCAGCACCGCGTCGGTGATCGGGATGCTCATCTCGTCGCGGAAGGCCTTCAAGTCCTTCAGCGTGAGCTTCTTCATCTGGTGGGTCGCGTTGCGGCCCTCGAAGGTCGGGCCGAGGCCGTAGCCCTTGACCGTCTTCGCCAGGATCACGGTCGGCTGGCCCTTGTGCTCGCTGGCCGCCTTGTAGGCCGCGTAGACCTTGCGGTAGTCGTGGCCGCCGCGCTTGAGGTGCCAGATCTCCTCGTCGGAGTAGTCCTTGACGAGCTCGAGCGCCTTGGGGTCGCGGCCGAAGAAGTTCTCGCGGACGTAGGCGCCCGACTCGGCCTTGTAGGTCTGGAAGTCGCCGTCGGGCGTGCGGTTCATGAGGTTGAGGAGCGCGCCGGAGGCGTCGTTCGCGAGGAGGGAGTCCCACTCGCGACCCCAAACGACCTTGATGACGTTCCAGCCGGCGCCGCGGAAGAAGCTCTCCAGCTCCTGGATGATCTTGCCGTTGCCGCGCACCGGGCCGTCGAGACGCTGCAGGTTGCAGTTGATCACGAAGTTGAGGTTGTCGAGACCCTCGTTCGCCGCGACCTGGAGCTGGCCGCGCGACTCGACCTCGTCGAGCTCGCCGTCGCCGAGGAACGCCCAGACCTGCTGGTCGGAGGCGTCCTTGATGCCGCGGTTGGTGAGGTACTTCGCGACCTGCGCCTGGTAGATGGCGTTGATCGGCCCGAGGCCCATCGACACCGTGGGGAACTGCCAGTAGTCGGGCATGAGCCGCGGGTGCGGGTACGAAGAGAGGCCGTCGGCGCCGTGCGACTTCTCCTGGCGGAAGCCGTCGAGGGCGTGCTCGTCGAGTCGGCCCTCGAGGAAGGAGCGGGCGTACATGCCGGGGGAGGCGTGGCCCTGGAAGAAGATCTGGTCGCCGCCGCCGGGAGCTCCCTGGCCGCGGAAGAAGTGGTTGTAGCCGACCTCGTAGAGAGCCGCCGAGGACGCGTAGGTCGAGATGTGACCGCCGACCGAGATGCCGGGGCGCTGGGCGCGGTGCACCATGATCGCGGCGTTCCAGCGGAGCCACTTGCGGTAGCGGCGCTCGACCTCTTCGTCGCCGGGGAAGGCCGGCTCGTTCTCGGGCGCGATGGTGTTGATGTAGTCGGTGGTCGGCACCGTCGGGATGTTGACGTGCAGCTCGTGCGAGCGCTGAAGCAGGCTCAACATGATCTCGCGGGCCCGCTCGTGGCCGTGGGCCGCGACGAGGGCGTCGAGCGACTCCTTCCACTCCGCGGTTTCCTCTGGATCCCGATCGAAATCGTCGACCGAATACGGATCCTGTTCGTTGACCGACACCCTTTGACCTCGTTCTTTTGTAGGGAACACAATCTGCACCGGGCCGCCTGAGTGGGTGGCGCCGTGCGCGCGGGTACGTCGTCGTCCGAATGGGTGGGAGACGGGGCAGAACCCGCACGACCACTCTAGTTGCCGAAACCGACAACGCGTTCGTCGCCCCTCCACTCCCTTCGCGTCGAGCGAACCACGTGAACGCGGGGTTGCGTCGGCGTGTCGGCGGCGTAGCATCTCTCTTCGTGCCCGCACGCGCGAGGCGGCACGGAAGGAACCCCGACATGGCTCTGGCGAACGACGTCCAGGCACCCGACTTCGATCTCCCCAACCAGTTCGGCGAGCACGTCCGCCTCACCGACTTCCGCGGAGTCAAGCCCGTCGCCCTCGTGTTCTTCCCCCTCGCGTTCTCCTCGACCTGCACCAGCGAGCTGTGCGCCCTCCGCGACAACATCGCGATGTTCCAGGACCACCGGGTCGAGCTGATCGGCATCTCGGTCGACTCCAAGGCCACGCTGCGCGCCTTCGCCGAAGACGAGGGCTACGACTTCACCCTCCTCGCCGACTTCTGGCCGCACGGAGAGGTGTCGCGCCTCTACGACGTCTTCCTGGAGCACAAGGGCTTTGCGAACCGCGCGACCTACCTCATCGACGCCGCCGGCATCATCCGCGAGCACTTCATCACCGCTCCCGGCGAGGCCCGCTCCATCGACGCGTACCGCGAGGCGCTCGACGCCCTCGTGCCCGTCACCGCGTAGCAGCGCCGGGCGGGGAGACATCAGGGCGCAGGAGCCCCGGATCCTGGGTACGGTCGAAGCCATGGCCGACCAGATCGATCCCCTCCGCATCGAGCCGCAGCTCATGTTCACCGGCGACGCCCAGGCTGCGATCGACCTCTACACCTCCGCGTTCGGAGGCTCCGCCATCGAGCACGTGCAGCGAGCCGACGACGGGACCATCGCCTTCGCGGCGTTCTCGCTGGCCGGGCAGAGGTTCCGCTGCATCGACTCGGCGCCCGTCCACGACTTCACCTTCACGCCGTCGATCTCGCTCGCCGTCGACTGCGCACAGGCCGCCGACGTCGACGCGCTCGTGGGAGTCCTCGCCGCCGACGGCCAGGTCTTCATGCCGCTCGACACGTATCCGTTCAACGAGCGCTACGCCTGGGTCGCCGACCGGTTCGGCGTGTCCTGGCAGATCGGCGTCGGCGCGGCCTGAGGCCGAGTGCGGCCGAGCAGCCACATCGCCAGCGGCAGGGCCACTGCGCCGATGACGGCCCAGGCGAGGTCGAGACCGTCGAGCATGACCACGAACGGCGGGACGATCGTCAGGACGGCCGCCGCCGCGATGACGATCAGCGACGGACGCCGGTCGCCGGCCGGCACCGGGCGGGGAGCACGCTCCAGCCGGCCCACCACGAGCGACACGGTGAAGGCGAGGGCGAGGACGGCGGCGTACATCGGGATCCTGCTGGCCCACCACACCGGAGAACCGGGCACGGGCAGGGGCGCGCCCACGAGCACGAGCGCCCCGGTGAGCAGCACGGCCAGCGGCAGGTGCCACAGGTAGACGGTCATGCCGCGGCTGCCCACGACGAACACGACGTTCTGCGCGGCCCTCGTCTGCATGAGGCGCGCGAGCGCCGGTCGGAAGAGCCGCAGCAGGAAGAGCTGCGCGACGCCGAGCACCGCGAGCGTGGTCATCGGCGGGTTCTGGTCGGTGAGCATGTCGGCCGACCAGATGCCCGAGCGCGTCATCGGCACGAGGAGCGCCCAGCAGGCCAGCGGCACCGCGACGAGCACCGCCACCGGCATGCGCTCGAGCCAGCCCGAGGCGTAGACGAAGCCGAGCTGCTGCACGAACAGCCACACGAACACCATGTTCAGCAGGCCGAAGTCGGTCACACCGGTCGCATGACGGCCCAGGTCGACGAGCAGTCCCGCCGTCGCGAGCACCGCGAGGGTCGCCCACGGGTTCACTCGGTGCAGCCGCGCCATGAGCGGCACGAACAGCTGCGTGATGCCGTACGCCGCGAGGAACCACAGCGGCGACCCGATGCCGACGGCGGTGGTGCGCAGGATCGCGGGAGGCGCCCCGGCGATGGTCGCCACGCCGAGCCCCACCGCGAGGAACACGAACACCGCTGCCGCGGGCCGGCCGAGGCGGAGGAGTCTGCCGCGGACGTAGTCGCCGGCATCCTGCCCCCGGCGCTCGGCCGACGCCCACGCCGTCGCGCTGGCGAATCCGCCGACCACGAAGAACAGGGGCATGATCTGGCCGAACCAGGTGGCCCGGGCGAACCACGGCTCGTGCGTCAGGGGTGCCGTCACGACGAGCGCCCCGGCCGCGGTGCGCGACACGGCGAACATGAGCAGGTGGACGACCACCACGAGGAGCACGCAGGAGGCCCGTGCCAGGTCGACGGTGAGGTCGCGGCCCGCGAGGAGGGCCGTGCGGCTGTCGGTGGAGCGGTCGGCGGGAGCCGGAGCTCCGGCGTGTCGATGAGCGTCAGCGTTCATGTCTGGACGCTATCGGCGGCGTTCGCGGCGGCGCACCGGTCTCGCGGCTGAACCTGTGCATCCGCCCTGCGGACGCCCTGTGGCACCCCGGTGCCACTGGTCGTGGCATCCCGTGGCCCCGCGGCCTCACGCCGTCCCGGCCTCTCGCGTCGGTGTCGCAACGGGTTTCGGCCATGCAGCCAGCGGACTTTCGCTGGCACCATGGCCGGAATCGTGTGCGACAGGAAACGCGCGGCCGGTTCGGTACGATGGTGCGACGCTGCGGCCGAGGTCGCGTGCGGGCCTTTAGCTCAGTTGGTAGAGCGCCACGTTTACACCGTGGATGTCATCGGTTCGAGCCCGGTAGGGCCCACTCACACCTACGTCGTTCTGCCTATGGCCGGCGGCTCGGCCACGAGCGAGAGTTCCTCCACATCAGTGAGGAGGAACACCATGACCGGAACAGCCCTCTCGACCCTGCTCGTGGGCATCGCCTCGGCCGCCGTGGCGGCACTCGGCGCGGTGCTCGGGGTGAGCCGCCGTCGTTCGCGGATCAAGCTCCTCGAGCGGCTGGCGAAGCTCGAGCCCTCCCTCGACGGCGAGGCGCTCGTCGCCGTCAAGAAGCTGCAGGCGGTGCTCGCGGCGAAGCTGCTGGCGCACTACGCGTTCCCGGCCTCGGCGACGATCCGGAATGCGGCCCTCGGCTGCGTCGGTGTCGGCGCACTCGGTGTCCTGGCCTGGGAGTGGCTCGACTTCACCGCGAGGAGCAACGCGCCGCTCGCGATGGAGTGCGCTCTGGCCGTGTCGGCGCTTGCCGCGGTGCTGGCAGTCGTGCTGTTCGGGCTGTGGCCGCTGCTCCTGCACTCGGAACGACGTCAGAGCCGGCTCGCGCCCGTGGCCCCACCCACCGCGGAAGGCGCGCAACCTTCCGGAGAGACCCCTGTCAGAGCCGAGACCAGCCCCGCCTGACGCTGCCGTTTCGGCAGGCCCCGACGGCAACAGCGACGGCACGGCATTTGACGCAGGAGCAGCGGATCCACTTTCGTAAGCGGATCCCCACCGCGCACCGCCGCCTCCCGAGGAGTCGCCCATGACCCAGTCGCCGGACACCGCCACCCGCTCCACCCGCTCGATCGAGGTCCGCTCGATCGACTACGTGCCCCGCAGCGAGCGGCACGGGAAGGTGTGGCACATCGGCCCGCTGTGGTTCATGTGCAACGCGCAGATCACCACGCTGGCCATCGGCGTCGTGAGCTTCGTCGACGGCGGCAACCTGATCTGGTCGCTGATCGCGATCGTGCTCGGCCTCATCATCGGCACGTTCTTCATGGCGGCGCACTCGTCGCAGGGCCCGCAGCTGGGGCTGCCGCAGATGATCCAGTCGCGGCCGCAGTTCGGCTACATCGGCGCGCTGCTCGTGTGGCTGTTCGCGTTCCTGCAGTACGCCGGCTTCAACATCTTCAACACGGTGCTCGCCGGCGAGGCGATCGGCACCGCCATCCACACGGCGACGGGCCTCAACCCGCTCTGGTTCTGGATCGTCACGGTCGTGAGCGCGGTCATCGCCATCGCCGGCTACGACCTCATCCACCGCATGGAGCGCTACCTCAGCTACCTCACGATCGCCGCCCTGGCCCTGCTCACCCTCGCGGGCATCACGCACCTGCACCTGCCGGCGGGCTCGTTCGACCTGGGGCACTTCTCGCCGCTGGCGTTCTTCGCGCAGCTCTCCGTCGTCGCCGGGTACCAGATCTCGTGGGCGATCTACGTCTCCGACTACTCGCGCTACCTGCCCGCCACCACGCCGACCAGCCAGACGTTCCGCTGGACGTTCTGGGGCTCGGCCGTCGGGGGCGCCTGGATGATCTTCCTCGGTGCCTACCTCGCCGCGGCGGTGAAGAACTTCGACGCCGGCGACCCGATCCCGGCCATCGAGCAGGTCTCGAACGACCTGTTCCCCGGCTTCGGAACCATCGCCCTGCTCATCTTCGCGTTCGGGCTCATCGCCGTGATCGTCCTGAACATGTACGGCGGGTCGCTCACCCTCATCTCGTCGATCGACAGCGTCAAGAAGGTCAACCCGACGCTGCTCGTCCGCATCGTCACGGTCGTGATCACGGCGCTCATCTCGGGCGTGCTGGCGCTGTTCGCGTCCAGCAACTTCGCGACGAACTTCTCGTCGTTCCTGGTGCTGGTGCTCTACTTCTTCATCCCGTGGACGGCCGTCAACCTGACCGACTTCTTCATCGTCCGCCGCGGGCACTACGCCATCGCCGAGATCTTCAAGCCGTCCGGCATCTACCGCCGCTGGGGCTGGGCCGGCATCGCGTCCTACCTGATCGGCTTCGTCTGCATGACGCCGTTCTTCAACACGGCCTTCTACGTGGGCTTCATCGCCAAGGCCATGGGCGGTGTCGACATCTCGCTGTTCATCGGGCTCCCGATCGCGGGAGGCCTGTACTGGATCTTCACCCGCGGCCTCGACCTCGACGCCGAGCGGAGGCTCGCCGACGCGCAGGCCGCCGAGCTGGAGGACGCCGCGGAGCACCACCTCGCCGACGGAGCAGCCGTCTGACGGCCACCGTCGGATCCTGCGGCAGGATGGATGCGTGACCACCGACGACGACGCCACCCGAGCCCGCCTGCTCGCCGCCTACGACGAGCAGCTCCGCACCGACGCCGAGACGCCGAGTGCCGTCTCGGTCGAACGGCTCGGCCCGCTGCGGCTCGTCACGTTCGCCAGCGGCCGAGGGTTCATCACGTATCAGTCGCTCGGTGACCTCGGCGAGCCCGAGATCGCGGCCCTCGTGCCCGAGGCCTTCGCTCACTACACGGCGGACGAGACCATCACGTCGGTCGAGTGGAAGACCCGCGGCCACGACCGCGCGCCGGGGCTGCACGAAGCCCTGCTCGCGAACGGGTTCCGGCCCGACGACCCCGAGTCGATCATGATCGGCGATGCGCAGGATCTGATCGCCGACGTCCCGCTGCCACCCGGCGTCGCGCTGTGCCGGGTCACCGACGCCGCCGGCGTCCGCGCCATGTGCGCCATGGAGGCGGGCGTCTTCGGCGACACAGCGGAAGATGCGGCGGGCATGGAGGCGGCGACCCTCGCGAGATTCGCCCGCGACCCCGACATGGAGCTCTGGGTAGCCCTCGCCGGTGACACCGTGGTCTGCGCGGGGCGGCTCGAGCCCGTACCCGGCACGTCGTTCGCCGGGATCTGGGGCGGGGCGACGCTGCCCGAGTGGCGGCGCAAGGGCATCTACCGCGCACTCACCGCGGCTCGGGCACGGTCGGCCGTCGCCCTCGGCAAGACGCTGATCCACAGCGACTCGACGGAGTTTTCGCGGCCCATCCTCGAGCGCTCAGGGCTGCTCAAGGTGTCGACGACGACCCCGTACGTCTGGAAGCGGGGCTAGCGCTGCGACCGCCGAGACACGCCTGACCCGACGCGAACGGGCCCCGCAGACGACGAATCTGTCGGGTCGCGGGTGTCTCGACGCGCGGGTCGTCAGCGCCCGGCGGACAGGTGGAACAGGTTCCCGTCGGGGGAGGCGAGCACGGGGGCCGAGGCGCTGTCGTCGACGACGCGCGCTCCGAGGGCGACGAGGCGAGCGGTCTCGGCACGGAGGGCGTCGGCTCCTGCGCCCTCGACCTCGAGCGCCAACCGCCAGCGATTCGGCTCGTGACGCTCGTCGATCGGCGGGCCGCCCCAGGTGATCTTGGGGCCGCCGGCGGGGGAGCGGACTGCGGTCTCCTCGTCCTGGTCCCAGACGAGCGGCCAGTCGAGCGCGGCCGCCCAGAAGTACCCCTCGGCCTGCGTGCCGTCGGACGACAGGGCCCCGATCCGGCCGCAGTCGGCGAGGAAGGAGTTGCCTGGCTCGACGACGCAGAACTCGTCGCCCTCGGGGTCGGCGAGCACGACGTGGAGCTCTTCGGGCAGCTGCCCGACGTCGATGTGGCGGCCGCCGAGGGCGAGGGCGTGGGCGACCTGCTGATCCTGCGCCTCCTGCGACTCGGAGGTCACGTCGAAGTGCATCTGGTTCTTCTCGCGCTTCGGCGTCGCGGCCGCCACGAACACGAGGTCGAAGCCGGTGTCGTCGGGCGGAACGAGGGTCGCCGAGCCGTCGCCGTCGACACGCGGCTCGGGCCAGTCGAACAGCTCGGCCCAGAACCGCGCGGACGCGGCGGGGTCGAGCGCGTCGATGCGGAGAGCAACCAGTCGGGCGGACATGCCGCGACCCTACGCCGCCTGCGACGGGCAGGGCGCACGCGAGACTCGGTCCGAACTAGCCGACGCTGGGCGGGGCGACGCGCACGCGCTCGATCGCCTCGTCGGGGAAGATGTCACGCGGCAGGATCGACCAGACCCGCACGTTCCGATTCAGCAGCAGCACCCACCTGCCCTGCACGGCGACCCGGCGGAACGCGCCGTAGTCGTGTCGCACCACGCCCCGCGGAGTCGTGACGGTGAATCCGGCGTACCCGAACGCGGTCGTCACCAGCGAGCCCGGCTGGTACGACGTGCGGATGCTGCGCGACGACCGCCGGATGTTCAGCCCGTAGACGAGCGTGAACGCGGCGATGATGAAGAGCCCGTAGAGCAGGAGCCCGAGGTCGTGGCTGCCGAAGCTCGAGATGAGCATCACGACCGCCAGCAGTCCGCCGATCCAGACGAACGGCTGCCGGACGAGCGCGAACCGGGCGAACGTCCGCACCAGGTCGTCGAGGTCGGCTGGCCGCACCTGCCACTGCCGCACGCCGCTGTCGAGGGTCGGGCCGGTCGCGTCGCTCATCCAGCCATCGTACGAGGGCGCCGGTGGCGGCGCGGCCACGGGCCGGCGCGCGGCGGTGGTGGGGCCGTCGACGACTCGGGCGAGCGACAGCCCGGGCCTTCGGAGTCAGACGGCGCCGCGCGAGGAGACAGGGCGGCGGCGGAGTCCCGGATCCTGCAGCGACGGCGGCACGTAGGCCTGGTCGAGCGTGCCGATGTCGGTGCCGGGAGGGACGATCGCGTCGATCCGATCGAGCAGGTCGTCGTCGAGCACCGTGTCGACCCCGGCGAGGAGGTCGTCGAGCTGCTCCATGGTGCGGGCGCCGAGCAGGGCGCTCGTGACGCCGGGGTGCGCGATGACGAACGCCATGGCGAGGTGCGGCATCGAGATGCCCGCATCCGAAACCAGTGCGACGTACTCCTCGACAGCGTCGAGGCGCCGGGCGTCGCTGAACGAGGTGAGGAAGCGCGAGCGGATCACGTCGGTCTCCTGCCCGCGCCGCACCCGCCCGGTGAGCATGCCCTGGCCGAGCGGGCCCCAGGTGAGGATTCCCATGCCCGTGCGCTGCGCGACCGGCAGCACCTCGCGCTCGATGCCGCGGTTGAGCAGCGAGTAGGCGGGCTGCTCGGTGCGCAGACGCTCGTAGCCGCGTCGCTCGGAGATCGCGTGCGCCTCGACGATCTCGGAGGCGTCGAGGTTCGACGTGCCGAACGCCCTGATCTTGCCCTGACGGACGAGGTCGGTGAGGGCCGAGAGGGTCTCCTCCATGTCGGTCGCAGGATCCGGTCGGTGCAGCTGGTAGACGTCGATCCAGTCGGTCTGCAGCCGCTTCAGCGACCGCTCGACGGCCTGCATGATCCAGCGCCTCGACGCTCCCGTGTGGTTCGGGTCGTCGTCGACCGGGCGCCCGAACTTCGTCGCCAGCACGACGGCGTCGCGGCGACCCTTGAGGGCGCGACCGACGACCTCCTCGGAGTCGGCGTACGCATCGGACGTGTCGACGAGGTTGATGCCGGCGTCGAGCGCGCGGTGGATGATGCGCTCGGACTCGGCCGGCTCGTTGCCCATGCTCGTGGCGAACATGAGGGCCCCGAGGGCGTAGGGGCTGACCTTGATGCCGGTGCGGCCGAGGGTGCGGTACTGCATGGCGGGCTTCTCTTTTCGTCGATCCTCCGGTACGCTCCTGCGAAACGGAATGCTCTTCCGCAACTATACGGAATGGCTTTCCGTTAAGCAACGACAGGATCCGACACCATGCGCTCCGACGCCACCCGCAACGCCACCGCCGTCGTCGACGCCGCCCGCGCGGTGTTCGCCGACGAGGGCGTCGACGCGCCCGCGAAGCAGATCACCGACGCCGCCGGCGTCGGCGTCGGCACTCTGTACCGGCACTTCCCTCGCCGCTCCGACCTCATCGTCGCCGTCCTGCAGCACGAGGTCGACGAGTGCATCGCGCTGGCCGAGACGCTCGCCGACGCGGCCGACCCGTGGGACGCCGTCGTGGCGTTCGTCGACCGGTTCACGAGGTTCGTCGGCACGAAGCAGGGTCTCGCCGAGGCGCTGCACTCGGGGGACGCGGCGTATGAGGGGCTGCCGGACCTTCTGCTCGGGCAGCTCACCCCGGCGTTCGCCGAGCTGCTCGCGCGTGCGGTCGACAGCGGTGCGGCGCGGAGCGACGTGGAGGCGCGCGAGGTGCTGACCGGGGTGGCGATGCTGCAGCACGGGGTTCCCGGTGCTCCTGCGCCCCTCGCCCCGACGCTCACCCGGGTGTTCGTCGACGGGCTGCGCACGTCGACTGCCATACCGGTCTCGCGCTAACCTCGGCCCATGACCGAGAAGGTGACCGGGCCGGCCTCGTACTTCCCGTCGATCGAGAAGAAGTACGGCCAACCCATGCAGCACTGGTTCGACCTCGTCGAGGCGGCGCCGGTGTCGAAGCACATGGAGATCGTGTCGTGGCTGAAGACCGAGCACGGGCTCGGCCACGGGCACGCCAACGCGATCGTCGGCTACGTGAAGCAGCGGCAGGCCGCCGGTGCAACGGGCGCCGCCGGGTCGGGCACTGCCGGCTCATGACGCTGCCCGCCCTGCCGCGGAACGCCGGTCGCGAGGACGCCGAGCGGGCGCGGTTCCCTCGGCGGAGCCGCCTCGCCAGGGCGCTGGTCTGGGCGACGGTGGGGGCTCTCGTCGTGGAGCTCGGGACGCTCGTCGTCGGTGCGGCGACCTTCGGCAAGGGCGCCCTCGTCGTCGCGACCGCGGCACCGGCTCTCATCGCGGTCGTCGGCGGAGCCGCTCTCGCCTGGCGCGCGTTCGTCGAGAAGGCGGCCGCGCCCCGGCTGACCGCGGCGCTCGTCATGACGGCCACGATCTGGGTCGCGTGCACAATCGCCGTCCTGCAGGGGATGAATGTCGCGTTCAATTACGGCGAGAGCACGCTGCCGAACCCCGCTCCGCGCTGGCTCGACGTCTTCATGACCGCCGCCTTCGTGCCAGGAGCCCTGGCGCTCGTCGCCTCCGTCGCGCTCTTCATCGTGCGTGCGGCCCGCACCGGATCGTCCCACCGCGCGGCGCCGGCCGAGTACCGGCGGCGCTGACGTCGCCTCCGGCCCGCAAGGAGCGCCGTGTGACGCAAGGAGTGGCTTCGTGACGCCACTCCGTGCGTGAAACGGCACTCCTCGTTCGAGTCCGGGCGAGTTGACGCACGCCGGGCCGACTAGATCGCCCGGAGTGCGTGCAGTCGCCCGGGATCGCCGTGCCAACCGGCGCGTGCGAGAGTGGTCGCATGAAGAGCAGGCGGCCGAGCATGCGCGACATCGTCGCCGACGTGGAGGCGCGCCCGCTCGACCCGAGCGACGACCCGCGGCGCCGGTACGCCGGCGGCGTCAGCCCGGACGGCGACCTCTACGACCCGCAGGGGGTCGTGCTCACGGTGGTGGCCGAGGAGGTCGCCGGGAGCGACGCGGTGCGGATCCTGCGGACCGATGCCGGCGTGCGGATCGCGTGGGAGGGGTGCGGGTGCGGAGGTTCGCCGGAGTGCCGGATGAGCTGGCTTTCGCCGGGCGACGTCGAGATCCTGCGACTCGCCGGCTCCGAGCCCGAAGTCCTCGGCCGGGGGCGCACGCCCTCGTGGATCGACGTCTGGCGTGGCGAGGACGGTCGCCGCGTGCTCTTCGCGCACGGCGACGTGGGCTGGGGCGACGCCCTCGCCTGACGCCGGCCCGCTCCCGGCCTGCCGGGCCCTGCGTCCGGCGAGTGGCAAGAATCTGCTGATCGGGGCCCCTCCGCATCAGCAGTTTCCTGCCACTCGGCGGACGGATGAGGCGGGCGGGGCGAGGACGGCAGCGGACGGCAGCGCTACCAGCGCCGCACGACCGCGGCCTTCGGCCCGGCGACGAGGGCCTGCGCGGGAACGTCGTCGGCGACGACCGCACCGGCCGCCACGACGGAGTCGCGCCCGATCGTCACGCCCGGCAGAATCATGGCGCCCGCACCGATCCACACGTTCTCCTCGACCACGATCGGCGCCCCGGTGAGGAACTGCCTCCGCTCGCCCGGGTCGACCGGGTGCCCCATAGTGATGAACGTCGCCTTGGGCCCCACCATCACCCCGTCGCCGAGCGTGATGCCGCCGTAGTCGAGAAACGTGCAGCCCTGGTTGATGAAGACCCGCTCGCCGAGTCGCAGATTCAGGCCGTGGTCGGTGTAGAACGGCGGGTACACGGTCAGCCGCGACGGCAGCGGGCGGCCCAGGATCGCCGACAGCACCTCGGCACGACCCTCCTCGTCGTCGAACGCCAGCGCGTTGAGACGGTGCGTGAGCGCCGTCACCTCGAGGACGCGGGCGCTCATGGCGCGGAAGTCGGCGCCGAGAACGCTCTCGCCCCTCTCCCAGAGCTCGGGGTCGTGGATGGGGAGGCGTTCTTCGTGCTTCACTCACCCATCCTGCCGCCCGCCATGGCGTCAGTCGCGCAGGCGCGGCTCGACCGCGTCGAGGGGAGGCCAGGTGTACGAGTCGGCCGTGTAGACGTGGAACTCGATGGAGTCGAGGAGCCCGGTTTTCATCCAGACGAGGAAGCCGCCGAGCGGTTCTCCCTCGGCGTCGGCCGCGTCGCCTCGGGCGTGCAGGGGCGCTTCGGGCCAGTCGAGGCGTGGAGGATCGCCTTCGAGGTGCAGGTCGAGGTACTCGGCCGTGCCGCTGACCGACACGATCGACTCGACCTGCGCCGCGACGATCGCGCGCTCGGCAGGCCCGAGCGCTCCCGCGATGCGTCGCAGGAGCGCACGGGCCTCGTCGACGGTCGGCACCGGCGCCTTGGGCCCGGTCACATCAGCCCGCCGCGGGGCACCAGCCGCGACGCGTCGAGGCCGCATTCGCCCCTTCGGGGTTCGCTGAGTGGCAAGAGAATGCCGATGCCACGGTGCCACATCAGCAGAATTCTGCCGCTCGGCGTGGCGGGGCGGGCCGGGACTACGCCGAAGGCGCCCCGAGATCGAGCACGTGGTCGGCCGCCGCCGCGATCGCCGGGTCGTGCGTCGCGATGACGACGGTCGCCCCGCCGCGCGCCAGCCCCCGGACCATGCCGTCGACCCGGCCCCGCGACACGGGGTCGAGCTCGGCGGTGAACTCGTCCGCGATGAGCAGCCGAGGGGCGACGACGAGCGCCCGCGCTATCGCGACGCGCTGCTGCTGACCGCCGGAGAGCGCCTCGGTGAGGTGGTCGGCGACCGGCTCGAGGCCGACCTCGGCCAGGGCCGCGGCCGCACGCCGACGGATCCTGCGCCGCGACAGCCCCGCGTCGGCCTGCAGCGCCATCTCGACGTTCTCGCTGGCGGTGAGGAGACTCACGAGGCCGTAGGCCTGCAGGATCAGGGCCGTCCGCGACGCCTCGAACGGGTTCGTGACGGTGCCCGCGTCGGGCTGCTCGAGGCCGGCGAGGATCGCCAGGAGGCTGGACTTGCCGGATCCTGACGGCCCGATCACGGCCGTGACGGCCCCCGGAGGCGCCCACAGCGACACGTCGTCGAGGATCGCCCGGCCATCGCGGACGTAGCGGATTCCGGAAGCAAGCAGAACGCTCACGGCACCAGCCTCCCGTCGGCGATCCGGAAGCGCGTGTCCATCCGCGACGCGAGGGCCGTGTCGTGCGTGACGGCGATCACGGTGACCCCGCGCGAGACCGCGGTCGACACGAGCAGGTCGGCGACCGCGGCCCCGGTGACGGAGTCGAGCTGACTCGTCGGCTCGTCCGTGACCAGCACGCTCGGACCGGTGGCCAGGGCCGCCGCCAGCGCCAGCCGCTGCCTCTCGCCGCCCGACAGCCGGTCGCAGCGCGTGCCCGCGACCCGCGAGAGCCCGATCTCGTCCAGCAGCGGCTCGATCGCCGGGAGGTCGGATCGCCCGTGGCTCCGCGGAGCCCGCTGCGCGAACAGCAGGTTGTCGACGCAGGTGCCGTAGGGCAGCAGGTTGCGGAAGGGGTTCTGCGCCACGACCGCCAGCCGGGTGGCGCGAAGGCGCAGGAGCCGGCGCTCGTCGAGCGCGGTGAGGTCGGTCTCGCCGACGAAGACGCTCCCCGCCGTGGGCCGCTGCAGCCCGGCCAGGAGAGTCAGCAGCGTCGACTTGCCCGACCCCGAGGGGCCGATGATCGCCGCCGTCGCACCCGCCTCGACGCGCAGCGACACGTCGTCGAGCGCGACCACCGGCGACCCGTCGACGACGTACTCGTGGCGGAGGCCGGTGCAGACGACGCCCTCGGCGCCGCTGTGTGCGGGGATGCCGCTCATTCCTCGCCCTCCCTGAGCCTCGACGCGCGGGCATGGCTCAGCACGACCGCGGCCCCCACCAGCGCGGTCGCGGCCACGAGCGCCGCGAACCCGACGGCGAACACGACGAGCGGGGCCGCGTGCGGCACGAAGTCGAGCACGACCGGCGTCGACGTCGTGAACTCGGGCAGCACCGGCAGCACCACGAGAGCCGCGACGATGCCGGTCGGCAGGCCCAGCACGGCGGCGCCGCCGAGCAGCATCGCCTGCTCCAGCGCGGCCGATCGGAAGAGCGCGCCGGTCGGCACCCGAATCGCCCGCAGCGCCGCCAGCTCGTACGACCTCCGCCGGGCCGACGACGCGATCGACACGGCCGTGGCGCCACCGGCGAGCACCGCCCCGACGAACGACGCGACGAGCAGCAGCAGCATCGAGAGCGCAGGAGCCTGCCGACCGTACAGCGCGGACCTCGCCGCCGCGGTCTGAACGCTCTCCACCTCGATGCCCTGTTTCCTCAGGCGAGCCAGGGCGTCTGCGGGAGCCCGCGGGGAGAGCCACACCTGCCAGGTCGCCACGGTGTCGAACGACGGCAGTCCGGAGCGGAGGGCGGTGAGGTCTCCGACGGCGCCGAAGTCGAGCACGCGCGGCACGACCGGGCTCCTGCCGACCAGGGTGATCGGCAGCGAGACGCCGGAGTCGTCGACGAGCACCCGGTCGGCCTTCGCCGCGGGAACGATGGAAGGCGAAGCTGCGACAAGGGGCGCAGGATCCGAGACGGCCGTCGACGCCACCCCGCCGTAACCCCCTTCGTCGCTGCTGTAGCGGTCGGTGAGCCCGAGCTTCGTCGCACGCAGGCGGTCGGTCGCCTGGCCCTGCGGGGTGGCCGCCCGCCAGGCGCTCGCGTCGTCGAGCCGCGCGTCGAGGGTTCGGGGTGAGGCGGTCGCGCTCGCGCGGGCAGCGAGCCCTGTGACGGTGATCGTGCCGCTCATGCGACCGGTGACCTCGATCCGGCGGTCCCAGGTGAGCCCGAGCAGCACGCAGCCGTCGGAGCACGGCACAGCGACGCCGTGGGTCGAGGTGCCGTTCGCGATGGCCGTCGACTCGACGTCGACCTCCTTGCCCGTCGCCGAGCGAAGGTTGACCTGCAGAAGGGGTGCGGCCGCAGGATCGATCGCCGACGCCGAGAGCGAGACGGCGAGCGAGGTGCCCGTGAACCGGATCGCCGGAGCCGCCCCGGCACGGAGGTCGGCGGCGAGCTGCGTCGGCGTCGGGCCGCCGCGCGACCCGGCGCCCACAGCCGCGATCCGCGAGGCGTCGACGCCCAGGATCGTGCCCGAGATGGTCCCGCCGTTCGGCAGCCAGGTGGCGGCCGCCATCGCCCAGGTGCCGTCGGGGTCCGCCCGGTCGACCGCGTCGACGGGATCGACGTCGCCCGCGATCTGGACGGTGGCGACACGGTCCGCCCCGATCTCGGCATCGGCCCGGAAGGCGCGGTTCGCCGTCGCCACGGACTCGCCGGCGACGCCGAAGCACGAGAGCCCGACAGCGACGGCGAGGAGCGCCGCGAGACGGAGGCCGGCCGGCCGACGGGAGACCTGCCGGGCGGCCAGGAACAGGCCGATCCGTCGAGTGGCGCGCGTCGGGGCGACGGCCAGCCGGGCCGCCCGGGGGATCAGCCTGCTGCCGAGGAGCGAGACCGCCACGACGAGCAGACCCGGAGCGAGGAGCGTCAGGCTCGACGCCGAGGGCAGTCGCACCAGGACGACGAGAAGGCCGATGGCGACGACCGAGAGCGCGATCTCGGCACCGAGGAGCCAGCGCGGAACCGGGCGGGACTCGGCCGTGCGCCTCCACTGAGCGATGACGGTGCGTCGCACCACCTGCCGTGCCGCGACCAGGGCGGCCACCAGGCCGCCGGCGAACGCCGCCAGGGCGGCCAGCGGCGCGGTGACGGGCACCGCAACAGGGGTTCCGGGCAGCAGCGCCCGAGAGGCGAAGACGACGGAGCCCGCATAGCCCACGGCGAACCCGACCGGGAGGGCCGCGATCAGGACGAGCAGGGGCTCGGCGAGGCCGAAGCGCCAGAGCGCCCAGGGCGAGAGACCGCGGAGCTTCGCGAGGGCGAGCTCGGCGCCGCGTGCCTCCACAGCGTCCGCCATCATGAGGAACAGCACGAGCCAGCCGAGCACCGTCAGCTGCGCGGTGACGAGGCCGGCGCCGAGCTCCACCTGGTGCCGCTGCCGGGCGGCGTCGGCGAGGACGCGCGAGAGCCCGGTGACGACCGTGAAGCGCGAGTGGTCGGCGAAGCGGGACTGGACGCGAGCCGCGTGCTCCTGCAGGCCCGGGACCCCCGCGAGGCGCACTCGCGAGGCCACGAGGGGATAGTCGCGGTAGCCGTGCACCACGGTCTCGGACGGCAGGGCCTCGAAGGTCGACCGCGAGACGAACACCGCGTCGACCGTGTCGACGCCGGTGAGGTCGACCTGGGCGTCGAAGTAGCCGTGCCCGAACCAGAACGGCGCCGCGGTGTCCTTCGCCTCGTACACGCCGACGACCCTCTCGTCGCCCGATGCGAGCGAGACCGTGCCGCCGAGCTTCCAGCCGTAGGAGGTGTGCGCGACGGTCCGCGCCGAGACCGCGATCTCGCCCGGCTTCGTCGGGCACCGCCCCGCCGTGAAGTGCATCCGGGCGCAGGCGCCGGCACGCCAGACCTCCTGAGTGTTCACGCCGAGGAAGCCGTCGACGCCCGCCTTGCTGGCGAGGACGAGAGAGTCGATCCCGCCCCCGAACTCCGGCAGCGACGACGCCTTCGGCGCGGCCCTCAGGGAGGAGTCGATCTGCGACAGGGTGAGCTCCTGGCTCGGGAGGCCGTCGACGCGTCGGGTGGCCTCGAGCGAGAGGCCGGTGGCGTTCGCCGGCTCCTGCGTCAGGGTGTCGCGCAGGGTCGACTCGGAGGCGGCGCGCGCGTACAGGGGGCCGAGCGAGGCGCCGGCGAAGGTGAGCACGGCGGCGCCGAACACGGCGGCGGAGAGCGGGAGGCGCCAGAGGAGGCCGCGCCAGGCGAGCGACCGCGCGCGGCGGCTCATCCGAGGCGCGGACGCGAGGTGGCGCTCACTCGTCGTCGCCCGACCGGCGGCGCTCCAGTGCGCCCCGGACGGCCAGGATCCAGGCCACGACAGCCGCGATGACGCCGCCGAAGCTCGAGATGACGTTCGCGTAGTCGACGCCGACCACGCCCTGCCGCAGCTGCACGAACGCGCTGATGCCGTAGATCAGGAAGACGAGGCCGATGACCGCCCAGAGGAGGTCGGTGTGCCGGTGGACCCAGGCGAGCACTCGCGGCTCCCGGTCGTCGTCTTCCATGACCCCAGAGTACGGCCGCCGGCGGCACCGGCCTGCGCGCGACGCGACCGATGGGCCAGAGGCGATTCACAGGCATAGGCTCTCGCTCGCCGGTGGGGTCAGCGTTGATCCGCCCCGCGACGACGCGGGGTTCGGCGCCGGCAGAAACCAGGTCACACGCAATGCACTCCTTCTCGACGACCAGGGTGAGATCCGCCCTCGTCGCTCTCGCGGTCGCGGGGCTCGCGACCTTCGGTGTCGCAGCCCCGGCGCAGGCCGCCTCCGCCGGCGCAGCACCGGCGACCGCTGCGACCAACGCTGCGGGGTCGGCCTCGTCCGCCTCGCCGATGACCGCCGCGCAGGCGCAGGGCGTCCTGCGCTCCTGGCGGAACCCCCAGGGCACTCCCGACCTCGGCCCGAACGTCATCGTGTTCGACCCGAGCATGCCGCAGGCGACGATCCAGGCCACGGTCGACGCGGTCGCCGCGCAGCAGGTCGACAGCGAGATGGGCACCGGTCGCTACTCGCTGCTCTTCAAGCCGGGCGTCTACGGGTCGGCCGCGACTCCGCTGGACTTCCAGGTGGGGTACTACACCGAGGTCGCGGGTCTGGGGCAATCGCCGAGAGACGTCACGATCAACGGCCACGTCGACGTCTACAACCGCTGCCTCACGGCCGACAACTGCACCGCGCTCGACAACTTCTGGCGCTCGATGTCGAACCTCACCGTGAACGTCACTGGGCTCGACGGCTGCCGTGCCGGCACCGAGTTCTGGGCCGTGTCGCAGGCATCCCCGCTGCGCCGCGTGAACATCACGGGCGGCGGACTCTCGTACATGGACTACTGCACGGCCGGGCCCCAGTACGCCTCGGGCGGCTTCATGGCCGACTCGGAGGCCGGCAGCATCGTCAACGGCTCGCAGCAGCAGTTCTACACGCGCGACTCGACGATCGGGTCCTGGTCGAACGGCGTCTGGAACCAGGTGTTCTCAGGGGTCCAGGGCGCACCGGCCCAGAGCTACCCGAATCCGACCTACACGACGCTCGCGGCGACTCCTGCGAGCCGGGAGAAGCCCTACCTCTACGTCGACGCGCAGGGCCGCTACCGCGTGTTCGTGCCCTCGCCCCGCACGAACTCGTCGGGCACGACCTGGGCCGCCGGTGAGACGCCCGGCAGGTCGCTGCCGATCTCGGCCTTCGTCGTCGCGAAGCCGGGCGACTCGACCCTCAAGATCGACCTGCAGCTGGCCTTCGGCAAGAACCTCCTGCTCACGCCCGGGGTCTACGACGTGAGCCAGAGCATCCTGGTGACCCGCCCCGACACCATCGTGCTCGGCATGGGGTTCGCGACGCTGACCGCCGACCACGGCGCCGTGCCGATCCGCACGGCCGACGTGCCCGGCATCGACATCGCGGGGATCATGATCGACGCAGGAGCCCAGAACTCGCCCGCCCTGCTCCAGGTCGGCACGGTCCTCGGCACCCGCCTGCCGAGGGCGTCGAGCGCGAGCGACCCGACCGCCCTCCAGGACGTCTTCTTCCGCGTCGGCGGCCCGCACGTCGGCAAGGCGACCACGAGCCTGGTGGTCGACGACAGTCACGTGATCCTGGACGACATCTGGGCCTGGCGTGCCGACCACGGCACAGGAGTGGGCTGGACGGTCAACACCGCCGACACCGGCGTCGTCGTGAACGGCGACGACGTCACGGCCACCGGACTGTTCGTCGAGCACTACCAGAAGTACAACGTGATCTGGAACGGGCAGGGTGGCGAGACGATCTTCTTCCAGAACGAGCTGCCGTACGACGCGCCCGACCAGGCCGCCTGGCAGCACGACGGCAGTCTCGGCTGGGCCGCCTACAAGGTGGCGCCGACCGTGAAGACGCATCAGCTCTGGGGCGCAGGGTCGTACATCTTCACGGATGTGGACCCGACGCTGCACGCGAGCCGCGGCTTCGAGGTGCCGGTGACGCCGGGAGTGCAGCTGCACGACCTCCTCACGGTCGAGCTGGGCGACGGGACGCTCGACCACGTGGTCAACGACACCGGCGACCCGGTGACCTCGGCCGCCGTCGGGACGCCGAGCACGGTCGTCTCGTTCCCGTGACGGGCCCGGCGAGGTCTCGTCCCGTGAACCGAAACTGAGAAGAAGCCGTGAATCGCGGTCGCGCCGTCGGAGGTCTCCGGCGGCGCGGCCTCGTTTTCGGCGGGATTGCGCGGGTGCGGACGGCGACGCGGTGGGGCGCTCGGGCGATTCCGCGACCGGCACGGCGGCCCGGTGGACGGGCGGCGTCGTGGGGCGGGCAGAGGGTGGTCGCGGGGGAGACTCGGCCTGCTCCTGCGCTCCCTTAGCCTCGGATCGAGCCCTGGAGGTAGCCGTGCCCGAGTCCGCCCGCCCGCACCTGTTCTCGCCGATCACGCTGCGCGGCATGGAGTTCCGCAACCGTCTGTGGGTGCCGGCCCTGACGATGTTCACGGTCGAGTCGCGCGACGGCATGCCGAGCGACTTCCACTTCGTGCACCTGGGCGCGATCGCGACGGGCGGGGCGGGCGCCGTCATCGCCGAGGCCACCAGCGTCGAGCCCGCGGGCCGCGCGTCGCCGCACGACGTGGGACTGTGGAACGACGCACAGCGCGACTCCTGGGCACGCATCAGCCGGTTCGCGAAGGAGTACGGCACCAGGATCGGCATCCAGCTCGGCCACGCCGGCCGCAAGGCCTCCCAGCCCCGCTCGTGGGAGCCCCAGATCGGCACCCTGCCCACGTCGATGGGCGGCTGGACCACCGTCGGCCCCAGCGCCGTCGCCTACCAGGGGCTCGACGTGCCGCACGAGCTGACCGGCGACGAGGTCCGCGCGATGGTCCGCGCATTCGCCGACGCCGCGCGGCGGGCCCAGGAGGCCGGCTTCGACTTCGTCGAGATCCATGCCGCGCACGGCTTCCTGATCCACCAGTTCCTCTCGCCGATCAGCAACCGGCGCCGCGACGAGTACGGCGGCTCGCTGGAGAACCGCGCACGATTCTTCCTCGAGATCGTCACGGCCATCCGCGAGACGGTGGGGGAGTCGATGCCCCTGCTCGCCCGTGTCTCCGCCACCGACTGGGTCGAGGGCGGCTGGAACGAGGAGGAGACCGCGCTGGTCACCGCGTGGGCGCAGGAGCGCGGCGTCGACTTCTTCGACGTCTCGACCGGGGGTCTCGTCCCCGACGCGACGATCCCCGTGTTCCCGGGCTACCAGGTGCAGTTCGCCGACCGGCTCAAGGCCGCGGCCGACGCGACCACGGGCGCGGTGGGGCTGATCCTGACGCCCGCTCAGGCCGCCGAGATCGTCGAGTCGGGCCAGGCCGACGTGGCGTTCGTCGGTCGGGAGTTCCTGCGCGACCCGCACTTCGGTCTCCGCGCGGCGCACGAGCTGGGAGTTGACATCGACTACTACCCCCAGCCGTACCACCGCGCGAGGTTCCGGTCGCCGGCCGCCTGAGCCCCTGCGCTCCGAGTCGCCCCGGTCGCAGGAGCCCGGCGACCGTCTACCCGACGAACGTCGTGGTGCCCAGCTCGGCCGGCCCGCTCACCGTCACGGGCGCCGCGAAGTGGCCTGCGCCGTCGCCGGCGTACAGCGACACGACGCCGCCGGTGCGCGTCAGGACGTCGGGGCGCCCGTCGCCGTCGAAGTCGCCGACCGAGAAGACCTGCGTGGCCGAGGCCAGGCCCGACGGGCCGACGATGTGCGTTCCGAGGCCCTTCGCGGTGTGCGGGACGATCCAGAGCTGGCCGGCGGCAGTGCGCGCGATCAGGTCGTTGTAGCCGTCGCCGTTGTAGTCGCCACCGCCAGCGATGGCCGTGAAGCCGGTGAAGTTCGTGCTGAGCACCGTGTGAGGGCCGAACTGGCGGTACTTGGTGAAGGGAACGAGCCAGAGCTGCCCGGACTTCGTCGTCACGACGAAGTCGGGGAGCCCGTCGCCCGTGAAGTCGCCGACGGCCGCGACGATCGGGAACGCGTTCCAGCCCTTCGCGATGATGCCGCCGTTCGTGCCGAGGCCGCCCCCGGCCTTGCCGTAGTAGATCACGACGTTCCCCGAGGGGTCGATCGCGAGGACGTCTGCCACGCCGTCGCCGTCGAGGTCGCCGGCCGGGATGATGCGCCAGCGGCCGTCGACGGCGCGCCCGGTCGAGGTCTCCTCACCCGTGAGGGTGCCGTTGCCGGCGCCGGTGTTCGAGTGCAGCGTGCCGCCCGCCGACAGCGACAGGATGTCGGGGACGCCGTCGCCGGTGTAGTCGTGGGCTGCCGACGGGTTCGTCAGCGCCTCGAGCTGGGCGAGAGTGCCGTGGAAGGTGTCCTGGTCGCCGGGGAACGGGTCGGTACCGTTCGTGTTGAGCGACGTCTGCCAGAACGAGTACGACGCGAAGTTCGCCGGGAGGGCGGGTGTCGACGTCCCGGGGGACGTCACCCACAGCGCGTGCGACATGAACGCGTTGGTGTTGTTCATGCAGTCGGCCCAGAACGACTTGCTCGTGTAGATGATCGGCGTGCGCGTCGTCGCGACCCGAACCGCGCCCGAGAACTGCTGGATCCAGGCGACGAGGGCCGACGGCGTCATGTTGTAGCACGCGTTGACGCCGGTCTGCTGGTCGTTCACCTCGAGGTCGAGGGCCGGCGGGAGCGTGCGACCGTCCGCCGACCACTGCCCGTCGTGACCGAGGAACCAGGCGGCCTGCTGTGCCCCGGTGCCGGTGTTCGGCGCGGCGAGGTGATAGGTGCCGGTGAGCAGCCCGGCCGCGCGTGCGCCCTGCCACTGCGAGTCGAAGTTCGCGTTCGTGACCTTCACGCCGCCCGACGCCTTGATGTAGACGAAGCAGGCGCCCTTGGCACGGGCTCCGGAGAAGTCGGGTGACGCGCCCGTGCCCTCGAAGATGTCGAAGCCCTTGACGGCCGCGGTCGAGGTCGGAGTCGACTGGTAGCAGGTCGCGGTGCTCGCGACCGCGGCTCCGGACCCTGCGACCACGCCGGTCGCCGTGAGAGCAGCGGCCGCGATAGCGACGCTCGCTCGGATCATGATCGTGCGCAGCGATGTGCGCTGCGCCAGAGTCGGCCGATGCGACATTGTTCCCCCCGGAATCCGGACCGCGTCGACGCGACCCTGGTTGTACTCGATGGTCGAAGCATAACCCGGGCCAAAGACGACACGCCGGGGGCGTTCCTCACCGGTCTCCAACATTTCACTCGTTACACTTCCGCCATGACCGACACGCTCAGCACGCGACCGACGACGGAGGCGGTGAAGGCCTATATGGAGGCTTCCGATCACCCGATCCGTCGATCGAGGGCTGACGCCGAGTCGGTCGAGACCGAGTCTGTCGAGACCGGCTCCGCCGACACGGGCACCGCCGACGCTCACGCTGCCGAGTCCGGCGCGTTCCCCGAGCCGCCCGTCCGTGGCTCCCTGGACGACGACGACCTCGTCCCGCTCGTGGGCCGGCACACCACCGACACCGCGACCATCGACCTCATCGGCATCCTCCAGGCCCAGATGCAGCTCCGCGCCGAGGAGGCCGCCCGGTTCGCCGTGTGGGAGGAGCAGATGCGCCTCATCGGCACCGACGAGGCGCTCGGCGAGCTCGAGCGCACGAGGCTCCACTTCACCGGCGTGATCCCCGTCCAGACCGCTCCCACGATCGTCACCGCCGACGCCGTGCCGCAGAGCTCCCGCCTGGTTCCCGAGCGCCTCGTCAAGTCACCCGAGCCGGTCGTCACCGTCACCGCGGTGCCCGACACGGGCGAGAATCCTCACGTCCAGCGCGCCCGCGAGGCCGACGAGCGCCTCCTCGAGATCGAAGACGACACCGTCCCCAGTGCCGCTCGATTGCGGAACGCGACTCGCCCCGCGGTCTCGGGCGGCAGGATCGCGATCGTCGCACTCACCACACTGGCTGTCGTCGCCGTCGTCGTCGGGGTGGCGAGTGCCCTCCTCCTCCCGGTCGGGGCCCTCACGCTCAGCCTCGCCGCCGTCGGTCTGCTCGGGGCGGCGTGGCTCGTGGTCCTCGCCGTGCGCGTCCTCCTGCGCCGCGGCCAGGCCGGCTGACACCGACTTTCACGCGTCACCGCGGCGACCCCGACGCATCGCCCCCCGACGATGCCCCTTGGGTGCTCCGGCTAGGCTGAAGCCGTGCCGAGTCTCGAATCCGTCCGCTCCGTCGTCCACGATCTGTGGCCGCTACGCGGTGCCGAGCCGTGGGACTCCCCGGGGCTCGCCGTGGGCGATCCCGGGTCCGAGGTGACGCACATCCACCTCGCGGTCGACGCCGTGCTCGAGACCGTCGACGAGGCCGTGGCGATGGACGCAGACCTGCTGCTCGTGCACCACCCGCTGCTCTTCCGCGGCGTGACGACCGTGGCCGGCGACACCACGAAGGGCGCCGTGATCCAGCGCCTCATCGCGGGCGGAACAGCGCTGCTCGCCGCCCACACGAACGCCGACGTCGTGACCACGGGCACGTCGCGCGTGCTCGCCGCGCAGCTCGGCCTCGTCGAGCAGCAGCCCCTCGAACCGAGCTCGACCGACCCGTCGGGCGACACCGGCCTCGGCATCGCCGGGCGGCTGGAGACGCCGATGACGCTCATGGCGCTCGCCCGGGCGCTCACCGACATCCTGCCGCCGACCGCCGGGGGAGTCCGCGTGGCCGGGGCTCACGACGCGGTCGTCGAATCCGTCGCCCTGTGCGGTGGGGCGGGCGACTCGCTGCTCGACAACCCGCTCGTGCTCTCGTCGGACGTCTACATCACGAGCGACCTGCGCCACCACCCGGCCTCCGACGCACGCGAGCTGATGTTCCTGGGTCGCGGGCCGGCCCTCGTCGACATCTCGCACTGGGCGAGCGAGTGGCTCTGGCTCGACACCGCCGCCGCGCAGCTGCGCCGGGCTCTGCCCGACGTCGAGGTCACGATCAGCGACCTCCGCACCGATCCCTGGGACTTCGCCGTCGTCCGATGACGACCCGCCCCTTCCGCACCACGACCGAATGAGACGCACATGCCTCTGAAAGCCAGCCCCGCCGACCAGGCGCTCCTCCTCGACCTCCAGCAGCTCGACACCTCGCTGCAGCAGCTCGCGCACCGAGCTCGCCGGCTGCCCGAGAACGCCGCCCTCGAGGCGATCGAGAAGCAGACCGCCGAGCTGCGTGCCCGCCTCACCGCCGAGGAGGGCACCGCCGAGGACGCCCAGCGCGAGCTGTCTCGCATCGAGTCCGATGTCGCCATGGTCGAGGCGCGCGAGAAGCGCGACCGCGACCGGCTCCAGGCCACGTCGTCGCAGAAGGACATCCAGGCCCTCGAGCAGGAGCTCGCGTCGCTCGCGAACCGCCGGAGCGACCTCGAGGACGCCGAGCTCGAGGTCATGGAGCGCGTGGAGCAGCACACCGCGGTCGTGGCGGCAACGCGCGCCGAGCTCGACGAGATGCAGGCGACTCGAGAGAACACGCTCGCGGTCCGCGACGACGCGCTCGGCGGCATCGACTCCGAGAGGAAGCAGGCGACGGCGAACCGCGAGACGATCGCGGCCAAGGTGCCCGCCGAGCTCCTGGCCCTCTACGAGCGCCAGCGCGAGCGCTACGGCGTCGGCGCCTCGCACCTGCGAGCCCGTGTCTCCAGCGCCTCGGGCGTCGAGCTCACCGGCAGCGACCTCGCCGCCGTCCGTGCCGCCGCTCCCGACGACGTCCTGCTCTGCCCCGACAGCCAGGCCGTGCTGGTCCGCACCGACGAGTCGGGCCTCTAGCCCACTCGGCGCCCCGCGGCCGACCCCCTAGACTGGCTTCCGCGAATGGGTCGGCAAGACGGTCGCGTCGCGTCGGGTCCGCCCGACGCGCCGAGGAACGTCCGGGCTCCACAGAGCAGGGCGGTGGGTAACACCCACCCGGGGCAACCCGCGAGACAGTGCAACAGAAAGCAGACCGCCGGCCCTCCTCGGAGGGCCGGTAAGGGTGAAACGGCGGTGTAAGAGACCACCAGCGGCCCGGGTGACCGGCCGGCTAGGTAAACCTCGCCCGGAGCAAGGTCAGACAGGGAACGTCGAGGCGGCTCGCCGAGTTCCCGGGTAGACCGCTAGAGCGGTGCGGCAACGTACCGCCGAGATAGATGGCCGTCCATGCCGTGCTCGCACGGCAAGACAGAACCCGGCGTAGCAGCCGGCCCATTCGCCCCCCTAGTGAGCAACGGCCGCGCCGCGCGCCTGCACGATGGCCCAGCCGACCAAGGCCGCCGCGGCCACGGTGAGCACGGTGCCCGCGAGCGTGACGGCGTCTCCGAACTGCGCGTGCTGAGCGACCGACCAGTGAGCGGTGGCGATGCTCCCGGCGAACACCGCGGCCAGGATCGTGCCCGTCACCGCGATGCCCGTGGCGCTCGTCACCTCGGATGCCGTGTCGACGAGAGCGGCGCCGATCGAGGTGCGGTTCTCGGGGAGTCCCTTCAGCACGTTCGTGCCCGCGACGACGCCGTTGACGCGCATGCCCGCGGCCATGAGGACGAGCGCGAGGGCCACGAACACGTAGCCCCGCTGGCCCAGGATCGTGAACACGGCAAGCCCGAGCACCACGACCGCCGAGCTCGACCACGCCGCACGACCGAGCCCGACCCGGGCCACGAAGCGGTTCGTCAGCGGCCCGCCGAGCACGAGGACGATCACCTGCGGCAGCATGCCGAGCGACGCGAAGCCGGGCGTCCAGCCCCAGTCGAGCTGCAGCTGCAGCGTGACGAGGTAGCCGAGACCCGCGGTCGCGAGGCCCGTGGCCGCCTTGTAGGCGAGGCCCGAGGAGACGAGGGGGAGCGCCACGAGCTTCAGGTCGAGCAGCGGGTGCGCGGCACGGCGCTGTCGGATGACGAACAGGCCACCCGCGACGGCGGCGGCCCCGGCTGCGACCCAGGGCTCCCAGGATCCTGCGCCTAGATCGACGAAGAGGGTGGGACTCACCAGGGCGAGCACGATCGTGGCCGTGCCGAGCATCGCCCCCACGAGATCGACCGGCACACGGTGGAGCTCGGAGGCGTCGTCGCGCGCGATGCCGCCCCGCACGCCGATGAAGGCGAGGGCGGCGATCGGCACGTTGACGAGCAGGAGCACCTGCCACGGCGCGACCGCCAGGACGAAGCCGCCCACCGTCGGGCCGATGGCGAGGCCCACGAGACCGACGGTGGAGATGAGCGTGATGGCGCGGACGCGGAGGTCGTCGCCGGTGAAGAGCCGGAAGGCGAGGGCCATCGAGCCCGGGGTCGTCATCGCGGCGGCCACGCCCATCGCGACTCGGACGCCGATGAGCTCCGCGGGCGTCTGCACGAACGCCGTCGCGAGGCTGGAGAGACCGAGCAGCACGAGTCCGACGAGCATCACCCGGCGACGGCCGAGACGGTCGGCCAGGGCGCCGAGGGCGAGCATCAGCCCGCCGAAGACGACGGAGTAGGCGCCGGTGACCCACTGGAGCGCGGTCGTGGAGGCGTGCAGGTCGCGGCCGATCGTCGGAAGGGCGACGGTGAGGATCGAGTTGTCGAGCATCTCGAAGAGGAAGACGGCGGCGAGGCCGGCGAGGGCGACCCACGAGTCGCGCAGCCGCGCGGGAGCCACCGCAGGCGGAAGAATGGTGGGGGTCTGGTTCGTGGACATGCGACTAGATTAATTGACTAAATGTAGTTGCACAAGAGAGTGCTGCCGAAAGCGAGCCGGAATGCCCAGAACGAGCGAGCGCGGCGGGCCCCGGACCCGCGCGCGGATCCTCGAGGTCGCCAACCGCCTGTTCATGGAGAACGGCTACGACGCGGTCACGGTCGCGCAGGTGGCCCGCGAGGCCGGCGTGTCGAGCGTCACCGTGTTCAACCACTTCCCGCGCAAGGAAGACCTCTTCCTCGACCGCGCGGGCGACGTGCTCGACCTCCTCCACCGGGCCGTGGCCGATCGTGAGCCTGGTTCGGCGGTCGTCGACTCGCTCGAAGCGGCGGCGCTCGCGCTCATCGACGACGGGAACGCCCTCACCGGCTACCAGGAGCGGTCACTCGGCTTCCTGAGGACGGTGGCGGCTTCCGCCGCACTCCAGGCCCGAGCCCGAGCCATCCGCGGCGAGCTCGAGGTCGCGCTCCGCGACGAGCTCGTGGCCGACCCGGCATTCGACGGCGACGCCCGTCTCGTGGCCGCCCTGGTGGTGGCGGGGTACGCGACGCTCTTCGTCGAGAACGCGTCGCGCCTCCTCGACGGAGAGCCGTCGTCGGATGTGGCGGCCGACCACCGGCTCCGGCTCTCGCGGCTCTTCGACGCACTCCGTCACGGACTCGCCGACGGGGCATGACGACTAAGCTCGAGAACATGCCCCGCGACTCCCACGGTCATCTGACCCCGGGCCGGATCTCGCCGCAGCGACCGGTCCCCGCGTCGATCGCCCGTCCCGAGTACGTGGGCAAGGCGGCACCCACGCCGTACTCGCAGGGCGACGTGTACGACGAGGCCGAGATCGCCCTCATCGCCGAGTCGGGCCGCATCGCCGCCGACGCCATCAGCGCGGTCGGCGAGGCCATCCGCCCGGGCGTCACCACCGACGAGCTCGACCGCATCGGCCACGAGTACCTCGTCGAGCACGGCGCCTACCCGTCGACGCTCGGCTACCGCGGGTTCCCGAAGTCGACCTGCACCTCGGTCAACGAGGTCATCTGCCACGGCATCCCCGACGACACCGTGCTCGTCGACGGCGACATCGTCAACGTCGACATCACCGCCTACAAGAACGGCATGCACGGCGACACCAACCGCACCTTCGTGGTGGGCGAGGCCTCGCAGGAGGCACGCGACCTCGTCGAGCGCACCCGACTCGCCCTCGAGCGCGGCATCAAGGCCGTCGCCCCGGGTCGACAGGTCAACGTCATCGGCCGCGCGATCGAGATGTACGCGAACCGATTCGGCTACGGAGTCGTCCGCGACTACACCGGGCACGGCGTGGGGCGCGTCTTCCACTCCGGGCTGATCATCCCGCACTACGACGCCCCGCAGTACGACGACGTCATGGAGGTCGGCATGGTCTTCACGATCGAGCCGATGCTCACCCTCGGCGGCACCGAGTCCGACGTCTGGGCCGACGACTGGACCGTCACGACACGCGACCGGTCGCTCACGGCCCAGTTCGAGCACACCCTCGTCGTGACCGAGCGCGGCGCGCAGGTCCTCACGAGCTACTAGACCCCTCAACCCCCTTCGAGAGAGAGCATCACCATGGCAACGCACGCAGTCGGCATCGACATCGGCGGGACCGGAATCAAGGGCGCCGTCGTCGACGTCGAGTCGGGCGAGCTCATCACCGAGCGCGTCAAGCAGCCGACGCCGAAGGGCGGCGAGCCCGAGGCCATCGCCGAGGTCACGAAGCAGGTCGTCGAAGAGCTGGGGGAGCAGGCGAAGGGCCTGCCCGTCGGCATCGACTTCCCCGCCGCGATCATGGACGGCAAGACCCTGTCGGCCGCGAACGTGTCGAAGAAGTGGATCGGCTTCGAGGCCGAGAAGCTGTTCGAGAAGACGCTCGGCACGTCGATCCACTTTGTCAACGACGCCGACGCCGCCGGTTACGCCGAGGCACGCTACGGCGCGGCCAAGGGCGTGCACGGGCTGGTCATCATGACCACGCTCGGCACCGGCATCGGCACCGCGCTCATCAACGACGGGGTGCTGATCGTCAACGCCGAGCTCGGTCACCTCGAGATCGACGGCAAGGACTACGAGTCGAAGGCGTCGTTCGCCGCCAAGGAGCGCGACGAGCTCTCCTGGAAGCACTGGGCGAAGCGCCTGCAGAAGTACTACTCGCACCTCGAGGCGCTGCTCTACCCGCGGCTGATCATCGTCGGCGGCGGCGTCTCGAAGCAGTACGAGGAGTTCCTGCCGCTCCTCGACCTCCGCGCCGAGATCGTGCCCGCGAAGCTCCGCAACAACGCCGGCATCCTCGGTGCCGCGGCCCTGGCTTCGGAGTCCCACCCCGACTTCTAGCCCCGGCCGACATCTGGTATACTGAATATTCTTAGTCAGTTGCCGGGTTCCGGCTTGGTCGAGAGGTCGTGCCGTGAGCCGATTCGTCGTCATCGTCGCCGTGGCGGTCCTGACGCTCGCCTCACTCGTGGGTTCTGCGACAACCGCCGTGGCGGCATCGAGCGAGAAGGCCTCCACGGGTCTCGTCCAGGGCGCGTTCATCGGCAAGTACGTCTACACGGGCGTGCCGACCACGTGGTTCTCCTACGGCCCCAATCCGACCGCCACGGCCATGGCCATCCTGGCGAGCTCGCAGAGCGGTCCGCCGACTCGGCCTGTCGCCGAGTTCACGTTTCCCGCTCCGGGTACGAGCGGCCCCATCAGACCGGTGTCTCGGCCCGATCTCTGCCTGACGTCGTCGTACGATACAGGGTCGACAGCGGGCAAGCTGACCCCATGCGGCACCGCCACCGGCAACGCGCACCAGACCTTCCAGATCATGCCGACGGGCTACATCCGCGTCGAGGGCACGGGCTCCATGGTGCTCGACTACATGCTCAACTTCGTCTCCACCGGCGGGCCGAACCAGAACGCCGTCACGATCGACTCGTCGAAGCTAACGCCGGTCCCGTCGCCACCCGCTGCACTGACCGCCCAGGTCATGTCGATCGACGGCGAGTCGATGGCCGCGATGGTCGGCGGCACCGGCGAGCCGGGCGCAACCATCACGATCACCGGCCCCGGCGATCCGATCACCACGACGGTGGCCGACGACGGGTCGTGGTCGGCGAACGTGCCCGGCCTGACCGACGGCGAGAACGACCTCATGGCCACGCAGACGATGGGCGACGACACCCAGACGGCACCCCTCACGGTGATGATCGCGCCCGTCCCCGTCGTCCATCCGGCAGTCGCGACGACGGCGCTCCTCTCGCTCGCCGCTCTCACGCTCGCAGTCGTCGTCCGCCGGCGTCGCGTGACGTGACGGCCCCGCGCCGAGTCAGGTGCACGGCGGTCGGGGCTGCCATCGCGCGACTAGGGTCGAAGCATGGCTGACGACGACGACCAGTTCTGGTTCAACACGAAGACCCACCAGGTCGAGCAGGGCAAGCTCTCGCCCGCCGTCGACCGCGCCGGTCCCTACGCCACGCGCCAGGAGGCCGAGCACGCGCTCGAGCAGATCAAGGCGAACAGCGAGAAGTGGGCGGCCGAGGAAGCCGCCAACGACTGACCGCACCGGCCGACAGCACCGACCCCGGCAGGGGCCTCGTCGAAGGGGGAACGACGACATGCACACGCACGAAAAGCACCGGCACACCCTGGGCGCAGGAGCAGCCGCACTGCTCCTCGCCACCACTCTCGCCGGCTGCACCGCCGGCGCCACCACAGCCCAGCCCACGACCACCGTCACAGTGACGCAGACGCCCAGCCCGTCGGCGACGCTCGATGTGCAGTCGGCCCTGGAGTCGGCTCCTGTGCCCGCGCTCTGCCAGCACCCCGCCGGCACTCTGCAGGGCGGAACACTGCCCGGCCAGGCCGAGTCGACGGGCTACGTGAAGCTGTCGTCGATCGCCGACACGGGTGAGGGGCCGTACTTCGCCGAGGGCTCGATCACGGGCGTCGACGGCGAGGCCGTGGCCGCGTCGATCACGTGCAACGCGGGGGGAGTCCCGTGGCCCGACGTCATCGTGCTGTACGCCGTCGACGATGGCTCGTTGAAGCTCGAGGGCAGCTACTCGCTCGGAACGCCGACGAAGGCCGAGTCGGCGGTCACTCAGAGCGTCTCGGTGACCGGAGGCTCAGCCGTCGTCTCGTGGACGGGGCCGGGCGCGAACCAGCCGGCCGCAGACGGGAGCCTCCTGCAGAAGGCGAGCTTCACCGTCGCCGACGGCAGGGTCGTGATGTCGGGCTACACCTCGTCGACGAGCTAGAGCCCGGACGGCCGAGCTGTGCCCGTCTGCTACAGGCCTGACGGCCTGTAGGTGATCGGCAGGCGCCGATCCCGCCCGAACGCCATCCCCGAGATCTTCGGCCCGATCGCGCCCTGGCGCCGCTTCCACTCCGAGCGGTCGACGAGCCGCGTCACCTCGGCTACGACGGCCGCGTCGTAGCCGAGGGCCACGACGTCGGCGGCCCCGAGGGCTCGCGTGATGTACGCGTCGAGGATCCCGTCGAGCACGTCGTACGGCGGCAGCGTGTCCTGGTCGACCTGACCGGGCCGCAGTTCGGCCGAGGGCGGCTTCGTGATCGAGTTCGACGGGATCGGCTCGACGAGCCCCTGTGCGAGAGCGAACGCGTTGCGCCAGCGAGCGAGCTCCCACACCATCGTCTTCGGAACGTCCTTGATCGGCGCGAACCCACCGACCGAGTCTCCGTAGATCGTCGAGTACCCGACGGAGAGCTCGGTCTTGTTGCCTGTGGTGAGCACCAGGTGCCCGTCGAGGTTCGACAGCCCCATGAGAATCAGCGCTCGCGCCCTGGCCTGCACGTTCTCGGCCGCCAGGCCGGTGAGCTTCAGCTGCGACTCGAACGGCGCCACGAGGTCGGCGATCGGCTCGACCGAGTAGTTCACGCCGATCCGCTCGGCGACGTCGTCGGCGTCCGACCGCGAATGGTCGGACGACCACTGCGATGGCATCGACACGCCGTAGACGCGCGAGGCGCCGAGCGCGTCGGCCGCGATCGCCGCGCACACGGCCGAGTCGATCCCGCCCGAGAGCCCGAGGATCACCGACCGGAAACCGTTCTTGCCCACGTAGTCGCGCAGCCCCGTGACGAGCCCGTTCCACAGCTGCTCGAGGTCGTCGGGCAGCTCGGCGATGTCGGCGGCAGGAGCAGGCGACCGCGCATCGTCACCCGAGTACGCCGGCCCCGCGACGTCCACCCGGCGAATCCCTGCCGGAAGCGTGCGATTCGCGCTCGCGTCCGCCTCGACCTCCGCGACGAGGAGATGCTCCTCCCACTGCGGTGCCCGGGCCAGGATCGCGCCCGACCCGTCCACGACGACGCTGTCGCCGTCGAAGAGCAGGTCGTCCTGACCGCCCACGATGTTGACGTAGGCGACGAGCGTGTCGTTCTCCGTGGCCCTGCGAGTGACGAGGGGCAGCCGCACTTCGTCCTTGTCGGCGATCCATGGGCTGGCGTTGATGACGAGCAGGAGCCCGGCACCGGCGTCCATCACGCGCCCCACCGGCCCGCCGTCGCGCCAGAGGTCCTCGCAGATGATGAGCGCGACGTCGACGCCGCGGATCCGGACGACCAGCAGCTCGTCGCCGGGGATGAACACGCGGTACTCGTCGAAGACCGAGTAGTTGGGCAGGTGGTACTTCGCCGTGGTGGTGACGATGCGGCCGTCGAGCAGCACGCTGGCGCAGTTCTTGGCGATCGCGGTGGGCGCGTTCGAGGTGTCGAGCAACCTCGGCTCGAACGGCCCGTCGGGGTGGCCCACGACGACGGGCAGGTCGCCCAGACCCTCTGCCGCGAGAGTCTCGGCGAGCTCCTGCACCGCCTGCTTCGACGCCGACAGGAACGACGGCCGCGACGCGAGGTCCTCGATCGGATAGCCGGTGATGCTCATCTCGCCGGTCGCGACGAGGTCGGCACCGGCGGCTCTCGCACGGCGCGCGGCCTCGACGATCTGCCTCGAGTTGCCCTCGAGATCGCCGACGGTGGGATTGGTCTGCGCGAGCGCCAAGCGGAGTCGGGGCATAGCCACTAGCCTACTGAGTGACCCCTCCGGCAGGGCGTCGAGCACAGCGAAAGGGCCTGAATGGACAAGCAGACGGACTTCGTTCTCCGCACCATCGAAGAGCGGGGCATCAAGTTCATCCGACTGTGGTTCACCGACGTGATCGGCACGCTCAAATCGGTGGCCATCGCGCCCGCCGAGGTCGAGGGGGCCTTCGCCGAGGGCGTCGGCATCGACGGATCGGCGATCGAGGGCCTCACCCGGTCGTTCGAGGCGGACGTGCTGGTGCACCCCGACCCGACCACGTTTCAGATCCTGCCCTGGCGCTCGACCGACGACCCGACCGCGCGCATGTTCTGCGACATCGCGACGCCCGACGGCGTGCCCGGCGTCTCCGACCCGCGCAACGTGCTCAAGCGCACTCTCGCCCGCGCAGGCGATCGCGGCTTCACGTTCTACACGCACCCCGAGGTCGAGTTCTACCTGCTGAAGTCGTCGAAGATCGGCAAGGACGGCCAGCCCGAGCCCGTCGACCAGGCCGGCTACTTCGACAACGTGCCCGGCGGCACGGCCCACGACTTCCGCCGCCGCTCGGTGCGCATGCTCGAAGACCTGGGCATCTCGGTCGAGTTCAGCCACCACGAGGCGGGCCCCGGCCAGAACGAGATCGATCTCCGCTACGCCGACGCGCTGACGATGGCCGACAACATCATGACCTTCCGGACCGTCGTCAAAGAGGTCGCGATCGAGCAGGGCGTCTACGCCACCTTCATGCCGAAGCCGCTGCAGGGTCACCCGGGCTCGGGCATGCACACGCACCTGTCGCTCTTCGAGGGCGACTCGAACGCCTTCTTCGAGGCCGGAGCCGAGTACCAGCTCTCGAAGATCGGCCGCCAGTTCATCGCGGGTCTGCTCCGCCACGCTCCCGAGATCACCGCCGTGACGAACCAGTTCGTCAACAGCTACAAGCGCCTCTGGGGCGGCGACGAGGCGCCCAGCTTCGTCACCTGGGGCCACAACAACCGGTCGGCGCTCGTCCGCGTGCCGCTCTACAAGCCCAACAAGGGCCAGTCGAGCCGCGTCGAGTATCGCGCGATCGACTCCGCGGCGAACCCGTACCTCGCCTTCTCGCTGCTCCTCGCGGCCGGCCTCAAGGGCATCGAGGAGGGCTATGAGCTCCCGGCCGAGGCCGAGGACAACGTGTGGAGCCTCTCCGACGCCGAGCGCCGCGCCCTGGGCTACAACCAGCTGCCGGCGAGCCTCGACCACGCGCTGTCCCTCATGGAGGAGAGCGAGCTGGTCGCCGAGACGCTGGGCGAGCACGTCTTCAACTACGTGCTGAAGAACAAGCGGCAGGAATGGAAGGAGTACCGCGCGCAGGTCACTCCGTTCGAGCTCCGGTCGAACCTCGAGATGCTCTAGCCGGTCGAACCTCCCGATCCTGCCCTCCGCCTGCACCCCATGCCACGATCCGCGACGGCGCTGACCGATCTGGCCCGCTACGGCTTCGCCGACCTGCGGGCCAGTCGTGACCTCCTGGACGAGCTGACGGAACTGCAGCCGCTCGTTCCCGAGTTCCTCGAGGCGATGTCGAAGAGCGCCGACCCCGATCAGGCCCTCGTGCGCCTCGGCCGGCTGATCGAACGCGTCCCCGACGAGGTCGACGACCTGCTGCGGTCGTCGTCGCTGCCCAGCCCGACCGTGAGCGACGAGCGGCCGGGCGACCGCCTCATGCTCGTGCTCGGCGCCTCGGAGGGTCTCAGCGCCTTCCTGCTGCGTCGACCCGAGACCCTCGACGTGCTGCGGCGGAAGGTCTGGACAGTTCCGCACCAGGACGACTACGAGCGCGATCTCCGCCTCGCCACCGGCGACCTCACCGGCGACCCGGCGCGCACGGCCCTGCGTGTCGCCTACCGGCGCGCGCTCGTCTCCCTGGCGGCCTTCGACCTCTCGCTCTACGACCCCGTGGCCGGCCTCGACGTCGTGGCCGCCGCCCTGGCCGACCTCGCCGGCGCCGCTCTCGAGATCGCGCTCGCGGTCGCGCGGCGCGAGGTGACGTTCGCGGCCGACGAGGTCGCCGCCACCCGTCTCGCCATCATCGCCATGGGCAAGACCGGTGCCCGCGAGCTCAACTACATCAGCGACGTCGACGTGATCTTCGTCGCCGACGCGGGCGAGGGCCTCGCCTCCGACCGGGCCGTCGAGATCGCGACGCGGCTGGCGATGCACGCCACGCGGACGCTCTCCGACCTGGCTCCGGAGGAACCCCTGTGGGAGGTCGACGCCAACCTCCGCCCCGAGGGGAAGAACGGCGCCCTCGTGCGCACTCTAGCCAGCCACCTCGCCTACTACGAGCGCTGGGCCAAGCCGTGGGAGTTCCAGGCGCTCCTCAAGGCACGCCCGATCGCCGGCGACCGGGCTCTCGGCCAGGCCTATGTCGAGGCCCTCGCCCCGATGGTGTGGTCGGTCGCGTCGACCGAGAACTTCGTCGAGAGCGTCCAGAGGATGCGCGAGCGGGTCACCGCGCACATCCCCGCCGAGCAGGTCGACCGGCAGATCAAGCTCGGCCCGGGCGGCCTGCGCGACATCGAGTTCACGATCCAGCTGCTGCAGCTCGTCCACGGGCAGGGCGACGACCTCATCCGGCAGCGCTCGACGCTCGGGGCTCTCGGGGCCCTCGTCACCGAGGGCTACGTGGGTCGCGCCGAGGCGGCGGAGTTCGATCGCGACTATCGCGAGCTCCGGCTGCTCGAGCACCGCATCCAGCTGTCGCGGATGCGCCGCACCCACCTCATGCCGACCGACGCCGACGAGCTGCGGGTCATCGCCCGGGCGACCGGCCTCGCCACGAGCGCCGACGGGCTCCTCGAGCACTGGCACGCGATCAAGCGGCGGGTGCGGAGCCTGCACGAGCGCCTGTTCTATCGGCCGCTGCTCACCGCCGTGGCTCGGCGCCCCGAGCAGGAGCTCGCGCTCACCACCGACTCGGCCGTCGCCCGCCTGCAGGCCATCGGCTTCCGCGACCCCCGAGGCGCCCTCGGCCACATCAAGGCGATGAGCGAGGGGGTGTCGCGACGCGCGAGCATCCAGCGGCACCTGCTGCCCGCCATGCTGCAGTGGTTCGCCGACGGCACCGACCCCGACCTCGGGCTCCTCGCGTTCCGGCGCCTCAGCGACGGGCTGGGTGAGTCGTACTGGTTCCTCAGGATGTTGCGCGACTCCTCCGGCGCGGCACACCGTCTGACGACCGTGCTGTCGTCGTCCCGCTTCGTGGCGGACCTCCTCGAGCGCATCCCCGAGGCGGCGTCGTGGCTAGAGTCCGACGACGACCTGCGTCCTCGCCCCTACGACACCCTGCTCGACGAAGCCCTGGCGACCGTGGCGCGCCACGACGAGGCGGGGGCGGCGGCGCAGGTGCTCCGGACGTCGAGGCGGCGCGAGATCCTGCGCATCGCCCTGGGTGGGATCGTCGGCGTCACCTCCATCGACGAGATCGGCACCGGCCTGGCCGCCGTCATGTCGGCGACGCTGGCCGGCGCGCTGGCGCTCGCCCGGCGCGAGCACCCGGCCCCCGGGTCGTTCGAGTTCGCGATCATCGCCCTTGGCCGGTACGGGGGAGAGGAGCTCGGCTTCGGGTCCGACGCCGACGTGCTCTTCGTCTACCGCACGGGTCCCGACGACGAGGGCGCGCAGGCCAGGGCTGCGCAGATCGTGGCTGACCTGCACCGCTTCACCGACGACCCGCTGACCCCGCTCGACCTCGACGCCGACTTGAGGCCCGAGGGGAAGAACGGTCCCGTCGTCCGGTCGCTCGAGGCCTACGCCGCCTACTACCGGCGCTGGGCCCTCACCTGGGAGGCCCAGGCGCTGCTGCGCGCTCGGGGTGCGGTCGGCGATGCCGCGCTGCTCGCCGACTTCGAGAGCCTCGCCGACACCGTCCGCTACCCGGCGTCGCTCTCCGAGCAGGACGCCCGCGAGGTGAAGCGGATCAAGGCCCGGGTCGAGTCCGAGCGCCTGCCGAAGGGCGCCGACCCGACGCGGCACCTCAAGCTCGGGCGCGGCTCGCTGAGCGACGTCGAGTGGTTCGTGCAGCTCCTGCAGCTGCAGCACGCCGCGACCGTGCCAGGGCTCCGCACCCCGTCGACGCTTCGGGCGCTGGCCGCCGCGGTCGAGGCCGGCCTCGTCACCGCCGACGACGCCTCGAAGCTGCGCGACGCCTGGATCATCGCCTCTCGGGCGCGGTCCGCGGTCATGCTCTGGACCTCCCGCACGAGCGACGTCCTGCCCGCCGACCGGCGGCAGCTCGAGGCCGTCGCCCGGTTGATGGAGTACCCGCCGCAGTCCGCGACCGAGCTGGAGGAGGACTACCTCGCCACGACCCGTCGCGCCCGACACGTCTTCGAGGCCGGCTTCTACGGCGTCGAGAAGGCGCCGGACCCCTCCGTCTGACTTTCGCGACACGCCCAAGAACGCCTTCGTTCGGTCGACGGCGGAAAGAAAGTCAGATGTCCCCCGATTTGGTTGGGTGTACCCCGGCCTTTGTGACGTAGCCGTTACGGGCTCATGACGCGCGAAAGATGAGGGTATTACAGCGACGATGGCGTGTCGGCCGATCTCGGTCGTGCGTTTCTCCGGCCTGGCACGACGCTTGATCGGTATCTGACCAGGATATTTCCCGGTCTTGAGAAAATCTCGACGACACCTGGCGTCCTGAATTCCAGGAGCCCCGCCCGCGTCGGGCTCGGACGGCGCTGTGCGGTCGGCATTTCGCACGACACCATTCAGGGGACTCCGCTGTACCCCGTACCCCCGATTCGGGGGCCGGGCGTCGGACCTCGTTGTGAGGTCCACGGGGATCGACTACAAATTCAGGTACCCGAACGCCCGATTCCCCAATGATGCGGAAGCCGTCCTCTAACCCTCCGCGAGGCGACATCGTGTTAACGTTCATCCTTCAAATCAGGCACGTCATCAACGGACACCCTCAGGTGTACCTGTTCAGCGTGTACTCGATCATGATCTGGGTCCTCTGGATCATCAAGGTCGTGATCTCCCGCAACTACCGCCCCTTCACGGGCACGTTCACGGGCACCACCAGCGTGGTCGTCCCGGTCGTCGACGAGCCGGAGGACCTCTTCCGCGACGTCATCGGCCGCATGGTCGAGCAGGGGCCCGACGAGATCATCGTCGTGATCAACGGCAAGCCGAACCCGGCGCTGCAGGCCATCTGCGAGGAGTTCGCGCCGCTGGTGACGTGGACCCACACGCCGATCCCGGGCAAGCGCAACGCCGTCATGATCGGCACCGAGCTCTCCACGGGCGACATCACGGTGCTGGTCGACTCCGACACGGTCTGGACCCCGGGCACGCTCTCCGAGCTGGTCAAGCCGTTCGCCGAGGCCAACGTGGGCGGCGTGACGACGCGCCAGCGCATCCTGCAGCCCGAGCGCTCGTGGATCACCCGCTGGGCCGACTGGCTCGAGAACAGCCGGGCGCTCTACTCGATGCCGGCCCAGAGCGTCCTCGGTCAGATCGGCTGCCTCCCTGGCCGCACCATCGCGTTCCGCCGGGACATCCTGGTCCGGGTGATGGACAAGTTCATGACCGAGAAGTTCATGGGCACGTTCCTCGAGGTCTCCGACGACCGGACCCTGACGAACCTCACGCTCAAAGAGGGCTACCGCACCGTCTACCAGTACACGAGCCTCGTCTACACGGACGCCCCGCTGCGGATCAAGAAGCTGTTCAAGCAGCAGCTCCGCTGGGCGCGCGGCAGCCAGTACAACACCCTGCGCATGATGCCGTGGATGCTCGCCCACGCGCCGATGCTCGCCTTCTTCTTCGCGATGGACATCGTCCTGCCGTTCGTGCTGCTCGGCGTGGTCGGCGGCTGGATCTACGACGCCGTCACCCACCGCGGCGTGAACCTCTACACCGGCATCCTCACCGAGTACGGCTTCAAGTCGGGCGTGATCGCGATCGTCGCCCTCATGGTGGCGTCGTCGGTGCTGAGCATGGCGATCCGCCAGATGCGGCACCTCTCCGAGAAGCCGGGCGACTTCATCCGCCTGCCCGTCTTCATCATCGTGTCGACGTTCTTCCTCATGCCGATCCGCATCCTCGGCTTCTTCCGCATGGGCCACAACGCCGGCTGGGGCACCCGCGCCGGTGCCTACACCGGCGGCACCGTCACCGAAGAGGTCGAAGGCGTGGTGCAGGAGCGCGAGGAGGCCCTGCAGACCCCGATCGACGCCCTCGAGGCCCAGTTCGACCGCGGCACGTCGACGTACGACGGGTCGGAGGGCGAACCCTCGATCGACACCCTGTTCGACTTCGGCACTCCGGAGAACCCGACGGAGGGCACTGTCCTCGTGAAGAGCCGGCGGCAGTCGCGGACGGCTCTCGCCGCTCCTGCGCCCGCCCTCACCAAGCGCGGACGCAAGCCCCTCAACCCCAAAGCAGCGTGGCCGTACCTCATCGGCGCCACGATCCTCGTCCTGGAGGCGATCTTCATTGTCTGAGAACACCGTCTCACCCCGTTACGGCGAGACCATGATCACCCCGCTGAAGACCGGGGGAGCCTTCTGGTCCACCGGCACCCGGAACCGGCGACGCACGGCTCTCGGAGCCACGGCGATCGTCGTGCTCCTGGCCCTGATCTCGTGGCTCGTCTGGATCTCTCCCAGCGACAGCCCGGTCCGCAAGATCGTCGGCGACGTCGTTCAGCCCATCTCGACCGCGCAGCAGCTGCGCAACGAGAAGGCGAACCTCATGAGCGAGCTGGTCTCGTCGAAGTCGACCGTCTCGAACCAGTCGGCCGAGCTCGCCGCGCAGCGCAAGCAGCTCGAGGCCGCGCTCGGCAAGGCCGAGGCCCTCGAGAAGCAGCTGTCGGCGGCGAAGGCCGGCCAGTCGAAGGCTCAGGGGCAGGTCGCCTCGTACAAGGCTCAGCTCGCGGCCCTCGCGGGCGGCGGCGCGTCGACGGGTGCGTCGTCGGTCGCAGGATCGGGCACCACCTCGGCGGGAACGACCACGGCCGGCTCCGGCACCACGACCGCCCCCACCGGACCGACCGGCGTCACGACGCCGACCCTCGCGTCCATCAAGAACCCAACGTCGCGCTATTTCGGCCTTTACACCTCGCAGTCGCCGTTCAGCTTCTCCGAGTTCAACCAGGACGCCGCCGACATCGGCGAACAGCCGAACGTGGCCGGGTACTTCCAGGGCTGGGACAAGGACTTCCGCGCCGACGCCGTGCAGGCGGCCTGGGCGAAGGGCGACCTGCCCTTCATCACCTGGGAGTCGCAGTCGTCGACGGCCAGCAACAACGACATCGACCAGCCGACCTACTCGCTGCCGAACATCATCAACGGCAACTTCGACGCGTACCTCAAGAAGTACGCGGACGCGATCGTCGCCAACGGGCAGCCGCTCGCGATCCGCCTCGACCAGGAGATGAACGCCACCTGGTACCCCTGGAGCGAGGACAACGGTCACGGCACCGACCTCAACGGCAACAGCCAGGGCGACTACGTGAAGATGTGGCAGCACGTCTGGAACGTCTTCCAGTCGCAGGGCGCCAACAACTACGTCGCGTGGGTCTGGTCGCCGAACCGCATCGACCAGCTCACGGCCTCGCACAAGACCTTCTCGTATCTGCAGTCGCTGTACCCGGGCGACCAGTACGTCGACTTCGTCGGGATGTCGGGCTACGAGCGGCCCGCGACCACCGGCAACACGCAGGACACCACCTTCGCCAACACGTTCTCGCAGACGCTCACGCAGCTGCGGAAGCTCACGTCGAAGAAGATCCTGCTGTCGGAGATCGGCGCGGCCGAGGTCGGCCCCTCGGGCGGCAGCGTCAAACCGGGGTGGATCACGAGCCTGTTCGACGCCCTCGCGGATCCCGCGAACTCGGACATCGTCGGCTTCTCCTGGTTCAGCCTCACCGTGACCACCTCGTCGAACGGCCAGACCGTCACCAACGACTGGCGCATCAACTCGACGAGCGCATCCCTGCAGGCCTTCGCCGCCGGCATCCAACGGACCGACACGAACTACCAGCTCCGAAAAGCCGCGGCGCAGTAGCGCCACCCCACCTCCTCGTCCCTCCTTCCTCACATCCGGGAGAACACCATGACCACCGCCAAGAAGACGCCCGCCTCGACGCCGCAGGCTTCCATCACGCCGCAGGACGAAACGCCCGAGGGCACGAAGGGCCTCAAGCCCGTCATCAGCGTGATCGGCACCGGCTACCTCGGTGCGACGCACGCCGCCGCCATGGCCGAGATGGGCTTCGATACCATCGGCGTCGACATCGACCCGTCGAAGATCGAGGCGCTCGAAGCCGGCCGCGTGCCGTTCTTCGAGCCCGGCCTTCCCGAGCTGATCGTCAAGCACGTCGGCACCGGCCGACTGCGCTTCACGAGCGATCTCGCCGACGCCGTCGCGACGGCCGACGTGCACTTCATCTGCGTCGGCACGCCGCAGCGGCGGGGGAGCCACGCGGCGAACCTCTCGTACGTCGAAGCGGCGACCAAGGCCGTCGCCGAGTCGCTCAGCCACGACGGCATCATCGTCGGCAAGTCGACCGTGCCCGTCGGCACGGCGGCCCGCCTGCGGAAGCTCGTCGCCGACTCGAAGCCCGAGGGCATCGAGACGCAGGTCGTCTGGAACCCGGAGTTCCTCCGCGAGGCGCACGCCGTCGACGACACCCTGCGGCCCGACCGCATCGTGTTCGGCGGGACGGACGCGAAGAGCGAGGCCGTGCTGCGCGAGATCTACGCCGCCCCGATCGCGACCGGGACGCCCGTGATCTCCTGCGACCTCGCCACCGCCGAGCTCGTCAAGGTGTCGGCCAACGCGTTCCTCGCCACGAAGATCTCGTTCATCAACGCGATCTCGGAGCTGTGCGAGGTCGCAGGAGCAGACGTCCGTGTGCTCGCGGACGCCCTGGGGTATGACGACCGCATCGGCCGGAAGTTCCTGAACGCCGGCCTCGGCTTCGGCGGCGGCTGCCTCCCGAAGGACATCCGCGCCCTCATGTCGCGCGCCAACGAGCTCGGAGCCTCGCGCGTCGTCGGCCTCATGCAGGAGGTCGACGAGATCAACATGCAGCAGCGTCAGCGGGTCATCGACCAGGCCATCGACGCGTGCGGGGGATCCGTGCTCAACCGGAAGCTCGCGATCCTGGGCGCCGCGTTCAAGCCCGACACCGACGACGTGCGCGACTCGCCGGCCCTCAATGTCGCCGCCGCCCTGCACCTGCGCGGCGCGCAGGTTCTGGTGGTCGACCCCGAGGCGTCGCAGACGGCGCAGCGGAGCTTCCCGACTCTCTCATTCGCCGACAGCCTCGACGAGGCCGTGACGGACGCCGATGTGGTCCTGCTGCTCACGGAGTGGCCCGTCTTCGTGAACGCGGACCCCACGCACCTCGCCGAGCTCGCCGCGAACCCGGTCGTCCTCGACGCCCGCAACGCGCTGGACTCCGAGGTGTGGTCGAGCGCCGGCTGGGAGGTGCGTCCGCTCGGCGGCCGCACCGTCGCCCGGCAGCGCCGAGTGCTGGAGGGCGCTGCTCTTCCCGCCTAGCGGAGCGCACCCGGTCGGCGTGCAGGGCCGACCGGACCACCGGCTGGAGGGTCGTACCCGCGGAGGGGTGCGGCCCTCCTCTCTGTCTGCCTGTAGTTGCCACAGACGACGACGGCCCCGCCCTCCGTGAGGAGAGCGGGGCCGTCGTGTGATCCGGCGGTGCTAGTTACACCCCGAAGTACATCTCGAACTCGAACGGGTGGGGACGCTGCGCCATGGGCAGGATCTCCTTCTCGCGCTTGTACGCGATCCACGTCTCGATGAGGTCCTCGGTGAACACGTTGCCCTTGGTGAGGAACTCGTGGTCGGCCTCGAGAGCCGCGAGGGCCTCCTCGAGCGAGCCGGGCACCTGGGGGATGTTCTTGGCCTCCTCGGGCGGGAGCTCGTAGAGGTCCTTGTCGACGGGCTCGTGCGGCTCGATACGGTTCTGGATGCCGTCGAGGCCCGCCATCATCTGCGCGGCGAACGCGAGGTAGGGGTTCGACGCCGCGTCGGGAACGCGGAACTCGATGCGCTTCGCCTTCGGGTTCGTGCCGGTGATCGGGATGCGGATCGCCGCCGAGCGGTTGCCGGCCGAGTACACCAGGTTGACGGGAGCCTCGAAGCCCGGGATCAGACGGTGGTACGAGTTGATCGACGGGTTCGTGAAGGCCAGGACGGCCGGGGCGTGCTTGAGCAGGCCGCCGATGTACCAGCGGGCGAGGTCGGAGAGCCCGCCGTAGCCGTTCTCGTCGTAGAACAGCGGCTTGCCGTCGTTCCAGAGCGACTGGTGGGTGTGCATGCCCGAGCCGTTGTCGCCGAAGAGCGGCTTCGGCATGAAGGTGGCGACCTTGCCCCAGAGCTCGGCGGTGTTCTTGACGATGTACTTGAACTTCAGGATGTCGTCGGCCGCGTGCACCATCGTGTCGAAGCGGTAGTTGATCTCCTGCTGGCCGCCGGTGCCCACCTCGTGGTGCGCGCGCTCCAGGATCAGGCCCGACTCGATCAGCTTGATCGAGATGTCGTCGCGGAGGTCGGCCGTCTTGTCGACCGGCGAGACGGGGAAGTAGCCGCCCTTGTAGGCCGTCTTGTTGGCGAGGTTGCCGCCCTCTTCGACGCGGCCGGTGTTCCAGGCGCCCTCTTCGGAGTCGACCGAGTAGAACGAGCCGTTCTGCTTCACGTCGTAGCGGACGTCGTCGAAGATGTAGAACTCGGCCTCGGGGGCGAAGAACGCGGTGTCGGCGATGCCGGTCGAGGCGAGGTAGCGCTCGGCCTTCTTCGCGACCTGACGCGGGTCGCGCGAGTAGAGCTCGCCGTTGCGCGGGTTGAAGATGTCGAAGACCAGGATCAGCGTGCGCTCGGCACGGAACGGGTCGATGTAGCCCGTGGTCACGTCGGGGATCAGCTGCATGTCCGACTCGTGGATCGACGCGAAGCCGCGGATCGAAGAGCCGTCGAAGAGCTGCCCGACCGAGAAGAACTCCTCGTCGACGGTCGAGGCAGGGATGTTGAAGTGCTGCTGGACGCCGGGGAGGTCGGTGAAGCGGATATCAAGGAACTTGACGTCAGTGTCCTTGATGAACTTCAGCACCTCGGAAGAGTCTGTGAACATACGCGAAGGTCTCCAATGGGCGGATCTGTGGGCGAAAGCGGGACGCCTCCAGTCACGAGGCTATTGACGAGGGGTTTCGCCCCGGTGTCGTCAATGTTTCCGGGATGTTACGGGTCGTCCGTCGATCGGGGGACAGCTTTCCCCTCGGCGACTGTCGCTAGGCTCGTCGGCATGTCGAGCACCACCCCGCCGCAGCTTCCCGACGCGCCGCGAGAGAAGCCGCCGTGGCCGGGCCACGATCTCGGGCTCCCTCAGACCGGTGTCCGGTCGATCGCCCGCTTCGGCCGGCGCCTCGTGGCGATCTGCATCGACTGGCTGATCGCCGTGGTGATCTCCTCCGCGTTCCTGCACTACAACGGCTTCGCCACGCTGGGCGTCTTCTTCGTCATGCAGTGCATCTTCCTGATGACGCTCGGCGGCAGCGTCGGCCACCTCGTCGTTCGGCTGCGCCTCGTGCCCGCCCGCGGCGGAGCCCTGGCGTGGTGGAAGCCGCTGATCCGGACCTTCCTGCTCTGCCTGGTCGTCCCGGCGGTCATCTACGACCGCGATCAGCGCGGTCTCCACGACCGTGCGGTCGACACGTTCCTGGTGCGCGTCTGACACTCGTGGTGCAGAGCGTCGCCGGTTCGACGACGAACGCCGCCGACCACGTGGTCGGCGGCGTTCGTGTCACGCGTGGGGTCGCTCGCGATCAGCGCGGGCGGCCCGAGCGCATGCGCATGGGATCGACGCCCTTCGGGATCGGCAGCTTGTTCTGGCCGAGCGACTCGAGGCGGTTCGCGACGGCCAGCACCTCGGTCTTGCCGATGGCGTTCTTGATCTTGTTCATTCGGCCGCCGAGCTTGTGGAGCGGGATCGACTCGTCGTCGCCGGCTCCGACGCTCAGCACGGTGATCGGAACACCGGGCAGGATGCGCGCGACCTTGCGGCGCTCCTCGTCGACGATCTTCGCCGTGGCGCCCTTCGTCCCCTCGGTCACGAGCACGACCCCCGGACGGCCCACGGCGCGGTAGACGGCGGCCTGGTTGCGGCCGTTGACGGCCACGGGCATCTCGCTCGCGCGCCACTGCCGACGCAGGCCGCTCTTGAAGACGGCGCCGACGGCACCCGGCTGACCCGCGATCTGAGAGTAGGCGGCGCGCTCGGCGAGGCGGCCCAGCACGATCATGAAGAGCAGCACGCCGGCGAGGACGCCGACGATGATGTAGAGCACCAGGTTCAGGATGTGACCGCCGCCCAGCACGAGGCCGAGGACGACGCCCACGATCACGGGGACGACGAACGACGCGATCATCCACCAGATCGACGTCGGGTCGTACCGACGGGTCATGGTGAAGACCTGGTACATCTGCTTGATGCGACCGGGCTCTTTCTCGGGTGCCGAAGCGTTCTCCGGCGACTTGCTGCGTGCCATGCTGACCATGGTACGGGCTTCCCGGACGCAATGAGGCCTCCCCAGGTCCGCCCTGAGCGGAGTTGTCCCCGGGTGAGCCCGCCGCCCGGACGACCGCGCCCGCCGCTCGGGCCAGACTCGCGCCATGAAGAACGCAGGAGAACGCGGGCGGACTCTCGCCGACGGGCCTTCGTGCGAGGTCGCCGAGTGGCTGCCCCACGAGCTGTCACCCGTCGACGCCGCGCACGAGGCGACCGTGGTGAAGACGTGGCACGGGCCCGACTCTCGCCGTCGAGCTCTCGCCGAGGCGAGTGCGCTCGCCTGCGTCGACCACGCTCATCTCGCGTCGCTGCGCGGTCTCGTCGACGACGGTCGGCGGCTCGGAATCCTGCTGCCTCGCCTCTCGACGATCACCGCACGGCGCTGGCTCGCGGCGCGAGGGGCTCTTCCGGCGGGCGAGGCCGTGACGCTGCTGATCCCGCTCCTGCGCGCGCTCGTCCACCTCGAACGCCGCGGGCTCGACCGATTGGTCGATCTGGCGAGCGGTGTGACACTCGACGACGTGCTGTTCGACGCGCGAGGGGCTCCGATCGTCGCCTCGCTTCGGGCAGCTGCGGCATCCGGGCCGGAGCGCCTGTGGCGAACCGCAGGGGGCGCCGCCGCTGCCGGTCGACGACTGGTCGCCGACGTTACCCAGCACCTGAGCCCTGGCGTCGACCGTGACGGCCTGGCCGATGCGCTGTCGGCCGAGCCACCACCCGAACTCGACGAGCTCGTCGAGGTCGTCTTCGCCCTGGCCGAGCCGACCCCGCTCACCAGGGTCGCGGTCGCCCTCGACACCGGCGGGGAGGGGGACGGTCACGCCCTCGAACCACCGTCCCAGGGTCCGGAGCTCCGACGGCGGCTCGACGCGGTAGGGCGCAGGATCCTCGACAGCCTGCGCACCATCCGTCCGCGCGTCTGGGTCACCTGCGGCATCGTCGTCGCCTCCTGCGTCGGCGCGCTGTCGCTTCTCGCCGGGTCGGGCCGCGATCCGGCGCCGCCGTCGGCGGGCCCGGCGTCGACTGCCGGCACGGCACCGACTCCCGGCACGGCACCGACTTCACGAACGGGGGAGACTTCCGGCACGGCACCGACTTCCGGCCCGGGGGAGACCGCCCGGGCGACGGATCCGGTGTCGGGCGACAAGGCCGTGCTGGCGGGCGACGATGCCGACGCGGCGTTCCGCCTGCTCCTGCGGCTAAGGGCTGCGTGTCTGCATGAACTCGACACCGACTGCCTCGCGGGAGTCGACGAGGCGGGGTCGCCGGCGTCGGATGCCGATCGTGCGGCGGTCGACGATCCGTCTCGCCTCGGCACGGTCGCGGTCGGACTCGTCGCGGGCGACGTGGTCAACCGTCTCGGCGGTGCGGTGCTCTACGACGCACGGACCACCCCGGACGACGAACCGGCCTCCGTCCTCATGACGAAGACGGAGGCCGGTTGGCGCCTGAGGAGCATCTCGGTGGACGCCCCGTGACGTGTGCTAGATGCCGAGCTTGCCGGCGAAGTCGCCGCCCTCGAGACGGTTCTTCACCGCGACGAGGAAGCGGGCGGCGTCGGCGCCGTCGACGATGCGGTGGTCGTACGAAAGGGCGAGGTACACCATCCAACGGATCGCGATCGAGTCCGAGCCGTCGGCCGTGATCACGACCGGCTTCTTCACCACGATGCCGGTGCCGAGGATGGCGACCTGCGGCAGGAACACGACCGGCGTGTCGAACAGCGCGCCGCGCGACCCGGTGTTGGTCACCGTGAAGGTGCCGCCCGAGAGCTCGTCGGGCGTGAGCTTGTTGTCGCGGGTGCGGCCGGCCAGGTCGGCGATCGAGGCGGCGAGCTCGGCGATGTTGAGCGCCGAGGCGTCCTTCACGACCGGGGTGAGCAGGCCGCGCTCGGTGTCGACCGCCATCGCGATGTTCTCGTGGTCGGGGTAGACGATCGAGTCGCCGTCGACGGTCGCGTTCAGCTTCGGGTAGGCCCGGAGCGCCTCGGCTGCCGCGAGGGTGAAGAAGGGCAGGAAGGAGAGCTTGTTGCCCGTCTTCTGCTGGAACTCGCCCTTGACGCGGTCGCGGAGCGCAGCCACCTTCGTGACGTCGACCTCGACGACGCTCGTGAGCTGAGCGGTCTGCTGCATCGACTCGACGGCGCGCTGGGCGACGACCTTGCGGAGGCGGGTCATCGGCACCGTGGTGCCGCGGAGCGGGGAGTCCTCGAGCGGCACGTACGCCGTCGATGCGGTGGCAGGAGCAGCCGAGCCCGACGCGGCGGGGGTGCTGGCGGCCTTGGCGGCAGCCTCGAGGACGTCCTCCTTGCGGATGCGGCCTCCGACGCCCGAGCCGGCGACCGTCGACAGGTCGACGCCCTGCTCGTTGGCGAGCTTTCGGACGAGCGGCGTGACGTAGCCGACGGGGCCACCGGCGGCAGGAGCCGACGCGGCCGGGGCCGGAGCGGCGGCCGGGACCGGAGCGGCGGCCGGGGCAGGAGCGGCGGCGGGAGCCGGAGCAGCAGCCGGGGCCGGTGCGGCGGCGGGAGCCGGGGTAGCGGCCGGAGCAGCCGCGGGAGCCGGGTCGACCGCAGGCGCAGGAGCCGGGGGAGCGGCGGGTGCTGCCTCCTCCGGAGCGGGAGCGGCGTCGGACGGCACCTCGGCGGCGGGCTCGGGCGTGGCCGCCGACTCGCCGGAGGTCTCGTCGGCCTCGGGCTCGGCTGCGGGGGCCTCCTCGGCCTGCGGGGCGTCGGGCTCCTCGGACGCGCCGGCACCGGAGCCGTCGCCGATCTTGACGAGCGGGGTGCCGACCTCGACGGTTTCGTCCTCGGGGACGAGGATCTCCTCGATCACGCCGGCGATCGGCGAGGGGATCTCGGTGTCGACTTTGTCGGTCGAGACTTCGAGCAGGGGCTCGTCGACCTCGACGCGGTCGCCGACGTTCTTGAGCCAGCGGGTGACCGTGCCCTCGGTGACACTCTCGCCGAGTGCCGGGAGGTTGACGGATTCGCTCATCAGGGGGACTCCTTCTTGCAAAAACTAATGGTGGTGGGAGGTGAACCGGCGGCCCGCAGCGATGCGCTGCGGGCCGCTGGGCTGCTACATGGCGTGGAGGGGCTTGCCGGCCAGTGCCAGCATCGCCTCGCCGATCGCTTCGTTCTGGGTGGGGTGCGCGTGGATCAGCGAGGCCACGTCTTCGGGGTAGGCCTCCCAGTTCACGGTGAGCTGGGCCTCGCCGATGAGCTCGCCGACGCGCGCGCCGATCATGTGGACGCCGATGACGGGGCCGTCGTTGAGGCGGACGACCTTGATCGAGCCGGAGGTGCCGAGGATCGACGACTTGCCGTTGCCCGCGAGGTTGTAGTCGTACGACGAGATCTTGTCGGCGCCGTACTTCTCGGTCGCCTTGGCCGTCGTGAGTCCGACCGACGCGACCTCGGGGTCGGAGTAGGTGACCTTCGGGATGTTCGCGTCTTCGATGACGATGGGCGACTGGCCCGCGATCTCTTCCGCGACGAAGATGCCCTGCTGGAACGAGCGGTGCGCGAGCTGGAGGCCGGGGACGATGTCGCCGACTGCGTAGACTCCGGGCACGCTCGTCTCGAGGCGCTCGTTCGTGATGACGAAGCCGCGGTCCATCGTGATGCCGACCTCTTCGTAGCCGAGGTCCTGCGTGACCGGGCCGCGCCCGACCGCGACCAGGAGGATGTCGGCGTCGAAGGTCTGGCCGTCTTCGAGCGTGACGTGGACGCCCTCGTCGCTCTGCGTGACCGACTGGAAGCGGATGCCGAGCGAGAACTTGATGCCGCGCTTCTTGAACGCGCGCTCGAACGACTTGGAGATCGACTCCTCCTCGTTCGGGACGAGGTGGGGGAGCGCCTCGATGATCTGCACGTCGGAGCCGAAGCTCTTCCAGACGCTGGCGAACTCGACGCCGATCACGCCGCCGCCGAGGATGGCGACGCGGTTCGGGATGTAGTCGAGCTCGAGGGCGTGCTCGCTCGTGATGACCCTGCCGCCGATCTCGAGGCCGGGCAGGCTGCGCGAGTATGAGCCGGTCGCGAGGATGATGTTCTTGCCCGTGATCGTGTCGTCGCCCACCTGCACGGTCGACGGCGAGGTGAGGCGCCCGGCACCGGTGATCGTGGTGATGCCGCGGGCCTTCACGAGACCCTGGAGTCCCTTGTACTTGTGGTCGATGATGTCGCGACGGTAGGTGGTCACGCCGGCCAGGTCGATGCCGTGGAAGTCGGTGTTGACGCCGTACTTCGCGCTCTCGCGCGACACGTCGGCCACCTCGGCCGCGTGCAGCAGGGCCTTCGTCGGAATGCAGCCGCGGTGGAGGCAGGTGCCTCCGACCTTGTCCTTCTCGATGAGGGCGACGGAGAAGCCGAGCTCGCTCGCCCGCAGGGCAGCCGCGTAGCCTCCGCTTCCGCCGCCCAGGACCACGACGTCAAAATTCTGTTCCGACACCCAGCAACTCCTTCGTGCGATCGGAGGGGGCCGCGGCCGTTTGTCGGGCCGCGCAGCCCTCCCAAGTAAGCGGGTTTTCCCGCCTCCACTACCCTAGTACGCCACCTGTTGCCGGGCGGCCAGGCCCAGAGCGAACGCTCTTGGAATCGAGAGAAGAGGGCGAACGCTCTTGGAATCGAGAGAACGAGCCGTCAGGATCCGAGAGACTCCGCGAGCCCGATGAGCGTGCGGACCGCGATGCCCGTCGCCCCCTTCGTGGTGAAGCCGTATCCGCCCGCCTTGTTCTCGCTCGGCCCCGCGATGTCGAGGTGAGCCCAGGGGATGAGGTCGTCGGTGCCGTCGCGCTTGCCGACGAACTCCTTGAGGAAGACGCCCGCGAGGAGCATGCCCGCCGCGGAGTTCCCGGGCGTGGCGTTGACGAGGTCGGCGACGTCCGACTTGAGGCGCTGCCGCAGCTCGGGAGCGAGCGGCACCCGCCAGAACGGCTCGGCGGCGGCGTCGGCGAGCTCGACGACGCGCGGAGCGAGGTCGTCGGTGCCCATCACTCCGACGTAGCGCATGCCGAGTGCGACGATCTGGGCGCCGGTGAGCGTGGCGACGTCCACGATGGCGTCGGGCTGCTCCTCGCTGGCTGCGACGAGGCCGTCGGCCATCACCAGTCGGCCCTCCGCGTCGGTGTTCGTCACCTCGACCGTCGTGCCGCCCTTGATGGTGAGGACGTCGTCGGGGCGGATCGGGTCGGCGCCGAGCATGTTCTCGGAGATGCACATCCAGGCGGTCACTTTGACCGGCAGTCCCAGCTCGGCCGCTGCCAGAGTGACCGCCATGACGGTCGCGGCGCCGGTCATGTCGTACTTCATGCCGAGCATGCTGCCGGAGGGCTTGAGCGAGAGCCCGCCGGTGTCGTAGGTGATGCCCTTGCCGACCAGCGCGAGGTGCTTCGTGGCGCCTGCCGGCGAGTAGACGACCTTGGCCATGCGCGGCGGGCGGGCGGAGCCCTGCCCCACGCCGATGATGCCGCCCCAGCCGCCGGCCTTCAGCTCGTCGCCGGCGAGCACGGTGACGGTGACGTCGTCGTGGGTGCCGAGGCGGACGGCCGCGTCGGCGAGATCGGCGGGGGCGAGGTCGATCGGCGGCGTCATCACGAGGTCGCGGACCGTGTGGACGGCTGTCGCGACGGTCGTCGCCCGGGCGACCACCTGCTCCTGCACGGCGGTGTCGGTCACGAAGACGATCTCAGCGACCGCGGGCTTGGAGTCCTTCGCCGAGGCGTGGCGGTAGGCGTCGAACGAGTAGGCGCCGATGGCCGCGCCCTCGAGGGTCGCCAGGGCCTCGGGCTCGTCGGCCACGGGGAGCGCGAGAGCGACCCGGGGCTGGCCGGCCAGCTGGCGTGCCGCGGATCCTGCGGCGTAGCGGAGCGTCTCGACCGACGGCTCGCCGCCGAGGCCGATGAGAGCCAGCGACGTCACGCCCGACGGCGCAGCATCGCCCAGCGCCGAGATCGGCAGACGGGTGAGCTCGTCGCGGCCGCCCGTGACGCCCAGGTCGACGAGCTGCGCGGCGAGGTCGGGGGCGTCGCGCAGGAGCCGAGGCGCGTCGCCGTTCGCTCCCGGCACGACCCCGACGACGAGCACGTCGGCGGCTTCGAGAGCGGACACAGGGACGACGGAGAGCTGGGGGACGGTCATGCTCCGAGCCTAGCCACGGCGGGCGACCGCACGCCTCCGCGCGCGAGCCGACACGTGTTCGCTGTCAGCATCGCCCGGCCGGGCGTGCCGGGGCGGAGCAGGTGCCTAGCATGGAGGAATGTCCGATCCTGACGACCTGTACGAGCTCGCCGATGCCGCCTCCGGCATCCCCGCCGGTCTGCCGCTCGTGGCCGGGCTCACCGGGTTCGCGGACGCAGGCAGCACGGTCGCACAGCTGTCGCAGTACATGCTCGACACGCTCGACGGCGAGGTCGTCGCCACGTTCGACGTCGACACCCTTCTCGACTACCGCGCCCGTCGGCCGATCATCACGTTCGACCAGGACCACATCGAGGACTACGAGGCGTCGAGCCTGACGCTCTCCCTCATGAAGGACGAGATCGGGCAGCAGTTCCTCCTCCTCTCGGGCTTCGAGCCCGACTTCCGCTGGCGCCAGTTCACTCGCGCCGTCCTCGGTCTCATCGAGCGCTACCAGGTGTCGACGACGACCTGGGTTCAGGCGATCCCCATGCCGGTGCCGCACACGCGACCGCTCGGCGTGACGGTGAGCGGGAACCGGGTCGACCTGATCGAGTCGCTGTCGGTGTGGAAGCCGACCACGCAGGCTCCTGCGAACGCCCTCCACCTCCTCGAGTACACGCTCGCGAAGACCGAGCACCCGATCGCCGGATTCGTGCTGCTCGTGCCGCACTACCTGGCCGACACCGAGTTCCCCGACGCGGCGGTCGCCGCCCTGTCGAGCATCAGCGCCGCCACCGGACTCATCTTCCCGACCGACCGTCTGCGCGAGGAGGGGCGGGACTTCCTCGCCAAGGTCGACGAGCAGGTGCAGGGCAACCACGAGCTCACCTCGCTGGTCGAGACCCTGGAGAAGCGGCACGACACGTACATGGAGGGGAACCCTCTGCCGTCGCCCCTCATCGGCTCCGACGGGCAGGTGCCCAGCGCCGACGCGATCGCCGCCGAGCTGGAGAAGTTCCTCTCGCGGAGGGGCGACGACGAGACCGGGCCTACCATCGGCTGATCGCCCGCCGACGGGAATGCGTGAGGCCTGTCACGCGTTCTTCTTTCCGTAGTCATTGCGCACCGCGCAGGTTCTCCATTACCAGGATCCACGTGTTCTGTAAACGGCGACCCTCGCGACGTGCAATAATTGCGTACGGACCCGTTCCTGCCCGCGAGTGAAACGCCGGGGGCTTGACATGGGTCCTTGGTTTGCCCAAAAACACCGGTTTGCCCCAAACACCAGGTTCTCCCACACCCCGGTTTGCCCACACGTGCCGCTCACCACGGCCTCAGCCCGACTGAAAGGTGCACCCCATGGCCACTCGCACCAAGACCACCACCGCGACCGTCGAGGTCGACGAGGAGGCCGCCGTCGCCGAGACGGCCGCCGCGCCCGCCGCCAAGACGGGCGCCACCAAGACCGCCGCCGCCAAGACCGCGGCGAAGAAGGCTCCGGCGAAGGCCGCCACCAAGAAGGCGTCGCCGGCCAAGACCTCCAAGAAGGCGAAGTCGGACGACGACGAGGACGACGACGTCGCCGTCGACGAGGCCGATGTCGAGACCGAGGACACCGCCGAGACGCCCGACGACTCCACCGATGACGAGTCCGCCGACGAGGCGTCCGACGACGACGAGAGCGACGAGGCCAAGGCCGCGCGTGCCGCCGACGAGGTTCTGCCCACCGGTGCGCTGGTCATCTCGCAGGACGACGACGACGAGATCCCCGTCTACTCGACGACGATCACCGGCGCCACGGCCGACCCGGTCAAGGACTACCTCAAGCAGATCGGAAAGGTCGCGCTCCTCAACGCGGCCGAAGAGGTCGAGCTCGCGATGCGCATCGAGGCGGGCCTGTTCGCCGAGGACAAGCTGTCGAACTCCACCGGCCTCTCCAAGGAGCTCGAGCGCGAGCTGCGCTGGGTCGCCCGCGACGGTCAGCGCGCCAAGAGCCACCTGCTCGGCGCGAACCTCCGCCTCGTGGTGAGCCTCGCCAAGCGCTACACCGGCCGCGGCATGCAGTTCCTCGACCTGATCCAGGAGGGCAACCTCGGCCTCATTCGCGCCGTCGAGAAGTTCGACTACACGAAGGGCTTCAAGTTCTCGACGTACGCGACGTGGTGGATCCGTCAGGCCATCACGCGCGCCATGGCCGACCAGGCCCGCACGATCCGCATCCCCGTCCACATGGTCGAGGTCATCAACAAGCTGGCCCGCGTCCAGCGTCAGATGCTGCAAGACCTGGGTCGCGAGCCCACGCCCGAAGAGCTGTCGCGGGAGCTCGACATGACGCCCGAGAAGGTCATCGAGGTCCAGAAGTACGGCCGCGAGCCCATCTCGCTCCACACTCCGCTGGGCGAGGACGGCGACAGCGAGTTCGGCGACCTCATCGAGGACACCGAGGCGGTCGTCCCGGCCGACGCGGTGGGCTTCACCATGCTGCAGAAGCAGCTGGAGTCGCTGCTCGACAGCCTCTCCGAGCGCGAGGCCGGCGTGATCCGCATGCGCTTCGGCCTCGGCGACGGCATGCCGAAGACCCTCGACCAGATCGGCGACACGTTCGGCGTGACGCGCGAGCGGATCCGGCAGATCGAGTCGAAGACGATGGCGAAGCTGCGTCACCCGTCGCGGTCGCAGTCGCTCCGCGACTACCTCGAGTAAGAGTCTCCCGCCGCCGACACTGCCGCCGACGTAAGGAATTCCTTGAAGTACTTCTTCCCGATCCTCCTCGGGCGCCTCGCCCGTGTTCTCGCGAGAGCCCGAGGGGGAGGGTCGGCGTACCCGGGCTACCTCGTCCTCAAGCTCCTGCCGTCGTTCCTGACGGACGTCACCCGGCAGTTCGACCGCGGCGTGCTCTTCGTCCTCGGCTCGAACGGCAAGTCGACCACGACGCACATGCTCTCCGACGTGATGCGCGCGCACGGGCTCCGTGTGTTCACGAACCCGACCGGGGCGAACCTCCCGCAGGGCATCGCCTCCGCGCTCCTGAGCGAGGTCAGCCTGTTCGGCCGGCTGAAGGCCGACGTCGGCGTGCTGGAGGTCGACGAGGCGTTCGCCGTCGAACTCTCCGGGCACCTGCACCCGTCGACCGTGCTCATGCTCAACGTGCAGGTCGACCAGCTCTACCGCTTCTACGAGACCGAGCGCGTCGCCGCGATGATGACCGACACGGCAGCGACCGCGTCGGCGCACGTCGTCACCAACCGCGACGACGAATACATCGGCCCGTTCTCGTCCGCCTCGCTCGACGTCACGCGCTTCGGCGCCTCGGCGGCACTCGTCGCGGCGGCCCCGCACGGGCTTCAGAACGCCAACGACTTCACCCGGGGCGCAGGAGCCGCGGCTCCTGCGCTCGACGCCCAGGCCGAGGTCACCGCTCTGACCCCCGCCGGCGCGACGATCGCCCTGGGCGGCGCGTCGATCGACGTGCGGCTTCCGGCCCGCGGCCTGCACTACGCCGTCGACGCCGCCGCCGCGATCCAGACCGCCCGCGTCGCCCTCGGCGCAGAGTTCGACGAGGTCAAGGCGCAGGCGGCGTTCGCGTCGATGAAGCCGGCCTACGGTCGTGGGGAACGACTGAAGATCGGCTCCGACGAGGCCGAGTTCGTCATGTTCAAGAACGCGGCGAGCCTGCAGCTCAATCTCGACGCACTGCAGTCGGCGCCCGAGCAGGTGCTGCTCGCCATCGACGAGGGCACGCCCGACATCTCGTGGATCTACGACGTCGACTTCGGAAACCTCGACCACGTCGACGTGGTCTCGGGAGCGAAGGCGTGGCAGATCGCCCTGCGACTCGAGCACGCCGGCATCCCGATCACGACGGTCGAGCCGGACATCGAGAAGGCGATCGAGCTGATGAAGCGCCTCCCGTCGCCCTCCCACAAGACCAAGAACTTCATCGTCAACTACGAGCAGATGATGATCGCCCGCAAGATGCTCGGCTACCCCGACCTGGAGAAGCGCGCATGAGCCTCATCACCCTCCTCCAGCTCTACCCCGAGCAGCTCGGCGTCTCGGGCGACGGCGGGAACGTCGTCACGCTGGCCGAGCGCGCACGTCGCGCGGGGCACTCGGTCGAGCTCGTGTCGCACCGGCCGGGCGACGAGATCCCCGCGGCGGTGCCCGATCTCGTGCACGTGGGCAGCGGCCCGCTCTCGACTCTGCGCGCCATCCACTCGGATGCGCAGAGGTTCGCGGGGCTCCTGCGCGACTGGGCCGACGCCGGGGTCCCGATCGTCGCCATCGGCGGCGGCATGGAGCTGCTGTCGAACGGCATCACCGGCGAGGGCGCCGACCTCGAGGGCCTGGGCCTGTTCGACGCGGTTGCGCATCGCGGGGCGAAGCGGCGGGCGAACTACTTCCGCGTCGAGACGACGTACGATGGCGACCTGCTGACGCTGTTCGGCTTCGAGGACCACGCCACCCGCTTCGAGCTCGGCCCGACCGGCACGCCGTTCGGAATCGTCGCCAGCGGCGGCGGCAACGGCGACGGCACCGAGGGTGTCGTGCGCGGCGCCTCGTTCGGCACGCAGCTGAAGGGCCCGGCGCTGCCGCTGAACCCCGAGCTCACCGACCGCGTGCTCACCGCCGCCCTGGCTCGCACCGGCGGCACCTACGAGACGAACGCCTTGCACGCGAAACTCGACGAGTTCGCCCGGCAGTCGCGCCTCGTCATCGAGAAGAACCTGGAGCACGTCTTCAAGGCGATGTAGCCCCGACTCTCCGCTCGCTCTGCGACAAAACGCGACACCTGCGACGCTCGAGGACGTCGCAGGTGTCGCGTTTTGTCGCGCGGAAGGGGGGCTAGGGGGCGCGGACCTCGAGCGTCAGGCGCACCTCGATGCGGTCGCCGATCGCGACGCGCTCGGCATCCTGCACCCGCTTCTTGATGGGCACGACGTAGGCGCCGTCCTTGGGCCAGAGCGAGGTGGTGACGGTCGTGTCGCCGACCGTGAGCGTGACCGGGATCATGCCCCAGCCGTAGGTCACGAGCGACGCGACATCGGCGATCGCGTCTGCGGCGTCGTCGGGCACCGTCACGAAGTGGAACGGCGCCGGGCCGCGCCACTCGCACACCTCTCCTTCGAACGACAGCTCCATGCCTTCACGCTAACGCCGAGGGCGGGACGGCAGAAGGCCCGCACCCCGGGGTCGGGATGCGGGCCTTCTTGATAAGTCTGTCGAAGCCTCGTGCCTAGTGGGCGCTGAGCTTGGCGGTCTCGTCGAGCCACTCGAGCGCGTTCGGCTGCAGCTTCTCTTTGAACTTCGCGCCGTGGTGGGCGCAGAAGAGAAGTTCGCCCGATGCCATGGTCGCCCGGATGTAAGCCTGGGCTCCGCAGGAATCGCAGCGATCTGCCGCGGTCAGCTGGTAGCGGGAGCCGAGCTCGTCGACGGCGTCGTGGTGGGTGGCCATCTGAGTCATGTGATGCTCCTCCAATCGGTGGTGCGCGGGTTCTAGACACCAATGAAAACACAGCACTGTTTCGATCGCGCGTCATTTGGCCGGATTTCGCTGGCCGCGTACGCGAATCGACGCCCCCAGTTCGAGCGCCGGTGAACCCCGTGTTTCTGCGGGGGTGTCGGGCGCAGGAGCAGGCGAAGACCCTCGTATCCTGAAGTGGTCGTGTGCCCTGCATCGTTCCTCTGAGCGAACCGTACGCACACCGCAGAATCACCGAAGGAGAACCGTGGCCACCACCACGCCCGACAGCTACTCCGCGCGGCACCTCTCGGTGCTCGAAGGCCTCGAGGCCGTCCGCAAGCGGCCCGGTATGTACATCGGCTCGACCGACTCGCGCGGCCTCATGCACTGCCTCTGGGAGATCATCGACAACGCCGTCGACGAGGCTCTCGGCGGGTTCGGCACGTCGATCGACGTGATCCTGCACGCCGACGACAGCGTCGAGGTGCGCGACACCGCCCGCGGCATCCCGGTCGACATCGAACCGAAGACCGGGCTCACCGGCGTCGAGGTGGTCTTCACCAAGCTGCACGCCGGCGGCAAATTCGGCGGCGGCTCGTACGCGGCGTCGGGCGGGCTCCACGGTGTCGGCGCGTCGGTCGTGAACGCACTCAGCGAGCGGCTCGACGTGAGCGTCGACCGCGGCGGGAAAACGCACTCGATGTCGTTCCACCGGGGCGAGCCCGGGACCTTCGCCGACGTCGACGCGAGCGACCCGCATCCTGATGCAGCCTTCGCTCCGTTCGAGCAGGACTCGACGCTGCGGGTGACCGGCAAGGTCGCGAAGGGCGTCACAGGCACACGGGTGCGCTACTGGGCCGACCGGCAGATCTTCACCAAGGGCGCCGCCTTCTCGACCGAAGACCTGGTGGCGCGCGCGCAGCAGACCGCCTTCCTGGTGCCGGGCCTCACGATCCGGATCCGCGACGAGCGACCGGCCAGCATCGCCCTCAGCGAAGACGGCCAGGCCATCGAGAGCGTCTTCTCGTACGAGGGCGGCATCTCGGAGTTCGTCGACCACCTCGCACCCGACCGCGCGCTGACCGACACCTGGCGGCTCACCGGCACCGGCCACTACACCGAGACCGTTCCCGTGCTCGACGACAAGGGCCACATGGTGTCGACCGAGGTCAAGCGCGAGTGCGAGGTCGACATCGCCCTGCGCTGGGGCGAGGGCTACGAGACCGTCACACGGAGCTTCGTCAACATCATCGCCACGCCGAAGGGCGGCTCGCACCAGGCCGGCTTCGACCAGGGGCTGCTCAAGTTCCTCAAGCAGCAGGTCGACCAGAACGCCCGCAGGCTCAAGGCCGGCAACGACAAGCTCGAGAAGGACGACATCATGGCGGGCCTCACCGCCGTCCTGACGGTGCGCCTGCCCGAGCCGCAGTTCGAGGGCCAGACGAAAGAGGTGCTGGGCACGCCCGCCGTCCGCGCGATCGTCGCGAAGGTCGTGGGCGACGGCATGGCCGCGCTCTACGCATCGTCGAAGCGCGACGACAAGACCCAGACCGCAGCGCTCCTCGACAAGATCGTCGCCGAGATGAAGTCGCGCATCGCCGCCCGCGCCCACAAGGAGACGCAGCGACGCAAGAACGCCCTCGAGTCGTCGTCGCTCCCCGCGAAGCTCGTCGACTGCCGCTCGAACGACGTCGCCTCGACCGAGCTGTTCATCGTCGAGGGCGACTCGGCCCTCGGCACCGCGCGTGCGGCCCGCAACAGCGAGTACCAGGCGCTCCTGCCGATCCGCGGCAAGATCCTCAACGTGCAGAAGGCCTCGGTCAGCGACATGCTCTCGAACCTCGAGTGCGCGTCGATCATCCAGGTCATCGGCGCAGGATCCGGGCGGTCGTTCGACCTCGACCAGGCCCGCTACGGCAAGGTCATCATCATGAGCGACGCCGACGTCGACGGCGCGCACATCCGCACGCTCCTGCTGACGCTCTTCTTCCGCTACATGCGCCCGATGATCGAGTCCGGGCGCGTGTTCGCCGCCGTCCCGCCGCTTCACCGCGTCGTCGTCCAGAACCCCGGGTCGAAGCCGAACGAGACGATCTACACCTACTCCGAGCAAGAGCTCCAGGGAGTCCTGGCGGGCCTTCGCAAGTCGGGCAAGAAATACCAGGATCCGATCCAGCGCTACAAGGGCCTCGGCGAGATGGACGCCGAGCAGCTCGCCACCACGACGATGGACCGCACCGGGCGGCTCCTGCGACGGGTGAAGGTCGAGGACGCCGAGAACGCTGGCCGCGTGTTCGAGCTGCTCATGGGCAACGACGTCGCACCCCGCAAGGACTTCATCATCGACGGGGCGAACGACCTCACGCGCGAGAGAATCGACACGTAGCCCGCGGCCACGGCCGCAGCACCAGATTCGGCATCAGCCGCAGCACCACCCGGGAGAGTCATGCGCCTCACACCCACCCAGATCGCGTATCGCGACGCCGTGCGCGAGCTGTGCGCGTCGCTCGTGCCCGACGAGGCGGCCCGGCGGCGGCTGACCGCCAACGACTCGCTGCTGCACAGCGAGGAGGCCGCCACGGCTTTCGCCGAGCGCGACCTTCTCGGGGTGTCGCTGCCCGAGGCGGACGGCGGCGCCGGGCGTTCGTTCGTCGAGGAGTGCCTGCTCCTGGAGGAGACGGCCCGCACGGGCGTGCCTCTCATGGCCTACTCGACGGCCCTGACGGCCGCGCAGTCGTACCTGCGTTTCGGCGATGCGACCCATCGACGCACGATCGTCGAGTCGCTGCGGCATGGCCACGCCGAGTCGATCTCGTTCACCGAACCCGAGGCCGGCAGCGACCTGGCGTCGGCGCAGACCACCGCGCGACGCGACGGCGACGACTGGGTCATCTCGGGCCGCAAGACCTGGATCTCGTTCGCCCACCTCGCCCGCCATCTGCTCGTCCTCACCCGCACCGACGACACCGGTGTGCGGCACGACGGGCTCACGCTGCTCATGGTGCCCGCCGACGCGCCGGGCGTGACGATCCGCGCGATCCCGACCATGGGGGCGCACATGGTCAACGACGTCTTCCTCGACGAGGTCCGGGTCGCAGGAGCAGCGGTGGTCGGCCAGGTGGGCGAGGCCTGGCGGCACCTCGGCCGAGGTCTCGCGGTCGAACGTCTCATCATCGGCGCCATGTGCGTGGGCGCCTCCCAGCGCGCCCTCGACCAGCTCGTCGCGCACGTCACCACGCGGGTGCAGTTCGGCAAGCCGCTCTCGAAGAAGCAGGCGGTGGCGCACCGGATCGCCGACCTCGCGACCGAGATCGCGGTGCTGCGGTCGTTCGTCTACGACGTCGCCGAGCGGATCGACCTGGGGGAGGAGGACGCCCTGAACTTCGAGGCGTCGATGGCGAAGCTCAAGGGCTCCGAGACCTTCAAGAAGACGACGCTCGAGGCCGTGCAGCTGATGGGCGGATACGGCTACGGATCGGAGTTCGGCATGGAGCAGCAGCTGCGCACCGCGATCGCGCCGACGATCTACGGCGGGGCGAACGAGGTGCAGCGCGAGATCGTCGCGCGCGGCCTCGGCCTCTGACTCACCTCCTCCGCGACACAACGCGACACCCGCGACGCTCCACGGCGTCGCGGGTGTCGCGTTGTGTCGCAACAGAGGGTCGCTAGGAGACCGCGGCGCCGATCGAGCCGACGACCGTGTCGAGCGGGGCGCCGGAGGCGTCGCGCCGCGACAGCGCCGTCGGCAGGGCGCGCACGCCGCCGTCAGCCGCCACGGCGAGGGGCGGCGCGAGGCCGACCCACGCGACCGACAGGGAGTCCTCGCCCTTCAGAAGCGCGTGCGCCCTCACCCCGCCGGTCGCACGCCCCTTGGCGGGATAGTCGCCGAACGCCGACACCTTGGCACGGCCGGGGTCGGCACCCGCGATCGTCGACGCCGAGGTCGAGATGGTGGCGACGACGGCGTCGGCGGTGTCGGCGACGGCCCCGAAGAAGATGACCGCTGCTCCTGCGCCCAGAGAGATGCCGGCCACGCCGCCGCCCGCCGGGCCCTGCGGGCGCACCAGCGACGCGGAGAACCGCAGCAGCTGCGTGGTCGAGGTGATGAAGACGAGCTCGTCGGAGTCGGGGCCCTGCGCCGCGCCGACCAGCGAGTCGCCGGGCTTCAGCGCGATCACCGGGAAGTCGGGCTTGGACGGCCAGGCACCCGGCGTGACCCGCTTGACGACGCCCTGTGCGGTGCCGAGCGCGAGCGGCAGGTCGGCGTCGAGCGACACCAGCGCCAGCACCTTCTCGCCCGTCGCGAGCACGCCGAGGTAGTCCTTGATCGGCACACCCGCGCCGAGCTGCACCGAGGTCGGGGGAGCGGCGGGCACGTCGACCGGGCTGAACCGGATGAGGCGCCCGGCAGTGGTCACGGCCCCGATCTCGGCCCGCGTGGTGGTCGTGAGCGCCGACCGGATGGCGTCGTGCTTGGTGCGCCTGGAGGGCACGACGACGGCCGACCCATCGGAATCGGCTGAGGGCAGATCGACGCGCAGGATCCGACCCGTCGTCGACAGATACACCCTCGTCGGCGCATCCGCGACCTCGAGAACGGGCGCCGACCGCTTCGACGTCGATGCGACCGACGGCGCAGCCTCCGTGAGCAGGGTGCGCCGGGGAGTGCCGTACGTGTCGGCGATGTCCTCCAGCTCGGTGGAGACGAGGGCCCGCAGCTTCGCGCCGTCGGCCAGCAGCTCGCGCAGCTCGGCGATCGCGGCGTTGAGCTCGTCGCGCTCGTTCTCGAGCTCGATGCGGCTGAACCGGGTGAGGCGGCGCAGGCGCAGCTCGAGGATGTACTCGGCCTGCAGGTCGGAGAGGTCGAACACCTGGCGCAGGCGCGTCTTGGCCGCGTCGGAGTCGTCGCTCGTGCGGATGACCTGAATCACCTCGTCGATGTCGACGATGGCGATGAGGAGGCCCTCGACCAGGTGCAGGCGGTCCTCGCGGCGCTGGAGGCGGTACCGACTGCGCCTCGTGACGACGTCGATGCGGTGGGCGACGTAGACCTCGAGGAGCTCCTTGAGGCCCAGAGTCCGCGGCTGGCCGTCGACGAGCGCCACGTTGTTGATCGAGAAGCCGTCTTCGAGCGGAGTGTGCCGGTACAGCTGCTCGAGGACCGCCTCGGGGCTGAAGCCCGTCTTGATCTCGACGATGAGGCGCATGCCGTGGTGGCGGTCGCTGAAGTCGTTGACGTCGGAGATGCCCGTCAGCTTCTTGGCGTTGACGCCGTCCTTGATCTTCTCGATGACCTTCTCGGGGCCGATCATGTAGGGCAGCTCGGTGAAGACGAGGCCCTTCTTGCGCGCCGTGAGGTTCTCGATCGACACGCGGGCGCGGGTCTTGAACGAGCCGCGGCCCGCGGCGTAGGCGTCGCGCACGCCGGCGAGGCCGGCGATGGTGCCGCCGGTGGGCAGGTCGGGCCCGGGGATGAAGGCCATGAGGTCGTCGAGCGAGGCGTCGGGGTGGTCGATCAGGTGGCGGGCCGCGCCGATGACCTCGATGAGGTTGTGCGGGGCCATGTTGGTCGCCATGCCGACGGCGATGCCCGAGCCGCCGTTGACGAGGAGGTTCGGGAACGCGCTCGGCAGCACGTCAGGCTGCATGAGCTGGTTGTCGTAGTTAGGCACGAAGTCGACGACGTCTTCGCCGATGCCCTCGACCATGGCGAGGGCCGCAGGAGCCAGTCGCACCTCGGTGTACCGGGCAGCCGCGGGCGGGTCGTCCAGAGAGCCGAAGTTGCCGTGCCCGTCGACCGTGGGCAGCCGCATGGTGAAGTCCTGCGCGAGGCGCACCAGGGCGTCGTAGATCGCCGAGTCGCCGTGCGGGTGGAGCTTGCCCATCACCTCGCCGGTGACGCGGGCGCTCTTCACGTGGCCGCGGTCGGGCCGTAGCCCCATCTCGGACATCTGGTACAGGATCCGGCGCTGCACCGGCTTGAGGCCGTCGCGGGCGTCGGGCAGGGCGCGCGAGTAGATGACCGAGTAGGCGTATTCGAGGAACGAGCCCTGCATCTCGGCGGAGACGTCGATCTCCTCGATCCGCTCGCCGTCGAAGGCTCCGCTGCCGCCCGTGATGTCGGTCGTGGTCATGTCCCGCCGTTCCGCCGCCGACACCCGGCCCCGATGGCCGTGCTCGCCGGTGTTTCTGCCTGTTCCGGGCCCCTGTGTCAGACTGGAGCCGATGACGACCATGGTACCGACGCGCCCCTCCGGCGCCGGGAGCCTGGCCGACGTCCTGCCGAGTTGCGCGGCCGCGATCCTCGGTCCGGGCGCCGGCTTCGACGACACGCTGGGGCTGGGGGCCGCCCGGTCGGTCGTCCTGCTGCTCGTCGACGGGCTCGGCTCGGCGGCACTCTCGGCGCGCTCCGCCTACGCCCGGACTCTCGCGGCGAAGCGCACGTCGCTGTTCTCGGGCTTCCCGACGACCACCGCGTCGGCCCTCGCCACGGTCACCACGGGCGCCCTGCCGGGGGAGCACGGCCTCGTCGGGTACTCGGTGCTCGACCCCGAGGGCGACCGCGTCGTGAAGCAGCTGTCGGAGTGGACCGGTGCCGTAGATCCTGCGACCTGGCAGCGCCGACCCACCGTCTTCGAGTCGGTGCGGGCCTCGGGCGCCGACGTCGCGCTGTCGGTGGTCGGGCCGGCGCGGTACGCCGCGTCCGGGCTGACGAAGGCGATCCTCCGCGGCGCCGACTACCGGTCGGCCGACAGCGTCTCGGCGAGGTTCGACGAGACACGGCGCCTGCTCGCCGCCCCCGGCCGCAGCCTGACCTACCTCTACGTGCCCGAGCTCGACATGGCCGGCCACCGCTACGGGTGGGAGTCCGACCGCTGGTCAGCGGCCCTCGAGAGCCTCGACGCCGAGATCAGGCGCCTGGAGCAGGATCTGGCGGCCGATCAGGCCCTCGTCGTCACGGCCGACCACGGTGTCCTCGACGTCCCGAACCACCGTCACATCGTCTACGGCGACGAGGCCGACCTCATGAACGGGGTGCGACACGTCGCGGGTGAGCCGCGATGCCTCCAGCTCCACGTCGACCCGACCGCGTCGGCGGAGCAGCGTGCTGACCTCCTGGCGGCCTGGCGGGAGTCCGAGGACTCGAGGTCGTGGGTCGTGTCACGGGACGAGGCCGTCGAAGCCGGCTGGTTCGGCGAGGTCGCGCCCGACGTTCTGCCGCGCATCGGCGACGTCCTCGTCGCCGCACGCAAGGGCATCGCCTACTACCGCGGTGAGAACGACCGGGGTCGGGGCATGATCGGGCAGCACGGCTCGTGGTCGTCGGAGGAGACGCAGGTGCCACTGATCCGCTTCGGCGCGTTCGCCTAGGCCCGACTCCGTCAACCCACGACGTCGCCTCGCGGCGACGCCGACTGGAAGTCAGGCGGGGTCGTCGTCCGATCGGGCGCCGAACACGATCTCGTCCCAGCTCGGCATGGACGCGCGGCCCTTGCGAGCGCGGCTCTTGGCGCGCGCGGGCTCGGGTGCGCCCTCCGACGGAGACGTCGGGCGCGCACGATTGGCCGTGGGATGCGTGGCGATCGGCTTCGTCGCCCGGGGCGGCTCGGCGCCGTCGCGGGTGTCGTCGACCACACCGTCGTCCTCGCCCAGGTCGTCCAGGGCGGGCAGCGGCACCTCGATCACCCGGAGCGACCCGGTGGACGGGTGGGCCGCTCGCGAGTCGGCCGCCGACGGGCCGGAGGCGTCGTCGGCCTCGGGGTCGAAGCGGGCCGCCTCGCGCTCACCGCGGCGACGTCGCAGCGCCTCGAGCAGGTCCGCGGTCTGATTGTGGTCGGTCGCGGCCTCCGGCGCCCTGTTCATCGCGGCGAACGATGCGGCCGAGCGGCCGTCGCGGGTGCGATCGAACGGCACCGGCGGCTCGGGGATCACCGTCTCGGGTGCCTCGGGAGCGAGCTCGAAGGCGCCGCTGTCGAAGCGACCCGACTCGTCCGGCTGGGCCGGGGCGGAGCCGATGAGCGGCGCGTCGGTGAGGTCGATCGGGCCGGTCGAGCCGACCGCCCGAAGACGCGGGACGAGAGTGGTCTTCGAGCCGTCCTGGCGCGAGAGGGTGTGGGCATCGCCGTCGAGCGGAGCCAGAGCCTGCTTCTTCGGCTCGAACCGCCACGACGCCTCGCGCTCGACCTCGGAGGCCGTGTAGGTCACGTGCACGACCCAGCCGGCTTCGTCCTTGTAGCTGGTCCAGTCGCGGTCCGTGGCGTCGGCCCGGTCGAGCCGGGCGTCGATGACGTCGCCGAAGCGGCTGGTCTCGGCCGTCGCGCCGTCGGCGCCGACGACGCTGACCTGCACGGACCGGGCGCTCTCGAGCAGGAAACCTCGCTCGTCGAGCACGGGCCCCTCGAACCGGCGCACGTAGTCGATCTCGGCGCCAGTCGCGGCAGCGACCTCCTCGGCCGTCTTGCCCGCGCGGATGCTCGCCTGGATCTCACGAGGCGTGACACGGGCGGCGGATGCGGCCTGAGCCGGTCGCAGCTCGGGGTTCGCCTGTCGCAGCTGCGACTGCAGCGACAGCGTCACGGGCAGGCGGAATTCGCTGCCGGCGTCGGTGGCGACGAGCAGCGCGCCGCTCTCGACTCCGATGACCTTCAGATCCTGCATGGTGTCACGCCTTTCGCCGTCGTGATTCGCCAGTCAGGATGCCACGGAACACCCGCGATTCCGGGGAATAACGCGGGCGTGCCGCAAGTTGACACCGTGCGGTTCGAGGGGCGTCGACAGAGGCCTCGACGGGCCGCGCGGACCGGTTTGCTATTGAACTGTGTTTGGTGCAAACTGTGCCCGCGATTTTGCGAAGCGCACTTCTCGACAGGTGTGCGACTTCGGTACACAGCACCGACGACAGACTGGATGGGCATGGCCACCGACTACGACGCACCTCGAAAGAACGACGACGATTCCGAGTCGATCGAGGCGCTGAAAGAGCGGGTTCCCGACAAGATGTCCGGTGTGGTCGACGTCGATGACGCCGACAACCCCGGCAGCTTCGAACTCGCGGGTCAGGATCTCTCCGACCTCGATCTCGACGTCGTCGTCCTGCCCCCGCAGGCCGACGAGTTCACCTGCGTCGAGTGCTTCCTCGTGAAGCACCGCTCGCAGCTCGACCACGAGACCAAGCTCGGCCCTATCTGCCTGGAGTGCGCGGCCTGATCCCGTCGATGGCCCGGCTCAGCTTCTGGGGTGTCCTGGTGGACACCAGCCAGTAGGGGGCCGGGTCGTTCAGATCGGTCAGCTCGATCCTCAGCACCGGGTGCACCCACCCGCGAAAGAGAGTCCACGCACGCGCGTCCAGGCGCGGACCCCGTTCGGCCGTCGCTTCCTCCGCGAGGAAAGCGGCGGCCGTTCCCATCTCCTGGGGGTAGAGCACGGCGCGCCCGGCGTGGAAGCCCTCCTCGTCGACGCGGAGCACCGGCGACCCGAACCACAGGGCCGCGGCGAACGCGAGGAACAGCACGATCCCGATCGCCCACCCCACCGGGACGTTGATCGGCAGGAACACCAGCACGCACGCCGGCACGACCATCAGCAGGGCCAGGAAGACGAGCGGGGGCGGCACGAGGCGTTCGCGGTACGAGGTGTTCATACGACTATTCGACCAGACTTCTGCACTACCCTCTGACACGTGACTTCGAGCCTCGACGTTCTCCTCGCCCCTGTTCCGGGGCACGAGACCCTCTCCGCACCGTCCTACGCGCATCCGGGCGACGCCGGTGCCGACCTCCGATCGGCCGAGTCGCTGACCCTGGGCGCCGGAGCCCGCGCGCTCGTCGCCACCGGGGTGTCCATCGCGCTCCCCGAGGGCTACGCGGCCTTCGTGGTGCCGCGCTCGGGCCTCGCCGCTAAGCACGGCATCACCGTGCTCAACAGCCCCGGCACCGTCGACGCAGGCTACCGCGGCGAGATCAAGGTCACGCTCCTCAACACCGACCCCGAGGCCGACTACGCGATCGAGGCCGGCGACCGCATCGCCCAGCTGATCGTCATGCCCGTCGTCCGGGCGAACTTCGTCGAGGTCGACACCCTGCCCGAGAGCGTCCGCGGCGAGGGCGGATTCGGCTCGACGGGCTACTCGGATTGTGCGGGCAACGCACGCGCAACGGAAGGCACGAAGTGAGCAGGAAGTCCAGGCGCGAGGCCGCGCAGGCGCTGGCCGAGCAGGAGGCCGCGACGTCGGCCGAGATCGACGAGGTCACCGCCGACGACTCCGAGGTCGAGATCGTCGAGGCCGAGGAGGCCGCCGTCGAGCTCATCATGGACGACAAGTCCGCACCCGAGAACCGCGCCGAGGACGGCCCGCTCGACGAGACCGAGGCGAACCCCGTGCGCCCCTACGTCGACCTGGGCGGCGTCAAGATCGTTCCCCGCGAGGGCCTCCACCTGCGCCTCGAGGTCGAGGAGGGGTCGAAGCGCGTGGTCGCGGTCGGGCTCGACTTCGCGAAGTCGACCCTGCAGGTGCAGCCGTTCGCTGCTCCTCGCTCGACCGGGCTCTGGCACGAGATCCGCGAGCAGATCGCCGACCAGATCCGCAAGCAGGGGGGCACGACCACCGAGGTCGACGGCCCCTTCGGCCCCGAGATCGCCGCCGAGATCCCCATCGCCGCAGGAGCAGAGGGAGCAGTCGCCGGCCAGACCACCCGCCTCGCCCGATTCATCGGCGTCGACGGCCCGCGGTGGTTCCTCCGCGGCGTCATCGCGGGCGACGCCACCGTCGACCCGGAGGCCGCCGAGAAGATCGAGGAGCTCTTCCGCAGCGTCGTCGTCGTGCGCGGCAACGACCCGATGCCTCCGCGCGACCTGATCCCGCTCCACATGCCGAAGCAGAACCCGGGCGACCCGGGCACCACCGCCGTCTGAGGCTGTGACGGGCACCGCATGAGCGACGGCGACACCACCCCCGAGCACGACCACCCGACCGCGTCGATCGGCGATCAGCTGCGGCAGGCCGCCCTGCGCGCCGGCATCAGTCGGGTCGCACCGGGCGACGCACCCTCGGGTCACGCCCTCCTGACGGCGATCGGGGGAGTCCGCGGGCTCGTCGAGTCGATCCTCCCGGGCTTCGCCTTCCTCATCATCTACACGCTCAGCCACTCGCTGCTGCCCTCGGTGCTGATCCCGGTGGCGATCGGCGTGATCTTCGTGGTGGTGCGCGCGGCCCAGCGAGGCCCCGTGCCGCAGGCGGTCGCCGGGCTCCTGGGCATCGCGGTCTCGGCCGTGCTCGCCATCATCTCGGGCCGCGCCGTCGACAACTTCCTCCCCGGCATCATCATCAACGCCGTCTCAATCGTCGTGCTGCTGGCCACGCTCGTGGCACGCTGGCCGCTTATCGGCATCATCGTCGGCCTCATCACCGGCGAGGGCTCGGCGTGGCGCGACGACCGCGCGAAGCGTCGCGTGCTCACGCTCACCACGTGGCTCTGGGTGCTGCTGTTCGCGGTGAGGCTGGTCATCGAGATCCCGCTCTACCTGGCGGACGAGGCGGCCCTCCTCGGAGGGATCAAGCTCATCACCGGCGTGCCGCTGTACGCCGCCATGCTCTGGGTGACGTGGCTGCTGGTGCGGACCGTCTACGCGGCGCGGGCTGCCGACGACGAGTCTCCCGCGGCTCCTGCGGCCTGACCTCGCCTGTTCACGACACGGTCACGCGCCGTGCGGGACGCCCGTCTCCGCGCGTGCTAGATTTATCTCGACATCAAGATAAATGGCCCGAGACGGCCGCCGAGACGGCGCCGGACTTAGGCTGGCCTTGCTGGTGGAGCGCAACGCTTCGTCGGCATCATGAGGCGAGTCAGCGCAAGGGAGACGGCACGTGTCAGACGTAAACAGTTTCGGCTCGAAGAGCACTCTCACCGTCGGTGAGAAGTCGTACGAGATCTACCGCATCGACGCGGTGCCCGGTCACGACAAGCTCCCATTCAGCCTCAAGGTCCTCCTCGAGAACCTCCTCCGCACGGAAGACGCCGCCAACGTCACCGAGGCCCAGATCAAGGCCCTCGGGTCGTGGGTGCCTCAGGCGGAGCCCGACACCGAGATCCAGTTCACGCCCGCCCGCGTGGTCATGCAGGACTTCACCGGCGTCCCGTGCATCGTCGACCTCGCCACCATGCGCGAGGCGATGGCCGACCTCGGCGGCGACCCCAAGAAGATCAACCCGCTGTCGCCGGCCGAGCTGGTCATCGACCACTCCGTCATCGCCGACCTCTTCGGCACCGAGAACGCCCTCGAGCGCAACGTCGAGCTCGAGTACGAGCGCAACGGCGAGCGGTACCAGTTCCTCCGCTGGGGCCAGACCGCGTTCGAGGACTTCAAGGTGGTGCCCCCGGGCACCGGCATCGTGCACCAGGTCAACATCGAGTACCTGGCGCAGGTCACCTACACGCGCACCGTCAACGGCCAGCTGCGCGCCTACCCCGACACGCTCGTCGGCACCGACTCGCACACCACGATGGTCAACGGCCTGGGCGTGCTCGGCTGGGGCGTCGGCGGCATCGAGGCCGAGGCCGCGATGCTCGGCCAGCCCGTGTCGATGCTGATCCCCAAAGTCGTCGGCTTCAAGCTCTCGGGCGCGATCCCGACCGGCGTGACCGCGACCGACGTCGTGCTGACCATCACGCAGATGCTCCGCAAGCACGGCGTCGTCGGCAAGTTCGTCGAGTTCTACGGCGAGGGCGTCGCCGAGGTGCCGCTGGCGAACCGCGCCACCATCGGCAACATGAGCCCCGAGTTCGGCTCGACCGCCGCGATCTTCCCGATCGACGACGTCACGCTCGACTACCTGCGCCTCACCGGCCGCAGCGAGGAGCAGGTCGCGCTCGTGGAGGCGTACTCGAAAGAGCAGAAGCTCTGGCACGACCCCGCCACCGAGCCGAACTACTCCGAGTACCTCGAGCTCGACCTCGCTACGGTCGTGCCGTCGATCGCCGGCCCGAAGCGCCCGCAAGACCGCATCGAGCTGTCGGCCGCGAAGAGCCAGTTCGAGGTCGACCTCGGCAACTACGCCGAGGCCACCGACCACTCCGGCGTCGACGAGGCCGTCGAGGCGACGTTCCCCGCGTCCGACCCGGTGGGCTTCACGGCGCAGGACGAGAACTCGGCCCACGCGCACTCTGCAGCGTCGTCGCACATCGGCCACCCCGCGGTGCAGGCGCCGTCGCACGCGTCCAAGCCGACGAGTGTCACGCTCGACGACGGCTCGGCCTTCACCCTCGACCACGGCGCGGTCGCCATCGCGGCGATCACGTCGTGCACGAACACGTCGAACCCGTCGGTCATGCTCGCCGCCGGCCTCCTGGCCCGCAACGCGTCGAAGAAGGGACTCAAGGCAAAGCCCTGGGTCAAGACCACGCTGGCTCCCGGGTCGAAGGTCGTCACCGACTACTACGAGAAGGCCGGCCTCACAGGCTACCTCGAAGACCTCGGCTTCTACACGGTCGGCTACGGCTGCACGACCTGCATCGGCAACTCGGGCCCGCTCCTCGACGAGATCTCGACCGCCGTGCAGGACAACGACCTCGCCGTCACGGCCGTCCTGTCGGGCAACCGCAACTTCGAGGGTCGCATCAACCCCGACGTCAAGATGAACTACCTGGCGTCGCCGCCGCTCGTCATCGCGTACGCGCTGGCCGGCTCGATGAACTTCGACTTCGAGAACGACGCGCTCGGCACCGGCTCCGACGGCCAGGACGTCTTCCTGAAAGACATCTGGCCCGACGCCTCCGAGGTGCAGAAGACGATCGACGAGTCGATCGACACCGGCATGTTCACGCACGAGTACGCAGGCGTCTTCGACGGCGACGAGCGCTGGCGCACGCTGCCCACCCCCGAGGGCAACACCTTCGAGTGGAGCGACGAGTCGACCTACGTGCGGAAGCCCCCGTACTTCGACGGCATGACCATCGAGACCACGCCGGTGACCGACATCTCCGGCGCTCGGGTGCTGGCGAAGCTGGGCGACTCGGTCACGACCGACCACATCAGCCCGGCCTCGACGATCAAGGTCGACAGCCCCGCGGGCCGCTACCTCGCCGACCACGGCGTCGAGCGCAAGGACTTCAACAGCTACGGCTCGCGCCGCGGCAACCACGAGGTCATGATCCGCGGCACGTTCGCCAACATCCGCCTGCGCAACCAGCTGCTCGACGACGTCGAGGGCGGCTACACGCGCGACTTCACGCAGCCCGACGGCCCGCAGTCGTTCATCTACGACGCCAGCCAGCACTACCAGGAGCAGGGCACACCTCTCGTGGTCCTTGCGGGCAAGGAGTACGGCTCCGGCTCGTCGCGCGACTGGGCGGCCAAGGGCACCTCGCTCCTCGGAGTGAAGGCCGTCATCACCGAGAGCTTCGAGCGGATCCACCGCTCGAACCTCATCGGCATGGGCGTCGTGCCGCTGCAGTTCCCGCAGGGCGAGACGTGGGAGTCGCTGGGCCTCGACGGCACCGAGTCGATCAGCATCGCCGGGCTCACCGAGCTCAACGACGGCACCACGCCGAAGACCGTGCACGTCACGGCCGAGCCGACCGAGCACAGCCCCGAGGGCAAGCAGACGATCGAGTTCGACGCCGTCGTCCGCATCGACACACCCGGTGAGGCCGATTACTACCGCAATGGCGGGATCCTGCAGTACGTCCTGCGGAGCCTCGTGTAGCAGCCACGTCATCCGGCAGAACGAACGCCCTACCTCCTCCGTCGCGGAGGGGTAGGGCGTTCGGCCGTCCGTGACCCGCGACGCATAAACTGACTGAGCGGTCGACCCCGAGGCCGCGGAAAGCGAGAACCATGAGCCTCCTCGAGACGATCCACGGGCCTCGCGACCTCGACGGTCTGACCGACGAGCAGATGGTGGAGCTGGCGGCCGAAATCCGCCGCTTCCTGGTCGAGAAGGTGTCGCAGACCGGCGGTCACCTCGGCCCGAACCTCGGCGTCGTCGAGCTGACCCTGGCCCTCCACCGCGTCTTCGACTCGCCTCGCGACGCCATCGTCTTCGACACGGGCCACCAGTCGTACGTGCACAAGCTCCTGACGGGGCGCCAGGACTTCTCCGAGCTCCGTTCGCGCGGCGGCCTCGCCGGCTACCCGCAGCGCTCCGAGTCCGAGCACGACATCGTCGAGTCGTCGCACGCATCGTCGTCGTTGTCCTGGGCCGACGGCATCTCGCGCGCCTTCACGCTCACCGGCCACGGCGACCGCCACGTCGTCGCCGTCGTCGGCGACGGTGCGCTCACCGGCGGCATGACGTGGGAGGCGCTCAACAACATCTCCGACGACAACGACCGCCGTCTCATCATCGTCGTCAACGACAACGGCCGCTCGTACGCTCCGACCATCGGCGGCATGGCGCGGTTCCTCAACTCGGTGCGCACCAATCAGAAGTACCGCGACATGCACCTGTCGAGCGCAGCGGCCTTCGACCACTTCGGTGCGCCGGCCCGCGCCTTCTACCGAGGCGTCCGCGGCGGCCTCCACGGCTTCCTCAGCCGCTTCACCAACAACGAGGCCCTCTACTCCAACCTCGACATCAAGTACATCGGCCCCATCGACGGTCACGACCAGGCCGCGATGGAGGAGGCGCTGACCCAGGCCAAGAACTACGGCGCGCCTGCCATCGTCCACGCCATCACCGAGAAGGGTCGCGGCTACGAGCCGGCCCGCCAGGACGCGGCCGACCAGTTCCACGCCGTCGGCCACATCGACCCCGAGACCGGCGAGGCCCTCGAGACAGCGACCGGCCCGGGCTGGACCAGCGTCTTCGCCGACGAGATCGTCGCCCTGGCCGACACGGACCGCAGGATCGTGGGCATCACCGCCGCCATGCTGCGCCCGGTCGGGCTTCACCGCTTCGCCGAGAAGTACCCCCGCCGCGTCCTCGACGTCGGCATCGCCGAGCAGCACGCGGTCGCCTCGGCCGCCGGCCTCGCGTTCGGCGGCCTGCACCCGGTCGTCGCGCTCTACGCGACCTTCATCAATCGGGCCTTCGACCAGGTGCTCATGGACGTCGCCCTGCACAGGGCCGGCGTCACGTTCGTCCTCGATCGGTCGGGCGTGACCGGGCCGGACGGCCCGAGTCACCACGGCATCTGGGACCTCGCGATCCTGCAGGTCGTGCCCGGCATCCGCCTGGCTGCTCCACGCGACGCGACCCGCCTGCGCGAGGAACTCCGCGAGGCCGTCGCCGTCGACGACGGGCCGACCGTGGTGCGGTTCCCGAAGGGCGACGTGGGCGACGACATCCCCGCGATCGAGAGGCTGGCCGACGGCGTCGACGTGCTCGTGCGCGCCGAGCGACCCGACGTGCTCATCATGGCCGTCGGAGCAATGGCACGCCTCGGCCTCGACGTCGCCTCGCGCCTGGCCGACCAGGGCATCGGCGCGACCGTCGTCGACCCGCGCTGGGTGGTGCCAGTGCCGCGCAGCGTCATCGACCTCGCGGCCGGGCACCGCCTCGTGGTCACCCTCGAAGACGGAGTGCGGGTGGGCGGCATCGGCACCCGAGTGCGGCAGGACCTCCGGGCCGCCGACGTCGACACCGCCGTCACCGAGCTGGGTCTGCCCGACGAATTCATCGAGCACGCCAGCCGCGGCCAGATCTTCGAGGCGGCCGGCCTCACGGCGCAGGACGTCGCGCGCGACGTCACCGCGATGGTGCTGGGCTCGAAGCTCCCGGTCGCCCGCCCCGAGCAGGAGGCAGCGGCCCAGCACCTGCGCGGCTAGGCGACGCCGCGGATCGCGGGCTCGTGGAAGGTCCGCCCGCGCACGCGCTCGGACGCGCCGACGCGGTCGAGGTACGGCGTCACGCCGCCCATCTGGAACGGCCAGCCCGCCCCGAGGATCAGGCAGAGGTCGATGTCCTCCGGCGCGCCGACGACGCCGTCGTCGAGCATGCGGCCGATCTCGTCGGCCAGGCCGTCCTCGATCCTGGTCTGAAGCTGCTCCTCGGTCAGGGGAGTGCCGGGGCCGGCGGCGAGCGACACGGCCTTCTTGTCGAAGCCCTTCCGCTTGCCCTTGGCGTCGCGGTCGAAGATCTTCCCGTAGTCGGCGAGGCGGTGCAGCCCCTCCGATTCGAAGAAGCGCTCGGGGAAGGCCGCGTGGTGCGTGTCGAGCACGTGGGCCCCGACCTTGAGCCCGACGAGCTCGAGCAGCTCGAACGGCGTCATCGGCAGGCCGAACGGTGCGGTGGCCCGGTCGACGACCTCGAATGGCGTGCCGGTCTCGACCGCGTGCATCGCCTCGCCGAGCAGTTTGGCCAGGATGCGGTTCACCACGAAGCCGGGCGCGTCAGCCGTGATCACGGCGTTCTTGCCGAGCGTCTTGGCCACCACCATCGCCGTCGACAGCGTCTCGTCGTCGGTCGCCGCCGTGTTCACGACCTCGACCAGCGGCATCACGGCCACAGGGTTGAAGAAGTGGAAGCCGAGCAGCCGCTGCGGGTTCTCCAGCACCGATCCGATCGCCGTCACGGACAGCGACGACGTGTTGGTGGCCAGGATGCACTCGGCCGAGACGACCTGTTCGACGTTGCGGAACACCTCCTGCTTCACCCCGAGCTCTTCGAACACGGCCTCGATGACCCAGTCGGCGTCGGCGAAGTCGGCGAGGTCGGTCGTGCCGGAGATGAGCGCCTTGAGGCGGTTCGACTCGTCGCGCGAGATGCGCCCCTTCTCCTGCATCTCGTCGATGGAGGCGCGGATGCCCGCGACGCCCTTGTCGACGCGCTCCTGGTCGATGTCGGTGATGACCACCGGCACGCGGAGCTTCCTCACGAACAGCAGAGCGAACTGCGAGGCCATGAGGCCCGCGCCGACGATGCCGACCTTCGTGATCTTCCGGGCGAGGTCGGGGGAGGGAGCCCCGGCAGGGTGCTTCGCGCGCTTCTGCACGAGGTCGAACGCGTAGAACGAGGCACGGCCCTGGTCGCCGGCTGCGAGTTCGGCCAGTGCTTCGTCCTCCGCTTCGAAGCCGGCCTCGCGGGTGCGCTTCTTCGCGCCCGCCAGCAGGTCGAGGGCGGCGTACGGGGCCTTGGCGACGGTGCCGATCCTGGCCTCGAGGGTCTTGCGCGCGATGGCGATCGCGGCGTCCCACTTGACTGCCCGCTCGACCTTGCCCGGCACGTTCGGCCGGTCGACCTTCACGGTGCCGCCGAGCACGCCGTCGGCCCAGCGCAGCGAGTCCTCCAGGAACATCGCCGAGCCGAACATCGCGTCGACGATGCCGAGGTCGAGGGCCTCCTTCGCCTTCAGCGTGCGGTTGTTGCGCAGCGGGTTCTCGACGATCACCTTGAGCGCGTTCTCGATGCCGATGAGGTTCGGCAGGAGCCACGCGCCGCCCCACCCGGGGATGATGCCGAGGAACACCTCGGGGAATCCGAGCGCAGGAGCCGAGGCGTCGACCGTGCGGTAGTCGGCGTTGAGCGCGATCTCCATGCCGCCGCCGAGGGCGAGCCCGTTCACGAACACGAACGTCGGCACGCCGGCGTCGTGCAGCTTGCCGAGCGCCTCGTGGCCGAGCTGCGCCATCTTCTTCGCGGCGGCCTTCGACGAGATCGTCGACACTTTCGAGAGGTCGGCGCCTGCTGCCAGGAAGTACGGCTTGCCGGTGACGCCGATCGCCTGGATCTCGCCGGCGGCGGCCCGTTCCCGGAGGCGGTCCATCGTCTCGCGGAACTCGACCAGGGTCACGGGGCCGAGGGTCGTCGGCCGACGGTGGTCGCGGTCGTTGTCGAGGGTGACGAGCGCGAGCGTCCTGCCCGAGGGCAGGGTCACGTCGCGGACGTACGAGTGGGTGACGACCTCGTCCGCCGACTGGGCGACGAGCTCTGCGACGTCGAGGCTCACTTGGTCTTCCTTCCGTCGAAGTGCGGGTTCTCCCAGATGACGCTGCCGCCCTGGCCGAGGCCGATGCACATGGCCGTCAGGCCGTAGCGGACCTCGGGGTGCTGCTCGAACTGGCGGGCGAGCTGGATCATCAGCCGCACGCCCGACGAGGCGAGCGGGTGGCCGAGCGCGATGGCGCCGCCCCAGAGGTTGACGCGCGGGTCGTCGTCGTCGATGCCGAAGTGGTCGAGCAGTGACAGCACCTGCACGGCGAACGCCTCGTTGAGCTCGAACAGGCCGATGTCGTCGATCGTGAGCCCCGCCCTGCGGAGCGCCTTCTCGGTCGACGGGACCGGGCCGATGCCCATGATCTCGGGCTCGACGCCGGCGAACGCGAAGCTCACCAGGCGCATCTTCGGGGTCATGCCGGCCGCCTTCGCCGCCTCCTCCGAGGCGATGAGGCTGACCGTGGCGCCGTCGTTGAGGCCGGACGAGTTGCCTGCGGTGACGCGTCCGTGCGGCCGGAACGGCGTGCGGAGCGTCGCGAGGCCCTCCATGGTCGTGTCGGGGCGGGGTGCCTCGTCACGGTCGGCGAGGCCCCATCCTGCGTCGCTCTTGACGGCGACGGAGACCAGGTCGGGCTGGATGTCGCCCGAGGCATAGGCTGCGGCGACCTTCTGCTGCGAACGCATCGCGTAGCGGTCGGAGCGCTCTTTGGTGAGGGCCGGGAACCGGTCGTGGATCCGCTCGGCCGTGTTGCCCATGTTCAGGGCCTCGGCGCTGACCAGTCGCTCGGAGAGGAACCTCGGGTTCGGGTCGGCGCCGAAGCCCATCGGGTGCCGCCCCATGTGCTCGACGCCGCCCGCGAGAGCGAAGTCGTACGCGCCGAAGGCGATGGCCCCGGCGACGGTGGTGACGCTGGTCATGGCGCCGGCGCACATGCGGTCGATGGCATAGCCCGGCACGGACTGCGGCAGGCCGGCGAGCAGCGCGGTGGTGCGGCCGAGGGTCAGCCCCTGGTCGCCCTGCTGCGTGGTCGCGGCGATCGCGACGTCGTCGACGGCCGCAGGATCAAGCGACGGGTTGCGTTCCAGCAGCCCCTTCATCGCCTTCACGACGAGGTCGTCCGCCCGCGTCTGCCAGTACATGCCCTTGTCGCCGGCTCGGCCGAACGGGGTCCGGACCCCGTCGACGAACACGACTTCCGATCGAGTGGCCACTCTGCCTCCTGATGTCGAGATACGTCTCGAATCCTAGGAGCGACACCTGTGGGGAACGATTCCTTTGACTAAACCGACGAATCCGAACCGGGCGTCTCGGGCGACGATTGGCCAGCCTCGACAAACGCCTGCGCGATAACCGGTGCCGTGAAGCGGATCTGCCACTCACGGGCTCCCTGACGGCGCAGCGCTTCGCCGATGTGCTCGGCGTCGACGACCTCGGGGACGTCCCAGGCGACCCGACGGAGGTGGTCGGGCGTGAGGAGGTTCTCGACCGGGATCGACATGGCCTCTGCCATGTTCTGCAGCTTCGGCCGCGCCGCCTTGTAGCGTGCGTCGGCCTCGGGCGCGCGGTCGATCCACGAGCGGGGCGGCGGCAGCTGGTCGGTCGACGGGCCGCGGAGCGACGGCAGATCGGAGGTCGCCCGACCGCGCTCGAGGGCGGCCCACCAGCGGGCGAGCTCGGTGCGGCTGGCTCGACCGACGAAGTCCTTCTGCCCGCCGAGCTCGCGCTTGGTCGTGGGGTTGGCCCGCACGGCGGCGATGATCGAGGCGTCGGGCAGGAGCCTGCCGGGTGCGGTGTCGACCTCGCGCGCGTACGCGTCGCGGGCCTCCCACAGCTCGCGGACCAGCCCGAGGGCACGCTGCCCCCGCAGGGTCGACAGCCCGGAGGTGCGGCGCCACGGCTCGGGCCTCGGCGGCTTCGACTCCTTGCGGAGCGTCGCGTCGAACTCCTCCTCGGCGATCTCGATCTTCTCCTGCTCGGCCAGCACGACGTACATGGCGTCGCGGAGATCGACCAGGAGCTCGACGTCGAGCGCCGCGTAGACCAGCCAGCTCTGGGGGAGCGGCCGGGTAGACCAGTCGGCCGCCGAGTGCTCCTTGGCGAGGTGGATGCCGAGGAGCTCCTCGACGACGGCGCCGAGGCCCACGCGGGGCATTCCGGCGATCCTGGCGCCCAGCTCGGTGTCGAATATGCGGGTCGGGTCGAGGTCGACCTCGCGAAGGCACGCCAGGTCTTGGCTGGCCGCGTGGAAGATCCACTCCTCGTCGCGGATCACGTCGTTGAGCTCGGAGAACGAGCCGATCGCCGGCGGGTCGAAGAGGAAGACGCCGGAACCGCGGCGGAAGATCTGGATCAGGTACGCGCGCTGCGAGTAGCGGTAGCCCGAAGCGCGCTCTGCGTCGATCGAGATCGGCCCGTGGCCGGCCCTGATCTGCTCGATCGCGGCGAAGTAGCCCTCGCGCGTGTCGATGACGTCGACGTGCCCGTGGTCGTCGTCGGCCGTGGCCACGCGCGCGGGCCGCTGCGACTCGGGCAGGAGGCTGTCGGCGGGGCTCTCCGGGGTCGGGGTCTGCGCGGCGCTACTCACGCCCGACCCTTCGCGAGGCCAGCAGGGTCACGCCCTCGGACGTCGGCGGGAGGCCGGCGAGCGTGCAGATGAGCTCCGACCACGCCTCGACGTGCGGAGCCAGCCGCGAGTCGCTCGGCGACCACGACGACCGCAGCTCGATCTGGGCGCCGTCGCCCTGCTCGGCCAGCTCGCCGTAGCCCGACGACAGGATCTTCGTCGCGGTGCCCGAGGCCGCGGTGTACTCGGCGCCATTGGCGTCGAGCGAGTCGATCAGCCACGACCAGGCGACGTCGGCGACGAACGGGTCGAGCCCGATCTCGACCTCGAGCGGAGCCTGCGCGAAGCTGACGACCCGCCAGGGGCCGCCCCACTGCTCGGGCTCCTCGGAGTCGTAGAGCACGATGAAGCGACCGGTTCCGAGCTCAGGATCGGCGACACCCCGAGCGCCCACGACGTCGGCCGCCAGGGCGAACGAGTGCGGGGCGAGGCCCTGAGGGGCCGGGATCTCCGTGACGCGGAGGTCGTCGCGCGCCTCGACCGCACGGACCGCCTCGAGCGCGGACGCGAACTCGGCCGGCACGGGAGCGGCCGGCACGTCGGCGTCCCCGGAGGGACCTGAGGGAGTTTCGGTCACGTCAGAAGACTAGGCTCGATGACGAACCCGTGGCCAGAGGCACGCCGGGCGCCGTCGCCCCTCGGCAGGCCTCGGTGCGCGAGCGGAGCGGAGGACGATCTCATGAGTCGAGTCACGGCTCCTGCGCCCCATCGCTCGGCCGGGCGCATTGCGGTCGTCGCCAGCGCGATCTCGGTCGGCGGCGTCGCGATCGCGGCAGCGGCCGGCTTCGCGGGGCTGACCTACGCCGTCGCGCGGTTCATCGTGACGCCGGCGAAGGCGCGTCGCGAGCGCATCAGGATCATCTCCGTCGACACGACGGCCGGCACCGTCGCGATGACGTCGACGCCCGACACCCGTCTGCCGGGGCGGTACGGGTTCCACTTCGACGAGGGGCGCGGCTACGCCCGGCTGGGCGAGGTGCTTCACGACAACGGGCAGGTCGTGGTGCGGCGCGTCGACGCCGTCGACGAGGGGGTGCTCGCCTCGGCGAAGCGCGGCGGGCTGCTCGGGTGGTACTACCGGCGCCCGGCCGACGCCGGGCTGCCGTTCACCGAGGTCACGGTCGAGACTCCGGTCGGTCCGGCGCCCGCGTGGCTGGTGCCACCGGTCGACGCGGTGCCCGGCGACGACACGCTGGGCGGGCGCTGGGCGATCATCGTGCACGGTCGCGGCGTCGTGCGGGGCGAGACCCTGCGGGCGGTGCCCTCGTTCCGCGAGGCGGGATTCGCGTCGCTCGTCGTCTCGTACCGGAACGACGGCGAAGCGCCGGCCTCGGCCGACCACCGCTACGGCCTCGGGCTCACCGAGTGGGCAGACGTCGAGGCCGCGATCGACTTCGCCGTCGCTCGGGGAGCCCGCGAGGTCGTGCTCATGGGCTGGTCGATGGGCGGCGCGCTCGTCCTCCAGACATTGATCAGATCGAAGCACCAGGACGTCATCCGCGGACTCGTGCTCGAGTCGCCCGTCGTCGACTGGCGCACGACCCTCCGCTACCAGGGCGACGTGCTGCACCTGCCCGAGCCGATGCAGGGGAGCGTCCTCCGGATCCTCGGAACGACGCGGCTGTCGTCGATCACCGGGCAGGCGGAGCCGATCGACTTCGACGCGCTCGACCTCGTGAGCGGGGCCTCGCAGATCACGGTGCCGATCCTGATCCTGCACTCCGACGACGACGGGTTCGTGCCGTCGACGGCGTCGCACGCGCTCGCGCAGGCGCTGCCCGACCTGGTGGAGTTCGAGGTGTTCTCGGTCGCGCGGCACACGAAGCTCTGGAACATCGACCCCGAGCGGTTCGACCGGACGATCCGGGAGTGGCTCGCGCGCCTGCCCTGACCGCGTCTGCCTCGCGGTGCGCGTTGCGGCGCGTTTCACGCATCGCGGCGTGACGCGTCGCGCCGCGACGCGGGAAACGCGCCTCCATTCGGACACGCCGCCGCTCGGCCCGTGGAGTCGACGGCGTGTTGCACCGACCCGTCGCGATCTGGCCACGAAGCTGAGGTCATGTCGGCATCTGGCGGAACGACCGGAGACGCCCCCGCGGTCGGCGATCCGGCCACCGTGTCGGCGCTCGCGGCTCGCATTCTGGGCCAGCTCAGTCTCAGCGCGTGGTTACCCGGTGCGTTCTTCGTCGCCTGCATCGCCGTGCTTCTCTGGTTTCAGCGCGTGCACTCGGTGACCCTCGCCGGAGCCGGGCAGTTCGTTCAACACAACTGGATTCCCTTTCTGATCTTCGCCCTGCCGGCCGTCGTCATCTCGACGCTGGTCACGCAGGCCTTCGCGTTCGAGGCCATACGGGCCCTGGAGGGTTACTGGCCGAGTGTCTGGCCCCTTGATCGCTTTCGACACTCGGCACAGAAGAGAGCTCTCAAACGCAAGGCGGCCCGCAGCGACGAGTACGAATCGGCACTCGTCGAAGCCTTCCGTTCGGCTCGCCCGGCGTTGGAAAAGCGGGGCATCCATGAGGACATCCTGGATGCCGTCGAGAGAGACCTCCAGGGCAAGGCGCGCCCCTCCCGCCTGACGGAGGACGAGCACGATGAAGCGGATTCGCTCGAATGGGAGGAGCTGTGCGCGCCATGGCATTCCGCCCGCATCGTGCGGCTCCGGCAGGCGAGAAGCGAGCTGCCGGAGGACTCACGCGTCATGCCGACGAGGCTCGGCAATGTCCTCCGTGCCGGCGAAGACGCACTGACGAACAGCGGCGACCTCGAGGGTTTCGTCATGCGCAATCGTGATCGAGTTCCGTCTCGCATCCTGGTCAATCACGACGAATTCCGCACTCGCCTCGACATGTACTGCACCATGGTCTTCGTGTCTCTGGCTCTGGGTGCGTTCACGTGGCCGATCCTGTGGAACGTGCCCTGGCCACAGCGGGTGGTGGTCTCGGCGATACTCGCAGTAACGGCAGCAGCCAGCTATCTGGCCGCCCTCGGCAGCGCGCGGGGCTACGTCGTGGTGCTCCGCCAGATCGACAGGTACGCGGGAACGGACTAGCGAGAGGCGCTAATGGTCTGCGCGACGGCTCACAGTCGGACTCTGTCCATCTTCGCTCCGCAGCGACAGATGGCTTCCACGGCGAGAGTCGACTTCGTTCGACCGCAGACCGGGCACACGAACTCGTCGCGCGACGGCTTGGGAAGCCCGGCAACTCGATCGTCGACCATGACGGCATCATCCTCTGGCGCACCCAGGGAGTCAAGCATTGCTCAGGATCCCGCGTCGGGCCAGCCGATCGGGTTCGTCGCCGTCTCGTAGAGGTCGTCGAATTTCGCCTCGTGGTAGAACGCACGATCCTTGATGCCGGCGTGATGCGCCGCCTCCTCGCTGACGTAGAGAAGGTCTTCGCCGTCGTCGTCGGCGGCATCGACCGTGCCCCAGGGCAGGGTGTCGTGGGCGATCGCGGCCTCGTACGTCTTCTCGCCCGCGGCGATCGTGTCGGTGCGGACGTAGAGGAAGTCATCGTCGGCGAGGTGCCCGAGGCCCGACGGATCGTTCTTGTCGTACCAGTCGAGGCGGCACTCGTCGTCGAGCTCGTAGAGCGAAAGGTCGAGACGCGTCTCGAACGGCGCCAGATCCGAGGTCGGTCCGGCCTCGAGAGCGGCCTTCAGTCGCTTCATGGCGGCGTCGGAGACCGAGCCGTGCATCGTCGAGATCAACGACCAGAACTCCGCCGAGGGCATGGCCGCTTTCTCGGCATCAGCGGCTTCGGCCAGGATCCGAGCGTCCGCTTTCGACGGCGCCGCCGTGGAAGTCGGGTATCCGGCGTGACCAGGCACGTTCGAACGGCACTGCGTCGGGTGCGTCTTCTCGGGCAGGCGATTGAGGAGGTGTGGCGTCGGCTGCGACGTGCAGGCGACCAGCCCCACGCTCAAGCCGAGCACGGCCAGAAGCAAGGCGAGACGGCGGGGGCGAATCACAGGCTGAGCATATCTCGACGGTGGAGTCGAGCTAGGAGCGCTCAACGCGCCAGCGGGCATACAGGGCACTCTGGTCGTCGATCAGCAGCTGCGTGAGCGCCAGCCGCGACGCGGGGAACCGCTCGGAGCCGAAGGCCGGCAGCCCCGAACCGATCACGACGGGCGACGTGGTGAGGCACAGCTCGTCGACGAGCCCCGCCTCGACGAACTGGCCGGCGAGCGAGGGGCCGCCCTCGCAGATGAGCGAGGTCATCCCGTGCGCATGCAGCGCCTCGACGATCGCGCGCGGCGACAGCCGCCCGTCGACGTCGGGCACCACGAACACGGTCGCGTCGGCGGCGACGGTGCCGCCGAGCGACTCGTGCACGGTGTCGACGGCCGACGCGGGGCACAGCACGATGACTCGCTCGGCGAGACTGTCGGCGATCCTGTGCCCGGAGAGATCGCCCGAGGAGGTGACGACGGCCAGCCGAGCCCGCGACGGCACACGATAGCCCTCCGCCCGGACACTCCGGGCGCCCACGACGACCGCGTCGGCGACGTCGCGAATGGCCTTCAGGATCGTGCGATCCGCCGGGTTCGACAGCGTGTCACTCGTGCCGTCGCTGCCGGCGGCATCGCCCGAGACAGCGGCGATGAGATTGATGCGCAGCCACGGGTCGGTCGGCGGGCGGTACCAGTCCTGCAGCGTCGCCGCGGTCTCGTCGGAGCCGACGTCGAGGCTGGTCGACACGTCGGGCCCGGCGTCGGCGGAACGGTGCAGCAGGCGGATCTCCACCAGAAGACCGTAGCGCGAGGCCGCTCAGGCCTGCGCCGGGCCCTGCGCCTTCTCGCCGATTTGGCGCTTGGCGCGCCCGAGGAGCGCGGTCATGCCGCGGATGCGAAGCGGGCTGACCGCCTCGACGAGCCCGATCGTCTGCGGGTAGTCAGCAGGAACGGCCAGCGCCTCGTCGACGGTGAGCCCGTCGAGCCCCTGCGCGACGATCGATGCGAACCCTCGGGTCGTCGGCGCCTCGCGCGGCGCCGTGGCGTACAGGTGCACCCGGTCGACGCCGGCCTCGTCGGGCGTGACCTCGGCGAAGATGAACACCGGCGACTGGCACTCGACCACCTGTTCGAGGAGGTCGGGGTGCTCGGCGTAGCGCTCCGGCAGCTCCGGCAGCTCGTTGGCGAACTCCAGCAGCAGCTGCAGACGGTCCTTCACGCCGAGGTCGAGGAAATCCTGGCGGATCTCTGCCAAGGCAGCGGGCAGGGCGGCCGCCGGCAGCGCGCCGGAGGCGGGGGAGTCGCTCATCGCGCCCCGGCGAGCACGGGCGCCGGTGCCTCGCCGGGCTCCGACCCGGTGACGATCGGCACGCGAACCGCCGAGCCCCACTCGGTCCACGAGCCGTCGTAGTTGCGCACGTTCTCGAAGCCGAGGAGGTGGTGCAGCACGAACCAGGTGTGGCTCGACCGCTCGCCGATCCGGCAGTAGGCGATGACGTCGTCGCCGTCCCTCAGGCCTGCGCCGTCGCGATAGATCGCCGAGAGCTCGGCCACCGAGCGGAACGTGCCGTCTTCGGCCGCCGCCTTGCCCCACGGCACGTTCTGCGCGCTCGGGATGTGGCCGGCGCGCAGGGCGCCCTCCTCCGGGTACGCGGGCGCCGTGGTGCGAGAGCCGTCGAACTCCTCGGGGCTGCGCACGTCGATCAGCGGGCTGCCGAAGTGGGCGAGCACGTCTTCCTTGAAGGCGCGCAGGGTCGAGTCGTCGCGCGTGAGCACAGCATAGGCCGCAGGAGCCGGCGACACCGCGTCCGTGGTGTACGCCCGGCCCTCCGCCTCCCACTTCGCGCGGCCGCCGTCGAGCAGCCGGACGTCCTGGTGCCCGAAGAGGCTGAGCACCCACAGGGCGTACGCCGCCCACCAGTTGTTCTTGTCGCCGTAGATCACCACGGTGGTGTCGGGCGTGATGCCGCGCTCGGCCATGAGCTCGGCGAAGCGCTCGGCCGACACGTAGTCGCGCAGCACCGGGTCGTTGAGGTCGGTGTGCCAGTCGAGCTTCACCGCGCCGGGGATGTGGCCGGTCTCGTAGAGCAGGACGTCCTCGTCCGACTCGACGACGACGAGCCCCGAACCGGGCGTCGCCGCCTGATCGAGGTGCTCGGCGAGCCACTCGGTCGTGACGAGGCGCTCGGGGTGCGCGTACTCGGCGAACTTCGGGTTCGGATCGCGGTCGACGGTCATGTTTCCTCCTGTCGTCGCCCTCGTGAGGCGAGAAGTGCGTGGCGTGCCCGGCGGTAAACTCCAAGAGCCGGTCACTCGCACAACGCTAGGCGCGCTCCGTCTATGCCGAGCAGGGCCCGTAAGACTCCGTCACATCTCTTTCCCGCCCGCAGAAAGGCGCCCCTGCATGAGCAACGAGACGCAGGCCACCCCGACCGTCGTCTCGCTTCGCGACCGCACGCCCACCATCACGGCGGCCGAGATCGTCGCCCACCTCGTTCCCCCGAGGCAGTTCGACGGCGCCAGCCTCGAGAACTACCGGCCCGACCCCGAGTACCCCTCGCAGGCCGCCGCTGTGGAGGCCGTCCGTTCTTTCTCGACGGCGCAGGAGCCCGCGCGAGGCCTCTTCCGCAGAAAGTCCGCCCCGCGCTCGAAGCCCGGCCTCTACCTCGACGGCGGATTCGGCGTGGGCAAGACCCACCTCCTCGCCGCCCTCTGGCACCGGACGGACGGTGAAAAGTACTTCGGCACCTTCATCGAGTACACCGCGCTCGTCGGCGCGGTCGGCTACCAGGGCGCCGTCGCGCAGCTGAAGGGCGCGAAGCTCCTGTGCATCGACGAGTTCGAGCTCGACGACCCGGGCGACACCATGATCATGACGCGCCTGCTCGGCGAGCTGGCCGACGGCGGCGCCCGCATGGCGGCGACGTCGAACACCCCGCCGAACGCGCTCGGCGAGGGCCGGTTCGCGGCCGCGGACTTCCTCCGCGAGATCCAGGCGCTCTCGGGTCGCTTCGAGACGCTCCGGATCGACGGCACCGACTACCGCCGTCGCGAGGTCGAGGCGCACGCCGTCGTCACCGGCGACCTCGACGCGGCCGTCGCCTCGGCCGACGGAACAGTCTCGGTCGACGACTTCGACGCGGTGATCGAGCACCTCGCCACCGTGCACCCCTCGAAGTACGTCAAGCTGATCGACGGCGTCGACACGGTCGCCCTCCGCGGCGTGACCGCGCTGCGCGACCAGACCCAGGCGCTCCGCTTCGTGGCCTTCGTCGACCGTCTCTACGACGCCCAGGTGCGAGTCGTCGCGTCGGGGATCCCGCTCGACGAGGTGTTCGGGGCCGAGATGCTCGCGGGCGGATACCGCAAGAAGTACCTCCGGGCGATGTCGCGCCTGGTCGCCCTCACGCTGCTCTGACAGCGACACTGCGTCCTTGCCGGTCGGCAAGACTTCGAAGCGTGCAGACAGTCCGCTCGCGTCCGGGCCTCAGACTCGTGAAACACGTTGTTTACATAGACGCGATTCGTGTTACATCGGGGAAACATTCGCGCACCTCCACTGAAACGTCCGACCGCCAGGATGACTGCATCCCGGGTCGACACCCCTCGACATGCCTGCACCGATCTCGAGCGCACCCGGAACCTGCACTGCACAACTGAGAGGTGACACCAGATGTTCGACCAGGGCCAAACAGCCTACGTCTTGATCACGGCCGCCATGGTCCTGCTCATGACGCCCGGCCTCGCCTTCTTCTACGGCGGCCTCGTCAAGGCCAAGTCCGTCATCAGCATGATGATGATGAGCTTCGGAGCGATCGGCCTCATCGCCGTGCTCTGGGTGCTCTACGGCTACTCCATCGCGTTCTCGAATTCCGGCACCCCCGGATTCCACGGCAAGGAGGGCGTCTTCAGCCTCGACACGGGCATGTTCAGCCTGAACTCGCTCGTCGACAACGCTCACTCGACCGCGGCCTCGGCCGGCAGCTACCCCGCTCTCGCCTTCGCCGCCTTCCAGGCCACGTTCGCGATCATCACCGTCGCCCTCATCTCGGGCGCCATCGCCGACCGCGCGAAGTTCGGCGCCTGGATGGTCTTCGCCGGAGTGTGGGCCACCCTGGTCTACTTCCCGGTCGCCAACTGGGTGTTCAACCTCCCGACCAAGACCTCGACCGGTGGCTGGCTGGCCGCCAAGGGCCTGATCGACTTCGCGGGTGGTACCGCGGTGCACATCGACGCAGGATCCGCGGGCCTCGCCCTCGCCCTCGTGCTCGGCCGCCGCGTCGGTTTCGCCAAGGGCGCGTACAAGCCGCACAACCCTCCCTTCGTGATGCTCGGCGCCGGCCTCCTCTGGTTCGGCTGGTTCGGCTTCAACGCCGGTTCGGAGCTGGGTGCTGACGGCACGGCCTCGATCGCCTTCATCAACACTCTCGCTGCTCCTGCCGCCGCGGTGCTCGGCTGGCTGATCGTGGAGAAGATCAAGGACGGCAAGGCCACCTCGGTCGGCGCCGCCTCGGGTGCTGTCACCGGCCTCGTCGCGATCACCCCGGCCTGTGCCGCTCTGACGCCGTTCTGGGGCATCGTGCTCGGCATCGTCTCGGGCGCCATCTGCTGCATCGCCATCGACCTGAAGTTCAAGCTCGGCTTCGACGACTCGCTCGACGTCGTGGGTGTCCACCTCGTCGGCGGCATCGTCGGCACGCTGTTCATCGGCTTCTTCTCGTACTCGACCACGACCGCTCACCCCGGCGGCGTCGGCCTCATCTACGGCGGCGGCTTCGGCCAGCTCGGCATCCAGGCTCTGGCTGCGATCGTCGTCATGGTCTACTCCTTCGTCGGAGCGTTCGTGATCGGCTGGGTCATCCAGAAGACCATGGGCTTCCGCATCACGAACGAGGACGAGATCGCCGGCATCGACACGGCCGTGCACGGCGAGGAGGGCTACGTGCTCCTCGACGAGCGCGTCTAGCCTCACGGCACACGACGAAGGGCCCCGCAGCGACAGCTGCGGGGCCCTTCCCGTTGCGCGGGCTACGCGGAGACGGACGCCTTGTCGGCGACGGAGCCGGTGGCCGTCGAACGGCTGCCGCCGAGCCGGAAGGAGGCGCCGCGGTGCTCCTGGGGCAGGCGGTCGCCGCGGCCGTGCAGCTTCTCGCGCAGCGACCCCTCCGCGTACTCCGTGGGGTACGAGCCGCGCACACGCAGCTCCGGGATCACGTGCTCGATGACGTCCTCCCAGGTGCCGGGCGTGACGGCGTAGGCGAGGTTGAATCCGTCGACGTCCGTGTCACGAACGAGCTGCTCGAGGTGGTCGGCGACTCGCGATCCTGAGCCCACGAAGATCGGCCCGAGCCCGCCGATGGCGCCGAACTTGGCAATGTCGCGCACCGTCCACTCGCGCCCTTCGAGCTTGGCCGACTCCGCGAAGTTCTCGAGCACCGACTGGATCGCGTTGCCCTGCACGTCGCCGACGGGCTGGTCGAGGTCGTACTGCGACAGGTCGATGCCGGTCCAGCCCGACATGAAGACGAGCGCCCCCTCCTCGCTGGCGTACTCGAGGTACTCGTCGTACTTCGCCTGCGCCTTCTCGTCGGTCTCGTCGGTGATGATCGTGAGCAGCGTGTAGATCTTCGCCGAGTACCGATCGCGGCCGGCGGCCTCGAGCGCGTCGCGGATCCGCTTCACGGTCGCGGCGAGCACCGGGGTCGTCGGCGCCGAGATGAAGATCGCCTCGGCGTTCTCGGCGGCGAACCGCACGCCGCGGGGCGACGCGCCGGCCTGGTAGATGACGGGGGAGCGCTGCACCGAGGGCTCCGACAGGTGGATCCCCGGCACGGTGAAGTGATCGCCGCGGTGGCCGATCTCGTGGATCTTCGCAGGATCAGTGAAGACGCCGCCGTCGCGATCCTCCACCACCGCGTCGTCCTCCCACGACCCCTCCCACAGCTTGTAGAGCACGTCGAGGTACTCGCTCGCGTGGTCGTAGCGCGCGTCGTGCTCGAGCTGGTCGTCGTGCCCCATGTTGCGCGCGGCGCTCGGAAGGTAGCCGGTGACGACGTTCCAGCCGACGCGACCCTTCGTCAGGTGGTCGAGCGTCGTCATCCTGCGGGCGAAGGGGTAGGGGTGCTCGTACGAGGTGCCGGCGGTGACGCCGAAACCCAGATGCTTCGTGACGGCGGCCATGGCGCTCACCAGCAGCACCGGGTCGTTGACGGGGATCTGCGCGCCGTTGCGGATCGCGGCGACGTTGTTGCCGCCGTAGACGTCGTACGTCCCGAGCACGTCGGCGATGAAGATGCCGTCGAAGACGCCGCGCTCGAGCGTCTGGGCGAGGCTGGTCCAGTACTCGAGGTCGTTGTAGTGCCTCGACCGGTCGGCCGGGTGCCGCCACAGGCCGGAGGACTGGTGGGCGACGCAGTTCATGTCGAACGCGTTGAAGCGGATCTGTCGGGTCATGGGGCTATCGTCCTTCGCTTGTCGGAGAAAGGCTCGTGGCCGCGTCACACGAGGTCACGCGGCCACGGTCCTCGGGGCGTCAGTTCGACGCGGCCTTCGCGTCGACGGGCAGCAGGATGCCCTTCTCGTCGGGGTCGGTCGCCAGGAACTTCTGCACGGCGGGGTCCTTGAACGCCTTGATGAGCTGCTGCACGTTGTGCGAGTGGAGGTACTTCGTGCCGACGGTGAGCTGCCCGGCGAACTCGTCGGGCGCCGGGGGAGCGTAGAGCTGCTCCTTCAGCGGGATTCCGGCGGCGAGGTAGTACTCGGTGTAGCCGACGGCGGCGTCGAGGTCGCCGAGCGAGCGGGACTGGGCGGCGAAGTCCAGCAGAGTGAACTTCAGGTGCTTGGGGTTCGAGGCGATGTCGGCCGTCGTGGCGTAGCCCTTGTCGATGCCGGGCTTCAGCGTGATCAAGCCGGCGCGCTCCAGGATCCAGAGGCCCTGCGCCTCGTTCGCCGGGTCGGAGTAGAGCGAGATCGTCCCGCCGTCGGGGATCTCCTGCACCGACTTCCACTTCGCGCTCCACAGCCCGAAGCCCCAGCGGAACACCGGCGTCGCGGCGGTCTCCTGGAACGACGGGTTCGCCGTGAGCACCTGCTTGAGCCAGAGCCTGTGCTGGTACACCGTGCCGGCGACCTCGCCCTCGCTCACGGCCCGGTTGAGCGTGGTCGAGTCGGAGAGTCCTTTGAAGGCGACCTTGATGCCGTACTTCGGCGCGACGTTCTTCGCGACGTAGTCCACGAGCTTCTGCTCGGCCGAGTTGCCCTCGGCCGTGACGACGTAGAGCGTCGCCCCCTTCGTGTCGTTGGCGGAGGCCGTGGGGATGAGGCGCGGCACGGTGAGGCCCGCGGCGACGGCCACGACGGCGACGGCGGCTCCTGCGATCCAGGGCCAGCGGCGGCGGCGCTTCAGGGCGAAGCCGTGGTCGTCGGCAGAGGCGGCGGGCGTGGCGGGCGAGGTGGGGGTGGTGTCAGGCATGGCTGTGCTCCAGGAGGGTGGGGAGAGGGAGGAAAGAGGTGTCAGGAGGCGGCGGGGGTGAGCCGCCGGGCGAGGCGATCGCCCGTGAGCTGGACGACGATCACGAGGGCGACGAGCACGATGATCGTGGCGAGCATGACTCGCGTGTCGAACCGCTGGTAGCCGTACGTCACGGCGACGTAGCCGATGCCGCCAGCGCCGATCGTTCCGGCGATCGCGGAGTACTCGATCATCGCGATCGTGTTGATGGTGAGGCCGCCGACGAGCGCCGGGATCGCCTCGGCGAGCTGCGCGGTGCGGACGATCTGCAGACGTGACGCGCCCGAGGCCCGGGCCACGCGGGTGTACTCGGCGGGCACCGCGCGGAGCGAGTTCTCGACGATGCGGCTGAAGAACGCGATGCCGGCGAGAGACATGGGCACGATCGCCGCCGGGATCCCGATGTTCGTGCCGGTGACGAACTGCGTGAACGGGATGATGGCGGCCATCAGGATCAGGAACGGCAGCGACCGACCGAGGCTCACCACCCAGCCCACCGCGGCGTGCAGCGCACGGTGCTCGTAGAGCCCGCCCGGGCCCGAGTTGTGCACGAGGGCGCCGAGCGGCACGCCGACGACGACGACGATCGCCATGGTGATGCCGACCATGACGATGGTCGCGCCGAGGGCGGGGAGGATGAGGCCGGCGATCTGGTCGAGCGGCACCCGGACCTCGCCGATCTCACCCGCCAGCGCGGAGACAGCGGGCAGGGCGACGGTGGTGAGAGTGCTCATGCGACGGGCTCCAGGGTGGTGGCGGGGGTGGCGGGCTCGTCAGCGGCGGCCTGTGCAGCCGCTTCCGTTCCTGGGGAGGGCGACGCGAGGGCCAGGCCGAGGCGACCCAGCGACTCCTGCGCCCGTGACCTCGCGGCGACGGGCACGCCGATGGTGGCCCGGCCGATGGTCGTGCCGTCGACGACCTCGATCGTGGCGGCGAGCAGCGAGACGGGCGCCCCGAGCTCCGCGCCGAGGCGGGCCGGCCAGTCGCCGGGCACCGTGGCCGAGGCGTAGACGAGTTCGAGGGCCGTGTCTCCGGTGGCGGGAGCGGCGGCGGCGCGGGGCGGTTGGAGGTCTCGGCCGAGTCGGCTGCCCGGATCCTGCAGCAGATCGACGACGTGGCCCGACTCGGTGAAGCGCCCGTGCTCGAGCCGCGCGACCGTGTCGGCGACCTGCCGGACGACGTCCATCTCGTGCGTGATGAGCAGCACCGAGAGGTCGAGCTCGTCGCGCAGGGTCGACAGCAGGCGCAGGATGCTCGTGGTCGAGTCGGGATCGAGCCCCGAGGTGGCCTCGTCGGCGAGCAGCACCCTCGGGCGAAGGGCGAGAGCACGCGCGATCCCGACGCGCTGCCGCTGGCCGCCCGAGAGCTCGTGCGGATACGCCGCCGCCCGGTCGCCGAGCCCCACGCGGTCGAGGAGCTCGGCGACGCGGCGCTCCTTGTCGGCCTTCGTGACGCCGAGGTACTCCAGCGGCAGCGCGACGTTCTGCGCGGCGGTGCGGCGCGAGAACAGGCCGTCGGTCTGGAAGACGGTGCCGATCCGGCGGCGTGCGTCGCGGAGGCCGGTCTCGTCGGCACGGGTCAGGTCGACGCCGTCGACCTCGACGGAGCCCGACGTCGGTCGCTCGAGGAGGGCGATGGCGGCGGCGAGCGTCGACTTGCCCGCACCGGACGCCCCCACGACCGCGGCGATCTCGCCCCGCTCGACGACGAGGTCGAGACGGTCGAGCACGGTGGTCGTGCGGCCTGCCCTGGCGAAGGTCTTCGTCAGCTGGTGGATTCGGATCATGGCGACGACCGTAGGGACCGACTGAACGGTTCGGATCCGGTGTGTCGTCACGTCTCCGAGAGTGACTCCGTGTGACGGGCGTCGTCACAAACCGTCATGAGGAGAGGGTGCGGGTGCCGTGGAGGACGTCGCGCTTGTCACAAGGAGAGTGCGGGTGGGGGCGCGCTTCCCACGTCGCGCCGCCCACCCCAAGACGTCTCAGGCGACACCCGAATGTCGCCGGCCCGTCCTGGCTGGAGGCTCTGACTTCGCCGCCAGCTCAGACTAGATAACACCTTCACAACGTTTGTCACCAGTCCCCAGTCCTCGAGAACGCTGACAAACCGATGAATGCTCGCTGTCTGCCGACTCCCAGAAACCTCGTCATCGGGCGAGAGCGGGTGCCGCCCGATCAGGGCGGACGGCACCCTGGGCGACGAGCGCCCGGACTTGTTCGGAGAACGCCGCGGTTCGGTTTGGGCCGATGTGGGCTGACGGGCGGGGCGCAGTCGGCGCGTCAGAGCGCAGCGGGTTTCGCCGAGATGGCGTCGACGGTGAGTTCGCTGAGCCCGGAGCACGCGGTGTCGGTGGGGGCTGCGATGAACAGCGAAGCCGACTGCCCGGGGGGATAGACGCGGAAGCCGTCGGCCTTTGTGAGCTGGCAGGTGTCGGCGTTGTATCCGGTGATCTTGAGGAACGCGTAGGCCGATCCGCCGGCCTGGATCGTCACCGTGGCGTGCGCGGACGATCGGTTGAGCACCGCCGACGGCCCGATCTGCGTGCCGTTGCCGTCGCCGACCCACGACACGCCGGGCCATCCCTGCAGCGTGCACGGAACCGCCGAATGGTTGGTGAGCACGATGTTCTCGGTCTCGGTGCCGGCGGCGCCGTCTTCGGCCGTCAGCGAGCCGGTGAGGCTCGAGGTGAGGCACTCGGCTCCTGCGCGCTGAGAGACTGCCGGGGTCGTGGCCTGCGGGGCGGGCGTCGCGGTGCTCGTGCCCGTGCTCGCGCCCGGTGTCGCGGTGCGCGACGAGAGGGGCGGTGCGACGGTGACGGTCGTGCTGGGGGCCGTCGTGTGCGACGTCGACGTGCAGCCCGCCAGGGCGCCGGCGAGTGCGACCGCCACGATGACGGTGGCGAGGAACCGGGTCGTGGGAGTCGACCGGTGGATGCTCATGCCCAGAGTCTGCGCCACGCGCCTGACGGGGCTGCCAGCAGGATCAGAGAGTGTTCTCAGCCGACGGTGACTCGTGCGGCGCTCACTCCTCGCCCTCGGGCCACGGCGGTGAGTCGCGATCGGCGTCGTCGGTGTCGTGCCGCGCCGCCATGGCCCGTCGGGCGGATGCTTCGGCGCTCCTGGCGCGTTGTTCGGCAACGGTGCGCCAGAGTCCGCCGGCACTGATGACGCTGTTGAGCGCGCCGAGAACCGTGAGGCAGATGCCGAGGTAGGCGACGGGTGTCGTCGTGGCGGTCGCGAGGAGGACGACGCCTCCGACGAGGAGGACGGCGAAGCCGGTCGTCGTGGCGGTGCGCCTGATGCGGGTGCGACGGAGGGCGTCGTCGCTGCGCCGGGTCAGGTCGGTGAAGGCCCATTGCACGTCGCGGACTCCGCCGCCGGGGTCGGCCGTGGAGTGTTCGTGTGACCGTTGCTGCTGCGCTGCTCTGCGCGCCATGCCCCGACCCTAGCCCTAGCCCCCTCGCCCCGCAGCCCTGGCGAGCGAATCGATGCCGTCGCCCGTCGTCCCAAAAATGCCGGCGAGCGAAGCGATGCCCCCCGTGGAGCGGGCGAGCGAAGCGATGCCCCCCGTGGAGTCGGCGAGCGAAGCGATGCCCCCCGTGGCGAAGCCACACGCGAGCGGCAGCGAGCCAGACCAGCACAAACACGATGCCCCTGGCCAGTGGTCACACTGGACAGGGACTATGCATCGTGGGCGATACCAGACTCGAACTGATGACCTCTTCCGTGTGAAGGAAGCGCGCTACCGACTGCGCCAATCGCCCGTGGGGACTCGTCGATACTAGTAGAAGTTGGCGGCGAGAACCTATTCGGGCTCCTGCCCAAGACACGAATGAAACTCAGTTTGTGCCTCGGCGCGAAAGTCGGATAGAGTCTTCCAGGTCGCAGAGATGCGGCAGAAACAACACCAGCAGGGCCTCCGGGTCGTGCGAAATGCGGATGTGGCGCAGTGGTAGCGCATCACCTTGCCAAGGTGAGGGTCGCGAGTTCGAATCTCGTCATCCGCTCGAGTGAAAGCTCACCCCTCCAGGGTGGGGTGGCCGAGAGGCGAGGCACCGGCCTGCAAAGCCGTTCACGCGGGTTCAAATCCCGTCCCCACCTCCAGCTTCCAACTCCATATTTGAGCGATTGGCGCAGCGGTAGCGCGCTTCCCTGACACGGAAGAGGTCACTGGTTCGATCCCAGTATCGCTCACGACAATGCATGCCCCCTGTCCGCCGTTCCGGCCGGACCGGGGGCATTGTCTTTGTGCCGGTCTGGCTCGCTGCCGCTCGCGTGCGGCTCGCTTCGCTCGCCGCGGGCACCACGTGGGCATCGCTCCGCTCACCGGCATTCCCGACACGGAGCGGGGGCATCGCATCGCTTCGCTCGCCGCTTGCTCGGGAGGACAAATTTCCTCCCGAAGATGCTTTATGCGCCCCGGCGAGAGCGCAGGCGACCTAGCGCGATACCCGGGAGGACTTCACGAGTCGCCTCCCTCCTGAATGTCCACGTCAGGGCTCGAATCCTCCGGGACCGACGGTTTCGGCTGGTGTTCCTCCCGAGCGACGCAATGATCCTCCCGAAAGAAGAGCCATCTCGCTCGGGCACAGTTCAGGAGGAAATACTTCCTCCCTGACGCATCAGACGGGGCGCGGGCGGCACGGTGGAGGGTCGGGCGGGGCAGGGCGGGCTACTTCTTCGTCGGCGGAGTTCCCGATCCTGCACCCGAAGGGGCCTCGGCCGACTTCGCCCAGGTCGACGTCTCGTTGCCGGCGAGGGTCTCGAGCGTGAGCGCCAGCTGCCGCACCGCGTCGGCGCCGTCGAAGGGCTTGGCGCGCACCTCCCACTGCGTGAGCGTCTTCAGCAGCGTCGTGTGCGTCGAGCGGTAGCGGATCCAGTTGTCGTGGAACTGGAACGCCTGCTGCACGCCCTCGAGCACGAGGATGATGCCGCCGAGCACCGCCGTGAGCACGGGGCCCGCCGTCTGCATGAGCGCGGTCGCCGAGACAGCGGCCGCCACGATCAGCTGGACGACCTTGATGCCCAGGTAGCACCAGCGCGAGATCTGCGCGTGCTGCTCGTACCAGCCGAGGAGGTACGTCATCCTGCCCATCACGAAGTCGACCGCCCCGTCAGGGATCGGCGCGGGCTCGGGCGGAGCCTGGACAGGTGCGGGAGGCTCCGTCGGCGGGGGAGTGATCTGCCCGCGTCGCCCGCGGGTCCGAGGTGGCGTCGCGCCCACCGAGTCGGCGCGGGTGGGCGTGGACGAGGGCACGACGGCGTCGGGCGCGTCTGACATGGGGGCTCCTCATGTTCGGGTGCGAGAAGAGTCCCGGTGGACGCAGCCGGACCGCAATACGCTCTTCGACGTAGTCGCGCGGCCGGTCGTTCTGCTCTGAGCGGAACGACTCGACGCCCGCCCGGCGGCACTGGTTGGCTGACGCCATGGCCGACCACGCACGCACCGCGCCCGTCACCGATCGGGACGCCGGTTCCCGCGAGCTCGAACCCCTCCTGCGCGAGGTCGTCGGCCGCCGCCTCCGCGCCCTGCGCCTGGCCCGCGGCGAACGCCTCGTCGAGACCGCCGCGCGCGCCGGGATCTCGCCGCAGTACCTCAGTGAGATCGAACGCGGCCTCAAAGAACCGTCCAGCGAGATGATCGCCGCGATCACCGGCGCCCTCGCCACAACGCTCGTCGACCTCACCACCGATGTGGCCCGCGACCTCCGCGGTGGCCTCCGGGCGCAGGAGCAGCGCCACCCCCGCACGACCGAGACCCCGACCCGCTCCGACGAGCCCGCCGTCCTCGCCGCGCCGCCGTCGGCGCCGCCCTTCGCGCTCTACGCCGTCGCCGCCTGACCCCTCCCGAGCACGACGTCGACGAGCCCGTAGTCGCGAGCCCCGACGGCCGTGAACACGCGGTCGCGGTCGGTGTCGTGCCGCAGGGTCTCGACGGTCTGGCCGGTGTGGAGCGACAGGACCTCCTCGAAGTCCGACCGGATCCGCACGAGTTCGTCGGCCTGGAGGATGAGGTCGGGGATCGTGCCCCGCCCCTGCGCCGCGGGCTGGTGCAGCACCACTCGGGCGTGGGGGAGGGCGGCGCGGCGGCCGGGAGCTCCGGCGGCGAGGAGCGCGGCTCCTGCGCCCAGGGCCTCGCCGACGCAGGTGGTCGCGACGGGCGAGCGGATGAAGCGGATCGTGTCGTAGATCGCGAGCATCGCCGACGGGTCGCCGCCCTCGCAATTGATGTAGAGGTTGATCTCGGGCGCCGTGTCGCCTGAACTCGAGTCGAGGAAGAGCAGCTGCGCGATGAGTGCGTTGGCCACGCCCGAGTCGATCGCGGTGCCGAGGTAGACGATCCGCTGCGTGAGCAGGTGCGAGTAGACGTCGAGCACGCGGTCGCCGCGGGGGCTCTCGGCGACGACGCTCGGGATCGTGTAGGACCCACCAGCTCGCAATGACGCTGCCGTGCCCGCGGCCTGGAATGACGCTGCCGTGCCGCTCATGCGAACGCCCCGATCCCGACGTGGCGCGTCCGGGTCGGCATGACCTCGTCGAACGACGACACGATGCGGTCGATGAAGCCGTACTCGACGGCCTCGGCGGCCGTGTACCAGTGGTCGTGCAGCGAGTCGTCGAAGACCTTCTCGAGCGGCTGCCCGGTGTCGTCGGCGATGATGCCGAGGGTCGTGTCGCGCATCTGCCGCAGGTCGGCCGCCTGCAGCTCGACCTCGACGGCCGAGCCGCCGATGCCGGCCGAGCCCTGGTGCAGCAGGATCCGCGAGTGCTCGAGGGCGCTCCGCTTGCCCGGCGTGCCCGCCGACAGCAGGAACTGCCCGGCGCTGGCCGCCATCCCGATGGCGAGGGTCGCCACGTCGCACGGCACGAGCCGCATGACGTCGCGGATCGCGAGCATCGACGGCACGGAGCCGCCGGGCGAGTGGATCCACAGCGCGATGTCGCTGCCCGCGTCCTCGGCGGCGAGCGAGAGGATCTGCGACGCCAGCATCATGCCGTTGTCGTCGTTCAGCACGCCGTCGAGCACGACGACGCGACGATGCAGCAGCTGCTGGCGGAGGGGGTCGGTGAAGAACGGTGGTCGGGTGTCGTCGGTCATGCGACCAGTGTGCGAACCACGACGGGTGGGTGTCGCGCCACCCTGCTCACGGTGGATCCGCCCTGAGCGGAAGAAGGGCCCAGTGCAGACGGCGGGCGCGGTGCAGACGGCGGGCGCAGTGCAGACGGCGGGCGCGACCCGGAATCGCGAGGAAGTCCTGAGTCCGTCACTCTCGCCATTGAGCGTGACGGACGGCGGTCGGGCAGACCCCCAGTCGGGTGAACGGCTGCGCTGCCTTCCTACCGAGCGAGACTCTAGAGCGGGGCGTGTCTCGTGCGGTAGCCCCCGCGCGCGAGTGTCGCCGATCTGTTACCGAGCCGGGCGCAGGAGCGGCGTCACCCGCACGGCTCGGGCCCTCAGGCCGGGCTCCGCAGCTCGGCGAGCGACGACGGCTCGAGCGGCGGAGTCGCCCAGCGCGCCGTGAAGGTCTGCGACGACGGCACCAGCGCGAGGTGCAGCCGGTGCGGGGTCTCGAGGAAGATCACGTCGACGTGCAGCACGTCGCCCTCGACGGCGCCGGACGCCGCGAAGGCGTCCGTCACGACCCATCGGCCGCGGCCGACCGGCAGACGGAGCGTCTGCTCGGCCTCGCGCAGGGTCACGGCCAGCTCTCCGTCGCCGTCGACCTCCACCTCGACGAGGTCGAGGGAGGGGTGGTCGTTTCCGCGCGCCGCGGCGTAGGAGCCGGGGGCGATCACGCCGCCGCGCCCGGCGACGGGTGCGAGGGCCGACGTGGTGAGCCGTGCGGCGAGGGCCTGCTCCTGCGCCTCGACGTCGCCCTCGGTCGCACGGTCGATCGCGGGCACCAGGTGCTCCCACACGGCTGAGAGCACAGCCTGGGTGTCGGTGGTCTGCTCGGTGATCGCGACGACGAGGTCGAGCTCGGGGATCACGAGGCTGAACTGGCCGTACGCGCCGTCGGCGCGATAGCCGTGCTCGGAGAGCCAGAAGAAGTAGCCGTAGCCGAGGCGCCAGTCGGGGTTGTCCCAGCGGGAGGTGTCGATGTGCGACGTCGTGGCGTCGGCGACCCACTCGGGGCTGAGCAGCTGTCGGCCCTCCCACTGCCCGTTCTGCAGATAGAGCTGGCCGAGACGAGCGAGGGCGCCTGTGGTGGCGTGCAGGCCGGTGAAGGCGAGCTGGCGGCCCGAGGCGTCCTGCTGCCAGCCGGCGTGGCCGATGCCGAGCGGGTCGAACAGGCGTGGCCTGAGATAGTCGACGAGCGAGCCGCCGGAGTGCTTCTGGATGATCGCGCCGACCGAGTAGGTGCACGGCTGGTTGTAGGCGAACCAGCTGCCCGGCTCGTGATCCGGCGGGATCAGCAGGAACCCGCGGACGATGTCGAGCGGGTCGATCACCTGCGCGCGGGCGAAGGTCTCGTCGTCGTGGCCCGACGACATCGCGAGCACGTCGCGGACGCGGATCGACCGGCTGCGCGGGTCGGTGATCTCGTCGTCGAGCTCGGGGAAGTGGCTGAGGATCGTGTCGTCGAGGCTCATCATGCCCTCGGCGATCGCGAACGACGCGGCGACCGCAGTGAAGCTCTTGCTCACCGAGTACAGCAGATGCGGTCGCTCGGGCTCGTACGGCGCCCACCACGTCTCGGCGACGACGCGGCCATGGCGCAGGATCATGAGACTGTGCGGCTCGACGCCCTCGGTGCTCTCGAGTGCGTCCACGAGAGCCGTGATGCCTTTCGGGTCGATGTTCTCGGCGGACGGGGTGCTTCGCGGCAGTGCGGTGGTCACCCGTTCACCCTAGGCCTGGCCTGGCGACCCCGCCCGGGCGGCGTCGGGCCTCCCGCCGGGCGGCTCAGGCGAGCGCTGGGTCGAGATTGAGCTTGTCGCCGGCTGCCAGCCGGTGCCCGATGAACTCGCCCGACTGCGCGGTGAGCCAGTGGAGGTCGCGCTGGGAGATGCCGAAGCGCGCCTCGATGCCGGTCTCCGTGTCGCCGGGCGCGACGGTGTACGTCAGCGGAGATCCCGTCGACGTCGTGGTGACGGTGCCGCGAGCCTCGGTGCCGACGCCGGTGTCCTTCGGCGCGACGCCCGGGTGCCGGTTCGGCAGGTGCCAGACGAGCGGCGCGACGGCCAGCACGGCCCACGGGTCGCACGCAGTCGTCTTCTGCGCGGCGATGCCCGTCGTGAGCACGACGTCCTTGAGGAAGTCGGGCTGGTCACCGGCCGTCGACAGGTCGATCGTCGGCGGGATGCTCTGGTACGTCACGCCGGGGCCGCCCCAGTCGCTGTAGCCGAAGCTCACGCCGTCTTCGATGCAGTCGCCGACGCTCTCCGGGTACTGCCGGAAGAAGATCGCGTAGGGAGCCCCGGCGACAGACGAGTGGTAGTCGCTCGTGCGGATCTCGTAGGTGTCCTCGCCCGTCGCGACGACGGTGACCGTCACGCTGACGGCGCCGCTCATCAGACTGCTGGGCGCCGCCACATGGGCCGTCGCCACGACCGTGCCGGCCGCAGGCTTCGCCGCGGCCACAGCGGCCTCTTTCGCCGTGATCGCGGCGACCTTCTTCTGGGCGGGGCTCAGGGCGGCGACGGCAGCAGGAGCCGAGGCGGTCGCGCCAGGTGTCGCCGTGGAGGCGGTGCCGGACGGGTGCGTGAACGGCGAGAGACTCGTGCATCCTGCGAGCGCGAGAGCGCCTGCCACGGCAGCGCTCACCGCCAGCGCTCGGCGAAAGTGCGAACCCCTCATGCGAAACCCCCTGACACGGAGCATAACGGGAGGCGTGCGCCGCGCAAGCGCCGTGTAAGCGCCGTGTGAGCGGGGCCGTGCACTGTGTAGTCATCCGGCGAGCGCCGGACACCTTCCACGAGAGGACTGTTCATGAGCACCCCCACCGACTGGGCCGTCGAGGCCCACGGTCTCGTCAAGACGTTCGGCGAGAACCGAGCGGTCGACGGCGTGGACCTGAACGTGCGCGCCGGCACCGTCTACGGCGTGCTGGGCCCGAACGGGGCCGGCAAGTCGACCACCATCTCGATGCTCGCGACGCTGCTGCGCCCCGACGCGGGTCGCGCGACGATCTTCGGCCACGACGTCGTCAGGGAGGCGCAGATCGTGCGCCAGCTGATCGGTGTGACCGCGCAGTTCGCGAGCGTCGACGAGAAGCTCTCCGCGACCGAGAACCTCGTCGTGTTCGGGCGCCTTCTCGGCCTGTCTCGCTCGGAGGCTCGGCGCAAGTCGGCGGAGCTGCTCGAGGAGTTCGGGCTCACCGAGGCTGCGAATCGGCCGCTGGCGAAGTTCTCCGGCGGCATGCGCCGTCGCCTCGACCTCGCGTCGAGCCTCATCGCGCAGCCGCCGCTGATCTTCCTCGACGAGCCGACCACGGGTCTCGACCCGCGCACGCGTCAGCAGATGTGGGACACCATCCGGCGTCTCGTCACCAACGGCTCGACGGTGCTGCTCACGACGCAGTACCTCGAGGAGGCCGACCAGCTCGCCGACCGCATCGCGGTCATCGACACCGGTCGCGTGATCGCCGAGGGCACGGCCGACGAGCTCAAGGCGTCGGTCGGGCAGTCGTCGCTTCAGCTGCGTCTCGTCGAGTCGCAGGATGCCGAGGACGCCCGTCGAGCGATCCGCCAGGTGCTCGGCGCCGAGGCGACTCTCTCGCCCGAGGCGGGCCGCATCACCGCCCCGATGGCGGACCCCGACCGGGTCACTGACCTGCTCCTCACCTTCCGTGAGGCCGGCATCCGTCTCGCCGAGATCAGCGTGCAGAAGCCCACGCTCGACGAGGTCTTCCTCACCCTCACCGGCCACAGCGCCGAAGCGGCTCCGGCCGACGACACGAACGACCAGAAAGCATCGGTGAACGCATGACCACCGCAACCCTCACCCCCGCCCAGATGGGCAAGCTCAAGAACCACGTGAGCCTCGGGCAGTCCGTCCGCAACTCCTTCACGATGGCGTACCGCGGCCTCCTCAAGGTGCGCCGCACGCCCGAGCAGCTGATCGACGTCACCGTTCAGCCGATCATCTTCACGCTGATGTTCGGGTACCTCTTCGGCGGAGCGATCGGCGGCAGTGTCGCGGCGTATCTGCCGGTGCTCATCCCCGGCATCCTGGTGCAGACCGTCATCACCGGCTCGGTGACCACCGGCGTCCAGCTCCGCGAGGACATGGACAAGGGCGTGTTCGACCGCTTCAAGTCGCTGCCGATCGCCCGGATCGCGCCACTCGCCGGTGCCCTGCTGGCCGACACGGTGCGCTACGCCATCGCCACGACCATCACGCTGATCATGGGCGTCATCATGGGCTGGCGCCCGGGCGGCGGCTTCTGGCACATCGTGCTCGCCGGCGTGCTGGTCATCGCCTGCGCCTGGGCGATCAGCTGGATCTTCGCCTTCTTCGGCGTCATCGCGCGGAGCGCCTCGAGCGTCCAGGGCATCTCGTTCCTGATCCTCTTCCCGCTCACGTTCCTCTCGAACGCGTTCGTCCCGGTGAACACTCTGCAGCCCTGGCTCAAGACGTTCGTGAGCTTCAACCCGGTCTCGCACCTCATCACCGCCGTGCGCGACCTTGCGAACTCCGGCACGATCACGGGCGACCTGTGGATCGCCCTCCTCGGAGCCGCGATCATCGTCGCGATCTTCGCCCCGCTCACCGTCCGCGCCTACATGCGGAAGGCGTAGCCGCAGCGCTCGCGTCGCCGGGCCGATCGATTACAGCCCGGCGACGGTCCGCAGCGTGCGATCGTCGAGCAGCGCGACAGCCGCCGCCAGCGCCCCTCCGGGGGCGAGGGCGGCGGCTTCGTCGTCGTAGCGGGTGAGGGCCGCGGTGTCGCCGGGGTCGGTGATGCGGGCGAGGTGGCTCTCGTGCACCAGGACCCCCAGATCCTGCCGCGCGCCCGTCCGCCGCCCGAGGGCGATTAACCGGAGCCCGAGGTCTCGACGTGCGGCGTCGTCGCTCACGGCCCGCAGCCACAGCCCCAGGGCGAAGACGCAGGAGCCGAGGATCGGGACGTCCTGGAACAGCCCGGGAATCCGGTCTCCCGCCAGCAGCCGCACGCGGATCCGGTTCGCCAGGCGCCCGGTGTCGGGGTGAGCCGCGCGGCCGTTCGTGACTCGGGCCGTGAGCGCTGCCGCGGCGACGAGCTCACGCCAGGGGGAGAACAGCTCGCCACGGCGCAAGGCCTCGGCCGAGGCGTCGTAGGCGGCGATGCCGTCGTCGATCCGGCCGTCGGCGAGAGCGACCTCGGCGAGGCCTGCGCGGCTCACCATCGTCAGGTCTTCGCCGTCGGTGACCTGGTCGACCTGGTCGACGTCGGAGAACCGGGTGAAGATCTCGCGGGCCTCGTCGACGCGGCCGAGCTGCACGAGGGCGAGGCCGGAGAGCCACTCCGCACGGTTCACATCGGCCGTGGCGCCCACGGCGGACAGCCCCGTGCGACTCCGCCGCGACCACTCGAGCGCGTCGGCGGGCCGACCGCGCTGCATGTGGAGCTCGGCGATCTGCCCGGCCGCGGTCGCCCGACCCCAGACGTGGTCTGCGGCGACGGCGAGTTCGTAGCCGCGCAGCGACAGCTCCATGGACTGCTCGACGTCGCCGTCGTTCTCGCGCACCTGGGCGCTGACGAGGGCTGCGAGCTGCTCGACGGCGGGGTTCGGCGAGGCGATGCCGTCGGCGAGGACGCCCTTGAGCGACGGGAGGTCGAAGGCTGCCGCCATGAACAGTCGCGAGGTCATCTCGACGAGCGGGTCGTTCGCCGGCCCGTCGCGGCGGATGCGGCGGAGGAGGCCGAGAGCCACCAGTCCGGTGCGGCGGTCGCCGAAGAAGGTGAGGCTGCCGGAGAGCGAGAGCGCCAGCATGGCCGCGTCACGGCTCTCTGCCGACGGCGGGTGCGCGAGGAGCGCCCTCACCGCGACCCGAGCGAACTCGCCGACCTCCTCGTGGACTCCGCGCAGCGTCCACTGGTAGCCGAGGGCGGCGAAGACGACGACCACGACGTCGGTGAGTCCGTCGGCGGCCGCCTGACGCAGCACGGCCACGAGGTTGTCCTGCTCGGACGCGACCGTCGCGATGGCCCGCACCTGCTGCGTTCCGGTGAGCTGTGAGAGCGCCTCCGTGGCGAAATCGCGCGCCCAGGTGGTGATGGCCTCGCGGACGAGGTCGCCCTCGCCGGCCTCCCGGAGCCTCTCGAGACCGAACTCGCGGACCGTCTCCAGCATCCGGTAGCGCAGGTCTCCCGTGCGAGCATCGTCGGTCACGGAGACCAGCGACTGCGCGACGAGGCCGTCGAGGTCGTCGATGGCGGACCCCGTTCCGGCGGACGCCTCCGTGCCGCACTCCTCGACCCGCGCGGCGACCTCGGCCCCGAAGCCGCCCGGCAGCGGCGCGAGGCGTCGCAGGAGCCGCTGCTCGCTCGGCCCCAGCAGGTTCCAGCTCCAGTCGATGACGGCCGTCAGCGTGCGATGGCGCTCGGGAGCCGAGCGGTCGCCCGTCGTGAGCAGCGCGAAGCGGTTGCCGAGACGGCGCTCGATCTCCTCCACCGGCATCGAACGGACCCGGGCGGCGGCGAGCTCGATCGCGAGCGGCAGGCCGTCGAGGCGCAGGCAGAGCCGTTCAACAACGTCTCGGGGGAGCAGCGCGCCGGGTCGCGCCTGGCGTGCTCGGTCTTCGAAGAGGTCGGCCGCTGCTCCTGCCGCCTGGAGCGGCTCGAGCGGGTAGACGTGCTCGGCCGCGATCGCGAGGGGCGACCGGCTGGTGGCCAGCACGGTGAGGTCGTGCGCGGAGGCGAGAAGGTCTGCCACCCACGCCGCCGCGGCGTCGACGACGTGCTCGCAGTTGTCGACGATCAGCAGGGTGGGGCCGGAGTCGAGGGCTCCGAGGATGCGCTCCCGCACGTCGCCCCGCACCTGGGGCAGGTCGCCGAGGGGCAGCCGCGACACCGTGAGGTCGCGGATGCCGAGGGCGTCGGCGATGGCCGCCGGCACGTCGTCGGCGCTGCGGACCGACCCCAGTTCGACCATGGCGACGGAGAGCGACGGGTCGGCGTCGTGCAGGCGCTGACCGACCTCGGTGGCCAGTCGCGTCTTGCCGAGGCCGCCGGCGCCGAGGATCGTGAGGGCCCTGCCGTTCTCGAGCCGTTCGGCGATCGCCCGGGCGTCGGCGTCGCGCCCGAGTAGCCGGTTCGGCGAACGCCGCAGGCCGCTGACCCGGCCGACCGGGGCGGCACGGCGCGCGGGCGGCGATGTCGATGTGCTGGCCTCGGCCTCGGGCTCGTCGCGCAGAAGCTCTGTGTTCAGGCGCAGGAGCCGCGCAGACGGGTCGATCCCGAGTTCGTCGGCCAGGGCCTCCCGGTGCTCGGCGAACGCGCGGAGAGCCTCCGCGCGGCGGCCCGTCGCGCCGAGAGCGCGCATCCGCACCTCGAGCACGTCGTCGCCCGGCATCGGCGCACCGGCCGGAAGCCGCTCGACGTCGGCCAGCGCGCCGCCCGGGTCGCCCGTCGCCAGGCGGAATCGCGCGGACGCGAGCAGCAGGGCGGCCTCGAGTCTCGCGGACTCCGCCGTCAGCTCGTCGCCGAGCTCGCCCGAGGGCAGGTCGTCGCCGGGGACCGACGAGCTCCAGAACGCGAGCGCCTCGATGCAGGCGGCCAGGGCCTCGCCGGGGTCGGCTGCATCCGTCGCCTGCGCGAGAAGGGCCCTGGCCACCGCGAGGTCGGTGACGACGCCGTCGCCGAGGCGGTAGCCGACAGGGGTCGACTCGATGACACCCGCGGCGCCGGACTGCCGGGTGCGGGAGACGAGGGTCTGGAGCGCGGCCCTCGGCGCGCCCGGGGGAGTGTCGCCCCAGACCTCGTCGACGAGGCGGGCAGAAGAGACGCCATCGGAGCCGGCCAGGGCGAGCGAGACGAGGAGCGCCTTCGAGAGCGCGCCCGCGGGTTCGGTCAGCTCGTCGCCCGAGGCCGCGCGCAGACGCACGCGGCCGAGAACGGCGAGCGTGACGCGGGAGGCGACCTCGGTGGACACGGGTGCAGTCTAGCGTGCGGGTGCGTCACAACGATACATCGTCGATGTATCGCCCATCCTGCGCCCGGAGGTCGCTCGACCTAGGCGGCGGTGTCGGTGGCGAACCAGATCTCGCCGAAGTCGTGTCGCTCGGCGGCGTCGAGGAAGCTCGAGCGGAGATCGGGCTGAGCGCCCTCGACGACGAGCACCTCGAGGCCGCGGGAGATCAGCTCGCCCATGAGGTCGCCGACGACACGGCTGTCGGCCAGCGCGACCAGGCTCGCGTCGATCTCGACATGCGCCGCGCCGGCCTCGGGAAGGGCCTCGACGAGCTCCAGGCTCTCGGGGGCGTCGTGCAGCAGCGGGGGCAGGGTGATGGTGAACATGTGGTGGACGACCCTACTCCGAGCCGTCGATAGACTGACCGAAACCCCTGAACGAAAAGGAAGACACGTGTCTGACGCAGTCGAAGAAGTGACCACGGCGATCCCCGCGATCGAGGTCACCGAGACGACGACCGGGTTCGACCTCTTCCCGCAGCGCGAGGTCGTCGCCGTGCGCGTCGACGGCGCGCTCTACGACATGGCGCGATCGTTCGAGCCCGGCACGCTCGCAGAGCCCGTGCTGATCAGCGAGCCGCAGGGTCTCGAGATCCTGCGCCACTCCACCGCCCACGTGTTGGCGCAGGCCGTGCAGTCGATCAACCCCGAGGCCAAGCTCGGCATCGGCCCGCCCATCGATGACGGCTTCTACTTCGACTTCGATGTCTCCGAGGCGTTCACGCCCGACGACCTCAAGGCGATCGAGAAGGTCATGGAGCGCATCGTCAAGGCGAACCAGCGCTTCGTCCGCCGCGTCGTGACCGAAGACGAGGCGCGCGAGCTCATGGCGGACGAGCCGTACAAGCTCGAGCTGATCGGGCTGAAGGGCGGCACCGACCTCGCCGAGTCTGGGCTGGTCGAAAATGGCGGAGATGCCGGCGAGAGCGTGGAGGTCGGCGGCGCCGAGCTCACCGTCTACAACAACGTCGACCCGAAGACCGGCGACGTCGTCTGGCGCGACCTCTGCCGCGGCCCGCACCTGCCCTCGACCCGCCTGATCCAGAACGGCTGGAAGCTCATGCGCTCGGCCGGCGCGTACTGGCGCGGCTCCGAGAAGAACAAGCAGCTGCAGCGCATCTACGGCACCGCCTGGGCGACGAAGGACGACCTGCGCGAATACCTCGCCCGGCTGGAAGAGGCCGCGAAGCGCGACCACCGCAAGCTCGGCGCCGAGCTCGACCTCTTCTCGTTCCCCGACGAGCTGGGCTCCGGCCTGGCCGTCTTCCATCCCAAGGGCGGCATCATCCGCCGCGCGATGGAGGACTACTCGCGCAAGCGCCACGAGGAGGAGGGGTACGAGTTCGTCTACACGCCCCACATAACGAAGGCGAACCTCTACGAGACCAGTGGCCACCTCGACTGGTACAAAGACGGCATGTTCCCGGCGATGCACCTCGACGAGGCTCGCAACGAGGAGGGCGAGATCGTCCGCCAGGGCGCCGACTACTACCTCAAGCCGATGAACTGCCCGATGCACATCCTCGTGTACCGGTCGCAGGGCCGCTCGTACCGCGACCTGCCGCTGCGGTTGTTCGAGTTCGGCACCGTCTACCGCAACGAGAAGTCGGGCGTGATCCACGGCCTCACCCGCGTGCGCGGCATGACGCAGGACGACGCCCACATCTTCACCACTCGCGAGGAGATGGCGAACGAGCTCAAGAACACGCTCGGCTTCGTCCTGTCGCTGCTGAAGGACTACGGGCTGAACGACTTCTACCTCGAGCTGTCGACCAAGGACCCCGAGAAGTACGTCGGCGACGACGCGACGTGGGAGGAAGCGACCGAGACGCTCGCCCAGGTGGCGAGGGAGACCGGCCTCGAGCTGGTCCCCGATCCTGCCGGCGCCGCCTTCTACGGCCCGAAGATCTCGGTGCAGGCCCGCGACGCGATCGGCCGCACCTGGCAGATGTCGACCGTGCAGCTCGACTTCAACCTACCCGAGCGCTTCGACCTCGACTACACCGCGGCCGACGGCACGCACCAGCGCCCGGTGATGATCCACCGCGCGCTGTTCGGCTCGATCGAGCGCTTCTTCGGCGTGCTCACCGAGCACTACGCCGGCGCGTTCCCGGTCTGGCTGTCGCCCGTGCAGGTCGTCGGCATCCCGGTCGCCGAAGAGTACGGCCCCTACCTCGACGAAATCGCCTCGCAGCTTCGGGCCCGCGGCGTGCGGGTGCAGGTCGACCACTCGAACGACCGCATGCCGAAGAAGATCCGCACGCACGCGAAGAACAAGGTGCCGTTCCAGCTGATCGCCGGCGAAGAAGACCGCGCGGCCGGCGCGGTCAGCTTCCGCTTCCGCGACGGCACGCAAGAGAACGGCGTGCCCGTGGCCGACGCGATCGAGCGCATCGTCACCGCGATCGAGACCCGGGCGCAGGTCTGATGCCGTCGGGTGCGGCGGCCGAGGGCGCAGGATCAGGGGGTTTCATCCCCGAGACCTCCTCCGACTTCGCCGCCGCCCCCGACCCGTTCCAGCGCCTCTGGACTCCGCACCGCGCCGTCTACGTCACGAAGGGCCAGGGCGCCCACGACGACGACTGCCCGTTCTGCTCCGCCCCGTCGAAGTCCGACGAGGAGGCGCTGATCGTCGCGCGCGGGTCGCACGCCTACGCGCTGCTCAACCTGTTCCCGTACAACCCGGGGCACCTGCTCGTCTGCCCGTACCGCCACGTCTCCGACTACGACGAGGCGACGCTCGACGAGACCGCCGAGATCGCGTCCATGACGCAGACCGCCATGCGGGTGCTCCGGCAGGTGTCGAGCGCGCAGGGCTTCAACATCGGCATGAACCAGGGCGCGGTCGGCGGCGCCGGCATCGCGGCGCACCTGCACCAGCACCTCGTGCCCCGGTACGCCGGCGACTCGAACTTCTTCCCGATCATCGCCGAGACCAAGGCGATGAGCCAGCTGCTGGGCGACGTACGCACCGCCATCGCCGAGGCGTGGCCACGCGACTGAGATTGGACCGACCGCCCGCGTCGGCTCGGAGGGTCACGCGCTCGGCGAACCCGTAAGCTAGAGCACCATGAGCGACAGCACTCCCACCATCGGTTCCTCCCTTGCAGCGCCCGCTACTGGCTCGTCCCTCGTGAAGCGCGGCTTGGCCGACATGCTCAAGGGCGGCGTCATCATGGACGTCGTCAACGTCGAGCAGGCGCGCATCGCGGAAGACGCCGGCGCCACCGCTGTCATGGCGCTCGAGCGCGTGCCCGCCGACATCCGGGCACAGGGCGGCGTGGCCCGCATGTCCGACCCCGACATGATCGACGAGATCATCAAGGCCGTGAACATCCCGGTCATGGCGAAGGCCCGCATCGGCCACTTCGTCGAGGCGCAGGTGCTCGAGACGCTCGGCGTCGACTACATCGACGAGTCCGAGGTGCTGAGCCCCGCCGACTACGTCAACCACATCGACAAGTGGAAGTTCACCGTGCCCTTCGTCTGCGGCGCGACCAACCTGGGCGAGGCGCTCCGCCGCATCACCGAGGGCGCGGCGATGATCCGCTCGAAGGGCGAGGCCGGCACCGGCGACGTCTCCGAGGCGACCAAGCACATCCGCACCATCACGAAGGAGATCGCGGCGCTCCGCGGTCTCAAGGAGGACGAGCTCTACGTCGCCGCCAAAGAGCTCCAGGCGCCGTTCGAGACGGTGCGCGAGGTCGCGCAGACCGGGAAGCTGCCCGTCGTGCTCTTCACGGCCGGCGGTGTGGCGACTCCTGCCGATGCCGCTCTGATGATGCAGCTCGGCGCCGACGGCGTCTTCGTCGGCTCGGGCATCTTCAAGTCGGGCGACCCCGTGGCCCGCGCCGCGGCCATCGTCAAGGCGACCACGTTCTTCGACGACCCCAAGGTCGTCGCTGAGTCGTCGCGCGGCCTGGGCGAGGCGATGGTCGGCATCAACGTGGCTGACGTCCCCGCGCCGCACCGCCTCGCCGAGCGCGGCTGGTAGTCGCGCACGCGGTGAGCGACACCACCCCTCGCATCGGCGTCCTGGCGCTCCAGGGCGACTTCCGCGAGCACCTGCACGTCATGAGCTCGCTCGGCGCCGAGGCCGTCACCGTCCGGCGTGAGCAGGAGCTCGCGAGTGTCGACGGGCTCATCATCCCCGGCGGCGAATCCAGCGTCATGGACAAGCTGTCGCGCTCGTTCGGGCTCGCCGGTCCGCTGAAGGCGGCGATCGCCGCCGGGCTGCCGGTCTACGGCACCTGCGCCGGCCTCATCATGCTCGCCGACCGGATCCTCGACGGCATGGCCGACCAGCAGACCCTCGGCGGTCTCGACGTCGCCGTGCGGCGGAACGCCTTCGGGTCGCAGCGCGACTCCTTCGAAGAGGACATCGCGTTCCCGGCCCTCGACGGCGACCCCGTGCACGCGGTGTTCATCCGCGCGCCCGTGGTCGAGGAGGTCGGGCCGGCGGCGACGCCGCTCGGCGCCGTGAGCGACGGCCGCGTTGTCGCCGTCGAGCAGGGCAACCTCCTCGGCACGTCGTTCCACCCCGAGATGACGAACGACTGGCGGTTCCACCAGCTCTTCCTCGACCGCGTGCGTGCGCGCCTGGCCTGAGCGCGCGCGGCTACACTGGTCGAGACTTTTGCACCATCAGCAGCACCAAGCGACAGGAGCACCGTGTCCGGGCATTCCAAGTGGGCAACGACCAAGCACAAGAAGGCGGTCATCGACCAGCGCCGTGCGAAGTCGTTCGCGAAGCTCATCAAGAACATCGAGGTCGCCGCGAAGATCGGCGGCGCCGATCTCTCGGGCAACCCCACCCTGGTCGACGCCGTCCAGAAGGCCAAGAAGACCTCCGTCCCCAACGACAACATCGACCGCGCCATCAAGCGCGGCGCCGGTCTCACGGGCGAGTCGATCGACTACCAGACGATCATCTACGAGGGCTACGCCGCCAACGGCATCGCGCTCATGATCGAGTGCCTCACCGACAACAAGAACCGCGCGGCGGCGAACGTCCGCACGGTCATGACCCGCAACGGCGGCACCATGGCCGACCCGGGCAGCGTCGCCTACAACTTCAGCCGCAAGGGCGTCATCACGGTCCTCAAGACCGACGGCCTCACCGAGGACGACGTCATGACCGCGGTGCTCGACGCCGGTGCCGAAGACGTGGTCGACCAGGGCGCGGGCTTCGAGATCCAGACCGAGCCGGGCGACCTGGTGCCCGCGCGCACGGCGCTCCAGGAGGCCGGCATCGACTACGAGGCCGCCGACGTCGAGTTCGTCCCCGGCCTCAAGGTCGAGGCCGACGCCGACACCGCCCGCAAGGTGTTCCGCCTCATCGACGCGCTCGACGACGACGACGACGTGCAGAACGTCTACTCGAACATCGACGTGTCGGCCGAGGTCCAGGCCGAGCTCGACAAAGACGACGAGTAGCCGCGTGACGGCCGGCGGTCGAACCCGATGACCCTCCGGGTTCTCGGCGTCGACCCCGGCCTTACGCGCTGCGGCGTCGGCATCATCGAGGTCGACACGACACGGCGGCCGTCGCTGGTCTCCGTCCACACGATCCGGTCGGCCGCCGACGCTCCGCTGGAACGACGACTGCTCACCATCGCGCGGGGGATCGAGGCGCTCGTCGACGAGTTCCGGCCCGACGCCATGGCGATCGAGCGTGTCTTCGCGCAGAACAACGTGCGCACGGTGATGGGCACCGCCCAGGTGTCCGGCCTGGCCCTCCGAGCCGCCGCCGAGCGCGACATCCCGGTCGCGCTGCACACGCCGTCCGAGGTGAAGGCCGCGGTCACGGGCTACGGCTCCGCCGACAAGAAGCAGGTCGGCACGATGGTCGCACGCCTGCTCGGCCTCGACGAGATCCCGAAGCCGGCCGACGCAGCGGACGCTCTCGCACTGGCCATCTGCCACGCGTGGCGCCGGGACTCGCAGCCGGCCGCCTCGGCTCCTGCCCACGGCCTGACCCCCGCCCAGCGTGCGTGGCGCGACGCAGAGAAGTCGGTGCGCACTCCTAGGCTGGGGGGATGATCGCCAGCCTTCGCGGAACAGTCGCGCACGCGTCGGGGTCGACGGTCGTCGTCGAGGTCGGGGGAGTGGGCTACCGCGTGTCGGTGACACCCCAGCTCGCCCTCACGCTCGCCGTCGGGTCGACCGCGCACCTGCACACGGCGATGATCGTCCGCGAAGACGACATGTCGCTGTTCGGCTTCGTCTCGCTCGACGAGCTCGAGGTGTTCGACCTCCTGCGCGGCGTCACCGGCGTCGGCCCGAAGTCGGCGCTCGGCGTGCTCGGTCACCTGACGCCCGCCCAGGTCGCCACCGCCGTCGCTGCCGAGGACGACGCCGCCTTCCGCCGCGTCTCCGGCATCGGCCCGAAGACCGCGAAGCTCATCACCGTGCAGCTGGCGGGCAAGCTCGACATCCGGATCCAGGCGCCGACCGTGACCGCCGCGTCGACCACCGCCGCCGACGTCCTCGTCGCGCTGAGCGGCCTCGGCTGGTCCGAGCGCGACGCGCAGAAGGCGATCGACGAGGTGCTGGAAGACGGCGACACGTCGGTCACGACGGCGGTTCCCGCGCTCCTGCGAGCCGCCCTCACCCGTCTCGGGCCGCAGCGCTGATGGCCGACGACGATATCACCAGGCCCGACCCCGAGGACGACGCCGAACTCGCCTTCGAGGGCGCGCTCCGCCCGAAGTCGCTCACCGAGTTCGTCGGCCAGACGAAGGTGCGCGGCCAGCTCGAGCTGCTGCTGCGCGCCGCAGCGCTGCAGGGCCGCACGCCCGACCACGTGCTGCTCGCCGGCCCTCCCGGCCTCGGCAAGACGACCCTGGCCATGATCGTCGCCCACGAGGGCAATCGTCCCCTGCGCATGTCGTCGGGCCCCGCGATCCAGCACGCCGGCGACCTCGCCGCCGTGCTGTCGTCGCTCGTGCCCGGCGAGGTGCTCTTCATCGACGAGATCCACCGCATGGCGCGCTCCGCCGAAGAGATGCTCTACCTGGCGATGGAGGACTTCCGGATCGACATCATGGTCGGCAAGGGCGCCGGCGCCACGAGCATCCCCCTCGAACTGGCCCCGTTCACGCTCGTCGGCGCCACGACGCGCTCCGGCCTCCTCCCGAACCCCCTGCGCGACCGCTTCGGCTTCACGGCGCACCTCGAGTTCTACGACGAGCAGGAGCTCGAGGAAGTGCTCCGGCGAGCCGCCTCCCTCCTCGACATCGACATCGACCGAGAGGCCCTGGCCGAGATCGCCGGGCGCTGCCGCGGGACCCCGCGCATCGCCAACCGCCTCCTCCGCCGCGTGCGCGACTACGCCCTCGTGCACGGCAAGCCCGCCGATCTCGAGACCGTGCGAGCCGCGCTCGACCTGTACGACGTCGACAGCCTGGGCCTCGACCGCCTCGACCGCGCCGTCGTCGAGACGATCCTGAAGCGCTTCGGGGGCGGGCCCGTCGGGCTCTCGACCCTCGCCGTCTCGGTCGGAGAGGAGGCGGACACCATCGAATCGGTCGTCGAGCCGTTCCTCGTGAGGGTCGGACTCGTCACGCGCACGCCGCGCGGCCGGATCGCCACCCCGGAGGCCTGGCAGCACTTCGGGATGACCCGGCACACAGATGGCCTGTTCGACGCATGACCTATAATCTCCGGAGACTTCTCAGCGGTCGCGGCTGATTTCTCGCGACACACCTCCACCGAAGGCACAGTTCCCCCATGAATTACACGTACATCATCCTTTTCGTCCTCCTGCTGGTCTTCGTCCTGTTCCAGTTCCGCTCGAGCCGGCGCAAGAAGCAGCAGCAGGAAGCGCTGCAGAAGAAGATGGTGGCCGGCACGCCGGTCATGCTGACGTTCGGCCTCTACGGCACGATCGTCGACATCCACGACGACGAGAACATCGCCGAGGTCGAGATCGCGCCCGGCACCGTCATCAAGGTGCACAAGCAGACCCTGGGCCGCGTGGTCGAGCCAGTGCCCGCCGACGACGAGGCGACGACGACCTCCTCGACGGAGCCGACGTACTCCCTCAACGAGGACCACGCGATCTCCGCCACCGAGCCCGACTTCGGCGAGCGGGTCGACACCACCCCGACCACCCGAGACGCCGACAAGCCCGACGCCTGACCCGCCCGACGCGATCCTGCTGACCTGCCGGATCCCCACCCGGTGACGCGGCGCCGCGCGCCCGCCACCGCCTGAGAAAGCTGAGTTCCTCCGTGGCACGATCGACGCCCGCGAAGAAGGCCCTTCGATCCCTGACCTGGTTGCTGGTCATCATCGCCGCGATCGCCGCTCTCAACGGCGCCGCGACCATCATCCACAAGACCACGAACAGCACGGCGGGCTGGTGGTCGAGCGCGAGCTTCGTGCCCGAGCTGGCGCTGGACCTCCAGGGCGGCACCCAGATCACTCTCGCGGCACAGCTGCAGAGCGGGAAGACGGTGTCGTCTGACCAGCTGACCCAGGCCGTATCGATCATCCGGCAGCGCATCGACGCGTCCGGCGTGTCCGAGGCAGAGATCAACACGCAGGGTAAGAACAACATCGTCGTGTCGATCCCGGGCAAGCCGGACGCCGCGACACTCCAGCGCATCGAGTCCGCCGCGCGCCTGACCTTCCGCCCCGTCCTCTACACGGGCACCGCGACGAACACCGCGGTCGGGAAGGACAAGGCCGGCAAGGTCACCTCGAGCCCGACGCCGTACTCGCCGCCCGCGAGCATCCCGAACACCTACACGGCCAAGCCGACCAACGGCAGCGACACCAGCTACATCACCGCCCGTCTCGCGGCTCTGTACTCGAACTACAACTGCGACGCGCCCGACGACGTCACCAACGCCTCCGACAGCAAGCCGCTCGTGACCTGCTCGCAGGACGGCACGGCGAAGTACATCCTCGGCCCGGTCGAGGTGCAGGGTTCTACGATCAGCGACGCCACCAGCGGCATCGCGACCAACTCGCAGGGCAACAGCACCGGCCAGTACGCCGTCAACATCACGTTCAACAAGCAGGGCACCGCCGACTTCAAGGCCGTCACCAGCCGCCTCGTCTCGCTGACGGCACCGCTGAACCAGTTCGCGATCGTGCTCGACGGCGAGGTCATCACCGCACCGACCACGAACTCGGCGATCACCGACGGCAAGGCCCAGATCACCGGCTCGTTCGACGCGACCTCGTCGAAGACCCTCGCCGACCAGCTCAAGTTCGGTGCGCTCCCGATCAGCTTCACGGTGCAGAGCAACGAGGTCATCTCGGCCACGCTCGGCTCGACGTCGCTCCTCGCCGGCCTCATCGCCGGCCTGATCGGCCTGATCCTGGTCGTGCTCTACTCGATCTTCCAGTACCGCGCCCTGGCCTTCGTCACCGTCCTCTCGCTGGCGATCTCGGCCGCGATCACGTACCTGGTCATCGACTTCCTCTCCTGGCACGACGGCTACCGCCTGTCGCTGGCGGGTGTCGCCGGTCTGATCGTGGCGATCGGCATCACGGCCGACTCGTTCATCGTGTACTTCGAGCGAATACGAGACGAACTGCGCGACGGCAGGGCCCTCGAGTCCGCCGTCGAGGCCGGCTGGACCCGCGCCATCCGCACGATCCTGGCGTCCGACTCGGTGAACTTCCTCGCAGCGGCGACCCTCTACATCCTGGCCATCGGCAGCGTGAAGGGCTTCGCCCTCACCCTGCTGCTGACGACCCTCATCGACGTCGTGGTCGTGACGCTGTTCACGCACCCGATGCTCCGTCTCCTGGCCCGCACCGAGTTCTTCGGCGGCGGCCACCGCTTCTCGGGTCTCGACCCCGACGCCCTCGGTGCCGTCTACCGCGGCCGTGCACAGTTCCGCGCCCCCGGCGAGACCGCGGGCCGCAAGCGCGGCGGCGGCAAGGAGGCCGCGACCCGGCAGACCATCGCCGAGCGACGGGCGGCGGAGGCAGCCGCCGCCAGGAACGGCGGCACCACCACCGACGACGACACCCGCGCCACCACGAAGCCCGGAAAGGACGCCTGATGGCCAGCTTCTCGACCTTCGGCAACGATCTCTACACCGGAAAGCGCTCGTACGACATCGTCGGGCGTCGCCGCACCTGGTACATCATCGCCGCGGTGATGATCGCGATCGCGGTGATCGTGCCGATCGTTCGCGGCGGATTCCAGTTCAGCATCGACTTCACGGGCGGCTCCGAGTACCAGATCTCGGGTCTCAAGAACCCCGACGAGTCCATCGCCACGAACACGGTCCAGGCGTTCGACCCGAAGTCCGTGCCTCTGGTCTCGGTCGTCGGCGGCAACACTGTCCGCATCCAGGCGAACAACCTGACCACGAAGCAGACCGACGCGCTCGGCCAGAAGCTCGCCGACGCGTACCACGTCTCCGACAGCAAGGTGGCGACGTCGTTCATCGGCGCGACCTGGGGCGGTGACATCACCGGGCAGGCGATCCGCGGTCTCGTGGTCTTCCTGATCCTGGCCGCGATCTTCATGACCTTCTACTTCCGGACCTGGAAGATGGCGGCGGCCGCCATGATCTCGCTGATCCACGACCTCGTCATCACCGCAGGCGTCTACGGGGTGTTGGGCGTCCAGGTCTCCCCGGCGGCCGTGATCGGCTTCCTCACGATCCTCGGCTACTCGCTCTACGACACCGTCGTGGTGTTCGATAAGATCCGCGAGAACACGGCCGAGGATCGCGGCGGCTCGCTGCGGACCTTCGGCCAGTCGGTCAACCTCGCCGTCAATCAGACCCTCGTGCGCTCCATCAACACGTCGGTCGTCGCGCTCCTGCCCGTCGCCTCGATCCTCTTCATCGGCTCGCTGCTCCTCGGTGCCGGGACGCTCCGCGACATCGCGCTGTCGCTGTTCATCGGCATCCTGGTCGGCACGTACTCCACGATCTTCATCGCGGCACCCGTCTACGCGCAGATCCGCGGCACCGAGGCCGGGATCAAGAAGTCCGACGAGAAGAAGCGCCTCGACGCCGAGAAGGCTGCCGCGGCGGTCGCCTCGTGAGCGCCGAGCGCGCCGCAGTCACGGCCGCCGAGGCCGTCGCCGAGGTCGAGGCGGGCGCCTACCTCCTCGACGTGAGAGAGCAGCACGAGTGGGACGCCGGGCACGCCCCGGCAGCCCACCTGCTGCCGATGTCCCAGCTGTCGGCGCGCGTCGAGGAGATCCCGCAGGATTCCGAGGTGCTCGTCGTCTGCCACATCGGCGGTCGCTCGGCGCAGGTCACGGCCGCGCTGCGGAACGCCGGATTCGACGCCGTCGACGTCCTCGGCGGCATGGTCGCGTGGGCTGACGCTCAGGGCGAACTGACGAGCGAGAACGGCGCAGAGCCGCGGGTCGGCTGAGCGCGGCGAGTATCCTGGTATCTCGACCTCGAGACGAGAGCGGGCGCTGATGACGACTGAGATCACCACCTCCGACTCCGCTGCGCCCGCCGGCGTCCCCAGCCCGGCTTCGTCGCCGCAGGGCCAGAACGGCGGTCAGTCCTCGGCCTCCCTCCGCACCCTGCTACCGCGACTCTTCTCGCGCAGCCAGCCGGCGGGTGCCGTCGATCGCCTCATCAAGACGGTGCGCATGCACCACCCGAAGGTCGACCTGTCGATCATCGACCGGGCCTACGCGACGGCCGAGCGAGCGCATTCCGGCCAGCTCCGCAAGAGCGGCGAGCCGTACATCACGCACCCGGTCGCGGTCGCGCAGATCCTGGCCGATCTCGGCATCGGGCCGATCACCATCGCCGCCGCGCTCCTGCACGACACCGTCGAGGACACCGACTACTCGCTGTCCATGCTCCGGGCTGACTTCGGCGACGAGATCGCCATGCTCGTCGACGGCGTCACCAAGCTCGACAAGCTGAAGTACGGCGACTCGGCCCAGGCCGAGACGGTCCGCAAGATGGTCGTGGCGATGTCGAAAGACATCCGCGTGCTCGTCATCAAGCTCGCCGACCGCCTACACAACGCTCGCACCTGGGGCTTCGTCGAGTCGGCCTCGGCCACCCGCAAGGCCACCGAGACCCTCGAGATCTACGCGCCTCTCGCGCACCGCCTCGGCATCCAGACCATCAAGTGGGAGCTCGAAGACCTCAGCTTCGCCGTGCTGCACCCGAAGCTGTACGTCGAGATCGACAGCCTCGTGAAGCAGCGCACGCCGCAGCGCGAGCAGTTCGTGCAGAACGTCATCAACGCCGTGAAGAGCGATCTGAAGGCGGCGAAGATCCGCGGAGACGTCGTCGGCCGACCCAAGCAGTACTACTCGATCTACCAGAAGATGATCGTGCGGGGTCGCGAGTTCGACGAGATCTACGACCTCGTGGGCATCCGCGTCCTCGTGAACAGCCTGCGCGACTGCTACGCGGTGCTCGGCTCGATCCACGCTCGCTGGAACCCGATCCCGGGCCGCTTCAAGGACTACATCGCGACTCCGAAGTTCAACCTCTACCAGTCGCTGCACACGACCGTGATCGGCCCCAAGGGGCGCCCGGTCGAGATCCAGATCCGCACGCACGAGATGCACCAGCGCGCCGAGTTCGGCGTCGCCGCGCACTGGAAGTACAAGCAGCGGATGAACGGCGGCAAAGACAGCGCCACCGACCCCAAGACCGAGACCGACATGGCGTGGCTCGCGCACATCTCCGACTGGCAGGCCGAGACGGCCGACCCGAGCGAGTTCCTCGACAGCCTCCGCTTCGAGATCGGCGCGAAGGAGGTCTACGTCTTCACGCCGCAGGGCAAGGTGATCGGCCTGCCCTCCGGCGCGACGCCCGTCGACTTCGCCTACGCCGTCCACACCGAGGTCGGGCACCGCACCATGGGCGCAAAGGTCAACGGCCGTCTCGTGCCGCTGGAGTCGACGCTCACCTCCGGCGACGTCGTCGAGGTGTTCACGTCGAAGAACCCCGACTCCGGCCCCAGCCAGGACTGGCTGACCTTCGTCAAGAGCCCGCGCGCCCGGAACAAGATCAAGCAGTGGTTCACCAAGGAGCGCCGCGACGAGGCCGTCGAGCAGGGCAAGGATGCGATTGCGCGCGCCATGCGCAAGCAGAACCTCCCGCTGCAGAAGCTGATGAGCCAGGACTCCATCGCCGAGGTCGCCGCCGCCATGCGGTACGACGACCTCACGGCCCTGTACGCGGCCGTCGGCGAGGGCCACATCTCGACCCAGTCGGTCATCGAGAAGATCCTCGCCGCCGTGCAGGAGCAGACCGACGACGACACCGACCTCGACCTCGAGTTCCCGTCGAAGGGCCGCCCGCGGCCGCTGCGCAACAGCGACTCCGGGGTCCTCGTGCGCGGAGCGCCCGACATCCTCGTCAAGCTCGCGAAGTGCTGCACCCCTGTGCCGGGCGACCAGATCGTCGGCTTCATCACCCGCGGTCAGGGCGTCAGCGTGCACCAGGCGTCGTGCCACAACGTGCAGGGCCTCATGGCCGAGCCCGAGCGGATGATCGACGTCTCGTGGGCTCCCTCGTCGAAGAGCGTCTTCCTCGTGCAGATCCAGATCGAAGCGCTCGATCGGTCGGGCCTGCTCTCCGACGTCACCCGCGTGCTGTCCGAGCACCACGTCAACATCCTGTCGGCGACGGTGTCGACGTCGTCCGAGCGCCTGGCACTCAGTCGGTTCGTGTTCGAGATGGGCGACACGACCCACCTCGACCGCGTCCTCAACGCGGTGCGCCGCATCGACGCCGTGTACGACGTCTACCGCGTCAGCGGCGGCTGATCCGGCGGCGGCCCGCCAGGCAACGACCATGCGCGACGACGACCTCGAGAAGCTCGTGGCGGTGCGGCGTGCCCGCGACCTCATCGACCGCGAGTACGCCAAGCCGCTCGACGTGCCGACCATGGCGGCCGAGGCGTTCATGTCGACCGCGCACTTCTCGCGCGTGTTTCGCGACGCCTACGGCGAGACCCCGTACGGCTACCTCATGACCCGCCGCATCGAGCGCGCGATGGCGCTCCTCCGCGGCGGCATGTCGGTCACCGACGCCTGCTTCGCGGTCGGCAGCACGTCGCTCGGGTCGTTCTCCTCGCGCTTCACGCAGATCACCGGCGAGACCCCGAGCGCGTACCGCGCCCGCGACCACGACGCCGTCGAGGCCATGCCGGGCTGCATCGCCATGCAGCTGACGAGGCCGCCCTACCTCGGCGCGGTCGGTGCGGCGGCAGCGCCGCTTCAGGCGTCCTCCTGACGGCGATCAGGCGAGCAGGATCCGAGAAGCGCACCGCCGACACCCGGCCGTAGTGTCGAGGCCATGAGCATCTCACTCCAGTACTGCCAGGTCACCGTCAACGACGTCGACGAGGCGATCGCGTTCTATCGCGACGCTCTCGGCTACGAGGTCAGCCAGGACGTCTCGTCGGGCGAGTTCCGCTGGGTCACCCTCAGTTCTCCCCAGGCACCGGGCGCGGGATCGCCGGGCGCCGCCCTCGTCCTCTCGCAGCCGCACGCCGGCCGCTCGCAGGCCGACGGCGACGCCATGCAGGAGCTCCTCGCGAAGGGCACCCTCCCGATCCTCGTCTTCACCAGCGACGACGTCGACGCCGCCTTCGAGCGCGGCCGCGCCGCCGGCGCCGAGGTCCTGCAGGAGCCCATCGATCAGCCCTGGGGCCCGCGCGACTGCGCCTTCCGCGATCCGTCGGGCAACACGATCCGCATCAACCAGGTTCAGACGGCCTGACCCACATCTGGGCCAGTCGCGACCTCGCACGCCTTCGGTGCGGCAGGGTACGGCCGCGCGCGAGGATCGCATCGCACGTCGCGCGGTCGACCCGGTGCTCCGCGATGAGGAACGCGACGATCTCGGCCGTCGCGCCCTCGTCGAGGTCGAACCGCACGAGATCGACGATGGTCCGCGCCGGCGCGGTCACCCGCACGGGCCCGAAGTCGACGAGGTCGTCTTCCGGCGGATCGACGGCGCGGACGAACAGCCCGGTCGGCACATCGTGCAGGCCACGCCGCGTCTCGCCGAACCCCTCGTGCGTGCCCGGCGCCTGAGCGAGAGCGCCCCACACCCAGGCCGCCGATCGGCCGGCGACGACGAACTCCCGCCCGCACAGGTCGGCGAGGGCCGTGGCCCGGCGCCAGGGCACGTCGAACTCGGCGATCGAGCAGAACGCACGGTCGATGCGGAACACGTCGCCGTCGAGGGCAGCGGCCTGCAGCTCCGGCCACGGCAGGTCGGCCGAGGTGAGGAGGGCGGAGGAGCGCGTCGAGGAGTCGACGGGCGAGCGAACGGGGGAGCGAGCGGGGGTCGGATGCGGAGCCATGTGTCCAGCGTGGCGGTGTCCCGCTGCTCCTGCGACCCGTCTGGATAATCTGTGGAGAACGCGGAAGGCCGGCCGCCCCTGGGGAGGAGCGACCGGCCTTCGCCGTGACGAGAGGGGCTAGGAGCCGAGGGCGTCCAGCCAGATGCGACGGGCGTCCAGTGCCTCCTGTGCGTCTTTGATGGCGCGCTTGTCGCCGGAGGCCTGGGCGTCGGCGAGCTCGATCTCGAGCTTCGCGATGGCGCTCTGCAGCTGCCCGGCCAGGCCCTCGGAGCGAGCCTTGCGCTCGGGGTTGTTCTTCTGCCAGTACTCGTCGTCGAGCGTGCGAACGTGGTTCTCGATGGCGCGCAGGCGGTCTTCGACGGCGCGGACCTGGTCGCGGGGCACGCGACCGATCTCGTCGAACCGCTGCTGCACCGAGATGAGGGCGTCGCGGGCGGCCTGGCGATCGGTCAGCTGCAGGATCGGCGCAGCCTCGTCGAGCAGGGCGTTCTTCGCCACGAGATTGTCGGCGTACTCGGCTTCATCTTGCGCGACGATGGCGCTCTTGGCGTTGTACAGCACGTCGCCGGCGGCCTTGAAGCGGGCCCACAGGGCGTCATCGTACTTCTTGCCGGCGCGACCCGCGCGCTTCCAGGCGTCGAGCAGCGAACGGTAGGTGGGGATGCCGTCGGCGCCCTTCGGAGCGAGCGCCTCGGCCTCCTCGACGAGGGCCTGCTTGCGGGCGCGGGCGTCGCGGTGGACGGCGTCGAGCTCGGCGTAGAACGCCTTCCGGTGGGTGTCGATGGTGGAGCGGGCCGCACGGAAGCGCTTCCACAGCTCGTTGCCCTCGCCCTTGGGGATCCGCGGCCCCTCCTGCTGGTGCTTCTGCCAGCGGGCGAAGATGTCGTCGATCGCCGCGGTGACCTGCTTCCACTGGACCCGCGCGGGATCCTGCGCAGCCAGGGCCTCGGCCTCGACGACGAGCGAGGTGCGGTACTCGATGGCGCCGGCGACGGCCTCGTGCGCCTCGGCGGTCTGCTGCTGCGTGAGCTCGACCACGGTGGTGTCGAGGGCGCCGACGCGGGTACGCAGAGACTCGAGGTCGCCGACCGCGCTGGGCTCGACCAGCGAGTCGCGCAGGTGGGCGACGGCCTTGGCCACGTCCGTCGCCGACGCGCCACGCTTCACCCGCTGCTCGAGGAGCGTCACCTGGCCGGCGAGCTCGGTGTACTTCCGCTCGTAGTAGGCGAGAGCCTCGTCGGGCGTCGCGTCGGGGTACTGCCCGACCTCGCGCTCACCCGCGGCCTCGCGGACGTAGACGGTCCCGTCTTCGTCGACTCGGCCCCAGGGCGCCTGATCGTCTTGAGCCACAATTCCACCTTGCACGTGTTCTCGTCGCGCGAGAGCACAGTCGCCCCTCGCGATGGGTATCGACAGCCTATTGCATGCCTGAGAATTGCGTTTCTGCCCGGCCAGCGCCGCTACTTGATGCTGGCGCCCGTGATCGTCGTCTTCACCTTCGGCGATCCCGTCGTCGTGTCCGACGGGTCGGACGAGAAGGGCGTGAGGCCCTTCGAGGTGATGTTCTTCTCGAGCGACGACAGGCCGCTCGTGACCTTGCCGACCACGGTGTAGCCGCCGGTGGATCCGTCGAGGAACGTGTCGCCGTAGACGATGAAGAACTGCGTCGCCTGCGAGTACTGCGAGGACGAGCGCGCCATGGCGATGACGCCGGTCTTGTACTCGTTCGACGAGGGCACGTTCTCGAGCGGTCCGAACTGGAAGCCGTCGTCGCCGGTGCCGTCGGACTTCGGCGCGCCGCACTGGAAGAACTTGGCGCTCGAGGCGTTCGACATGCGCCAGCAGGACGTGCCGTCGAAGAACTTCTTCTGGATCAGGTCGATCATGACGCTCGCGGCCTGCGGCGCCGCCTTGCCGTCGAGCGAGATGTCGAGCGTGACGTCCTTGTTCAATGTGAGCGAGCCGGTCCAGGTGCGGCCCTTCGCGATCGTCTTCGACGGCACGTCGCCGGTGTTCGAGCCGGCGGTCGCGGTCGGTGTCGCCGTGGCGGTCGGCGAGGCCGATGCGCTGGCGCTGGACGACGCGGGAGTCGAGTGGGCGGTGCCCTGCGTGTGAACGATCTGCGAGGCCGTGCCGAGGGCGCCGATCACGACGATGGCGACGATCGCGCCGACGTTGTCCCGGAGACGTCGCCGGACCTGCGAGGTGTGGACCTTCTGCCGAGCGGTGTACCTGCGGAGCCGATCGCGCGCCTCGCGGTCCTGGTTCTTGCTCGGGGTCACTGATCCTCCACAGTGGTCTGGGTTCTCGCAGAACCCTAGCGGACGCGCTCAGGCGGCTTCGTCAGCCCCCGCCCGGCCCGGCGCTGTCGGTGGTCCGGTCTACCATGACTTCCCATGAGCACAGAGGCGGCGGCGGGCCGTTCCGCGGTGCGTCGAGGCCCCATCGCGAGCTCGACGCCACTCGCCGTGCGCATGCGGCCGACCAGCCTCGACGAGGTCGCCGGCCAGAAGCACCTGCTCCGACCCGGTTCGCCGCTGGTTCAGCTCGCCTCCGACTCGACGGGCGAGTCCGGCGCGGTGTCGGTGATCCTCTGGGGGCCTCCGGGCACCGGCAAGACGACTCTGGCGCAGGCGATCGCGCACAGCTCGGGGCGGCAGTTCGTCGAGCTCTCAGCGGTCACCGCGGGCGTGAAAGACGTCCGTCTCGTCATGGAGAAGGCGCTGTCGAACCGCGACCTCTACGGCACCACCACCGTGCTCTTCCTCGACGAGATCCACCGCTTCACCAAGGCCCAGCAGGACGCCCTTCTGCCCGGCGTCGAGAACGGCTGGGTGATCCTCATCGCCGCGACGACCGAGAATCCCTCCTTCTCGGTGATCACCCCCCTTCTCTCGCGCTCGCTCCTGCTCACGCTCGAGCAGCTCACCGACGCCGACCTCCGCTCGCTCGTCGAACGCGCCGTCCACGATCCCCGCGGCCTCGCCGACACCGTCGAGATCGACGACGAGGCGCTCGACGTGATCGTGCGCCTCGCCTCGGGCGACGCCCGTCGCGCGCTCACGGCCCTCGAGGCGTCGGCCCAGTCGGCGTGGGCCATGGCCGCCGCCGACGAGGCCCCGCGCGCGGCCGACCCCGCCGACGACCCCGACTCCGACCCAGACGACGAGCCCGACGACGACGATGCCGGGCCGCAGGAGCCAGTGGGCCAGCCGGTCATCACGGCCGAGCTCGTCGCCCAGTCCGTCGACCGGGCCCTGCTCCGCTACGACCGCAACGGCGACGAGCACTACGACGTCATCTCCGCCTTCATCAAGTCGGTGCGCGGCAGCGACGTCGACGCCGCGCTGCACTACCTCGCGCGCATGATCGAGGCGGGGGAGGACCCCCGGTTCATCGCGCGCCGCATCATCGTCTCCGCCTCCGAGGACATCGGCATGGCCGACCCGCAGGCGCTCGTCATCGCCGTGGCCGCGGCCGACGCGGTGCAGATGATCGGCATGCCGGAGGGGCGCATCCCGCTGGCCGAGGCGGTCGTCTACCTCGCGACGGCGCCCAAGTCGAACCGCTCCTACCTCGGCATCGACCAGGCGATCGCCGACGTCCGCGCGGGCAAGGCCGGCCGCGTGCCGATCCACCTGCGCGACGCCCACTACCCGGGTGCCAAGCGGCTCGGCCACGGCAAGGGCTACAGGTACGCCCACGACGGCGAGTTCGGCGTCGTCGAGCAGCAGTATCTGCCCGACACACTTCTCGGCACGACCTATTACGACCCGACGAACAACGGGCACGAGCGGGAGGTCGGGCCGCGTCTCGAGAGGCTCAGAAACATCACTCGAGGCGAGTGACCCCGATCCTGCGCCCGTCGTGTAAGCTTGCATGGTTGCCTTTAGCCGGCGACGAACCCCTCTTGTTATGCCTGTCGGCGCTCGCGCGCCTGGCAGACGTTCCACTTTCCGACAAGATCGATAGGAATCACCATGTCCACCAAGTCCCGCACCCGGTCGAAGACGCGCCTCTCGCGCGCGCTCGGCATCGCCCTCACCCCGAAGGCGGCGCGCTACCTCGAGAAGCGCCCCTACGCCCCCGGCGAGCACGGCCGCACCAAGCGCCGCACCGACAGCGACTACGCCGTTCGTCTCCGCGAGAAGCAGCGTCTGCGCGCCCAGTACGGCATCCGCGAGGCCCAGCTCCGCATCGTCTTCGAAGAGGCCCGCAAGGCCAAGGGCCTGACCGGTGAGAACCTGGTCGAGCTCCTCGAGGAGCGTCTCGACGCCCTCGTGCTTCGCGCCGGTTTCGCCCGCACCACGGCGCAGGCCCGCCAGATGGTCGTGCACCGTCACATCCTCGTCGACGGCAAGCTCGTCGACCGCCCCTCCTTCCGCGTGAAGCCCGGCCAGATGATCCACGTCAAGCCGAAGTCGGAGTCGATGGAGCCCTTCCAGGTCGCCGCCGCCGGTGGTCACCTCGACGTGCTCCCCAAGGTCCCCGGCTACCTCGAGGTCGAGATCGACAAGCTGCAGGCGAAGCTCGTGCGTCGCCCGAAGCGCGCCGAGGTCCCCGTGACCTGCGAGGTCCAGCTGGTCGTCGAGTACTACGCGGCCCGCTAGCCTCAGCCGGCACCGCACCGAAGGGAGCAGCCCACTCACGTGGGTCTGCTCCCTTCGTCGTCCCGGTAGGCTCAGATGCAGTTCGTTTCGAAGGAGACCTCGCTCGTGAAATACCTCTTCGTGCTCGCCATCGGCACAGCGCTGGGCTTCTACGTCGCCCACCGCGTGAACCAGACGCCCGCGGGCCAGGAGTTCTTCACCGGTCTCGACAGCCGTCTCGGCCAGTTCCGCGCCGCCGTGGTCGACGGCTACCGAGCCCGCGAGGCCGAGCTCCGCGACCAGGCCTAGGGTCTGCGCCGGGCTCGGCCGCCTCCGCCCTCCTCTTCACTTCGAACCGAAAGACCACCATGCAGACCGCAGAAATCCGCAACCGCTGGCTCAAGTACTTCGGCGACCGCGGCCACACCGTCGTGCCGTCGGCGCCGCTCGTCTCGGACGACCCGAGCCTCCTCTTCGTCGTCGCCGGGATGGTGCCGTTCATCCCGTACATGACCGGGCTGATCCCCGCGCCGTATCCGCGCGCGACCAGCGTGCAGAAGTGCATCCGTACGAACGACATCGAGGAGGTCGGGAAGACGCCGCGCCACGGCACGTTCTTCCAGATGAACGGCAACTTCTCGTTCGGCGACTACTTCAAGGAGCAGGCGATCACCTACGCCTGGGAGCTCCTGACCACGCCCGAGGACGGCGGCGGCCTCGGCTTCCGCCCGGAGGACCTCTGGGTCACCGTCTACAAGGACGACGACGAGGCGATCGCCCTCTGGAAGCGCATCGCGGGCCTGCCCGACGAGCGCATCCAGCGCCTCGACAAGGACACCAATTACTGGTCGACCGGGCAGGCCGGCCCCGCCGGCCCGTGCTCCGAGATCTTCTTCGACCGCGGACCCGCGTACGGCGTCGACGGCGGCCCCGCCACCGACGACGACCGCTACGTCGAGATCTGGAACCTCGTGTTCATGCAGTACCAGATCGACAACGTCACCTCGAAGGTCGACTTCGACATCGTCCGCGAGCTGCCGAACAAGAACATCGACACCGGCATGGGCCTCGAGCGCGTCGCGTTCCTCAAGCAGGGCGTCGACAACATGTACGAGATCGACGAGGTCCGTCCCGTCCTGGACCGCGCGGCCGTCCTCTCGGGCAAGACCTACGGCGCGAACCACGACGACGACGTCCGCATGCGCGTGATCGCCGACCACGTGCGCTCGTCGCTCATGCTGATGAGCGACGGGGTCGCGCCGTCGAACGAGGGCCGGGGCTACATTCTGCGCCGGCTCCTGCGTCGCTCTATCCGCTCCATGCGCCTGCTGGGCGTCGAGGGGCCGACGTTCGCCGACCTGTTCGCGGCGTCGCGCGACGCGATGAAGGCGTCGTACCCCGAGGTCGAGACGGAGTACGACCGCATTTCGCGGCTCGCGCTGGCGGAGGAGGAGACCTTCCTGCGCACGCTCGCGGCGGGCACGACGATCCTCGACACAGCGGTGGACGAGACGAAGACGGCTTCGAAGCAGGAGCTCAAGGGCGAGACCGCGTTCCTGCTCCACGACACGTTCGGGTTCCCGATCGACCTCACCCTCGAGATCGCCGAGGAGGCGGGCCTCACGGTCGACCGCACCGCGTTCGACCGCCTCATGAGCGAGCAGCGCGCACGCGCGAAGGCCGACGCGAAGTCGCGGAAGACCGCGCTGGCCGACCTCAGCGTGTACTCGGCGTTCCGCGCGCAGGGCGAGACGGTCTTCACCGGCTACGACTTCCTCAACACGGAGTCGCGGATCCTCGGCATCATCAAGGACGGCCAGTCCGTCGACCGCGCGGTCGCGGGCGACATCGCCGAGGTGATCCTCGCCGAGACGTCGCTCTACGCCGAGTCCGGCGGCCAGGACGCCGACGAGGGCTCGATCGTCGGCCGAGGCTTCGACCTCGAGGTGCTCGACGTCCAGAAGCCGGTCAAGGGCCTCATCAGCCACCGCGTGCAGGTGCGCTCGGGCGAGGTCGGCGTGGGCGACGAGGCGACCAGCGTGGTCGACCCGACCTACCGACGCGGCGCGACGCAGGCGCACTCGGCGACGCACCTGATCCACGCGGCGCTCCGCCAGGTGCTCGGCCCGGAGGCGCACCAGGCCGGCTCGTACAACAAAGCGGGCTACATGCGTCTCGACTTCAACTGGTCGAACCCGCTGTCGCTCGACACGCGCACCGAGATCGAGGACATCGCGAACGCCAAGATCCGCGACGACCTCGAGGTGACCACGCGGATCCTGCCGCTCGACGAGGCGCGCGCTGCGGGCGCGATGGCGCTGTTCGGCGAGAAGTACGGCGACGAGGTGCGCATGGTCGACATCGGCGGCCCCTGGTCGCGCGAGCTGTGCGCCGGCACCCACGTGTCGCACTCGTCGCAGATCGGTCTCATCAACCTGGTGGGGGAGTCCTCGATCGGCTCGACGAACCGCCGCGTCGAGTCGCTGGTCGGCGTCGACGCGTTCCGCGACTTCGCGACCGAGCGCGCCCTCATCAACCAGCTCACGTCGTCGCTCAAGACGCCGCGGGAGCAGCTGCCCGACCGCATCGCCGACCTGTCGACGCAGCTGAAGGTGGCCGAGAAGCGCATCGCCGAGTTCGAGGCGGCGGCGCTGCAGACGCGCGTGCCCTCGCTCGTCGAGAAAGCGGCGCCCGTCGGCGCGCTCACCGTCGTGGCCGAGGCCATCGGCCAGGTGAAGTCGACCGACGACCTCCGCAGCCTCGTCATGAGCGTGCGTGAGCGTCTCGGGCAGGGCTCGGCGTCGCTCGTGGCGCTGGCCGCCGACGTGCAGGGCAAGCCCGCCGTGATCGTCGCTACCACCCAGGGCGCCAGAGATGCAGGAGCAATGGCGGGCGCCCTCGCGCGCACGGCGGCCGGCATCCTCGGCGGCGGTGGCGGCGGCAAGGACGACCTGGCGCAGGGCGGCGGCTCCGACCTCGCGGCGATCCCCGCGGCACTGTCGGCCATCGTCGACGCCGTCCGCGGCTGAGGCAGGCGGCATGAGCGACTCCACCGGGCCGGACTCCGCGGGCTTCCGCCGCGGCGTCCGGCTCGGCGTCGACGTCGGCCGGGCCCGCATCGGCGTCTCCCGGACCGATCCCGACGGCCTCCTCGCGACGCCGGTCGAGACGGTGGGGCGGGTGGCGGGAGCGGGGCCCGACGACATCGGCAGCGACGACGTGCGCTCGATCCTGCGCCATGCCCACGACCTCGACGCGATCGAGGTGATCGTGGGCCTGCCGCTGTCGCTGTCGGGGGCCTCCACCCCGTCGACCGACGACGCCCGCGCGTTCGCCCGACGCCTCGCGATCGCGTGCGCGCCCACCCCGGTGCGGCTCGTCGACGAGCGACTCTCGACCGTCACGGCGCAGGGAGCGCTCCGTGCCGCGGGGCGCTCGGCGAAGAAGCAGAGGTCCGTGGTCGATCAGGTGGCCGCTGTTATCATCGTGCAGCATGCGCTCGACCTCGAGCGTTCGAGCGGGCGCCCACCGGGCTCGCTCGTCGAGGTCGCGGCCCCCGACGAAGGACTCTGATTAGTGGCTGACGAACCTTCCTGGGACGAGATCTTCTCCGGCAGTGCCGCCGGCCAGACCACCTCGAACCAGGCCGGCACCCCCTCGCGCGCCCCGAGCGCCGACGATCTGCCGGCCCCGATGACCCGCCGTGAGCGACGCGAGCGAGAGCGGCTGGCGCAGGAGCAGGCCGAGACCCGCACGGCACCGACGGCGTCGGCCCCCTCGGCCCCCGCCGCCACGCCTGGCGAGCCGTCGCCGACGCTCCTCGCCGCCTCTCCGCACGAGCCCGCCGACACGGCCGACACCGTCGAGACGCCCGCGACCGCTCCCGCCGCGGCCGGCGCTGCCGCCGCCCCGAAGCCGAAGGCCGGTCGCTCGTCCCGCCCGCCTCGCGACCCCAAGCCACCGCGCCAGAAATCTCCGAAGGCGCAGAAGGCCCCGCGCGAGAAGAAGAGCCACCGGCGCGGCGCGATCATCCTCGTCATCGTCCTGGTCGTCGTGCTCGGCGGCGGCACGGCCGGCGGCTTCACGATCTACAACCAGTACGGGCCGAAGGTCGCCGCGCTCTTCGGCGCCAAGCCGAGCGACGACTACACCGGCTCCGGCGACGGCAAGAAGGTCGACTTCACGATCGTCTCGGGCGACATCGGCTCGACGATCTCGAAGAAGCTCGCCGCCGCGCACATCACGAAGTCGGCGTCGGCGCCGTACAAGATCCTGCTGGCGAACCAGAACATCCAGTTCCAGCCCGGCACCTACTCGATGTTCGAGCACATGAGCGCCCAGTCGGCCATCGACCGGCTGCAGGACTCCAACTCGCTCATCACGACGAAGCTCGTGATCCCCGAGGGCACGAGCCTCAAGGGCATCATCCGCCTCATGTCGTCGGTCACGAAGATCCCGCTCGCGACGGTCACCGCCGCGGCCAAGGACTACAGGTCGTACGGGCTGCCGTCGAACGCGACGAGCCTCGAGGGCTATCTCTTCCCGGCGACCTACGACCTCCAGCCGGGCAAGACCGCGAATTTCTACTTCCAGCAGATGGTCGACACGATGAAGCAGCACCTCATCGACGCCGGGGTCTCCGAGCCCAACTGGGAGCACACGATCATCTTCGCCTCCCTCGTGCAGAAGGAGGCCGGTCTCGCCGCCGACTTCCCGAAGGTCGCCCGGGTGTTCCAGAACCGCATCGACCAGGGCATGCTGCTGCAGTCGGACGCCACTGTCGCGTACGGCGCCGGCACGACGAACACCGTGACCACGACCGACGCCCAGCGGGCCGACGCGTCGAACCCCTACAACACCTACGTGCACAAGGGGCTGCCGCCGGGGCCGATCTCGAACCCTGGCGACGTCGCGATCAATGCCGTCCTGCATCCTGCGACCGGTTCGTGGCTGTACTTCGTCACGGTCAACCTCGAGACGGGCGAGACAGTCTTCTCGACCACCTACGCCGACCACCAGAAGGCCGTGGCGCAGTTCCAGGCCTGGCTTCGCGCCCACCCGACGTACCAATAGCCGTCGGGCCCGGTCGCAGGATCCGAGGCGCCCTGTGGACAACGCCGGTCGCCCTCCGCACCTGTGAAAGAATCGTTCCATGCTTCGTTGGTTGACCGCGGGTGAGTCTCATGGCCCCGAACTCATCGCCGTTCTCGAGGGCCTTCCGGCCGGTGTGCCGGTGCTCATGGACGACATCCAGGGCGACCTCGCCCGCCGCAAGCTCGGCTACGGCCGCGGCAGCCGCATGAAGTTCGAGCAGGACGAACTGCACATCTCGGGCGGCGTGATCCACGGTCGCTCGATCGGCAGCCCGATCGCGATCCGCGTCGGCAACACCGAGTGGCCGAAGTGGCAGGAGGTCATGAACTCCCAGCCGGTCGAGATCTCCGACGCCTCCCGCGGCCGCAGCGCCGCCCTCACGCGCCCGCGTCCCGGCCACGCCGACCTCGTCGGCATGCAGAAGTACGGCTTCGACTCCGCCCGACCGATCCTCGAGCGCGCCAGCGCCCGTGAGACCGCCGCACGCGTCGCACTCGGCGCCGTCGCCAAGTCGTTCCTCGCCGAGCTCGGCATCGAGATCGTCAGCCACACGCTCTCCATCGGGCCTGTGCGCGTGCCCGAGGGCCGTCCGTACCCGACCCTCGCCGACGTCGACACGCTGGACGCCGACCCGCTGCGCTGCTTCGACCCCGAGACCAGCGCCAAGATGGTCGAGGAGGTCGAGGCCGCCAAGAAGGACGGCGACACGCTCGGCGGCATCGTCGAGGTGCTCGCGTACAACCTCCCGCCCGGGCTCGGTTCGCACGTGCAGTGGGACCGCAAGCTCGACGCTCAGCTCGCCGCGGCCCTCATGGGCATCCAGGCGATCAAGGGCGTCGAGATCGGCGACGGGTTCCTCACCACCACGCGCCGCGGCTCCGAGGCGCACGACGCCCTCTACCAGACCGACCGCGGCATCCAGCGCGAGACGGACCGCGCGGGCGGAACCGAGGGCGGCATGTCCACCGGTACTGTGCTGCGCGTCCGCGCCGGCATGAAGCCGATCGCCACCGTGCCCCGCGCGCTTCCCACGGTCGACGTCGCCACCGGCGAGGCCGCCAACGCCCACCACCAGCGCTCCGACGTCTGCGCCGTCCCGGCGGCGGGCGTCGTCGCCGAGGCCATGGTCGCACTCGTCCTCGCCAACTCGGTGCTCGAGAAGTTCGGCGGCGACTCGATCGACGAGACGAGCCGCAACCTGCAGAACTACCTCGACTCGATCCCCGACCTGCTCGCCACGACGCCCGAGTCCGAGGCCGTGGCGCACTCCGGGGCCGCCGCGGCTCAGGCCTGATGCCCGGGCCCGACCGGCCGATCGTCGTGATCGGCCCGATGGGCGCGGGCAAGACCAGCGTCGGCAAGAAGCTGGCGAAACGGCTCGGCCGCACCTTCGTCGACACCGACCGGGTCATCGTGCGTCACCACGGCCCGATCGCCGCGCTCTTCGAGGAACACGGCGAAGAGCGATTCCGCGAGATCGAGCGCGACGCCGTCGCCGACGCGCTGCTCGACCCCGCGTCGGTGATCTCGCTCGGCGGGGGCGCCGTGCTCCACCCCGAGACACGCGAGCGTCTGCGCGGAGCCCGGGTGGTCCTCCTCGCCGTGACGCCGGAGGCCGTCGCGGCTCGGATCCAGGGCACCGACCGCCCGCTCCTACAGCACGACGGCCTCACCGCCTGGCAGGAGATCGCCGAGCGCCGGGCGCCCGTCTACGCCAGCCTCGCCGACTTCACCGTCGACACCTCTCACAGGCCCCTCGTGCACGTCGTCGACGACATCGTGCGCTGGATCGAAACGGAGCACGCATGACCACCGAGACCGAAGGCCCCACGGCGGGCGTGCCGACGACCGTGATCGACGTGCCGGGCGCCACCCCGTACGAGGTGCGGGTCGGCCGAGGACTCACGGGGGAGCTGCCCCAGATCCTGGGCCCCAAGGTCAAAAAGGTGCTGATCGTCCACGCGCCCCCGCTCGGTGCGCGCGCCGAGACCCTGCGCGAGTCGCTCGTCGCCGACGGCTACGAGACCCTGCTCGCCGAGGTGCCCGACGCCGAGGCCGGCAAGCGGGTCGAGGTGGCGGCGTTCTGCTGGCAGATCCTCGGCCAGGCCGACTTCACCCGCACCGACGCCGTGATCGGCCTCGGCGGCGGCGCCACGACCGACCTCGCCGGCTTCGTGGCGGCCACCTGGCTGCGCGGCGTGAAGCTCGTGCAGATCCCGACGACCGTGCTCGCCATGGTCGACGCCTCCGTCGGCGGCAAGACCGGCATCAACACGAACGAGGGCAAGAACCTCGTCGGCTCGTTCTACGCGCCGGCCGGCGTGCTGGTCGACTTCGAGCTGCTCGACGGGCTCGCCCGCAACGAGATCCTCGCCGGGTTCGCGGAGATCGTGAAGGCCGGCTTCATCGCCGAACCCGAGATCCTCGACATCATCGAGGCGTCCGTTGACCGCGTCGTCGACCCGACTACGCCCGAGTTCCGCCGGGTCGTCGAGCTGTCGATCGCGCTCAAGGCACGGGTCGTGGGGGAGGACTTCAAGGAGTCCGGCCTCCGCGAGATCCTGAACTACGGCCACACCCTCGGCCACGCGATCGAGCACGCCGAGCGCTACCAGTGGCGCCACGGCGCCGCCGTCGCCGTCGGAATGGTCTTCGTCGCCGAGCTGTCGCGCCTTGCCGGCCGGCTCTCCGACGACGTCGTCGACCGGCACCGCTCGATCCTCGAGTCGCTCGGTCTCCCGACGAGCTACCCCCTCGGCCGCTGGAGCACCCTCCTGGCCACCATGCAGCGCGACAAGAAGGCCCGCGCGGGCATGCTGCGCTTCATCGTGCTCGACGACCTCGCGCGGCCCACCGTGCTCGAGGCACCCGACAACTCGCTGCTCTACGCGGCATACCAGGAGATCGGTTCGTGACGACCGTCCTCGTCGTGGCCGGGCCCGAGAGCACTCGGCGCCGGGCGTCACACGAGGGCGCAGGATCAGGAGCGTCGCCGTCCTCACGCACCCCACCCGTGATCCTCGTGGGGCTCCGCGACGAGTTCAAAGCCCTCGCCTCCGAGGGCGTCGACGTCGTGGTGCGCCAGACCGACGACGAGGCGACACTCATCTCCTGGCTGCACGAGGCGGCCTCGGCCGGCTGGGGCGTCGTGGTGAACCCCGCCGCCTACACGCACTACTCGTACGCGCTCCGCGACGCCGCCGCGGTCGTGACTGCGGCGGGGCTGCCGCTGATCGAGGTGCACCGCTCGAACCCGGTGCGCGACGAGCACCGCCCGGCGAGCGTGCTGTCCGCCGCCGCCACGGGCGTCATCGCCGGGCTCGGCCTCGACTCGTACCGGTTCGCCGTTCGCGCCGCCGCCGATCGGGTCACGGCGCGGGCGGTGCCGGCGACTGCTCAGGCGTGAGCGGGTTCCGTCGGCGGTAGCGCCGTGTCGCCCTCGCGATGAGGTCGAGCAGGCCGAAGGCGGCGACTCCCACGAAGCCCAGCACGAGGGCGGCTCCGACACCGTGCCAGTGCCACGCTGACGTTCCGATCAGGGCGACGGCCGCCCATGCCGCGAGAGGCACGATCATCAACAGCCCAAGAGGGTCCCACCGCCGTGGCGGCCGCGGAGTCGTGGGCGTGGCGCTCGCGCCGAACATCGACCTCCGGCGCAACATCGCGCTGCTGACGAAGCAGGCGACGGAGCCCAGCCACGAGACGCCGTACCACTGACGCCCCACGGCGAGATCGAATCCGAAGCCGAACGAGATCGACACGATGCCAGCCCAGGCCAACACCCGCGCCCAAAAGCTCCGCGCGCGGCTGAGCGGCGGCGGCGGGCCGTCGTCGAGCATCTCCTCCCGATAGCCGTGCCACATCCCCTGCTCGTTGACCGGCGGTCGAGGCTTCCTCGGCTTCATGGGCGCGACCCTACGCCCGCCTGTCGAGGGGCACCCGAAGGGGGATCTCGTGCGCGCACCCTCCGAGGCGCAGGATGTCAGCATGGAGCAGATCAGGATGGCGGCGTTCGGCGCCGCGCTGGGCCTCGCGGCGACCGCGTGGTTCGTCACGCACAACCTCGTGGCGCGCGCGATCCTGGAGCCCTGGAAGAACGGCCGCCGCCTCGACCTCACCCTCGCCACGCACTCGTCGCGGCACCACGGCACGGCTCACTGACCACAGCCGCCCCGGCGCACGTAGGGTGGCGTCATGGCGGCGACGACAGCACCCACGGGAGACCTGGCCGGGTGGGGGCGCGGCTCCTTCACGGGCGCCGGGCGCACCAGCGAGGTGCTGGAGCGCGGCGAAGGGCCCGGCGTGCTGCTGATCCCCGAGGTGCCGGGCGTCACGCCGGAGGTGCTCGGGCTCGCCGATCACCTGGTCGCGCAGGGGTTTCGCGTGCTCCTGCCCTCGATCTTCGGTGAGCCGGGCCACCCGATGACGCCCGGATACACGGCGGGCGTGATTGCGCGTCTGTGCGTGTCGGCGGAGTTCCGGGCGTTCGCGACGAACGCGCACCGGCCGATCACCGACCATCTGCGCGCGCTGGCGGCCGACCTGGGCGAGCGCACGGGTGGCCCGGTGGGCGTGATCGGCATGTGCTTCACGGGCGGGTTCGCTCTGGCCCTGGCGGTCGACGAGCCCGTGGCGGCCGCCGTCGTGAGCCAGCCGGGTGTGCCGTTCCCGGTGTCGAAGGCGACGAGGCAGGATCCAGGGCTCTCCCGTGACGAGCTCTGTCGCGTCGTCGCGCGGGCCGAGGCCGGCGGGGTGTGCGCGCTCGGTCTGCGATTCAGCCACGACAGCGGTTCGCCGGCGGCACGTTTCGCGACGCTGAAGTCGGCTCTCGGCGTCGCGTTCGAGGTCATCGAGCTCGACTCCTCGCCCGGGAACGAGTGGGGGATCCCGCGGATGGCCCACTCGGTGCTCACGAACGAGCTGCGCGAGATGCCCGGGCACCCGACCCTCGCCGCGCGGGATCGCGTCGTCGCGTTCCTGCGCGAGCGCCTCTCCGCGTAGAGGCCTCCGCGACGCGCCTCGAGGCGCGTGGCCCCCGAAGGAGGGGTCGCGCAGCCGCCGGCAAGGCGGGAGGCTGACCTCGTGACGACGCAGGGGGCCTCGGCGACGAGGGACGACGACGATGTGCGAATCGCACAGCTGTGCCTGGACCTGGGGAAGGCGCGCGAGGCACGGACGATCCTCACGCGGGTGATCGCTGCTGGCGACGACACCCCGACGACGGCCCTCCTGATGGCACAGGCCTGCTTCGCGACGCGGGCAACCCGGGAAGGCCTCGACTTCGCACGACGAGCAGTTGGTCGGGACCCCGAGAACGCCTGGGGATGGCGACTCCTCGCAGCAAACGCCGCCGCGAATCGCGACCATGACATCGCCTTCGCAGCCGTGCTGCGGGCCATCGAACTGGACCCGGACAACTGGCGCACCCACGCGGAGCGCGTCGAAGTCGACATGGCGTGCAAGCGCGCACACGAGGACACCTGGGATTCGGCCCAGAGGGCGGTGGAACTCGCCGGCGACGAGGCCGGCCCGTTCCTCACGAGCGCGCGTCTTGCTCGCTACAACGGTCATCTCGACGGGGCGAAGATGTTCTATCGAGAGGCTCTCAAGCGCGACCCGGGAAACAGCGAGGCCACGCACGGCATCGCGAGGGCTCGACTCGACAGCAACGACATGGCCGGCGCGACGGTCGCGTTCTCCGACATGCTCGCCAGGAACCCGCGATCACGCTCCGCATCGCGATCCCTACGCCGTGCCGTGCTGCGGACTCTCGAGTGGGTGACCGGCATCCTGCTTGTCGGGCTCATCGTCGTCGGCATGCTCGCGATTCTCGGTGACGTCGACCACGGTGCTGCGGTGGTGAAGGCATTGCTGGCGGTCACCCTCGCCCTCATCCTCGCCGGCCTCGTGTTCGCCTTCGACCGATACCGGCGCGGATTGGGGGAGGGCGGACCGGAATTCCTGCGTAGCCTGCCGCGCCTGAGCCCCGGCCTCATGGTGCTCGCGGCGTTGCAGGCCCTGGTGCTCGTGTGCGGGATCCTGCTCGTCGTGACGCTCATCGCCGGGCACGGCGGAGGCGGCCTCGGACTCACCACGGCCGTCGCTGCCATCGGAGCCAGCGGGGGCATCGTCGCCTGTCTGCTCTACACCGGCGTCTTTCGCGCAGCCCTCTGAGAGGCGAGCACGGCCGGCGACGGCGGGCCACGGGCCACACGGGGCGACCCGCTACACTTGACGGTGGCCTTTCGGGCCCCGCATCTTCAACGACTCAATAAAGGACTCTCGCGCATGGCCACCACAAACGACATCAAGAACGGCGCCGTTCTCAACCTCGACGGCCAGCTGTGGAACGTCGTCGAGTTCCAGCACGTCAAGCCGGGCAAGGGCGGCGCGTTCGTCCGCACCAAGATGAAGAACGTCATGACCGGCAAGGTCGTCGACAAGACGTTCAACGCGGGCACGAAAGTCGACTTCGCGAACGTCGACCGCCGCGAGTACCAGTACCTCTACGCCGAGGCCGACGGCTACGTGTTCATGGACACCACCGACTACGACCAGATCAACATCCCGGCGACCGTCGTGGGCGACGCGAAGAACTTCATGCTCGAGAACCAGAACGTCCAGGTCGCCCTGCACGACGGCACCCCGCTCTACATCGAGCTTCCCGCCTCGGTCGTGCTCGAGGTCACGTACACCGAGCCCGGCCTCCAGGGCGACCGCTCGACCGGAGGCACCAAGCCCGCCACCGTCGAGACCGGCTACGAGATCCAGGTGCCGCTGTTCCTCGAGACCGGCACCAAGGTCAAGGTCGACACGCGCGACGGCTCGTACCTCGGCCGCGTCAACGACTAGGCGCCGCTGACTTCGTGAGCGCACGGACCAAGGCGCGCAAGCGCGCCCTCGACATCCTCTACGTCGCCGACATCCGGCAGATCCCGATCGACGACGCCCTCGTCGCCGAGACGCAGCGGGCCATGAACGAGCCCGAGCGGAGCTCCTCCTGGGGCTACGCGCGCGACATCGTCCAGGGCGTCATCGAGCACCGTCCCGAGATCGACGAGCTCATCGAGACGTACTCGCAGGGGTGGACCCTGCAGCGGATGCCTACGATCGATCGTGCGATCCTGCGCATCGGCATCTGGGAGCTCTCGCACAACCCCGACATCCCGCACCCCGTCGCCATTTCGGAGGCCGTCGAGCTGGCGCAGAGCCTGTCGACCGACGACTCCGCGAGCTTCGTGAACGGGCTGCTGGCCCGGATCGCGTCGACGATCAGCGCGTAGACGCCGCACGCCACCACCGAACCGCCGCTCGGCGGTCGATCCTCTCCTCGGCGAGGTTCGATCGCCGGGCGGCGGTTTCGTACGCACCCGTCCAGCATCCCGTAACCAGTTGTGCACAACAGAGTTGCGCGCGACGTGATAGCGTCGAGCCATGTCCACGACAGCGGCGGCAGCACCGGCCCCGAAGCTCGACGAGCAGATCTGCTTCGCGCTCTACAGCGCGTCGCGCGCTCTCACGGCGACGTACCGCGAGCTCCTGGCGCCCCTGGGCCTCACCTACCCGCAGTACCTCGTCATGCTCGCGCTGTGGGAGGCCGACGGGCACGAGCCCGTGTCGGTGTCGCAGCTGGGCGAGCGTCTGCACCTCGAGTCGGGCACGCTCTCGCCGCTCCTGCGCCGCCTCGAAGCCCAGGGCCTCGTCGTGAAGACCCGCGCCGCCGGCGACGAACGCGTCGTCGAGCTCACGCTGACAGACCAGGGGCGCAGGATGCACGGCGAGACCACCCGCATCGGCCAGGGCATCTGCGCCGCCACGGGTCTCACCACCGAGGCCCTCATGGTGCTGCAGCAGCAGATCACCTCGCTCGCCGAGCACGCCCGCGCCGCCCTCTGACCCTCACCCACCTCAGCACCACCCACACGAAGGAGACACCATGCCCACACGCACCGCACGCACCGCCTGGAACGGAAGCCTCGAGGAAGGCTCGGGCCAGGTCGAGCTGACCTCGTCGAAGCTCGCCACGTTCGACGTCTCGTTCCCGAAGCGCGCCGCCGACGAGGCCGGCGGCTTCACCAGCCCCGAAGAGCTGATCGCCGCGTCGCACTCGGCCTGCTACGCGATGCAGTTCTCGGCTCTCCTCGGTGCGGCCGGCGGCACGATCGAGGCGCTCGACGTCAAGGCCGACGTCTCGCTCGGCCCGGACTCGTCGGACGGCGGCTTCAAGCTGACCGGCATCAAGCTCACGGTCCGCGGCGAGGTCTCGGGCGTCGACGCCGCCCAGTTCGCCGACGCCGCGAACGCCGCCAAGGCCAGCTGCCCGATCTCGAAGGCCCTCACCGGGGTCGAGATCACCCTCGACGCCGAGCTCGAGCAGTAGCCCGCGCACAGTGACCCTCGACGCCCCGCCGACCACCGTCGGCGGGGCGTCGTCGTCTCTGCCTCCCCGCGAGAGGCGGTAGGGTGAGAGGACCACCTTGCATCTGTCCCGAGAGACAGCAGGCCGTACGAGAGACGGGAAAGGAGGTCCGGTTGAGCACCAGAACAGTGCTGAATCAGGCTGACATCACACGCGCGCTCACGCGCATCGCCCACGAGATCCTCGAGGGCAACAAGGGGGCCGACGACCTCGTCGTCATGGGCATCCCCACGCGAGGGGTCTTCCTCGGCGATCGAGTCGCCGCGGCCCTCGCCGACATCTCCGGTCAGTCCGTCCCGGTCGGGGCGATCGACGCGACCCTCTACCGCGACGACCTGCGGCGACAGCCGACGCGTGCGCCCCGGCCGACGAGCGTGCCCGAGGGTGGCATCGACGGCAAGACCGTGGTCCTGGTCGACGACGTGCTCTACTCGGGCCGCACGATCCGCGCCGCGCTCGACGCGCTGAGCGCCATCGGGCGGCCGCGCGCCGTCCGGCTCGCGGTGCTGGTCGACCGCGGCCACCGCGAGCTGCCGATCCGCGCCGACTACGTCGGCAAGAACCTCCCGACCTCGACCTCCGAGCGCATCTTCGTGCACGTCGACGACGTCGACGGCTCCGACGAGGTCGTCATCGACAGCGGGGAGGCGGGGGAGTGAAGCACCTTCTCAGCACGTCCGACCTCACCCGCGACGACGCGATCCGCATCCTCGACATCGCCGAGGACATGGCGGCCGTCTCCACCCGCGAGGTCCGCAAGCTGCCGACGCTCCGCGGCATCACGGTCGTCAACCTGTTCTTCGAGGACTCCACGCGCACCCGAATCTCGTTCGAGGCCGCGGCGAAGCGCCTCAGCGCCGACGTCATCAACTTCGCCGCGAAGGGCTCGAGCGTCTCGAAGGGCGAGTCCCTGAAGGACACCGCGCAGACCCTCGCGGCCATGGGCGCCGACGGCATCGTGATCCGCCACCCGGCCTCCGGCGCTCCCCGGGTGCTCGCCGAGAGCGGCTGGGTCGACGCCGGGGTGGTGAACGCCGGCGACGGCACGCACGAGCACCCCACGCAGGCTCTCCTCGACGCGTTCACGATGCGCCGCAGGATCCACGGCACAGCCTCGCGGGGCCGCGACCTGGCCGGCGTCAAGGTCCTCATCGTCGGAGACATCCTGCACTCGCGGGTCGCCCGCTCGAACGCCTGGCTGCTGAAGACGCTCGGCGCCGACGTGACGTTCGTCGCCCCGCCGACCCTGCTGCCGAACGGCGTGGGCGTCTTCGGCGTCGACGTCGACTACGACCTCGACGCCGCGCTCGCGCGCGTCACACCGGACGTCGTGATGATGCTGCGCATCCAGCAGGAGCGCATGAACGAGGCCTTCTTCCCCAACGGCCGCGAGTACTCGCGCGCCTGGGGCCTCACGGCCGAGCGGTTCCGCCGCCTGCCCGAGTCGACGCTCGTCATGCACCCCGGCCCGATGAATCGCGGCCTCGAGATCAGCGACGAGGCGGCCGACTCGCCGCAGTCGACCGTCCTCGAGCAGGTCACCAACGGCGTCGCCGTCCGGATGGCCGTGCTCTACCTGACCCTCGCCGGCGAGAGCGCCGGCCCGAACGGAGGCGCCGAATGAGCGACACCGCAGCGAACGGCGCGCACGCCGACTACCTCGTCAAGGGCGCGGAGCTCTCCGACGGGCGCGTGACCGACATCCTCATCGGGTCCGACGGCAACGGCTCGGGCGTCGTCAAGGCGATGGGCACGAACCTCACCCAGGCCGGTGCGACCGAGATCGACGCTCACGGACTCCTCGCACTTCCAGGCCTCGTCGACCTGCACACGCACCTGCGCGAACCCGGCTTCGAGGGCAGCGAGACCGTCCTCACCGGATCCCGTGCCGCGGCGGCGGGCGGCTTCACGGCGGTGAACGCCATGGCGAACTCGTCGCCCGTCGCCGACACCGCCGGCGTCGTCGAGCAGGTCCAGGCCCTCGGCGACCGGGCCGGCTACGTCACGGTGCGTCCGATCGGAGCCGTGTCACAGGGTCTCGCCGGCACGCATCTCTCCGAGATCGGCGCCATGGCGTCGTCGAAGGCCAGGGTCCGCGTCTTCTCGGACGACGGCTCCTGCGTCGCCGACCCCCTGCTGATGCGTCGCGCGCTCGAGTACATCAAGGGCTTCGGCGGCGTGCTCGCGCAGCACGCGCAGGAGCCCCGGCTCACCGTCGGCGCGCAGATGAACGAGGGCGAGCTCTCCGCCACCCTCGGGCTCGGCGGCTGGCCCGCGGTCGCCGAGGAGGCGATCATCGCCCGCGACGTCCTGCTGGCTCACCACGTCGGCGCCCGCCTGCACGTCTGCCACGTGTCGACCGCCGGCAGCGTCGAGGTGATCCGGTGGGCGAAGTCGCGCGGGTTCGACGTGACGGCCGAGGTCACGCCGCACCACCTGCTCCTGACCGAAGACCTCGTCGCGACCTACGACGCCCGCTACAAGGTGAACCCGCCGCTGCGCAGCTCCGACGACGTCGAGGCCCTTCGCCAGGCCCTGGCCGACGGCACGATCGACATCGTCGCCACCGACCACGCCCCGCACACCAAAGAGGCGAAGGCCTGCGAGTGGGCCGGAGCCGCGAACGGCATGGTCGGCCTCGAGTCGGCGCTCAGCGTCGTCCAGGCGACGATGGTCGACACCGGCCTGATCGGCTGGGGCGACGTCGAGCGCATCCTCTCCGCCGCACCCGCGCGCATCGGTCAGGTCGAGGGCCACGGGCAGCCGATCGGCGTGGGGTCACCGGCCGAGATCACGCTCTACGATCGAAGTGTGACCAGGAATTTCTCGGTCGACGACCTCGCCGGCAAGAGCACCAACTCGCCCTACCTCAATCGCGAGCTGCCCGGGCGCGTCATCTCGACCTTCCACGCCGGGTACGCCACCGTGCTCGACGGCCGCGTCCTCGACGCGGCCGAGATCGAGCAGGCCGCGGCACTCGGCGCAGGAGCGACCCGATGATCGACTGGGTGATCGGCGCCGGGTTCCTGGTCGCCTGCGGCCTCGTGTACCTGCTCATGCGCTGGGGCTGGAAGCGGCGGGGCCGACGACAGTCGGGCGTCGCCGCCCCGATCCCCGCTCCCGCCGACCTCGGCACGCCGCGTCACACGAGCGACCTGTTCTACGTCGCCACCGCGAACGCGCAGAACCGCCTCGACCGCATCGTCACCGGCGGCCTCGGGTTCCGCGCCCGGGCCGTGGTCGAGGTGCACGACGAGGGAGTGGTGCTCGATCTCGCCGGAGTCGCCCCGATCCTGATCCCGCGCGCCGACCTCCGCTCGGTCGGCCGCGCCACCTGGACCATCGACCGCGTCGTCGAGGCGGACGGGCTCGTGCAGCTCGGCTGGCGCCTCGGCGACCTCGACGTCGACACCTTCCTGCGCGACCCGGACGACCCGCGTCCGCTGATCGCCGCCATCGAATCGCTCATCGCCACGGCAGGCGCAGCCCCCACCAGAGGAGACACCACCCCGTGACAACCGTCACCAGCAGCACCCCCGCAGTCCTCGTCCTCGAAGACGGCAGCCGCTTCACCGGCCGCGCCTACGGCGCTATCGGCCGCACCCTCGGCGAAGCGGTCTTCGCCACCGGCATGACCGGCTACCAGGAGACCCTCACCGACCCGTCCTACGCCGGGCAGATCGTCGTCATGACCGCGCCGCACATCGGCAACACCGGCGTGAACGACGAGGACCCCGAGTCGCGCCGCATCTGGGTGGCCGGCTACGTGGTCCGCGACGCCAGCCGCGTCGTCTCCAACTTCCGGGCCGACGGCACGCTCGACGACCAGCTGGTCGACGACGGCATCGTCGGCATCCGCGGCGTCGACACCCGCGCGATCACGCGGCGCCTCCGCGACACAGGCTCGATGAAGGCCGGGATCTTCTCCGGCTCCGAGGCCGAGATCCCCGAGGCCGAGATGCTCGAGATCGTCAAGGCCGGCCGCGACATGCGCGGGCTCAACCTCTCCAGCGAGGTCTCGACCGCCGAGCGGTACGACGTCCCTGCCGTGGGCGAGCGCATCGGCTCGCTCGCCGTGCTCGACCTCGGCGTGAAGACGTCGACCGTGCGCTACCTCTCCGAGCGCGGCTTCGACGTCATGGTCCTGCCGCAGTCGCTGACCTCCGCCGAGCTGCGCGAGATCGGGCCAGACGCCCTCTTCTACTCGAACGGTCCCGGCGATCCTGCGGCCTCCGACTCCCAGGTCGAGCTGCTGCAGGGGGCCCTGCGCGACGGGCTGCCGTTCTTCGGCATCTGCTTCGGCAACCAGCTGCTCGGCCGCGCCCTCGGCTTCGGCACGTACAAGCTGCCGTTCGGTCACCGCGGCATCAACCAGCCGGTGTGGGACAAAACGACCGGCACCGTCGAGATCACCAGCCAGAACCACGGCTTCGCGGTCGACGCCCCGATCGACGGCGTGCTCGAGTCGCCCGCCGGGTTCGGCCGGGTCGAGGTGAGCCACTTCTCGCTCAACGACCACGTGGTCGAGGGCCTGCGCGCGCTCGACATCCCCGCGTTCAGCGTCCAGTACCACCCCGAGGCCGCCGCCGGCCCGCACGACGCCAACCACCTGTTCGACCGGTTCCGCCAGCTCGTCATCGAGCGCACGTCCGGCAGCCAGACCTCCACCGAAAGCCTCTGATGCCCAAGCGCCCCGACATCAACTCCGTCCTCGTCATCGGCTCCGGCCCCATCGTCATCGGCCAGGCCGCCGAGTTCGACTACTCGGGCACGCAGGCCTGCCGCGTCCTCCGCGAGGAGGGCGTCCGCGTGATCCTCGTGAACCCGAACCCGGCGACGATCATGACCGACCCCGGCTTCGCCGACGCGACCTACATCGAGCCGATCACCTCCGAGATCCTCGAGGCGATCATCGTGAAGGAGCGCCCCGACGCGATCCTGCCGACCCTCGGCGGCCAGACCGCGCTCAACGCGGCGATCGCCCTCGACAAGGAGGGCATCCTCGCCAAGCACGGCGTCGAGCTCATCGGCGCGAAGGTCGACGCGATCAACCGCGGCGAAGACCGGCAGATCTTCAAAGACCTGGTGATCGAGTCCGGAGCCGAGGTGGCCCGCTCGCACATCACTCACACCCTCGACGAGGCGATCACGGCCGCCGACGACCTCGGCTACCCGCTCGTCGTCCGCCCCAGCTTCACCATGGGCGGCCTCGGCTCCGGCTTCGCGCACACCCGCGACGAGCTGATCCGCATGGTGACCGACGGTCTCCACTCCAGCCCGACCACCGAGGTGCTCCTCGAGGAGTCGATCCTCGGCTGGAAGGAGTACGAGCTCGAGCTCATGCGCGACACGGCCGACAACACGGTCGTGATCTGCTCGATCGAGAACGTCGACCCGGTCGGCGTCCACACCGGCGACTCGATCACGGTGGCGCCCGCGCTCACGCTCACCGACCGCGAGTACCAGCGGATGCGCGACATCGGCATCGACATCATCCGCCGCGTGGGCGTCGACACCGGCGGCTGCAACATCCAGTTCGCCGTCGACCCGGCCAACGGCCGCATCATCGTCATCGAGATGAACCCCCGCGTGTCGCGATCGAGCGCCCTCGCCTCGAAGGCGACCGGCTTTCCGATCGCGAAGATCGCCGCGAAGCTGGCCATCGGCTACCGCCTCGACGAGATCCCGAACGACATCACCAAGGTCACCCCGGCGTCGTTCGAGCCGACCCTCGACTACGTCGTGGTCAAGGTGCCGCGGTTCGCCTTCGAGAAGTTCCCCGCCGCCGACACCACGCTCACCACGACGATGAAGAGCGTCGGCGAGGCCATGGCGATCGGCCGCAACTACACGACCGCCCTGCAGAAGGCGCTGCGCTCGCTCGAGAAGCGCGGCTCCAGCTTCCACTGGGAGGGTCACCCCGGCAGCGTGTCGGAGCTCCTGGAGCTCGCCGCCACGCCGACCGACGGCCGCATCGTCACCGTCCAGCAGGCCCTGCGCGCCGGCGCCACCCCCGAGCAGGTGTTCGAGGCGACCAAGATCGACCCCTGGTTCGTCGACCAGATCGTGCTGATCAACGAGGTCGCCGAGCGCGTGAAGAACGCCGACGAGCTCGACTACGACACGATGGCCGAGGCGAAGGACCACGGGTTCAGCGACGCCCAGATCGCGCAGCTGCGCGGTCGGCAGGAGCACGACATCCGCGACCACCGCCACTACCTGGGTCTGCGCCCGGTCTACAAGACCGTCGACACGTGCGCCGGCGAGTTCCCGGCGCTCACGCCGTACCACTACTCGTCGTACGACTTCGAGACCGAGGTGGCGCCGTCCGACCGTCGCAAGGTGATCATCCTCGGCTCCGGCCCGAACCGCATCGGGCAGGGCGTCGAGTTCGACTACTCGTGCGTGCACGCGTCCTTCGCGCTCTCCGACGCCGGCTTCGAGACGATCATGATCAACTGCAACCCCGAGACGGTCTCGACCGACTACGACACCAGCGACCGGCTCTACTTCGAGCCGCTGACCCTGGAGGACGTCCTCGAGGTCATCCACGCCGAGAGCGCCTCCGGCGAGCTCGTCGGCGTCGTCGTGCAGCTCGGCGGCCAGACGGCTCTCGGGCTCGCGCAGGGCCTCGCCGCGGCGGGCGTGCCGATCCTGGGCACCACGCCCGACGCGATCGACTCGGCCGAAGAGCGTGGCCTCTTCTCGCAGATCCTCGAGCAGGCCGGCCTGCTCGCGCCCCGCAACGGGATCGGCACCGACGCGGCCACGGCCATCGCCGTCGCGGAAGAGATCGGCTATCCGGTGCTCGTGCGGCCGTCGTACGTGCTCGGCGGCCGCGGCATGGAGATCGTGTACTCGTCCGAGCTCCTGAGCGACTACTTCACCAGGGTCAAAGACCAGGTGATCATCGGCCCCGGCCAGCCGCTGCTCGTCGACCGCTTCCTGGACGACGCGGTCGAGATCGACGTCGACGCCCTCTACGACGGCGACGAGCTCTACATCGGCGGGATCATGGAGCACATCGAGGAGGCCGGAATCCACTCCGGCGACTCGAGCTGCACCCTGCCGCCGGTCACCCTCGGCAAGGGCGAGATCGCCCGAGTCCGCGAGGCGACGCTCGCCATCGCCCAGGGCATCGGCGTGTCGGGCCTGCTCAACGTGCAGTTCGCGATCGCCGCAGGCGTGCTCTACGTGCTCGAGGCGAACCCGCGCGCGAGCCGCACCGTGCCGTTCGTGTCGAAGGCGCTCGGCATCCCGCTGGCGAAGGCCGCCTCGCTCGTCATGGTCGGGCACTCGATCCGCTCGCTTGTCGAGTCGGGCCTCCTGCCCGTGCGCGACGGCTCCGACGTTCCACTCGACTCGCCGATCTCGGTGAAGGAGGCCGTGCTGCCGTTCAAGCGCTTCCGCACGGTCGAGGGCCAGGTCGTGGACTCCGTCCTCAGCCCGGAGATGCGCTCCACCGGCGAGGTCATGGGCATCGACCGCGACTTCCCGCGGGCGTTCGCGAAGAGCCAGGACGCCGCGTACGGCGGCATCCCGTCGAAGGGCGTCGTGTTCGTCTCGGTGGCGGATCACGACAAGCGCGCGATCGTTCTGCCGATCCTGCGCCTCCAGCAGCTCGGCTTCGAGATCCTCGCGACCGAGGGCACCGCGACGGTGCTCGTGCGCAACGGGATCAAGGCGAAGGTCGTCGGCAAGTTCTCGGAGGGCGGCGAGAGCGTCGTCGACCTCATCAACCGCGACGAGGTCGACATCGTGGTGAACACGCCGACCGGCTCGTCGGGTCGCGCCGACGGCTACGAGATCCGGGCCGCGACGGTCGCCGCCGACAAGGCGCTGTTCACGACCATCGCCCAGCTCGGCGTGGCCGTGGCCTCGATCGAGTCCACGCACACCGGCTACGACGTCACCAGCCTGCAGGACTACGAGCGCGAGCGGCAGGCCGCACTCGTGCGCGAGGCCGAGGCGGTCAAGTGACCTCAGCGTTCGGTGCCCGGCTCGCCGACTCGTTCGGCCGGGCCGGGCAGCTGTGCGTCGGCATCGACCCGCACCCCTACCTGCTGACCGAGTGGGGGCTGCCGGTCGACGCCTCCGGCGCCCGCGAGTTCGGTCTGCGTCTCGTCGACGCGGCCGCCGGGCGCGCCGCGGTGGTCAAGCCCCAGGTGGCGTTCTACGAGCGCTACGGCTCGGCCGGGTTCGTCGCGCTGGAGGCCGTGCTGGCCGCCGCGCGCGACACCGATCTGCTCGTCATCGGCGACGCGAAACGCGGCGACATCGGCACGACCATGGACTCGTACGGCGACGCGTGGCTCGACGACTCCTCGCCTCTCCGCGTCGACGCGGTCACCGTGGCGACCTACCAGGGCCTCGGCGCCAACACCGGGTTCCTCGCCAAGGCGCGCGCGACGGGCCGCGGCGTGTTCGTGCTCGCCGCGACCTCGAATCCCGAGGCGCATCTCACGCAGACGGCACGTCTGGCGTCGGGAGCGACCGTCGCGGCCGGTATCGTCGACGACGTGCTCTCCGACAACCAGGCCGCAGGATCAGACACTCTCGGCTCCGTCGGCCTCGTGCTCGGCGCCACCCTCGACCTCGGGGAGTACGGCATCGACCTCGGCCGCCTGACCACGACGCCGATCCTCGCGCCCGGCTTCGGGGCGCAGGGTGCGCTCTACTCCGACGTCGCGCGCCTGTACGGCCCCGCCGCGGGCGCCGTCCTCGTCTCCGCGTCGCGGTCGATCGCGCAGGGCGGCCCCGCAGGCGTCGCCGCGGCGATCGACGAGGCGAACCGAGAGGTGGCCTCGTGCCTCGCATGACCCCGCCGCCGGTCGACCGTGCCGCAGCCGCGAAGGCCGCCGTCGCCGCACGGCGCGCCCGTGCCGCCGTGAAGCGAGACGTCGCCGACCGCACCCGCACCGCGCTCGAGGTGGCGGACGCCGGCTGGGCCGGGGAGGCGACCGCACCCGAGGCGACGCTGCGCGTGCGCGAACTGCTCACGAGCATCCCGGGCATCGGCCCGACCCGCGTCGCTCGGATCATGGAGCAGCTCGGCATCGCCGAGTCGAAGCGCGTCGGAGGCCTCGGCGTCCGTCAGCGGGCGACGCTGTCGACGTGGCTGCAGCAGCGGGAGTCGAGGGGGCGACTCAAGTCGCGCCTCGTCGTGCTGGCCGGCCCGACGGCCGTCGGCAAGGGCACCGTGTCGAGCTACATCCGCGACAACTACCCCGACGTCCACCTCTCCATCTCGGCCACGACGCGCAAGCCGAGGCCGGGCGAGGTCGACGGCGTGCACTACTACTTCGTCGACGACGCCGAGTTCGACCGGATGATCGCCGAGCACGAGCTGCTCGAGTACGCCACCGTTCACAACTCGTTCCGCTACGGCACGCCGCGTCCGCCGATCGACGCGGCTCTCGACCGCGGCCGGAGCGTGCTCCTCGAGATCGACCTGCAGGGAGCACGCCAGGTGCGGGCCGTGATGCCGGAGGCCGTCCTGGTGTTCCTGCTGCCCCCGACCTGGGAAGAACTGGTGCGCCGCCTCATCGGCCGCGGCACCGAGGACAAGGCCGAGCAGCAGCGTCGTCTCGAGACCGCGAAGGTCGAACTCGCCGCCCAGGACGAGTTCGACGCGAAAGTCGTGAACAGCGACGTCGCCCAAGCCGCCCAGGAGGTCGTAGACTTGATGGCATTGCCTGCGGCGCACTCGCGCGCCCTCCGGCAACCAGAACTCTAGGAGGCACCATGGCCGACAGGACCAAGGGCATCATCGACCCGCCCATCGACGACCTGCTCTCGAAGGTCGAGTCGAAGTACGCGCTCGTCATCTTCGCGTCGAAGCGCGCGCGTCAGATCAACGACTACTACGCCGACCTTCACGAGGGGAGCCTGTTCGACAACGTGGGCCCGCTCGTCGACTCCACGATCGACGACAAGCCCCTCTCGGTCGCGATGCACGAGATCAACGAGGACAAGCTGACCTCGAAGCCGCTCGAGGTCGCTCCCGCCGAGTAGCCGCAGCGTCCACGAAGGCGGGCCGTCCCTCTCCGGGCGGCCCGCCTTCGTCGTGCCGCCCGGCCGCCCCGCCCCCGTCCCGCCCTCGCGCCGCCGAGTGGCACGAAAACGTTGATGATGGCGGCGTCGATCAGCCCTGTCGTGCCACTCGGCGTCACGCAGGAAGCCCTGTCGGAGGGCGGCGCTAGGCTGGATGAGCCGAACGGCAGCCGCCACCGCACCACCTTGAGGAATCCTTGACACGCACCCGCGATCTCCGCCTGTTCACGTCCGAGTCGGTCACCGAGGGCCACCCCGACAAGATCTGCGACCAGATCTCCGACGGCATCCTCGACGCCCTCCTCGCCGTCGACCCGCACAGTCGCGTGGCGGTCGAGACGCTGGTCACCACGGGCCTCGTGCACGTCGCGGGCGAGGTCACGACCACCGGCTACGTCGACATCCCGACCATCGTGCGCGACCTCATCACGGGCATCGGCTACAACGACTCGTCGGTCTCGTTCGACGGCCGCACCTGCGGCGTCGAGGTCTCCATCGGCGCCCAGTCGCCCGACATCGCACAGGGCGTCGACGTGGCGCTCGAAGCCCGCACGGGGGGCGACGACGACCGTCTGAGCCAGCAGGGCGCCGGCGACCAGGGCATCATGTTCGGCTTCGCCACGACCGAGACGCCGCAGCTCATGCCGCTCCCGATCTGGCTCGCCCACCGCCTCGCCGAGCGACTCAGCGCCGTCCGCAAGGAGGGCCTCCTCGGCTACCTGCGCCCCGACGGCAAGACCCAGGTCACGATCGGCTACGACGGCACCACACCCGTCACGGTCGACACCGTGGTGCTGTCGACGCAGCACTCGCCGCAGGTGTCGATGCTCGACCTCGAGCGCGAGGTCATCGAGCACGTCATCAGGCCCGTCCTCGCCGCCGAGGCACCCGGCCTCGACACCTCCGAGACCACGTTCATCATCAACCCGACCGGCCGGTTCGAGATCGGCGGTCCGCAGGGCGACGCCGGCCTCACGGGGCGGAAGGTGATCGTCGACACCTACGGCGGCGCGTCCCGTCACGGCGGCGGCGCCTTCTCGGGCAAAGACCCCTCGAAGGTCGACCGATCGGCCGCCTACGCCATGCGCTGGGTGGCCAAGAACGCCGTCGCGGCCGGCCTCGCCGACCGCCTCGAGGTGCAGGTCGCCTACGCGATCGGCCGCGCCGCACCGGTCGGCCTCTACGTCGAGACGTTCGGCACGAACCACGTCGACGACGAGACGATCATCCGAGCCATCGGCGAGGTCTTCGACCTCCGACCGGCCGCGATCATCCGCGACCTCGACCTCCTCCGCCCGATCTACGGGCAGACGGCCACCTACGGCCACTTCGGCCGCGACCTGCCCGACTTCACGTGGGAGCACCTCGACCGCGTCGACGCCCTCCGCGCCGCTGCCGGGCTCGCCCCCGCCGCCTAGAGGGCGCGAGCCCGTGGCTGTCGCGCGGGTGCTGGTCGACACCCCGCTGCCGCAGCTCGACCGGCTCTTCGACTACGCCGTGCCGGCGAAGCTCGCGGCCGACATCGGTCCGGGCATGCGCGTTCGCGTGCCGCTCCGCACCGCCGGCCGCATGGCCGACGCGTTCGTCGTCGAGGTGGTCGACACGAGCGAGCACGAGGGCACGCTGAGCGAGGTCGACGAGATCATCTCGACGGTGCCGGTGCTCGCGCCCGAGGTGTGGCGCCTGGCCAGGGCGGTCGCCGACCGCGCCGGCGGATCAGCGAGCGACGTGCTGCGGCTGGCCGTGCCCACGAGACAGGTGCGGGTCGAGAAGCAGTGGCTGGCGGCTCGGGCCGAGGGTGCCTCGGCTCCTGCGCCCCTGCCCGTCGTCACGGCACCCGAGGCCGTGGCGGGCTACCGCTCGACCGACCTGCGTGCCGCCCTCCGCGCCCGCGCGCGGCTCGCACTCGACGCGGTGCCGCTGCTGGTCGAGCTGTCGCCGGCCGCCGGGGCAGAAGACCCCGAGGGCGCAGGAGCACGCGCCACCCCTCCCGGCGACACCCCCACGCCCCCGAACCTCTGGGTCGGCCGCTGGGCCGCGACGCTGGCGACCCTGGCGGCGATGACGGTCGCCGAGGGCGAGAACGCGATCCTGGCCGTCCCCGACTACCGCGACCAGGAGCAGCTCGTGACCGCCCTCGAGGCCGTGGTGCCGCGCGCGCGCATCGTGCGGCTCGACGCCAAGCAGTCGAACCCGGAGCGCTACCGGGCGATGCTGCGGGCGCGAGGCGACGAGGCGCTGGTGCTCGTCGGCAACCGCTCGGTGCTGCTGGCGCCGTCCGAGCGTCTCGGCCTGATCGCGGTGTGGGACGACGGCGACCCGCTCTACTCCGAACCTCTCGCGCCGTACGTCCACGCCCGCGACACCGCGCTGCTGCGTGCCGAGCAGCAGAACGCCGCGCTGGTGTTCGCCGGCCACGCGCGCTCGACCGACGTGCAGCGGCTGGTCGAGATCGGCTGGCTCATCGAGGTGCTGCCCGACCCGCGCTACCAGCCGCACGTGATCCCGACGATGCAGCAGGGGTCGAGCGAGGGCTTCGCCGCCAACGCCCGCATCCCGTCGTCGGCCTGGGCGTCGGCCAAAGCCGCGGTCGAGTTCGGCCCCGTGCTCGTGCAGGTCGCCCACCCCGGCTACGCACCGCGCCTGGCCTGCGCCGAGTGCGGCGACGTCGCCCGCTGCCTGAAGTGCTCGGGGCCGCTGCAGAAGCACGACTCCGGCGCCGTCCCCGCCTGCGCCTGGTGCGGCGCCCTCGCGGTCGGCTGGCACTGCCAGACCTGCGAGAACACGACGATGCGCTCGATCGGCACCGGCGCCGGCCGCACCGCCGACGAGCTCGGCCGGGCGTTCCCCGGGGTGAAGGTCGTCGTCTCCGACGGCTCGCGGCAGATCACCCGGGTCGACGACGAGCCGGCGATCGTGGTGGCGACCCGCGGGGCCGAGCCGGTCGCTCCAGGCGGGTATCGGGCGATCCTGCTGCTCGACGGTGAGCGCATGCTCGCCCGCGAGAGCCTGCGCGTGGCGGAAGACTGCCTGCGCTGGTGGTCCGACGCCATCGCCCTCGCGGCGCACCGGGCGCCCGTGCACCTGGTCGGCGTCGGGGGAGCCCTCGCCTCCGCCCTCGCGACCTGGACCCTGCCGCGCTTCGTCTCGACCGAGCTCGCCGACCGGCGGCACCTGCGGTTCCCGCCCGCAGTGCGGGTGGCGACTCTGACCGGGCAGACGGCCGTGGTCGAGAAGGCCGTCGACGCCCTGCCCGAGGCCGCGCGGCACGAGGTCCTCGGCCCGGTCGACGTGCCGGGAGGCACCGTGCGGGCGATCGTGCGCTTCGACTACGCGCAGGGGGCGGACGTCGCGCGGCTCCTGCGCAGCCAGGTGATCCGCGCCGCGACCGACCGCCGCCGGCCGCCCAAGGGCTCGCGCGACGACGGTCGCCGCGTCGCCCCTCCTACACTCAGAGTGCGGTTCGACGACGTCGAGCCGTTCTCCGACTGACACCGAAAGCCTCTTCTTGCGTCTCGTCTTCGCGGGCTCTCCCGCCGCCGCCGTCCCGTCGCTCCGCGCCCTCGCGGCCTCGCCCGACCACGAGGTCGCGGCCGTCCTCACCCGCGACGACACGCCGCAGGGCCGCAAGCGGGTGCTGACGCCGACACCGGTCGCCGACGCCGCCGCAGAGCTCGGCATCCCGGTCATCAAGGCCCGCCGCATCACCGACGAGGTCACGAGCGCGATTGTCGAGACGCAGGCCGACCTGGGCGTCATCGTCGCCTACGGCGCCCTCTTGCGCGAACCTCTGCTCTCGACGCTGCGCCTCGGCTGGATCAACCTACACTTCTCGCTCCTGCCCCGCTGGCGGGGCGCCGCTCCCGTACAGCGGGCGCTGATCGCGGGCGACACCGAGACCGGCGCGGCCGTCTTCCAGCTGGTGCCCGAGCTCGACGCGGGCGTCGTCCACGGGCAGATCACCAAGCCTCTCCACGGCGACGAGACCGCGGGCGTGCTCCTCGGCGAGCTCGCCATCTCGGGCGCGCTGCTGCTGTCGCGGGTCGTCGACGAGATCGGCGCCGGCACGTCGACGCCCGTCGAGCAGCAGGGCGACGTCACTCTCGCCCCGAAGCTCACACTCGACGACGCCCGCCTCGACCCCTCGCAGCCCGCCGCCGCCGTCTACGACCGCTTCCGGGGCGTCACCCCCGAGCCCGGCGCCTTCGTCGAGGTCGCAGGAGCCCGGCTCAAGCTCCTCGCCGCGAAGCCCGCCGGCCCCGGCACCCCGGCCGTCCCCGCCGGAGCCTTCCTGCTCGACGGTCGGCGCGCGCTCCTCGGCGCCGGCGGCGGCGCCCTCGAGCTCGTCACCGTGCAGCCCGCCGGCAAGAAGCCGATGGCGGCGGCGGACTGGCTCCGGGGCGTCGCCTCGCGAGAGACTCTGCGCGTCGACGACCCGGCGGCCGAGGCCGACGGCCCCGCCGCGCCCGGCACCGCATCGGCGACCGGGGCCGCCTCGTGAGCCGCGTCCAGCCCGCGCGCCGCGTCGCCCTCGAGGTCATCCGCGCCGTCGAGCAGGACGACGCCTACGCGAACCTCCTCCTGCCGCAGCGCATCGCGAAGGCGCGGCTCGACGCGAAGGACGCCGGCCTGGCGACCGAGCTGACCTACGGCACCCTCCGCATGCAGGGCTACTACGACCGCGTCATCGAGCTCGCCGCGCGCCGCCCGACCGCGAAGATCGACCCGGCCGTGCTCGACGTCCTGCGGCTCGGCACGCACCAGCTGCTGGCGACCCGCGTCGCGAGCCACGCCGCCGTCGACGAGTCGGTCACGCAGGTCCGCGACGCCGGCAAGGGACAGGCGTCGGGCTTCGTGAACGGCGTCCTCCGCACCATCTCGCGCGACACCCCCGAGTCCTGGCGTGCGCGCGTCCTCGACGCCGCCGAGGGTGTCGACGCCCGCCTCGCCGCCGAGTTCTCGCACCCCGAGTGGGTCGTCCGGGCGCTCCGCGGCGCCCTCGCCGCCGAGGGCCGGGCCGACGAGCTCGGCGAGCTGCTCGCGGCCGACAACGTGCCTCCGAGGGTGAGCCTGGTGGCGCTGCCCGGGCTCGACGAACCCGGCGCGGTCGCTGGCGTCGAGCCGGGGCGCTGGTCGCCGGTCGCGGTCACGGCACCGCCCGGGGATCCTGCGGCTCTGCCCTCGGTGAAGGCCGGCAAGGTTCGAGTGCAAGATGAAGGTTCGCAGCTCGCGGCTCTCGCCCTCTCGCGAGTCGCGCCGATCACTGCGGGCGAGCGCTGGCTCGACATGTGCGCGGGCCCCGGCGGCAAGGCGGCGCTGCTCGCCGCCGAGGCCCAGGCGGGCGGGGCGACCCTCGTCGCGAACGAGCTCGTTCCCGGGCGCGTGGGCCTGGTGCGGCAGGCCCTCGCGGCCTCCGGGCTCGAGGGCGTCGAGGTGCGGCAGGGCGACGCGGCCGAGATCGGGGCGCAGGAGCCGGCGTCGTACGACCGCATCCTGCTCGACGCCCCCTGTACCGGCCTCGGGGCCCTCCGCCGCCGGCCCGAGGCCCGCTGGCGCAAGCAGCCGCGCGACGTGGCCGACCTCGCGGCCCTTCAGGTGCGGCTCCTGGCGTCCGGCCTCGCCGCGCTGAAGCCCGGCGGCACTCTCGCGTACGTCACGTGCTCGCCGCACCTCGCGGAGACACGGGCTATCGTCGACGGGGGAGTGAAGCGGTTCGCCCGCGACGGCGGTGACGTCACGCTGCTCGACGCGCCCGCGGTGCTCGGCGGCATCGCCACGGCGCCGCTCGACCTGGGGCCGGGGCCGTTCGCCCAGCTGTGGCCGCACCGGCACGCCACCGACGCCATGTTCATCTCCCTGCTCGTCCGCGGCTGACCGGCGAAACACGCCGAAAGCCCCCGGTAGGCTTGATCCCGTGCCCGTTCGCATCAGCCCCAGCATCCTCTCGGCCGATTTCGTCAACCTCGAGCGCGACCTGAACCGCATCAGCGACGCCGACCTGGTCCACGTCGACGTGATGGACAACCACTTCGTGCCGAACCTCACCCTGGGCCTGCCGATCGTGCAGCGCATCCAGGAGGTCAGCCCGCTGCCGCTCGACGTGCACCTCATGATCGACGACGCCGACCGCTGGGCCCCGCTCTACGCCGAGACCGGCGCCTACTCGGTGACCTTCTCGGCCGAGGCCGCCCGCGACCCGCGCGCCCTGGCGAAGACGCTCCGCGGCGCCGGTGCTCGCGCCGCCGTCGCCATCAAGCCGGGCACGCCGGTCGAGCCGGTGCTCAAGTACCTCGACGACATCGACATGATCCTGGTGATGACGGTCGAGCCCGGCTTCGGCGGCCAGTCCTTCATGGACGACACGATGCCCAAGCTCCGCGCCGCCCGCGAGGCGATCGACGCCTCCGGCCGCGACGTCTGGCTCGAGGTCGACGGCGGCATCAACGACACGACCATCCTCACCGCGGTCGAGAACGGCGCCGACACGATCGTCGCCGGCTCGTCGGTCTACGCGTCGAAGCCGGGCGAGGGCACCGAGACCGGCCCCGCCGAGCGCATCGCCGCCCTTCGCGCCGCCGCGGCCCGGGTAGCGTAGTCGCCGTGAAGACCTTCGACGAACTGTACGCAGAGCTGAGCCTCAAGGTGCGCGAGCGCCCCGAGGGCTCCGGCACCGTCAAGGAGTTCGACGGCGGCGTGCACCAGATCGGCAAGAAGATCGTCGAGGAGGCCGCCGAGGTGTGGATGGCCGCCGAGTACCAGAGCGACGACGAGTGCGCCGAAGAGATGTCGCAGCTGCTCTACCACGTGCAGGTGATGATGCTCGCGCGCGGCCTCACGCCGGCCGACCTCTACCGACATCTGTGAGCTGAGACCCCCACCTCGCTCACCTCCCACAGATCGGCACCCACGAACCCATGCTCCGCGTCGCAGTCCCCAACAAGGGCTCCCTCTCCGAGACCGCAGGCCAGATGCTCTCCGAGGCCGGCTATTCCGGCCGCCGCGACCCCAAGTCGCTCTACCTCGCCGACGAGCGCAACGGCGTCGAGTTCTTCTACCTCCGCCCGCGCGACATCGCGACCTACGTCGGCTCCGGCGCCCTCGACGTCGGCATCACCGGCCGCGACCTCCTGCTCGACTCCGGCTCGACGGCCAGAGAGGCCACCGCGCTCGACTTCGGCTCGTCGACCTTCCGCTTCGCTGGGCCCGCCGGCCGGTTCTCCGAGCTGAGCGACCTCCAGGGCCTCCGGATCGCGACGAGCTACGCCGGGCTCGTCGGCGACTTCCTCGCCAAGCACGGCGTCACGGCGACGCTCGTGTCGCTCGACGGCGCGGTCGAGAGCGCCGTGCAGCTCGGCGTGGCCGACGCGATCGCCGACGTCGTCGAGACGGGCACGACGCTCCGGGCGGCCGGCCTCGAGATCTTCGGCCCCGTGATCCTGAAGTCCACCGCCGTCCTCATCACCTCGCGCGACGACGTGCCCGGCCTCGACGTGCTGCAGCGTCGTCTTCACGGCGTCCTCGTGGCCCGGCAGTACGTGATGATGGACTACGACCTCCCGGTCCGCCTGCTCGACGAGGCCACGCGCATCGCGCCCGGCATCGAGTCGCCCACGGTCGCGCCGCTGCACGACCCCGAGTGGGCCGCCGTCCGCGTCATGGTGCCGCGCGCCGACACCAACCAGATCATGGACGCCCTGTACGAGATCGGCGCCCGGGCCATCCTGGTGACGCCCATCCACGCCGCGAGGCTGTGACCATGGGCGCAGGAGCAGACGAGAGCCGCACCCACGCAGGCCTCGCCGTCCGCGTGATCCCCTGCCTCGACGTCGCCGCCGGGCGCGTCGTCAAGGGCGTGAACTTCCTGAACCTCCGCGACGCCGGCGACCCGGTCGAGCTGGCGAAGACGTACTACGAGCAGGGCGCCGACGAGATCACGTTCCTCGACGTCACGGCGACGGTCGAGGAGCGCGCGACGATGTACGAGGTCGTAGCTCAGACGGCCGAGCAGGTGTTCATCCCGCTGACCGTGGGCGGGGGAGTCCGCTCGACCGACGACGTCGCCCGGCTCCAGGCGTCCGGCGCCGACAAGGTCGGCGTGAACAGCGCCGCGATCGCCCGCCCCGCCCTCGTCACCGAGATCGCGGACCGCTTCGGCGCCCAGTGCGTCGTGCTGTCGCTCGACGTCAAGCGATCCGAGCGCATGCCGTCCGGCTTCGTCGTGACCACCCACGGCGGCCGCACCGAGACCGACATCGACGCAATCGCATGGGCTCGTGAGGCGATCGAGCGCGGGGCCGGAGAACTGCTGGTCAACTCGATCGACGCCGACGGCACGAAGCAGGGCTACGACCTCGAGCTCGTCGCGCTCATGCGCGAGAACAGCACTGTGCCGGTGATCGCCTCGGGCGGCGCCGGGTCGCTCGACGACTTCGCTCCGGCGATCCGGGCGGGCGCCGATGCTGTGCTCGCGGCGAGTGTGTTCCACAATGGAGAGCTGACGATCGGCGAGGTCAAGCGATCCCTCGCCCAATCGGGCGCCGTGGTCCGCTGACCGCGGGCCCTCGCCACGCAGAGAACGACACGAGAGAAGACGACAGATGACCACCGAGCAGCCGCTCACTCGCGAGACCGTGGAGGCCGTCGTCGAACGGGCCGCGTTCGACGCGAAGGGGCTCCTGCCCGCGATCATCCAGGAGGAGTCCACGAAGGACGTCCTCATGATGGGATGGATGGATGCCGAGGCGCTCCGCCGCACACTGACCGAGGGTCGAGTCACCTTCTGGTCGCGGTCGCGCCAGGAGTACTGGCGCAAGGGCGACACCTCCGGACACTTTCAGTACGTCCGCGGTGCCGCCCTCGACTGCGACGGTGACACCCTCCTGGTGACCGTCGACCAGGTCGGAGCCGCGTGCCACACCGGTGAGCACGCCTGCTTCGACGTCGACCCTCTCTCCCCTCAGATCGGCTCTCGAAATGACCACCTCGTCCATGACTGACGGCTCCACCCCCGCTCCCTCCGCGACGACCGCGCCTGCCGCGCCGGCCGAGCCCCGCACCACCACCCGCGCCGAGTTCGACGCGCTCCTCGACGGCCACCGCGTCGTCCCTGTGCTCCGCGCCCTCTTCGCCGACGGCGAGACGCCCGTCGGCATCTACCGGAAGCTCGCCGAAGGCAGGCCGGGCACCTTCCTGCTCGAATCCGCCGAGCAGGGCGGCATCTGGAGCCGCTACTCGTTCGTCGGCGTGTCGTCGTTCGGCGTCCTGACGACCGCCGGCCCCCGCGCCGAGAGCACCTGGATCGACTACGGCATGAGCGCAGAGCGCGCCCTGGGCGGCGCGACGGGCGCACCGCTCGACGTCCTCTCGGCGCTCCACGAGCGCTGGAAGACCCCGGCGATGCCCGGCTTCCCCCCGCTGACCGGCGGCCTCGTCGGCTTCATCGGCTGGGAGACCGTGCGGCAGCTCGAGAACCTCCCCGACGCGCCGCCCGCCGAGTTCGAGGTGCCCGTCCAGGCACTGAGCTTCGCCTCCGAGCTTGTCGTCATCGACCATCGCACGGGCACCGCGTTCCTCATCGCGACCGCCCTCAACGACGGCGCCGACGACGCCGACACGCTGTGGGAGGGCGCGCAGCGTCAGCTCGACGAGCTCCAGCGACGCCTGGCGCAGCCGACCGAGACGTTCCTCGCCGACATCGACATGACGATCGAGCCGCAGCCGGTCCGCCGCTCGACCGACGACGACTACGCCGAGGCGATCCGCCGCTCGAAGGAGCACATCCACGACGGCGACGTCTTCCAGGTCGTCATCTCGCAGCGCTTCGACCACGAGCTCACCGCGTCGCCGATCGACGTCTACCGGGTGCTCCGCACGCTCAATCCGAGCCCGTACATGTACCTCGTGAGCCTCGAAGGCACGGACGGCACCCCGTACGCGATCGTCGGCTCGTCGCCCGAGGCCCTGGTGAAGGTCGCCGGCACGCGCGTCTACTCGCACCCGATCGCCGGGTCGAAGCCGCGCGGCGAGACCCCCGAGGCCGACGTCGCGCTGGCCGCGGCGCTCGAGGGCGACGACAAGGAGCGCGCCGAGCACCTCATGCTCGTCGACCTGGCCCGCAACGACCTCCTGAAGGTCTGCGTGCCCGGAACCGTCGAGGTGACCGAGTTCATGCACGTCGAGCGCTTCAGCCACATCATGCACCTGGTCTCCAGCGTCGAGGGCGACCTCACCCCGGGCAAGAACGCCATCGACGCCTTCCGCGCGACGTTCCCGGCGGGCACGCTCTCGGGCGCGCCGAAGCCGCGTGCCCTCGAGATCATCGACGCGCTCGAACCCGCGCGCCGCGGCGTCTACGGCGGGGTCGTCGGCTACTTCGACTTCGCCGGCTCGGCCGACGTCGCGATCGCGATCCGCACCGTGCTCCTGCAGCCCGGCATCGCCCGTGTCCAGGCCGGCGCCGGACTCGTCGCCGACTCCGACCCCGTCGCCGAGAACCAGGAGGCACGCAACAAGGCCGCCGCGCCCCTCCGCGCGGTCGCCGTCGCCAATGCCATGAAGGGCCTGCACTGATGTCTTCCGAGGGCGCTCCGGCCGACGGGCTTCCCGATCCTGCGACCGCAGGATCCGAGACGCCGACCGACCGAGACGCCGATCGCGCCGCGACCCGCCCGGGCCGCCGCCTCCGGCTCTACTCGATCCTCATCGGCCTCGCCCTCTCGGGCGTGGTCTTCCTCGCCTACAGCCAGACCTGGTTCTCGCTCGACGTGTCGAGCCCGCAGGGCGGCGACAGCACGGTGACCGTCGCGGGCAGCGCGGCGGGCGCCGCGCTGTCGGCGCTCGCTCTGGCCGGGCTGGCGCTGTTCTGCGCGATCACGATCGCCGGGCGGGTGTTCCGCGTGATCCTGGGTGCCCTCGAGGTGGTCCTGGGCGGCTGCGTCGTCCTCGCGGCGGGGCTCGGCATCGGCGACCCGGTGAAGGCCTCCGAGACGTCGATCACGAACGTCACCGGCGTGAGCGGCACGGCCTCGGTGCGCGCTCTCGTCCAGAGCCACTCGATGACCGCGTGGCCGATCGTCGCCGTCGCAGCCGGCGTGGCGATGGCCGTTCTGGGCGTCGCCGTCGTCGTGACCTCGCGCCGATGGCCCACCGGGAGCCAGCGCCGATACCAGGCGATCCGCGTGGTCGACGCAGCCGCGCCGACCGACCCCGTGGTCGCGTGGGACACCCTCTCGACCGGCGCCGACCCGACGGCCGAGCCCGGCGACAACCGATAGACTCATTTCACCCCGTGATACAAGGAGCACCGTGAGCACGCAGACGACCAACGACGCAGGCCTCGCCCAGGCGAGCCAGCACCACGAAGAGCACGACGCCGAGGGCAACTCGATCGCCGCGTGGACGGCCGTCGTCATCATGCTCGTCGGCTTCGCCTTCGGCACCATCGCCTTCTGCGCCGCGATCCCGGCGCTCGTCTGGGTCGGAGCAGCCATCCTCGTGATCGGACCGATCGTGGGTGGCATCCTGAAGAAGATGGGCTACGGCGTGGGCGGTCACCGCTACGTGCCGAAAGCGCACAACTAGTGCTCGACGACCTCTTCGCGGGCGCGGCCGCCGACGCCGAGGCCCGCCGCTCCCTCGTCTCCCTGGCCGACGTCGAGCGCGCCGCACTGGCACGCCCGGCGGCCCTCGACGCACGCGCCGCGCTGCAGCCCGCCGACCAGGTGAAGATCATCGCCGAGGTGAAGCGCGCGAGTCCGTCCCGCGGTCCCCTCTCGGCGATCCCCGACCCCGCCTCGCTCGCCCTCTCGTACGAGACCGGCGGCGCCAGCGCGATCAGCGTGCTGACCGAGGGGCGCAAGTTCAAGGGCACGCTCGGCGACCTCGAGGCCGTCCGCGAGGTCGTCTCGGTGCCCGTCCTGCGCAAGGACTTCATCTCCGAGCCGTACCAGGTGTTCGAGGCCCGTGCCGCGGGCGCCGACCTCGTGCTCCTCATCGTGGCGGGCCTCGACCAGAAGACCCTCGTCGAACTCCACGAGCTCGTCCAGCAGCTCGGGATGACCGCCCTCATCGAGACGCACTCCGCCGACGAGGTCGTCCGCGGCCTCGACGCGGGCGCCGCGGTCCTCGGCGTGAACGCCCGCGATCTCACCACCTTCGAGCTCGACCAAGACCTCTTCGGCTCCCTGGCCGACAGCATCCCGTCCGGCGTCGTCCGCGTGGCCGAATCCGCCGTGAAGGCGCCGGCCGACGTCGCGCACTACCGCCGCGCCGGGGCCGACGTCGTGCTCGTGGGCGAGGCCCTCGTCACGCACGGCGACCCGGTCGACGCCCTCACCGCCTTCCTGGAGGTCTGACATGGCCCTGCGCGACGCAGTCGGTCCGTACTTCGGCGACTTCGGCGGGCGCTTCGTCCCCGAATCCCTCGTCGCCGCCCTCGACGAGCTCGACGCCGCCTACCGCGAGGCCGCCGTCGACCCCGAGTTCCAAGCCGAGCTCGCCGGTCTGCACGCGACCTACACCGGGCGGCCGTCGATCATCACCGACGTGCCGCGGTTCGCCGAGCACGCCGGCGGGGCGCGCATCCTGCTGAAACGGGAAGACCTGAACCACACCGGCAGCCACAAGATCAACAACGTGCTCGGGCAGGCCCTTCTCGCCCGGAAGCTCGGCAAGACCCGCCTCATCGCCGAGACCGGCGCCGGTCAGCACGGCGTGGCGACCGCCACGGCCGCGGCGCTCTTCGGCATGGAGTGCGTCGTCTACATGGGCGAGGTCGACACCGAGCGGCAGGCGCTGAACGTGGCCCGCATGCGCCTCCTCGGCGCCGAGGTCGTCGCGGTCAAGACCGGCTCGCGGACCCTGAAAGACGCCATCAACGACGCCCTGCGCGACTGGGTCGCCTCCGTCGAGACCACGCACTACGTGCTCGGCACGGTCGCGGGGCCGCACCCGTTCCCGACGATGGTGCGCGACTTCCACAAGATCATCGGCGAGGAGGCGCGGCAGCAGGTCCTCGACCTCACCGGCGCGCTTCCCGACATCGTCACCGCCTGCATCGGCGGCGGCTCGAACGCCATGGGCATCTTCGACGCGTTCCTCGACGACGAGGGCGTCGAGCTCTACGGCTTCGAGGCCGGCGGCGAGGGGATCGAGACCGGTCGCCACGCGTCGTCGATCACGCTGGGCCGCACCGGCGTCCTGCAGGGCGCGCGGTCGTATCTCATGCAGGACGAAGACGGCCAGACCGTCGAGAGCCACTCCATCTCGGCGGGCCTCGACTACCCGGCCGTCGGCCCCGAGCACGCCTGGCTGGCCTCGATCGGCCGCGCGACCTACGAGCCGGTCACCGACGTCGAGGCGATGGAGGCGTTCCGCCTCCTCACCCGCACCGAGGGCATCATCCCCGCCATCGAGTCGTCGCACGCCCTCGCCGGCGCCCTGCGCCTCGGGCGCGACCGCGGGCCGGGCACCACGATCCTGGTCTCGCTGAGCGGCCGCGGCGACAAGGACGTCGCGACCGCCAGCCGCTACTTCGGCATCCTCGACGAAGGGGCGAGCCAGCTGTGACCCTCGAGTTCACCCCCGACACCCGCCCCAGCAAGGTCTCGTCGGCCATCCGTGCCCGGAAGGACGCCGGGTCGGGCGCCGTCATCGGCTACCTCCCCGCGGGCTTCCCCGACCTCTCGACGAGCATCGACGCCGCCGTCACCCTGGCGACAAACGGCATCGACGTCATCGAGCTCGGCCTGCCGTACTCCGACCCCGTGATGGACGGCCCGGTCATCCAGGCGGCCACGCAGAAGGCCCTCGCCGGCGGCTTCCGCGTGCGCCAGGTCTTCGAGGCGGTCCGCGAGATCACGTCGCAGACCAGCGTTCCCGTCGTGGTGATGACCTACTGGAACCCGGTCACGCAGTTCGGCGCGCAGCGTTTCGCCGACGCGCTGGCCGAGGCCGGGGGAGCAGGGCTCATCACGCCCGACCTGATCCCCGACGAGGCCTCCGAGTGGATCGAGGCGGCCACGAACGCCGACCTCGACCGCGTCTTCCTCGCCGCTCCGTCGTCGAGCGAGGCGCGCCTCCGCCAGGCCGTGGCGGCCAGCCGAGGCTTCGTCTACACGGTCTCCACGATGGGCATCACCGGTGCGCGCGCCGACGTCGACGCCGCCGCCGCGACTCTCGTCGGCCGACTCCGCGAGGTGGGCGTCGAGAACGCCTGCGTGGGGCTCGGCATCTCGACCGCGCAGCAGGTCCGCGAGGTCCTCGAGTACGCGGACGGCGCCATCATCGGCTCCGCGTTCGTCCGCGCCCTGTCCGACGGCGGCACCGCGCGACTGGCCGAGGTCGCCGCCGATTTGGCTTCCGGCGCTAAAGTCTCCTAGCGTCGGTACGACGTCAGCACTCTCGTCACGTCCGTTTTCCCCGAAAGGCTCCTGCCTGTGTCGTTGCCCCTCGCCCCCCTCGGGCTCAGCATTCCCAGCCCGTCGAGCGCGTGGCAGTACCTCGATCTCACGGCGATCTACAACGACATCTTCCACCAGAACGCGACTTTCGACGTCCGCATCCACATGTACGCGATCTGCATCCTCGCCGGCATCGTGGCGGCCGTGCTCTTCACGAACGCCCGCCTCAACCGACGCGGTGCCGAGCGCTGGGTCATCATCGACCTCGCCATCTGGTGCGTCCCGTTCGGCATCGTGGGCGGCCGCATCTTCCACGTGGTGACGCACACCGACGACTACTTCGGCCCCGGCAAGAACTGGGTCACGATCTTCTACGTCTGGGAGGGCGGGCTCGCCATCTTCGGCGCCCTCATCTTCGGCGCGATCGGCGCCTGGCTCGGCTGCCGACAGACCGGCATCCGCTTCTGGGTGTTCGTCGACGCCCTCGTCCCCGGCCTCATGCTCGCGCAGGCCTTCGGCCGCCTCGGCAACTACTTCAACGTCGAGCTCTACGGCACGCCGACCACGCTGCCGTGGGGCCTCCAGGTGCCGTCGTCGAACGCGGCGTACCCGGTGGGCCTGCCCGCCGGCACGCTGTTCCACCCGACGTTCGCCTACGAGATCCTCTGGAACCTCTTCGGCCTGTTCGTCATCCTCCTGATCAACAAGAACGTCAAGCTCGAGTGGGGCAAGACCTTCGCCCTCTACCTCGTCTGGTACGGCTCGGGCCGCATGTGGTTCGAGTCGATCCGGACCGACTACAGCGACGTCTTCTTCGGCCTCCGCACCAACGTGTGGGCGGCGATGGGCGCCGTCGTGCTGGGCATCATCATCTTCCTCGTGCAGTCGAGGCGTCACACCGGCCTCGTGCCGAGCGCCTACGCTCCGGGCCGCGGCCCGAACGAGGCGGGGTTCCAGCCCGTCATCACCGGTGAGGTCGACCACCCTGAGGTAGACTCGTCTGGCGACCTCGCGGGCGACGACGACGATGCCGACGAAGTCGCACCCGCCACAGCCCTGCACCGCTAGCACGACACGCATCACCACCGCCGGGGCCTGACCACCGGCCCGCGGTTCGCACCACCTCTCGCTCCGCACACAGACCGAGAGCACACATCGTCTGTCTCCGCCACGACCCCGGCCACCAGACGACTGCCAGAGGCACTCGATTTCCTGTCGGGTCGACCTGAAACGGGCCAGAGACGCCCCGCCCTGCATTAGTTTTCGTCTTACCTCCCTCTCAGGGCGGTTCCACATCGCGAGGACGGATCGACATGGCTCTCACGCCAGCGCACCAGACTTTCAGCAGCATCCCGAAGGCCCAGGGTCTCTACGACCCCAGCCTCGAGAAGGACGCCTGCGGCCTTGCCATGGTCGCGACCCTCCGTGGCACCCCGGGCCACGACATCATCGACGCCGCCCTCGGCGCCCTCCGCAACCTCGAGCACCGCGGCGCGGTCGGCTCGGACGCCGGCACGGGCGACGGCGCCGGCATCCTGATGCAGGTCCCCGACGCTTTCTTCCGCGCCGTCGTGCCCTTCAACCTGCCGGAGGCCGGCCGCTACGCCGTCGGCATCGGCTTCCTGCCCACCGACGACTCCGAGCGCGCCGAGATGAAGGCCGCCATCGAGGCCATCGCCGCCTCCGAGCAGCTGAGCGTCCTCGGCTGGCGCGACGTGCCGGTCCGGGCGCAGGAGCTCGGCAACCTCGCCCGCGCAGCCATGCCCGCGTTCGAGCAGCTCTTCGTGGCCCACGCCGCAGCCGACGGTGTGACGCCGCTCGCCGGCATCGAGCTCGACCGCCTGGCCTTCCGCCTGCGCAAGAGGGCCGAGCGCGAGCTGGAGGCGTACTTCACCTCCCTGTCGAGCCGCACCATGGTCTACAAGGGCATGGTCACGACCCTGCAGCTCGAGCCGTTCTACCCCGACCTCTCCGACGAGCGGGTCGCGTCCAAGCTCGCGATCGTGCACTCGCGCTACTCGACCAACACGTTCCCGTCGTGGCCGCTCGCTCAGCCGTTCCGCATGATCGCGCACAACGGCGAGATCAACACGGTGCGCGGCAACCGCAACTGGATGCGCGCGCGCCAGTCGCAGCTCGAGTCCGAGCTGATCGGCGACATGCGGCCGCTGCTGCCGATCGTCAGCCCGGGCGCCAGCGACTCGGCCTCGTTCGACGAGGTCGTCGAGCTCCTGAGCCTGACCGGCCGCTCGCTGCCGCACGCCATCATGATGATGGTGCCCGAGGCGTGGGAGAACCAGGTCGGGATCGACCCCGTGCTCCGCAACTTCTACGAGTACCACTCGATGCTCATGGAGCCGTGGGACGGCCCGGCGGCCATCACGTTCACCGACGGCTCGCTCGTCGGCGCCACGCTCGACCGCAACGGCCTGCGCCCCGGCCGCTACCTCGTCACCGACGACGGCCTCGTCGTGCTCGCCAGCGAGATCGGTGTGCTGCCGGAGATCGACCAGTCGAAGATCGTTCGCAAGGGCCGTCTGCGCCCGGGCAAGATGTTCCTCGTCGACACCGAGGCTGGTCGCCTCATCGAGGACGACGAGATCAAGAGCGAACTCGCGTCGAGCGAGGCGTACGGCGAGTGGCTCGAGATGAGCCGCATCCACCTCAAAGACCTCCCGGAGCGCGAGCACATCGTGCACACCCCGGCTTCCGTGACCAGGCGTCAGCGGACGTTCGGGTACACGGAGGAAGAGGTTCGGATCCTGCTCACCCCCATGGCGAAGACCGGCGCCGAGCCGCTCGGCGCGATGGGCAGCGACACCCCGATCGCCGTGCTCTCCGACCGGCCGCGCCTGCTGTTCGACTACTTCACCCAGCAGTTCGCGCAGGTGACCAACCCGCCGCTCGACTCGATCCGCGAGTCGGTCGTGACGAGCCTCGGCATGGGCCTCGGCCCCGAGCGCAACCTGCTGGCGGCGACGCCGGAGCACGCGCGCCAGGTGATCCTCGACTTCCCGGTGATCGACAACGACGAGCTCGCGAAGATCCAGCACATCGACCCGCGGCCAGGATCGCGCCTCACGGCCACGATCAAGGGGCTGTACCGCGTCGACAAGGGTCCGCGCGCCATGGAGGAGCGCATCGCCGCGATCTGCGCCGAGGTCGACGAGGCCATCGAGAACGGCACCGAGCTGATCGTGCTCTCCGACCGCGACTCGACGGCCGACCTCGCGCCGATCCCGTCGCTCCTGCTCGTCGCGGCGGTGCACCACCACCTGATCCGCACCGAGAAGCGCATGAAGACCGGTCTGATCGTCGAGGCCGGCGACGTCCGCGAGGTGCACCACGTGGCGACGCTGATCGGCTACGGCGCGTCGGCGATCAACCCGTACCTCGCGATGGAGACGTGCGAGAACCTCGTCCGCAGCGGCATGATCACCGGCATCTCGCCCGAGCAGGCCGTCAAGAACGTGATCAAGGCGCTCGGCAAGGGCGTCCTCAAGATCATGTCGAAGATGGGCATCTCGACCGTGTCGAGCTACGCGGCCGCCCAGGCGTTCGAGGCCGTCGGCCTCAGCCAGCAGTTCATCGACACCTACTTCACCGGCACCTCGACGCGCCTCGGCGGAGTCGGCATCGACGTGGTCGCGGCCGAGAACGCCGAGCGCCACCTCAGCGCGTACCCGGCCGACGGCGCCACGAGCGCGCACGAGCGCCTGCAGACCGGCGGCGAGTACCAGTGGCGCCGCGAGGGTCCGCCGCACCTCTTCAACCCCGAGACGGTGTTCCGCCTGCAGCACGCGACCCGGTCGGGCCGGTACGACATCTTCCGCGAGTACACCAAGCTCGTCGACGACCAGGCCGAGAACCTCATGACCCTGCGCGGGCTGTTCACGCTGCGCACCGGCACGCGTCCCGCGGTGCCGCTCGACGAGGTCGAGCCCGTCTCGTCGATCGTCAAGCGGTTCTCCACCGGCGCGATGAGCTACGGCTCGATCTCCCGCGAGGCCCACGAGACGCTCGCCATCGCGATGAACCGCCTCGGCGGCAAGTCGAACACGGGCGAGGGCGGAGAAGACGTCGACCGCCTCCTCGACCCCGAGCGCCGCAGCGCGGTCAAGCAGGTCGCGTCGGGCCGATTCGGCGTGACGAGCATGTACCTCACGCACGCGACCGACATCCAGCTCAAGATGGCGCAGGGCGCGAAGCCGGGCGAGGGCGGCCAGCTGCCTCCGTCCAAGGTGTACCCCTGGGTCGCGCGCACGCGTCACGCGACGCCGGGAGTCGGCCTCATCTCGCCGCCCCCGCACCACGACATCTACTCGATCGAAGACCTCAAGCAGCTGATCTTCGACGTGAAGCGCGCCAACCCGACCGCCCGCGTCCACGTGAAGCTCGTGTCGCAGTCCGGCATCGGCGCGGTAGCTGCGGGCGTGACGAAGGCCCTGGCCGACGTCGTCCTGGTCTCCGGCCACGACGGCGGAACAGGAGCCAGCCCGCTCAACTCCCTCAAGCACGCCGGCACGCCGTGGGAGATCGGCCTGGCCGAGACGCAGCAGACGCTCATGCTGAACGGCATGCGCGACCGCGTCGTCGTCCAGGTCGACGGACAGATGAAGACGGGCCGCGACGTCATCGTCGCCGCGCTCCTCGGAGGCGAGGAGTTCGGGTTCGCGACGGCCCCGCTCGTGGTGAGCGGGTGCATCCTGATGCGCGTCTGCCACCTCGACACCTGCCCCGTGGGCGTCGCGACGCAGAACCCCGAGCTGCGTGCGCGCTTCTCGGGCAAGGCCGAGTACGTCGTCAACTTCTTCGAGTTCCTGGCGCAGGAGGTGCGCGAGTACCTCTCCGAGCTCGGCTTCCGCTCGCTCGACGAGGCCATCGGCCACAGCGAGCTGCTGGGCGTCGACCGCGCCGTCGACCACTGGAAGGCGTCGGGTCTCGACCTCGAGCCCGTGCTCGTCGGGCCGGAGTTCGCCGACGACGAGCCGCGGCGCAACCGTGTTCCGCAGGACCACGAGCTCGAGAAGCACTTCGACAACCAGCTGATCCACGCCACCGCCGAGGTGCTCGAGAAGGGCGGCCAGGTCTCGCTGACCCTGCCGATCCGCAACACCGAGCGCGCCGTCGGCACGATGCTGGGCCACGAGGTGACCGTCCGCCACGGCGAGAACGGCCTGCCGCAGGGCTCGATCGACGTGACGCTCACCGGATCCGCCGGGCAGTCGCTCGGCGCGTTCCTCCCGGCCGGCATCACGCTGCGCCTCGAGGGCGACAGCAACGACTACGTCGGCAAGGGCCTGTCCGGCGGCACGATCGTCGTGCGTCCGCCCGCGGGTGCCGGCTTCGTGCCGGAGGAGAACGTCATCGCCGGCAACGTGATCGGCTACGGCGCGACGCAGGGCAGCATGTTCATCCGCGGCATCGTGGGCGAGCGGTTCCTCGTGCGCAACTCCGGCGCCACCGCCGTCGTCGAGGGCGTGGGAGACCACGCGCTCGAGTACATGACGGGCGGCCTCGCGCTGATCCTGGGCCCCACGGGTCGCAACCTCGGAGCGGGCATGTCGGGCGGAACCGCCTACGTGCTCGGGCTCGAGCGCGACAACGTGAACGAGGACTCCCTGACGACCGGCGAGCTCCTGCTGCAGGAGCTGGGGAGCGCCGACCTCGAGATCGTCACCGACCTCCTCGAGAAGCACCTCGCGGAGACCGGATCCGGCCTCGCGGAGCGCCTCCTGGCCGACGGCGAGGCCCTCGCATCCAAGTTCACGAAGGTTCTGCCGCGCGACTACGCCGCGGTCATGGAGACACGCCAGACGGCTGTCGACGAGGGGCTCGACCCCGACGGCGACGAGGTCTGGAATCGAATCATGGAGGTTACCGGTGGCTGACACGAACGAGGTCTGGAACCGGCTGTGCCCATCAAAATCCCAGGAGGTGACCGGTGGCTGACACGAACGAGGTCTGGAACCGGCTGTGCCCATCAAAATCCCAGGAGGTTACTGGTGGCTGACCCGAAGGGCTTCCTCAAGGTCCAGAAGCGCGAGCTCCCGCAGCGTCGCCCCGTCTCGGTCCGTCTCATGGACTGGAAAGAGGTCTACGAGCAGCAGGAGTCCGGCGAGCTCCGCCGGCAGGCCGGCCGCTGCATGGACTGCGGCGTGCCGTTCTGCCATCAGGGCTGCCCCCTCGGCAACCTGATCCCCGAGTGGAACGACCTCATGTGGCGCGGCGAAGGCCGTCAGGCCATCGAGCGTCTCCACGCGACGAACAACTTCCCGGAGTTCACCGGCCGCCTGTGCCCCGCACCCTGCGAGGCGTCCTGCGTGCTGGGCATCAACCAGCCCGCGGTGACGATCAAGCAGGTCGAGGTGTCGATCATCGACCAGGCCTTCTCGAACGGCTGGGTCACGCCGCACCCGCCGGAGCGCCTCACCGGCAAGACCGTGGCGATCGTCGGATCCGGCCCCGCCGGCCTCGCCGCCGCGCAGCAGCTGACGCGCGCCGGCCACACCGTGGCCGTGTACGAGCGCGACGACCGCATCGGCGGCCTCCTGCGCTACGGCATCCCGGACTTCAAGATGGAGAAGAAGCAGATCGAGGCCCGCCTCGCCCAGATGCAGGCCGAGGGCACCCGCTTCCGCGCCGGCGTCGAGATCGGCAAGGACATCTCGTGGGACGACCTGCGCGCGCGCTACGACGCCGTCGTGGTCGCGACCGGCGCGACGGTGCCGCGCGACCTGCCGATCCCGGGCCGCGACCTCTCGGGCGTGCACTTCGCCATGGAGTACCTCGTCCAGCAGAACAAGGCCGGCGCCGGCGACCAGGTCGCCGACCAGATCACGGCCGAGGGCAAGCACGTCGTCGTCCTGGGCGGCGGCGACACCGGAGCCGACTGCATCGGCACCGCGCACCGCCAGGGCGCCCTGAGCGTCACGAACCTCGCCATCGGCAAGCAGCCGCCTCTCGAGCGTCCGTCGCACCAGCCGTGGCCGACTCAGCCGACGCTCTTCGAGGTCTCGAGTGCGCACGAGGAGGGTGGCGAGCGGGTGTACCTCGCGTCGACCGTCGAGTTCCTGAGCAACGAGGTCGGCGAGGTGCGCGCCATCCGCGTCGCCGAGACCGAGTACATCGACGGGCGCCGCGTGCCGAAGTCGGGCACCGAGCGCGAGATCCCGGCCGACCTGGTCCTCCTGGCGCTGGGCTTCACAGGCCCCGAGAGCGAGACGCTCGAGAGCCAGCTCGGCGTGCCGTTCGATGAGCGCGGCAACGTCGAGCGCGACGGCCAGTACGAGACCAGCGAGCCGGGCGTCTTCGTGACCGGCGACGCCGGCCGCGGCCAGTCGCTCATCGTCTGGGCAATCGCCGAGGGCCGCGCCACCGCGTCGGCCGTCGACCGGTACCTCGAGGGCTCGACCTCGCTGCCCTTCCCGGTCAAGCCGACCGACCGCGCCATCTCCGTGATCTGACCCGCTGCGACCACCCCGGCCGCACGAATTCATGCCGACGACGGGTGCCGGTTACTGGCACCCTCGTCGGCGGGAATAGGGTGGGGTGGTGCCACGTGCGCTTCACCCCGCAATCACCTCCGACGAAGGAATATTTTGAGACGAGCAAAGATCGTCGCGACCCTCGGGCCCGCGACGTCGAGCTATGACGACATCCGGTCGATCATCGACGCCGGTGTCGACGTGGCGCGGATGAACCTCAGTCACGGCACCTACGAGGTGCACCAGGGCGTGTACGAGAACGTGCGCAAGGCGGCGGCCGATTCCGGCCGTGCCGTCGCGGTCCTGGTCGACCTGCAGGGTCCGAAGATCCGTCTCGGCAAGTTCTCCGACGGCCCGCACGACCTCGCGGTCGGCGACATCTTCAAGATCACGACCGAGGACATCCTCGGCACGAAGGAGATCTGCGGCACGACCTTCAAGGGCCTGCCGCAGGACGTCGCCGCCGGCGACCCGCTGCTCATCGACGACGGCCGCGTGAAGCTGCGCGTTCTCGAGACCGATGGCACCGTGGTCACCACCGAGGTCGTCGTGGCCGGCACGGTCTCGAACAACAAGGGCATCAACCTGCCCGGCGTCGCGGTCAACGTGCCCGCGCTCTCCGAGAAAGACGAAGCCGACCTCCGCTGGGGCCTCGGCCTCGGTGCCGACTTCATCGCCCTCTCGTTCGTCCGCAACGCGGAGGACATCGACCGCGTCGCCGAGATCATGGCCGAAGAGGGCCGCAAGGTGCCGGTCTACGCGAAGATCGAGAAGCCCCAGGCGGTCGACAACCTCGAGGAGATCATCGACGCCTTCGACGGCATCATGGTCGCGCGAGGCGACCTCGGCGTCGAGCTGCCGCTCGAGGCGGTGCCGATCGTCCAGAAGCATGCCATCGAGCTCTCACGTCGCATGGCCAAGCCGGTCATCGTCGCCACGCAGATGCTCGAGTCGATGATCTCCAGCCCGATCCCGACCCGCGCTGAGACGTCCGACGTCGCGAACGCCGTCCTCGACGGCACCGACGCCGTCATGCTCTCGGGCGAGACCAGCGTCGGCGAGTACCCCGCGATCACGGTGGCCACCATGGCCAGGATCGTGCAGTCCACCGAAGAGCACGGCCTCGAACGGATCCCGGCACTCGGCACGAAGCCCCGCACCCAGCCCGGCGCCATCACGCTCGCCGCGGCCGAGGTCGCCGACTTCGTCGAGGCCAAGTACGTCTGCGTCTTCACCGAGGGCGGCGACACCGTCCGCCGCATGGCTCGCCTCCGTCACGCGATCCCGATCGTCGCCTTCACCACCGACGAGGCCATCCGCCGCCGCATGGCGATGAGCTGGGGCGCCCAGTCGTACCTCGTCGACCCGGTGACCCACACCGACGCCATGTTCGGCCAGGTCGACGACGTGCTGCTCGGCAACGGTCTCGCCCAGCACGGCGACAAGGTGATCGTCATCTCCGGGTCCCCTCCCGGGATCTCCGGCTCGACGAACGACCTGCGCGTGCACCGCGTCGGCGACGCCCACAACGAGGCGGCTCCGGCCTACGCGCGCAGCTAGGTTCGACCGACGGCCGCTCTCACCTCTGGGTGAGGGCGGCCGTCGCCGTTTTCATTCCCAGCGAGCCGTGACCATGCTGTGAAGGCCTCGCCCGGAGGCCGCCGAAAACCTAGGATCGTCGCATGGCTGTCGACGGTTCGCACGAGGGGTGCTTCGAGTTCGGCTCGCGCCTGTACGTCGTGCCGACCGACTCCGAGCACAGCGTCGCCGAGGTGGCCCGCAGCTACTCGGATGCGTCGCGCATCCGGCGTCGCGGGCACCGCATCCGCCTGCACTGGACTGCGTTCGTGGGCGCGGCCCTCGGCGGCGGATTCCTCGACCTCTCGGCCTGGCACTCGTCGGGTCTGACGGCACCCCTCGATCTCGCGATGCTGTTCGGGCTCGGGGGAGTGGTGGGCTTCGCCACGGCGATCGGCATGCGCCAGGCCTTCCGGGCGCAGGCGACCGAGGTGGTCGTGCGGCTTCCCGCCATCCAGGTGCCGGCCGAGGTCGCCCGCCATGCTCCCGACGACGCCACGGCCGACGAGCTCGTGCTCTGGAGCGTCCTCACCCGCCGGTTCCGTGCCGCGCGCGTCGCCCTCGAGAACGTGCCCTTCGAGTCGGCGGGGCCGTCCGAGGCGCCCGGTCACTCGCCCACCGGCACCCTGACACCGCAGGCGACGGGGGCACTCGCCGAGCTGACGTATGTGACGGCCAAGCACGACTACGAACCCGTCGCGTTGATCCTGGGCCTGCCCGTCCCCGACTGATCCGCACACGGCTCGGCCGGGGAATGCAAGAGGCCCCGGCACGAATGCCGGGGCCTCTCGGGTGTGCGTCGCCTAGGGCTAGAGGACGCGGATGTTCTCGGCCTGGAGGCCCTTCTGGCCCTGGGTGGTCTCGAACTCGACCTTCTGGTTCTCCTCGAGGTTGCGGTAACCCGAACCCGAGATGGCCGAGAAGTGCGCGAACACGTCGGTCGAACCGTCGTCAGGCGTGATGAAGCCGAAGCCCTTCTCGGAGTTGAACCACTTGACGGTGCCTGTTGCCATTTTTCTGTATTCCTTCAATCAGAGGTGCTCGATCCCCGTGCGAGATCTCTCGTCGCGGTGTCTTCCGCTCCCTCTAGGAACGATGAGAGCGAAACCGCCTCATCGCGAAGTACAAATGCGTCACACAACAACCAGTGCCGCTCACCCTATCCCAGGCGGAGCCTCAGCGACACCGCCCGCGCGAAAGAAGTCGTCATGAAGTCGGTAGGCTGGTCATTCACGCGAATGTGGTGGAATTGGCATACACGGGGCACTCAAAATGCTCTGCCTCACGGCTTGCGGGTTCGAGTCCCGCCATTCGCACCCTGGGCGCCGTGCCGGAGCGGCCGAGCCCCGGTCGCAGCGCCCCTCACCCGGGCCGCGCGATTCCACAAAACCTCAAGACGGTAGGATTCCATTCGTGAGTGACCAAGAAGCAACTCCCGCAGCTCCGCGACGCGTCGTCGTCGCCGAAGACGAGAGTCTCATCCGCCTCGACATCGTCGAGATCCTCCGCGACAACGGCTTCGAGGTCGTCGGCGAGGCCGGCGACGGCGAAGCAGCAGTGGCGCTCGCCACCGAGCTGCGTCCCGACCTCGTGATCATGGACGTCAAGATGCCCAAGCTCGACGGTATCTCGGCCGCCGAGCAGCTGAGCAAGAACCACATCGCGCCCGTCGTGCTCCTCACCGCCTTCAGCCAGAAAGAACTCGTCGAGCGCGCCAGCGAAGCCGGCGCCCTCGCCTACGTGGTGAAGCCGTTCACGCCGAACGACCTCCTCCCCGCCATCGAGATCGCCCTCTCGCGCTACACGCAGATCATCACCCTCGAGGCCGAGGTCGCCGACCTCGTCGAGCGCTTCGAGACGCGCAAGCTCGTCGACCGGGCCAAGGGCCTCCTCAACGAGAAGATGGGCCTCACCGAGCCCGAGGCGTTCCGCTGGATCCAGAAGGCGTCGATGGACCGCCGCCTCACCATGCACGACGTCGCCCAGGCGATCATCGAGCAGCTCAGCGTCAAGAAGTAGCAGCACCCCTCACGACGAAGGCCGACCCCGGGCGGGGTCGGCCTTCTGCGTCTGCGGCGCGCCCGGCGCGTCCTAGCGGGCGTCGCGCAGGATGTTCGTGATGCGCACCGTGCTCAGCCTCCGGCCCGCATCGTCGGTGAGCACGACCTCGTGCGTGGCGAGGGTGCGCCCGATGTGGATCGCCGTGCACGTGCCGGTCACCCAGCCGCTCGTCGCCGCCCTGCTGTGGCTGGCGTTGAGTTCGATGCCCATCGCCATGCGCCCCGGGCCGGCGGCCAGGGTCGCCGCCATCGATCCCAGCGACTCGGCGAGCACCACGTGGGCACCGCCGTGGAGGATGCCGAACGGCTGCGTGTTGCCCTCGACCGGCATCCGGCCGACCGCCCGTTCGGCGCTGATCTCGAGGATCTCGATGCCCATCTTCGCGGCCAGGTCGCCGACGCCGCGTCGCCCGGAGACGTCGAGGTCGTCGTCGGGCAGGGGAGCGGGCGACGAGCCGGTCTCGGCTCCTGCGCCACCTGTCTCGATGATGGGATCGGTCACTTCGGCCTCCTCGCGAACGGAGCCCGTCGCGGTCGGCCGCCGCACCGGAACGAGTGTCGGAGGCGGCCGCTAGGCTGACGGGGTGTCGGACGCAGCAAAGCCTACCCTTCTCGTGATCGACGGCCATTCCCTGGCCTTCCGGGCGTTCTACGCCCTTCCGGTCGACAGCTTCGTCAACCGCGAGGGCCAGCACACCAACGCCATCCACGGCTTCATCTCGATGCTGCTGAACCTCCTCAAGAACGAGAAGCCGACGCATCTCGGCGTCGCGTTCGACATCTCGCGCTACTCCTTCCGCACGCGCGAGTACCCCGAGTACAAGGGCACCCGCTCCGAGACGCCGCCCGAGTTCGTCGGCCAGATCCCCCTGCTGCAGGAGGCACTGCACGCCATGGGCATCACGACGATCACGAAAGAGGACTTCGAGGCCGACGACATCCTGGCGACCCTCGCCAGCCGCGGGGCGTCCGAGGGCTTCCGCGTCTCCGTGGTCTCCGGCGACCGCGACGCCATCCAGATGGTCAACGACGACGTCACGCTCCTCTACCCGTCCGCACGAGGTGTCACCGACCTCACCCGCTACGACCGCGACAAGGTCTTCGAGCGCTACGGCATCGAGCCTCCGCAGTACCCCGAGATCGCCGCCCTCGTCGGCGAGTCGAGCGACAACCTGATCGGCGTCGACAAGGTCGGCGAGAAGACCGCGGTCAAGTGGATCACACAGTACGGCTCCCTCGAAGAGGTGATCGCCCACCGCGACGAGATCAAGGGCGTCGTCGGCGACAAGCTCCGCGAGCAGTACGAGCGAGCCGAGCGCAACCGCCGCCTCAACCGGCTCGTCACCGACGTCGAGCTCCCGGTCGGCCCTGGCGACCTCGAACGTCGGCCGATCGACGTCACAGCGGTCCGCGAGGTCTTCGACCGCCTGCAGTTCCGCACTCTGCTCGACCGGGTGGTCGCCCTGGCCGAGGCTTCGGGCGACGGCGAGGGCAGCGCTCCTGCGCCCTCCGAGCCCGTCGGGCCCACCACGCCCGTCGTCCGCACGCTCATCGACGAAGAGCTCGGCTTCTGGCTGAAGAACCACGCGGGCGCCGACAAGCCGGCCGTGGGTCTGGCCGTCGAGTACGGCGCAGGCGGCACCGTGACCGGCCTCGGCATCGCGGCCGCCGACGACACCGTGTACGTGCCCTGGGCCGCGGGCCGCGGCGACTACGTCGCGCTCGAGGAGTGGCTCGGCGCAAGCAGTCCGAAGGTCGTGCACGACGCGAAGCGCAGCTACAAGGCGTTGAAGACCTCCGGGCTGCCGCTCACCGGTCTCGTGGGCGACCCGCGGATCGCGGCGTGGCTCCTGCGGCCCGGGCGCACCTCGTTCGCGCTCGACGACCTCGTCTACGAGCACCTCGGCGAGAAGATGCCGACGGCAGACCCGAACCAGCTCGTGCCCGCCGACGACGCCGGCTCGGCCGCGCTCGACGCCTGGTACGCCCTCCGGGTCTCCGACGCGATCGTCGAGGCGCTCGACGAGGGCTCCCGCGGCGTGCTCCGCGACATCGAGCTGCCGCTCGTGCGGGTGCTCGGCGACATGGAGCTCACGGGCGTCGCCACCGACCAGAAGTCGCTCCGCGACCTGTCCGTCAGGCTCGGCGACACCGCCGCCTCGATCGCCGCCGAGGCGTTCGAGGTCATCGGGCGCGAGGTCAACCTCGGTTCACCCAAGCAGCTGCAGGAGGTCCTGTTCGAGCAGCTCGACATGCCGAAGACCCGTGCGATGAAGACGGGCTACTCCACCGACGCTGCCTCGCTCGCCGACCTCCAAGACAAGCATCCGCACCCGTTCCTCGGGCTGCTGCTGAAGCACCGCGACGCCACGAAGCTCCGGCAGATCATCGACACGCTCGACAAGGCGGTGGACGAGGGCGGCCGGATCCACACGACCTACGACCAGACGGGCACGACGACGGGCCGCATCTCGTCGATCGACCCGAACCTCCAGAACATCCCCGTCAAGACCGAGGTCGGGCACGAGATCCGCGCCGCGTTCCAGCACGGCTCCGACTACGAGACGCTGCTCACCGCCGACTACTCGCAGATCGAGATGCGCATCATGGCGCACCTCTCCGGCGACCCGGGTCTCATCGAGGCGTTCAACGTCGGCGAAGACCTCCACCGCTTCGTCGGCGCCCGCATCTTCGGCGTCGAGCCGGCCGACGTGTCGCCGCTCATGCGCACCAAGGTCAAGGCCATGTCGTACGGCCTCGCCTACGGTCTGAGCCCGTTCGGCCTCTCCAAGCAGCTCCGCATCGAGACGGCCGAGGCCAAGCAGCTCATGGCCGACTACTTCGCCCGCTTCGGCGCCGTCCGCACCTACCTCCGCGGCGTCGTCGAGCAGGCCCGCGAAGACGGCTACACCGAGACCATCTTCGGCCGCCGACGCCCGTTCGCCGACCTCACCTCGCCGAACCGCGTGCTCCGCGAGAACGCCGAGCGCGCCGCCCTGAACGCCCCGATCCAGGGCTCGGCCGCCGACATCATGAAGATCGCGATGCTGGGTGTGCGCGACGACCTCGACGAGCGCGAGCTCCGGTCGCGCGTTCTGCTGCAGGTGCACGACGAGCTCATCGTCGAGGTCGCCCGGGGCGAGGCCGACGACGTGGAGGAGATCGTCCGTCGCCGCATGGGCTCGGCCGCCGACCTCAAGGTGCCGCTCGACGTCTCCGTCGGCCACGGCGAGAGCTGGGACGCCGCCGCGCACTGACCGCCCGCGGGGCGCATCCGCCGCCAGGGGAGCACGATGGGGGAGATCACAT